>NZ_JAGIOB010000001.1:2939962-4409943 GCF_017876495.1 Microlunatus capsulatus | reverse complement strand
ACCTGGGGGTGTCGGCCTACCTGGGCGCCGCCCCGAGCCTGCTCAAGGAGAAGGGTCTGCTGACCGCGGCCGCGAGCATCTTCGGGGTCGAGGCCCGGCACGCGGCGATCCTCGGGGTGCTCGGCAAGAAGGAGGCCGAGGGCGGGGTCTACAAGGGCGCGTTCGAGAAGCCCGCGACCCGCGCCTCGGTGCTCAAGGCCGCGAGCCCGTTCCTGGTCAAGGCCCAGACCCTCTGAGCCCGGCCCGGGTCGACCTGACCCCGACCCGGGCCACCACGACCACGAGGCCCCGGCACCTGCGTGCCGGGGCCTCCGTCCGCCCGACGACGGCCAGGAGACCCTGACGATGACGCTGCTGACGAGGCCGCCGCGGCCCGACGCGGGCACCCTGCTCAACCGCACCAAACTCCTCGGACCCGCGTTCGTCGCCGCCGTCGCCTACGTCGACCCCGGCAACGTCGCCACCAACACCACCGCCGGAGCCACCTACCAGTACCTCCTCCTCTGGGTCCTCGTCGGCGCCACCCTGATGGCCGGACTCATCCAGTACCTCTCCGCCAAGGTCGGCTGGCTCACCGGCCAGTCCCTCCCCGCCCTCGTCGGCCAGCGCACCCGACGCCGCACCCGCCTCGCCTACTGGGCCCAGGCCGAGCTCGTCGCCGTCGCCACCGACATCGCCGAAGTCGTCGGCGGCGCCCTGGCCCTCCAGCTCCTCTTCGACCTGCCCCTGGTCGCCGGCGCCGTGGTCACCGTCAGCGTGTCCACCGCCCTGCTCTACGTCCAGCGCCACGGCCAACCCAGCTTCGAGAAGGTCATCACCGCCCTGCTGGCCGTCGTCACCGTCGGGTTCCTCGCCGGCCTCGTCGTCGACCCCCCCGACCCCGCTCAGGCTGCGGCCGGGCTGGTGCCGCGGCTCGCGGGGACCGACTCCGCCCTGCTCGCCGTCGGGATGCTCGGCGCCACCGTCATGCCGCACGCCGTCTACCTCCACTCCGCCCTCGTCCGCGACCGCCACGGCCGCGCCGACCCCGGCAACGCCCGCGGAGTCCTCGGCGCCGTCAAAGCCGACGTCATCCTCGCCATGGTCGTCGCCGGCAGCGTCAACATCGGCATGCTCCTCCTCTCCGGCAGCTCACTGTTCGGGCTCCAGCTGGACGGGCTCACCGAGGTCCACACCGCGATCAGCACCGGCCTCGGCCCGGTCGTCGCGATCCTGTTCGCGCTCGCCCTGCTCGCCTCCGGGCTGGCCTCCACCTCCGTCGGCGGCTACGCCGGCACCGTCATCATGGACGGGCTGCTGCACCGGCGGATCCCGCTGCTCTGGCGCCGGTTGGCCACCGCCATCCCCGCCCTGGTCCTCCTCGGTGCCGGTGCGGACCCCACCCGGCTGCTGATCCTGTCCCAGGTCGTCCTCTCCTTCGGGATCCCCTTCGCCCTCATCCCGCTCGTGAGGATCGCCCGCGACCCCAAGCTCATGGCCCTCGTCCCCACCCGCCCGGCCACCATCGCCATCACCTGGACCGTCGTCGCCGCCATCGTCGCCCTCAACGCCCTCCTCCTCGTCCTCCTCATCACCGGCTGAGGCGGCACCCAGGGGTCGCTTCTGGGCCGAGTTGTCAGAACTCAGTTGACCCAGGGGTCAACCAGCTTCTGACAACTCGGCAGAAGGCGAACCTCAGGAGCGGCCTCGGCAGGACGCTGGCTCAGCCGGCGAGGACGGTGGTCACGGGCAGGGCGGCGAAGACGGCCCGCGCGGTGTCCACCAGGGCCGCCAGCTGACCCTCGACCGCGTGGTGGACGAGGTCGACGTCGGCCTGGTCGCAGAGGATGACGGCGCAGCGGCTGCCCAGCTGGTCGACGGCGGCCCACCAGCCGTCGGGGGCCGTGGGGTTCCGGTCGTCCAGCAGGGGGCGGCCGTCCAGCACGAGCCGGAGCCGGTCGGAGTCGATGACCACCTCCCCCGCCGGGTCGAGCGGCGGCGGGTCGCCGAACAGGGCCCAGCCCCGCTCGAGCAGCTGCGGCAGCAGCACCGTCAGCTCGTCGGTGGTGGCCATCAGCGCGGGGACGGGGTTCGGACCGGGGATCAGCGTCTTGGCGTACACCCCGACCACGGTAGGCGCAGCCACCGGGCGCCGCGGTCCACCCCGGCCGGCTCCGCGAGCGCGCCCCCGCTACCGGGCCGGACCCGCGCCCGTGCGTCCCGGGGGTGGCGCGGTCGAGGACCGGACGACGAGCTCGGTGGCCAGCTCCACCTGGCGGCCGTGCGGCTCGCCGTCCTCGATCATCCCCAGCAACATCGACGCCGCCGTCCGACCCATCTCGGTCAGGGGCTGGCGCACCGTGGTGAGCGGGGGCGAGAACCACCGGGCCATCGGCAGGTCGTCGAAGCCGACGAGGCTCAGGTCGTCGGGGATGCGCCGACCGGTGAGCCGCGCCGCCTCGGCCACCCCGAAGGCCTGCTCGTCGCTGCCGGCGAAGATCGCCGTCGGCGGGTCGGGCAGCGCGAACAGCTCCTGGGCCGCCTGATGGCCGCCCCGGTGGTGGAACCGGCCGTGCCGGATCAGCTCCGGGTCCAGGCGGACGCCCGCCGAGGCCAGCGCCGCGCTGTACCCGGAGATGCGGGCGCGGGTGCACAGCATCGCGGCCGGCCCCCCGATGGCGGCGATCCGCCGGTGGCCCAGGCCGAGCAGGTGCTGCGTCGCCGCGAGCCCCCCGGCCCAGTTCGTCGCGCCGACCGTGCTGACCTCCGGGCTCGCCAGCTCCGCGGCCGGGTCGATGAGGACGTAGGGCACCCGGGCGCGGGCCAGCTCGCGCTGGTCCGCCGGGGTCAGCTGCGACGTGACGATGATGGCCCCCGACCGGTCGTTCGGGGCGAACCGGCCGGACCACCCCCGACCGTCCGGCGTGTCCGGAGCCGAGGTGACCACGACGTCGACCGGGCAGGAGACGACCCCCCGCATGATCTCGACCGAGTAGGGGCTGTCGAGGGCGGTGAAGACGAGCTCGATGAAGCGGCGGTGGGTGGCGTCGCGGTGCACCGGCGACCGACGGGGCGGGACGTACTCGTACTCGTCCAGGAGCTCCTGGACCCGCAACCGGGTCGCGGCCGCGACGTCGCGGCGGTCGTTCAGCACCTTGGACACGGTGGCCAGCGACACCCCGGCGGCGACGGCGACCGTCTCCAGCGTGGGCCGGCCATCCTTGGTCATCGTCCGCTCCTTCGCGGGTCGCGCCCCGGTCGAGGCAGGACGAGTGGCACCAGCGGTGCCAGCCGGTGGTCGAAACTTTTTGCTTCCCCTCGAACGCTCTGAGGGGAGGTGAGCCCAAGAGAACCTGCTCCTGTAGGACCTGTCAAGTGTGCGGACGCCGCTGTTGACGGAGACCGGGTCGACCTCTACTGTCCTCGCAGGACAGCGTTTCGCGTTTCGTTCGAAACTATCGAATCGCCGTCCGGCGGGCGCTCCAGCCCGCTCGACCCGGGTCCTCGTGGCGTCCGACGGGCCGGTCCCCCGGGACCGGGCCGGTCAGGTCGCGCAGCCCCGGCTCGAGCAGCCGTGCGCCCCCGCTCCCACTGGTCAGCGTCGACCCCCGCTCGCGGGGCTCAAGGAGGTTCGTATGTCCATCTTCGGCAACGGGAGGGCTGCGGGCGCCGCAGCAGCGGGGCTCGTCGCGGCTTCACTCCTGCTCAGCGCGTGCTCCGGCGGCGGTGACGCTCCGGAGGCCGGGTCCCCGGCCAGCAAGCTCGCCGCCCCGGACGAGAGCAAGCCCGTCACCATCAACGTCGACTCCTTCGGCGGCATCTTCGCGAACTTCGAGAAGGCCGGCCTGCTGGACGACTACAAGAAGCTGCACCCCAACGTCACCGTCAAGTACTCCGAGGTCCAGCAGGAGAGCGACTACTGGACCGCGCTCACCACCAAGCTGAACTCGGGCTCGGGCCTGGCGGACATCCAGGCCCTCGAGATCAGCCGGGCGGCCCTGGTCACCCAGCAGCAGCAGGACAAGTGGCTGGACATCCGCACCACCGCCGTGGGCGACACCAACAAGTACCCGCCGGCGAAGCAGGGCGCCATCACCACCGAGGACGGGGCCGTGCTCGGCTGGGGCACCGACGCCGGCCCGATGGCCATCTGCTACCGCAGCGACAAGCTGGAGGAGGCCGGCCTGCCGTCGACCTCCGACGAGCTGGCGAAGGTCATCACCGACTGGGACTCCTACGAGGAGACCGGCCGGAAGTACGTGGCCGCCACCCAGGAGCCGTGGATGGACTCCGCCGGGGGCTACTACCGGCTGCTGACCTCGGTCCAGCCCGAGCGCAACTACAACGCCGAGGGCGAGGCCACCTACACGACCAACGGCACCGCGCGCCCGTCGTTCGACCGTGCGGCCAAGGTCGGCGCCGAGGGTCTGACCGCGAAGCTCGAGCAGTTCTCCCAGCCGTGGAACACGGCGATGAACACCGGCGACTTCGCCACCATCGCCTGCCCCGCCTGGATGCTCGGCTACATCAAGCAGCAGGCCGGTGACCAGAACTCCGGCAACTGGGGGGTCCTGCCCCTGCCGCAGGGTCTGGGCGGGAACTGGGGCGGGTCCTACCTGTCCATCCCGAAGGACAGCCCCAACGCGGCCGCCGCCGCCCAGCTGGCCCAGTTCCTGACCAGCGCCGAGTCCGAGACCAAGGAGTTCCAGGCCGGTCTGGCGTTCCCGTCCAACAGCGAGTCGCTGGACCAGATCGCCGACGTCAAGGACCCGTACTTCAACGGCGCCCCGATCGGGCAGATCTTCAGCGACGGCTTCCGCGCCGCTCCCGACCAGCCGCTCGGCGTCGACGACGGCACGATCGACAACACGATCGGGAAGGCGCTGACCTCCGTGGAGAGCAACAACGTCCCGCCGGCCGAGGCCTGGGACACCGCCATGAAGACCCTCGAGGACCAGATCGGCTGACGACCAGCCGCTGACCGGTGCCCCCGACCCCGCCGGGTCGGGGGCACCGGTCAGGTCACCCACCCGACACCACAGGAACCGGAGTCACGACATGGCCGTCGACACCCCGACCCACGCCCGCACCGGGCCCGCGTCAGCGCCGGCCCGCCCGGCCCGTCGCAAGCCGGCCGGGGAGCGGTCCACCCCCTACGCCTTCATCGCACCCTTCTTCATCCTGTTCGGCGCCTTCGGGCTCTTCCCGCTGCTGTACACGGTGTGGCTCAGCTTCTACGAGTACCGCCTGGCCGGCGGCGAGCCCAAGTTCATCGGCCTGGACAACTACGTCTGGCTGTTCGGGAGCGAGTCGTTCTACAACTCGTTGTGGAAGACCTTCACCATCGGTCTCCTCTCCACCGTCCCGCAGCTGATCATGGCCCTCGGCCTGGCCCACCTGCTGAACTACAACATGCGGGTCCGCAACTTCTTCCGGATCTCGATGATCATGCCGTACGCGACGTCGCTGGTCGCGGCGACGCTGGTCTTCGCCTCGATCTTCTCCAACACCTCGGGCGGGCTGGCCAACGTCGTGCTGAACGCGCTCGGGATGGAGCCCATCGCCTGGACCGCCGGCAACTGGACGGCCCAGATCGCCATCGCGGTCATCGTCACCTGGCACTGGACGGGCTACAACGCGCTGATCTACCTCGCCGGCATGCAGTCCATCGGCAAGGAGCTCTACGAGTCCGCCGCCATCGACGGCGCCAGCCGCTTCTCCCAGTTCGTGCACGTCACGCTGCCGGGGCTGCGTCCGACCATCCTGTTCACCATCGTGCTGTCCACGATCGGGGCCACCCAGCTGTTCACGGAGCCCTTCCTGTTCGGCAACGGCGCCGGTGGCGGCGCGCTGGGCCAGTACCAGGTGGTGGCCATGTACATGTACGAGATGGCCTTCGACATCGGCCGCCTCGGCCGGGCGTCGGCGATCGCGGTGGTGGTGCTGGCGCTGGTCGTCCTGCTGGTGCTCCTCAACACCGGGCTGGCGCAGCTGCGCACCCGCGAGCGCCCCACCCCCAAGACCAGGACGACGACCGGAGACCTCCGATGACCACGATCGACGCCCCGCGCGAGGCAGCCGTCAGCGCCGCACCGGTCCCCGCGAAGCGCGGCCGGGGTCACGCCGGTGAGAAGGCCGGGGTCGGCACCTACATCGTGCTGACCCTGACGGCGGCGCTGTTCCTGTTCCCCTTCTACTTCTCCCTCGTGGCCGGCTCCCACCCGCCGGCCGACCTCTACGACGGGTCGCCGCCGCTGCTCCCCGGGCCGGGGCTGTTCAAGAACATGGGGCTGGCGCTGGCCCAGGCCGACCTCTTCCAGGCGCTGGGGCGCTCGCTCGTCGTCGCGCTGGTGGTCACCGCGGCCACCGTCTTCTTCTGCACGATGGCGGGCTTCGCCTTCGCGAAGCTGAAGTTCCGCGGACGGAACGCGCTGTTCGGGATCACCCTGGCGACGCTGACCATCCCCCCGACGCTCGGGATCGTCCCGCTGTACGTCGTGATGAGCAAGCTCGGGCTGGTCAACAACCTGGCGTCGGTGATCCTGCCGGCGGCGGTGACCGCGTTCGGGGTGTTCTTCATGCGCCAGTTCCTCACGCAGGCGCTGCCGGACGAGCTCGTGGAGGCGGCCGAGGTCGACGGGGCCAGCCTGACCCGCACGCTGTTCGAGATCGTGTTCCCGATCGCGCGCCCGGGCATGGCCGTGCTGGGGATCCTGTCGTTCATGGCCTCCTGGAATGACTTCCTCTGGCCGTTCATCGTCGTCCGCAACACCCCGACCATCCAGGTGGCGGTGGCGAGCATCCAGGCCGGCTACACCCCCGACATCTCGGTGATCCTCGCCGGGACCGTCATCGCGACCGTGCCGCTGATCATCGTGACCGCGGTCTTCGGCAAGCAGATCGTCAACGGCATCACCGCGGGAGCCGTCAAGGGCTGAGCAGCCCGCTCCCCGCCGCACGGGCCGTCACCAGCACCTGGTGGCGGCCCGTGCGCGTCGTCCCCCCGGGGCCGGCGGCCCTCGTGCCGCGACGTGCGCCCCGCCTCCCCAGATGACGGCGCACCTGCGGTACGACAGTGGACCGCACCACCGGGTGCGGCGCAGCACCCGCTGCCACCCCGACGACACGACCGCACACAGGAGACGAACCCATGGATGACCTCGCGAGCCGCGTCCGCCGACTCGAGGACCGGGCCGACATCAGCGAGGTGGTCATCCGCTACTGCCTCACCGTCGACCGCAAGGACTGGACCGCCTTCGGCCAGTGCTTCACCGACCGCGTGCTCACCGGCTACCAGGGCGGGAAGCCCACGGGCTCCACCAGCAGGGCCGAGCTCGTCGACGTCATCGCCGAGGCGCTGGACGGCTTCGACCTCACCCAGCACCTCAGCACCAACCACGTGATCACCTTCGACGCCGACGAGCCGGACCGCGCGGTCTGCACCTCGGCCATGTACGCCCAGCACCAGCTCGTCGGCTCCCCGAACGGGGAGGACTACCTGCTCCGCGCGATCTACACGAACCACCTGCGCCGCACCGACCGGGGCTGGCGCATCGAGGGAATCTGGACCGAGCGCCGCTGGGAGGACGGGAACCTCACCGCGGTCCAGGAGGCGATCCAGCGCACCCGGTCGCAGCGGGCCGCGAGCTGAGGTCAGGCCCGGTCCAGGGTCCGAGGTCGGCAGCGGCGGCCCCTGCCCGGCTGCCGTGGCGGGCTACAGCACCTCGAGCCACGGGTGCCCCGGGTGCGCCCGGTCGAGGGCCTCGCGCAGCCACCGCCGAGGACCGGGCTCCAGCAG
Organism: Microlunatus capsulatus; assembly: GCF_017876495.1. NCBI lineage: Bacteria > Bacillati > Actinomycetota > Actinomycetes > Propionibacteriales > Propionibacteriaceae > Microlunatus > Microlunatus capsulatus. Next base: position 4,402,166 of record NZ_JAGIOB010000001.1, on the reverse strand, counting down.
GGGCGCGGCCGCGACGAAGTCCGCCTCGTCCTTCGGCCGGGGTGCGTTCGCCTTGTGCAGCAGCTGCACCTCCGGCCGGAGGTAGGGGACGCCGTCGAGGGTCCAGACGATCTCCTCGACCGGCAGGCTGGTGCGCTCGTCCCTCTTGAACACCCAGCGGTCCTCGACGACGTCCATCAGGATCACGTCGTACTCCCAGGGATCGCCCCCGCTGCGACGCGCCCAGACGTTCTCGCAGCTCGCCGCGAGGGAGTCCCGGTCGACGTCCCCCGGGAGCAGGACCCGCAGGTTCTCCTGGTCGGCGGACCAGAGGTCGAGGACGCCGGCCAGGTGCCGGCGCAGGAGGGGCAGCTCGTGGCGCGGGATGCTGGGGTCGACGTCGCCGTGCGGCCGGCTGACCCCGGTGAACGCCTGCAGCGCCCAGCCCCCGGCGACCCACCACCGACCCGGGTAGCCCGCGAACAGCCGCGCGGCGTCCTGGGGCGTCCGCGGGGTCCACGGCCCGTAGATCCGGACCAGCTCGTCGTGGGACAGCTCGCTGACCGGCACCCGCGCACGTTACCGCGTGGGCCGCTCGCGGGCCCGCCGAGGCGTCGGCGCGTGCCCTCAGCCGGCCGGCTGCGCGGCGAAGTAGGGCTCGGCCGCCTCGAGCCGCGGGACGGGCACCCCTAGCCGGCGCGCCTCGGCGAGCGTGTCGCGGCAGACCGCGCGGAGCTCCTCGGGGTTGGCGTGCGCCTCCATGACGGTGCGCATCGGGGGGAAGTGGCCGAAGAGCCAGGCCAGCGCCGGCGCGGTCAGCCAGGCCGGCGCCGTGTAGGGCAGCAGCTCCGAGCGGTGCCGCCGCAGGTCCACGCCGCGGGCCTCGGCGAGGGGCAGGAGCTCGCGGATGGCGAGGACCGCCTCGCGCACGTCCCGCCGTCGGCCCGCCAGCCCGGTCAGCGAGCCCAGCCGCAGGCTCTGGCTGTGCAGGCCCGCGTTCTGGAGGAAGTGGAGCGTCAGCCACCCCCGGACGTCGGTGGTCTCCCGGATCCTGAACCCGGCCCCGCGGAACACGGCCCGGACGGCACGCTCGCGCTCGGTCGGCGGTCCGCCGAGGGTGCCGAAGAAGAGGACGGGCAGCAGGGCGGCCCGCAGCACGCCGTCGTCCCCGAACCCGCCACCGGCGCCCGGGAAGCCCCACGCCACCTGACCGGCGGGCAGAGCCTCGACGGCGACCGACGGCTCGACCAGCAGGTTGTTGAAGACGAGCACGGTGGCGTCGCCCGCCCGCGGGCCCAGGAAGGAGAGGGCCTCGGCGACGCCGTAGTGCTGCACGCTCACCACGACGAGGTCGAAGCCGTGGTCGGGCTCCAGCGACTCCCGGTAGCGGACCGGCCACGTCTCGACGACGCGCTGCCCGCGCACCCGGCGCCGCGCGTCGAGCAGCTCGAGGTCGACCGTCGGCCCGTACACGGCCGCCCGACCGGGCCGCACGAAGAACTCGACCTCGTGGCCGGCCCGCTCCAGGGCCCACCCGTACGCCGTGGCGATCACGCCGCGGCCGAACATCAGGATCTTCACGTCCCCACCTCGCTGTCAGCCCTACAATCGGAGACTGTTTCCAGTTCGACGATATGGAGACGACTTCCGGTTGTCAAAGGAGGACCACGGATGACCACCCCCAAGCCGCTCCGTGCGGACGCGCAGCGCAACCGCGACGCCCTGCTCGCCACGGCGCGGGAGCTGTTCGCCGACGGCCGCTTCGACCTGAGGTTCGACGACTTCGCCCGGTTGGCCGGCGTGGGCACCGGCACGCTCTACCGCCACTTCCCCACCCGCGCGGCCCTCGCCGAGGCCGTCTACCGCGAGGAGCTCACGGCCCTGTGCGACCGCGGCCGCACGCTCCTGGCCACCCTCCCCGCGGTGGAGGCGCTGGCCGAGTTCCTCCGCGGCCTGGTCGACCACCTGCACCGCCACCAGGGCCTGGCCCGCACGCTCGCGACCCTGATGACGGCGCAGCCGGACACGCTCGCCGAGGGCGGCCGGGAGCTGGAGCAGGTGATCACCGACCTGCTGGGCGCCGGCGTCGAGGACGGGACCGTGCGCGACAACGTGAGTGCCGGCGCCGTCCTCGTGGTGGTCCAGGGGATCTGCGCCGCCTGCGGCCACCCGGCGTCGAGGGACGACGCCGAGGGCGCCGTCACCCTCGTGCTCGACGGCCTGCGCCCCTGAGGGCACGTGGTCATGATCATGGTCTCGGCGCGGCCGCGACCATGATCATCCCCTGCACCGACCAGCACTGGTCGACGCGGTCGTCCGGCCCGTCGGGTGTCTACGTTACTTGACACCCGTGTCTGGTCTACTGGACACTGGTGGTCATGGGACGACGGTCGGCGCAGGGTCGGAGCAACGCGGTCCGGGCGTGCCGGACCGCCCTGGGCCTGACCCAGGCCGAGCTGGCCGGGGCCGCCGGGGTGACGCGGCAGACCGTCGTGGCCGTCGAGGCCGGCGACTACGCGCCGTCGGTGTACCTGGCTCTCGCGCTGGCCGAGCGCCTGGGACGGAGCGTCGAAGAGCTGTTCGGGCAGGGAGCGGCCGCAAGGGTTGCGGCCGGCGCAGACGAGGAGGACATCTGATGGTGGACCACGGGCACGGAGCCGACGTCGCGGACGTGCGGGACGGGTGGTTCGTCCGCGCGGCCGGGCGGATCGGCGACCTCGGCAGCCCCTTCTACGACGAGGAGCACCAGCGCGACGTCTGGAACGAGGCCAGCGCCGTCGGCTTCCAGCTGCTGCTCTGGCTGCTCCCGGTCGCCGCGGTCGTCTCGATGTGGGTCGGCGGGGCGACCGCCCTCCCCTACGCCCTGGTCATGTTCTTCGCCTCGGGGCTGACGTCCTGGGTGGTGATCACCTTCGCCGCGGCGCGCGGGGTGGACATGGGAGCCGCCGAGGGCATCACGGTGCTGCGCTGGCGCCTGCTGGCCTACCTGGTGCTCGTCGCCGCCTTCTGCGCCGGCGTGGTGCGCGCGATGCCCGAGGGCTCCTCCGGCCGGGGCACGGCCTGGGGACTGCTCGCCGGCAGCGTCCTCGGGATCGCCGCCGTCGCCTGGAGCCACCGCCGCTCGCGTCGGCCCGAGAGGCCGTCCGCCTCCTCCTAGCGGACCGCTGGAGGGGCTCCGACGGGCGCCCCCGGCGCCAGGTCGCCCCCGGTCGCCTTGCCCTCCCCGTCCGGAGCGGCGCAGACTCCCCCTCGTGCCGTCGGAGCCGAGCAGTCCGGGCGACCAGCCCGCCGGGCCGTCCCACCCCCGCCCCGACCTCGGGGACCTGCCGGGTGAGGTCCTCGCCGACGTGGCCCGCGCGGTGGGGACCCGCGTCACCCCGCTCCTCCGTCTGCCCGGCGGGGCCAACGGAGGGACGGTACGGGTCCGGTTGGCCGGCGGGACCGAGGCCGCGCTGAAGACCGCGCCCCGGACGCACGCCGGCCAGCTGGACGAGACGCTGCGGGCCCGGCGGGTGGTCGAGCACATGCGGGGCCACGGCTACCCCACGCCGGCCTGGCTCGGGACGGGGGCGACGGCTGCACACGTGTGGCACCTGGTGGACCTCGTCGACGCGCCCCCCGCGACCGCGCTGACGCCGTCGCTCGTGGAGCAGCTGATGGCCGTCGTCGAGCTCCAGGCGGGCCAGGCCACCGAGCCCTACGACCACTGGTCCTACGCCTGGCGGGTCGCCACCGGTCGGAGCGCGTCGGGCACCGGGCCGGAGGTCGTCGAGACGCCCGAGCAGTCGCGGCTCCGCCGGTCGGTGTCCCGGCTGTCGGGGCACTCCCCCGTCGTGTCCGCTCTCGTCGAGCAGCTGCGGCTCCTGTGCGCCCACGTCCCGGCACCGCCGCCGGGGCCGGACATGGTCCACGCCGACCTCGCGACCCCCGGCAACGTCCTGGTCCGCGACGGGGCGGTCGTGGCGGTCGTCGACCTGGGGAACGCCGGGAGCGGCACGCGGGCGGTCGACCTCACCACCCTGCTCTGGTCCTGCTACGGCGACCCGGAGCTGGACGGGGTCCGGCGGCGCCTGTGGACGACGGTCCTCGCGCTGGTCGGCGGGGAGGCGGCGGCGGTGCTGCTGGCGTCGCACGTCCTCCTGATGCTCGAGCTGCCGCTCCGGCTCGGGCAGCCGGCGGCCGTCCCGGCCGTGGTGGAGCGCGCGCGCCGGGCGCTCGACGAGCTGCACGCGCTCCGCTGAGCGGTGCGGCCCGCTATCGGGACCGCTCCTCGGCGGCCCGACGGGCGGCCCGGTGCTCGCCGGCGAACCGGCCCGGGGTGGTGCCGGTGACCCGCGAGAAGTCCCGGACGAAGTGGGCCTGGTCCGCGTAGCCCAGCAGGGCCGCCGTCTCCGCCAGGGTGCTCCCGGTGTCCGCGCGCAGCCGCGCGGCGGCCTCGTGGAGGCGTCGTCGCTGGATCAGCCACTTCGGGGTGAGGCCGAGCCGACGGCTCACCAGCCGCTGCAGAGCCCGCTCGGACAGGCCGGTCTCGGCGGCCAGCTGCGCTGTCCGCACCAGGTCGGGCCGCTCCTCGACCAGGGCGACCAGCCGGTTGACGAGCTCACCCTCCGCGTCCAGCGGCAGGAGGGGACGCAGCACCTCCTCGAACGCCGCCAGCGCGCCCGCGTGCGACCGGACGTCGAGCGGAGCGTCCCGCATCGCCGCGCGGACCCGCTCGGTCAGCCCTGCCCCGGCCGGGCCGAGGACCTCGGTCACGTCGACGTGCCGGTCGGTGAAGCCGGCCATGGAGCCGCCCGCGACCAGCGCACCGGTCGCCGGGGTGCACAGGACGCCGACGGCCCACCCGTCCCCCTCGAGGACGGTCTCCGACAACCCGGTCGAGACGCCGTAGAACCGGGCGTAGCCGGCCGTGACCACGAGCAGCGACACGGGGTGCTGCAGCACGCGCTGCACTGACCGCTGGCCGGGGGGAAGCGACCAGACCGGCACCCAGAACCAGCGGACGAGCCCCGCCAGCGCCTCCGGGGCCGGGTAGCGGTGCATGACGTGCGAGTCGTCACCCGGTACGCGCAGGTGGGCACGCTCGACGTCCTCCTGCGCGGGTCGGCCGGTGCTGTCGGGTTTCATCAAGACCCAGGGTGCCGCACGGGGCAGGGTGGGCACGTGAACCCGACCGCCGTCGCCTACGACGCCGCCCTCCGCCCCCTGACCGCCGTCCTGCAGGCCGTCCCCCACGACGCCTGGGACCGCCCCTCGCCGTGCGCGGACTGGACCGCCCGCCAGGTGGTCGCCCACCTCGTCGACACCCAGCGCGACCTGCTCACCAGGCACGGCCACGACCTGGGTCCGGCACCCGACCTCGCTGACCCCGCCGTCGGTCTCCAGCAGCACGCGGAGCGGGTGCTCGCCCTCGTGTCGCGCCCGGACGTCAGCGACGTCGCCTACGACGGCTTCTTCGGCCCCACCACGGTCGGGGCGACCCTCGTCCAGTTCTACGTCTGGGACATGGTCGTCCACCGCTGGGACGTCGCCCGCGCCACCGGCGGGGACGAGGCGCTCAGCGCCGACGAGCTGGACCGCGTCGAGGCGGGCGCCGACAGCTTCGGCGACGCCCTCCACATGGACGGCATCTGCGGACCCGCGCTGCCGACGGCTCCGGGCGCGGACCGGCAGGTCCAGCTGCTGGCCCGGCTCGGGCGCGATGCCTCGGCCGCGGCCGTCCGGGGCTGACCCGCCGGGCTCGCCGGCCTCAGCGCTGCTCGACCAGGGTGACCTGGTTGCCGTCGGGGTCGGTGAGGGTGGCGACCCGGGCGACGACCGTGCCCTCGTCGGCGTCCACGACGAGCCCGCGGCCCCGCAGCCCGACGAGCGCTGCCGCCATGTCCGGCACGACCACCGTGACCAGGCCGCCGCCGGCGCGCCCGGCGTCCTCGACGACCTGCAGGACGCCGCCGTCCCACCGCCACTGGGCCAGGACCGGCATGGGCCGCTCGTCCGCGGGGCGTCCGAGCAGCGCCTCGTAGAACACCTCCGACCTCGCGAGGTCGGACGACGGGACGGCGGCGAGCACGGCGGACACGGGGAGCTGGGGATCAGTCACGCCAGGACCGACCGTCCGGGTGCCCCGAACTCACCGGGCCCCGGCCGACCGGTCGCGGTCAGCGGTTCCCCCAGGTCCAGGGCGGTGCGTCCAGGAGCCCCGCCCCCGCGACCCGCGTCTCGCCGTCCTGCTTCTCCAGCCGGAGGGTCGTGGTGCCGGCACCGGCGTCCAGCAGGTCGGCGAGCCGGGCGTCGTGGGTGACGACGACGACCTGGGTCCGGGCGGCCGCGCGGGTGATGAGCCGCGCCAGGGCGGGCAGCAGGTCGGGGTGCAGGCTGGTCTCCGGCTCGTTGCAGACGACCAGCTCGCCCGGACGGGGGCTCAGCAGGGCCGCCACCCACAGCAGGTAGCGCAGGGTCCCGTCGGACAGCTCAGCGGTCCGCAGCGGCCGCAGCAGCCCGGGCTGGTGGAGGGTGAGGTCGAAACGGCCGCCCTCGGAGACGACCTGGAGCCGGCTGCCGGGGAACGCGTCGTCGACGCAGGCGTCGAGCTCCTCGGCCACGCCGATCTCCGCGATGGTCTGCAGGGCGGCGGCCAGGTCGCTGCCGTCGTCGGCGAGGGCGAGGGTGCGGGTGCCGATCTGCACGGTACGGGCGGGGGCGGCGGCGTCGGTGCGGAAGGTGTCGTAGAACCGCCAGCTGCGGACCTGGTCGCGGACGGCCAGCACCTCGGGCGTCCGGGCCGGGTCGCCGGCCACGGCCAGCGCCGACTCGAAGCTCGCGAGGTCGGTGACCAGCGGCTCGAACCCCCCCGAGTCCCCCCGCACCTGCACGGCGGGGCCGTGGCGCTGGAGCAGGGTCGCGGCCGGGCGCAGCACGGGCCCGGCCCAGACCAGCTCCCGCTTGACCTCCGGGTCGAGCGTGAACGCCGACTGCCCCGGATCACCGCTCGGCAGCCCCAGGTCGGCGAGGTAGCCGAAGCCGTCGCTGGCGTACCCGACCCGAACGCTCACCGGACCCCGACGCCGGCCCCCGGCACCGCTCGTCGATCCCCCCGGCCCCGCCCACAGCACGGACGGCAGACCACCCTCCCGGGCCAGCGAGCTGACCACCCCGCCCCGGGCGCAGTCCGCGAGCAGCCGCAGCGAGCGGTACAACGACGACTTCCCCGCGCCGTTCGCGCCGGTCACCACGGTCAGCCGTCCCAGAGCCACGTGCAGCTCACGCAGGGATCGGTATCCGGCCACGGCGAGGGTCGAGATCACACCGCATCCTCGCAGCCACCTCCGACACCGGGGGTCGTCACCTCGGCGACGACGCCCGGGTCACCTGGCCCCCGTCACGACCCGGTGGCTCCTAGAGCCACCAGCGCAGGAGCGCGAGGGTGCCGCCGAGCATCAGGGCGACCAGGCAGAGGACGCCGACGGTCGCCAGGGTCCGCCCGGCCAGCTTCTCGAGGACGGTGGCCTCGGAGGGCACGTGGGGTCCGTCGCCGCAGTCGTCGTCGTAGGGGTTCGACCGGTCACCCCGCTGCACCGGCTCCTGCCCGTCGAGGGTGAGGAGGATGTCGTGGGCGAGGAGGGCGGCGTCCCCGAACTGGTGGCTGCACAGGTCGCGCACGCGGGCCACCCGGTCGTCCAGCTCGGTCATGGGCGCGAGTCTGGCAGCCGGGCGCCGTCCTGTCCGGTGGTTTGCGCCACGACCCGATCCCGACCACCAGGAGGGACGCGGCGGTGGGCCGTGGCCGGCGGACCCCGACGGGGACTACCGTCACGATCCGCGGGGGACCCCTCCCCCGCGCTGGCCCGACACGGAGGAACTCGATGATCAAGAGATGGGCTGTGGCGCTCACCGGAGCGCTGGTGCTCGGCACCGCGGCGACCGCGCTGACCGGCGGTCCGGCCGAGGCCGCCAGCACCCAGAACATCTGCAGCAGCAAGAACTCGACCACGGACGTGTACGTCTACTCCCAGAAGCTGGACGAGTACTTCTCGCTCGACTCCCGGGAGTGCGTCCGGCTGGGCAAGGGCGACGCGCTCATCTACATGCTCAGCTCCTACCGGGTCGGCTACGGCGGGGACTACTCCGGGTGCCGGCTGAACTCGGGCTTCACCCCCTGGACGAAGGCCGACCGGGTCTACTTCCGCACCTATCCCGGCGACAACTGCTGAGCGTGGAAGCCTTCCTCGACCGCCCGAGGGCCGGGGGCGGTCGATGAGGGTCGCCTCCACCGGCCTGACGCCGGTGAAGGGGACGCGCCACCAGGGGCTCGACGCGGTGGACCTGCGGGGCGAGGGTCCCGTCGGCGACCGGCTCTTCGCCCTGGTGGACCCCGGACGCCGCCAGGTCCTGCGGACGGTCGGGCACGCCTCGTTGCTGCAGGTCGCCGTGACCTGGGACGAGCCGGTCCTGAGCGCCACCGTCGCCGGAGAGGTGGCCAGCGGCGTCCCCGAACGGACCGGGGAGACCCTGGACGTCGACTACTGGGGACGACGCGTGCGGGTCGACGTCGTCGGCGGGCCGTGGGCCGCGCTCTTCTCCCGGCACCTCGGCCAGGCCGTCGTCCTCGCCCGGGCCCGGCCGGGCGACGTCGTGTACGGCGACCAGGTGTCCGTGGTCACCACCGCGTCGCTGACCGCCCTGCGCGGGACCGACCGCGAGACGTCGGACGCACGCTCGCTCGACCTCGCCGACAGCGCCCGCTTCCGCTCGACCTTCGTCCTCGACACCACGGGGAGCCCGCACGACCGGCCGGGCGCGGAGGACGACTGGGTCGGCCGGGAGCTGACGCTCGGCGAGGCCCGGGTCCGGTTGAGCGCCCCGGTCGTGCGCTGCGCCGTCGTCGAGCTGCACCCGGTCGACGGGCACCGCGACCTCCGGCTGCTCGACGCGCTCCCCCGCGACTCCCAGGGCCGGCCGGTGTTCGGCCTCCAGGGTCAGGTGGTGCGGCCGGGACGGGTGCACCGCGGGTCGGAGGCCCGCATCAGCGACGGGTGAGGGTGCACGCGTCCGTCAGCGGTCATCCTGGGACCTGCCGGATGTCGGCACCAGGATCTGAGGGTGTGGTCAGCGTGCGGCGAGGGGGCCGGCTGCGGCTCGAGAGCCGCCTGGTGGGGCCGTGACACGGCTCGGACCAGGAGTGCGAGGGTGGGCGATACTGGGTTCGAACCAGTGACCTCTTCGGTGTGAACGAAGCGCGCTACCACTGCGCCAATCGCCCCTCGGGCCCCTTGCGAGGCGTCGGCAACCTTAGCCCACGCGAGGCCCGGGTGCCGAATCGGCCCGCCTCAGGGCTCCAGGTCGGCGGCCGAGCGCTCCGCGAAGGTGCGCGCGACGGCGTCGGTCACGGGGTGGTCGCCGAACGTGGTGTCGTCCCAGCGGTGCACCGGCTGCACGTCGCGCAGCGAGGAGGTCAGGAAGACCTCGTCGGCGCCGAGCGCCTCCTCGAGGGTCAGGTCCCGCTCCTCGACGTCGGTCCACTCCAGCACCAGGTCGCGGGTGATGCCGGCCAGCGCGCCGGCCGCCAGCGGCGGGGTGACGACCCGGCCGTCGAGGACGACGAAGACGTTGGAGCCGGTCCCCTCGCAGAGGTGGCCGGCGGTGTTGAGCATCAGCCCCTCGCTGGCGCCGCGCTCGGTGGCGTGGGCCAGGACCCGGACGTTCTCGGCGTAGGACGTCGACTTCACCCCGGCCAGGGCCCCGTGCTCGTTGCGGGTCCAGGGCGCGGTGACGACGACCGTCGACGGAGCGGGCGCCTCGGCCGCGTCGAGGGCGACGACGAGGGTCTGCGGCCCGTAGGCGGCGCCGGAGCCGAGCGGCCCGCGGCCGGCGGTGTAGGTGATCCGGATCTTGCCCAGCTCGACCTGCTGGCCCTCCAGCAGCTGCGCCACGGCGTCGCGGATGACGCCGTGGTCGGCCGGCGGAAGACCGAGCGAGGCGGCGGAGCGGTCCAGCCGCTCGAGGTGGCGGCGGAGGGCGAACGGACCGGCGGCGGTGACCTTGAGGGCCTCGAACACCCCGTCCCCGACGACGAGCCCGTGGTCGGTCACCGCCACCACGGCCTGCTCCGGGTCGTCGTGCAGACGACCGCCCGCCCACACCCGGAGCGGGGTCGTGCGGAGGGGCTGGTCGGTGGTCGCGGACGCCATGGCCTCACCCTAGTGCGACCCGCCGGACGGCCCCGGTTTGGACTCCGGGACCTGCCTCGGCTAATGTTTCATCTCGCGCCGGGGACCAGGAAACGAAGCCCCGGAGCACGCGGACGTGGCGCAGTGGTAGCGCATCACCTTGCCAAGGTGAGGGTCGCGGGTTCGAATCCCGTCGTCCGCTCGGAGTACATCTCGCCAGTCCCCTGGGGGGAAGTTCCCCGCGGTGGAGTGGCCGAGAGGCGAGGCAACGGACTGCAAATCCGTGTACACGGGTTCAAATCCCGTCTCCACCTCGCACGGGCGATTGGCGCAGCGGTAGCGCGCTTCCCTGACACGGAAGAGGTCACTGGTTCGATCCCAGTGTCGCCCACCAGCACCACCCCTTGTCACAGGGCTCTCTGGAGTCCTCGGCAAGGGTTTTCCTGTTCTCGGGGGGGCGTGACCCCAACGCTCCCGCTGGCGTCGCGAGGCGGTGCAGCGAGGCTCTGGGAGAGCCCGTCAGGGTCGAGCGTGCAGCGTCATCCACCTTCGATGACCTGGGGGTGTCGGCCTACCTGGGCGCCGCCCCGAGCCTGCTCAAGGAGAAGGGTCTGCTGACCGCGGCCGCGAGCATCTTCGGGGTCGAGGCCCGGCACGCGGCCATCCTTGGGGTGCTCGGCAAGAAGGAGGCCGAGGGCGGGGTCTACAAGGGCGCGTTCGAGAAGCCCGCGACCCGCGCCTCGGTGCTCAAGGCCGCGAGCCCGTTCCTGGTCAAGGCCCAGACCCTCTGAGCCCGGCCCGGGTCGACTCTTGTCGACGCCGGACACGCCGCCGCAGCGATGTGCTACCGCCTCCGGTCGACCAGCCGGGTCGCCGTCAGCGTCGACCCGTCCTTGGCGGCGAACACACGGACGCGGTCGCCCACCTCGACGTCAACGAGAGTGGCCTTCTTCTGGGCGACCCGGATCTTCGTGCTGGACTCGATCGTGTAGGTGGCGACGAAGCCGTCGGCGCTGCGCACGCTCACCGAGCTGTCCTCGACGGTGGTGACCCTGCCTCGCTGGAACTGGACCTGCCGGTGCTGCTTCCCGGCCAGCGTCACCTCGCCGTGCAACGCCCTGGCGGTGAGCCCGCGGTGGTGTCGTCGGGCCTGGTCACCCTTCGCGCCCGCTGCGGCGCTGGGAGATGCTGCCGGCTCGGGAGCGGCGGTGCCGGTCGGGTCGGCGGACGCCACCCCTGCGCCGACCACGCCGGCGAGGGCGAGCGCTGAGACAGCGGAGGCGAGGAGGAGGATGGGCTTGTTCATGTTCTCTCTTCTCTCTAGCCGGCCAGGAGATCTGGGGGCAGGGCCAGTCTGGCCACCGACACGGTCAGAGCACCCGGGACCTGGACCGGCCTTCAGCAGGCCTTCAGGTCCCCCGGCGTCCGAACGAGCCTCGGGCCTTCCCGGAGGGACCGATGATGGGGACGTGCACGCGGCCCGGATCCTGGTGGTGGAGGACAGCGAGACCGTCCGGCTAGCTGTCCAGACCGTGCTCCGGGCGCAGGGGTTCACCGTCGAGTCCCGGCCTGACGGGAGCGACCTCGAGCAGAGCCTGGTCAGGTACGGCCCCGATCTGGTCGTGCTGGACATCATGCTGCCCGGCCGCGACGGGTTCGCTCTGCTGCCGGTCCTGCGGCAGCAGAGCCGGGCAGCGGTACTCGTGCTGACGGCCCGCGACGCGGTCGACGACCGCGTCGAGGCGTTGACCGGTGGCGCCGACGACTACCTCGTCAAGCCGTTCGCCATGACCGAGCTCGTGGCCCGGGTCCAGGCGGTGCTCCGACGTTCGCGCCCCGGCGTGGTCGCTGCGATCGGTGACCTCACCCTCGACCCCGAGGGCAGCACCGTGCAACGCGCCGGCCGGCTCGTCGACCTCACCGACACCGAGCGACGGCTCCTCAGCTACCTCGCCTCCCACCAGGACCGGGTGGTGTCCAAGCTGCAGATCCTGACCGCCGTCTGGGGCTACGACGGCTTCGACCCCAACCTCGTCGAAGTCCACATCTCCTCGCTCCGCCGCAAGCTCGAGGCTGCGGGCGAGCCGCGGCTGGTCCACACGGTCCGCAACCGCGGCTACCAGCTGGGGCCAGCCCGGTGAGCTCTGCCGGAACCGAGGAGCGGCCCGCCTCGCGCGGGCCAGAGACGGGGAGGTCGATCGCCACCACGTCACTCCGGCTGCGCGTCGTCGCCGGTGTGCTGGTGGTCCTCACCGTCGTGCTCGTGATCTTGTCCTTCTCGGTCAGGACGGTCTTCGCCGCCCAGTCCGACCGGAGCCTCGACGCCCTCCTCACCGGCCGCGCTCAGCTGGCCCGCCAGCTGGCTCGCTCCGGTGTCCGTCCCCAGCAGATCGTGAACCGCGTCACCGCCGACGGTGTCCTCGTGTCACTCGAGCTCCGCGACGGCACCTTGCTCGGCAGCCCGGTTCCCACCAGCACAGGTGTGCGGACGGTGAGCACCCGGCTGGCCGGTCCGGGCCGTGCCGACGGCGCGCAGCTGAGCCTGGGTGTCGGCACGTCCCTGAGGTCGGAGGGGCTCGACGACCTGAGCCGGATCCTGCTCGCCAGCGGGCTGCTGGCTCTGGGCCTGGGCACTGCCCTCGCCGTGGTCGCGGTCCGGCTCGCCCTGCACCCGCTGGAGGTGATGGCGTCGCTGGCCCAGACCATCGCGGCCGGCTCCCGCGGTGACCGGCTCCGGCCCCGCCGCACGACGACCGAGATCGGACGCACGGCCCTTGCCTTCGACGACATGCTCGACGAGCTGGAAGGCGCCGAGGCGAACGCCCGGGAGGCCGAGGACCGGGTTCGCCGCTTCCTGGCCGACGCCGCTCACGAGCTGCGCACCCCCCTCACCGGCCTGCAGGCTGCCGCCGAGACACTGCTCCAGCACCGCGACACCATGACCGACGAGGACCTCGACCGGCTGGAGATGCTGCTGGTCGGCGAAGCGCGCCGGGCGGGCCGGCTGGTCGACGACCTCCTGGCCATCGCCCGGCTCGACGCCGGTACGCCCGATCGGCGCGAGCCCGTCGAGCTGAGCCGGCTGGTCGCGGACGAGGCGGCGCGGGCCCAGCTCCTCGCCCCTGCCCTGACCATCACCATCTCGGGGGTCGGCACCACCGTCCTCGGCGACCCGGCCGCCCTCCAGGGTCTGCTGCGCAACCTCTTCGACAACGCGCGGCGAGCGGTGGAGGGCACCGGCTCGATCGCGGTCACGACCCTCACGACGACTACCTCGGTCGTCGTCGACGTCACAGACGACGGGCACGGGATACCAGCCGCAGCACGCGAGAGCATCTTCGACCGACTGGTCCGTCTCGATCACGCTCGGGCCGCCGACACCGGCGGGTCCGGGCTCGGGCTCGCCATCGCCCGCGCCACCGCCCGCACCCACGGTGGCGACCTCATCTGCCTCGAACCCCGCCCTGGAGGAACCGGGGCCCACTTCCGTCTCACGCTGCCCCTGCCTGCCGGCTGACCGTCTCCGGAGCGAGGACAGCTTGTGCGCCGTCAGCGCGTCGCCGACGGCGGCGTCGAGGTAGCGGGCCCGTCCTGACCAGCGCCGACCAGGACGTCCCCGGGTCGAGCGGGTCCAGCTCGGCTACGGCCTGCCGGGCAGCCGCTCCCGACGGTGCAGGGCGACGAGGACGGCCGCGCCCGATGCGGTGACCACGGCGACCACGAGCCACGTGATGGCGAGGGCAGACCCGTAGTGGCCGGGCAGGATGCTCGGGTTGAGCGGGCCGCGGCTCTGGGCCCAGATCTCCGGGAGGACGACCAGGGACAGGAGGCCGATCACCACGAGTCCGCCGTCGACGAGCGCGACAGCACCCCCGGGAAGCCGGCGCCCGGTCCGGTGCGCGCCGGCACGGACGAGCGAGACGGTGGGCACCAGGACCGCGTCGTGGAGCACGACGGCTCCGGCGAGCCAGACCAGGATCCCGAGCTGCTCGCCCCCCGGGACCGTGCGGAGCAGGACGAGGAGTCCGTACGCGCCCACGCCCACGCCCACCGCTCCCAGCACCAGCCGCGTCCGCCGCACAGCGGCGCTCAGCGGAGCTGGTTCCTCCGGATCCGGCGCGGCACGGGGTTGCGGGCCGGGCCCGGTGGTCGGGGAACGGCGGCGGAGGAGCAGCTCGAGGAGCCCGGCCAGCCCCAGAAGGGTCAGCCCGGTCGCGGTCACCAGTCCGCGGAGGACCCTCACGTCAGCACCTCGATCCGTTGCAGCCACTTGGTCTGGAGGACACCAGGACGGTTCGGGGCGATCATCCGCGCCGGGAAGCCGTGGTCGAGGTCGAGGGTCGAGCCGTTCAGGCCGAGGGCGACCAGGGTGTCCGGGTGCCGGGCGAACTCCGGTCCCATCTCGACGACCCGGTAGGCCCCTCGCGGCTGGATGCTGCTGATCTGGAGGTCCGCGCGGGGGTCGGCGTCGACCGCGTCCAGCAGGTCGCGGAGCGGTACCCCGGACCACAGGGCGCTGGCGCTCCACCCCTCGACGCAGGCGATCGGCAGCCTGACCTCGGTCTGCGGCAGAGCGAGCAGCTCGGGACGGGACCAGGACCTCGTCGTGCGTCCTGCCGTCACCAGCAGCCGCCAGCCGGGGTCGGTGGCGCCGGGGACCACCTCGGCGGAGACCGCGGTCTTGTTGACCGGCAGCCCTTGCGGACCAGACCCGTCCCGCGGACCGAAGACGTTGACCGCCCGCAGGGCCGGGACGGTCTGGCCCGCCGTCAGCAGGGTGACGGCCGCCGTGGCCGTGGCCACCGTGGCCAGGAAGGCCCGCCGCGGGAACACGTCCGCCGCGTCGGTGCCCCCGTTGCGGCGCCCACCCGCCGGGTCCGCCATCAGAGGTCGCCGTCCGGTGCACTCGAAGCCCGCTGCCCTCGCCAGAACTGCAGGATCTTCGGCAGCTGGACGCCGACGTGCAGGACGAGGGATCCGACGATGATCCAGGCCAGCGCGTAGTGCGCTGTCCGGAACACGAAGGGGAACGGATACCACTGGTAGGTGTTGAGGAGCCCTGTGGCCAGCTGCACCACTGAGGTGGCGACCAGGACCCCGATGGAGGCACGCTCCAGGGCTTGGCGCACGGTGCGGAACGGCGGGAAGGCGAACAGCAACGGGTAGACGGTCCAGAGCTTCGCCAGCAGCAACGGGATGCACGCGATGCCGGTCGCCACGTGCAGGCCCTGGCTCACCTGGTAGAGGCGGGCCGGCCACGTGGGGAACCGCATCCACGGCCGCGGGTCCTGCAGGAAGTGGCTGTACAGGCCGGTGAGGAAGCAGACGAGGAAGGCGCCGCCGAGGACGCGGCCGACGACCACCGTGGTCCGCGTCGTCCGGGCCGGCGTGCCGAGGCTCTGCTGGAAGCGACGGACCCGGCGCTCTGCCGCGGATCCGGCCCGGTCGATGAGGAAGCTCATGAGCTGAGTCTGGGCGTCGGTCCTGGCCCGCGGGAGATGTCGACGCTTACGGTCGGCCGACGTCCTCGTGGGCGGGATCTCCCGGGTCGGAGCGCTGCCCGGTGGAGCGGAGGGTGACGAAGGTCCGACCCTCGGCGGACCACTGCTCGCTCACCCAGAGGTCCAGGTGGGCGGCGAGCTCGGCGAGGGCGCTGGCGCCGATCCGGCTCCAGGCCATCTGGGTGGAGCTCGCGCCGCTGCTGCGCAGGACGACGTCGGCCTGCTGGTGGCCGTCCGCACGGTCGTCCACCTCGCAGATGATGAGTCCGCCGGGCGCGACGAGCTCGCGGCACCGGTTCAGCAACCGGCGGACATCGCCCCCGATGCCGATGTTCCCGTCGATCAGCAGGACCGTTCCCCATCGCCCCTCGGCCGGGAGCGGGTCCTCGACGCGGGAACGCAGGGCCGGCGCACCACGCCGCTGGCAGAGCTCGACCGCTGCGGCGGAGCTGTCGATCCCCAGCGCCGGCCGCCCGGTGTCGGTGACGGCTCGGACCAGCCGGCCCGGGCCGCAGCCGAGGTCGAGGACGGGGGCTTCGCAGCGGCTCACGATCAGCTGGTCGACGGCGTCGGCGGCACCGCTCCACCGGGCCACGTCGATCGCGAGCACGTCCCCGGTGCCGCCGTCCGACCGGAGCGGTCCGCCCAGGTAGGCGCGGTCGAAGAGCCGGTCGGCGGGCTGCTCGGGTCGTCGGTCGAGCAGCTGCCGGTGCAGCACGGAGAACCCGAGGTCGGGGTGGTGGTAGGCGACGGCCTCGGCGTCGGCGGGTTCGTCGACGTCCCGGAGCGGCGGCAGCAGCTTGACGTCGAGCCCCAGCTCGACCAGCCGGTTCAGCTGCGCGGCGCCGGTCCGGGGGGTGGACATCGGGATGCCGCTGAAGCAGAGGTCCGGGTCGACGCCGGCGAGACCGATCGCCCAGAAGCCGCCGTCGGGCGTCAGACCCAGCACGGCGTCGGCACCTTCCCAGCTGGTCCGGAGCAGAGAGGGGGTGACCTGCGGAGTGTCCATCCCGATCAGCAGGCGGCACCGGGGGCCGTCGACCCGGCCGGCGTCGGCAGCAGCCGCCCCACGGAAGGCGGCGGCCAGCCGGGTGCTGAGGTCGCCGTCCGGCTGGTCGACGACGACATGGCCACGGTCGCCCAACCGCTGCCGCCACCAGCGTCCCGGTCCGTCCCACGCGACGACCTGGTGAGGCACCTCCGCCGTCTCGACGGCCGACAGGCTGTCCTCCAGCGCGGCGGCGGCGAGCTGGGCCGCCTCCTCCGGGGAGAACGACGCCTGCAGCCTCGTCTTGACGCGGCCGGGCCGGGGCTCCTTGGCGAGCACGATCAGCGTCTCGGCACGTCCACGGGTCATCGCAGGGCGGCCGAGGAGTCGCGCACCGCTCGCCAGATCCCCAGCGGGGTCCCGGTCACCTTCGAGCGTCCGGTCCTGACCCGGTAGCTGACCGGGAGCTGTCCGATCCGGTAACCCGCGGCCGCAGCCTTGACGACCGTCTCCGCCGGGTACCCGGACCGCTGGTCGAGCACGTCCAGGTCGAGCAGGCCCTGACGCCGGCCGACCCGGACCGGCCCGCAGTCCTGGATGGTCACGCCGGTGCGCCGGGACAGCCGGCGCGCCAGCTCCCGGTTGGCGAAGCGCAGGTGCAGCGGGTAGGCAGCGCGGCCGACCGGGACGCGTCGACCGATCACCAGGTCGAGCTCGTCGTCCAGCACGGGAGCCACGAGAGCCGGCAGCTCATCGGGGTCGACGCTGCCGTCGCAGTCGAGCGTCACGACCACGTCGGCCCGGCTGTGCCCCAGCCCGGCGGCGCAGGCGGCCCCGTAGCCGCGGACCGGGGCCAGCACCACCTCGGCGCCGAGCCGCCGAGCGGTGGCGACGGAGTCGTCGCGAGACCCGTTGTCGACCACCAGCGCACGCATGCCGGCCGGGATCCGCCCCAGCACCCAGGGCAGGGCCTCGCTCTCGTCGAGACAGGGCAGGATGACGTCGACAGACACGTGGCGACGGTAGCCGCGCCTCCCCCTGCTCGCCAGATCCGAGTCTTGCGCATCGCTTACGGCACCCGCGGGTCCGTCCTCGGCCGGGGCCCGGGCCTCGAGGGCGCACCTAGAGTGCCGGTGTGAGCGCACGGGTGCTGGTGGTCGAGGACGACGCCACGATGGCGGAGGTCCTGGCGGCCTACGTCGTGAAGGCCGGCTACGAGGTGGCCCGCGCCGCGGACGGACCCACGGCCCTGGCGGGGTGGGAACGGTTCAGGCCCGACGTCGTGGTCCTCGACGTCATGCTCCCTCTGCTCTCGGGCCTGGAGGTCCTGCGCCGCCGCCGCCGGCTGGGCGACCACGCCGCCGTCATCATGCTCTCCGCCCGCGGCGAGGAGGAGGACCGGCTGGTCGGCCTCGAGACCGGTGCCGACGACTACGTGGTCAAACCCTTCAGCCCGCGGGAGGTGGTCCTGCGGATCGAGGCCCTGCTGCGCCGTGCGGAGCGGCTCTCGGGCGCCCGCCTGCTGACCGAGACGCTCGACGTCGCCGGCCTCCACCTGGATCTGCCGGCCCGCACCGCTCAGCGTGACGGCCGCCCTCTGGCGCTGACCAGCCGCGAGTTCGACCTCCTCACCTTCCTCGCGACCCATGCCGGCCAGGTCTTCACCAAGGACGACCTGATGCGCCGGGTCTGGGGGTGGGACTTCGGCGACACCTCCACCGTCACCGTGCACGTCCGACGGCTGCGGGAGAAGATCGAGGTCGACCCCTCCGACCCGAGGATCGTGGTGACCCTCGGCCGGAGCGGTTACCGGCTGCTCGCCGAGCAGGAGCGGTGATGGCCGACCTCGTGGTCGTCCTGGGCCTCGCGCTCGCCGCGTGCGCGGCCACCGGCCTCCTCGGGGCCCTGGCACTGCGCCTCCTCCGCCGGTCGTCCCTGCGCTACCAGCTGCTGACCGCGACCCTGCTGCCCGTCGTCGCCGTGGCCCTGGCGGTGGTGGTCGCCGTCGTCGGCATGTTCCTCTCCGGCCACGACTCCGGGGTGGTGCTCACCACCCTGGCCATCGCCGTCACCCTGGCTGCGCTGGGAGCGTGGCTGGTCACCCGGACGTTGCTGGCGGGCTTCCGGCGGATCAGCCTGGCCGTCGCCGACCTGTCCGCCTCCGTCGACCACCCCCCACCTGTCCTCGTGCGCGAGGAGCCCGATCCGCCGTCGGCTGCCCTCCACCGGCCCGCTCCGGCCGTCGCTGAGGTCCCGGCCGAGCTGGCGGCCGTGCTGACCGACGTGGACACCGCCCGCCGTCGCCTCGTCGAGGCCCGGGCGCGCGAGCGGGCGGCGGAGGAGGCACGACGCGAGCTCGTGAGCTTCATGTCCCACGACCTCCGCACGCCGCTGGCCGGCATGCGCGCCGTGCTCGAGGGCATCGAGGACGACATCGTCGCCGACGTGCCGGCCGCGCTCGCCCACCTGCGCACCACCGTCGCGCGGATGAGCCTGCTCGTCGACGACCTGTTCGCGCTCTCCCGCGTGCAGGGCTCGGCGTCCTCGGAGCGGCGGCGGGCCGTCGCGCTCGCCGAGGTGGTCGACGACGTCCTCCTCGAGACCTCGGCCCTCGCCGCTGCCGCGGGAGTGGACCTGCGGGGCGAGGTCCTGCCCGGCGACCGGCTCACCGTCCTCGGCAACCACACGGACCTGACCCGCGCCGTCACCAACCTCATCAGCAACGCCATCCGGCACACCGCGCCCGGACTGGCCGTGCTGGTGCGGACGGGCCGCACCTCCGCCGGAGCCGTCCGGGTGGAGGTGGTGGACCAGTGCGGAGGCATCCCTGAGCCGCACCTGGCCCGGGTCTTCGACACCGGCTGGCGGGGCAGCGCGGCCCGCGACGGCCAGGACGGCGGAGCGGGGCTCGGCCTCGCCATCGTCCGCGGCGTGGCGCAGTCGCACGACGGGAACATCGGGGTCCACAACACCCGGACCGGCTGCTCCTTCGCCCTGGAGCTCCCCCCGCCCGCGCCGAAACCTCCGCCCGGACCGACGCCCCGGTGACGACACCCGGGCCGGGAGCCGGGCGAGGACCGGCGACCGCCCGGCCCGACCCACCCGCGTCGACCCTGCGGCGGGGCGACCCGGTCGCGGTGGCCGCCGCGCTCGCGCTGGTCGTCCTGGCCGCCGTCGTCGGTCGCGCCCTGGCCGCCGACGGGACCCAGCTGTTCCTCGGTGACCCGCCCCTCCTCGGGTCCTGGGGGCCTCACGTCGGCTGGGGCACTCCGCTGGCCCTGGCCTGCCTCGTCGCCGGGCTCCGGCTGCAGCAGGTGGCGGCGGGGCTGCCGTGGCGTCGACTGCTGCTGACGGGTTGGCTGCTCAACCTGGCCTGGCTGGCCTCTCTGGCCCTGGTGGACGGCTTCCGGCGAGGCTGGGCGGACGTCCTGCTGGACCCGAACGAGTACCTCCACGACCTGCCCCGGATCACCGACCCCGGAGAGTTCCTCCGGACCTTCACCGACTTCATCGCCTTCAGCCCCACCGTCGACGGGACCCAGGT
Source organism: Microlunatus capsulatus (assembly GCF_017876495.1). Lineage (NCBI taxonomy): Bacteria > Bacillati > Actinomycetota > Actinomycetes > Propionibacteriales > Propionibacteriaceae > Microlunatus > Microlunatus capsulatus. Next base: position 4,381,988 of record NZ_JAGIOB010000001.1, on the reverse strand, counting down.
CTGGACGACCCACGTCGCCGCCCACCCTCCGCTCGCGACCCTGGTCTTCTGGGGCCTGGACCGTGGAGGCCTCGGTGGTGGCGCCTGGGCAGGAGCGCTCTGCATCCTGGTCTCCTCCGTCGCCGCCGTCGCCATGCCTTCGGCGCTCCGCGAGCTCGGTGCGCCTGACGCGGCTCGTCGACTGGTGCCCTTCGCCGCGCTCTTCCCCGGAGCGGTCTTCATGGCGGTCTCCGCCGACGGGCTGTTCGCCGGCGCGGCCGTCGCCGGCCTGGCCCTGGTCTGCCGGGGTGCGGGCCGACGTCACCCCCTCACCAGCCTCGCCGGCGGTCTGCTGCTGGGAGCCGCGGTCTTCCTGAACTACGGCCTGCTCCTCTTCGGCCTGGTGGTGATCGCCGCCGGCGCGATCGGGCTCGGCCGGCACGGCTGGCGGCGGGTCATCGCCCCCTGGGCGTCCGCCGTGGTCGGCCTGCTGACCGTGGTCGGCCTCCACCTGCTCGCCGGCTTCAGCTGGTGGACCGGCCTCGCCCAGCTGCGCATCCGCTACTACCAGGGCATCGCCGCCGTCCGGCCCTACTCCTACTTCATCTACGCCAACCTCGCCGCCTGGGTGGTCGCCTGCTCACCGCTGCTGGCCCTCGGCACCGTCCGCTCAGGCACCGCCCTCGTCGCTGGACGAGGCCGCCCGTGGTCGCAGGACCGGGTGGTGGCCCTGCTCGCCCTCGCCGGGGTGCTGGCCGCGGTGCTCGCCGACCTCTCTGGCTTGTCGAAGGCGGAGACCGAGCGGATCTGGCTGGCCTTCGGGGTCGTCGCCTGCTCCGGGCTCGCCCTGCTCCGCGGACGGGTCGCGAGCTGGGCGCTGCTCGGCAGCGCCGGCTGGGCGCTGCTGGTCAACCACCTGGTGCGGACGGGATGGTGACCGCGACCGGCTGAGGGCGTGCTCAGCCGCCGAGGCCGGTGCGCATCGGTGCCTCGGCGAAGCGGCGCATCCCGTCGTCGAACGTGACGGCGGGCCGGAAGCCGAGCTCGTCCACGGCCAGCGCGGGGTCGGCGACCACGTGCCGGACGTCTCCTGGGCGGCCGCCGCCGACGACCTGCGGCTCGGGGCCCCCCATCAGCTCGGCCAGCAGGGTGGCGACCTCCAGGATGGGCCGGGGCTGGCCGGAGGCGATGTTGTAGACCCGGTGCTCGGGCGGACCCTCGGTCGAGGTGAGCCGGGTCAGGGCGAGGACGTTGGCCGCGGCCACGTCGCTGACCTCGACGAAGTCGCGCACCTGGCCGCCGTCCTCGAACACCCGGGGCGCCCGACCGGCGGCGAGCGAGGACCTGAACAGGCTCGCCACCCCGGCGTAGGGGGTGTCCCGCGGCATGCGGGGTCCGTAGACGTTGTGGTAGCGCAACGAGACGGCCCGGCCGCCCACCTGAGTGGTCCAGGCGCTCACGAGGTGCTCCTGAGCGAGCTTCGTGGCGGCGTACGTGGTGCGGGGGTCCAGCACCGCGTCCTCGCTCACCCGACGCCAGCTCAGGCCACGACCGCACCACGGGCAGCCGGGGTCGTACCGACCGGCGGCCAGGTCCTCGGGCCGACGCGGCCGCGGCCGCACCACCCCGTGCTCCCCGCAGGTGTAGGAGCCGTCGCCGTAGACCACCATCGAGGAGGCCTGCACCAGACGCAGGACCCCGGCCCGGGCCATCGCCGAGAGCAGCCGGGAGGTGCCGAGCACGTTGTGGGAGACGTAGTCCGGGGCGTCGTGAGCGTCGACCCCGAGGCCCACCATGGCGGCCTGGTGGCAGACCACGTCAACCCCCTCGAGGAGCGGCGCCAGGCCGGCCTCGTCGCGGACGTCGACCAGCTGCAGAGCCGACGTCGCCCACGACGGCCGGTCGGTGTGCGCGGCCCCCAGCAGGACGTCGACGGCGACGACCTCGTGCCCGCCCGCCTGGAGCTGGTCCACCACCGTGGACCCGATGAACCCGGCAGCTCCGGTGACCAGTACGCGCATCCCCCCACTGCACCAGGCACCCGACGGCGAAGCAACCCGACCGGCACGGCGTCGGTGTGGGACGGCTGGAGCGGCACCCGGCGACCGGCTCACCCCGGCGACCGGTCGGTGACGGGTCGGCGGCGGTGACCGGCCTAGTCTTCCCGCATGGCGACTGACCACGATCGTGCCGACGTCGGGATCATCGGCGGGACCGGGCTCTACACCTTCTTGGACGACCCGCGCCCGGTCGAGGTCGACACGCCCTTCGGCCGGCCGAGTGCGCCGCTCGCGATCGGGGAGATCCGCGGCAGGACCGTCGCCTTCCTGCCGCGGCACGGGGTGCAGCACGAGTTCCCCCCGCACCGCATCAACTACCGCGCGAACCTCTGGGCGCTCCGGTCGGTGGGCGTGCGCCAGGTGCTCGCTCCCTGCGCCGTGGGATCCCTCCAGGCCGAGCTCGGCCCGGGGACCATCGTACTGCCCGACCAGCTCGTCGACCGCACCAGCGGCCGCCACCAGACCGTCTACGACGACGAGGGTCCTGTCGTCCACGTCTCCCTGGCCGATCCCTACTGCCCCCGAGGTCGGGCAGCCGTGCGGGCCGCAGCCGGGTCGGGCGAGCCGCTGGTCGACGGCGGAACCATGGTGGTCATCAACGGCCCGCGCTTCTCGACCCGGGCCGAGTCCACCTGGCACGCCGCCCAGGGCTGGTCCCTCGTCGGGATGACCGGCGCCCCGGAGGCCGCGATCGCCCGGGAGCTCGCCGTCTGCTACACCACCATCGCGCTGGTCACCGACCACGACGCCGGCGTGGACGACAGCCAAGCGGTGACCCAGGCCGAGGTCATGCGCCTCTTCGCCGCGAACCTCGACCGGCTCAAGACGTTGCTCACCGACACCGTCGCGAGCCTGGCGGACCTCGAGGCCGACGCCAGCGCCGAGTGCCGGTGCCGGCACGCGCTCGACGGCCTGACCCTCCCGTTCGAGCTCCCCTGACCGCTCTTCTCCCGCTCATCCCCCTCGGATCCGGCGCGCGGACACAGACGTCCTCCCCGGTGGCGGGATCAGCACCGCGTCAGCACACTCCGCCCCCGGTCCCGCCCGACGCCCGACGGCGACGGACCCGCGCACGGCCAGCCTCAACCCCAGTCAGCGAGCTCGACCCCGACCAGCGTGAACCGGAAGGCTTGTGCCCTGTGAACCTGTCGTTGAAGCGGGCTGCCCAGACGGTGCAGGACGGTGTCCGCACCCAGCTGTGGCCGCTGCCGGTCCTGGGCGTCGTCCTCGCGGTCGCGGCCGGGATCGTCGTGCCGTTGCTCGACGTCCGCCTGGACCGGCACCTGCCCGGGTTCGTGGACGCCCTGGTGTTCAACGGAGACCCCGGTGCTGCCCGGACGGTCCTCAACGCGGTGGCGAGCTCCCTGATCACCGTCACCTCGCTCACGTTCTCCCTGACCGTGGTGACCTTGCAGCTGGCGAGCAGCCAGTTCTCCCCCCGACTGCTCCGGACCTTCACCCAGGACCTGTTCGTCCAGGTCACCCTGGCGATCTTCCTGGCGACCTTCACGTTCGCCTTGACCGTGCTCCGCTCGGTCCGTTCCCCCTCTGAAGGTGGGGCCTTGTTCGTGCCCCGGCTCTCGGTCACGTTGGCGTTCCTCCTCGCCCTGGCCAGCGTGGTCGCCCTCGTGTTGTTCCTGGCTCACCTCACCCGCCAGATCCGGGTCGAGACGATGCTGCAGCGGGTCCACGACGACGCCACCGCCACCATGGCGACCAACCTGGTCGCCCACGACGACCCTCAAGCCGACCGGCTGGTCCCCCGTCCCCCCGCCGTCACCACCACCGTGTGGGCGTCCTCCTCGGGCTTCCTGACCAGCATCGACCAGGACGACCTCCTCGACGCCGCCGAAGAAGCCGACGCCGTCGTGGTCATCGACTGCCACCCCGGCCACTTCGTCGTCCAGGGCACCCCGTTGGGCTCCACCTGGCCCCGCCAGGGTGACCGGCTCGACCCCGACCGCCTCGACCAGCTGCAGGGCAAGATCGGGGCCACGGTGAACCTCGGGCCGGAGAGGACCGCCGCCCAGGACGTCGGGTACGGGCTCCGGCAAGTCAGCGACATCGTCAACAAGGCCCTCTCTCCCGGCATCAACGACCCCACGACCGCCATCCACGGTCTCAGCCAGACCTCCGCCCTGCTCGCCGAGCTCACCCGTCACCACCTCGGACCGCTCGTCCTCCACGACAGCGACGACCACCCCCGGGTCGTGCTGCACCGCCCCGGGTTCGCTGAGCTCCTCGAGCTCGCCGTCGCCCAGCCCCGCTCCTACGGCAAAGCCGACCCCCACGTCCTCGACCGCCTCTACCAGGCTCTCACCGACCTCGCGTGGCACGCCCGACCCGAACACCACCAACCCATCCTCGACCAGCTCCGCCGCCTCGACGACGCCACCGCCGACCAGGACTTCGACCACACCGAGACCGAGCGGCTCCAGAGCGCCAGCCAAAGCGTGCGCCAGATCCTGCAGCGCGACCGCGACTCGGCCTGAGCCGTCCGTGGTCGGTGGCGAGCCCCTCTCCCCCCGACTCTGAAGGGATCGTCTGGCAGCGGCCGGATGTCCTCCGCTCGTCAGCCTGTGCCTCGCCTCGAGCGCGGACCTGGTCATGGACGATGTCTGCCCGATGTCGGGTCCGCGGGGGCACTCCTCATCGCGTGCGCGCTCGCGAGTACTTTCAGGTTCGACGCAGCGTCGACAGCCCGCTCGCCCTGTAGGACCTGAGAGACGGATCGACGGGTCTTGCGACATGGCTCGACTGGATACAGGACGAATGGCAGCACGTCGGCTACCGAGGTTGGTGGTGACCGCCATCGACGGGACCCCGAGAGCGGTGCTCCCTGGGGCACAGTCGGCGCGCCCTCATCGGCCGGCCTGCCACGTACCCGGACCAGGTCGACCTGACCCCAACCGTGACCCCAACGCTCCGAAGTTGCCACTTGTTGCTGCAGCGAGCAGCAGGGGCGATATCGTCTCTGACCAGGGAAAATGCAACATCGGGGGACGCTCGGACCGGCACTGCTCATGCCTGACACGGAAGAGGTCACTGGTTCGATCCCAGTATCGCCCACCAGCACCACCCCCGGCCGGGGGTTCTCCGGAACCACCGACCGGGGGTTTTTCCGTCCCGGGCCGCCGTCGCGGTCCCCCCCTCCACCACCGGGTCCGGCGCGCACCCAGCCTCTCGGCGCGGAGTGTCAGTGCCGTCGGTGACCATGGCGGCATGACGGAGGACGACGTCGCCGCCGCGGCCCGCGACCTGGGTGTCACCCTGACGGCGTCGCCGCTGGCCGGCTCGATGTCAGCCTCCTGTGTCCACGCGGTCACCCGGGCGGACGGCACCCGGGCCGTCCTCAAGGTCACCGCTGCCTCCGAGGGCCGGGCACGTCAGGCCGCCGAGCGGGAGCTGTCGGTCTACCTCCACCTGCGCGGCCGGCTCGGGGTCCGCACGCCGGAGCTGCTCGGCCACCGCCTCTCCACCCACCGCGTGGCGGTCCTGCTCAGCGAGCACCCCGCACCGTGGCCCGCGACCCGCTGGAGCCACCAGCGGTGGCTCGGCCTGGCCGACGAGCTCGCCCGGCTCCACCAGACCCCGGTGCCGGCCGGCCCGGGCTGGCGGCGCCCGTCGTGGCTCGAGGCCACCCTGGTCTCACCCGACGTCAGCGCGGCCGTGGCGTTCTGGTCCTGGCCCGGCGAGCCCGCGCTGCTGGCCCCGGTCCTCGCCGATGTCGAGTCTCTCCGCGACGCGGTCGGCGCCGTCGCGGACTGCTTCCTGCACGGCGACTGCCACACCGACAACCTGCTGGTCGAGGGCGACCAGCTGGTCTGGACCGACTGGCAGGGGGCCGGCGTCGGCAACCCGGCGGTCGAGCTGGTCTTCTGCTCGGTCCGGGCCACGCCCGCCGGGGTCGCGCTCCCCCAGGAGGCGATGGTCCGGCGCTACGCCGCGGCGCGCGACCTGGACCCGGGCGTGGTGCGCCGGGCCTGCCTCGCCGCCGAGCTCGCGACGTTCCTCTTCACCTGGCCGGAGTACGCCAGCTTCAACACCCCGGCCGGGGTCACCCGGGTCCACGACCGCGTCGTCGCCCTCGCCCGGGCCTGGGGCGAGCGCTGAGGACGCGGAGCGGGCGAGCCGGGCGGCGGAGCGCGGCCCTCAGCTGCGCTCGCGCGCCGCCTCGCGGCGGTAGCCCCACACGGTCGCGGCCGCGCAGACCACGCCCCAGGCCAGGACGACCAGCAGGTGCAGGGCCGTGCCGCCGGTCGAGCCGCCGCCGTAGGCCTCGACGTCGGCAGCCGGGGCCATGGCGTCGCGGGCCAGCTGGCCGAAGTGGTAGGTCGGCAGCCAGGGCGCCGCGTCCTGCAGCACCTGCGGCAGCTGGCGCAGCGGGAAGAAGAACCCGGAGGCGAACGAGAGCGGCAGGAAGACCAGGTTGACGATCGTGGCCACGGCCCGCGGCCGCACCAGGTAGGCGATGGCCGCGCCCATCGGGGAGAAGACCACCGTGCCCAGCAGCAGCACCGCCCCGGTCCGGAGCAGGCCCGGCCCGTCGAAGTCGGCCTGGCCGGCCAGCTGCGCGAGGAGCGCCATCGCCCCCGCGATCGTGAGGGTGAAGAGGAGGTTCATCGCCAGCTTCCCGGCGAAGTACACCCACATCGGCATCGGGGTGGCCCGGAGCCGGCGCAGCCAGCCCTTCTGCCGCTCGGCGGCCAGCTCGGCGCCGAAGGAGAACAGCGCCTGGCTGACGACGCCGTAGCAGGCGAAGGACACGAAGATCATGGCCACGACGCTGGTGCCGCCGGGCAGCGTGTCGCCGGCGTTGGGCAGGCCGAACATCGCGAACAGGATCACCGGCAGGATCACGACCCCGACGAAGTACTCCGGCATCCGCCGGTACCGGGTGACCTCCGAGCCGATCTGGACGGCGAGCATGGCCGGCACGCCGCCGGTCCGGGTGGCGCCGGGGCTGAGCCGGCGCTCCTCGAGGGCGCTCACCGGGCCCGCTCCGCCGAGGTGAGGTGCACGAAGGCCTCCTCCAGGGTGGCCTCGGTGACGATCAGCCCCTCGACCAGGTGGCCGGCGGCGAACAGCGCCCGCAGGGGCGGCTCGGCGTCGGCGGCCTGCAGCCGGACCCGGCGCGCGCCCGGTCGGTCGGCCGTCGCGCCGTCGGCGGGCAGCTCCAGCACCCCGCGGACGCCGGGCAGGGCGGCCAGCACGGCGTCGTCGGCGTCAGTGACCAGCTCCAGCGTCCGGCCGGCCAGCAGGCCCTTGAGCTCGCGCGGCGTCCCGTCGGAGAAGATCCGGCCCGCGTTGATGATCACCACCCGCTCGGCGGCCAGGTCGGCCTCCTCCAGGTTGTGGGTGGAGAAGAGGATCGTCTTGCCCAGCGCCGCGAAGTCCGCCACCTGCTGCCAGAACAGCCGCCGGGCCCCGACGTCGAGGGAGGCGGTCGGCTCGTCGAGGTACAGCAGGTCGGGGTCGCCGACGATGGCGAGGGCGAACGAGAGCCGCTGCCGCTCCCCGCCGGAGAGCTGGGTCACGCGCCGCTTGCGGTGGCCCTGCAGGGTGGCGCGCTCGAGCACCTCCCCCGTCGGCAGCCGGTAGGGATGGTAGGCGGCGACCAGGTCGACGATCTCGGTGACGGTCAGGCTCTCCGGGGCGTCGGTGTCCTGGAGCATCGCGCCGACGCGGGACCGGACGGCCGCCGTGCTCGGGTCGGCGCCGAAGACGCGGACGGTGCCGGCGCTCGGGCTGCGCAGCCCCAGCAGCATCTCGAGGGTGGTCGTCTTGCCGGCGCCGTTGGGGCCGAGGACGGCGACGACCTCGCCCTGCCCCACCCGCAGGTCGACGGCGTCGACGGCCAGCACCTCGCCGAAGCGGCGGGTGAGGCCGCGGGCCTCGATCACGTCGGTCTGCACAGCCTGCACCTCGTCCTCCGTCGGCGCGGGGTCGGCCGGAGCCCGAGCCTACGCAGCCGGACCAGGCGGGAGCGGCGACGCGGGCAGCGGCCCGGCTCGCGGGGGCTCAGCCCGGCTCGGGGACGGCGCTCCCCCGGAGGAACCGCGGGACGACGACCTGGAGGACGGCCGCGAGCCCGAGGCCGCCGAGCATGACCGCGCCCATCGCGGTCGGCGACCCGCCGAGCAGGCCCGCCAGCGGCGAGCCGAGGCCGCCGAGCCCGAAGGACAGCCCGCCCTGCAGCGCCGCCGCGGTGCCCGGCGAGGCGCTGCCCAGGGCCTGGGTGCGGGTGGCCGAGCCGGTGATGACCAGCCCGTTGGCCCCGGTGACGACGGCCAGGAACGCCCAGACCAGACCCGACGGCGCCCCGGCGAGCGCGGAGAGCAGCACGCCGAGGGCGGCGGCGGTCCCGACGACCAGACCCAGGCTCAGCAGGCGGTCCTCCGAGACCCGGGTGACCAGGCGGCGGAACGCCAGCGTGCTGAGGATCATGCAGGTGGCGTTGGTGGCGAACACGACGCTGTAGGCCGACTCCGAGTAGCCGTACCCGCTCTGGAAGACGAACGAGCTGGTGGCGATGTAGGCGAAGAAGCCGATGGTGGCCAGGCAGGACGTGGCCAGGTAGAGCGACAGCCGCGGGATGGCGAGCAGCGTCCGCATCCGGGCGGCGTTGGCCCGCACGCCGACCCCGTGCGACCGGCGCTCCGGCGGCAGCGTCTCGGGGAAGGTGGCGGCCGCCCAGGCCCACAGCACGACCCCGACCACCGCGAGCACCCAGAAGGTCGAGCGCCAGCTGAAGAGGGTCAGCAGGACCCCGCCCACCAGCGGGGCGGCGACCGGGCCGACGGCGTTGACCGCCGCCAGCGAGCCGATCATCCGGGCGCGCTCGGTGCCGGTCAGCACGTCGGTCACCATCGCGCGGGCGGCGATCGAGCCGCAGGCGCCGGCGAGCCCCTGCAGCAGCCGGCCGACCAGCAGCACGGGCAGGCTCGGCGCCAGCGCGCAGAGCACCGACGTCACCGCGAAGACCGCCACCCCGACGAGCAGCACGCGGCGTCGGCCGACCGCGTCGCTGACCGGGCCGATCAGCAGCTGGCCCACCGCGAAGGCCACGAGGAAGGTGGTGAGCGACAGCTGCGCGGTGCCGGCGTCGGTGCCCAGCTCTGCGGCCAGGGCGGGCAGCCCGGGGATGTACATGTCGGTCGCGAGCGGGGAGATGCCGGCCAGCACCGCGAGCGGCAGCAGGGCGGGCAGCACGACGGGGGCCGGGCGGGGGTCGGGGCGCACCGGTCCAGCCTCGTCCACCCCACCGGGCACTCCTGCACCGGCCGCACCTCGGACCACCGGGCCGGGGGCCGCCGAACCCGTCGCGCTCCGCTGCGACGGGGGTGGCAGGGTGGGGCCGTGACCACCTCCAGCGCTGCCCCCGCCCCTGACGTCGTCGTGACCGGAGCGAACGGGCTGGTCGGCGCCCGGGTGTGCGAGGCCGTCCTCGAGCGCGGCGGGACCGTCCGCGCCGTCGTCCGCCGGGCCGGCACCGCCCCGGCCCGCGACGGGGTGGTCGAGCACGTCGGCGAGTTCGGCGATCCCGACTTCGCGCGCACGGTCGTCGCGGGGGCCGACGCCGTGGTCACCACCGTCCACCCGATGGGCTCGGACCGGGCGACGCAGGAGCGGGTGGCCGTCGAGGGCACGGTCGTGCTGGCCCGGGCGGCCCGCGACGCCGGCGTCGGACGGTTCGTGCACGTCTCCACCTGCGCCGTCTACGACCGCCGGCCCGGGATCGGGGACGTCGACGAGACCTCGCCGCTGGTCGCCGACGACGCGGACGACTACGCCGTCACCAAGCGGGACACCGACCTGGCGCTGTCCGAGGTCGCGGGCCTCACCGGCGTCCTGGTCCGCCCGCCGGCCATCCTGGGCGCCGGCCCCACCTCGGTGTGGAACACCTTGCGCCCGGCCGACATCCGCGACGACGCCGAGCAGCGCCGCACCCACCCGGACCGCTCGTTCGCGTGGGTGCACGTCGACGACCTCGCCGCCCTGACCGCCGACCTGGCCACCGGGCGGGTCGCCGCCGGCGACGACGCCGGCTCGGGGCCGCTCGCGGGCGGCTGGACCGCCGTCGACGTCGCGGGCGAGCCGGCCACGGCCCGCGACTACGTCGGGACGGTCACCGCGGCGCTGGGCCTCGAGGCCGTCTGGGACGAGACCCTCCCCGCCTGGACGGGTCAGATCCGCACCGACCGGGCCCGGGCCTGGGGCTGGACGCCCGCGGTCAGAATCGCCGAGGGGCTGGCCGAGCTGGACCGCGGGCTGCGCCCGGGTGCCTGATCGCGGGCTCCGCCTCGACGCCTGAACGCGGGCTCCGCCCCGACGCCTGATCGCGGGCTCCGCCCCGACGCCTGACCGCCGGACGACGCGCCGGCCGGGACGCTCCCGCCGCCGGGTCAGGGGTGGACGAGCATCAGCGCCACGAGCGCGGCGACCGTGAGGAAGGCGATGAGGAAGATCACCGCCAGGTGCCGGGCGTGGCCCGCGGGCTCGACCGCTCCCCCCGGCTCCGCCGCAAGGTCGGGGAGGTCCGCCGTCAGGCCGGACAGGTCGCCGAGGGTGACGGCGGTGAGGGCCGCGGTGCTGCGCCGGTCGAACTCCTCGGGGTCGAGCCGGCCGGCGACGTGGTGCCGCTCCAGTGCCCGCACGACGAGGTCGCGGTCGTCGTCCGACGCCCGCAGGGCTGGCTCCGCCATGGCGTGAGCGTAGTGGCGGCACCAGTTCCGCGTACCGCCCGCGGCACATCCGCGGGGCCGCTACGGTCGGGGCAGCCGACCGGACGGGGGAGCCGTGGCCACGAGCGAGCAGCTCATCATCGAACGCATCCTGCGCGACCGCGGGGGGATCTGGGACCAGATCATCCGCGAGCGCGACCTGCCCGGCCTGATCGTGCGGATGCTCGTCACCTCGGCCCTGAGCCTCGCGGCCTACGGCGCGGTGCTCGGCGCCTCCAGCGGGTGGCTGCAAGCGCTCGTCTCGACGGCCAAGCTGCCGCTGCTGTTCCTCGTCACGCTGGCGATCTGCCTGCCGACGCTCTACCTGTTCAACCTCGTCTTCGGGGCGCGGCTGTCAGTGCTGCAAGCGTGCGCGCTGATCATGGTGGCCGTCACGGTCACCGCCGTGCTGACCTTCGCCTTCGCGCCCATCAGTCTGTTCTTCCTGGTCACCGCGCGCAGCTACGCCTTCTTCAAGCTGCTGAACGTCGCGATCCTCGGGCTGACCGCGCTGGTGGGCCTGCGCTTCCTCACCTCGGGGATGCGCGCGCTCAACGAGCACGTCGTCGAGGAGTCCTCCGCCGCCCGCGTCGTCGTCGCCCCGGTGCCCCTGGTCCAGCGCGAGCTGGTGCCGGCCGCCGCCGGCGCGCCCGCCCCGGTGAACGGCGAGGCGGCCAACGGCGTCGCCGTCGCCGAGCCCGGTCCGGACCACCGGCCGGCGCCGCAGGGCGCCCACGCTCCCCTGCACCCCGGGGCCGGCAGCGGCGCCGAGGCTGGTGAGCGGCCCGCCAGCATGCTGCTGCTCTACATCTGGATCCTGCTGTTCGGGCTCGTCGGCACCCAGCTGGCCTGGACGCTGCGGCCGTTCTTCGGCAGCCCGGACGCGCCCTTCGAGCTGTTCCGCGACATCGGCGGCACGTTCTACGGCGACGTGCTGAGCACGCTGGGCTCGCTGCTCTTCGGCTGAGACGCGCCCCGGCCGAAGCCGGCCCGGGTCCTCAGCCGAGCTCCCGGTCGGCCCCGGGCGGTGCGGTCGTGGCCGCCAGCAGCCGTCGGGCCCGCCGGCCCAGGTCGCTGAGGTCGACGCGGCCGGCGTCGGCGGCGGCCGCGAGCCGGGAGGCGAGGTCCACCGCCTCGTCCACCAGCGGGGCGTCGGCGGCGGCGTCCTGCCCCATGTCGCGCAGGATCGTGCCCTCGGTACGGGAGGCGACGATCGGGTCGGGGATGCCCTCCACCCAGACGCGGGTGCGCCGGCCGTCGCCGCGCTCCTCCCCCACCAGCGGCTCCAGCGCGTAGATCCGGTCCGCCCGGGCGAACTTGCCGAAGCCCAACGAGATCATCCGCGAGTCCGAGGGCACGCCCTGATCCTGGCAGCCGGGGGCCCGGCTGTCAGCGGCGGGCCGGAACCGGTCCCGACCCGCTCCGGGGGCGGGCGGTCAGCCCGGGGCCGCGACGTGGGTGACGGGCAGCTTCGTCCGGTGCTCCAGCCGGCGGGGCAGGTCGGCCCGGAGCCACCGGGAGAGCCGGGACGGCAGCGTCGAGACGATGATCTCGTCGAAGCCCCGACCGGTCAGGGCGTGCTCCACGGCCCGGACGGGGTTGGCGTCGCCCACCGCGCCCTCGACGGCCGCACCGGTCGCCCGGAGCTGCTCCAGGGCGGCGGCCAGGCGCTCCTCGGCCAGCGCGCGGGCCTCGGCGGGTGAGCAGGGCAGCAGGGCGGGGACGCCGACCGCGACCGCGGCCGCGGCGCCCGGGACCATCTCCAGCACCGGCGTCGCGGGGACGACGACGAAGAACTCCGACGGCTCCGCGGCGGCCCGGCGGCGGATGAGGTCCACCAGCTCGTCCTCCCCGAGGGTCTGGTTGGCCACGACCAGGTACCGGCGCACGACGACCTCCTCGGCGGCGCTCTGCGGTGAGCGCTCCTGCTCGGCACCGTAGTCCTGCGGCGCCCGCTCGAGAAGGACCTCGGCGCCACGAGGGCGCGGCGACCTCCTCAGCCCGGCGTCGACCACCCCTCCGAGGAGGTGGTCACCGGGGCGTCGAGGTCGGCGGAGCGCTCGACGGCGAGCGCGACCTGCTGGTCGTGCAGCCCCTCGGCGAGCGGGTAGGGCTCCGGTCCCTCCCCGCGCACCCAGGCGGCCGTCCGCTCCAGCAGGGTGGCGACGGCGATCTCCTCGTCCATCCAGCGCTGCCCGACGTAGGGGTTGCGGTAGACCACCGCCCCGTCGAAGGTGATGTGCTCGGTGTCGAAGCCGAGGAGGTCGAGGTCGTGACCGCTCTGCCGGCGCTGCAGCGGGGTGCGGACGAGCGTCCGCGGCCCGGCCAGCCGGACCACCGCGTCGTCCTGCAGCTCGCCCGCCGAGCCGCGGACCAGCAGCCGGCGGGAGCGGAGCTGGTTGCGGGTCTGCTGCTCGGTGTAGTCGTAGAGCGCGGACCGCCCCGGCCCGAGGTCGAGGGTGGCCAGCGTCGTCGTCGTCGGGTGCTCCGCGGGGTCGTCGGTCCACCCGCCCCGGTCCAGCGGGCTGAGCAGCGGTGCTGTCGTCCGGCTGGCCCGGGCGGTGACGGGGCCCCGGCCGGCGCCGAGGTACCCCCGGACCAGGGAGACGGCGTGGTACTGCTGCGTCGAGGAGACCTGCACCTGCGTCGGCGTGCCGATGGCCCCGCCGGCGACCACGGCCGCCCGGGCGGCGTGGGCGGGCATCATCAGGTACTGCTCGGCCACCTGGACCAGCCCCGAGCCGCCGACGGCCGCCCACAGGTCCCGCATCGCCTCCAGGTCGGGCGCGGGCGGCGTCTCGGCCAGCACCGGCAGCCCCCGCTCCACCGCCTGCACCACCGCCGCGGGTGTCACCGACCAGGGCGTGGTGGTGAGCACGAAGTCCGGCCGGGCCGCGGCCACGCAGGCGTCGAGGGACCCGAAGGTGGGGACGCCGAGGGTCCTCGGGGTCCGGACGACCGCGCCGACGCAGGACACCGTCCCCAGGGCCCGGGCGACGTCGAGGAACATCTGCGCCCGGAAGCCGCTGCCGACGAGGGCGAAGGTGGTCACCCGGTCACGGTAGCGACGTCGCCCGCGCGGACGGCGCGCGGTGAGGCGCCCAGCACGTCGTGGCAGAGCTTGTTGAAGGCCTGCAGGTCGGGGACGCCGACCGACCGGGCGATGGTGGCCACGGGCAGGGTGGTCCGGCGCAGCAGGTGCTCGGCCCGGACGCCGCGGCGGTGCCGCACGTAGCCGACGACCGTGCGGCCGGTGGCGGCCCGGAACAGCCGGGTGAGGTGGGCCGGGGACACCCCGGCGAGCGCGGCCAGCTCGCCGACGGGCAGCGGGCCGGTGAGCGAGGACTCGACGGCGGCCAGCACCGGGGCGATCCGCGCGCGGGCCGGGTCCTCCACCGACGGCCGGACGAGGCCCGCCACCTGCCACAGCGCCGCCCAGACGGAGGCGGTCGCGGCCGCGGGCGCGAGGGGGAACGTCGTGACGGCGGTGGTGAGCAGGTCGGTGAGCAGCGGCACCGACGCGCCGGCGTGGGCGACCGGGGGCAGCCCGACGGGCTCCCCGCTCAGCCTCAGGTGGACGTAGAGGTGCTCGGAGACCCCGCGGTACCGGTAGACCGTCACCGTGCCCGGCGGCACCAGGCTGACCGACCCGGGCAGCAGCGCGTGCTCGACGCCGTCCAGCACCAGCGCCGCCCGGTAGCGGTACAGGTGGAACGCCCACAGGTCCGGCAGCAGGAAGCGGTCGCGGTGCGACCGCTGGCCGTGGACCCCCAGCCCGAGCGACACCACCTGCGGCTGCCCGCCCAGCGGTACCGGAACCGTCATGCCGGAAAACTACCAGCGGTGGCCGAGCACGCACCATCCCCTGCGCTCGCTCGCGGCCTAGCGTGGTGGAAAACCCCTACCGAGAGGAGCTGCCCCGTGGTGGCCGTCAGCACTGCCGAGCAGACCGACCCGACCCTCGCCGAGGACCTCCCCCTGCTGAGCTCGCCGGAGGTCGCGCGCTTCGTGGCGCAGGGCGCGCTGGTCTTCGAGGGCCTCGTGCCCGAGGAGGTGAACGCGACCGCCGTGGAGCAGCTGGAGCAGGGCGCGCCCGCCGTCCGCTACGGCGCCTCCATCCCGGAGGCGTTCCCCGCCGGGACGCTCGGCGCCACGCTCATCGCCCTCCCCCGGGTGGCGGGCGCGCTGCGCAGCCTGCTCGGCCCCGCGCCGCAGGTCGACCACCACGCCGTGCACGTCCGGCCCCCGCACGGCGGGGAGGCGCAGGCCCTGCACGCGGACGCCATCATCGACGCCCGGCGCGACGCCTTCGACGTCCAGCTCATGTACTACCCCCGCGACGTGACGCTGGAGATGGGCGGCACGCTGAGCGTGCCCGGCACCCACCTGCGCCAGATCAACGAGTCCGACATCGGCCGCTACCACAACATGCTCGGCCAGACCCGGCTCACCTGCCCGGCCGGCACCGTCGTGCTGCTGCACCACGGCATCTGGCACGGCGGCCGCCGCAACGACTCCGGCACCCCGCGCTACATGTACAAGATCCGCTTCAACCCGACGGTCCGGCAGCAGCGCTGGTGGGACGTCTCCGACCTCGACGACCCGCGGGTGGCCGCCGAGCTGGACGCCCGGCAGCCCTGGATGGAGCAGGCCTCGGGGCGGCTCGAGATCCACAACCGGGTGCTGCTGTGGCGAGAGCTCAGCGGCGACCCGACCTTCGACATCGACTACTGGGTGCACCGGGTGACCAACCGGCCCGGCACCCGCGAGGAGGCCTGAGATGACGCTCACCACCCCCGCTCCCACGACGCCGGGCACCGGGCTCCGGCAGCAGGTGCTGGCGCTCTACCTGTCCAACTCCTCGCTCGACGCCGCGGTGGTCGCCTGGGGCGCCTGGGACGGCACGGGCGCCACGCGGCCGACGGCCGGCGACGCGGACGAGCCGCCCTACGCCACGGGCGTCGAGGCCCTGCTGGACGGCTGGCGGCTCTTCCAGGCGTCGCCGCTGCAGCCGCCGGCGCCCGGCCACGAGTACGACACCTCGTTCCTCAAGCACGAGTTCTTCTTCGAGAAGCTCGTCGAGGTCTGACCCCACCGGAGCCGAGTTGTCAGCGCTGGTGTCGGCCAGGGCCGCCCCAGCGTCTGTTAGGTCGGGGGGACCAGGGCGGACCTCAGCGGCCGGCGGGCTCCAGCGCGAGCCAGGCCCGACGGCGCTCCCGCTGCTCGACGGGGTCGGCGACGGGGACGGCGGCCAGCAGGCGCCGGCTGTAGGGGTCCTGCGGGTCGCGCAGGACGTCGGCGGTGGCGCCGGTCTCGACCACCCGGCCGTCGTACATCACCGCCACCCGGCTGGTGACGACGGAGACGACGGCGAGGTCGTGGCTGATGAACAGGCAGGCGAAGCCGAGGTCGCGCTGCAGCTCGGCCAGCAGCTCGAGCACCGTCGCCTGCACCGAGACGTCGAGGGCGCTGGTCGGCTCGTCGGCGACCAGCAGGGCCGGGCGGTCCACCAGGGCCCGGGCCAGGGCGACCCGCTGCCGCTGGCCGCCGGAGAGCTCGTGCGGCAGCCGGCCGGCGAGGTCGCGGCCCAGCCGCACCCGCTCGAGCAGCTCCTCGACGCGGGCCCGTCGGGCGGCCGGGTCGGTGGTGCCGTGCAGCACCAGCGGTTCGGCGATGCTCCGGCCGACGCTGTGCCGCGGGTTGAGGCTGGAGGCCGGGTCCTGGAAGACGATGCCCAGCCGGGACCGGGCCCGCCGCAGCTCCGCGCGCGAGGCCGAGGACAGCTCGACCCCGGCCAGCCACGCCTGGCCGGAACGGACCGGCACCAGCCCCGCCAGCGCCCGTCCGACCGTCGACTTGCCCGAGCCGGACTCCCCGACCAGCCCGAGGAACTCCCCCGGCGCGACGGTCAGGGACACGCCGTCGACGGCGCGCACCTCCGCGCCCCGGCCGCCGTAGACGACGGTGACCTCGCGCAGCTCCGCGGCGGGGGTCGTCGCCCCGCTCTCCGAGCTCGTCGCCCCGTTCCCCGAGCTCGTCGCCCCGTTCCCTGAGCTCGTCGCTCCGTTCCCTGAGCTCGTCGAAGGGCCGCCCTCCGACAGGCTCGGGGAGCGGTCCGTCCCGCTGCGGGAGGTGGCGTCGGTGATCCTGGGGACCGCCTGCAGGAGGGCGCGGGTGTAGGCGGCCCGGGGGTCGGCGAAGAGCCGGTCGGCCGGAGCGCTCTCGACGATCCGGCCGTCGTGCAGGACGGCGACGTCGTCGGCCACGTCGGCGACCACGCCCATGTCGTGGGTGATCAGCAGCACGGCCGTGCCGAGCCGGTCCGTGAGGTCGCGGAGCAGGCCGAGGATGCCGGCCTGCACGGTGACGTCGAGGGCCGTGGTGGGCTCGTCGGCGATGAGCACGGCCGGGTCGTTGCTGACGGCCATCGCGATCATGGCCCGCTGCAGCTGGCCACCGGAGACCTCGTGCGGGTAGGCGCGGGCGATCCGCTGCGGCTCGCGGACGGCCACCTGGTCCAGCAGCTCCAGCACGCGACGGCGGGTGGCGTCGGCACCGAGGTGCGGCTGGTGGACCTGGACGGCCTCGGCGATCTGGTCGCCGATCCGGAAGACGGGGTTGAGCGCGCTCATCGGCTCCTGGAAGATCGCGGCCACCCGGCGTCCGCGGACGGCGCGCAGCCGCTCCGGCGTCGCGCCGACGAGCTCCTCGGGGCTGCCGTCGCCGTCGGCCAGCACCGCCGAGCCGCCGACGCGGGCGTTCCCCGGCAGCAGCGACAGCAGCGACATGGCCGTGACGCTCTTGCCGGAGCCGGACTCCCCGACCAGGGCGAGCACCCGGCCCCGGCGCAGGGTGAACCCGACGCCGTGCACCACCTCCCGGGGCGGGCCCGGACGGCGCGCGCCGGTGCCCGCGAAGGCGACGGTGATGCCCTCCACCGTCAGCACGGGCGCGGACGGCGCGGGCCGGGGGTCCGCCCCGGTCGGAGGCTGCTCGGTCACGGGGCGAGCGTGACCTTGAGGTAGTTCGGGTACGCCGGGAAGGCCCCGATGACGAAGTTCTGCACCTTCGAGCCGTGCAGGAACGAGTTCTTCGTGTACGTCAGGGGGACCACCGGCGCGTCCTCCATGATCGTCTTGTCGATCGCCGCCCACTGGGCGCCGGCCGCGGCCTGGTCGACCTCGCCGGTCGCCTTCGCGATCGCCGCGTCGACGTCGGCGTTCTCGTAGCGGGAGATGTTGTAGCCCCCGCCGCCGATCTGGCTGGAGTCGAACAGCGGCTGGATGTTGCCGTTCGGGCTCGGGAAGTCGGGCTGCCAGCTGCCGATGTAGAGGTCGTAGTCGCCGGAGCTGCCCGTCACCCGCTCGGTGAGGGTGTTGGCGTCCAGCGGCTGCAGCGTGATCTTCACGCCCGCCTTCTCGAAGCCCTGCTGGAGGGCCTGCGCCTGGGCCAGCGCGACGGTGTCGTTGCCGGTGACCAGGGTGAGCTCGAGGTCGTCGGCGTGGCCCGCGTCGGCCAGCAGCTGCTTGGCCTTGTCGACGTCGCCGGCGGCGGGCGCCGGGTAGAGGTCGTACTCCTCGCGCCCGGGGATGCCCGGGGTGATGAGCGTGGTGGCCGCGGCGCCGGCGATCTCGCCGCCGGAGGCGACGAGGAAGGCCTGCCGGTCGACGGCGTACTGCAGGGCCTGGCGGACCTTGACGTCCTTGAGGTCGCCGCGCTGGGTGTTCAGCGCCAGGTAGGCCAGGGCCCCCGGCTCGGAGGTGACCAGCCGGCTCTTGGCGCTGGGGTTCCCCTGCGCCTGCGCCAGCTGGGCCGGCGGCACGAACTGGGCGCCGAACGAGGACTGGGCGTCACCGCCGTCGGCGATCAGCGCCTGCGCCGCCACGGTGGCGTCCTGGCTCATCTTGAAGGTGATGGTGTCCGGCCCGGCGGTGCGCACGCTGTCGGTCGCCTGGTCCCACCTCGGGTTGCGCACCATCTTCAGCGCGACGCCCTGCTGGTAGGACTCGATCGTGTAGGGACCGGTCGCAGCCGGCTTCTCGCCGTAGGTCGCCGGGTCGGTGTCCTTCGCCTTCGGGACCGGCGAGAACGCCGGCATCGAGGCGATCCAGGGCCAGTCGCCGTAGGCGGTGCTCAGCTCGAACACGATCGTCTTGTCGTCGGGGGTCTTGATGGAGTCCAGCTCCTTCCCGTCGTACGGCCCGTCGTAGTCGGCCGCACCGGCCAGGAGCGACTTGTGGTAGCCGAGGCCGCCCGAGAGCTCAGGGGCGAACGAGCGCTCCAGGCCGTACTTGACGTCGGCGCTGGTGACGGGGGTGCCGTCGTCGTAGGTCAGGCCGTCCTTCAGCGTGTAGGTCCAGGTCTTGCCGCCGTTGCTGGGCGTGCCGGTGTCGGTGGCCAGGTCCGGGACGTACTTCGCCTCCTGGCCCGGGGTGATGTCCCAGGTGGTGAGGCGGCGCTCGACCAGGCCGAGCGAGGTGATGGCCAGGCTCTGGCTCTTGGCCGGGTCGAAGCTCAGCTCGGTCTGGGCGGTGAGGATGGACAGGTCGCCGCCCTGGGTCACCGGCGCACTGGAGCCGCTGGTGCTGGGGGTGGTCGGGTTCGCGTTGCAGCCGGCCAGCAGCAGGGTGGTGGCGGCCAGCAGGGCGCCGACGGTGGTCGCGCGTCTCACGGGGGTTCCTCTTCTTCGGTGGGTCGGGGATCGGTCGGGGTGGTCAGGAGGGGCGGGGCCGCGCCGTCAGCCGGAGCGGGTGCCCACCCGGGGGTCGAGCAGGCCGTAGGTGAGGTCGACGACGAAGTTCGCGACGACGATCACGAAGGCCGAGAACAGGGTCACGCCGACCAGCACCTGCAGGTCGAGGTTGCCGACGGCGTCGAGCAGCAGGGCGCCGAGGCCCTGCATCGAGAACACCTTCTCGGTGATGACGGCCCCGCCCAGCAGGCCGCCGAGGTCGAGGCCGAAGACGGTGGCGACGGGGATGAGCACGTTGCGCAGGGCGTGGTGGCGGACGACGCGGCCCTCGCCCAGGCCCTTGGCCCGGGCGGTGCGGATGTAGTCCTCCCCCATCACCTCGAGCATCTCCCCGCGCGTCAGCCGCGTGTAGAGGGCGGCGTTGAGGAAGGCCAGCACCAGCCACGGCAGCACCAGGTGCCAGGCCCAGTCGACGGGGCTCTCGGTCAGCGGCACGTAGCCCGAGACCGGGACCATGTTGAGCGTGAAGCCGAACAGCAGGATGCCGAGCAGGCCCACGAGGTAGGCCGGCGCCGAGACCCCGGCGACGGCGCCCGTCATCAGCACGCGGTCGGTCAGCGAGCCGCGCTTCAGCGCCGAGACGACCCCGGTCGCCACCCCGATCAGCAGCCACAGCACGGCGGCGCCGAGCGCGATCGAGAACGTGACGGGGATGCGGTCGACGATCAGCTCGGTCACCGGCTGGTTGAGCCGGAAGGAGTACCCGAAGCACGGCGCCGCGCACTGGATGGCCGCCGCGCCCGTCCCGTAGGTGCGGCCGGCGACGAGCCCGCCGAGGAAGCCGAGGAACTGGCGCCACCACGGCTGGTCGTAGCCCATGAACGCCTCGGCCTGCGCCAGCCGGTCCGGTGTGCAGGGCCGTCCGCAGGAGAGCTGCGCGGGGTTGGCGGGCAGCAGGTAGAAGATCGCGTAGCTGATCAGCGCGATGACCAGCAGCACGAGGACCATGCCCAGCAGCCGGCCGCCGAGGTAGCGCAGGTAGCCGCCGGCGCGCACCGCCCGTCGGGACGGCGCGTGCTCGGTCGCGGGGATCGTGCCGGTCCCCGAGCCGGTCGAGGGCGCGCTCACCGGCGCAGGCTCGCGGACCGGGGGTCGAGGGCGTCGCGCAGCCCGTCCCCGAAGAGGTTGAAGCCCAGGGTGACCAGGAACAGCGCGGCGCCGGGGAAGATCAGGAACATCGGGTCGGTCTGCACCCAGCTGATCGCGTCGCCGATCGAGCGGCCCCAGGCCGGGGTGGGCGGCGGGACGCCGACGCCGAGGAAGGACAGCGCCGCCTCGGCGCCGATCTTGCCCGGGATGGAGATGGTGGCGAAGACGATGATCGTGGCGGCGAGGTTGGGCAGCACCTGGCGCAGCATCACGTGCCCGGCGCCGGCGCCGGCGGCGCGGGAGGCGACGACGTAGTTCCGCTCCTTGAGCAGCAGCGTCTGGCCCCGGACGACCCGGGCGATCGGCGGCCAGCCGAAGAACCCGATGACGACGACGATGAGCGCCGACTTCGGCAGCCAGGTGGGGATGATCGCGCCCAGGGCGATCATGAAGATGAGGCTCGGGAAGCCGAAGACGACGTCGGTGGCCCGGCTGAGCAGCCGGTCCGCCCAGCCGCCGAAGTAGCCGGCCAGCAGGCCGACGACGACGCCGAGCACGACCGAGACGACGGTGGCCAGCAGCCCGACGAGGATGGACGTCCGGGCGCCGTAGACGACGATCGCGAAGAGGTCGCGCCCCGTCAGCGGCTCGACGCCGAACCAGTGGTCGGCGCTGATCCCGCCCAGCGCCCCGGCCGGCGCGCCCGTGCTGTCCAGGGCGCCGAGGTCGTAGGCGTAGGGGTCGTGCCCCGAGGCGAGGACGACGACGGGGGCCAGCGCGGCCACCACGACGAAGACCGCGACGAGGGCGACGCCGACGACGGCCGCCGGGTCGGCCCGCAGACGGCGGGCCACCTGCGCGCCGCCGAGGGAGGCCGTCTCGACCTGGTCGGTGCTCACCGCACTCATCCTGCTCGCCCCCTCCCGGGTCGTGCCGCCGGGGCGGGTCCACGTCGGCGCCCGGCTCCGGGCGCCCGGACGACGTCGGCCGTCCGGTACCAGACCGTAACGCTAGGGATTCTCCGATCCATTCCGGTCCGGGGAGCGGACCGGACGTGGCGGTGCTCACGTGACCGAGGTGTGACCAGACCGCACCGGGGCCGGCGCCGAACCTCCTGCGACCGAACCTCCCCGAGAACTGGACCACCGCGATGACCACCCCGACCGTCGACCCCGCCCGCATCCGCGCCCACGTGGAGCGGCTCGGCGCGCTGCACCCGCCCGTCGACCTGGGCTCCGCCGACTACACCCTCCGCGACGCCCGCGCGGTCCGCGAGCGCTTCGCCGGCCCGCTGGAGTACATGGCCCGGGTGGAGATGGAGGTGGAGCGCAACGTCCTCGAGCTGGCCGTGCTGCTGCCCGGCGTCAGCGAGACCGACCGGCTGTTCTACGCCGACGTCTGGGGTCCCCAGGAGGAGCACCACGGCGTCCTGCTCGACACCCTCGGGCAGCACCTCGGCATGCCGCCCACCCAGGCCGACACCGGCGGTGTCCCGCCGCGGATCCGGGTGCTGGGCGCGCTGGCGCACATCCCCGCGGTGCACGAGGTCATCCGGCTGCTGTACTACCTGACCGGCGCAGCGACCGAGAAGTCGGCGATGCTGGCCTACCAGTCGATGTCGGAGGGGCTGGCCGCGATGGGCGAGGACGCCGTCCGGACCACCGTCGTCGAGGCCATCAAGGTGCAGGAGCCCGGCCACTTCGCCTTCTACCGGATGAGCGCGCTGGAGCTGGTGCAGTCCGGGGCGCTCGCGCCGTGGCAGCTGCACCTCGCCCGGTTCCTGCGCTCGAAGACGTTCAGCCTGGTGGGCGCCAAGACCCGCGCCCAGCAGACCCAGTTCGGCAGCGTCCTCGTCGAGCTGGGGATGGACGACGAGCTGGAGCGCAACGTCCGCGACATCGTCCGGGTGGAGACCCAGCTGCTGCAGGCGTCCGGGCAGGGCCTCGCCGTGCCGGCCTACGCGCTGGCCGCCTTCCGCGACGCCGCCGCCCTGTACCGGGAGCAGGCCGGGGCGTCCGCCCGGACCCGGAGCCCGCAGCTCGTCGCCGCCTGAGCGGTCAGGACCCGGGGTCGCCCGCCGGCAGCGGGATCTCGACCGTCCGTCCCGACGGCACGCCCAGGTCGGGCCGGCCCCCGGGGCCGTCGGCGACCGGCTGCGCGTAGACCTCGCGGTCCTCGCCGCAGCTGCCCCCGGGGCTGGTGACGGCGTGGTAGGCGAACCAGGTCTGGGTGCCGTCGGGGGACGCGAAGAAGCTGTGGTGCCCGGTGCCGTACTCCTCGGCCTCCTCGCTGGCCGCGAAGAGCGGCTCCGGGTCCTTCGTCCAGCTGGCGGGGTCGAGCAGGTCGGCGTCCTCGTCGGCGCTCAGCAGCCCGATGGCGTAGTCAGGGGTCCAGCAGCCCGAGCCCGAGTAGGTGAGGAAGACCTTCCCCTCGCGCACCAGCGCCGCGGGCCCCTCGTTGACCAGCACCCCGACCGTGCCGGCCCGGGTCTCCCAGTCCAGCCGCGGCTCCGAGACCACCACGGCCTTCCCGGACACCGTCGTCGGCGTCGCGAGCTCGGCCAGGTAGAGGTTCTGCTGGCCGTTCGTGTCCCCCGGCCAGCCCGACCAGGAGACGTAGCGGGTGCCGGCGGCGGTGAAGACGGTGGCGTCGATGGCCCACCGGTCCCCCGGCAGCTCCAGCCGGCCCGCGAACGCGTACGGCCCCTCGATGGCGTCGGCCTCCAGCACGTAGGTGCGGTGGTTCTCGTTGTCGCCGTCGTCGGCGGCCACGTAGACGTACCACCGGCCGTCGATCTCGTGCAGCTCCGGCGCCCACCACTCGCAGCAGGGGCTGTCCTCCTCCCCGCCCTGGAAGATCACCTCGGCGTCCGCGTCGCCGAGGGTGAGCAGCGAGTCCGAGGAGCGCAGCGTGACGCCCGTGCCGGAGGACTGCACAGACCAGTACCGGCCGTCGACCACCGTCACGAAGGGGTCGGCGCCCTGGCCCAGCACGGGGTTGGTGAAGACCGCCGGGCCCGCGGCGCTCGCGGAGGGGGCGGCCGGGGCCGGGTCGGCCGGTCCCCCGGAGCAGGCGGCCCCGAGCAGCAGGGCGGCGGCGGTCGCCAGGACCAGGAGCGGCCGGCGCCGCGGGCGGGCGCGACCGGCGGCCGGTGCGAGGGACGTCATCGAGACCTCGTTCCTCCGCGGCCGGGGCCGCGGTCAGGCTCCGCACTGTACGGCGGCCACCGGCAGGAACTGCGGGAGGACGACAGGTCCAGCGGGTCCGAACCTGTCGTCCTCCCGCAGTTCTGCTGGCGACGAGGCCGCACCCCTAGGCTCGACGCGTGCAGAGGACCGGTCGGGACAGCGCGTGCGCGGCCCTCGCCGTCGCCGCCCTGGTGCTGGCCGGCTGCGGCACGGCTCCGGTCGCCGACGGGCCGGTCGCCGGCGCCCCGGCGTCCCCGGGGACGACCGCCCCGTCCACGGCGCCGGCCCCCACCTCTCCCCCGCCGTCGACGTCGTCCCCGACCGCTCGCGCTGGGTCGCCGAGTCCCGCACCGCGCTCGAGCCGTCCACCCAGCCCGGCCCCCGAGGCACCGGACTGGGTGGGCGACCGGCGCAACGCCGTCGCCTTCGCGCCGCTCGACGACCCGGGCGACGTCACCGTCGAGGGCGGGGTGGACCGGCCCGAGGCGTGGTCGACGTCGAAGGTCCTCGTGGTGGCCGCCGTCCTCGACACCGTGGCCGGCGGCGACCCCGACCGGCTCAGCCGCGAGCAGCGGCGGCTGGTCGACCGGGCCCTCAGCCGCTCTGACGGCGACGCGGTCGCCCGGCTGCGCGCCGCGATCCCGGGCTCCCCCGGTCGGGCCATGACGGCCGTCCTCCGCTCGGTGGGCGACCGCACGACCACCGCGCCGGACCGCTACGAGGGCCTCATGGTGTGGACCGTGCGCGAGCAGGTCCGGTTCATGGCCGCCCTGGCCGGCGGTGAGGTCGTCTCCCCCTCCGCGAGCGCGTACCTGCTGGGCCGGATGCGGCCGGTCGAGGAGCACGCCTGGGGGCTGGGCACGGTCGGCGCCACGGCCTACAAGGGCGGGTGGCTGCGCGCGGACCGGGTGACCCGGCAGATGGGGATCCTCGACGGCTACGCGGTCGCCGTGGTCACCGACGGCGTGGGTCCGGCCGTCGTCCAGACCGACGGCGACGCCGCGCACGTGCGGCAGCTGGACCGGCTGGCCGGGCAGCTCGCCGAGCGGCTGGCGGCCGAGCGGCGGTCCGGCTAGGCCGTCGGGCCCGTCCCCTCGCGCCGGGTCACCCGCTCGACCAGGGCCTGGGCGACGTCGCGGAGCTTGACGTTGTCGCGCTGGGACTTGTGCACCAGCAGCTCGAACGCCTGCTCCGCCGAGCAGTGCTCCCGCGCCATCAGCACGCCCTTCGCCTGCTCGATGACGGCCCGCGACCGCATCGCCTGCTGCAGGCCCTCCGCGAGCAGGACCGCCGCGTGGTGGTGGTCGAGGTTGGCCAGGAAGGTCCCGGCGTAGGGGGCGAACCGTTCGACGCCCGACCGGGCCGCAGCGCTGAACGGTTCCCCCGAGAGGGCGTAGACGTTCAGCGCCACCCGCCAGCCGGCGCGGTCCGGGGCCGGCGCCGGCACCGACAGGCTGTGGCTGACGTGCTGGTCGAGGGCGCTGCGCACGAACTCGGGGTAGGCCCCCGTGGCCTCCTGCAGTGCCAGGGCGACGGTGCGTCCCGAGCGGGCGGCGTCGAGGCACGGTCCCGTGCGGGCCGCGTACTGCCGCTCGTCGAGCTGCACGGCGAGGGCTCCGGTGGCGGCCACCGTCCGGGGGCGACCCTTCTCGAGCAGGGTGACGGACACCTCGGTGGTGTCGGCGAGCAGGTCGCGGACCGTGCTGGCCACCACCCGGGCGCCCTCGCTGAGCGGGGTGCGGCCGTGCTCGACCCGGGCCAGCTCGGCCAGGGCGGCCGTCAGGTCGCGGTCGGTCTGGTCAGGACGGGGGTCGGGGGTGGTCGTCATCGGCGTCTCCGTGCTCACGGCGGCCGACGGGGGTGGTCGGCGCAGGCTCTCCGCACCGCGGGTCGCACCCGCGGTCGGGCCCCTGCTCGACCCCCGGTCCGGACGTGATGACGCCAGCGGACGGTCAGCATCGTAGAGGACCGCGGCCCTGCGGGGCTGCACCGTCCGGAGGACGGGGCCGGCCCGGGGCGGAGCAGACCGCCGGCCTCCTGGGCCTACTCGCACCACGATGTCAGGCAAACCTTGACACTACGTCAGGCCATCCCTGACAGTGGGGCGATGGACACCAGACCCGGACAGCGCTGCTCGTTCTGCCTGAAGCCCGAGGAGGAGGTGGCCCAGGTCGTCGCCGGGCCGGGCAGCTGCATCTGCGACGAGTGCGTCGCGCTCTGCGTGCAGATCATGGCCGGGCCGCGGCGGCCCCCGGCGGCCGAGCCGGAGGTCCCGCGCTGGTCGACGATGACCGACGAGGCCCTGCTCGACCGGCTGCCCCTGGTGGCCGCCGCCGCCCGGCAGGTGGAGGACGCCCTGGCCGGCTGGGTGGCCGAGTGCCGCCGCCGCGGGGCCTCCTGGGCCCGGGTCGGAACCGCTCTGCAGATGTCGCGGCAGGCGGCGTGGGAGCGGTTCGAGCGCACGCGCTGACGCTCCCGCGCCCCTGACGCGCTCCCGCGCCCCTGCGGCGCTCCCGCGCCCCGTGCACCGGGCGCGGGAGTCGGGACGGGGCGCAGCGGCGACCCGGCCGCAGCCGACCGGGTCGGGGCCGGGAGATCAGCCGACCAGGCCGAGCAGGTGCACGACCAGCAGCACCCCGCCGGCGACGAGGCCGGCGAGCACGACGAGCATCCCGAGCAGCACGACGGCGAGCGGGGCCGCGGGCGGGGCGGAGAACGGGACGTCGCCGTGGGGGTGGTCGGCCCGCGCGACGTCGGCGGGGACGGACCGGGTGGAGGCCGCGGGGCCGGTGGGCGGTGCCGGGCGGGTGGGGCGGGGGCGGGCGACGGGAGGTCGGCCGGCCGGCAGGGCGATCGTCATGAGGAGCCTCCTGGGCTCGGACGGGACGGACGGGAGGGAGGGACGTCCTGGTGGGGGACGTCCTGGGGAGGGGCTGCGGGGCGGGGACGAGCGGCGGGAGGGACGGCGAGGGAGGGGTGGTGGGCGGTGCAGCGGGGGTCTGCACCGCCCCTCACCCCGGGGGAGGTCGCCGGAGGTCAGCGGTGGGCGACGCCGGCGCCCGCGTGGCCCAGGGTGACGACGGCCCCGACCGGCAGGCCGGCCCGGGCGGTGGTCAGCCTGAGCTGGAGGGCGTCGACGGTGATGCTGGTGGCGGTCCGGGCCGTCTTGTGCAGCGTGAGGGTGCCCACGCCGGCGATGTCGATCGTCGTGTTCTCCTTCGTGGAGACGGTGCGGGCGCGACCGTTGATCTTCAGCCCGACCACCTGCGTGCCGGTCGAGGTCCGCGCGACGCCGGTCGCGGTGCGCTTGGCGTTGGCCTGGGCCGTCACGGCGTCCACCTCGACCACGCCGCCCAGCAGGGAGATCCCGGCGACCTTCGCCGCGGTCGTCGCCGTCGTGGCGCTCGCGGTGTCGGTGCTCTTCGCGCTGCTGGTCACCGCGCCGACCCGGACCAGACCCGGAGCCGTCACCGAGGCGACCTTGTTGGTGCGGGTGACCCCGCCGCTGCCCCCGCAGGGCAGCACGGAGCTGGCCGTCCGGCCGCTGCCGACGAGACCGGCCACGTTGGCCTCGGTGCCGAACGCGGAGCCGTAGGGGCGGTGCCGGGTGGGCGCGGCGAGCGAGGCGTTGGCCGCTCCCACCACCACGGTGCCGGTCGGCAGCCCCAGCGTGTTGCCGGGCAGGAGCGTGACCCGGAGCGCGGTGACCCCCTGGTTGTGCGCGCCGGCGCTGGTCCGCGCGCTCTGCTGGTTGAGCAGCACCGTCGCCACCCCGGGGATGGTGATGCTGGTGCCCGGGGCGGGCTTGGCCGTGACGGACCGGCCCGCGACCCGCAGGCCCACGAGGACGCTGGACCCGGTGGAGTGGTAGCCGCGGGCGTCCTTGCTGACCCCGGCGGTGCTCGTGATGGAGGAGACCGAGACGAGCCCGCCCAGCAGAGAGGTGCCGGCGGTCGTGCTGGTGGCGGTGGCGGCCCGGGTGCCGCGGGCGTCGGTGCTGACGACCTTCGTGGTGGCCGCCCCGATGTGCCCGAGGAGACCGAGGTCGACCCGGGCGGTGTTGTTGGCGGCCGACCCGACGCGGGTGGTGCACAGCGGCACGTAGGAGGTGCGGCCCGAGTCGACGAGGTTGCCGACCTTGACCGTCGAGCCGTAGGCCGAGCCGCCGGCGGCGCTGGCGGTCGTGGTGGCGGCGGGGGCCGAGGTCGGCAGACCGAGGACGGCGGCGGCGGTGAGGGCCACGGTGGCGGCGGCACCGAGGCCGCGGGTGGAGAGGCTGGACACGGGGAGAGCTCCGATCAGCTGGAGAGGGGGATGGGTGCTCGCGGCCCCCCCGGTGCTGCGAGCAGCTGAAACGTAGGTCCGGGACCTGGTCAATGGCTCAGGAAATGCCTATTCCGAGACCATTCTGTTTTATTTCAGAAGGAATATCTGCAGTTTTGTGCTGACGACCCATCCGGTCCGCCCGCGGCTCCGAAGTAGGGGGAATCGGCCGT
Organism: Microlunatus capsulatus; assembly: GCF_017876495.1. Classification (NCBI taxonomy): domain Bacteria; kingdom Bacillati; phylum Actinomycetota; class Actinomycetes; order Propionibacteriales; family Propionibacteriaceae; genus Microlunatus; species Microlunatus capsulatus. The sequence continues at coordinate 4,353,701 of NZ_JAGIOB010000001.1, read as the reverse complement.
GGCTCCTGGGCCCGTCGACCCTGGTCAGACGGCCTTCGGGGAGCCTGTCCCCCACCGGCCGACGAGCCGACGGCCCGAGGTGGGAACGGCTCGGGACCAAACCGCGGGGCTCGTGGGACCGAAGTGGTGGTGACCGGCCGAACGGCCCGCCACCGTCCAGCAGACAGAGGAATTCACGATGTTCACCACCACCCGCATCGCCAAGATCGCCGGCCTCGCCGCAGCCCTCGCCCTGCCGCTGACCCTGGCCGCCTGTGGCGGCACCGAGGCCACCCCCGCCGGCACCTCCACCTCCTCCGCGCCCTCCATGAGCGCCTCCAGCTCCCCCATGGCCAGCCCCTCCATGACCCCCTCCATGAGCGCCTCCACCGCCGACGCCCCCTTCGGCGCCGCCTGCTCCGCCGTCCCCAAGACCGGCAAGGGCTCCTTCGACGGCATGAGCGCCGACCCCGTCGCCACCGCCGCCAGCAACAACCCCCTCCTCTCCACCCTCGTCACCGCGGTCAAGAAGGCCGGCCTCGTCGACACCCTCAACACCACCGACAACCTCACCGTCTTCGCCCCCACCAACGACGCCTTCGCCAAGATCGACAAGAAGACCCTCGACAAGGTCCTCGCCGACAAGGAGATGCTCACCGCGATCCTCACCGAGCACGTCGTCGGCGAGAAGCTCGACCCGATGACCCTCGCCGGCGAGCACGACAGCCTCAACCCCAAGCAGGGCATCACCGTCGAGGGCTCCGGTGAGAACTTCACCGTCAACGGCGACGCCAAGGTCCTCTGCGGCAACGTCCAGACCGCCAACGCCACCGTCTACATCATCGACACCGTCCTGCTGCCGAAGTCCTGAGCCGCAGACCCTCGGTCACGGTGGCTGAGCGTGCACGCGACGACGTCCGGCTCCGGGGAGCACCCCGGGGCCGGACGGCCCGCGGACGAGCGCTCGCACCACCTGGCCCAGCTCCTGCAGCGGGCCGCCGAGGGTGACGTCGACGCCTTCGCCGACCTCTACGAGGCGACCTCACCGCGCACCTACGGCACGGTGCTGCGGGTCCTGCGGGCACCGCAGCACGCCGCCGAGGTCGTCCAGGAGGTCTACCTGGAGGTCTGGCAGAAGGCCACCACCTACACCCCGGGACGAGGCAGTGCGATGGGCTGGATCCTGACCCTGGCGCACCGGCGGGCCGTCGACCGGGTCCGCAGCGTCGAGAGCGACACGGCGCGCGACGACCGCTGGGCCCGCGCCACCGACGAGCGGCTGCCCGACCCCGTCTGGGAGCGGGTGGACGCCGACCTCGCCGTCGAGCCCGTCCGGAAGGGCCTGCTGCTGCTCAGCCCGGTGCAGCGCCAGTCGCTGCAGCTGGCCTACTACGGCGGCTACAGCCAGAGCCAGATCGCCCGCCTCCTCGACCTCCCGCTGGGGACCGTCAAGGCCCGCATGCGGGACGGCCTGATCGCCCTCCGCGGGCACCTGGGAGCGCCGACGTGAGCGACGTCCACGGCGCCGTCGGCAGCTACGTCGTCCACGGCCTGTCCGAGGCCGAGCGGGCCGACTTCGAGCGCCACCTCAGCCGGTGCGCGTCCTGCCGGGTCGAGGTGCGCGAGCTGGTCGAGACCGTCGCCGAGCTCAGCCGGCTGACCAGCCGCACACCGCCGGCCGGGCTGCGGCGCCACGTCCTCGCCGACGCCCGCGGGCACCGCCCGCTCCCTCCGCAGCAGCCGGCCGCGACCTCTGCCACGCTGCCCGCTCGGTCCGCGACCGCCCCGACCACTGCCGGCCGCGCACGCCCGCGACGACGCCGCCGCCCCTGGTGGCCGGTGCTCGCCCTGGCGTTCGCGCTGGCCCTCGTCCTCGGCGGCGGGGTCGTCGGCCTCGCGCACCAGCACCAGGTCCAGACGGCCCAGGCCCGCGAGGTCGACCGCCTGATGACCGCCGACGACGTGCAGGTCCACCGCGCGCTGGTCGCGGGCGGGCACCCCGTGACCCTGGTGGTGTCGCGCCACCAGGACCGCGCCCTGCTGGTCGGCGGCGCCCTGCCGGTGCTGGACGCCGCGCACAGCTACCAGGTCTGGACGCAGGACCGCGCGGGCGCCATGGCCCCCGGACCCGTCTTCCCCTCGACCGAGCGGGAGCACGTCTGGCTCACCGCGGGCGTGGGCGGAGCGGTCGCGGTGGCCCTCACCGTCGAGCCGCGCGGCGGGTCGACCCGGCCGACCACCGGGCCCGAGGTCATCGCCTCCTTCTGACCCGTCCCGGCCGGCGGTCCGGCGCCGCCGGGGCACCGGTGGGCTCGGGCACTGTCGGGAACGCCGCCGGAGCCCTACGCTGCCGCCATGGACACCGAGGGGCTGCGTCGCCTGGTCGACGCCGGGAACGAGGTCGCGGCCGACCGGCTGGCCGCCCTGGCCGCCGAGCGCGGCGACGTCGGCCAGCTGCGCGAGCTCGTCGACGCCGGGCACGACAGCGCCGCCCGCCGGCTGACCGCGCTGGCCGTCGAGCGGGGTGACGTCGACCAGCTGCGCTGGCTGGTCGACGCCGGGCACGAGCACGCCGGTGACCGGCTGGCCCAGCTGGCCGCCGAGCGCGACGACGTCGAGCAGCTGCGCTGGCTGGTGGACGCGGGCAACGAGTGCGCGGGCGCCTACCTCGCGCACCACCACTGAGGGCCGGCGTGCCGGACGAGATCGCCTCGGCGGGCCCGGCCCCGGCGGCCGGTGGGCTCCCGAGCCGCTGGACGCGGGCCACGGTCCACCCCGACCTGTGGGTCGACGAGGCCGACGACCCGCGCGAGAGCGGTCCGGCGGGGACCGACGAGCACGGCGTGCTCGCCGACTACCTGCGGCGCTACCGGCTGACGCTGGAGCTGAAGTGCGCCGACCTCGACGCCGAGCAGCTCGCGCGCCGCTCCGTGCCGCCCTCCACGATGTCCCTGCTGGGCCTGGTCCGGCACCTGGCGGAGGTGGAGCGGACCTGGTTCCGCGGCACCCTCGCCGGCCAGGACGTCGGGTCGCTCTACTGCACCCCGGAGTCCCCCGACGAGGACTTCGACGGCGCCCGGGCCGACGACGCCGTCGTCGCGCAGGCCTGGGCGGACTGGCGCGCGGAGGTGGCCTTCGCCGAGGAGGTGCTGGCCCGCACCGAGGACCTCGGGGCGACCGTGCACCGGCGCGGCGACCCGCTGCCCGTGCGCGACGTGGTCGTCCACCTGGTCGAGGAGTACGCGCGGCACTGCGGTCACGCCGACCTGCTGCGCGAGTGCGTCGACGGGCGGATCGGGCAGTAGCTCTCCCGCCGGGCGCCGGGTGCGCCGGGAGGGCGGGGGGACGACGACGCCCCCCGCGCCCCGGCCGCCCCGCGCGAGCGGGGACGACGCGGAGCCCGGGGGGCGACGTCAGGCGTGGTGCGGGACGGACCTCAGCGGCGCGGCAGCCGCGAGGGCAGCTTGAGCGCCGAGGCGATCGTCGTGTTGAGGTCGGTCTGGTCGGTCAGGCCGACGACGTTCGCCGCCTTGGGGCCGTAGCCCGCGAGGCGCACCTGGGTGCCGGTGTGCTGCTGCGAGCCGCCGGCCTCCGCGGTGCCGTAGGAGATCGTCATCGGGGCGTTGTCGTGGGTGAGCAGCGTCGTGGTGAGGCCCGGCGTGTTCTCCCCCGCCTCGACGATCTGGCTGGTGTGGCCGTGGTCGGCGGTGACGAAGACGGAGGTGTTGCCGTCCCGCTTGGCGTAGGCCAGGGCGACCTGGACGGCCTCGTCGAGGTCGATCGTCTCGCCGATCTGGCCGCAGGCGTTGGCCGCGTGGTCCTGCTTGTCGATGCTCGCGCCCTCGACCTGGAGGAAGAAGCCCTTGTCGTTCTCGAGCAGGTCGATGGCCTTGCGGGTCATCGCGGCGAGCCGGGGCTGGCTGGCCGGCCGGTCCGGGTTCGGGGTGCAGTGGGCGGCGGGGGTGGTGCCGCCGGTCGGCGTGGCCTTCGGGCCGACGTAGCGGACGGGCAGGTTGCCGGCCCCGAACAGGCCGAGCACCGGCTTGGTCTGGTTCGCCGTGCGGACGGCGGAGAGCTCGGTCTTGTCGTCGACCACCTGGTAGCCGCGGGCCTTCGCCTGGTCGAGCAGGGTCTGGCCGGCGTAGCGGCCGGCGACGGCCTTCTCGCCGAAGGTCTTCGAGCCGCCGCCGAGGGTGACGTCGGGCCGGGTGTCGAGCAGCTGCTCGGTGATCGAGCCGCGGCCGCCGTTCTCCTTGGCGGCCTCGGGGCAGGTCTTCGCGGTGGCGACCGGGCCGTAGCAGGAGCGCGCCGAGATGTGCGCGACCTGCACGGCCGGCGTCGCGTCCTGGATCTCCGAGGTGGTGACGTCGCCGGTCTTGAGGCCCTTGGCCTTGGCCAGCTCGAGCAGGGTCGGCTGGGCCTTGCCGCGGATGTCGACCGAGATGGCGTTGTCGTAGGTCTTGGTGCCGGTGGCCCACGCCGAGCCGGTGGCCGCGGAGTCGGGCACGTAGTCCGGGCGGCCCTCCTTGGTGAGGGAGTAGGTCGTGTACTGCCCGGTCAGCGGCAGCGCGTCGATGCCGGGGAACGAACCCGCGGCGCCGTAGGCGTAGTTGCGCGCCGAGGTGATCTCGGAGTCGCCCATGCCGTCACCGATGAGCAGGATGACGTTCTGCGCCCGGCCCTTGTCGACGGCGCGCTTGACGACCTCGGAGCGGTCGCCCTGGACCCGGTTCGCACCGCCCTTCACGCTCAGGTTCTCGCTGCTGTAGCCGGCGTAGGAGACCCCGGCGCAGAACATCAGGCCACCGGCGGCGGCGACGGCGATCGCCGCGCGTCCGGCGCGGCGGGAGAGGAACTTCATGCGTACCCCGATCGTTCGTGGCTCCGCTCTCTGCGGAGACGCTCGATCGAAGCGCCGCGCGGTGAACACCGGGCGACCTCCGGGCGACCGGCGGAGGACGACCGCACGGCCATCCGGTTAGCGCGGCGATCTATCCGCCGGTCGGGACCTGTCCGGGGGTCAGCCGGGCTGCTCGGCGGCCAGCGAGCCCCAGGCGTGCCACCGCTCGACCTGGAGCCGGGTGGCGACCCGCGGGCTCTCCCGGTCGGGGTAGGGCGTGCCGAGGTAGTGCGTCGCCAGCCGGTCGATGTCGGCGAGACCGATGTCCTCGGTGACCTCGCCCACCCGGCCCTGCAGGCTCACGTGGGTGTACCAGTCGTCCGCGGCCAGCACGGTCAGCGAGACGCGGGGGTCGCGCCGCAGGTGCTTCAGCCGGGCCCGGGTGGCGTCGAGCCCGAGCAGCACCCGGCCGTCGTCCTCCAGCAGGTACCAGGTGGCGACGGTGACGGGGCGGCCGTCGGCGGCGACGGTGGCCATCACGGCCGGGTTGGGGCGGCGCAGCAGGTCGAGCACGCGCGGGGGCAGCGGGGTGTCGGGCATGGTCGGACCCTACCGAGGCCGCCGCCGGCCCGCGCGTCAGCCGAGGACGCCGGCGATGAGCAGCAGCACGGGCACCGAGAGCAGGGTGGAGATGAAGATCGAGTCCCGCGCCAGGATCTCGGCCCGCCGGTAGCGGACGGCGTGGGTGAAGACGTTCTGCGCGGTGGGCAGCGCCGCGACGACGGTGACGGCCAGCAGGTCCAGGCCGTCGAGTCCGACGACGAAGCGGCCGATGAGGTAGGCGACGACCGGCTGCAGGACCAGCTTGAGGGCCACGATCGTGCCGATCTGGACCGGCGGCTCGCCCGCCCCCGGCCGCGGTCCCAGCCGCAGCGAGATGCCGTAGGCGATGAGCATCGCGGGCACCGCCATCCCGCCGATCAGCGTCAGCGGGTCCAGCACCACCCGGGGCAGCGGCAGGCCGGTCACCGAGAGCAGCAGCCCGGCCAGCGAGCCGAGCATCAGCGGGTTGCGCAGCGGCTGGCCCAGCCGGTCGAGCAGCCGGCGGCCCCGGCTCTGCGCGGGGTCGGCCACGTGCACCGTCGAGTCCAGCACCGCCAGGCCGAGCGGCTGCAGCACCATCAACTGGGCCAGCAGCATCGGGGCGATCAGCGAGACGTCGCCCAGCACGTAGGCGGCGATCGGCAGCCCGAGGTTGCCCGCGTTGACGTAGGACGCGCTGAAGGTGGCGATGACGGTGTCGCTGGCGGTCCGCCGCCACACCAGCCGGGCCAGCAGGACGGCGACGGTCGCGGTCACCACCACGCTGCCGAGGGAGGCGACGAGGTTGGCCGAGAACAGCTGCGAGACGTCCGTCCGGCCCAGCACGGTGACCATCAGCGCGGGGCTGGCGACATAGAAGGCCAGCCGGGCCAGCATCCCCTGGCTCTCGACGTCGAGGACCCGGCTGTGGGCGAGCAGGAACCCCACCGCGATGACGACCGCGATGGTGGCGAACCCGGCCAGCACGTCCTGCACGACGTCCAGCCAACATCACCGGCCGCCCTCAGGCCGACGGCGGCTCCGGGGTGGACCCCGCCCGGTGCTCGCTGGGCGAGCGACCGGTGTGGCGGCGGAAGCGGGTGGAGAAGTAGAGCGGGTCGTCGTAGCCGACGGCCCGGGCGACGTCGGCGACCGGCCGCCGGGTCAGCTCCAGCAGCTGCCGGGCGGCCTGCATCCGCTGCCGCTCCACGAAGCGCATCGGCGGCACGCCCAGCTGCTCGGTGAACAGGTGGGTGAGCCGCGAGGGCGACAGCCCGGCCCGGTCGGCCAGGCCGGCGACGGTCAGCGGCTCGGCCAGCCGGGCGCCGACGTCCTCCAGCACGGAGATCAGCCGCGGGTCGAGCGGGCGGGGGCCCGGGACCTGGGTGGCGGCCCACAGCAGCGCGGTCTCCAGCGCGTTCAGCTCGAACAGCTCGGCCTGCGCCAACCCGCCGTGACCCAGCGCGGTGGCCCGGGCGAACGCCTCCCGGACCCGTTGGTGCACCTCGCCGGCCAGCCGCAGCCGGCGGACGCCGGGCAGCGCCTCGGGCCAGTCCAGCAGCGGCGCCCACTCCGCCCGCGGGTGCACGTGGGCCCACTGCAGCTCCCAGCCGTCGACGCCCGGCGCGGTCCCGTAGTCGTGCCGCACGCCGGGCCGCAGCAGCACCAGGTCGCCCCGGCCGACCAGCAGGGCGCGGCCGTCGGCCGACCCGAACCGCCCGGTGCCGGCGAGGGTGTGCACGACGAGCCAGTCGGTGGTGCCGCGGGTCCGCCAGGTGGCGTAGGACGGGCCCTCGGCGAAGACGCCGGTGAGCACGCGCGGGACGGTGGGCGTCATCGACTCCTCGGGCACGACAGCAGGATCTCCCATCTCCGCGACCGGCGCGACCCTGGTGGGACGGGTGCATCTCGCCCAGGCTTGAGCCATGACCGCTCTGCTCACCACCCCCGGCGCCCTCGCCGAGACCTACCAGCGCGAAGGCGTCGTGCTGGTGCCCGGCCTGCTGTCCCCGGACGAGATCGCCACCATCCGCGCCTCCTTCACCGACCACATCGAGGCCGACCCCTCCTTCGGCTTCGACGACGGCCTGCCGGACGGCGACATCCTGCGCCGCTACCCGCGCGTCATCCACCCGCACCGCCGCACCGACCTCGAGGTCGGGCAGCTGGCCCGGCGGCTGATGACCGACCCCCGGGTGGTCTCCGTCGTCGAGCAGCTGGTGGGCCCGGCCTACGGCGCGCAGTCGATGTTCTACTTCAAGCCGCCGGGCGCGCGCGGGCAGGCGCTGCACCAGGACAACCTGTTCCTGCAGTCGCACCCCGAGACCTGCATCGCGGCCTGGATCGCCGTCGACGACTGCGACGGCGACAACGGCGGGCTGATGGTGATCCCCGGCTCGCACACCATCCAGATCCTCTGCCCCGAGGACGCCGACCCGGAGGAGTCCTTCACCGGCAACACGGTGCCGGTGCCCGAGGGCGCCGTGCGCCTGCAGACCGAGATGAAGGCCGGCGACGTGCTGTTCTTCCACGGCAGCCTGGTGCACGGGTCGCGGCCCAACACCACCGCCGACCGCTTCCGCCGGTCGCTGATCTTCCACTACGTGCCGCAGGCCAGCGTCGAGGTGGCCCGCTTCTACCTCCCGCTGCTCGCCCCCGACGGCAGCGAGGTGACCATCGCCGAGTCCCCCGACGGCGGACCCTGCGGCGAGGGCTGGACCTCCGAGGGCCACTGATCCTCCCGGGCGGCGCCGCCGCTAGGGTCCCCGCCATGACCCTCCGCCGCGTCGCCCGGGCGCTCCTCGCCGTCACCGCCCTCGGCGCCGGCGCCGCGCTCGTCCGGGCCGGCGGCCGACGCCGCGCTCTGGTCGCGGCGGTCCCGGCCGACCTGCGGCACCCGGCGCTGTACCTCCCGTTCACCGTCAGCGCCCCGCTGCTGCGCCTGGTCCGCCGGACCACCCCGCGGCCCTCCGCGCTGGCCCCCGGCACCACCGTCCGCCGCAAGCGGGTGCCCGGCCGCGACGGGTCCCCGCCCGTTGACGTGCTGGTCTACGAGCCCGCCGGGCGGCGCCGCCCCTCGGGCGCGCTGCTGTGGGTGCACGGCGGCGGGTTCGTCCTCGGGGACCCGGTGACCTACCACGACCTCTGCAGCCGGTGGGCCGACGAGCTGGGCGTCGTCGTCGTCAGCGTCGACTACCGGCTGGCGCCCGAGCACCCCTTCCCGGCCGGCCTGCAGGACTGCTACGCCGGGCTGCGCTGGCTGCACGAGCAGGCCGACGCCCTGGGTGTCGACCGGTCCCGGGTGGCCGTGGGCGGGGACAGCGCCGGCGGCGGGCTGGCCGCGACCCTGGCCCAGCTGGCGACCGACCGCGGCGAGGTCGACGTCTGCTTCCAGCTGCTGCTCTACCCGATGCTCGACGACAGGACGGCGCTGCGCGGGGACGACGGCACCGGCCGGCTCGTCTGGACCCCCACCTCCAACCGCTTCGCCTGGACCGCCTACCTGGGGCACGCGCCGACCGCCGTCGAGGACCGGCCCTACGCCGCCGGCGCCCGGCGCGAGGACCTGCGCGGCCTGCCGCCCGCCTGGGTCGGCGTCGGCGACGTCGACCTCTTCCACGCCGAGGACCTCGCCTACGTCGAACGGCTGCGGGACGCCGGGGTGCCCTGCGCGCTGCACGTCGCCCCCGGGATGTACCACGGCGCCGACGGGTTCCGCGAGGACCGCTCGGCGGTGGCCCGGGACTTCCGGCGGCAGGCGCTGGAGGCCCTCCGCGCCGCCCTCGGGCAGCCGGTGGGAACCACGGCCGGCTGATCAGGACAAGATCGTGTGAGCTGACGCGGTGACATCACCGCGCGAGGTCACACGATCTTCTCCGGCAGGGCGTGGGAGACGTGGTCGGGGCGGACCGCGGGCCGGGCTAGCGTCGAGCCGTGACCTACCAGCACCCGCTCGCCCACCTGCTCGGCCTGGAGGGCTTGGCCCTGCTCCGCGCCTGGGGCGGCGAGCACCACCGCGCCTTCGTCGAGGCGCGGCTGGCCGAGGTGCGCCGGCTGCTCGCCGACGAGGAGCTGGCCGGGCACCCGGGGGTGGACGTCGAGGGCGGCGCCACCGACGAGACCGTCCGCTCGGCGTGGGCGGTCCCGGCCGTCGTCCTCCTCCACCTCCAGAAGGGCTGAGCGGTGCGCCGGTGGCTGGCCGCGGCCGACGCGGTGGTGCGGGGACTGGTGGACGGGCTGGGCGCGGCCCTCACCCGGCTGGTCCCGCCGGACCGGCCCCCGGCGGAGCCGCCCGAGGACCCGCGGCACCGCTGAGCGGTCGGGCCAGGACCGCTCAGGCGCGGGTGGAGGACCGCTGCGCGGCGGGCTCCGGCGTCCCCGGCCGCGGCGGCCGCAGCGCCGTCCGGACGGCCAGGACCGCCATCGGGACCAGGACGACGGCGGCGACGACGGCCAGCCCCGGATACCCGGCCCAGCCGAGCACCAGGCCCGAGACGGCCGAGGAGGCCGCGGCCGCGACGTTCATCACCGCGTCGGTCGCCCCCTGCACCGAGACCTTGGCCTCCGGGGTCACCGAGGACGCGAGCAGCGTCGAGCCGCCGATCATCCCCGCCGACCAGCCCAGGCCCAGCAGGCCGAGGGCGAGGGAGATCAGCAGCATGCTCGGCTCGTCCGCCATCGCCGCGAGCACCAGCGCGGCGGCGAACAGGACGACGCCCACCAGCAGCACGCCGACGGCGGAGATCCGGTCGGTCAGCCAGCCCATCACCGGGCTGGCGCCGTACATGCCGAAGATGTGGATGCTGATCACCAGGCCGACGAGGTCGAGGGAGAAGCCGAGGTGGCCCATGTGCAGCGGCGTCATCACCATCACCCCCACCATCACGGTGTGGGAGCAGGTGATGGCCACGACGGCCAGCCGGGTCAGCGGGTCGGCCAACCCCAGCCGCAGCGCGACCCGGAAGCCGAGCTGGACGACCGGCACCGCGGCGCCGACGTCCACGGCGGCGGGGTCGACCGGCCCCTCGCCCGCGGCGTCGGGCGACGCCGGGCGGAGGCCCAGGCTGACCGTCAGCGCGGCCGCGGTGAAGGCGACGAGGGAGAACAGGTAGGGGCCGGTCAGCGGCTCGATGCCCAGCCGCTCCCCCAGCCGGGCGCCGACCTCGGACAGGTTCGGGCCGAGGACCGAACCCAGCGTCGTGGCCCAGAGGACGACGGACAGGGCCCGGGCCCGGTAGGCCGCCGTCGTCAGCTCCGCCGCGGCGAAGCGGGCCTGCAGCCCGGCGGCGGTGGAGGCGCCGAAGGCGGCCAGTCCGACGAACAGCAGGACCACGGAGCCGAGCGCCGCCGAGCCGAGGACCAGCAGCGTGCCGAGGACGGCGAGGGCGTAGCCGCAGCCCAGCCCCCAGCGACGGCCGCGGCGACCGGCCAGCCGGGCCAGCGGGATCGCCCACAGGCCGGCGCCGAGCACCGAGGACGTCTGGGCCAGGCCGGCGACGACCACGGTGCCGGACAGCTGCTCGGCCAGCAGCCCGCCGACGGCGACCCCGCTGGCCACGCCGAGGCCGGCGAGCAGCTGGCTCACCACGAGCACGCCGAGCCCGCTGCGGCGGACGTCCATCTGATCAGCTCCCTGGGTCGGCCGTCAGGCTAGCGGCCGGCTGCGCCCGGACTCGACCTCCCGAGCCGTCACGGGTCGAGTCTCGCGCGATCGCGGAGGGCGGAGGGCCCGTGACACCTGTCACGACGGGGCCGGGAGCCCCTCACCCGAGCCCGTGACGGCCTGCACTGCCCGGGACCCGGCCGCGCTGGGAGGCTGTGGTCATGACCGAGCACCCCTCCGCCCCGTCCGCGGCCGGTCCCGGCCCGCTCCCCGCCGGTCCCGGCCCGTACCCGCCGCCCGGCCCGTACCCGCCCGTCGGCGCGCACCCGCCGGCCGGCCCGCCGGCGCTCCCGCCGAAGCCGAGCGCGCTGCCCGTCGAGGAGCGGGAGTACCACCACTTCCTGCGCACCCCGCGGGCGCGCTGGTGGAAGGGCGCGCTGGCGGTCGTCAGCCTCGTCGTCGCCTTCCTGCTGGTCAGCACCGCGCTGACGGCGGCCGCGGTCGTCGTCGACCTCGCGACGGGCCGGACCGAGGCCGGCGCCCTGCAGTCGGGTCAGATCACCGTGACGCCGCTGATCTTCCTGGCCAACAACCTGGCCCTGGCCCTGCTGACCCCGGTGGCGATGCTGCTCCAGTGGGGCTTCTTCGGGCAGCGCCCGGGCTGGCTGAGCTCGGTGGCCGGCGGGTTCCGCTGGCGCTGGTTCGGCCGGGCGGCCCTCGTCGTCGTGCCGGTCTGGCTGGTCTACGTCGGCATCTCGTTCCTCGTCGCGCCGGAGGGGCTCTCGGGGACGCTGAGCCGGGACGCCGGCCTCATGCTGGTCGTGGTCCTGCTGACGACGCCGCTGCAGGCGGCCGGCGAGGAGTACGGCGCCCGCGGTCTGCTGGCCCGCTCGGCCGGCTCGTGGTTCGCGGACCCGCGGGTGGCACTGGTCGTCGGCGGCGTCGTCGCCAACCTCGTCTTCATGGTGGCCCACGCCGCCACCGACCCGTGGCTGCTCGTCTACTACTTCACCTTCGGCGCTGCGCTCAGCGTCCTCGCCTGGCGCACCGGCGGCCTCGAGGTGCCCGTGCTCGTGCACGCGGTCAACAACCTGTTCCTGCTGGTGCCGGTCGCCCTCTACGGCGACCTGAGCGGCGCCTTCGACCGCGGGCCCGGCACCGGCGGCCCGTTCATGCTGCTGCCGATCGCCGTGATGCTGGTGATGACCCTGGTGCTCAGCCTGTGGGCGCGCCGCAACCGGGTGCAGCGCAGCAGCGCCCCCGGCGCCGTCGACGCCCCGGCCGGCGGGCCCGCGGTCCTGCCGCCGGCTCAGGCCGCGAGCGCTCCCGAGCGCTGACCGACGACCAGCGCGGCCGGACCGCGGATGACGGTGCCGCCGCGGCGGCGCCGGACGCGGCCGGCCCGCTGCAGCCGCGGGAAGCGCTCGGCCAGCCGCTCGACGGCGACCACGGCCTCCAGCCGGGCGAGCGGCGCGCCCAGGCAGTAGTGCAGGCCGGCCGAGAAGGAGAGGTGCTCCGCGGCCGGGGCCGAGCGGTCGGCGTAGCGGTGCAGGTCGAAGCGCCCCGGCTCGGCGAACACCTCGGGGTCGCGGTTGGCGCCGGCGAGCAGCAGCATCACCATCGAGCCGCGGGCCAGCGGCACCCCGGCCAGCTCCAGGTCCTCGTGCGGCGAGCGGAAGGTGCGCTGGACGGGCGGGTCCCAGCGCAGCGTCTCCTCGACCGCCGCGGCGGCCAGCGACGGGTCCTCGACGACCTCCCGCCACTGGTCGGGGTGGGCCAGCAGGGCCAGCACGGTGTTGCCGATGAGGTTCACCGTCGTCTCGAAGCCGGCGACGAGCAGCAGCCGGCACAGCGGGGCGAGCTCGCCCGGTCGGACCTGGTCGCCCTCGACGGCCAGCAGCCGGCTGACGAGGTCGTCGCGGGGCTCGCGCCGGTGCTGCTCGAAGACCTCCTCCAGCAGCGCGCCCAGCCGGCGGTTGGCCTCCAGCAGCCGGACGACGTGCCCGAGCGACTGCACCCCGGCCAGCGCGCTGCCGATGGTCGCGCCGTCACGGGCGAAGGCGGCGCTGTCGTCGTCGGGGACGCCGAGCAGGTCGGTGATCACCCGGATCGGCAGCGGAGAGGCGAGGGCGCCGACCAGGTCGAAGGGCTCGCCGGCCGGCACGGCGTCCAGCAGCCCGTCCACCACCGCGCCCACCCGCTCCCGGGTGCCCGCCAGCGCCCGCGGCGTGAAGGACGGCGCGACGAGCCGGCGGAGCCGGGTGTGGTCGGGCGGGTCGAGCTCCAGCAGCGACAGCTCGCCGTCCCCGCGGTTCAGCGCCTCCTCCGACTGCACCCCGAAGCGGCGGTCGCGGAGCACCTCGCGGCAGACGCGGTGGCTGGCGGTCTGGTGGCCGGCCAGCGGGGTCGGCACCAGCGGTCCCCGCCGCCGCACCTCCTCGTACAGGGGGTAGGGGTCGCGCCGCCCCTCGGTGAGCTGCAGCCGGGCGAACGGGTCCCGGCCGACGTGCCCGTGCCAGGCGACGGTGGAGCGGACGACGACCAGCTCCCGGACCAGCGACCTGACCGCGCTCACGAGCACCCCTCCTCCGCGGTCGCCCCGCCGCGACCGGCGCCCCCAGTCTGCCCCGGCCGGCCGGCGTGGTGCGAGGGCCGGCGGGCGGTGAGCAGGGGTCAGCTCGCGGCGCGCTCCGCCGCCCAGCGGACCAGCACGTCCAAGGTCTCCGACCAGCCCTGCCGCAAGGGTTCCGGGTCGTGCAGGCTCGGGTCCAGGACGTGCTCGAGGTCGAGGCGGCAGCCGTGCTCGAGCGGCGCGAGCCGGACGCGGACCTGGTCGACGGTCTGCTCCGGGCGGCCGTCGGTGATCCAGCTCCAGGTGAAGGCCAGCAGCCGTCCGGGCACCAGCTCGCTGTAGCGGCCGCAGGCCCCGAAGCCCGCCTGCACCGACTCCAGCCGGTAGGTGCCGCCGACGCGCGGGTCGAGGTCCACCGTCGTGCCGGGCAGGAACGGCCACCACCACTGCCGCAGCTGCTCGGGCACGGTCCAGGCCGCCCAGGCCTGCTCGGCTCCCAGCGCCAGCACCCGCGACACGTCCAGGCTCGTCCTCGCCACCCGCTCACCGTAGCCCCGGGCGGCCGCCGCGATTCGGCCGCCGGCGGGTCCTCTGGGAGGATCGGGGGCGAAGGGGAGTAGTTCCCACCCGTGCGCCCCCCGGGGCGCGGAGGTACGTCGACATGCTGGTGCGCCGTCGCACCCGGCGTACCGCCCGGCTCGCGCCGGGTGAACGAGACCTTCGGACGCCCTCCCTGGGCCGGGTCGCCGACGTGCCCCGGCCACGACCCGAAGGTCTGCCGTGACTCCCTCCACCCTGCTCCTGCTCGCCACCGGCGTCTCCGCCGACGCGTTCGCCGTCGCCCTCGGGAAGGGGCTGCAGCTGCGCCGCCAGGTGCTGGCCCGGGCGCTCCTCATCGGGCTGCTCTTCGGGCTCGCCCAGGCGCTGATGCCGCTGGCCGGCTACCTGCTGGGCAGCACGTTCGCCGACCGGATCGCCGCCTACGACCACTGGGTGGCCTTCGCCCTGCTGGCCGCGGTGGGCGGCAAGATGCTGTGGGAGGCGCTGCGGCCCTCCGCCGACGACGAGCCGGCGGGCGAGGTCTCGGTGCGAGAGCTGCTGGTGCTGGCCCTGGCCACCAGCATCGACGCGCTGGCCGTCGGGGTGTCGTTCGCGTTCCTGGAGATCGACGTCTGGGTCGCGGTCCTGGTGATCGGCCTGACGACGTTCGTGCTGTCCGTCGCCGCCGTCCTGCTGGGCCACCGCGTCGGCACCCGGTTCCAGCGGCCCGCCGAGGTCGTCGGCGGGCTGGTGCTCATCCTCATCGGCGCCCAGATCGTCGTCCAGCACCTCGGTCTCCTCTGAGCGCTCCGGCGCCCGGGGCCGGTCAGCGCTCGGCGCGGGCCGCCTCGAAGGGGTTGGGGATCGCGTCCAGCAGCAGCCGGGTGTAGGGGTCGCGGGGCCGCCGGATGACGTCGAGCGCCGGTCCCTGCTCCACCACCCGGCCCTCGTTCAGCACCACGACCTCGTCGGCCAGCATCCGCGCGCTCAGCAGGTCGTGGGTGATGTAGAGGATGCTGACGTCGCCCTGCTGCACCAGGGTGTTCAGCAGCTCCAGCACCTCGGCCCGGATGGAGACGTCGAGGCTGGAGATCGGCTCGTCGGCGATGATCAGCTCGGGCTCCACGGCCAGCGCCCGGGCGATGACCACGCGTTGCCGCTGGCCCCCGGACAGCTCGTAGGGGAAGCGGTTGACGAAGCGCGACGCCGGGGTGAGCGCGACGGTCTCCAGCAGCTCGAGCACCCGCTGCCGCAGCGCCTCGCCCCGGAGCCCCCGGTAGTTGGCCAGCGGCCGGCTGAGCGCGTAGCCGAGCGTCTTCGCGGGGTTGAGCGAGGAGTACGGGTCCTGGAACACCATCTGCACGTGCCGGCGGTACTCGCGCAGCCGGCGGCCGCGCATCCCGCCGACGGCGAGGTCGCCGTCGTGGCCGTGGAACGTCAGCGTCCCCGTCGTCGGCGCCTCCACGCCGGTGATCATCCGGGCCAGCGTGGACTTCCCGCTGCCGCTCTGCCCCACCAGCGCGGTGACGCCGCCGCGGCGCAGCACGAAGCCGGCGTCCCGCACCGCCTCGGTCCGGGTGACGGTGGTGCCGCGGCGCTGGACGTAGGTCTTGGAGACCCCGGCGACGCTGAGCAGGGCCGGGCGCTGGCCGGCGAGCACGCCGCTCTCGGCCGACTTCACGAACTGCGGGCCGACGAAGACGCGGGTGATCGGGCCCACGTCGGCGTCGGGACCGCCGGGCGCGCGGTCGGGGGCGCGCTGGAGCAGCGCGACGTGGCAGGCGACCCGGCCGCCGTCGAGGTGGACCAGCGGCGGGTCGTCGGTGGTGCAGCGGGCGAACTTCTCCGGGCACCGGGGTGCGAACGCGCAGCCGGCCGGCTTGGCCGCGAGGTCCGGGGGCCGGCCCGGGACGTAGGTGATCCGGACGGTCTCCTCGCGCGGGTCGGCGTAGGAGCCGAGCAGGCCCTTCGTGTACGGGTGCATCGGGTCGCGCAGCAGCCGGGCGGCCGGCTGCTCCTCGACCACGGTCCCGGCGTACATGACGAGGATCCGGTCGGAGAGGTCCAGCACGGTGCCGATGTCGTGGCTGATGAACAGCACGGCGAAGCCCAGCTGGGCCTGCAGCCGGCGGACGTTGTCGAGGATCTCGCGCTGCACGACGACGTCCAGCCCCGTCGTCGGCTCGTCCAGCAGCACCAGCCGGGGCTCGACGGCCAGCGCCAGGGCCAGGTTCACCCGCTGCTTCATGCCGCCCGACAGCTCGTGGGGGAAGGCGTCGATGAACCGGTGCTCGATGAGCACCATGTCGAACAGCGTCTCGACGCGACGGCGGACGTCGGCCCCGCGCAGCGCCGTGTGGTGCTCGATGACGTCGCGGAACTGGCCCTCGATCCGCACCACCGGGTTGAGGGCGTTCATGCTGCTCTGGAACACCGTCGCGATGTCGGTCCAGCGCAGCGAGCGGAGCTCGTCCTGGCTCATCGACGTGATGTCGGTGCCGTCGAAGACGATGGAGCCGCCGGCGATCCGGCCGGGACGCTCCAGCAGCCGCAGCAGGGCCGTGCCGAGCGTCGTCTTGCCCGAGCCCGACTCCCCGATCAGCCCGACGAACTCCCCGGGCTCGATGGCGAAGGTGATGCCGGTGACGGCGTCGACGGCGGCGCTCCGCTTCGGCTCGTAGCGGACGTGCAGGTCGGTGACCTCGAGCAGCGCCACGTCAGCCCTCCCTCAGGTGCGGGTTGCTCAGCAGGTCGACGCCGAAGTTGATGAACGACATCGCGGTGATCAGGACGGCCAGCACCAGCCCGGGCACGAAGACCCAGGCGAACAGCCCCTGGGAGACCGCGCCGGCGGCGTCGGCCTGGTAGAGGATCGTGCCCCAGGAGACGGCGTCGCTGCTGCCCAGGCCCAGCACGGCCAGGCCGGCCTCGGCGCCGATGGCCCCGGTGGCCGCGCCCACGAAGGCGGCCGCGACCAGCGAGGTCATGTTGGGCATGATCTCGGCGAAGATGATCCGCAGCGGCCCGTCGCCGGAGAACCGGGCGGCGGTCACGAAGTCGCGGTTGCGGAGGGTGATGATCTGCGCGCGCTTGCCGCGCGCGGCGCCGGCCCACGAGGTGATGGCGATGACGCCGACGATCAGCCCGATGCCCCGGACCTCGGAGTAGGCCACCAGGGTGATGATCAGCGGCAGCACCGGGATGACCAGGGCCACGTTGGTGACGAAGGACAGCACGTCGTCGACGACGGTCCCCTCGGCGTAGCCGGCGACCAGGCCCACCACCAGCGCGATCACCGTGGCCAGCGTGCCGCCCAGCAGCCCCACCAGCAGCGAGACGCGGCTGCCGTAGACCAGCTGGGAGAAGACGTCCTGGCCGCCGACGTTGGTGCCCAGCAGGTGCGCGCCCGAGGGCGGCTCCAGCGGGACGAACGAGCCGTCGGTCGGGGCGTGCGGGGCGATCAGCGGCGCGAGCAGGGCGATGAGGACGTAGAGGCCGACGACGACGACGCCCACCCGCGCCTTCTTGCTGCTCCAGACGACGCTCCACCAGGCCTCGGGCCGCTCGGCGGCGCTCACCTGCTCGCCGGTCTGCTCCGGTGCGCTCTCGGCCATGGGGTCGGCCCCGACGACGGTCATGCGGCTCCTCTCCTCACGCCTGGCTCCGGCGGACCCGCGGGTCCAGCACCCCGTACAGCAGGTCGGCGACGAGGTTGGCCACCAGCGTCGCCACCGCCGTCAGCAGCATCAGCGCCTGCAGCAGCGGGTAGTCCTTGAGGCCCACGGCCTCCCCCATCAGCCGGCCGAGACCGGGGTAGTCGAAGACGGTCTCGACGAGGATCGTGCCGCCCAGCACGCCGCCGAGGGCCAGGGCGAAGCCGGTGACGCTGGGCAGCAGGGCGTTGCGGGCGGCGTAGCGCAGGGCCACCACCCGGTCGGGCAGCCCCTTGGCCTTGGCGAGCTTGATGTAGTCCTCGCTCAGGTTCATGATCATGGTGTTCCGCATGCCGAGGATCCAGCCGATCGGCGTGACGATCATGAGCGTCAGCGCGGGCAGGAAGGCGTGGCTGACGGCGTCGTAGAGGAACGCCCCGTTGAAGCCGGGCGTCGACTGCTCGTAGCCGCCGGAGGTGGCGAACCAGCCCAGGCTGTAGCCCAGGCCGTAGATCAGCAGCAGGGCGATCCAGAACGGCTGCAGGGTGCCGAGGAAGGTCGAGACCAGCGTCACCGTGGTGTCGAAGCGGCCGTTGCGCTTCCAGGCGGCGAACGCGCCCAGCAGGATGCCGACGACGAACGAGAGCACCTGCACCACGGTGACCAGGACGACCGTCCACCAGAACGCCTGGCCGATCACCCGGGTGACCTCGAACGGGTAGTAGTTGTAGGACAGCCCGAGGTCGCCGCGGAGCAGCTGGCCGAGGTACTGCACGTACTGCGAGCCCAGCGAGCCCGTCGGGGTGCCCAGCAGGTCGCGCATCGCCTGCACCTGGGCCTGGTCCAGCTGGGCGTTCTTGCCCGCCAGCCGCTGGACCATGATCTCGGCCGGGTCACCCGGCTGGACCCGGGGGATCAGGAAGTTGATCGTGACCACGGCCCACAGCGTGAGCACGAAGAAGCCGAGCTTGCGCAGGTAGTACCTCACCGGACCGCCCTCCCCGTCACTTCGGCGCGCTCAGGTGGGTGATCCACAGCCGCGGGTTGTCCTGCGGGTTCGCGTACGGGTCCTTCGCGCTGGGCCAGCCGACGGCCTTGTCGGTGCGGTAGATCCCGCGGGCCGGGGCGTAGAAGAGGGGCAGCACCGGGTACTGCGTCATCATCGTCGTCACCAGCACACCCACGAGCTCCTTGGTCCGGTCCGGGTCGGTGGTGCCGGTCAGCTGCGCGACGGCCTCGTCGACGGGCGGGCTGGAGTACCGGCCGATGTTGCCCTTGATCTCGGTCTTGGTGGGGATGGTCCCGGTGCTGAGGGTGGCGCCCATCCCGTTGGCGTAGTCGCAGCCGGCGGCCATGTAGTTGATCATGAGCTGGAAGTCGCCGCTCTTCTTCTGCCCGTCGACGGAGTCCGGGGCCGCCTTGTTGGCCTTGATGTCCAGCCCGAGGTCGCGCAGGTTGGCGACCACCTCGTCCGCCGTCGCCTCGTAGTCGATGAAGCCGGCCTGCACCGACATGGTGATGGCGATCGGGCTGCCGTCGGGGTTGCGGCGGAAGCCGTCCGGCCCCTTCGCGTAGCCCGCGGCGTCCAGCAGCTGGTTGGCCTTCCCCGCGTCGAAGGGGACGACCGTGCTCGCGGCGGGGTAGCCCGGCGGCAGCAGGGCCTGCTTGGCCGGCAGGGTGAGCCCGGACTGGCTGGCCACGTCCATGATCCCGTAGGTGGCCTTGAGCGAGGCGCTCTCCTTGTCCAGGCCGTGGGCCAGGGCCTCGCGGAACCGCACGTCGTCGAAGGGCTTGGCCGTGAGGTTCGGCGCCAGCACGGTGATCCCGTTCGCCGGGTACCAGAAGTGGTTGGTGGCCGGGTCGGGGTCGACGAAGGTCTTCTGCGGGTTGGGCAGCTCGCCGGTGTAGAAGTCGAGGCCGCCGGTGCGCAGCTTGAGGGCGGCCTGGTTGGCGTCGTAGTTGCCCTCCAGCACCAGCCGCTGGACCTTGATCTTGTCCGCCTGCCAGTAGTCGGGGCGCCGCACCAGCTCCAGCCGCCGGCCGTTGTAGCGGTCGACGCTGAAGGGCCCCGTCGCCACCGGCTTCTCGTCGACGTACTGGGTGGGGTCCCCGACGGAGCCGTACTGCTTCTCCGAGACGATCAGCTGGCCGATGATCGAGGTGAACTTCGACGCCGCGTCGCCGCTGAACTCGAAGACGACCTGCTCCCCGGTCGCGGTCACCGAGAGGGCCTTGGCGCCGAAGATGTCGTTCCAGACCCCGGCGGTGTCCATCGCCGGGTACTTCTTGGCCAGGTTGAAGGTGAAGGCGACGTCGGCCGCGGTGAAGGGCGAGCCGTCGCTCCAGGTCACACCGGGTCGGATGTCGAAGGTGAGCCGCTTCGCGCCCTGCCAGCGGTAGCCGGTCGCCAGCCACGGGGTGACGGTGCAGTCGAGGCTGTTCTGGATCATCAGCGGCTCGTAGAGCCAGGTCTTCGTCAGCTGCTTCGGCGCGAAGGGGTTGTAGTTCACGAGGCCGCCGATGGAGGCGTCCGACTCGGCCGCGAGGTTCAGCTGCGCCACGTCGCCGCCCGTCGCCACCGCACCCGACCGTGCGAGCTTGCGCTCGTTCGCCACCCGGCTGCCCGCGCACCCCGGCAGCAGCAGCAGCACCGCGACAGCGGCCGCGACCAGCGCTCTCCGCTCGACCATCTCCGCTCCTTCGCGGGTGGGGGTTCGGACGTCCTCGTCCGGACGTCACTCAAGCCCCCGCCGGCCGATCTGTCGAGCCGGTCGGGGGTCAGCGTCCCAGGGAGTGAGACCAGCGAGGCCGGCTGAGAGGTCCCTGGCCAGTGCAGCACGGCTGTGCTGTGATGGGTACGAGACGAGTTGGAGCGGGCTGACCAGCCCGGCGACCGGTCAGCGAACCGGCCGCGAGGCCGGGACCGGACGGGAACCGCCGGCCCGACCGGTGCATCTCATCTCATCCAGCGGGACAGGGACGGCGGGCAGACCCTCCGGGAGGACGGCATGACGACGACCACGGCGGTCGGGCACCGCGGGTGGCTGGACGCGCGGCGGACGCCGCAGGAGCGCGTCGAGCTGCTGCTGGGCGCCCTGACCCTGGAGGAGAAGGTCGGCCAGCTGCACCTGGCGGGCGACCTCGACCCGGACGGGTCCCGCGCCGACATCGCCGCCGGGCGGGTCGGCGCGGGCATCCTCTCCGGCGGCGCGCACCCCGACGGGCCGACGACGTCGATCGCCGCCACGGCCGCCGGGTGCCAGCGGGTGGCGCGCACGGAGTCGCGGCTGGGGGTCCCGCTGCTGCTGGGGAGCGACGTGGTGCACGGGCTGGCCACGACCTTCCCCATCCCGCTGGGCCTGGCGGCCTCCTGGGACCCGGCGCTGGTCACGGCCTGCGCGGCTGTCGCCGCCGAGGAGGCGCTCGCGGCGGGCCTGCACCTCACCTTCGCGCCGATGGTCGACCTGGCCTCGGAGCACCGGTGGGGTCGGGTGGGCGAGACCTCCGGCGACGAGCCGCTGCTGGCCAGCCGGATGGGGGCGGCCGCGGTGGCGGGGTTCCAGTCCGGCGGTCGGTTCACCGCGGCGGCGAAGCACTTCTGCGGCTACGGCCTCGTCCAGGCCGAGCGGGACCACGAGACGCTGCCCGTGGGCCAGGTCGCCCTGCACAACCTGCACCTGCGCCCGTTCCGCGCGTGCCTCGACGCCGGCGCGGGGGCGGTGATGGCCGGCTTCCACGACGTCGACGGCGTCCCCGTGCACGCGCACCGCGCCCTGCTCCGCGACCTGCTCAAGGACGGCTGGGGGTTCGACGGCGTGGTGGTCAGCGAGTGGGACGGCATCGGGCAGCTGGTGCACCAGGGCGTCGCGGCCGACCTCCGCGACGCCGCCCGGCAGGCCCTGCTGGCCGGCGTCGACCTCGACATGGCCTCCGGGGCCTACCGGGCCCACCTGCCCGCCCTGGTCGCCGACGGGGCGGTGCCACCGGCCCTCCTCGACGACGCCGTCCGGCGGGTGCTGCGGCTCAAGCTCCGCGCCGGGCTCCTCGACCCGGCACCGGAGCCGCGCACGGCGGTGCACGCCCCGGCCGACGCGGGACCGGGTCGGGCTGCGACCGCGCTGGCCCGCCGGGCGGCCGCGGCGTCGACGGTCCTGCTCAAGAACACCGGGATCCTGCCGCTGCACGGCAACGTGGGCACGGTCCACCTGTGCGGGCCGTTCGTCGACGACGTCGACGCCCTCCTCGGCGCCTGGGTGCAGCCGCCGGGCCGGGAGACGACGGGACCCACCCTGGCGGCCGCCGTCGCCGGCCAGCTCGCGAGCGGCGCGCTGCTCGTCTCCGACGCCCGCTTCAGCGACCTGGCCGTGCACCGGGCCGAGACGGCCGACCTCACCGTCGCCGTGCTCGGGGAGCACCCCAGCAGCAGCGGCGAGGACCGCTGCCTGCCGACCGCCGACCTGCCCGTCGGCCAGCTGGAGCTGCTGGCCGAGCTGGCGGCCGTCGGCAAGCCGGTGGTGGTCGTCGTCGTGACGGCCCGGCCGCTGGAGCTGCGGCCCGTGCTGCGGCTCGCGGACGCGGTGCTGGTCGTCTGGCACCCCG
Organism: Microlunatus capsulatus; assembly: GCF_017876495.1. Taxonomy (NCBI): domain Bacteria; kingdom Bacillati; phylum Actinomycetota; class Actinomycetes; order Propionibacteriales; family Propionibacteriaceae; genus Microlunatus; species Microlunatus capsulatus. The sequence continues at coordinate 4,331,334 of NZ_JAGIOB010000001.1, read as the reverse complement.
GCGGCCACGCCGGCCCGGCCGTCGCCGACGTGCTCTTCGACCGCACCCCGCCGAGCGGGCGGCTGCCGATGAACCTGCCGCGGATGGAGCCGCAGGGGGCCAGCGGGACCTTCGAGCGCGCCTCCGGGCGCCGCCTCGGCCGGGCCCGGGACGCGAAGTTCGGGCACTACCTCAACGCGCTCGGCTCCCCCGAGCTGTCCCTGGGCTTCGGCCTGACCTACACCTCGTTCGCCTACTCCGAGCTGGAGCTGAGCCGCGACGTCCTCCCGCTGCGCGGCGGGGCGGTGCGGGCCTCCGTCGAGGTGGCGAACACCGGCACCCGGCCCGGCCGGGAGGTCGTGCAGCTGTACCTCCGCGACCTCGTCGCCGACGTCGTCCGGCCCCTGCTGGAGCTCGCCGACTGGCAGACCGTCGAGCTGGCGCCCGGGGAGTCGACGAAGGTCGTCTTCCGGGTGACGGCCGACCTCTTCGCCTACTGGGACCGCGACCTGCGCCGCCGCGTCGACCCCGGCGAGGTCGACCTCGTCGTCGGGCCCAACGCCGCCCGCGGCAGCGCCGCCCGGCTGGTGATCGTGTGATCACCCTGCGCGACCAGCGGATCCTGGTCGACGGCCGCCCGGCCCTGGTGCTCTCGGGCGAGGTGCACTACTTCCGCGTCCCGCGGGCGGAGTGGGAGCAGCGCCTCGACCTGCTCGTCGAGGCGGGCTGCACCTGCGTCGCGTCCTACATCCCGTGGCTGTTCCACGAGCTGCCCGACGGCAGCCTGGACCTCACCGGCGCCACCCGCCCCGAGCGCGACCTGGGCGCCTTCGTCGACCTGTGCGCGGCGAAGGGGCTCGGCTTCCTGGCCCGGCCCGGCCCCTTCGTCATGGCCGAGCTGAAGAACGAGGGCCTGCCCTACCGGCTCTACGCCGAGCACCCGGAGATCGTCCCGGTCGGCTGGGACGGCGCGCCGGCCCCGACCCGCACGGTGGACTACGGGGCGCCGGCCTTCCTCGCCGAGGTCGAGCGCTGGTACGCCGCCGTCATGCCCGTGCTGGCATCCCGGCTGCAGCCGGCCGGCGGCCCGGTTCTCGCCGTCCAGCTGGACAACGAGATCGGCATGCTCGCGTGGGTGAGCGGCTCCCCCGACCTCACCGACCACGTGGTGGCCGAGCTGCGCCGCTGGTGCGCCGAGCGCTACGGGTCCGGCCTCGCGGCCCGCTACCCCGGCGTGGGCGACGGCGCGGCCTGGGCGCGGGCGGTCCGCTCGCCGCAGGAGCGGTGGGCGGCCGCCCTCCGCGTCGACCTCGGCTGGTTCCTGCGCGACCGGACGGCCCGCTACGTGGACGTGCTGGCCGCGCTGGCCCGCCGGCACGGGGTCGACGGGGTGCCGTTCCTGGTGAACGTCCACGGCACCGAGGGCGGCAACGGCGTCCCCTTCGCCATCGGCATCAGCCAGCTCTACCGCTCCTACGCCGGCCGGCCCGGGTTCGCCGCCGGCTCCGACCACTACCTCGGCGACCTGTCCGCCGGGGTGCTGGCCGACCTGCACCTGATCGGCGCGACGATGGCGGCCGTCAACGGGCCCGACCAGCCGCTGACCTCGCTGGAGTTCGAGGCCGGCACCGGCGACTACGGCGGCGGGCTGGAGCAGCTGCACGACCCGGCGACGGTGGACCTCAAGACGCGGCTCTGCCTGGCGCAGGGGCACCGGCTGCTCAACTACTACCTGCTGGCGGGCGGCACCAACCCGCCGCTCGACGAGCCCGTCGGGGACGGCGACGACCGGCTGGGCTTCACCGGGGAGCGGCACGGCACCGCCGCCCCGATCGGCCCCCGCGGCGAGCGCGGGCTGTCCTTCGCGCCGACGGCCGCGGTCGTCCACACCGCCCGGGTGCACGCGCCCTGGCTGGCCGACCTCGACGAGGAGCACGACGACGTGGCGGTCGGCTTCTGGGCCGACGCCTTCGCCACGGAGGCCTGGTACCCGGGCAGCGCGACGATGCGCGGGGTCGTCGACGACCTCACCGCCCACCGCGGTCCCGGCCCGCGCAAGGCCCTGTGGCGCTCGCTCCTGCTGGCCGGCTACCGCTTCGGCGCGACCGACCTGCAGGACCCGGACCGGCCGCTGCCGCGGACGGTCGCGCTGGCCACCGGCCGAGTGCTGGACGCGGCCGTCCAACGACGGCTGGCCGACCACGTGCGCGACGGCGGCTCGCTGCTGCTGCTGGGACGGCTGCCGCAGCGCGACCCCGAGGACCGGCCCTGCACGGTGCTGGCCGACGCCCTCGGCCTGGCACCGGGCGAGCGGGTGGCCGAGGACGGCCACCACCACCCCTCGCTCGTCGGCCACGGGCTGGCCGCGGACCTCCCGGAGACGCGGGTCGGCTGGCTCGACGCGCTCACCGCGCCCGCGGGCGCCGAGCCCCTGCTGACCGACGTCGACGGCCGGCTGTGCGGCGTGACCCTCGCCGTCGGTGCCGGTCGCGCCGTGGTCGTCACCGCCGAGCTGCCGGCGCTGCCCGAGCTGGTGACCGCCCTGCTGGGGTGGCTCGGCTCCCCGCCGGGCCTCGCGCTGCGGACCGACGTCCCGGGCGTGCTGGCCCTGACCGGTGCCCGCCCGGGCGGCGGCCGGCTGCTGCACCTGCTCAACCCCACCGGCTACGCCGCGACGGTGGCGGTCCGGGTCGACGGGCCGCCGGGGCTGCTCGACCGCCCGCTGAGGCTGCCGCCGCGGACGGGCACGATGCTCGCCCTGGGGCTGGACCTGCCCGGGCTGGGGACCGTGGTCGCCAGCAACGCCGAGGTCGCCGCGGTGGAGCCGGACCGGGTCCGCTTCTCCCCCGGCCTGCAGGACCGGACGGAGGTCTGGCTGCGCACGGCCCGCCCGGTCGAGGGGCCGTCGGTGCGCACGGTGGACGACCTGGTGGTCGTCACCGCCCCCGGCGGGGCGGACCTCGTCGTCACCTTCGGCGCGGCGCCCGGCTGACCGCGCACCGGTGAACGCCCGCGCCGCGGCTCTCGTCCTCAGCGGTGACGGGCACGGGGGTGGAGGTCGGCGTGGTGCTGCTCCGACGGGGGCCGCTGGTGGGTCTGGCGGGCCAGGAGGCGTTGCTGGTCGTGCTCGCGCTGACGGTCGGCCTGACCGGTCCGGGCTGGGTGGTGGGCCTGCTGGTCGGGCTGGGCACGGCCCTCGCGGTGTCGCTCGGGCTGGAGCGGGCGGGCGCAACGGGCCTGGGGCCGGCCGACCGCGTCACCCTGGCCCGCGCCGTCCTCACCGGCGGGGTCGCCGCGCTGGTGGCCGAGGGCTTCGTCGGTCCGCCCGCCGTCGGCGTCCTCGTCGCCCTGGCCACGGCGGGGCTGGTCCTCGACGGCGTCGACGGCCGGGTGGCCCGGCGCACCGGGACGGCGTCCGCCTTCGGCGCCCGCTTCGACATGGAGACCGACGCCCTGCTCGTCCTGGTGCTCAGCGTCCACGTCGCCCGCGACGTCGGGCCCTGGGTGCTGCTGATCGGCGCCGCCCGCTACCTGTACGTGCTGGCGGGCCTCCGGCTGCCCTGGCTGCGCGGCCCGCTGCCGCCCCGGTACTGGCGCAAGGTCGTCGCCGTCGCGCAGGCGGTGGCCCTGCTGCTCGCCACCAGCGGCCTGGTCGCCCCACCGGTCGCCAGCGCCGCGCTGGCCCTCGCCCTGGCCCTGCTGGCCGAGTCCTTCGGCCGCGACGTCGTGGGCCTCGCCCGGCCGCGCGGCGACCACCTCCCACGCCCCGCCGCTGACGCCGCGCCCCGGGCACGGGGCGCCGGAGTCCCGGCGGGGCGCGGCAGCACCCGTCGGACCGCACCCGCGCACGGGCGCCGCGTCAGACGCTCAGCCGGACCGTGACCCGGTCGCCCTCGGCCAGCCCCTCGGCCCGCCGGACGACGGCCTTCACCGGCACGACGTAGCGGTCCTCCTGCGGCCACAGCGAGGTGGTCCAGGTGGTGGCGCCGACGGTGGCCGTCACCGGGACCATCCCCCAGCCGTAGCTGACGGCGGCCGCGGCCGCGCGCAGGTCCGCGCTCTCCGGCTCGGGCACGGTGACGAAGTACCAGGGCGCCGGGCCGCGCCAGTACCAGAGCTCGCCGGTGATCTCCCAGGTCACGGCGTCACCCTAGGCGCGTCCGCAGCCGGGGCGGCGGCACCGGCCACCCCCGTCCCGCGCCGCCGGTGCCCGGCTGGCAGGCTCGGGCCCGTCACACCGCCGCGACCACCTGAGCAGGAGCACGATGACCGCCACCCAGGAGACCTCCGCCGCCACCCCCGAGGCCGGCCCGGCCGGCACCGTGCGGGGCGTCCTCGACCTCGACCTGCCCGGCCCCACGATCAGCCGGCACCTCTACGGCCACTTCGCCGAGCACCTCGGCCGCTGCATCTACGGCGGCTTCTTCGTGGGCGAGGACTCGCCGCTGCCGAACGAGGGCGGGATCCGGCTGGACGTCGTCGAGGCGCTCAAGGCGCTGTCGATCCCGAACCTGCGCTGGCCCGGCGGCTGCTTCGCCGACGAGTACCACTGGCGCGACGGCGTCGGCCCGCGCGAGCAGCGGCCGACGATGGTGAACAGCCACTGGGGCGACGTCGTCGAGGACAACAGCTTCGGCACCCACGAGTTCATGGCGCTGTGCGAGCTGCTGGGCGCCGAGCCCTACGTCTCGGCCAACGTGGGCAGCGGCACCGTCAAGGAGACCAGCGAGTGGGTCGAGTACCTGACCCGCGCCGACGACAGCCCGATGGCCCGGCTGCGGCGCGAGAACGGCCGCGACGAGCCGTGGCCGGTGCGCTTCTGGGGCCTGGGCAACGAGCCGTGGGGCTGCGGCGGCGGGATGCGCGCGGAGTTCTACGCCGACCTCGCCCGCCAGTTCGGCACCTACAGCCGCAACCACGGCGAGAACCGGCTCTACCGGATCGCCGCCGGGGCCGCCGACGCCGACTACCACTGGACCGAGACGTTGATGAAGGGGCTCGGCCACCAGCTGGGCGGCGGCGCCGGCCGTGGCTGGCACGGGTCGGGCACCTACCAGGCCGTGTCCTTCCACTACTACACCGTGCCCGGGCCCTGGGAGCACAAGGGCAGCGCGACCTCCTTCGACACCGAGGAGTACTACCGCACGCTGCACGAGGCCCAGCGGCTGCGCGGCATCCTCGCCGGCCACGCCGCGGTGATGGACGCCTACGACCCCGAGCGGCACGTGGGCCTGGTGCTCGACGAGTGGGGCACCTGGTTCGACGTCGAGCCCGGGACGAACCCCGGCTTCCTGTTCCAGCAGAACACCCTGCGCGACGCCCTCGTCGCCGGCGTGCACTTCGACGCCTTCCACGACCACGCCGAGCGCCTGGTGATGGCCAACATCGCCCAGACCGTCAACGTCCTGCAGGCGATGGTCCTCACCGACGGCGACGCGATGGTCCTCACCCCGACCTACCACGTCTTCGCCATGAACCAGGGCCACCACGACGCCCAGCGGCTGCCGCTGGCGCTGCGCGGGGTCGGCTCGCGCGGCGAGGGCGAGACCCAGGTGGAGCTCGTCTCGGCGTCGGCGAGCCGCAAGGACGACGGCGTGCTGGTCTCCTTGACCAACCTGGACGCCGACGGCCCCGTCACCGTCGCGCTCGACCTGCGCGGGGCCGCCGTGGGCGACCCTGTCGGCCAGGTGCTCGCGGCGCCGGACCTGCGGGCGCACAACACGCCGGAGTCCCCGGACGCGGTCCGGCCGGCGCCGCTGGAGGGCCTGCGGCTGGAGGACGGCACCCTGACGGTGGAGCTGCCCGCGCACTCCTTCGCCACGGTCCGGCTGACCCTGCAGGGCTGACGCCCTCGGACCGGGCCACTCCCCGGCCTCTGCTCGTCGGCGCGGCGCCTGCTGCGGCCGCACCGACGACGAGGGGCCGGGGAGTGCCGGCGGGAGGCCGAGCGGCGGCCCACCTCGCCCACGGCCGGCCGACGCGCCGGGCTAGGTTGGCGCGATGGCCACGACCCCCACCCCGGACGCCGCTGCCCTCGTCGGCGCGCTCCTCGACCTGCGCACCTGGCAGGCGTTCGACATCGACGCCGACGGCCGGGTGCTGGCCGGGCACGACGATCTGGGCAGCGTCCAGCTGGTCGAGATCGACCCGGACGGCACCCGCACTCCGCTCACCGACCTGCCCTCGCGCTGCACCGGGCGCTACGTCCCCGGCCGCCGTCAGGTCGTGGTCCAGCACGACCAGGGCGGCGACGAGAACATGCAGCTCTCGCTGCTGGACCTGACGACGCCTCCGGAGAGACCGCGCACCCTCGAGGAGCTGACGCCCCTGCTCCGCGACCCCGCGCACATGCACGTGCTGCGCGACGTCACCCCGAAGCACCTCGTGTACTCGACGAACCGCCGCAACGCCGTCGACATGGACGTCGTGGTCCGCCGCTGGGACACCGGGGGCGAGGAGACAGTCTGGGACGGCGGCGGCTACGTCGCCGACACCGTCGTCTCCCACGACGGCGGCTCGGTCGCGGTGACCGCGCTGAGCCTGCGGCCGGCGTCCACGCTGGTCTTCGTGGCGGGCCCGCGGGCCGCCGGCGACGGCCGCGTCACCGACCCCGACGAGCACGCCTCCCACCACTGCGGCGGCTGGGCGCCCGGGGACGACGCCCTGGTGCTCTCCTCCAACTCCGGCCGGGAGTTCACCGCCGTCGTCCGGGCACCTCTGGACGGCTCGCCCTGGACCACGCTGGTCGAGGACGACGAGCACGACCTCGAGGTGCGACCCTCCCCCGACGGCTCGGCCCTGGTCGTCGGCCGGCTGGTCGACGGGGCCGTCGAGCTCGCCGTGCACGAGGCCGACGGGCGGCTGCGCTGCCCGGTCGTCCTGGACCGGCGCGGGGTGGCCGAGGTGGTCTGGGCCGCCGACTCCTCGCGCTTCGTGCTCACCGTCTCCAGCCCCACGGCGCCCGGCTCGCTGCTGGCCGTCGACGCCGCCACCGGCGCGGTGAGCACCGTCGTCGACGCCCGCGACGGGGTGCCCGAGGAGCTCGCCGCCGTCCTCGTGGAGCCCACCTCGCACCGGGTGCCGACACCCGACGGCGAGCAGGTGCCCTGCTTCGTCTACCGGCCCGCCCGCCCGGTGCCCGGGCTGACCGGTGCGTCGGTCCTGCACGTCCACGGCGGTCCCGAGGGGGCCGCGACCCGGATGTTCAACCCCGTCGTGCAGGCCCTGACCGGCTGCGGGTTCACGGTGCTGGTGCCGAACGTCCGCGGCTCCGTCGGCTACGGCAAGCGCTGGTACAGCCTGGACGACGTCGACCTGCGGCTGGACTCGGTCGCCGACCTCGCCGCTCTGCACGCCTGGCTGCCCGAGCTGGGCCTCGACCCCGCGCGCTCGGCCCTGTGGGGCGGGTCCTACGGCGGGTACATGGTGCTGGCGGGCACGACGATGCAGCCCGACCTGTGGGCGGCCGGCGTCGACATCGTCGGCATCTCCTCCCTCGTCACCTTCCTGGAGAACACCTCCGGCTACCGCCGCGCGTACCGCGAGCGCGAGTACGGCAGCCTGGAGCACGACCGCGAGCTGTTGGTCCGTGCCTCGCCCGTGACCCACCTCGACCAGCTCCGCGCTCCGCTGTTCGTCATCCACGGCGCCAACGACCCGCGGGTGCCGCTGTCGGAGGCCGAGCAGATCGTCGCGGCGCTGGCGGCGCGCGGGATCCCGCACGAGCTCAAGGTCTACGCCGACGAGGGGCACGGGCTGGCCAAGCGGGCCAACCGCCAGGACGCCTACCCGGCGGCCATCGGCTTCCTGACGGCCCTGCTGGGACGCTGAGCCGGCACGGCCACCACCGGCTCAGGCCCGGCCGAGCACGCCCCACGCCGTCGCCGCGAGCGTGAACGGCCCGACGGGGAGCAGCGCGGCGCAGCGCGCCCGCAGCGCGGCCCGGCCCGCGTCGTCGAGGCCGGCGACGTGGGCGCCGGCCGGCCCGACCCCGAGGGTGAAGGGCTGCCACCAGTCCTCGACGTCGGCGAAGGCGACCCCGACCGTCAGGGCCGACGGCTGCAGCTGGGTGAGACCGGCCGCTGCGGCCAGCGCCGCCAGCTGGCCCTCCGCGGTGCCGGCCAGCCCGGCCTCCCCGCGCGCGCCGGGGTCCAGGTCGGCGACGGCCCGCCAGAACACGGCGAGCGGGCCGGCGCCTCCCGCGTGGTCCCAGACGCAGGCCGCGACCCGGCCGCCGGGCCGGGTCACCCGTCGCATCTCGGCCAGCCCGCCGACGGGGTCGTCGAGGAAGTGGACGACGAGCTGGGCCGCCGTCAGGTCGAAGGACCCGTCCGGGAACGGCAGCGCCTCGGCCCTCGCCCGCTGCACGGCGACGCCGGGCAGCCGGTCGGCCAGGGCGGCCACGAACGGCGCGGACGGGTCGACCGCGGCGACGGCGCCGGCGCCGAGCCGGTCGGCGAGCACGGTCGTCAGCGCCCCCGGACCGCAGCCCACGTCGAGCGCCCGCTCCCCGGCTGCGGGGGCGAGCAGCGCGGTGAACCGGACGGCGAGGGGCTCCGACCAGCGCCCCATGAAGCGCCCGTAGGCGTCGGCCGGGACGGCGAAGGTCACCGGCCCAGCGTAGGACCGCGGCCCCGGCCTGCCCAGGCCTTGCGCCCGCTGCCGGCCGGGGCCACGCTGGGCCCGTGACGCTGCCCGCGGTGCTGGAGACGACGCACCGGGCCGGCGTCGCGGCCCTCACCGTCGTGGTGGTGCTCGACCCCACCGCCCCGCTCCGCTCCGCCCCCGACCACGCCGGCTGGCTGCGGGGCCAGCAGCGCCTCGACCGGGTGATGTCCCGGGTCGCCCCGCCGCTCTTCCTCCTGACGGCGGGCGCCACCGCGGCGGCCGCCGTCGTCGCGCTGGTGGACGGGCGGGCCGGGGCCGCCGCCGCGCGCACGGTGACCGCGGCCTGCGTGGTCGCCGCGGTCCGGGTGACCCTGACGCGCTCCGAGCCGGAGAACGCCCGGATCCGCGGGTGGCGGCCCGAGGACCCGCCCGCCGCGGACTGGCGGGAGGTGCGCGACCGCTGGGAGGCCGCGCACCGCAGCCGCCGGGCGCTGCTCGCGGTGGCCGCGCTCGCCACCGCGGCGGGCGTCGCCGTCGACGCGTCCGGGCGCCGCTGAGCGGTCCGGTCCGGGGCCCCGACCGCCGGCGCCCGCGCTGGTCCGGGAGACCATGGCCCGACGAGGGGAGGCAGGCGTGCAGCACGACGTCATCGTGGTGGGGGTCGGCGGGATGGGCTCGGCCGCGGCCGACGCCCTGGCCGGCCGCGGGCAGCGGGTGCTGGCCCTGGAGCAGTTCGGCGTCGCGCACAGCCGGGGCTCCAGCCACGGGCGCACCCGCATCGTCCGCAAGGCCTACTTCGAGAGCCCCGACTACCTGCCGCTGCTGCGCCGCGCCTACACCCTCTGGGACGCGCTGCCGCCCGAGCTCGCCCTGCAGCGGGTCGGCTGCCTGGTGCTGGGCCACGCGGGCTCGCCGGTCCTGGAGGGCGCCGCCGCGACGGCCGCGGCCGCGGACGTCCCCGTCGAGGTGCTGACGGCCGCCGAGGTGCGCCGCCGCTTCCCCGTCTTCCGGCCCGGACCCGACGAGGCCGCCCTGCTGGAGCCGGACGCCGGCTTCGTCCGTCCCGAGCTGACCGTCGCCCACCTCGTCGGCCGGGCGCGGGCGCGGGGCGCGCGGGTGCTGACCGGCCAGCGGGTGCTCGGCTGGGACCTCGTCGCGGGCGGGGTGGTCGTGCGGACGCGGGACGCCGTGCACGAGGCGGCCCGGCTGGTGCTGACGGCGGGTGCCTGGACGCCGACGCTGGCCGCCTCCCTCGGCCTGCCGGTCCGGGTGCAGCGGCGGGTCATGCACTTCTTCGCCCCGCGGGCGCCGGAGGTCTGCGCACCCGGGGCGATGCCGACCTTCATCTGGGACCTCGCCGCCGGCGACTCCCTCTACGGCTTCCCGCTGGACGGCGCGGACGGGGTCAAGGTCGGGTTCCACGACCGCGGACCTCTCACCGACCCGGACCGCCCGCAGCCGGACGGCTCGGCCGACGAGGTGGCGGAGGTGCGAGCCGTCCTCGAGCAGCACCTCCCCGACGTCAGCGGCCGGCTGCTGCGCAGCACCGGGTGCATGTACGCCAGCACCCCTGACGAGGACTTCGTGCTCGGGCTCGCCCCGGGGACCGACGGCCGGGTGGTGGTGGCCGCCGGCTTCTCCGGGCACGGCTTCAAGTTCGTGCCCGTGGTCGGGGAGGTGGTCGCCGACCTCGCAGTCGACGGCGGGACCTCCTTCGACCTCGGGTTCCTCGCCCCCGACCGCTTCTGAGGCTCAGGCGTCGAACTCGGTGCTCCGGCTGGTCCCCTCCCAGGCGTCGAGCTGCGCCGCCCGCGCCGCGAGGGTGGCGCGGTAGCCGTCCAGGGCGTCCTGGCCCAGCACCAGCAGCTCCGGCGGCTCGGGCGCCTCGACGGCCGCGATGATGGCCGCCGCGGCCTTGGCCGGGTCACCGGGCTGGGTGCCGTGCACGGTGTCGTGCTCCTTGCGCCGCTTGCCCGCGGTCTCGGCGTAGTCGGCGATCGGCTCGGCGGCCTGGGTCAGGGACCGGCCGGCGAAGTCGGTGCGGAACCCGCCGGGCTCGACGACGACGACGGCGATGCCGAGCGGCCCGACCTCCTTGACCAGCGAGGCCGACAGCGCCTCGAGCGCGGCCTTGCTGGCCGCGTAGTAGCCGGAGCCGGCGGGGGCGATCTGGGCGCCGATCGAGGAGATGTTGACGACGGCGCCCGAGCGGCGGGCGCGCATGCCGGGCAGCACGGCCTTGGTGACGGCGACGGCGCCGAAGACGTTGGTGGCGAACAGCTGGGCGACGGCGTCCACCTCGCCTTCCTCCACCGCGGCGCGGTAGCCGTAGCCGGCGTTGTTGACCAGCACGTCGACCCCGCCGAAGCGCTCCTCGGCGGCGCGGACGGCGGCGGTCACCTGACCGGCGTCGGTGACGTCGAGGGCGAGCGCGAGCGCCGTCTCGGGGAAGGCGTCGGCGAGGTCGGCGACGCGGCCCGCGTCGCGGGCGGTGACGACGACCTGGTCGCCGTGCTCCAGCACGGCGCGGGCCAGGTCGCGGCCGAGGCCGGTCGAGCAGCCGGTGATCAACCAGGTGGACATGGGGTGCGGTCCTTCCGTCGGGGACGTGCGGGTGTGTGCGCCCCGCACGCTACGGCGTCGTCCGGACAGGGCGGGAGGCCCTGCCGGTACCGGTCAGGTCCGACCGCGTGCTGGCCGTCGACCGCCACCTCTCCCGCCCCCGCGACCCGCGTCCGGGGGAGACGCTGCTGCGCTGTGCCGCGTACTCACGGCACAGCGCAGCAGGGTCCTCCCGGCCGGGGCGGGGGCGGAGCGGACGGCCACGTGCGGGTGCGGGTGCGGGTGCCCGGTGCGGTCAGGCCACCCGGCGGTAGCGGAGGTAGACGACGCCGTTGGTGTAGGTCTCGCTGCCGGCCAGCTCCAGCGTGCCGGGCGGGATCTCCCGGGTGAACAGCCGGGGGCCGTCGCCGCGGGCGGTCGGGTAGAGGAAGAGGTGCAGCTCGTCGACCAGGCCGTCGGCGAGCATCGCGCGGACGAGCGTCGCGCTGCCGCTGACGTAGAGGTCGCCCTCCACGCTCTCCTTGAGCCGGCGGACCGTCTCCGCGTCGTAGCCGCCGATCACCTCGGTGTTGCGCCAGGTCGGCTCGGTGAGGGTGGAGGAGACGACGTACTTCGTGGTGTCGTTGAAGAACGGCGCGCCGGGGTCGTCCTCGACCGTCCGCTCCGACCAGCCCTGCTCGAACATCGCGTAGGTCGTGCGACCCAGCAGGATGCCGGAGCAGCGCGCGGTCACGGCGCCGATCGCCTCGCCCATCTGCGGGTCGAAGCCGTACGTGAAGGTCCAGCTCGGGGTGTCGACGACCCCGTCCAGGCTGATGAACTCGTGGACGTGGACAGCTCCCACGGCGGAGCTCCTCTCGGTGGTGGTGGTGATGAGGTCGGGCACGACCAGAGACCGGGGGCCCGGGGAGAACTCATCGCCCCGGGGCCCCGGCCAGGGGCTTCAGGCAGCCAGCAGCTCGTCCATCTGGCCCATCGCCAGGGTGAGCCCCTCGACCATGCCCATCTGGGTGAGCTGCTCCATCTGCTCGACCGTGGCGAACTCCGAGACCAGCGTCATCCGGGTGCTCCCGGCGCCGGCCTCCTCCAGCCGGACGCGCATCCGGGTCGTCGGCAGGTCGGGGACGGGCTGCCCGGCCTCGTCGGCGAAGCCGTCCTCCAGCTCGAGCGAGCGCGGCTCGTCCACGGCGAGGACGCTCCACCAGCCGTGGGCCTGCTCGCCGTCGGGCCCGGTCATCCGGTACCGGGAGCCGCCCCCGGCGACCAGGTCGTGCTCCACGAAGGTGGCGGGCCAGGTGGGCGGGCCCCACCAGCGCTCGAGCTGGCGCGGGTCGGACCAGAGCTGCCAGACCCGGGCGGGCGGCGCGGCCAGCTCGGCCACCAGGGTCAGGGTGCGGGCGGAGGGGTCGGGGGTGGTGCTGATGACAGCCATGCGGCGTCCTCTCGGAGGGGTTCGGCGAGGAGGTCCTCCATGCGGCCGATGCGACCGCGCCAGATCTCCTCGTACAGCTGCAGCGACCGGGCGGCGGCCCGGACGGCGTCGATCCGGCCGGAGACCAGCTGCTCACGCCCCCGCCGCTCCTTGCTGACCAGACCGGCCCGCTCGAGCACCGCGACGTGCTTCTGCACGGCCGCGAAGCTCATGGCGTACCGGCTCGCCAGCGCCGACACCGACTCCGCGTGCTGCAGCACGCGAAGCACGATGTCGCGGCGGGTGGCGTCCGCCAGGGCGGCGAACACGCGGTCCGCGTCCCCGCCCTGCTGATCTACAACCATGTGGTTGTACGTTAGCGACCCCCGCTGCAGGGCGCAAGATCTCAGAGCTCGGTTGCACCTCCGGGGAGCAGGTGGGTGCGGCCGCCGTCGGCGTCGAGGATGACGAGGACCTCGGCCGGGCCGCCGTGCGCCTGCACGGCGTGCGGCACCATCGTCGAGAACTCGGCGGCCTGCCCGGCCTCGACGAGGATGGTCCGCTCCCCCAGCCGCAGCCGGGCCGTCCCGGCGAGGACCGTGAACCAGTCGCGCCCGGGGTGCACCCCCAGCGGGGCGTCGTCGTCACCCGACGCCGCCGGGTCCAGCAGGATGCGGGCCACCGTGAGCCCGTGCGCCGAGTCCGCCCGGGTGAGCGTCCAGGTGGTCGTCCCCCGCCCCTCGTCGCGGCGGGGCCGGATCACGACGTCCTCGTCGTCGACGGCCTCGACGAGCTGGTCGAGGGTGGTCCCCAGCGCGCGGGCGATCGGCACCAGCTGGTCGAGGGCGATGCGACGGTGCCCGGTCTCGAGGCGGCTCAAGGTCGACGGGCTCAGGAAGCAGCGCGCGGCGAGCACGTCGAGCGACCAGCCGCGGGCCAGCCGCAGCCCGCGGATCCGCTGCCGGACCACGGCGTCCAGAACCTCTTCTTGCGTCATGAGCAAGATCCTATGTCTTTGACGCACGGGACCGCTAGCCTCGGTGCATGACGACAGGACACGACCACGCCGCGCACCGGCACGAGCACCACCACCACGGTGACCACGCGGGCGGACCGGCCGGGCACCAGCACGACGAGGTCGACGAGGCGGGCCTGGCCGAGCTGCTCGACCTCGACGGGGTCGTCCTGCACGGCTACCTCGACGCGGTGGTCAGCTGGGTCGCCGACGCCGCCGGTCCGGACGTGCGCCGGGTCGCCGACCTCGGGGCGGGCACCGGCACCGGCACCCTCGCCCTCGCGCGCCGGTTCCCGGACGCCTCCGTGGTGGCCGTCGACGCGTCGGCGGGGATGCTCACCCGGCTGGCGGACGCCGCGGCCGCGGCCGGTGCCGGCGACCGGGTGCGGACGCTGACGGCTGACCTCGACGCCGGCTGGCCCGACCTCGGCGAGCTCGACGTCGTCTGGGCGGCCCTGTCGCTGCACCACGTGGCCGGGGCCGAGCAGGTCATGGTCCGTGCGCGCGAGGCGCTGCGGCCCGGCGGCGTGCTCGCGGTCACCGAGATGGCGACGCCCACCCGCTACCTGCCCGACGACCTCGGCGTGGGCCGTCCCGGCCTCGAGCTCCGGCTGCACGCCGCCCTCGACGCGCAGCCCGCCCCCTTCGACCGCTACCCCGACTGGGACGACGCCCTGACCCGCGCCGGCTTCACCGAGGTGGAGCGCCGCACGTTCGAGCTCACCCCGCCCCGGCCCGACCCGGCGACGGGGCGGTACGCGCGCGCCTACCTGAGCCGGGTCCGCCCCCGGGTGCCCGACGACCTCGACGCCGACGACCTGGCCGTGCTGGACCTGCTGCTGGACGACGCGTCGCCGCACTCCCTGCTCCGACGCGGCGACCTCCAGGTCGGCGGCCGGCGGACCGGGTGGCTCGCCCGGCGCGGCTGAGCCCGCGGGTCGGCACGACCTCAGCCGGTGGCGCCGGCTGCGGGCACGGCCGGCAGCGACGTCGTGGCCGTGCCCGCGGCCACCTCGGCGAGGTGGCGGAGGCGCGTCAGCTCGGCCGGGCTGAACGGCTCGCGGCCCGTCCGGGCGACCAGCAGCGCCTCACCGGCGGGAGGCAGGGCCACCACGGCGAGCTGGGTGGGACCGCTGCCGGCCGGGCAGCCGTCGAGGACCTCGACGGCGCAGGTGCCCGTCACGTCCGCGAGCGGGGCCAGGTCGGAGGCCCGCAGCGCGGGCGCGCGCGAGGTCTGGAAGAGCACCCGGTCGGGCAGCGCGACCAGCGCCGCCCAGGTCCCGCCGCACAGCAGCGGCGCGGCCGTCGCCAGCACCTGCGGGGCGACGGCCGGGTCGCAGCGGTCCAGCCGCTGCACGAGCTCGAGGTCCTGGTGCAGGTCGGCGCCCGCCGGGTAGCGGACGAGCTGCTCGACGTCGACCCCCTCGACCTCCTGGCAGCGGTGCAGGACGACCTCCAGCGGCTGGCCGGCCGGCACGTCGAGGAGCAGGTCGAGCACGACGTGGTGCTCGTCCTTGCGCCGGGTCTGCAGCCGGGCGATGTCCACCCCCGCCTCGCCCAGGCGCGTGGCGACGCTGCCGAGGGTCGTCGCCCCCTTGGCCATCCGGACCCGCATCAGGTGCACGACCTCTTCTTACCCGCCACGAGCGCGGTCAGCGGTCGGCGGGCGAGGAACTGTCCCGGAGGCCGGTCGCGCCCGGCCCCTTCCGGCCCCGAGCCCCCGCCGGATGCGTGATCCTTCTGACCCGTCCGCGCGCTCCGATCGCGCGCGACCGGACCTAGGTTGGGACCATGTCCCCACAGGTCAGCGCAGCGAAGGGCGACCGTCCGCACCTCCCCCACCACCCGGCTCCCGCACCGGCGGTCATCACCGACGCCCGCGGCGCCTCCAGCGTCGAGCTGGACCGCCGGGTCAAGCGCTACAGCCTCGCGATGGCGTTCCGGATGGCCTGCTTCCTCTCCATGGTCTTCGTCGACGGCTGGCTGCGCTGGACGCTGCTGGCCTTCGCCGTGTTCCTGCCCTACGTCGCCGTCGTGCTGGCCAACCAGGCCGACGAGCGGACGACGCCGAGCGAGGTCGAGCACGGCGCCCCCCAGGACGCCCCGCAGCTGACCACCGGCGACCACGCCGAGGTGGTCGAGGGCTACGTCGTGGACGGCTACGTCGTGGACGGCGACCCCGTCGAGGGCTCCGTCGAGGACAGCCCCGTGCGGGACGAGCACCTCCGCCCCGCCGCCTGACGCCCACCGCTCGCCGCCTGAGCGGCAGCACCACCCCGAGGCACCTTCCGCCGTCCGCGACTCCCCCTCCCGGGAGGAGCCGATCGCTCGGACCGGTGCCTCGACGCACGTCCAGGCCCTGTCGACCGTCAAACCGCCCCCTTCGCTAGTGCGTATCGCGATATATCGTGATACGCTCTTCCCAACCTACTGAAGGAGAACAGATGTTCTACGCAGACGAGTTCCGTCCCCACGACGGACACACCGGTCCCGGCCCGCAGGGGCGCCGCGGGCACGGCGGACGGGGCCTCCGCGGTGGCCCCGACGAGGAGCGCGGCCGGCACGGCCGCGGAGGTCCCGGGCCCGACGGCGGTGGTCCGCGCGGCGGGCGCCGCGGTGGCGGTCGGGGTCGGGCGGGGCGTGGCGACGTCCGCATCGCCACCCTGCTGCTGCTGAGCGAGAGCCCCATGCACGGCTACCAGCTCATGCAGGCCATGGCCGACCGGACCGACGGCGCCTGGCGCCCGAGCCCCGGCGCGGTCTACCCCACGATCGCCCAGCTCGAGGACGAGGGCCTGGTCACCACCGAGGTCGACGGCGGGCGCAAGCTCGTCACGCTGACCGCCGAGGGCCGCGCCCACGTCGAGGAGCAGCGCGCCGGCTGGGGCGACCCGTTCGGCCAGGTGGCGGGGGCCGCCCCCGGCCCCGACCTGCGCGGTCCCCTGCACGAGCTGCACGGTGCCGCCCGCCAGGTCGCGGTGTCGGGCACGCCGGCCCAGGTGGAGGCCGCGACCGCGGTGCTCGCCGAGGCCCGCCGGCAGCTCTACCTCATCCTGGCCGGCGAGGCGGAGGCTGACCGTGGCTGAGACCTGGACGTCCCGCGCCGACGTCGCCACGGACGCCGCGGAGCGCTACGCCGAGCAGCTCGCCTCGCACCTCGGCCGCAAGGCCGAGGTGCGGGACGAGCCCGAGGGACGCCGCATCCTCGTCGGCGACGGCGGCTGCCTGCTGGTCGTCGGCGAGGCGGTGCTGGAGCTGCGGGCCGAGGCTGCCTCGGCCGAGTCGCTCACCCGCGTGCAGCACGTCGTCGGGTCCCACCTCGAGCGGTTCGGCCAGCGCGACGCGCTGGTCGTGACCTGGAGAACGCCCGCTCCGTGACCGCGGGCCGGCGGCCGCACCTGCGATGATGGGCAGCCGGCATCCCGAGGAGACGCACCACCGTGGACGACCTGCAGCCCAGCGCCGACACCGCGCCCGTCCTGCCGAGGACCGACGACCCCGCCCTGCTCGAGGAGCTCCCCGACGCGGTGACGCTGGCCGCGATGCAGGCGGCCCGGGACCGCTTCGCGCCGTTCATGATGCAGTACAAGTTCGGCATGGACGCGGTGATGACCAAGATCGCGATCCTGCGCGAGGAGTTCGTGCAGACCCACGCCTACAACCCCATCGAGCACGTCACCTCGCGCCTCAAGACGCCGGAGCGGCTGGTGGACAAGATCAGCCGGAAGGGCTGCGCCCCGACGGCGGCCAGCATCCGGGAGTCGATCACCGACATCGCGGGCGTGCGCGTCGTGTGCAGCTTCATCTCCGACACCTACCTGATCTTCGACATGCTGGCGCAGCAGAGCGACATCACCGTGCTGCAGGTCAAGGACTACATCGCCGAGCCGAAACCCAACGGGTACAAGAGCCTGCACGCGATCCTGGAGGTCCCGGTCTTCCTGTCCGACGGGCCGCGGCCGGTCGTCGTCGAGCTGCAGGTGCGGACGATCGCGATGGACTTCTGGGCCAGCCTGGAGCACAAGATCTACTACGAGTACCGCGACGACGTCCCCCAGCGGCTGCTCGACCAGCTGACCGAGGCGGCGGCCGCCGCGTACACGCTGGACGCCACGATGGAGGCCCTCCACCAGGAGGTGCAGGGTCTGGGCGGACGCCCGCCCGTCCCCGAGCCGCCGCAGGGCTGAGCCCTTCGACGGGCTCAGGGAGCGGAGACGGCTCGGGAGCGGAGGACGCGAGCTCGGGGAGCGCGACGTCGGCGGGGCGGAAGGATCCCGGCCGCGACGGCGTTGAGGCTCCCGTGGACGTGCTCGCGACGGTCGTGGTCGGCGCCGGCCAGGCCGGGCTCTCGACCGCCCACCACCTGGTCCGGCTGGGGCTGCGCCCTGGCGCGGACGTCGTGGTCCTCGACGCCGACGACGCCCCGGGCGGCGCCTGGCAGCACCGCTGGGACACCCTGACCATGGCCGACGTGCACGGCGTCGCGGCGCTGCCGGACCTGGCGGTCCCGCCGTTCTCCGACGACCGGCCCGCGAACCTCGTGGTGCCCGCCTACTTCGCCGACTACGAGCGCCGCCACGGCCTGGGCGTGCTGCGCCCGGTGGCCGTCGAGCGCGTCGAGCCGGCCGGCGAGCTGCTGCGCGTCGTCGCCGGCGACCGGACGTGGCTCACCCGCACCCTCGTCAACGCCACCGGCACGTGGCGACGGCCCTTCGTGCCCCGCTACCCCGGTGCCGAGCTCTTCCAGGGCCGGCAGCTGCACACCCACGACTACCGCGGTCCCGACGCCTTCGCGGGCGGGCACGTCGTCGTGGTCGGCGGGGGCGCCTCCGCCGTGCAGCTGCTCGCCGAGGTCAGCCGCGTGGCGGGCACCACCTGGGTGACCCGGCGTCCGCCGGTCTGGCGCACCGCCGATTTCACCCCCGAGGCCGGCCGGGCCGCCGTCGCCCTGGTCGAGGACCGGGTCCGCCGCGGCCTCCCCCCGGCCAGCGTGGTCAGCGTCACCGGCCTGGCGCTCCGCGCGCAGGAGCAGGACGCCTGGGAGCGCGGCGTCTACGACCGGCAGCCGGCACCGGCCCGGCTCACCGCCACCGGGATCGCGTGGGCCGACGGCCGGGAGCAGCGGGCGGACGCCGTCCTCTGGGCCACCGGGTTCCGGCCCGACGTCGCCCACCTGGCCCCGCTGCACCTCCGCTCCGCCGCGGGCGGCATCCAGCTGGACGGCACGACGGCGGTCCGCGACCCCCGGGTCCAGCTGGTGGGCTACGGGCCCTCGGCCAGCACGATCGGGGCCAACCGGGCCGGCCGGACGGCGGCGCTGGGCGTGCTCGCCCGGCTGCGGGCGCAGGCGGCCTGAGCGCGGTCCCGGCTCACAGAGGGTCGACGGGGGCGACCGGGAAGTTCCAGTCGCGCCACATGCCCAGCAGCCGCAGACCCGTCGCGGCGACCGTGCCGACGAGCAGGCCGAGGTCGCCCGGTCCGCCGAGGGCGTCCCAGACCACGACCACGAAGGCCCCGAGCAGCGCGGGCACGGCGTAGAGGTCACGACGCAGCAGCAGCGGGACCTCGTTGACCAGCACGTCGCGGAGCACACCGCCGCCGACGGCCCCCACCGCGCCGATGATGACGGCGGCGAAGCCGCTGGCGCCCAGGTCGAGGGCGTAGGAGGCGCTCGTGGTCGCGAACAGCCCCAGCCCCACGGCGTCGTAGACCCCGATGACCGGGCGCAGCCGGCCGAGGTGGGGGTGCACCCAGAAGACGAGCAGCGAGGCGGCCAGGGCGACGGTGCCGTTGGTCCACCGCTCGACCGAGACGGGCGGGGTGACGCCGAGCAGCAGGTCGCGGGTGACGCCACCGCCGAGGCCGGCGGTCAGGCCGACGACGCAGACGCCGAAGAGGTCCAGCCGGCGGCGGACCCCCGCCAGCGCCCCGGACGCCGCGAAGACGACGATGCCGAGGTAGGTCAGCAGAGCGAGGAACACCGCTCAGGGTCTCACGTCGGGCCCGGGAGGGTCCTGGCCCGCGCTCAGCCGGCGGCCTGCAGCAGCACGCGCAGCATCAGCAGCCCGTCGCGGCGACGGGTCTTCACCGTGCCCACCGGGAGGCCCAGCCGCTCGGCGATCTGCACGGCGGTGCAGCCCTCCACGTAGGTCATCGACAGCACCTCGCGCTTGCCGGCGGTGAGCGTCTGCAGCGCGGCGCGGACCTGGCCGCACTCGACGCGGCGCAGCACGCCCTCCCACACCTCGTCGGCCGGCTCCCCGGGCCCGGTCTGCCGGACGTGCGCGAGCTCCCGGTCGGCCTGCCGGGTCATCTGGCGGATCCGGTCGATGGCCTTGCGCCGGGCCAGCGTGGTCAGCCAGGCCTGCACCGCCCCGCGCGCCGGGTCGTAGCGGCCCGCGTGCTGCCAGGCGGTGGCGTAGACCTCCTGGACGACGTCGGCCGTCGTCTCCGGCGAGCGCACCAGCCCGCGGACGAGCGCCTGCGTCTGGCCGCGGGTCCGGGTGTAGAAGGCGTGGAAGGCCAGCTCGTCCCCGGCGGCGGCCGCCACGAGGAGCTCGGCCAGGGAGGGCGGGACGGCGTCCAGCCGGTCGGTCGGGTGGAGCGCGGTGGTCACGGTGGTCGCCTCTGGTGGTCTCGACCCCGAGCCGACAGGACAGCGTGCACCCCGGACGCCCCGGCACGGAGCCGGGTCGTCGTTCTGTCGAGCACGATACGCTGCCGCGCGACCGGCTGGCGACGCGGACGCGCCGGTCGACGACCACCCGCTCCGTCCCGGCCGCCTCAGCCAGGTGCGAGCGGGCGCTGACCGCCCGGTGACCGGTCGGGCCGTCCGCCGCCCCGGGTCAGGCGAGGGCGGAGTAGCCGGAGGCGTCGCCCAGCCGCGGCGTGGACCGGACACCGTCGACGCTCACCGGGACGTCGCCGGCGAGGGTGATGCGGTGCAGCAGGCGCTTCTGGTCGCCGTAGTCGGCGACGCCGTAGTGCTGGGTGGCGCGGTTGTCCCAGATGGCCAGGTCGCCCGGCGACCAGCGCCAGCGGACGGTGTTCTCCAGCCGGGTGACGTGGCGCTGCAGCAGGGTGAACAGGTCGGCCGAGTCGTGGCTGCTCAGGCCGACGAAGCGCTTGACGAAGTGGCCGAGCAGCAGCGAGCGCTCCCCCGTCTCGGGGTGCACCCGGACCACGGGGTGCTCGGTCTCGAAGACCTGCGAGGCGAACTCGTCGCGGTAGGCCTGCTCCTCGACGTCGATGCCGCCGACCCGCTTCTCGTCCCGCTCGGCGGCGTAGTCGTAGAGGTTGGTGTGGACGGCCCAGAGCCGCTCGACCAGCGCCTGCAGGGCCGGGTGCAGCCGGTCGTGCGCGGTGACCGTGTTGGCCCAGACGGTGTTGCCGCCGTGCGTCGGCAGGGTCAGCGGGCGCAGCAGGCTGATGGCCGGGACCCGGTCGACGAACGTGACGTCGGTGTGCCAGCTGTTGGCCTTGCCGCGCTCGGAGTCGATGGCCAGCACGCCGTGGCCCTCGCCGCGCACCGTCGGGTGCGGGGAGGTCGGGGTGCCCAGCAGGGACGCGAACTCGTGGTGGCCGGCGTCGTCGAGGTGGTCCTGGCCGGAGAAGAGGACGACCTTGTGGGCCAGCAGGGCCCGCCGGATCTCCGCCACGGCCGCCGGCTCGACGTCGCCGCCGAGCCGCACGCCGCTGACCGTGGCGCCGATGCTCTCACCCAGCGGGTGCACCTCGACGTGGTCGTAGCGGTCGTCGGCACCGGTGGCGCGGTCCTGGAGCAGGGTCATGAGGGTGTCCTTCCGGGGACGGTCGTGCCCGGGGCGGGAGCCACCGGACGGGAGGCGCTGCGCGGCGCACCGGCGCCGGGCCGGCCCGGGGTCAGCGGGCCCGCGACGTGAGGTGGCAGCCGCGGGTGACGTCCGGCGCGGACGGGCACCCCACGAGTTGCCGGGTAACCATGCCGTCACACTAGGGATTGGCGCACGGGCCCCGCAAGGGGGCGCCGGATCCTGGACGAGGAGGCTCGGGGACACGCGGGTGCGCCCGCCGGCGGGCAGCGCGACGCCACCGGTGCGGGTGCACCGGTGGCGTCGGGTCGGCTGCGTGGTCAGCGCAGCGGGATGCGCACCACCTGGCCGGCGTCGGCCAGCGCGCTGCCCGTGGTCACGTACGCGGACCCGTGGTGCAGGGCGATGCCGTAGGGCAGCAGGAGGCCGCCCCGCACCGTGGTGTGCGCGGCGCCCCCGCCCCGGGGGACGCGCACCACCGAGCCCAGCGGCGGGGCCTCGGCGGCCAGGCCCTGGTCGGTCACCTGCACCACGTAGAGGCTGCCGTCCCGGTCGAAGGCGAGGTCGGTGACGTTGGTCAGCCCGGTGGCGTAGCGCGTCGGCGCCTGCCCCGGCACGACGCGCCAGATGCTCGCGGCGCCCACCGGGAAGGGGAAGCCCGTCAGCTGGCTGACGTAGAGCGCCCCGTCCGGGCCCTGCGCCACCGCCGTCGGGACGGCGTCCATGTCGACCACCCCGCCCGGGACCGGCGTGACCACCGAGGGGAAGACGGCCGTGGTGCGGATCCCGCCGTGACGTCCGAGCCGCAGCAGGGCGTTCCCCCCGGCGTCGACGACGTAGGTCCGGCCGCCGCGCGGCAGCAGGGCGACCGGGTTGGTGTCGAGGTCCGTCCCGTCCGGGTTGACGCGCGCCTCGTAGCCGCCGACGTCGGCGACGACGCGCAGCCCGGCGCTGCCCAGCCGCCCGGTGGCCACCGTGCCCAGCAGCCGGATCCCCCGCGGCTGACCGGCCCGCTCCCCCGGGTCGGCGCCCAGGCCGAGCGCGACGGTGTAGCGGTGGCCGCGGACCACGAGGTCCGACGGACCGACCGCGCCGCCCCCGGTCCCGGGGTCCGCAGCCGACGGCAGGCCGGTGACGACGCGGGTCTGCCGCCCGTGCCGGACGCGGGTGATGGCGCCGGTGGCGCCGTAGCAGGTGTCCCCCTCCGCCCCGGCGAAGCACGGACCGGCCCCGCCCACGCCGGCCTCGGCGACGTAGAGCGCGCCGCCGCTGATGTCGAGGTGGCGCGGGTTGTCGAGGCCGGTGGCGACGACCTCCAACCCCCCGGAGGAGCCGTGCCCGTGGTCACGGGCGTCGGCGGCGGGCGCGAGCCCGAGAGCGCCGAGGCCCGTCAGCAGGGAGAGGGAGGCGGCGGCGGCGCGCCGCCCGGGTCGCAGGTCCACGGGAGCTCCTGGGGAGAGGGGGCCGGCCCCGATGCCGGCCGCTCCGCACCGTAGCGACGGCGGCCCGGCCCGCGCAGGTGGCAGAACTCGTCCTGGTGGGCGGCCCGGCGTCCGCGCCATCATGCGGTCCCCGGGTCCCCGGGTCCCCGGGTCCCCGGTGCGGGGAGCGGTCGGCCTCAGCGCTGCGCGCCGGCGCTGACCCGCAGCACGACCTCGCCCTCGATGTGCACCGGACCGGGGTCGTCGGCGGCGAGAGCCAGCTCGGCGGCGCGGCGGCCCATCTCCTCCAGCGGCAGCCGGAAGGTCGTCAGCGGGGGGTCGAGGTCGCGCAGGGTCGGGATGTCGTCGAAGCCGGCCACCTCGACGTCCTCGGGCACCCGCAGCCCCCGGGCGCGGACGGCGGCCAGCGCGCCGAGCGCCATCACGTCGTTGACCGCCAGCAGGCACAGCGGCTGGTCGGCGCCGTCGGTCCCGGGACCGGCGGCCTCCAGGCAGGCCTCGGCGGCGGCCCGGCCGCCCTCGCTGGTGAACTCGCCGCGGACCTCCAGCAGCGGCTCGAGGCCGGCGGCGGCCAGGGCGCGCCGGAAGCCGGCGACGCGGTGCTGGGTGGTGACGAGCTCCTCCGGGCCGCCGAGCACGGCGAACCGGCGCCGGCCGCGGTCGACCAGGGCGGCGACGAGCCGGGCCGCGCCGTCGGCGTTGGCCACCTCGACGACCCGGGCACCGGCGAAGCCGGTGTGGCCGAACGTGACGAGCCGGCCGCCGTTGGCGGTGTAGCGCTCCAGCTCGCGGGTCAGCGCGCGGTCGGAGTGCGCCCCCCGGGAACCGGACAGGATGATCGCGTCGGTGCGGTACACGGCGAAGGCCTTGACCGCGTCGACCTCGCTCTGCTCGTGCCGGTCGGTGCTGGCCAGCAGCACCTGGCTGCGCCGCTCGCGGGCCGCGTGCTGCGCGCCCCGGACGATGCTGGAGAAGTAGGGGTCGCTGATGTCGTGGACGACCAGGCCCACCAGGCCGGTGGCCGAGCGGGCCAGCGCCTGGGCCTGCGCGTTGGCCACGTAGCCCAGCTCGTCGGCGGCGGCCCGGACCCGGACGGCGATGGCCTCCGCCGGGCTGCGCAGGGACCCGTTGAGCACCCGGGAGGCGGTCGCGAGCGACACCCCGGCGCGCAGCGCGACGTCCGTCAGCCGTACTGCTGCCACGTCTGCACGCTCCTCTCGAGGTCTTTGACGCCCTCGTGACCAGGAGTGTAGCGTGGAAAGCGCTTTCTCCGCCCCCTCCGACACAGGAGTCGTCCATGACCTCAGCCGTCGACCGACCGCGCGTCCTCCGCATCGCCATGAACGGCGTCACCGGGCGGATGGGCTACCGGCAGCACCTCCTCCGCTCGATCCTGCCGCTGCGCGAGGCGGGCGGGGTGACCCTGGCCGACGGCACCCGGGTGCAGGTGGAGCCGATCCTGGTGGGCCGCAACGAGGCCAAGCTGGTCGACCTGGCCCAGCAGCACAAGGTCGAGCACTGGACGACCGACGTCGAGAGCGTGCTCGCCGACCCCACCGTCGACGTCTTCTTCGACGCCGGCATGACGAGCCACCGGTTCGACCTCCTGCAGCGCGCCATGCGCGCCGGGAAGCACGTCTTCACCGAGAAGCCCGTCGCCGAGACCCTCGACGAGGCCGTGGCGCTGGCCGCGCTGGCCGCCGAGACCGGCATCACCGCCGGCGTGGTGCACGACAAGCTCTACCTGCCCGGGCTGGTCAAGCTGCGCCGCCTCGTCGACGAGGGCTTCTTCGGCCGGATCCTGTCCCTGCGCGGCGAGTTCGGCTACTGGGTGTTCGAGGGCGACTCCCAGGCCGCCCAGCGCCCGTCGTGGAACTACCGCACCGACGAGGGCGGCGGCATCACCACCGACATGTTCTGCCACTGGAGCTACGTGCTCGAGGGGATCATCGGACGGGTCCGCAGCGTCTCGGCGCTCAGCACCACCCACATCCCGCAGCGCTGGGACGAGCAGGGCCGGCCCTACGAGGCGACCGCCGACGACGCCGCCTACGCCGTCTTCGAGCTGGAGACCCCGGCCGGCGAGCCGGTCGTCGGCCAGATCAACTCCTCCTGGGCCGTCCGCGTGCATCGCGACGAGCTCGTCGAGTTCCAGGTCGACGGCACCCACGGCTCCGCCGTCGCCGGCCTGCAGACCTGCGTCGCCCAGCAGCGCGCGCACACCCCGAAGCCGGTCTGGAACCCCGACCTGCCGGTCACCGAGTCCTTCCGCGACCAGTGGCTCGACGTCCCCGCCAACGCCGAGCTCGACAACGGCTTCAAGCGGCAGTGGGAGGAGTTCCTGCGCGACGTGCTGGCCGGCCGGCCGCACCGCTTCGGCCTGGAGTCCGCCGCCCGCGGCGTCCAGCTGGCCGAGCTGGGCCTGCGCTCCTCCGCCGAGCGCCGCACCCTCGACGTGCCCGAGCTCGCGCTGTGACGGCGCTGCTGCTGCCGGGCCCCGACGGCGTCCTGGCCGAGCACGTGCTGGGCGCCCCCGGCGCCTGGACCCGGCCCTCGGCCCCGCTGACGTCCCGCGTCGTCTACGCCGCCGCGCACGTCGTCCCGCAGCGCTGGGCCGACAACAGCCCCGGCGCCCCGGCGGTCCTGGACTGGGACGCGACGCTGGCCTTCCGCCACGAGCTGTGGTCCTACGGGCTCGGCGTCGCCGACGCGATGGACACCGCCCAGCGCGGGATGGGCCTGGACTGGGCCGCCACCCAGGACCTCGTCAAGCGGTCCGCGGCCGAGGCCGCGTCGGTGGGCGGCATGCTGGCCTGCGGCGCGGGCACCGACCAGCTCGACCTGACGACGGTGCCCGCCGGCCGCCGGGGGCTGGACGCCGTGCTCGGCGCCTACCGGGAGCAGGTCGAGCTGGTCGCGGGCTCGGGAGCGACCGTCATCCTCATGGCCTCGCGGGCCCTGGCCGCCGTCGCGGTCGGCCCGCAGGACTACCTCGACGTCTACGGGACCCTGCTGGACGAGGTCGACCGGCCCGTCATCCTGCACTGGCTGGGGCCGATGTTCGACCCGGCGCTGGCCGGCTACTGGGGCAGCGGTGACGTCGCCGCGGCCACGGAGACGTTCCTCGAGCTGATCGAGGCGCACCCGGGGAAGGTCGACGGCGTCAAGGTCTCCCTGCTGGACGCCGCCCACGAGACCGCCCTCCGCGCCCGGCTGGCCACCCTCACCGCCCGGGTCCGGCTCTACACCGGCGACGACTTCAACTACCCCGAGCTGATCCACGGCGACGGCACCCACCACTCCGACGCCCTGCTCGGCATCTTCGCCGCCATCGCCCCGCTGGCCTCCACCGCCCTGCAGGCCTACGACGCCGGCGACGCCGACCGCGGGCACGCCCTGCTGGCCTCCACCCAGGAGCTGGGCCGGCACATCTTCAGCGCGCCCACCCCGCACTACAAGACCGGGGTCGCCTTCCTGGCCTGGCTGAACGGGCAGCAGCCCGGCTTCGTCATGGTCGGCGGCCAGCAGGCGGGCCGCTCGCTCCCCCACCTCGTGCGGACCTTCCGGCTCGCCGACGCCGCCGGGCTGCTGCGCGACCCCGAGCTGGCGGCGGCGCGGGTGCGCCAGCTGCTCGCCGTGCACGGGCTGGTGGGCTGACGTGGCGGGCTCTCCCGCCGGGACGTCCCGGCTGGCCCTCAACACGGCCACGACCAAGGCGCTGACCCTGGAGCAGGCCCTCCGGGTGGCCGCCGACGCGGGCCTGACCCACGTCGGGCTGTGGCGCGACCGCGTCGAGGAGGTCGGGCTGGAGGCCGCCGTCGACCTGGTCCGCGCGTCCGGGCTCGCCGTCTCGACGCTCTGCCGCGGCGGGTTCCTCACCGCCGCCGACCCCGACGGCATCGCCCACGCGCTCGCCGACAACCGGAAAGCGATCGAGCAGGCCGCGGCGCTGGGCGCGCCGGTGCTGGTGCTGGTCGTCGGCGGGCTGCCGCCGGGCGACACCGACCTGGCCGCCGCCCGCGGCCGCGTCGCCGACCGGCTGGCCGACCTCGTGCCGGTCGCCCGCGAGCACGGCGTCCAGCTGGCGCTGGAGCCGCTGCACCCCATGTACGTGGCCGACCGCGCCGTGCTCTCGACCCTGGGCCAGGCGCTGGACCTGGCCGCCCCGTACGCGCCGTCGGAGGTGGGCGTCTGCGTCGACACCTTCCACGTGTTCTGGGACCCGCAGCTGCCCGAGCAGGTCGCCCGGGCCGGCCGCGAGCAGCGGGTCGCCACCTACCAGGTGTGCGACTTCAACCTGCCGATCGCCGCCGACGCCCTGCTCTCGCGCGGGATGATGGGCGACGGCGTCGTCGACTTCGCGGCCGTCACCCGGCTGGTCGCCGCGACCGGCTACGCCGGGCCCGTGGAGGTCGAGATCTTCAACGCCGAGATCTGGGCCGCGCCGGCCGCGCAGGTGGTCGCGACGATGCAGGAGCGCTTCGCCGAGCTCGTGGCGCCCGCGCTGGAGCAGCCGGGGTCGGCGGCAGCCTGACCACGCGCCGTCGCTAGGGTGACGGCGAACCCCACTTCACCGAGGAAGGACCCACCCTCTTGACCACCCCTGTGCTCTCCGTCCAGCTCTACGCCGTCCGCGACCAGCTCGCCGAGGACCTCGACGCCACGATGGCCCGCCTGGCCGGCATGGGCCTGCGCGAGGTCGAGGCCTTCGACTTCGTCGACAAGGCCCCGCGCCTCGCCGAGGCCTTCACGAAGGCCGGCGTCCGGGCCCGCACCGGGCACGCCTCCCTGATGTCGGAGGGCCTCGGCCTGGACGACCCGGCGTTCAAGGCGGGGACCAAGGCCGGCCCGCCCACCCAGCAGGAGGTCTTCGAGGCCGCCAAGACGCTCGGGCTGGAGGTCGTCATCGACCCGTTCGTCGAGACCGAGCGCTGGCTGACCGAGGAGGCGGTGCTCGACAACGCCAAGCGTCTCAACGAGGCCGCCGAGAAGGCCGCCGACCACGGCCTGCGGGTGGGCTACCACAACCACGCCCAGGAGTTCCTGGCCACCATCCGCGGCGTCACCGCCTACGAGTTCTTCGCCGACCAGCTCCGCGACGACGTGGTGCTGGAGGTGGACCTGTACTGGGCCGCGACGGGCAAGCAGGACGTGACCGCCCTGCTCGGCCGGGTGGGCGAGCGCGTCCGCGCCCTGCACCTCAAGGACGGCGTCATCGGCGCGAACCCCTTCGAGCCCGGCGCCGCCCGGATGGACCCGGAGACGCTCGACCAGCGCCCCGCGGGCGAGGGCGACCTGCCGCTGCTCGACTACCTCGCGGCCGCCCCGAACACCGAGTTCGGCGTCATCGAGTTCGACCACTACGGCGGCGGGCACATCTACGACGGCATCGAGGCCAGCGTGCGCTACTTCAACGAGCACGGCCTGCGCTGACCTGACGGGCTCCCCCGCAGCAGAACGCGTGAACGGATGGTGGGTCTACCCGCCATCCGTTCACGCGTTCTGCGTCCAGGCGGCATGCTGAGCCCGTGAGGTTCACCACCACGCTGGAGGCCGCGGGCAGGACCGCGACCGGGCTCGAAGTGCCGGCCGAGGTCGTCGAGGCGCTGGGCGCCGGCAAGCGGCCCAAGGTCGCCGTCACCCTCCGCGGGCACACCTACCGGACGAGCATCGGAGTGATGGGCGGCCGCTCCCTCATCCCCGTCAGCGCCGAGGTCCGGGCCGCGAGCGGCGTCGCCGCCGGTGACCGGGTGGAGGTCGAGGTCGTCGTCGACGACGACCCGCGCGAGGTCGTCGTCCCCGAGGACCTGGTGTCCGCCCTCGCCGCCGAGCCCGGCGCCGCCCCGGCGTTCGCCGCCCTCTCCTACAGCCTCCAGCGCCGCCACGTGCTGGCCGTCGAGGGCGCCAAGGCCGCCGAGACGCGCGCCCGTCGGGTGGCCGCCGTCGTCGCCGCCGTGACGGCCTAGGCCGGCGTCGCCTCGCTGACGGTGCGGAGCCGGGCCAACCCCTTCTCGAAGTCGGGGCCGAGCAGCCGGTCCATCGAGGTGAGCAGACCCATCAGCCGGGTGGCCGCCGTCGTCCGGCCGGTCATGGTCCACGTCACCCGGCAGCCCGTGCCGTGCGGCTCGATCCTGAACCAGGTGTCGTTGTGCGCCCTGAACGGCTTCTCGAACCGGAGGTCGACGCGGACCAGCGACGGAGGCACCGATTCGGTGACCTCCATCCGGCCCCGGCCGGCCTTCCGGTTGCCGGACCACGCGTAGCCGGCCCCCGGTCCCGAGTCCGGACCCGTGTAGTGCCGCTCCAGCGCCGGGTCGACGCCTTCCCACGGCGACCAGGCGGTCCACCGGTGGAAGTCCGCGATGTGCGGGTGGACGCGCTCCGGCGGCGCGTCGACCAGGACGCTGCGCTCCACGGTGTAGGTGTCGGCCATGCTCGGAGGTTAGCCCTCCACAGGCCTGGCGGAGCCGATGCCCGCTACTGCGAGAGCACCATCTCCAGCCGGTCCAGCAGCGTCTCCAGGCCGACCTCGAACTCCTCGTCGCTGCGGTCCTCGCTGAGCAGCGGCCGCAGCCGCCGCGTCGTCGGGGTGTCGGCGAGGTCGCGGAGCCCGTCGCGGTGCGGGATCTGGGCGTCGCCCTCGTCGAACGGCTCCTCGACCGGCGCCGTGTCTGCCCCGCGCGCCGCCGACTCCAGCAGCAGGTGGCCCAGCAGGAAGCTGCTGAAGGCCCGGTAGGCGTCGGCGACCTGCTGGTCGGTGAAGCCGTGGCCGGACAGCACCGTCAGGAAGTCCTCGACGAGGTCGACGCTGCGCAGCGGCGGCCGCAGCCACGGCGCCGCCGGGTGCCGGGTGGCGATCAGCGGGAACGCGGCCGCGTGCTCGACGGCCACCCGGCGGACGGCGTGGGCCAGCGTCTGCAGGTAGCCCTGCCAGGTGCCGGTCAGCTGCGGGTCCAGGTCCTCGCGCAGCCCGCTGACCAGGGAGGCGACGACGGCCTCCAGCAGGTCCTCGCGGCCGCTGACGTAGCGGTACAGGGCCATCGCGCCGACGCCGAGCCGCTGGCCGACGGCCCGCATGCTGACGTTCTGCAGCCCGTCCTCGTCGATGAGCTCCAGCGCGGCCCGGACCACCAGCGCCCGGCTGAGCCCCGCCGACCGGCTCTCCCGCTCGTCCTGCTGCCCCACGGCTGACCGTCCTCACCTGCGCGCGTCGCGGCGGCCGACCGGACGCCCCGCTCAGGTTACGGGCGGACGGCCCGGCTCCTGCCGCGGGTGCGTCCGCCGGCCGGACGCCGGCTCAGCGGAGCAGGGCCGCCGTCTGCCGGGAGGCCTTGCGGATGCCGCCGCGCTCGTCCAGCCAGCCGCCGACCAGCCCGACCACGGGCAGCTTGCCCAGCCCCCGGGAGACGAGGCTGCCGCGCGGCCGCTCGTCCAGCAGGCTGCTGAGCTCCCAGAGGGTGCCGGCCAGCTTCCACAGCGTCAGCGCCGCCCGCGCCGCGCCGCGGCCGAGCCGGGCCAGGGTGCGCCGGTCGGGCTCGGCCCCGGCGTCGTCGTCCAGCCGGCGCTCGGCCTCGGCGTCGTCGGCCGAGGGCACCGCCGGCGCGGGCAGCGCGCGGTCGAACAGCACCCGGGCCAGCAGCGGCACCCAGTCCGCGGGGTCGGTGCGACCGTGCTCGCGGGCGGTCGCGCAGACGGCCAGGCCGGCGGCGCAGGCCCCCAGCGCGGGCTGCAGCGGGATGCGGTCGGCCAGGACGCCGGCCACCCGGGGCGCGGCGGCGGCCAGCCCGGCGCTGACGCCGATCCGCGTCACCCACCAGTCGACGCGGCGCTTCAGCGGCTGCTGGTCCCAGACGGGTGAGGCGGGGGTGGTGTCGCCGAGGGCGCGGTCCCTGAGCGCGTCCAGCACCTTGGCCGGGAACCGGGCCGAGGGCGGCGGCTCGTCGTCCAGGCCGAGCCAGCGCTGCGGGTCGGCGAGCACCCGGCCGACCATCCGGGCGTAGAGGTCGAGCGCTCGCACCACGCGCTCGTCGTCGATCTCCTGCGGCTGGGCCACGATGTCTCCTCGTCGGTGCTGGGCCCGGGGGCCGGGGACCCACCAGCCTAGGGGGCCGGGCCCGGACCCTGACGCCGCTGCAGCCACGCCGCGCCCCGCCGCTCGATGTGCTCGAGGTCGAGCTGGCGCAGCACCTCCTCGACGGCCGCGAGCACCGAGCCCTGCAGCATCCACAGGCCGGTCTGCTGGCGCGGGTCGACGTCCAGCAGCACCAGCTCGGTGAGCACGGCGCGGGTCTCGCGGACGATGTCGAGGGTGCGCGAGAGCAGCGCGTCGACCCGGTCGACGTTGCCGCCCCCGAACTCGGCGCTGACCAGGTCGCCGAAGCCGCGCAGGGCGTCGGCCACGTCGTCGAGGACGACGGCGAAGGCCCGCCGCAGCTCCGGGGTGAGGGAGCGGTCGTCGGGCCCGCCGGGCTCGGGCGCCTCCCGGCCGATGACCACGAGCAGGGCGCGCTCGGCGGCCAGGCAGCGGGCCAGGCGGTCGAGCGCGTCGCGCAGGCCGGGGTGGACGACGTCGGCGGTGAGCGCGCGGGGGTTGAGCCGCCGGCTCTCCTCCACGGTGCGGACGGCGGCCGCGGCGGCGTCGACGTCGCGGTCGAGGTCCTCGGTCCAGGCGAACCAGGCCGCGACCTCCTCGGGGTGCGGCGCCCGGTCGGTGAGGCTGAGGGCCACCTCGTCGAGCAGCGCCGCCTGCGACCGCGCGACCTGGCGGACGGCGGCGGTGGCGCGGGCGCTGGGGATGGAGACCGGGACCAGCAGGCTGAAGGCGATGCCCACCACGGTGCCGATGAGGGTGTTGACCACCCGGACCTCGGCGGCCAGCCCCGGCACGGCGACGGCCAGGATGAGCATGGCGCTGATGGGCGCCTCGAGGGACTGGTCGCCCAGCCGGAACACCTTGGCCAGGCCGAGCGAGGCGGCGAT
The DNA here is from genome assembly GCF_017876495.1 of Microlunatus capsulatus. Taxonomy (NCBI): domain Bacteria; kingdom Bacillati; phylum Actinomycetota; class Actinomycetes; order Propionibacteriales; family Propionibacteriaceae; genus Microlunatus; species Microlunatus capsulatus. The sequence continues at coordinate 4,299,549 of NZ_JAGIOB010000001.1, read as the reverse complement.
GACGGCGGCCAGGCTCCACCACGACAACCCGATCCCGCTGGTCACGCCGACGGCGACGAGCACCCCGGTCAGCACCGCGCCCACCCGCACCAGGCCCATCTGCAGGGTGCCGACGGTGGTGGCCTGGACGACGAGCAGGGCCGTCAGCGGGGCGGTGAGGTCGCGGATCCCGGGCGAGACGGTGTCGGCGATGACGTAGGCGACGGTGGCCGCCACGGTGAGCCGGGCGATCTGGGTGGCGGCGGGCCGCAGGCGGTCCGGGACCGCGGACCACGACGTCGGGTAGGAGGGCCAGACCCACCACAGCAGGCGGCGGGCGCTGGACCGCGCCCGCGCCCGGACCCGGTCGAGCCGCTGCGCCACGGCCCCAGTCTGGACCCCGGGCCCGGCGACGGGGAGGGGCCGCCCTCGCCGCCGCCCGCGCCGGGGGCGGCGAGCCCGGGAGCCGGACCGGCCCCGGACGCAGCAGGACCCGGGACCGTGGGTCCCGGGTCCTGCTGCTGGTGCTGGTGGATCAGACGGTGCGCGCCCCGCCCGAGCGGCGCTTCACGGCCAGGTAGATCACGAGCACGATGATCGCGCCGATGATCGAGCCGATCCAGCTGGAGGGCTGGACGAAGCCGTTGCCGCTGCCGAACAGCAGCCGACCGAGGAAACCGCCGACGAACGAGCCGACGATGCCGAGCAGGATGGTCTGCAGGATGCTCATCGACTGGCGACCGGGCACGACGGCCCGCGCGATGAAGCCGGCGATGAGGCCGATGACGATGAGCCCGATGATGGTGCCGAGCATGGTGCCTCCCGAGGACGTGGTGGGTGGTGCTTCCGCGCGGTGGCCGGCGCCCGCCCCCCGGGTCGGGGGCCGGGCGGTCGCAGCCTTGCTGTCGACCACCGCGCGACCCAGTCTGGTGGGCCGGCCAGCCCCGGACCATCGGGGCTAGCCCCCATCTTCGCCGTCGACCGCGGGCGGCCCGGCCCGTCCGGTGGACACCGCACCCCGGCGTGGCGCACGTTGGGGGCGTGGCGTCCTTCTCCTCCCTGCCCGTCTACTGGCGGGTCTGCCTGATCAACGCGGCCCTGTTCCTGCTGGCCACGGTGATCCTGGTCGTGAGCCCGACCAGCGTCGGCCCCGACATGTCCCTCGGCGAGCTGGGGGTGCTGGCCGTCGGCCTCGGGGCGATCATGGTCGCCAACGCCCTGCTGCTGCGCAGCAGCCTGGTGCCGCTGGACCGGCTGGTCGGGCAGATGCAGCGGATGGACCTGCAGGGGCTGGGCGAGCGGCTGCCCGACACCCGCGACGGCTCGCTGCAGCCCCTGGTCACCAGCTTCAACGCCATGTCGTCGCGGCTGGAGCTGGAGCGCGCGCGCAGCAACGCCGTCGCGCTGGCCGCCCAGGAGGCCGAGCGGCACCGGATCGCCCGCGAGCTGCACGACGAGATCGGCCAGGGCCTCACCGTCGTCCTGCTGGGGCTGCAGCGCGCCGTCGCCGACGCCCCGCCCGCGCTGGCCGACGAGCTGCGGACCGTCCAGGAGACGGCCCGGGCCAGCCTGCACGAGGTCCGCGAGGTCGCCCGCCGGCTCCGTCCCGGGCTGCTGCAGGACCTCGGCCTGGTCAGCGCGCTCTCGGCGCTGGCCACCGACCTGACGACGTCGACGGGGACGGCGGTCGACCGGCGCTTCGACGCGCGGCTGCCCCCGCTCAGCGAGGAGCAGGAGCTGGTGCTCTACCGCGTCGCGCAGGAGGCGCTGACGAACGCCGCCCGGCACGCCGGCGCCCGGCACGTGCGCCTCCAGCTGGGCGTCGACCCCGACGGCGTCGAGCTGGTCGTGGCCGACGACGGCCGCGGGCTCGACGGGTCCCCGGAGGGCTCGGGGCTGCGCGGGATGCGCGAGCGGGCCCTGCTGGTGGGCGGCCGGCTGGCCGTCCGCTCCCCCGGCACCGGCGGCGGCACCGAGATCCGGCTGCGGGTGCCCGTGCGGGCGGAGGTGCCCGCGTGAGCGCGTCGGAGGTGCGGATCCTGCTGGCCGACGACCACGCCCTGGTGCGGCACGGGGTGCGGCTGGTGCTGGAGAGCCGGCCGGGGCTGCGCGTGGTGGCCGAGGCGGGCGACGGCGCCGAGGCGGTGGCGCTGGCCCGGCGCGAGCCCGTCGACCTCGCCGTGCTCGACGTCTCGATGCCGCGGATGACCGGCCTGCAGGCGGCACGCGAGCTGGCCCGGCTCGACCCGGCGCCGCGCATCCTAATGCTCTCGATGTACGACCACGACCAGTACTTCTACGAGTCGCTGCGGGCGGGCGCCTCGGGCTACGTCCTCAAGTCCGCGGCCGACCTCGACCTGCTGGCCGCCTGCGACGCCGCCATGCGCGGCGAGCCGTTCCTCTACCCGGCGGCGATGGCCTCGCTGATGCGCAGCTACCTCGACCAGGTCCGCCGCGGCGTGGAGCCGAAGGCGAACCCGCTGACCCCGCGCGAGGACGAGGTGCTCAAGCTCATCGCCGAGGGCCGGTCGTCCCGGGAGATCGCCGAGGAGCTGGTGATCAGCCCCAAGACCGTCGAGCACCACCGCGCGAACGTGCTGCACAAGCTGGGCATGCGCGACCGCACCGAGCTCACCCGCTACGCCATCCGCGCGGGCCTGATCGAACCCTGACCGCCGCCGCCCGCGCCCACCTGGGCGGGCGCCGAGTTGTCAGACGTGAGATCGGCCAGGACCGATCCCCGTTCTGACAGGTCGGCCCCAGGAGAGGGGTCAGCCGTCGAGGCCGGTCTCCGGGGGCTGGCGGCCGTCGGGCTCGCCCGCGCCGGGGGCGCCGCCGGGCCGCAGCCGGTAGAGCACCTCGCCGGCGTGGGGCTCGACGAAGGTGTCGGGGTCGGCGGCGTAGGCGTCGACGTCCACCGTCGCGGGGTCGAGGTAGCGCAGGTTCACCGCCTCCACCACCTCCCGGGGGATCCCGGTGGCCAGCGTCACGGTGACCCGGTTCCGCTCGCCGTGCTCGGGGTCCCAGGTGCCCTGGCCGCGCAGGTGGGTGGAGTGGGCCAGGTCGCCCCAGGGCCGGTCGCGGAACCGCTCCCACTGGCCGAGGAAGTAGTCCCGGTTGTGGTACCCGATCTCGACGATGTCGGGGTGCATCACCGACACCTCGGTGATGTGCGGTGCGTAGATGATCACCTCGCCGCCGTCGGCGACCACCGGCTCCAGCTTGTAGAAGCCCTTGGCCGCGGTCCAGATGTCCTCGTACTTGGTCGGCATCACCGACAGCACCCGGCGGACGGGGGCGTCGCGGTAGCTGACGTGGGTCTCGGCCGACACCGCGGCGCAGGCGGCCCAGGCGTCCTCGGGCGTCCCGAAGGCGGCCGCGTGCAGGGTGTCGGTCCCGGACGCGACGACGAGGCACAGCGCCAGCCGCCGGGCCGGGATCATCGCCGCCGCCTCGTTGACCAGCGCCCGGACCGGCGTGACGCCGCGGGTGCCGATCACCTCCGCGCTGGTGATCAGCGCGCCGACCCAGTGCGAGAGGTCGATCAGCTCCTGGCCGGAGACGCCCGGGAAGAAGTACTTGTTGCCGCCGGAGAACCCGACCACCTCGTGCGGGAAGACGGGCCCGACGACGACCGCGACGTCGGCCTCGGCGACGTGCCGGTTGATCCGGACGTCGACGGAGAGGTCGCTCATCAGACCGCCGGTGAGCTCGGCCATCCGCTCCGCCCCGATGGTGCCGAGGTCGACGAAGGTCTCCGGGTCGCCGGACGCGTGGTTGAGGATCGTCCAGCCGGGATAGGTGCCCGCGCTGTCCCCGGCGGTGAAGCCGAGGTGGCGGGCCAGGTGCTCCTCGCTCATCGCCTGGTGGGTGCCGAGGGCGACGACGACGGTGACCTCGCGCGCGCGGCCGGCCAGGGCGTCGCGGACCGCGCCGAGCAGCAGCGGGAGCGGGCAGGTGCGGGTGCCGTCGGGCACGACCAGGCAGACCGACGCGCCGTCGAGGTCGGCGTCCGCGAGCGCGGCGGCCACGAAGGCCGTGACCTGCGCGTCGTCGAGCCGCTCCCCCGGCCCGCCGGTGGTGCGCGCCCGGGCGGGGTCGCCCGGCTCGGTCCCGAAGGCGTGCTCGGCGCCGGCCGGACGGGTGGGGGTGGTCGTCATGCGCCCAGCCTGCCGCGCCGCCGCGCCACCGGGCCAGGGGCCCCCGCGCCCGGCTCAGGCAACGGCGTCGCCGAGGTCGGGGTAGCTCTGCCGGTAGACGTCCTTGACGATCCGCAGCGACTTCAGCGCCTCCCGCGGGCTGATCCAGAAGGGCTCCGGGTCGCCGAGGCGGGCGTAGAAGTCGGCGAGCAGCAGCTCGTGGGAGACGCCCCAGTACGAGCGGCCGCCCGACGCGGCCGTCCGCTCCTGGACGGTCTCGGTGCGGCCGTCGGCGTGGGCGATGGTGAGGTCGCCGCGGAGGCTCAGCGTGGCCCCCTCGGTGACGACGTCGAGGGTGACCGGGGCGTTCGCGGCGTGGGCGAGGGTGGCGTAGAAGACGCTGCGGGCGCCGGAGGCGTGCTGCAGGGCGATCTCGGCGGTGTCCTCGACCTCGATCGCGTCGGCCAGGGCCCGGGTGCTCGCGTGCCCCTCCACGCGCGTGACGTCGCCCATCAGCCACTGCACGAGGTCGACGGTGTGGATGGCCTGGTTCATCAGCAGGCCGCCGCCGCTGCCGGCCCAGGTGGAGCGCCACGGCCGGTTCTCGTAGTAGCTGGCGTCCCGGTGCCAGACGACGGTGGCCGCGGCCCCGCGGACCGCCCCCAGCTCGCCCGAGGCGAGGCGCTCCTGCAGCGCCCGGACGGCGGCGTTGTAGCGGTTCTGGAAGCAGACGGCGATCTTCGCCCCGCCGGCCTCCGCCGCGACGGCCAGCCGCTCGCCGTCGGCGAGGGTGGAGGCCACCGGCTTCTCCAGCACGACGTGCACCCCCTCCGCGAGGGCGGCGAGTGCCACCTCGACGTGGGTGTGGTGCGGGGTGGTGACGTGGACGACGTCGGGCCGGACCTGCGCCAGCAGCGCCGCCGGGTCGGCGAAGCCGGGGACGCCGTACTTCTGCGCGGCCGCCTCCCGCCGCCCGGCGTCGGGCTCGACGACCCCGACCAGCTCGACGTCGGGCAGGGAGGCGAGGGCGTCGAGGTGGACGACGGAGACGTCGCCGCACCCGATCACGGCTGCTGTGGGCATGGTTCTCCTGGTGCTGCGGTGGGGGCGGGACGTGGGCTCAGGAGCGCTCGGGGAACGCGCCCTCGGCGCGGATCCGGACGTTGAGCTCGGTGAGGTAGAGGTCCTCGTCGAGGTCCAGCGGGACCTCGCGGCCCGTCCAGCCCGAGAGGTGGATGGCGTTGGCGAGGCGGACGCCGTGGATGCCGTCCGCGCCGGGGGCGATCAGCGGGGTGCCGTCGAGGATGTTGGCCGCGAAGTTCTCCAGCACGCCGGCGTGCTGACCGCCCCACACCGACTCGAACTCCAGCACCTCGGTGGAGAGGTACTGGTCGGTCTTGAGCCCGCCGCTGAACAGCAGCTTGGCGCCGGCGGCGTCGATCGAGTCGCTGATCTCGCGCTCGGGCTTGCTGAGGCGGGTGACGGTGGCCCGCTTGCTGCCCTCGACGACGATCTTGCCGTTGTCGCCGAGGATCTCGAACCGGTCGGTGCCGGCGATGTCGTGGGTGGCGGTGACCAGGACGCCGGTGGCGCCGTCGCCGTAGTCGACCATCACGCTGACCTCGTCCTCGACGGCGATGTCGCGCCGGAAGCCGAAGCCCAGCTTGGCGTAGACCGACTGCGGCCGGCCGCAGATCCACTGCCACAGGTCCAGCTGGTGGGGGGCCTGGTTGACCAGGACGCCGCCGCCCTCGCCGCCCCAGGTGGCGCGCCAGGCGCTCTGGTCGTAGTAGCCCTGCGGCCGCCACCAGGTGGTGATGATCCAGCTGGTGTGGCGGATCGCGCCCAGCTCGCCGCTGTCGACGATCTTCTTGATCGCCTGGTACAGCGGGTTGTTGCGCTGGTTGAACATGATCGCGAAGGTCAGCTCGGGGTGCTGCGCGGCGACGGCGTTGAGCTCGGCCACCTGGCGGGTGTAGACGCCGGCCGGCTTCTCGACCAGCGCGTGCACGCCGGCCTCCAGGGCCGCGATGCCCATCGCGGGGTGCAGGTAGTGCGGGACGCAGGTGACGACGGCGTCCACGTCCCCGCTGGCCAGCAGGGCGGCGTAGTCGGCGTGGGCGGGGACGCCGGGGTGCCGCTCCTGCCCGCGGGCCAGGGCCTCGGGGTCGCTGTCGCAGAGGGCGCCGATGACCATGCCGGGCACCCGGCCGTCCGCGATCAGCCGGCCGTACATCGACCCCTGGGCCCCCAGGCCCACGATGCCCAGTCTCACCGCGTCCGTCATCGACGTCTCCTCGTCCTCGTGCACGCTCCCCCCGGCGTCCGGGGAGGGGGCCGTGACCGGCCCGCACGACCACCGTCGCCGCTGCCCGCGCGGCCGGCCAACAAGTTGCCGGAAGTTGCCGTCGGGTCACGGCCGCCGGCTGCGGACCCGCCGGACCGGGCGCCGGGGCGTCAGGACGGGCGGACGGGCGGCACCGCGAAGGCGTCGGCGACGGCGGTGTAGGAGCGCACGAGGTCGGGGAAGCCCGCCCGCAGCGCGGCGTAGGTGGCGAGGTCCTCCGGCGTCACCGCGACCGGCGCCGGGTCCTCGACCGGTCCGCGCAGCGCGGCCAGCGCGGCGGGCAGGTCGGGCGCCCCGCCCAGGGCGTACCAGCCGAGCGCGGTGGCCCCGAGCGCGGTCCCGCCCGCGCCCGTCTCGACGACCAGCGGCCGGGCGAGCACGGCGGCCATCACCGTCCGCCACAGCGGCGAGCGGAAGGTGCCGCCGGTGGCTCGCACCTCGCGGACGGGGGCGACGTGCTCCAGCGCGTCGGCGATCGTGCTCACCTGCAGGCAGACGCCCTCCAGGGCGGCGCGCAGGAAGTGCGGCCGGGTGTGCCGGAGCCGGACGCCGAAGTAGGCCCCGGCCGGGTCGGGGTCCCAGACGGGTGCCCGCTCGCTGAGCAGGTAGGGCAGCATGACGAGCCCGTCGCTGCCGGGCGGCGCCTCCGCGGCCAGCGCCAGCAGCTCGGTGTCGGCGTCCTCGCCCGTCAGCTCGGCGGCGAAGGTGTCCCGCGCCCAGCGCATCGCGATGCCGCCGTTGCTGACGGCTCCGCCGACCACCCACAGGTCGTCGGTCAGCGCGTAGCAGAAGAGCGACCCGGACGGGTCGGTGCGCGGGCCGTCGACGGCCATCCGGACCGCCCCGCTGGTGCCGAGCGAGAGCCCGGCCACCCCGGGCGCGATCGCCCCGGTGCCCAGGTTGCCCAGCGGACCGTCGGCGGCACCGACGACGACGGGCAGCCCGGCGGGCAGGCCCGTGCGGCGGGCCGCGTCGGGGGCCAGCTCCAGGACCGTCGTGGTGGGCAGCACCGGCGGCAGCTGGTCGCGCCGGACGCCGGCCAGGGCCAGGGCGTCGTCGTCCCAGTCGCGGGCGACGCTGCCCAGCAGGCCGGTCGCCGACGCGCTGGACAGCTCGGTGACCAGCTCACCGGTCAGGTGCAGCAGCAGCAGGTCCTTGAGCCCGACCCACCAGCGCACCGCCGCCGCGGTCTCCTGCTCGTGGCGGGCGAACCAGACGAGCTTCACCAGCGGGCTCATCGGGTGCACGGGGGTGCCGGTGCGGCGCAGCAGCTCCGCGGCCCGGCCGTCCGCCCGCAGCTCGCGCGCCTCGGCGCTGGAGCGGGCGTCGGCCCAGGTGATGACCGGCGTGACCGGCGCGCGGCGGTCGTCGAGGCCCAGCAGCGCGTGCTGGGCGCAGCCGACCGAGACCCCGACGACCCGGGCGTCCCCGAGGTCGGCCAGGCACGCGGCCAGCGTGGCGTCGACGGCGGCCAGCACCGTCGCCGGGTCCTGCACGTGCCAGCCGGGGCGCGGGTGGGTCGAGGGGTGCTCCCGCGAAGCCTCGGCGACCTGGCCGCGGCCGGAGGTGGAGAAGGCGGCGACCTTGACCGCCGTGGTCCCGACGTCGAGGCCCAGCAGCACCTCGTCCGGGGCGCTCACGCGTCCGGCACCAGCAGCGCGGCGCGCTCGCGGACCAGGTCGACGAGGGCGTCGTCGCCGCCCAGCCCGGGCTCCAGGGTGTCCAGCACCGCGGGCACGGCCGTCGCGAGGTCGCCCGCGGTGGCCGCGGACCGGGCCGCGTCCGCCCCGGGGTCGTTGACCGGCGCGCCGTGGCCGCGCAGGTGCAGCACCCAGGCCGCGAGGGCGCTGGCGCAGCCCACCGGGAGCCGGCCGGCCGCCCGCTCGGCGCGCAGCGGCGGGAGGATGCGGACGCGCAGCTTGGTGGAGCCGTCGCCGGCGATCTGGGCCAGCCGGTGCCGGACCCGGGGGTTGGCGAAGCGGTCGAGCAGCGCCGCCCGGTAGCCGGTGACGGCGTCACCGGCCAGCTCCAGGTGGGGCGCCGCCTCGTCCCAGAAGGCCTCGACCTCGGCCCGGCAGGCCGGGTCGGCCACGGCCTCGTCGATGGTGGCGTGCCCGCGGATGCTGCCGGCGTAGGCCAGCAGGGAGTGCGAGCCGTTGAGCAGCCAGAGCTTGCGCTGCTCGAAGGGGCGGACGTCGTCGACGACCCGCACCCCGGCCTCCTCCCAGCGGGGCCGGCCGGCCGGGAAGCGGCCGGCGACGACCCACTCGCTGAAGGGCTCGGTGGGCACCGGCTCGGCGTCGACGTAGCCCTGGTGCGCGGTGACCAGCGCCCGGTCCTCGTCGGTGGTCGCGGGGGTGATCCGGTCGACCATCGAGGTGGCGAAGTCGACGTGGGTCTCCAGCCAGCCGACCAGGGTCGGGTCGACGAGGTCGGCCAGGTCGGTGACCACGGCCCGCGTCACCTCGCCGTTCTCGGGCAGGTTGTCGCAGGACAGCAGGGTGACCGGTCCGGCGTCAGCGGCGCGGCGGGCGAGCAGCCCGGCGACCAGCCGGGCGGGCAGCGAGGCCACCGCGGACCGGGGGTCGGCCCGCAGCGCCGCGACGTCGGCGACGACGACGTCGCGGTCGGCCTCCAGCCGGCCGTCGGGACGGGCGAGGTAACCGGGCTCGGTGACGGTGATGGTGACCACGGCGACCTCGGGCCGGGTCAGGTAGCCCAGGTAGGCCTCGTGCTCGTCGGAGGCGTGCACCGCGGAGACCGCGCCCAGCACGGCGAAGTCGTCGCCGTCGGCCCGGCGGGTGATGAGCGTGTAGAGCCCGTCCTGCGGGGCGAGGGCCGCGGCGACGTCGGGGCGCCGGCCGGTGAAGGCGGCGATCCCCCACGCCGCGGCGTCGGGCGCGGCGGCGGTGTACCAGGCCTGGTGGGCGCGGTGGAAGCTGCCGAGGCCGAGGTGGACGAGCCGGACGGGCGCGGCCGGCGGGGTGCCGGGCAGGGCGCGGGACAGCCGCGGCGGGGCCCCGGCCGCGGGCGTGCCGGCGTCGGGGGTGCCGGGGACGGTCGGGGTGCTCACAGCTTGAACGCCCGCTCCGGGTTGGCGACGACGAGGTCGTGCGCGGTCTCCAGCGCCTCGTCCTCGGTGAGCCGGTGCTCGGCCACCAGGGTGGCCAGGTAGCCGGCGTCGAGGCGGCGGGACATGTCGTGCCGGGCGGGGATGGAGCAGAACGCCCGGGTGTCGTCGATGAAGCCGGAGGTCTTGGCGAAGCCCGCCGACTCGGTGACGGCGCCGCGGTAGCGGCGGATGGCCTCCGGGGCGTCGAGGAACCACCAGGGCGCTCCCGCGTAGACCGACGGGTAGAAGCCGGCCAGCGGCGCGATCTCGCGGGAGAACACGGTCTCGTCGACGGTGAACAGCACGAGGTGGAAGCCCTCGGCGGTGCCGTAGCGGGTCAGCAGCGGCCGCAGCGCGTCCGTCAGCTCCAGCCCGACGGGGATGTCGGTGCCGACGTCGGCGCCGAACTGCTCGAACGTCGGGGTGTGGTGGTTGCGGCGGATGCCCGGGTGCAGGGTCATCACCAGGCCGTCCTCGACCGACATCCGCGCCATCTCCGAGACCAGGTGGCGGCGCAGCGCCGTCGCCTCCTCGGCGGTGATCTCGCCGCGACGGCCGCGGGCGAACAACCGGGCGGCCTCCGCCGGTCCCAGCACGTCGGTGCGGGCGTCCGGGTGGCTGTGGTCGGTGGACACGGCGCCGTGCGCCCGGAAGTAGCGGCGGCGGTCCTCCAGGGCGGCGACGAAGCCGGCGTAGTCCCCGGTGTCGACGCCGGACACCGCGGCCAGCCGGTCGAGGTCGGCGCCCCAGGTGGGCGAGGCCGCCTCCAGGTAGCGGTCGGGGCGGAAGGTCGGCACCACGCGGCCGGACCAGGTCGGGTCCTCGCTCAGCCGCCGGTGGGCGTCGAGGTCGTCGCACGGGTCGTCGGTGGTGGCCAGCAGGCTGAGGCCGAAGCGCGCGTAGAGGGCGCGCGGGCGGAACTCGGGCTGCGCCAGGCAGGCGGCGACCTGGTCGTAGACGGCGTCGGCGGTCGTGGCGTCGGGCCGGACGGTGACGCCGAAGAGCTCGGCCAGCTGCGCCTCGAACCAGTAGCGCACCGGGGTGCCGCGGAAGACCTCCCAGTGGGCGCAGACCGTGCGGAACGCCGCCCGCGACTGCTGCTCGCCCAGCGGGCCCTGGCCCACGCCCAGCGCCGACAGCTCGACGCCGTGGGCGTGCAGCAGCCGGTTGACGTAGTGGTCGGGGGTGACCAGCAGCGACGTCGGGTCGGCGAAGGGGGTGTCGTCGGCCAGCCAGGCCGCCGGCACGTGGCCGTGCGGGGAGACGACGGGCAGCTCGGCCACGGAGGCGTGCAGCCGCCGGGCGACGTCCCGCACCCCCGGGTCGGCGGGGAACAGCCGGTCGGGGTGCAGCTCGAGGGGGGCAGGGGTCGCGGGCATGGCGTCATCCTCCCCGCAGCCCCGGGCCGGCGGGCAACAAGTTGCCGGTTGTTGCCCCGCCGCCGGACCGGGCGCCCGCTCAGCCCGCCGCCCGCGCGACGAGCGTCCGCAGCCGCTCCTCGTTCTCCGGGCCCCACCGCAGCAGCGCGTACGACGTCGGCCACAGCGTCCCGTCGTCGAGCCGGGCCGCGTCGCCGAAGCCGACGACGTGGTAGCGGGTGCCGCCCTTGGAGGCGCTGGTGAAGAAGCAGACGACGCCACCGCGGCGACCCGGCCGGGCGTAGGCCGGGAACCCGTACCAGGTGCGGGGCACCAGCTCGGGTGCCGCGTCGCGGACGAGGGCGTGGAAGGCGAGGGCGACGCCTCGCTCCTCCTCCGGCAGCCTGTCGACGGCGGCCAGCACGTCCTGCTCCCCGTCGGACCCCCCGGCCTGCGCCCGCAGCTCGGCCGCCCGCTCCCGGACCGCGGCCCGCTCCCGGGCCGACAGCCCGTCGGCGCCCCGCTCGTCGCTCACCGGACGGGCCGCTCGGCGAAGGCCCGCTTGACGCCGTTGTACCAGTCGAGGGAGCGCTTCGGGTGCCGCCAGCGGCCCTTCATCGCGTCGCGCGCCTCCTGGTGGCCGGCGTCGCCGGCGCGCTCCGCCTCCTTGAGGTGGCGGTCCTGCGCGTTGATCACCTCGTCGGCGGTCGTGCCCTCGTGCTCGAGGTCGCACGGCCCGCCGAGGTCGCGGCAGGTCATCGTCTTCGTCGGTGCGGTCATCAGGTCTCCTGGTGCTCGTCGGGGTGTTGGTCATCGGGGCGGTGGTCCTCGGGGCGGCGCCCCTCGGGGTCGTCCTCGCCCTGCTCGACGTCCGGCTCGGCCGTGGTGTGACCGGGGCGCGCACCCCGGCTGCGGCGGTCCGGGCCCTCGCGCCGCTCCACGTCGGCCAGCGCGGCGACCTCGGCGCGGAAGGTGATGTGGGCGACGACCCCGTCGACGACGGCGAAGTCGAACAGCACCGCGGGACGGCCGCGGTGGAACCAGGCCGCGCCGGGCCGGTCGGCGGCGAACACGGGCAGCGCCGCGTGGGCGCTGCCGTGGAAGAAGGCGGCCACGGCGCTGCGGCCCTCGATCCGTCGGGGGGTCCCGGCGGCGACGGCCGCGGGGTCCGCGCTCACGCCGACGTCGGGGGCGAGCAGCGTCAGCAGCCGGTCGAAGTCGCCCTCCCGGGCCGCGGCCATGAAGGCGTCGACGACCTCCCAGGTGGCCAGCCGGTCCTCGGCGGCGGGCTGGCGCACCTTGGCCCGGGCCCGCGAGGCGAGCTTGCGGGCCGCCGCCGGGGTGCTGCCGAGGGCGGCGGCGATGGTCGGGAAGTCGAAGCCGAACGAGTCGTGCAGGACGAAGGCCACCCGCTCGGCCGGGGTGAGCCGCTCCAGCACCACCTGCAGCGCGACGCCGACGGTGTCGGCCAGCGCCACCTCCTCGGCCGGGTCGGGCGCGGGCCCGACGGCGTCCAGGGGTTCCACGGGCACCGGCACCCGGGCCCGCAGCCGGTCCAGGCACAGCCGGGTGGTGACGGTGGTGAGCCAGGCGGGCAGGTTCTCCACCGGCTCGGTGGTCGCGTGCAGCCGCAGCCACGCCTGCTGCACGACGTCCTCGGCGCCGCTCGGGTCGTCGAGGACCCGGGCGGCCAGCCGCCGCAGCCGCGGCCGCTCGGCCTCGAACGCCGCCGCCCCGCCGGCGTCCCCCTCGGGCTCCGCCCGCTCCACCTCCACGTGCTGCCCCTCGACCTGCTCCGGCTCGGTCACGTCGCCGCTCCTCTCCGCCGCCGGCCACCGCCCGGTGCCCGGCACCCTGCTGACGCGCGGCCCGTCCCCGGTGTGACCGGCGCCGCCGGGCCCGCCACGTCAGCCCCCGGTGCCCCGGCCGGCGTGCGGCCCGGTCGAGCCCCGCACCACCAGCCGCGCCGGCAGCAGCACCGGCTCGAGCTCCTCCGGGCGCCGCCGGTCGGTGCTCTTCAGCAGGTGGTTGACCGCCGCGGAGCCGAGGCTGACCAGGGGCGAGGCCAGCGTCGTCAGCCCGGGCTGGACCAGCTCGGCGTCGACGATGTTGTCGAACCCCACCACCCGCACCTCCTGGGGCACCGCGACCCCGGCCGCGGTCACCGTCCGGATGAACCCGATGGCCAGCAGGTCGTTGTAGGCGATGACCCCGGGCGTGCGGTGCTCCAGCCACTCCTCCGCCGCGGCCGCCCCGCCGCGCATCGTCGGCTCCTGGCACCCGACCCGGCGCACCCGCAGGCCCAGCTCCATCCCGGCCTCGCGCAGCCCGCGCCAGCGCATCCCGTCCGACCAGGACGCCTCGGGCCCGGGCAGGTAGGTGATGGCGTCCACCCCGGCGCCGGCGAGGTGCTCGGTGGCGCGCTTCACGGCGCGGACGTTGTCGCTGGTCACCGAGGGCACCTGGCCGACCATCCGGTTGAGCACCACCAGGGGGCCCTGCTTGGCGACCTCGCGGATCGACGCGTCGGGCATCCGCGAGGAGGTCAGGACCACCCCGTCGACGAACGGCTGGACCCGGGCCAGGGCCGCCCGCTCGGCCACCTCGGACTCCTGGGTCTCGACGACGACGGCGGTGTAGCCGGCGTGCGCGGCGGTCCGCTCGGCGCCGCGGATCATCCCGAAGTAGACCGGGTTGGTGATGTCGGCGACGACGACGGCCAGCAGCGACGTCCGCCGGGTCGCCGGCCGGGCGATCCGGGTGGAGCGGTAGCCCAGCTCGTCGGCGACCTGCCGGATCCGCTCGGCGGTGCTGAAGCTGACCCGCCCCGGGTGGGCCAGGGCCCGGGACACCGTCGACGTGGCCACCCCGGCGGCCGCCGCCACGTCGTAGATGGTCGTCCGGCTCTGGGCGCTCGCCGCGTCCTGCCCGGCGGGCCCGCCGTGCCCGTCCACCTCGTCGACCACGGCACCACCCTGCCGGGGTGTGCCCCGATGAGCAACAAACGGCAACAACTGGTCGGGCCGGCGGCCGGGGTGCGTGGATGGGGAGGACCCACCCCCTACGCACCGGGACGAGACGACCTGCCATGTGGACCCTGTCCGGATTCTCCGACGAGATCTCGCCCGACTTCGCCGAGCAGTGCGCCCTCGTGGCCGAGCTGGGGCTGACCCACCTGGAGCTGCGCAGCGCCTGGGGCACCAACGTCCTGGACCTCGACGCCGACCAGCTGGACGCCGCCTCCGCCCTGCTGGCCGAGCACGACCTCGCCGTCTCCAGCATCGGCTCCCCCATCGGCAAGATCGGGATCGGCGACGACTTCGGCCCGCACCTGGAGCGGGCCCGGCACGCCGTCGAGGTCGCCCACCACTTCGGCGCGCCGTACGTGCGGATCTTCTCCTTCTTCGTCCCGGCCGACGTCGACCCCGACAGCGTCCGCGACGAGGTGCTGGACCGGATGCGCGCGCTGGCCGAGGTGGCGGCCGCCGGCCAGGTGGTGTTCCTGCACGAGAACGAGAAGGAGATCTACGGCGACATCCCCCGCCGCTGCCTCGACGTGGTCACCTCGGTCGGCTCGCCGCACCTGCAGCTGGCCTGGGACGCCGCCAACTTCGTGCAGGTGGGCGTGCGGCCCTTCAGCGAGGGCTACGCGTCCCTGCGGCCGCACCTGGCCTACGTGCAGATCAAGGACGCGCTGCTGGCCAGCGGCGAGGTCGTGCCGGCCGGCCGGGGCGACGGCGAGGTGGCCGAGACGATGCGGGCCCTGCACGCCGACGGCTTCGACGGCTTCTTCTCCCTGGAGCCGCACCTCAGCCAGACCCACGCCCTGGGCGGGTTCTCCGGCCCCGAGCTCTTCACCGAGGCCTGGCAGGCGTTCACCGACCTGCTGCGGGCCGAGGACATCCCCTTCGCCTGACCGCCCCACCCGACCGCCCCGCCGCACCCCGACCCGAAGGGCAGGACCCATGACCGACCCCGCGAGCTCCCCCACGACGACGGGCCGCCGGCAGCCGCAGGTGGCCGCCAACCCGATCCCCTACTGGTCGCGCGACGGCAAGACCCGCGAGGTGTTCGAGACCGCCTTCGCCGACTTCCAGAGGATCGGCTTCACGGCCGTCAAGGCCGACGTCCCCGAGGGCATGACCGCCGCGGAGTACGCCGACTGGATCGCCGGCTACGGCCTGCGTCCCTCGCTGAGCCTGTTCAGCAGCCCCTTCGACGAGACGATCGACATCGGCGAGGAGATGGAGCGGGCCAAGCGGTTCGCCGCCGACCAGGTGGCCCTCGGCCTCGACCGGACGATGATCTCCTCGATGGCCGTCCCGGCCCGGATGGAGCGCCCCGCCGTCGGCGCCGACTTCGACAAGGACCGGCTGGCGCTGGCCATCGAGAACGTCGGCGTCGTCTGCCAGGTGCTGCAGAGCCAGGGTCTGCGGCCGCTGCACCACAGCCACGTCGGCGGGGTCTTCGAGACCGAGGCCGAGGTGGTCGAGCTGCTCGACACCCTCGGACCCGACGTCATCGGCTTCGGCCCGGACACCGGTCACTTGGCGTGGGCCGGCGCCGACCCGGTCGCCCTCGTCCGGCGCTACGCCGACCGGGTCGGCGGCATCCACCTCAAGGACGTGTTCCCCGACTACCTCGACCCGGCCTCGCGCGAGGGGATGAGCTACCGCGACATCGGCTCCACCCAGCGGCTCTGGGCCGAGCCGGGCCTCGGCGTCGTCGACCTCGACGGCGTGATGGCCGCGCTGCCGACCGACTACGACGGCGACTACATGATCGAGGTCGACGTGCCCAGCGTCGACTCCCGCTACGACTCGCACGCGATGTCGTTCGCCTGGGCGCAGCGCGTGCTGCCGGACCTGGCCGGCTGACCCCGGCTCCCGGCCCGCTCAGCGAGCCGTCGGCTCCTCCGCGACGGGGGCCGACGGCTCCTCGTCGTGCCCGGCCATCCGCCGCGACTGCTCGTTGAGCCGGTCGGCGATGGAGCGCAGGACGTCCGCCACGTCGCCGAGCCGGGCGTCGGGTACGTCCTGCAGCGAGCTCAGCAGCCAGTCGTGGCTGGACCGGACCACGTCCTGCCCCTTGTCCGTCAGCCGCACCAGGGCTCGCCGCCGGTCGCTGGGGTGGGCGTAGCGCTCGGCGATCCCGCTGCGCTCCAGCCGGTCGACCAGCGCCGTCGAGGAGCCGCTGGTGATCCCGAGGTCGGTGGCGAGGTCGGTCTGTCCGCGGTCGCCGAAGACGGTGAGGTAGCTGATGGCCTGGGTCTCGGTGATCCCGAGGCCCAGCCGGTCGGCGAGCACCTGCCGGTACCGCTCACCGGCGAGGATGACCGCCCGCAGGTTGCGGATGGCCTCGTCGACCTCGTCGCCCTCTCGACTCACGCACGGGTCCTCTCCTCGGCGGTCCGCCGGGCGCGCACCTGGGCCAGCACTCTAGCGAACCTCCTCGGCCCGGCGACAACTCGACGAAACGACTACTTGACGAGCCGGAGGCTTGGTGCGAGGCTCGTCCCGACGGTCCTCCAACGGCGAAGGACCTCGCGGTCGGCGGTGGACCCGGTATCGGGGGATGACAGGGTCTGCCGCAGACCGGAGCCCGCTCACCGAGCGAGCCCCGCCGGCTTCAGCAGAGCAGGTCGGCCGGGCGGCTCCCAGCACCGCGACAGCGCAGCCGATCCCGTCCTCAGGCCCAGGGGTGTGGACAGCAGGTGCGGTCCGACCTACGGTTCACCCGTGGGGGTCGGACCCCTGCAGACCCAGGAGCCACCATGACCGCAGCCCAGGAGAACGACCTCCACGCGCTGAGAGGCATCGGGCCCAAGCACACCGCGATGCTCGAGTCTATCGGGGTCGACTCGATCAAGGAGCTCAGCCACCGCAACCCGGCCTCGCTCAAGGCGATGATCCTGGAGCGGCACGGCAGCGTGGTCGGCCTCTCCGAAGCGCAGGTCGCCGGCTGGATCGCCGAGGCGAAGAGCCTCCAGGGCTGATCCGGGCCGCTCAGCCTACCGAGTCGTTGTAGTTGGCGATCGACTCCGCGACGTTCTCCTGGACCTGCTGCAACGAGGCCACCGGGTCCTTGCCGATCAGCGCCCGCTCCAGGCCGTCCTCGGTGGCCTTCCGGATCTGCGGCATGGCCCCGGCGGCGCAGCCGGTGGTCGCCGGCTGCACCTGCGTGGCGTCGAGGGAGTCGATGGCGACCTGGAAGAGCGGGTTCTCGGCCAGGAACGCCTTGTCCTCCGGCTCGTCGAGCGCCGCCGTGGTCACCGGGAAGTAGCCGGTCTGGGTGTGCCAGAAGGCCTGGGTGTCAGGCTGGGCGAGGAACTGCGTGAACTGCCACGCGGCCTCCTTCTCGGCCTCGCTGTGCCCCGGACCGGAGATCCACAGGCTGGCCCCGCCGATGGAGGGGCCGAGCCCCGTCCGCTGCGTCCCGTTCACCACCGGGTAGGCCGCGGCACCCAGCTCGAACGTCCCCTCGGCGGCCGCGGTGAAGCCCTTGACCTGGCCGGTGGACTCCAGCGTCATCGCCGTCTGTCCCGCCTTGAAGGCGTCCTGGGCGTCCTTGGTGACCCGGCCGGTGTTGACGGCCAGCCCGTCGGCGACCATCTTCTGCCACCACTCGACGGTCTGCACGACCTCGGGCGAGGCGATGTTGGCCGAGCGGACGCGCTCCCCCGTCCGGCCGTTCTCGGCGTCGCAGAAGAGCTGGCCGGAGGTGGAGGCGAACTGCTCCAGCAGCCAGCCGTAGATGGCCGCGCCGAAGCCGTACTGGACCGGGCCGCCGTTGACCTTGCTGAGCTTCTCCGCCGCCGCCCGGATCTCCTCCAGGTTGCGCGGCGGCTTCTCGGGGTCCAGGCCGGCCGCCGCGAAGGCCGTCTTGTTGTAGTACAGCAGCGGGACCGAGCTGTTCAGCGGCATCGACCACTGCCGGCCCTGCACCGTGTAGTAGCCCGCGATGTTCTTCTGGATGCCGCCGAGGTCGTAGCCGTCGCGCGCCGCGAAGTCGCCGATCGGCACCACCTCGTGGCTGTCGATCATGAACTGGGTGCCGATGTCGTAGATCTGCATGATCGACGGCGTCGTGCTCGACTGCACCGACGCCTTGTACTTGGTGATCGCGTCGTCGTAGGTCCCCTGGAACACCGGCTTGACGACGACCTCCCCCTGGTGGGCGGCGTTGAACCGGTCGACGAGCGTGGTGAGCGCGATCCCGTTGCTCGCGTCCATCGAGTGCCAGAAGGTGATCTCGGTGACCCCGCCGGCCTTCTCCAGCGCGTCGGGGGCGGGCACCTGGAGGTTGCCCTCGGGGCGCCCGCCGCCGCACGCGGAGACGAGGGTCAGTCCGAGCACGCACAGCAGGGCGAGGAGCCGGCGGAGGCGCATCACTTCCCCGATCCGGCCGTCAGGCCCTTGACGATGAACCGCTGACCGAAGAGGACGAGCAGCAGGGTGGGCAGCAGGGCCAGCACCACGCCGGCCAGCACCATGCCCGGGTCGTTCGCGTCGACCGACTGCAGCTGGCTGATGCCGATCTGGATGGTCTGGTTCTCCGGCGCCTGGGTGATCAGCAGCGGCCAGAAGTACATGTTCCAGGCCGAGAGGAACGACCAGACCCCCAGCGCGGCCAGCGTCGGCCGGGTGAGCGGCACGAGGATCCGCCAGAGGAAGCCGAAGTTGCCGACGCCGTCGACCCGGGCCGCGTCGCGCAGCTCCATCGGGAAGGTCAGGAACGCCTGCCGGAGCAGGAAGATCCCGAAGCCGGCCGCCAGGTAGGGCAGGGCCAGCGCGGCGATGGTGTTGATCAGCCCGACCTGGGCGATGGCCAGGTAGTTCGGGATGATGATCGCCTCCCAGGGGATCATCATCGTGCTCAGCAGCAGGACGAACCAGAACCGCCGGGCGCGCAGCTCCAGGAAGACCAGGGCGTAGGCCGCCCCGACGCTGGTCACCAGCTGGCCGATGACGACGAGGACCGCCACCGCGGCCGAGTTCAGGTACTGCCGACCCAGCGGGATGACGTCGAGCGCGTTGGCGTAGTTCTCCAGGGCGAGGCCGCTGGAGGGCCACAGCTTGGCCGGGAAGCTGTTGATGTCGGCCGGCTTCATGAGGCTGCCGACCAGCCCGTAGTAGACGGGGAACAGCAGCACGAGGAACAGGACGCCCAGCAGCACGTAGGTGCCGACCGGGGTGCCGCCGTCGCGGCCGCGCCCCCGACGTCGGGTGGGGCGGTCCCCGCCCGGGGCGGTGCGGGCCGCGGGGGCCGGCGTGGTGAGGCTGGCCATCAGGCGTAGAACACCTTCCGCTCGAGGACCCCGAACTGGAACGCGGTGATCGCCAGGACCACCAGCAGCAGGACGATGGCCTGCGCCGAGCCGGCGCCGAAGTTCGAGTTGTTGTTGGCGAACGCGACGTCGTAGATGGAGTAGACGAGCGTCTCGGTCGAGCGGTCGGGACCGCCGCGGGTGAGGATGTGGATCTGGCCGAAGCTCTGCAGGGCCTGGATGGTGCCGGTGACGGCGAGGAAGAACAGCTGCGGGCTGACCAGCGGCAGCACCACCGACCACTGGAGCCGTGCACCCGACGCCCCGTCCAGCCGGGCGGCCTCCAGCACGTCGTCGGGCACGGCGCCGAGGCCGGCGGACAGCACCAGCAGGTTGTAGCCGACCTGCATCCACACCGAGGTGACCGCGACCGAGAGGAGCGCCCACGCCGGGTCCGTCAGCCAGCCCACCGGGGCGACGCCGAGCCGCGACAGCAGGCCGTTCACCACGCCGGTGGCCGGGTTGAGCATGACCCCGAACAGCACGGCGGCGGTGGCGACGGAGAAGGCGAACGGCAGGGCGAACGCGGTGCGGAAGAACTTCACCGCACGGATCCGGTTCTGCAGGGCCAGGGCGAGGACCAGCCCGATGACCATGCTCGGGATGACGGTGAGCAGCACGAACCCCAGCGTGACCAGCAGCACCTTGCCGAACCCCGGATCGGTGAACAGGTCGGCGTAGTGCTTCCAGCCGACGGAGCCGCTGGGTCGGCCGAAGAGGTCGCTGCGCTGGAACGACAGGTAGAAGGAGCGGGCGAGCGGCACGAAGAAGAAGGCCACGAACACCGCCAGCGCGGGGACGAGGTAGAGGAAGGCGCCCCAGCTCGGCCGGCTCCGGGGCCGGCGGCCCGTCCGCTCGCGCTCGGCCACCGACGTCACGGCGGTCACCGGGCCCGGCCTCGGCGCCGGGTGACCTCATTCACAGGGGACACGTCGGGAACCTATCCCGCGCTCCCCCGCCCGCGACGCCACCCCCGGAGCCCTGCGCGCGTCGCCGACGGCGGTCGGCTGGGGAAAGCCACCGCTCTTGGCCACGGATTGGTCAAGAAGCACCGTTCGCGGCCCTGCTGACCTCGGGGGCGGCTAGGGTCTGCGACCGAGCCCGCCCGCCCTGAGCCACCCGAGGAGAACCGTGACCGACGCCGAGCGCCCCGACGCGCAGCCCGAGCCGCGCGGCCCGCAGTTCCAGCCCGACCCCGCCACCGGACCCGGCCCCGCGTCGGGTCCCGGACCGCAGCCGGGCCCCCCGAACCCCTACGGCCAGCAGCCCCCCGCCAGCCCTGGCCAGCCCTACGGCCCGGGCCCCCAGGGTCAGCCCGGACCCGGGCAGCCCGGCCCCGGCCAGCCCTACGGCGGCGGACCGGCCACCTACAACGCGATCCCCGGCGCCCCCTACGGCCCCGGCCCCGGCGGTCCGGGTGGACCCACCGGCCCCGGTGGCCCCGGCGGCCCCTACGGCTCGCCGTACGGGCCCGGCGCGACCGGGAGCGGCGGCGGCAAGAAGTCCCGGCTGCCGCTCATCCTCATCGGCGCCGGCGTGGCGTTCCTGCTCCTCGTCGGCGGCATCACGGTCGCCGCCCTCACCGGCGGCGACGACGACGACGTGGCGACCGGCCCCGGCGGCAGCACCTCGGAGCCGGCCGCCGCCGCCAAGCCCTCTGACGTCGTCCGCGGCTACCTCGAGGCCGTGGCGGCCAGCGACGGCGAGGCGGCCATCGGCTTCCTCCGCACCCCGCCGGCCGACACCACCTTCATGACGAAGCCCGTGCTCGAGGCGTCGGCCAAGAAGGCCCCGCTGACGGCGATCGACGTGCCCGAGGTCACCGACGAGTACGTCTCCCGCGTGACGGCCCGCTACACCCTCGGCAAGCAGCCGGTCGTCGAGGAGTTCTCCGTCAGCGAGACGGGCGGGGCCTGGAAGATCACCCGCGGCGTCAACGAGTTCGACCTCAGCTACCAGCGCGACGAGACCCTGCCCCTGCTCATCAACGGCGTCGCGGTGGAGCAGGACAAGGTCACCCTGCTGCCCGGCACCTACGCCTTCACCACGTCCTCGAAGTGGGTGAGCTACGGCGACAAGGCCACCCTGACGCTCACCGGCCCCTCGGACTACACCTCGCCGCGGCTCACGCCCACGCTGACCAAGGACGCCAAGGCGGCCTTCCTCAAGAGCACCGAGGCCGCCCTTGACAAATGCCTCGACCAGCGCAAGCTCGCCCCGTCCGGCTGCCCCAACCGGCTCCGGGCCCGGGACAACCAGAAGGTCGACGAGAAGACCGTCCGTTGGTCGCTGACCAACGACCCGTTCAAGAACGCCCGGGTCACCTTGGACTACCAGGACCCGTCCGTGGTCGAGGGCACCTTCTACCCGAAGTACAACTTCAAGGCCGAGGGCACCGTCGACGGCCGGCGCGCCACCTTCGACGGCCCGCCGCTCGGGCTGTACTCCTTCACCTCCACCGGTGACCTCACCGGCGACTCGATCAAGGTGAAGCTCGCCCTGCGCTGAGCCCGCTCCCCACCTCCGAGCGCCGGTCCGTCACCCCGACGGGCCGGCGCTCGTGCGCTCAGGCCACGAAGATGCAGAACGGGTGCCCGGCCGGGTCGGCGAAGACGTAGAGCGGCTCCTCCGGGTCGTCGAACCGGTCGTGCAGCACCGTCGCGCCGAGCTCCAGCGCCCGGTCGTGCTGGCGGCGGAGCTCCTCGGCCGAGCCGACCGTCGTGTCGAGGTGCAGCATCTGCGCCTGGCCGGTCCCCGGCCACGTCGGACGCGGGGCGCGCTCGACCTGCTGGAAGGCCAGCCCGACGCCCTCTCCGTCGCCGTCGCGCAGCACCAGCCAGTCCCGACCGCGCTCGTCGGGCTGCCCGGGCGGCGGCGGCTCGTCGCCCGGCCTGTAGGCCAGGCCCAGCAGCCGGCGGTAGAACTCGGCGAGGCCGCGGGCGTCCTCGGTGTCCAGCACGACCTGGCGCAGCTTCGGCCCGGCCTCGGGCGGGGTGTCCATGGGGCCAGGCTGCCACCGCCGCCGGGGCCGCCGTCAAGACCCGGCACGCCGCTGACCACAGCCCGCCCGGGTGGGAGCGGGTCCGTAGGGTCGGGGGCACCATGGACCACGCACCCTCCTCCACGCCCGCCCTGCAGGTCGGCACCGGCCGGCTCACCTGGCAGGGCGGCGAGCCCGTCGAGGCCCCGGTCGACGAGCGCGACGCGCAGGGCTACGCCGACCTGCGGACCTACGCGACGATCGGCGACGGCCGGACCATCGGCCTCGTCGCCCGCGACGGCCGGATCGACTGGCTGCCGCTGCCCGACCTGCACAGCGCCGTCGCCTTCGGCGCCCTGCTGGACGCCGACAACGGCGGCCACGTGGCGCTCTGCCCGGACGAGGAGTTCACCGCCAGCCGCCGCTACGTCGAGGGCACCAACGTGCTGGAGACGACGTTCCGGACGGCGAGCGGCGTCGTCCGGGTGACCGACTCGCTGAACACCGGCGTGGCCGGCCGGCTGCCCTGGGCCGAGCTGGCGCGCCGCGTCGACGGCGTGGAGGGCTCGGTCGCGATGACCGGCCGGATCGTCCCCGGCACCTGCCTCAACACCGCGGCCCCCTGGATGCACGAGACGGTGCACGGCCAGGTCCTGCGGCTCGACGGCCTCACCCTGGCCCCGCGGACCCTCGCCGACGACGGCGTCGAGGTCGGCGACCGCGACGTCGTCGTCCGCTACACCACCGCGCCCGGCTCCCGGCACCTGCTGGGCCTGGTGGCGACCGAGGACGAGGCCCTCTTCCTGCCGGCGCCGGCGGACATCGACGAGGGCGTCGACCGGACGGTGGCGAACTGGCAGCGCTGGACGGGCACCTTCAGCTGGGACGGGCCCTGGGCGCCCGCCGTCGAGCGCAGCGCCCTGGTCCTCAAGCAGCTGATCTACGCCCCGACGGGCGCGCTGGCCGCGGCCGCGACCCCGTCGCTGCCCGAGTCGGCGGACGGCGGGAAGAACTGGGACTACCGCTACGCCTGGATCCGCGACATGGCCTACTCGCTGACGGCGCTGTTCCGGTTCGGCGTCCGCGAGGAGACCCACAGCGCCATGAGCTGGCTGCTGCGCACGATGCAGCGCTTCGTCGACGAGCCGCAGGTGTTCTACACGCTGAGCGGCGGCCTGCCCGACACCGAGCCGCGCCACCTCGACGTGCCCGGCTGGCGCGGCATCGGGCCCGTCGTCGACGGCAACGCGGCCAGCGACCAGCTGCAGCTCGGGGTCTTCGGCGACGTCTTCAGCATCGTCAAGCTGTACGTCGACCACGGCAACGTCCTCGACGACGCCACCGGCCGACAGCTCGCCGTCATCGCCGACCGCGCCTGCGACCTGTGGCGCAGCCGCGACTCGGGGATGTGGGAGCTGCACGACCTGCAGCACTACACGACGTCCAAGCTGGGCTGCTGGCACGCGCTGCAGCAGGCCGCCGACCTCGCCGACGTCGGGCAGGTCCCCGGCTCGGCCGACCGCTGGCGCAGCGAGGCCGCGCTGATCCGCACCTGGGTGGACGAGAACGCCTGGTCCGACGAGCGCGGCGCCTACCTCTGGTACCCGGGCAGCGACCGCCTCGACGCCTCGATCCTGCTGCACGCGATCAGCGGCTTCGACCGCGGCGAGCGGATGTCCTCCACCCTCGACGCGCTCCGCCGCGAGCTGGGCCACGGCCCGCACCTCTACCGCTACTCCGGTGCCGCGGAGGAGGAGGGCCTGTTCGTCGCCTGCTCCTACTGGATGGTCTCGGCCCTGCAGCTGGTGGGTCGTGGCGAGGAGGCTCGCGCGCTGATGGAGGAGCTGATGAGCGCGCCGAACGACGTCGGCCTGCTCGCCGAGATGGTGGACGCCGGGACGGGCGCCTTCCTGGGCAACCTGCCGCAGGGGCTCAGCCACCTGGCGCTGCTCAACGCCGCGATCACGGTGACCACCGGCGACCGCTGAGGTCCCCGCACCCCGGGCTCCCCGGCGCACGCCGGGCCGAACGTGCGGGGGGAGGCCGTCGTGCGGGAGGGGAGGTCCCGCGGACCGGGGGCGGGACCAACGGCCCAGGCCCTCGGTCACCGGCTCGCCGGCGCAGGGGTCACCCGCTTGCCCGGCGCCGTCGGGCTGCCTACGGTGGAGGGGCAGCGTCGCGACCAGGACCAGCCTCGGGGGCTGACCTCCGGCCCAGACGGCCGGGCCAGGACGTGCAGATGATCGACTTCACCGGGCAGCCGTGGCTGCCGCCGGTCCGCGACGCCTCCGGGCCGGTCGCCCTCGCCGACCTCCCACCCGTCGACGACCGCTACCTCGACGAGCTGCGGCTCGAGCCGGGCGCCCTGCTCCGGGTCGCCGAGCAGCTGGCCGCCCAGACCTTCGCCCTCGTCGGCGACGAGGTCACCTTCACCGCCCGCGGACCCGTCGGGGTCCGGCGCTGGCGCGGGCGGCTCGGCCGGCCCGGCGTCGTCCCGGTCTGAGGCGCCCGGTCGCCTACGCTGACCGGGTGACCAGGCGCGGCGGGACCCGCGCCGCCGCGGTCGCCCTCCCGCGCGGACGCCGCCGGTCGCAGGTCTGGTCGGTCGTGGTCCAGACCGTCGGCGCCTGCCTGCGGTACCGCGTCACCGGCCTCGCGGCCGAGGCGGCCTTCTTCGCGATCCTGTCGCTGCCGCCGCTGATCTTCGGCCTCGCCGGCGCGGTCGGGTACGTGGCCCGCCGCTTCGACGTCCGCACCATCGCCGGCTTCCAGGAGCAGGTGCTGGCCCTGTCCTCCCGGGTGCTCACCGAGGAGGCGGTGGCCGACGTCATCGCCCCCACCCTCGACGACGTGCTCTCGGGCGGGCGCTTCGAGGTCATCTCCGTCGGCTTCGTGCTGGCGCTGTGGTCGGGCTCGCGGGCGCTCAACGTCTTCGTCGACACGATCACGATCATGTACGGACTGGCCGGGCACCGGGGCATCGTCCGCACCCGGGCGCTGTCCTTCTCGCTCTACGTGGTGTTCCTGCTGGTCGGCACGCTGCTGGTCCCCCTGGTCCTCGCCGGTCCCGGGGTGGTCGACCGGCTGCTGCCCGCGAGCCTGGAGGTGCTCGGCGACCTCTACTGGCCGGTGGTGCTGCTGGGCTCGGTGTGCTTCCTGACCTCGCTCTACCACCTGTCGGTGCCGGTGCGCAGCCGCTGGCGGGCCGACCTCCCGGGCGCGGTGCTGACGCTGTCGTTCTGGATCGGCGGCAGCGTCCTGCTCCGCCTCGCGCTCAGCGCCAGCACCGGGTCCACGTCGATCTACGGACCGCTCGCGGCCCCCATCGCGGTGCTCGTCTGGCTCTACCTGATCTCCATCGCCGTGCTGATCGGCGCCGCCTTCAACGCCGCCGTCGACAAGGTCTGGCCGCGGCTCTCGGGCCTGCACCCGGACGACGCCGGAGCGGCGTCGGCGGAGGACCCGGCCGTCGACGAGGCCCCCTCCCGCGCTTCGCGGACGGCTCCGGAGGACGTCTGGGGCGAGGACGACGAGCCGGCCGACGAGCCCGTCACGCCGACCCGGGTGGAGGCCTCCGGCGGTCCCGCGCGACGCCGCTTCTTCCGCCCGCGCCGTCGTCCCCGCTTGGCGTCCCAGCATGCGGACACGATTCTCAAGAAGTGAGAATCGGATTTGATCGTGGACGACCGAGCGCCGAGGCTGAGCACGTGTGCATCGCTCCGGACCACCCGTGCGCCCGGCCCCGGCCGTCGCGCCAGGCCCCGGGTCGGCCCTCGGGGCTGACGGAGCGCCGCTACCTCGACCTCGGCCGGACCGAGTCGATGATGTGTCGTCGGCCCTGCCGCTGAACCCCCGGCATGCCCCCGCGCGCGACCCCGTCCCCGACGGCCGCGCAGGCCCGTGTGCAGCCCACCGATCGAGGACACGATGAGCACCGAGACCCCCGCCAGCCCGCGCCCCGCCGCTGACCGCCCCGCGGCCGCGACCCCCGCCCGCACCACCGCCGCCCGGCCGGCCGGCAAGCCCCGCCGCACCAAGGGCGAGGGCCAGTGGGCGCTGGGCTACCGCGAGCCGCTGAACGCCAACGAGCAGTCCAAGAAGGACGACAACCCGCTCAACGTGCGGGCGCGGATCGAGAACATCTACGCCCACGGCGGGTTCGCCTCCATCGACCCGGGCGACCTGCGCGGCCGCTTCCGCTGGTTCGGCCTCTACACCCAGCGCAAGCCCGGCATCGACGGCGGCAAGACGGCCACCCTCGACCCGTCGGAGCTGGATGACGAGTTCTTCATGCTCCGCATCCGCATCGACGGCGGCGCCCTGACCACCGACCAGCTGCGCGTCATAGGGCAGATCTCGGTCGACTTCGCCCGGGGCACCGCCGACGTCACCGACCGGCAGAACGTGCAGCTGCACTGGATCCGCGTCGAGGACGTGCCGGAGATCTGGCGCCGGCTGGAGGCCGTCGGGCTCAGCACCACCGAGGCCTGCGGCGACTGCCCCCGCGTCATCCTCGGCTCCCCCGTCGCCGGCATCGCCGCCGACGAGATCATCGACCCGACGCCGGCCATCGCCGACATCGTCGAGCGCTACATCGGCGACCCGCAGTACTCGAACCTGCCCCGCAAGTTCAAGACCGCGATCACCGGGCACCCGCTGCAGGACGTCGTCCCCGAGATCAACGACATCGCCTTCGTCGGCGTCGTCCACCCCGAGCACGGCCCCGGCTACGACCTGTGGGTCGGCGGCGGCCTGTCGACCAACCCGATGCTGGCCCAGCGCGTCGGCGCGTGGGTGCCCGGCGAGGAGGTCGCCGAGGTCTGGGCGGCCGTCTGCGCCGTCTTCCGCGACTACGGCTACCGGCGGCTGCGCACCCGGGCCCGGATCAAGTTCCTCGTCGCCGACTGGGGCGTGGAGAAGTTCCGCCAGGTGATGGAGGACGAGTACCTGCACCGCCGCCTCGTCGACGGCCCCGCCCCGGCGGTGCCCACCCGCTCCGGGGACCACGTCGGAGTCAACGAGCAGAAGGACGGCAAGTTCTTCGTCGGGCTGTCGGCTGTGGCCGGCCGGACCAGCGGCTCCGCCCTGCTCGGCCTGGCCGACGTCGTCGAGGCGCACGGCTCCACCCGCGTCCGCACCACGCCGATGCAGAAGCTGCTGGTGCTCGACGTCGAGGCCGACCAGGTCGAGTCGCTGTCGCAGGCCACCGAGGCGCTCGGCTGGTCGGCCCGGCCCGACGCCTGGCGCCGCTCGGTGATGGCCTGCACCGGCATCGAGTTCTGCAAGCTGGCCATCGTCGAGACCAAGGCGCGCGCCGCCACCGTCGTCGACCAGCTGGAGGCCCGGCTGGGGGCGCTGGACTCCCCCATCACCGTCCACCTCAACGGCTGCCCCAACTCCTGCGCGCGCATCCAGACCGCCGACATCGGCCTCAAGGGCCAGCTGGTCCCCGGGCCGGGCGGCGAGCAGGTCGAGGGCTTCCAGGTCCACCTGGGCGGCGGGCTCGGCCTCGACGCCGGCTTCGGCCGCAAGCTGCGCGGCCACAAGGTGACCGCCGACGAGCTGCCCGACTACGTCGAGCGCGTCGCCCGGGCCTTCGTGGCCGACCGGGCCGACGGCGAGCGCTTCGCCCAGTGGGTGGCGCGCGCCGACGAGGCGGTGCTGGTGTGAGCGCCCCCGCGAGCGGGGCGCACAGCTCGCGCCAGGCCGTCCTGTACTGCCCGTACTGCGCCGAGGAGACGCTGTTCCCCCGCGAGGAGGGCGGCTGGGAATGCCGCAGCTGCCTGCGGGCGTTCTCCGTCTCGTTCCTCGGCCTGGTCCCGGGCCGACGAGGACCGCAGGAGGAGCGATGAGCACCACCCTCGACCTGGCCGACCTGGCCCTGCACGCGAACGCCGAGCTGGAGGGCGCGAGCGCCCTGGAGATCATGGGCTGGGCCGCCGAGCGGTTCGGCTCCGGGCTCGTCGTGACGTCCTCGATGGCCGACACCGTGATGGTCCACCTGGCCGAGCAGGTGGCGCCGGGGGTCGACGTCGTCTTCCTCGACACCGGCTACCACTTCGTGGAGACCATCGGCACCCGGGACGCGGTCCGCGCCGTGCACGACGTCAACGTCATCGACGTGACCGCGGAGCTGACCGTGGCCGAGCAGGACGCCCGCTACGGCAAGGACCTGTTCGCCGCCGACCCCGACCGCTGCTGCGCGATGCGCAAGGTCGCCCCGCTGGGCCGGGCCCTCGAGCCCTACGCCGCCTGGGCCACCGGCCTGCGCCGCGCCGACTCCGCCGCCCGGGCGCACACGCCCGTCGTCTCCTGGGACGCGCGCCGCCACATCATCAAGGTGGCGCCCATCGCCACCTGGACCGACGCCGACGTGGCCGGCTACATCGAGCGGAACGGCCTGATGGTCAACCCGCTGCTGGAGGACGGCTACGCCTCCATCGGTTGCGAGCCCTGCACCCTGCCCAGCGCGGACGGCGACCTCCGCAGCGGCCGCTGGGCCGGCCGGGCCAAGACCGAGTGCGGGATCCACCTGTGAGCGCCCCGTCCACGTCCCGGGCCACCGCCCGGGCGGCGGGTCCGCGCCCCGACGCCGCCGGCGCCACCCTGTGGTTCACCGGCCTGCCCTCGGCCGGCAAGTCGACGATCGCGCACGCCCTCGCCGAGCAGCTGCGCGCCGAGGGCCGCCGGGTCCAGGTGCTCGACGGCGACGAGGTGCGCCCGCACCTCTCCGCCGGGCTCGGCTTCAGCCGCGCCGACCGCGACCTCAACGTCACCCGGATCGGCTGGGTGGCCCGGTTGCTGGCCGGCCACGGCGTGACGGTGCTCGTGCCCGTCATCGCCCCCTACGCCGCCGCCCGGCAGGCCGTCCGCCAGGCGCACGCCGAGGCCGACGTGCCCTTCGCCGAGGTCTTCGTCTCGACCTCGCTGGCGGTGGCGGAGTCCCGCGACGTCAAGGGCCTCTACGCCAAGGCCCGCCAGGGCGAGATCAGCGGCCTGACCGGCGTCGACGACCCCTACGAGGAACCCCGCAGCGCCGAGCTCGTGCTGGACACGGCCGAGGTCGACCTCGCCACGTCCGTCGAGCTGGCCGCCGCGCTGCTGACGGCGATCCGGGAGGACCAGCCATGACCCAGACCCAGAACCCGACCGGCACCAACCCCAGCACCGAGGTCCCCCGCCGCACCCCGCTGGGCGTGCAGCCGCTGACCGAGCTGCAGGCGCTGGAGTCGGAGTCGATCCACATCTTCCGCGAGGTCGCGGCCACCTTCCGCGCGCCGGTGATGCTGTTCTCCGGCGGCAAGGACTCGGTGGTCATGCTGCACCTGGCGGCCAAGGCCTTCTGGCCCGCGCCGATCCCCTTCTCGCTGCTGCACGTCGACACCGGGCACAACTTCCCCGAGGTGCTGCAGTACCGCGACGAGGCGACGACGTTCTACGGGGCGTCGCTGCGGGTCGCCTCGGTGCAGGACTACATCGACGACGGCCGGCTGCGCGAGCGCCCCGACGGCCAGCGCAACCCGCTGCAGACCGTCCCGCTGCTCGACGCCATCACCAGCGGCAAGCACGATGCTGTTTTCGGCGGCGGCCGGCGCGACGAGGAGCGGGCCCGGGCCAAGGAGCGCGTCTACTCGATGCGCGACGAGTTCGGCCAGTGGGAGCCGCGCAACCAGCGGCCCGAGCTCTGGTCGCTCTACAACGGCCGGCACCTGCCCGGCGAGCACGTCCGGGTGTTCCCGCTGTCCAACTGGACCGAGCTGGACGTCTGGGACTACATCGAGGCCGAGGGCATCGCCCTGCCCTCGATCTACTACGCGCACGAGCGCGAGGTCGTCGAGCGCGACGGGATGTGGATCGCGCTGACCCCGGTCACCCCGGCCCGCGACGGCGACGCCGTCGAGCGCCGCTCGGTGCGCTACCGCACCGTCGGGGACATGTCCTGCACCGCCGCCGTGCTGTCGGAGGCGACCACCGTCGCCGACGTCATCACCGAGGTGGGGCTGAGCCAGCTCACCGAGCGGGGCGCCACCCGCGCCGACGACCGGATGAGCGAGGCCGCCATGGAGGACCGCAAGCGAGAGGGGTACTTCTGATGCCCACCACGACCACCGCCGGCCCCACGACGGGTCCGGCCCGCGCCACGGGCGGTGACACCGGCCAGCGGCGGACGCTGCTGCGGCTGGCCACCGCCGGCTCTGTCGACGACGGCAAGTCCACCCTCGTCGGGCGGCTGCTGTTCGACACGAACTCGGTGCTCACCGACACCCTCGACCACGTCGAGCAGGTCAGCCGGCGCAAGGGCCTGGCCACGGCCGACCTGGCCCTGCTGACCGACGGCCTGCGCGCCGAGCGCGAGCAGGGCATCACCATCGACGTCGCCTACCGCTACTTCCACACCCCGGCGCGCAAGTTCATCCTGGCCGACTGCCCCGGGCACGTGCAGTACACCCGCAACACCGTCACCGGCTCCTCGACCGCCGACGTCATCGTGCTGCTGGTCGACGCGCGCAAGGGCGTCGTCGAGCAGACCCGCCGGCACCTGGCCGTGGCCTCGCTGCTGCGGGTGCCGCACGTCGTCCTCGTGGTCAACAAGATCGACCTCGTCGACTACGCCCAGGACGTCTTCACCCGGATCGCCACCGACTTCTCGGTGCTGGCCCGCAGCCTGGGCGTCATCGACAGCCACTGCATCCCCGTCTCGGCCACCGAGGGGGACAACGTGGTGACCCGCTCGTCGCGGACGCCCTGGTACGAGGGCCCGACGGTGCTCGGCTACCTGGAGACCGTCGACGACACCAAGCGGGCCGTCGGCGCCGACCTGCGCTTCCCCGTCCAGCACGTCATCCGGCCTCAGGGCGCGCCGCTGGCCCCGTGGGCCGCCTCGGCGCCCGCCGTCGACGCCGACTACCGCGGCTACGCCGGCAAGGTGGAGTCGGGCCGGGTGCGCGTCGGCGAGGAGGTCGTCGTCCTGCCGCGCGGCTCGCACGCGAGGGTCGTGGCCGTCGACACCCCGGACGGCCCGCTGCAGGAGGCCGTCGCCGGCCAGTCGGTGACGCTGCGGCTGGACACCGACATCGACGTCTCGCGCGGCGACGTCCTCGCCGGCACCGACGCCCCGCCCGCCCCCGTCCGCGAGCTCACCGGCACCGTCTGCTGGCTGGCCGAGCGGACCCTGACGGTCGGCGCCCGCGTCCTGGTCCAGCACGGCACCGCGCTGACCAAGGGGATCGTCCGCTCGGTCGACGGGGCCCTCGACCTCGCCTTCGACTCCGGCGGCGCGCCCCACTGGGAGCCGGCCACCCAGCTCGGCCTCAACGACATCGGGCGGGTCAGGATCGCCCTGGCCACCCCGCTGCCCCTCGACTCCTACAAGGAGCACCGGGCGACCGGAGCCTTCATCCTCGTCGACGAGGCGGACGGCTGGACGCTCGGCGCCGGCATGGCGGGCAGCACCGCCATCCCCACGGGACCGGTCTCCGGCCCCACCCCCACCGCCGCCAAGGTCGACGGCACCACACCGCAGAAGTAAGGAGGAGCACCCATGACTGCTCCTGCGCTCGTGCTCCTGGGCTACGGCAGCCACGACCCCCGCGTCGCGGAGGTCAGCGCGCAGATCCGCGCCGCCCTGCTGCAGATCCGTCCCACCCTCGTGGTCGAGGTCGCGTTCCTCGACCACTGCGCCCCCAGCGCGACCCAGGTCGTGGCCTCGCTGGCCCGCCGCGGGATCGACGAGGTCGTCCTCGTGCCGCTGCTGCTCTCCGACGCCTTCCACGCCCAGGTGGAGGTGCCGGCCGCCGTGGCCGCCATCCGCGCCGCGCACCCCGACGTCCGGGTGCTCGCCTCCCGGCCGATCGGCCCCGAGGCCGCGCTGCTCGCCGTCATCGACCGCCGGCTCCGCGACGCGCTGCGCTCCCGCCGGGTCAGCGAGCTGGACGGGCTCGTCTTCGCCGCCGCCGGCAGCGCCGACGTCCGCAGCAACGCCATCGTCGCCCGCCGGGCCCGGCAGTGGGCCACCCACCACCGGCTGCCGCACGTCACCGCCTTCGCCACGGCGTCGGGGCCGACGACGGCCGAGGCCATCCGCACGCTGCGGGCCCAGGGCCGCCGCCACATCGCCGTCGGCAGCTGGTTCCTGTCCCCCGGCCTGCTCTTCACCCGGCAGGCCGAGCTGGCCTACGAGGCCGGCGCCGTCGCCGTGTCCGACCCGATGGGCGCCGAGCCCGAGATCGCCGAGGTCGCCCTGGTCCGTTACGTCGTCTCGGCCATGGACCTCGTCGACCTCGACGCCCCCGCCGAGGACACCGAGACCAGCTCGCCCTTCGACGACCTCGACCTCGAGCCGCCGGTCCGCCACCTCTCCGTCGTCTCAGCCTGACTTCCTCCTCGCGCCCGGCCGGAGCCTGAAGATCCGCTCTTCCTCCCTCGCGGTCAGGACGAAGAGCGTGTCCTGACCGCTCGGTCGTCCAGAGCGGATCCGGCTCCGGCCTTGCCGACGCTCGGAGGGGTCGGCTCCGTGCCCCTCAGGTGAGCGCGAGGCGGCGCTTCTCGCCCTCGACGTCGAAGTCGGCGGGGGGCCACTGCAGGTCGAGGGTCCGCAGGTGCTCGACCAGCAGCTGGGCGACGGCCCAGTTGCGGTACCACTTGCGGTCCGACGGGACGACGAACCAGGGCGCGACCTGGGTGCTGCAGCGCTCCAGGACGGCCTCGTAGGCCTCGGCGTAGGCCAGCCACTTCGCCCGCTCGTCGACGTCGCCCGGGTTGTACTTCCAGAACTTCGTCGGGTCGTCCAGCCGGGCGGCCAGCCGCTCCTTCTGGGTGGCCGAGGAGATGTGCAGGAAGCACTTGACGACGACCACCCCGGAGGCGACCAGCTCGGCCTCCCAGGCGTTGATCTCGTCGTAGCGGGCGGCCCAGACCGCCTCCTCGACCATCCGGTTGACCCGGACGGTGAGCACGTCCTCGTAGTGGGACCGGTCGAAGATGCCGATGGTCCCGGGGGTCGGCAGCTCGCGCTCGACCCGCCACAGGTAGGGGTGGCGGCGCTCCTCCGCCGTGGGGGCCTTGAACGCCTTGATCCGCACGCCCTGCGGGTCGACCATGCCGATCGCGTGCCGGATGACGCCGCCCTTGCCGGCGGTGTCCATGCCCTGCAGGACGACGAGCACCCGCCGGGCGCCGGGCAGCTCGGCCCGGCCCGTGGCGTAGAGCCGTTCCTGCAGCTCGGACAGCTCCGGCTCCAGGGCGGCGGTGCGGGCGGGGGCGTCGGCCTTGGTGCCGGCGAAGCCGGTCGTCGCGGCGGGGTCGAGCGTGCCGAGGTCGACGGTGCCGGCGGGCAGCCGGAGCAGCTCCGTCAGCGGCTGGGTGACGGGCACGGGCTCCCGGGGCTTGCTCTTCTTGGACATGGCGGCGATTGTGCCCGACGGCCACCACGGCTCCGGTCGTCGGAGGGCGCGAGCGCGCTGTGCCACGATGAGCCGTGACCCGCCCCGCGCTGCAGCTGATCTTCGACCGGACGGGCCGGGCCGCCGGCGTCGAGCTCGACGACGCGGCCCTGGTGGAGCTCTACCGCTACCCCGACGACGGCCGGCGCCGGCTCCGCAGCAACTTCGTCTCCTCCCTCGACGGCTCGGTCCAGGGCGCCGACGGCCGCTCGGGCGGGCTGGGCACCGCCAGCGACCAGCACGTCTTCGCCCTGCACCGGGCGCTGGCCGACGCGGTCGTGGTCGGGGCCAGCACCGCGCGGGCGGAGGGCTACCGGGCCGTCGACCTGCAGCCCTGGCAGCGCGACCTCCGGGCGTCGCTGGGGCTGGCGCCCTTCCCGGCGCTCGTGGTGGTCACCGGCAGCGCCCGGCTGGACCCGGTGATGGCCACCCCGGCCGAGGGCGACGGCGGCCCGGTGGTGGTGCTGACGACCACCGGCAAGCCGGACGCCGACCTGGACCCGCTGCGGGAGGCGGGAATCGAGGTGCGCGAGGAGGGCGAGGAGCTGGACCTGGGGGCGGCGCTGGACCGGCTGGCCGGCGAGGGCCGGCCGCGGCTGCTCTGCGAGGGCGGTCCCGGCCTGCACCGGGCCCTGCTGGCCGCGGGGCTGGTCGACGAGCTGTCGCTGACCCTGGCTCCGGTGGTGGTGGGCGGGGAGGGGATGCGCTCGACGAGCGGGCCCGGCCTGGGCACCGCGCTCCCCTTCGACCTGTCCTTCGCCCTGCACGGGGCGGACGGGGCGCTGTTCACGAGCTACCGGTCGCCCACGACTGTGGACGACGGGCAGCGGCCGGTCTGAGCCGACGGGCGGCCGGGTGCCGACGGCCCCGGCGTCAGGGCCGGTTGTCGTGCAGCCAGCGGGCGAGCTCGGGGTCGCTGGTCAGACCGGTGCGCTCGTCGTAGCTGGGGTTGCGGGCGAGGATGCGCTGCAGCCGCTCCTGCTCCTCGGCCGGTGCCCACCAGCCGGGGCGGGACGTCTGCTGGCGCCAGCGGCGCTGACCCGCCCGCTCCGCGCGCAGGACGGCGGCGAACAGCGTGGCGACCAGCAGCGCCGCGACGACGACGACCAGCCAGGGGATCTCGAACATGCTCGGGGTGCCTCTCGAAGACCTGACCGCACCCGTGCCCGGGCGCGGCGGGTGGACGGTCCCCGGCGGTGCTCCTGGGAGCGTGCCGGTGCCCGTCCTGCGGCTGACGTGACCCCCCGATCCGCATCAGCCCGCGGCGGTCGACAGCCCCGCCGGAGGTAGTACACCAACTCTTCGGAGGCCCGTCCGGGGAAGACGGGCGCGTGGCAGCAAGCGGACATGTCCTAAAGCGGACACGCCCCGGAGCGCCCTCCGCAGCGGTGGGACCGGGCCCTCCCCGCACCACGGGAACGCTCCCGCGCCCGGTCCGGACTCCCGCGCCCGGCGCACCGGGCGCGGCGGTGCCGACGGGGCGCGGCAGCGGCCGGGACCGGCCGGCGACCCCCGTCGGACGGCGTCAGTCCAGCTGCTCCGCAGCCCGGGTCTCCGCCGTCATCCGGCTGGGCTGCACCCGGGCCGGCTCGCCGGGCATCTTGGGGGTGCCAGCCTCGTATGCGTTGTGCAACTGGGCGTAACGGGCGGTAGTCATTTGAGCGTTGTGGCCCTAGTTATCAGGCGAGTTTTCGCCCTCTCCGAGAGGAACCAGCATGACTACCAATACCGACCCAGCCCTGCTCCCCTGCCCACCTTGGTGCCTGCACGACGGGATCGTCGACGACGGCCACAGCTGGACAACTGAGACCGCGGACGGTTCCCCCGAGAGGCATCACCTCATCGAGTGCTCGCCGGTGGTCGCGGAGTCCGACGGGCTCGACAGGCACGGCAGCCTGCCCAGCGCCGAGGTGGGTCTGGTTCAGGCCGAGTGGAGCGGTAGGACCGCAGTCGAGCGCGGTCCACTACGGATCACGCTGTGCACAGAGTCCTACCCTCACTTCACCCCCGAAGAGGCGCGCAAGGTTGCGCAGCAGCTCCTCGCGATGGCCGCCCGGGCCGAGGCCGTGGCCTAGATGTCGGAGGAAGGCTGCTCGCCTTCGTCGTAGACCATCGAGACGTCGATCTCGGGGTGTACCCAGACAACCACTGGCCCAGACGAGGAGGGCTGCAGTGCTAGCCAGTGCGCTTCGCCGGCCAGGAGGCGAGGACCGAGGTCGGCGCGTAGACCATCCATCTCGGCTGCGGTGAAACCCTCAATGATCGTCTGGCCGATGTGAACTCGTCCCATGAGCAGGAAGCCTAAGCGCCGCCCCTCAGGCCGACTTCAGCGGCTTCCCGTAGATGGTCCCGTGTCCGGTCCGGATGAACGGCCGGATGCTCGTCAGGTCGAGTCCGGCCTCCTTCAGGCGTTCGCGGACGCTCTCGGGGTTGTAGAAGTAGGTCACCTCGCCGCCGGGCGCGAGCTCGGCTGGGAGCGCGACCGGGTTGAGGTAGCTGCCGTTCGGGTCGATCAGAACCTGCTTGTCGGGCAGCTCCCAGCCAAAGCTCAGGGCCATCGTGCTCGCCCGACCCTCGTTCGTCGCTGTGATCGTGAGGATTTTGTGGTTCCCCATGGGTCCCCACGTGATCCCCGTCGAGGGCTTCACGACCACCCGTGGACCGTTGTGGCGCCAGGTGTAGACCTGCCACCCGATCGAGATGGCCGAGGCCAGGAGGGCGAAGGACGAGAAGATCACGCTGAGCACGACCGGCCCAGTCCACACCGTCAGAAGCATGGCGGAGAACCTACAGCTACAGGTGGCGGCCCACGCCGAGCATGGTGAGCCGGTTCCGCCGACGGCTCTCGGCCGCGCGCAGGGCCGCGTCCGGGTCGACGACCGGGCCATTGAAGACCGGGTTGAAGGAGTAGTCGTTGCCGGCCGGCGCCGCCGCTGGCACGTACACGGGTCCACCGTTGGCGTAGCCCTGGGCGTAGTTCCGCTCGAGCACCCGGCGGCCGCGGCCGTAGGTCATGTCGGCGAGGATCCGGCGGTTGGACGGGACTGAGGCGGCCTCCTCAGGCACAACCCACTCGCCGTTGGAGAGGCGGGCGGGGATGGAGTCGCTCTTGCCCGTCCCCGGGCCCCTGACGGGCCCGCCGGAGACGTAGCGGCCCTGGCCGGTGGCGCCGGCGTAGCCGAGCTTGTCGGCGGCGTCCTGGATGCCCTGGTTGGCGGTGTTGAGCCCGGACACCATGTCCTTGCCGCCCTTGACGATCTGCATGGCGATGTCGGTGCCGGCGATCGCACCCATCCCGATGATCTGCTGGACGAGGGTCTCGGACAGCCCAAGGTGTCCCTCGGGCCTGCCTGTTTTTGGGCGCGCCCAACGTCGTCGAGGACGAAGGTCTCTCAAAGAAGCGCTGTCCGCCACACCGGACGGACATGAGTCAGACCCGGTCGCCGCGCTTGAGACGTTGGGCCGCTGCCTTGGCGCGCGCGTCGGCGGCGCTGGCGCCGTAGCGCTCGAGCATGGCGTCGGAGGACCAGCCGGCCAGTCGCTTGAGGTCGCGCTCCTGGCCGCCGGACATCAGGAAGTCGTGCGCGAAGGTGTGGCGGAAGCGGTGCGGGTGGAGGTCGGTGATCCCGGCCTGCTCTCCGCGTAGCCGGACTCGTTCGCGGGCTCCGTCGGTGGACATGCCGCCGCGCTGGGTCAGGAACAGCGCGTCGAGGTGGGCCCAGCGGTGGGAGCGGCGCATCCGCTGGTAGCGGTCGAGGGCGCGGACAGTGCGGGCGCTGAAGTAGACCGGCCGGACCTTGGAACCCTTGCCGAGAACCAGGGCCATCCCTTGGTCGAGGTCGACTCCGTCGACGGTGAGCCCGCAGAGCTCGGCGACCCGGACCCCGCAGTCGAGCAGCAGCCTCACCATGGCCTCGTCTCGCCGGTCGCTGAACTCCTTGCCGGCGCAGGCCTTAAGCAGCGCGGCCAGCTCGAGGTCGGTGATGACCGGCACTGGCTTGGCCTTGAGGACCGGCGGCGACAGGGTGCGCATGGGGTTCTCCTCGAGCTCCTGCTCGTCGACGAGCCAGCCGCAGAAACGGAAGAGCCCGCGGTAGCGGGTCTTGACCGTGCCCGCTTCCTGGCGCTCGTTGAGCCCGGCCAGCCACTCACGGATGGCGGGGCGGTTGAGCTCGTCGAGGGTGGCTGTGCGGCCCTCTGCCTCGAGCCAGCGGGAGAAGAAGGTGACCGACTGGCCGTAGAGCCGCAGGGTGCCCGGGCTCAGACCTTCGGCCCGGAGGTGACGCAGGAAGGACCGCTCGAGGTCTTGCAGTCGTGGTGCCACGTGTGTAAGTCATCAGGCGAGTGAGCGTTATGCCACTTGCGCAAGCTCAGTCCATCTGTTCGTTTGCCCTAGTCACAGCCGTCATCCGGCTGGGTTGCACCCGGGCCGGCTCGCCGGGCATCTTGGGGTGGTCGGGCGGGTAGGGCATCTCCGCGCCGCCGTGGCGGCCGGTGCCGAGGTCGCGCACATCGCGCTCGTACATCTCCAGCGCCCCGGCTAGGTCGCCGGGCTCGCTGGCGTAGAACGGCGCCCAGACGTCGCCGACCTCGGCGAAGCGGGTGAGCATCGTCGGGATGGTGAAGTCCTCCGGCCGGGCGTCGGGCAGCTCGGCCCAGGTCAGCGGGGCGGAGACGACGGCCCGCGGCGTCGGGCGGATCGAGTAGGCCGACGCGATCGTCCGGTCCCGGGCCATCTGGTTATAGTCGACGAAGATCCGCTCCCCCCGCTCCTCCTTCCACCAGTTGACCGTCACGTGATCGGGCAGCCGACGCGCCAGCTCGCGGCCGAGGGCGATCACCGCGTGCCGGGCCTGGACGAAGTCGTGCTCGGGCCGGACGGGGACGAAGACGTGCACGCCGCGCCCGCCGCTGGTCTTGCAGAACCCCGTTAGGCCGGCGTCCTCCAGCACCTGGCGGAGCTCCAGCGCCGCGCGGACGGCGTCGGCGAAGTCGGTGCCCGGCTGCGGGTCGAGGTCGATGCGCAGCTGGTCGACGAGGTCGGTGTCGTCGCGGCTGACCGGCCACGGGTGGTAGCGCAGGGTGCCCAGGTTGGCCATCCAGGCGATCGTCGCCAGCTCGGTCACGCAGACCTGGCTGGCGGTCCGTCCCGAGGGGAAGGTCACCGTCACCGTCTCCACCCAGTCCGGCATGCCCTTCGCCGGGGCGCGCTTCTGGTAGAACGCGTCGTGGTTGGCCTCGGTCCGGGTGCTCAGGGTGACCTCGGGGCGGTAGCCGCCGGGCCAGCGCTCCATCGTCACCGGTCGGTCGCGCAGGGCCGCGAAGAGGCCGTCGCCGACGGCCAGCGCGTACTCCACCACCTGCCGCTTGGTCAGCCCGACCTCGGGGAAGTACAGCTTGTCCGGGCTGGTGAGCCGGACCGTGCGGTCACCGACCTCCAGCTCGATCGCGGGGGTGGCGGCCATGGCCGGAGCATAGCGACGGGACCGGAACATCGAGCGCCGCGGCTAGGTTGAGGAGGCAGAACTACGAGGAGGACGCATGACCGATGTGACCAGCAACGCCGCCGCCCAGGTGGGCAAGATCGTCAAGTCCGAGGACGAGTGGCGCTCCCAGCTCAGCCGGGCCGAGTACAAGGTGCTCCGCGAGGCGGGCACCGAGCGCGCCTTCACCGGCGAGTACACCGACACGAAGACCGAGGGCGTCTACTCCTGCCGCGCGTGCGGCACGGAGCTCTTCCGCAGCGAGACCAAGTTCGACTCCCACTGCGGGTGGCCGTCCTTCTACGCCCCGGTGGAGGGCCGGGTCCGCTACATCGAGGACAACACCCTGGGCATGAAGCGGGTCGAGGTGCGCTGCACCGCCTGCGACTCGCACCTGGGCCATGTCTTCGACGACGGCTACGGCACCCCGACCGGGCAGCGCTACTGCATCAACTCGATCAGCATGCGGCTCACCCCGGCCGAGGGCTGACCGACCGGTCCACCCGCGCCTGAGCCCGGGATCCTCGCCCTGAGCTTGTCGAAGGGCCCTGAGCCCGTCCCTGCGCCCTGAGCCTGTCGAAGGGCCTTCGACAGGCTCAGGCAGCGGGTTGGCTCAGGCAGCGGGTCGGCTCAGGCCGCGGCTGGCGACAGCCTCAGGCCGCAGGGCTCACCAGGACGCGACGATCTCCGCGAGCTCGCGCCGGCGGCCCGTGTAGAACGGGACCTCCTCGCGGGTGTGCCGCCGGGCCTCGGCGGCGCGGAGGGCGCGCATGAGGTCGACGATGCGGTGCAGCTCCGGCGCCTCGAAGGCGAGGATCCACTCGTAGTCGCCCAGGGCGAACGAGGACACCGTGTTGGCCCGCACGTCCGGGTAGGGCCGGGCCAGCATGCCGTGCTCGGCCAGCATCGTCCGCCGCTCCTGCTCCGGCAGCAGGTACCACTCGTAGGAGCGCACGAAGGGGTAGACGCAGAGGTAGCCCGAGGGCTCCTCGTCGGCCATGAACGCCGGCACGTGGCCCTTGTTGAACTCCGCCGGGCGGTGCAGCGCCAGCTGCGACCAGACCGGCTCCAGGTGGCTCCCCAGCTCCGAGCGCCGCAGGGCGAGGTAGGCGTCCTGCAGGGTGTCCGAGCTGGAGGCGTGCCACCAGACCATGAGGTCGGCGTCGGCCCGCAGGCCCGCCACGTCGTACCAGCCGCGGACCACCAGGTCGGTGCCCTCGGCGGCCTTCTCGACCGCCTGCAGCGCGTCGGCCGCGCTGGCGCCGGCCGGCTCGTCCGGGGTGCTGGTCCGGCGGAACACCGACCACATCGTGTACCGGATGGTGTCGTTGATCTCGCGCGCCTTCATCGCTGGCTCTCCTGTCGTCGTGCTGCTGGGCTGAGGTCGTGGGGGCGTGCACCCCGGTCGAGGTCGTCGAGGATCGAGGTGGCGGCCAGGTCGGCGGACGCCAG
The DNA here is from genome assembly GCF_017876495.1 of Microlunatus capsulatus. NCBI lineage: Bacteria > Bacillati > Actinomycetota > Actinomycetes > Propionibacteriales > Propionibacteriaceae > Microlunatus > Microlunatus capsulatus. The sequence goes on along the minus strand of NZ_JAGIOB010000001.1, from coordinate 4,258,932 downwards.
GCAGGCGGCGATGCCCACCCCGTCCAGCGCGGCGCCGGCCAGGGCGAGCCCGGGGGTCCCGGCGAGCTCGGCGCGCAGGTCGGCGACCAGGTCGCGGTGGCCGATGCGGTACTGCGGCAGCGCGCCGCCCCAGCGGGTCAGCCGGCGGTGCAGGACCTGCACGCCCTCCCAGCCGGGCAGCGTCGCGACCTCGGCGACGGTGCGGTCCAGCAGGTCCTCGTCGGGCAGCTGGAGCACGGCGGCCTCGCCGGCCCGCCCGACGCTGGCCCGGACGACGTCGACGCCCGGCCCCCAGGTGCGCTCGGCCTGCTCGCGGACCCACGCCCACTTGACCGAGGAGTGGGTCAGCGCCTTGACCGTCGGCATCTCCCCGGGCGGGATGAGCAGGCCGGAGCGGTCGCTGCCCAGCCCGCGCACGACGAGCGTGACGACGGCGACCGAGGCGTAGGGGATGGCCGCCAGCGCCGGCGCGGACGGCAGCAGCTCCTCCGTCAGCCGACCGGCGGGACCAGCGGGGGTGGCGAGCAGGACGGCGTCGACGTCGAGGGCCTCGGGGCCGAGGTCCAGCCGCCAGCCGGCGCCGGTCCGGGCGAGCCCCCGCACGGCCGTCGCCGGGCGAAGCTCGGCACCGCGGTCGCGCAGGTCGTCCAGCAGGGCGCGGACCAGGCCGCTCACCCCGCCCACCAGGCCGGCGAAGACGGGCGCCCCGGTGCGCACCGGCAGCGAGGCCCGGGCGTGCTCCAGCAGCGAGCCACCGGTCCGCGCCCGGGCGAAGAGGGCGGGCATCACGGCGGCGAAGGACAGGTCGCGCGAGCGCCCGGCGTACACCCCGCCCAGCAGCGGCTCCAGCAGCCGGTCGGTCACCTGGGACCCGAAGCGCTCCTCGACGTAGCGCCCGACGGCGACGTCGCCGGTGAGCGGCCGGGCCGGCCGGTCCGGCTCGGTGCGGGCGAGGGCCAGGGCGTCGGCGTCGAGCAGGTCGGCGAGCGCGTCCACGTCGGTCGGCACGCCCTGCAGCGACGGCGGCATGGCGTGCAGCCGGCCGCCCACCAGCAGCTGCGGCTTCGCGGCCGTCGGGTGCACCCGCTCGCCCGCCAGCCCGAGCGCGTCGATCAGGGCGACGGCCTCGGGGCGGCGGGCCAGCACCGACTCCGCGCCGGTGTCCAGGGCCAGGTCGTCGACGACGGTCCGGTCCAGCTTGCCGCCCCAGCGCGGGCCCTGCTCCAGCACGGTGACCGACGCCCCCGCCAGCAGCAGCCGGCGCGCGGCGGCCAGCCCGGTGACCCCGCCGCCGACGACGGCGACCGAGGTCACGGGCGCCCGGCCGCCACCAGGCCGGCCCGCTCCCGCACCGAGGCCCGCAGCTGCGGCCCCTCGCTCTGCACCAGCTCGACGACGCGGCCGAGCACCCCGGGGTCGGTGTCCGGCGGGACGCCGTGGCCCAGGTTGAAGACGTGGCCCGGCGCCTCGGCGCCGGAGCGGACGACGTCGCGGACCCGCTCGGCCAGCACCGGCCACGGGGCGCCCAGCAGCGCGGGGTCGAGGTTGCCCTGGACGGCGTAGGCCGGTCCGACCCGACGGCTGGCCTCGGCCAGCGGCACCCGCCAGTCGACGCCGACGACGTCGGCCCCGGCGGCGCCCATCAGGCCGAGGAGCTCGCCGGTGCCGACGCCGAAGTGGATCCGGGGCACGCCGCGGTCGGCCACCCGCTGGAGGACGCGGGCGGAGTAGGGCTGGGCGTAGCGGGCGTAGTCGGCCGCGGACAGGCTGCCGGCCCAGGAGTCGAACAGCTGGACGGCGCTGGCGCCGGCGTCGACCTGGACCTCGAGGAAGGCACCGGCGATGTCGGCCAGGGCGGTGCAGAGCCGGTCCCACAGGTCCGGACGGCCGACCATCATGGCCTTGGTCTTCGCGTAGTCCTTGCTGGGGCCGCCCTCGACGAGGTAGCTGGCCAGGGTGAAGGGAGCGCCGGCGAAGCCGATCAGCGGCGTGCCGCCCAGCTCGGCCACCAGCAGCCGGACCGCCTCGGTCACGTAGCCGACGTCGTCGGGCTGCAGGGGGCGCAGCGCCGCCAGGTCGGCCTCGTCGCGCACCGGGCTGCCCATCACGGGGCCGCGGCCGGGGACGATGTCGAGGTCGACCCCGACGGCCTTGAGCGGCACCATGATGTCGGAGTAGAAGATGGCCGCGTCGACGCCGTAGCGGCGCACCGGCTGCAGGGTGATCTCGGCCACCAGCTCGGGGCGCATGCAGCTCTCCAGCATGGGGATGCCCTCGCGGACGCGCTTGTACTCGGGCAGCGAGCGGCCGGCCTGCCGCATGAACCACACCGGCACCCGGTCCTCCAGCTGGTCCCGCCGGCACGCGTGGACGAGGGCCGAGTCGGAGGGGCTCGGCGCGGGCGGTGCGGCAGGGGTGGACACGGCCCCATCGTTTCACGGGCGCGGAAACCGGCGCGTCGGACGGAGGGGGCTGGTCAGCGCGGCATACGCTCCTCGCGTGGTAGCCAGAAGCGACGCGGCTCCTGCCCCGGACGCCTTCCGGCGGGCCGTGCAGGACCTGATGTCCGCGCCCTGGCGCCCCGAGCTCGAGGTCGACGAGATGCCGGCCCCGCAGCGCATCGCCCCCTTCTCCGCCGCGGTCACCGCCGACGTGCTGGTGGCCGGCGACGAGGTCGGCAGCGGCCGGCTGGTCCTGCTGCACGACCCGGCCGGCAACGCCGCCTGGGAGGGCACCTTCCGCTGCGTCACCTTCGCCCGCGCCGACGTCGACCCCGAGATGGTGACCGACCCGCTGCTGGCCCAGGTGGGCTGGTCCTGGCTGCTCGACGCCCTCGCCGCCCACGGCGCCGACTTCGGCGCCCCCAGCGGCACGGTCACGTCGGTGGCCAGCGAGTCCTTCGGCGGGATGGCCGAGGAGCCGCCGCGGGCCGAGATCGAGGTGCGGGCGTCCTGGACCCCGCAGCTGGTCGACGGCGTGGGCCTCGCCCCGCACCTGGCCGCCTGGTCGGAGCTACTGTGTACGACGGCGGGGCTCCCCCCGCTCCCGGCCGGGGTGGTGCCCATGCCCTCCCGCCGCACACCCCCGAGCCGAAGCCCACGGAGACGTTGACCCCGCCAGACCCCCGCCCCGCGACCGAGCCGTTCCCGACCTCCCCGGACGGCACCGCCGAGCCACCCGTCGAGGCGGTCCCCGAGCCCGAGGTGCCCCTGCTGACCGAGCCCGCCGACGGCGTGCCGGAGGTCGTCAGCACCCCGGAGGCGCTCGAGGCGACGATCGCGGCCCTGGTCGCGGGCACCGGGCCGCTCGCCGTCGACGCCGAGCGCGCGCACGGCTTCCGCTACAGCCAGCGGGCCTACCTCATCCAGCTCCGCCGGGCCGGCGCCGGCACCCACCTCGTCGACCCCATCGCCTTCGGCACCCCGGCGGACCTGTCGGCGCTGGGCGACGCGCTGGCCGACGCCGAGTGGGTCGTGCACGCCGCCAGCCAGGACCTGCCCTGCCTGTTCGAGGTCGGCCTCGTGCCCCGGACCCTGTTCGACACCGAGCTGGCCGCGCGGCTGCTGGGCTACCCCCGGGTCGCCCTGGGCACGATGATCGAGGAGTTCTTCGGCGTCCGGCTGCTCAAGGAGCACTCGGCCTCGGACTGGTCGACGCGCCCGCTGCCGCCGGAGTGGCTCACCTACGCCGCGCTCGACGTCGAGCTGCTGGTCGAGCTGCGCGACAAGCTGGCCGACGAGCTGGTCCGCACGGGCAAGGACGCGTGGGCCCGCCAGGAGTTCGCGGCCCTCGTCGCCGGCGCGGGCACCGCCCCCGAGAAGCGGACGGACCCGTGGCGCCGGACCTCCGGCATCCACAAGGTGCGGACGCGCCGGGGCCTCGGCTACGTCGCCGAGCTCTGGTACGCCCGCGACGACATCGCCCAGCGGCTCGACCGGGCGCCGGGCAAGATCCTCCCCGACGCGGCGATCAGCGAGATCGCGGCAGCGCCCACCCCCGGCCGGGCCTCGATGCGGCAGATCCCGGCCTTCAGCCGGCGCCAGGCCAAGCGCTACGAGTCGACGTGGGTCGAGGCGCTGGAGACCGTCGGGTCCCGCGGGGAGACGGGGCTGCCGCCCCTGCACATCCCCAACGACGGCCCGCCGCAGCCCCGGTTGTGGGCCGCGCGCGACCCCGAGGCCGCCGCCCGGCTCACCGCGGTCCGCGAGGCGCTCAGCACCAAGGCGGCCGAGCTCGACCTCCCGGTGGAGAACCTGCTCACCCCTGACCACGTCCGCCGGCTGGCCTGGCGGCCGCCGCAGCCGGTCACCGAGGAGTCCGTCGACGCGGCCCTCGCCGCGTCGGGGGCCCGGGCCTGGCAGCGCGAGCTGACGGTGCCGCTGATCACCCCGCTGCTGCTGCCGCCCGAGCCCGCGGCCGGCTGAGCGACCCGCCCGGCCCGGTGGCCGGCGGCTAAGTTACCCGCGGGTAATCTGTGGGGATGGCGTCTGCATCCCGAGAGGTCGTCTTCGTCGACGGCGTCCGCACCCCGTTCGGAAAGGCCGGGTCGCTCTACGCGGAGACCCGCGCCGACGACCTCGTCGTCAACTGCATCCGCGAGCTGATGCGCCGCCACCCCGAGCTGCCGCCGGAGCGGGTGGACGAGGTGGCCGTCGCCGCCACCACCCAGACCGGCGACCAGGGCCTGACGATCGGGCGGACGGCCGCGCTGCTGGCCGGCCTCCCGAAGTCGGTGCCCGGGTTCGCGATCGACCGGATGTGCGCCGGCGCCATGACGGCGGTCACCACCACCGCGTCCGGGATCGCCTTCGGCGCCTACGACGTCGTCGTGGCCGGGGGCGTGGAGCACATGGGCCACCACCCGATGGGTCAGGGCATCGACCCGAACCCGCGGATCGTCGCCGAGAAGCTCGTCGACCAGTCCGCCCTGGTGATGGGCTCGACGGCGGAGAACCTGCACGACCGCTACCCCGCCATCACCCGCGAGCGGGCCGACGCCTTCGCGGTGCTCAGCCAGCAGCGCGTCGCGCAGGCCTACGCCGACGGCGTGATCCAGGAGTCCCTGGTGCCGGTGGCCACCCGCAGCGCCACGGAGGGCTGGGGCCTCGCCACCGCGGACGAGCCGCCGCGCCCCGGCACCACCGCCGGCGGGCTCGCCCGCCTCCGCACCCCGTTCCGCCCGCACGGCCGGGTGACCGCGGGGAACGCCGCCGGCCTCAACGACGGCGCCACGGCCGCGCTGCTGGCCGCCGAGGACGTCGCGACCGAGCTCGGCCTCCCGGTGGCCATGCGGCTGGTCGGCTTCGCCTTCGCCGGCGTCGACCCCGAGGTGATGGGCGTCGGGCCCATCCCCGCCACCGAGAAGGCCCTGGCCCGGGCCGGCCTGACCATCGACGACATCGGGGCCTTCGAGATCAACGAGGCCTTCGCCGTCCAGGTGCTGGCCTTCCTCGACCACTTCGGCCTCGACGCCGAGGACCCGCGCGTCAACCCCTACGGCGGCGCCATCGCGCTGGGTCACCCGCTGGCCAGCTCCGGCGTCCGGCTGATGATCCACCTGGCCCGGCAGTTCCGGGAGCGCCCGGAGGTCCGCTACGGCCTCACGACCATGTGCATCGGGCTCGGCATGGGTGGCACCGTCCTGTGGGAGAACCCGCACTTCGTGGGTGGGGAGGCGTGATGGAGGCGAGCGAGCTGCAGCGGCTGGTCGAGGAGGCCTCGGCCGTCACCCCGCGGGAGGTGGTCACCCGCGCGCTGAGCCGCGACGTCGTGCTCCCCCACGACGGCCGGACCCTGGTGCTGATCACCCTGGACAACGGCCAGGACCACACCCGGCCGAACACCTTCGGCCCGCGCGGGCTGGCCGAGCTGTCAGCCGCGGTCGAGGCCGCCGCCGCCCGCGAGGACGTCGCGGCCATCGCCGTCACCGGCAAGCCCTTCATCCTGGCCGCCGGCGCCGACCTCAGCGCCCTGCCCGCCCTCACCCGGCGCGAGCAGGCCCTGGCCATCGCCCGGATCGGGCACGCGGTCTTCGACCAGCTGCACCGCGCGCCCAAGCCGACCTTCGCCTTCGTCAACGGCCTGGCCCTCGGCGGCGGGCTGGAGCTGGCCCTGCACTGCGACTTCCGCAGCGTCTCGGCGTCCGCGGCCGGCATCGGGCTGCCGGAGTGCTTCCTCGGCATGTTCCCCGGCTGGGGCGGGGCCTACCTGCTGCCGAACCTCGTCGGCGCCGAGCGCGCCGTCCAGGTGGTCGTCGAGAACGCGCTGAACCAGAACAAGATGCTCACGGGCGTGCAGGCGGCCGAGCTGGGCATCGCCGACGTGCTGTTCGAGGGCGCCGACTTCCTCGAGCGCTCGCTCGACTGGGCCGGCCGCGTGCTGGCCGGGACGGTCGCCGTCGAGCGGCCGGAGGTCGACCGCGGCGAGGCCTGGGACGCCGCCGTCGCCCGCGGCCGTGCCGTCGCCGACGCCAAGGTCGCCGGCGCCGCGCCCGGGCCCTACCGGGCGCTGGAGCTGATCGCCGCGGCCCGGACGGCCGAGCGCTCGGCCGCCTTCGCGGCCGAGGACGAGGCCCTGGCCGACCTGCTGATGAGCCCGGAGCTGCGCGCCGGCCTCTACGCCTTCGACCTCGTGCAGAAGCGGGCGCGCAAGCCCGCCGGGGCCCCCGACGCGGCGCTCGCCCGGCCGGTCGGCAAGGTCGGCGTCGTCGGCGCCGGCCTGATGGCCAGCCAGCTCGCGCTGCTGTTCCTGCGCCGGCTGCAGGTGCCCGTGGTCATCTCCGACCTCGACGCCGGCCGCGTCGAGCGGGGCCTGGAGCGGATCCGCGGGGAGATCGACACCCTGCAGGCGAAGCGCCGGCTCTCCCCCGACGGCGCCAACCGGCTGCGCGCGCTGCTGTCCGGGACGACCGACCTCGCCGACTACGCCGACTGCGACCTGGTCGTCGAGGCCGTGTTCGAGGACCTGGCGACCAAGCAGGAGGTCTTCGGCCGGCTGGAGCGCCACGTCGCCCCGACCTGCGTGCTGGCCACCAACACCTCCTCGCTGTCGGTCGGGGCGATGGCGGCTGAGCTGGAGCACCCGGAGCGCGTGGTTGGGTTCCACTTCTTCAACCCGGTCGCCGTGCTGCCGCTGCTCGAGGTCGTGCGGGCCGAGCGGACCGACGACGCGACCGTGGCGACGGCGCTGCGGGTGGCCAAGGACCTGCGCAAAAACGCCGTGCTGGTGGCCGACGCGCCCGCCTTCGTCGTCAACCGGCTGCTCACCCGGCTGACCAGCGTGCTGTTCCAGGCCGTCGACGAGGGCACCCCCGTCACCGAGGCCGACCGCGCGCTGCGCCCGCTCGGGCTGCCCATGTCGCCGATGGCCCTGCTGCAGCTGGTCGGACCGGCCATCGCCCTGCACGTCGGGGAGTCCCTGCACGCGGCCTTCGGCGACCGGTTCCCGGTGTCGCCCAACCTGCGGGCCCTGGTCGAGGCGGGACGGCCGGGCGTCTACGACTGGACGGCCGAGGGGAGGCCCTACGTCAGCGACGAGACGGCCGCGCTGCTCACGCTGGGCGACGCGCCCAGCAGCCGCGAGGAGGTGCTGCGCCGCGCGCAGGACGCCCTGGCGCAGGAGATCGGGCTGATGCTGGCCGAGGGCGTCGTCGCCGCGCCGATGGACGTCGACCTCTGCCTGGTGCTGGGGGCCGGCTGGCCCTTCCACCTGGGCGGCATCACGCCCTACCTGGACCGCGAGGGCGTCTCCGAACGGGTCCTCGGCCGGCGGTTCCTGCCGCCCGGCGTCGCCTCGGTGGCCGAGGCCCCGGCGGTCCCCGCTGCCTGAGCTCGTCGGAGGCCCCGCCGCCTGAGCCGCCTCCAGCTGCCTGAGCCTGTCGAAGGCCCTTCGACAGGCTCAGGGAGCGGCGGTCGCCCGGGCCCTTCGACTGGCTCAGGGAGCGGAGGTCCCCCGGCCCTTCGACAGGCTCAGGGAGCGGAGGTCCCCGGCCCTTCGACGAGCTCCGGGGAGCGGGGGTCAGGCGGCGAGGGCGGCCTCGAGGTCGCCGGCGATCTCGGCCGGGGTGGTGCCCGGGTCGTAGCGGCGCACGGGACGGCCGTCGCGGTCGAGGAGGAACTTCGTGAAGTTCCACTCGATGGCCTCGCCCGACGCGGCCGGCCGCTCGGCGCGCAGCCACCGGAACAGCGGGTGGGCGTCGTCGCCGTTGACCTCGACCTTGCTGAACAGCGGGAAGGTCACGCCGTAGTTGAGCTCGCAGAACTCGGCGATCTCGGCCTCGTCGCCGGGCTCCTGGTGGCCGAACTGGTCGCACGGGAAGCCCAGCACCACCAGGCCGTCCGCGCCGTAGCGCGACCACAGCTCCTCCAGGCCGGCGTACTGCGGCGTGAGCCCGCACTTCGAGGCCGTGTTGACCACGAGCACCAGGCGGCCGGTGTAGTCGGCGAGGGGCACCTCGGTCCCGGCGAGGGAGCGGGCGGTGAAGTCGGAGAGGGTCGGCACGCGCTCAGCGTAGACCGGGGCGCTCAGGGCAGCGGGAGGCCGAACTGGGTGCGGACACCGCGGGAGAACATCACCGAGTCGGGTGGGGTCGACGCCAGCCCCGGCAGCCCGGCGGCGGCCAGCAGGTCGTCGTCGAGCTCCAGCAGCTCCGCCCGCTGCAGCGGCCAGCGCGGATGGGTGTTGGGCAGGTAGCGGGTGGCGCCCCAGGCCCGGGTGTGCAGGGCCCAGCGCGCGGTGAGGAAGTCGGCCAGCGGGTCGTCGCGGACGACCTCCGAGCCGACCCGGACGACGACGCGGCTGGCCGCCCCGCGCGGACCCGGCCAGCGCCGCCGGCTGGTGTAGGTCAGCACGTCGGTCCGCTGGCGCACGCGCATCCGGGACCAGGTGTAGGGCAGGTTCAGCGCCACCCGCGAGCCCAGCACGAAGGCGAGCCGCTCGCACTCGAGGGAGCCGAAGACGACGCCGCGACGCCCGCGGGCGTCGACGGCGTAGAAGCGCACGTTGGTCTCGGCGAAGGTGCCCAGCCACGGCAGCGGGTGGCCGGTGCCGAAGCCGGCGCCGCGCATCCGGAACGGGATCAGCCCCACCCAGGTGGCGCCGTCGTGCAGGTCGGGGCGGGTGCCGGCCGGCAGCAGCGGCGCGACCCGCGCCGGGTCGACGCGCCAGTGCAGGAAGGTCAGGTCGGTCCAGGCCTGGTCGAGGACCGCCCGGCCCGGCAGCGGGGCCCCCGCACCCAGCAGCGGCTCCGGCTCGGCCCAGGCCGGGAGGGTGATCACTCCCGCGGGGCGTTGGCGATGTCGCCGACGGCGTTGCTGGGCTGCGGCTCGTGGCTGAGCACGGCCTCGACCGCGTACCGGGCGATGGCCTGCGGCGTCAGCCCCAGCTCCTCCAGCAGCTCGGCGCGGCTGCCGTGCTCGAGGAACTCCTGGGCGATGCCGAACTCGCGCAGCGGGGTGGCCACGTCGGCGGCGCGCAGGGCCTGGGCCAGCCGGGCGCCGCAGCCGCCGACGACGCCGTTGTCCTCCACGGTGACGACCAGCTCGTGCTGGGCGGCCAGGGTGACGAGCGCGGGGTTCACGGGCAGCACCCAGACCGGGTCGACGACGGTGACGCCGATGCCCTGGTCGGAGAGCCGCTGGCCGACGGCCACCGCGGTGCCGACCATCTGGCCGATGCCGACGACGAGCACCCGCGGCTGCTCGGTCCGGACCAGCACGTCGACCCCGTCCAGGGTCTCGACGGCGTCGACGTCGGCCGGCACGGCGTCCTTGGAGTAGCGGACGACGCTGGGCGCGTCGTCGATCCCGACGGCCACGGCCAGCGCCTCGCGGAGCCGGGTGGCGTCGCGCGGGGCGGCCAGGTGCAGGCCGGGCACCAGCTGCAGCAGGGACATGTCCCACATGCCGTTGTGGCTGGCGCCGTCGTTGCCGGTGACGCCGGCCCGGTCCAGCACGAACGTGACCCCGCAGCGGTGCAGGGCGACGTCCAGCAGCACCTGGTCGAAGGCGCGGTTGAGGAACGTGGCGTAGAGCGCGACGACGGGGTGCAGGCCGCCCATCGCCATCCCGGCGGCGGAGGTGACGGCGTGCTGCTCGGCGATGCCGACGTCGAAGGTCCGCTCGGGGAACGCCGCCTCGAACCGGTGCAGGCCCGTCGGATAGGTCATGGCCGCGGTGATGGCGACGAGGTTCTCGTGCTGCCGGCCCAGCTCGACCAGCTCGGTGGAGAAGATGTCGGTCCAGGTCTGCCCGGTCGCGGCGACCAGGGCCTCGCCGGTGGTGGCGTTGATCTTGCCGACGGCGTGGAAGTGGTCCTCCTCGTGCATCTCCGCGGCCGCGTAGCCGCGGCCCTTGTGCGTGAGCGCGTGGACCAGGACCGGGCCGCCGTACTGCCGGGCGTGCTGCAGGGCCTTCTCGACCGCCGCGGTGTCGTGGCCGTCGATGGGGCCGACGTACTTGAGGCCGAGGTCGGAGAACATCCCCTGCGGCGCCAGCACGTCCTTCAGCCCGCTCTTGATGCCGTGCAGGATGTCGTAGGCCGCCGAGCCGACCAGCGGCGCCCGGCTGACGTTGCGCTTGACGAGGTCGAGCACCTGCTCGTAGCGGGGGTTGGTGCGCAGCGCGGCCAGGTGCTTGGCCAGCCCGCCGACCGTCGGGGTGTAGGAGCGGCCGTTGTCGTTCACCAGCACCACGAGCGGCAGGTCGTCGGAGGCGGCGATGTTGTTCAGCGCCTCCCAGGCCATCCCGCCGGTCAGCGAGCCGTCGCCGACGAAGGCGACGACGGTGCCGGGCAGCCCCTGCAGGCGCTTGGCCTTGGCCAGGCCCTCGGCGTAGGACAGCGCCGTCGAGGCGTGGCTGTTCTCGACCCAGTCATGCTCGGACTCGGCCCGGCTGGGGTAGCCCGAGAGGCCGTGCCGCTGGCGCAGCGTCGGGAACAGCTCCTGGCGGCCGGTGAGGATCTTGTGCACGTAGCTCTGGTGGCCGGTGTCGTAGACGACCGGGTCGCGCGGAGACTCGAAGACCCGGTGCAGGGCGATGGTCAGCTCGACCACGCCGAGGTTGGGCCCGAGGTGGCCACCGGTCTGGCTGACGTTCTCGACCAGGAACCGGCGGATCTCGGCGCTCAGGGCGTCCAGCTGCTCCGGCGCGAGGGCCCGCAGGTCCTGGGGGCTGTGAAGGGTGCTCAGCAGTCCGGACGCGGGTGACATGCGGCCGAGTTTACGTCGTCGCCCCCTCCCGGACCGGCTGCGCGCGGGCCCGCGGGGTGTGAGCCGGGTCGCCCCGCCGGGTGGTCACAGCCGGGCGTGCGGCACCTGGCCGTGCAGGGCGTCGTCGAGGAGCCCGACCGCCCGCTTGGTGCGGACCAGCCGGGCGGCCTGCTCGAGCCAGGCCTGGGCGGCCTGCTCCACGACCGGGGCCGGCACCTGGCCCTGCAGGTCGGACCGGATCTGCGCCAGCCCCTCCGTCGAGGACCGGACCTGGCCCTCGACGAAGTGCGCGGCGAAGCGGGCCAGCACCAGGGGGTGCCGGCGCAGCACGGGGTAGGCCCGGAAGTCGGCCGGGCAGCAGTCGAAGAGGAAGGCGACGGCGCCCTCCTCCCAGCCCTCCGCGCCCGGCGGCCGGACGCTGTCGGGCCAGCCCGGGGGGCGGAAGGCGGTCACGCGTCCTCGTATTCGAACATGTGTTCGATCCTAGGCCACCCGGGCCGTCGGCGTCCACGGCTAGTCTCGGGCCGTGAGCGACGTCGTCTGCCAGGTCGTCCGCGGCGAGATCGAGGCGGAGGTGGTGCACCGCGACGACGACGTCGTCGCCTTCCTGGACCACCACCCGGTCTTCAAGGGCCACGTGCTCGTCTGCCCGGTGGAGCACGTCGACACCCTGCTGGAGCTGCCCCCGACGCTGATGGTGCCGCTGCTGGGCGTGGCCCAGCGGGTGGCCCGCGCGCTCGGGGACGCGCTGGGGGCCCAGGGCACCTTCGTGGCCAACAACAACGTCGTCAGCCAGTCCGTCCCCCACCTGCACGTGCACGTCGTGCCGCGGACCAAGGGCGACGGCCTGCGGGGCTTCTTCTGGCCGCGGGTGCGCTACGCCGAGGGCGAGCAGGCCGCCTACGGCCGGCTGCTGCGCGAGAGCCTCGCCCGGCAGGGCTGAGGCTCAGCCGGTCCCGGTGAGCTCGGTGACCAGGGCGTCCACGAGCTCCTCGACGGCGCCGGCGCTGTCGAGCACCAGCCGAGGCCCCGACCAGCCGGCCAGCTGCTCGCGCCGCTGGTCCAGGCTGTCCCACCGGGGCTCGGGCAGGTCACCCAGGTCGCGCCGGCGGTCGGTCAGCCGCTGCCGGTGCAGGTCGACGTCGGAGCAGACGACCTCGACGAAGCAGAGCGGCGTCCGGGTCCGCCGTGCGAGGTCCTCCCACTGCGCCCGGGCCTCCGGGGCGGCGTTGACCGCGTCGACCACCACGGTCTGGCCCAGCCGGAGCAGGTGCTCGGCCAGCGCGCCGACGGCGAGGTAGGCCGCCAGGCCGGTGGGCTGGTCGGAGGTGACGCCGGCGCCCAGCAGGGCCGCCTCGACCGGGTCGACGGACAGCACGGGCCAGCCCGTCCGGCGGCCGAGCGCGTCGGCCACCGTGCTCTTGCCCGCCCCCGGCAGGCCCGCCATCGCGATCAGCACGGCCGAACCGTACCGGCGCAGGCGGGCCCGCGGAGGCGTTTCGCCCGCAGACTGCCCGGACCGCACCTGACCGCGAACAGCACCGCACCCCCCGGCCGGTGGCCGAGGGGTGGGTGCGGGAGAGAGGTCCTGTGTCCCCCGACGTCAGGACCGCTCCCGATCGGGGGCTCAGACCTTGTAGCCACGCTGGCGGCGGAAGAGCTTGCCGGCCATGACGACGGTCTGGGCGATGGTGACGACGTAGAGGACCGGCCAGCCGAGCCAGAGGATCGAGGACTGGATGAGGACCGGCAGCTGGAACCAGGTGTAGCCGAGGACGAGGAAGGAGATGCCCAGGATGATCAGCGGGGTGAGGAAGGCGTTGCCCGAGCCGCGCTCGGCCTTGGCCTGCTCGGCCCAGTTGTCGACCTTGACCTTGGAGAGGAACTTGGCCCAGGCCCGCAGGAAGTGGCCGGCGCGGAGCCACATGTAGAGCTCGGCGGGGAGGCCGGCGGCGGCGAAGGCGACGTCGCGCCAGGTCCGGCCCTTCATCGACATGGCGATCCGGACGTTCAGCAGGATCGCGACGGCCGGCGGGATGAGCCAGATCGGGGAGAAGACGAAGGCGCCGATGGAGAGCGACGCGGCCAGCAGCAGGACGAAGGCGATGCGGGTGAAGATGTTGGTGAGCATCCCGAAGTTCTCGGCCCAGCGCAGGCGCAGGTTCGGGTGCAGCGGCTGGCCCTTCGTGTCGCCGCGCTGGCCCGGCCACATGAGGTCGATGGCCCCGTAGTTCCACTTGACCTGCTGGCCGTCGAGCGAGCGGACCGTGGTCATCCCGCCGACGTCGGCGCGGGCCTGGGCGGAGATCTTGGTGAGGTAGCCGGCGGACTTGATCTGCAGGCTCAGCAGCGAGTCCTCCACCTCGGAGTCGTTGACCCACGGGGTCTGCTGGTGGTTCTCGGCCATCACGGCGCGGAGCGCCCGCATCGAGAAGATCGAGCACTGGCCGCCGAGGACGGCCATGTTGCGGCCGCGGAGCATGTTCTGCATGTTGAAGGCGGCGAACTGGGCGCGCTGGCCGGCGATGAGCAGCCGGGCGATCGGGCCCTTCACCACGGTGTCGTCGATGCTGTAGATGGCGGAGATGCCGCCGATGCGGGTGTCGGAGACGATCTCGGACTCCAGCTTCTCGACCGCGTCGGGCGCCAGGGTGGTGTCCCCGTCGACGCCGAGCAGGTAGTCGGCGTGGCCGACGAGGGAGAAGCCGTAGTTCAGGGCGCCGACCTTCTTGTCGGGGTTCGCGCCGATGTCGTGGACGTAGACCTCGGTGCGCTGCTTGCTGCCGTCCTTGCCCTTGCGCTTGGAGCTGCGCGGGCCGGCGAACTTGGCGGCCTTCTCGAAGGTGTCGTCCTTGGTGTTGTTGACGATGACGTGGATCTCGTCGGGCAGCCGGGTCTGCTTGAGCAGCGACCGCAGCACCTCGACGATGGTCTCGCCCTCGTTGTAGGCCGGGATGACCGCGGCGACGACGGGCCGGTAGGTCGGCAGCGACTCGACGTCGGCCTGCAGCTGGCGGACGTAGGAGGCCAGGCCGGCGTCGGCGGGGCGGGCATCGGCGGGGCGGGCATCGGCGGGGCGGGCGTCGGCGGCGAAGGTGGACTCGAGGTCGAAGGTGGTCATCTCGTTCTCCTGCTTTTTCGGGGGACTCGGGCCCCTCGGCCCGATGTCTCAACGATCTGGCGCCGACCTCGGCGGGAGCCGGGCTCCGGACTGGGCCCCGCTCAGGAGTGCTGCAGGGTTCACCGGCTTCCTCAGGCACCCCGGCGCCGGCCCAGCGCCACCTCAGGACGGCCCAGCGGGACCTCAGGGACGGCTCAGGCGGGTGCCCCGGCGGCTCCGGGAGCCGGCGCGACGCGCCCCGGGGACCCCCGCGCCTTCCCCTGCGACCCTCCCCGGGGGACGATGTTTCCGCCACGTCGGTCCGGGTACCGGCCGGGCATCCGCCCGGGGCGCGCCGGGCGACGACCCTCGGGAGTGAGATGACCTGCCACCGGCTCATCCGCTGCGAACCGTCGCAGCTGGTGCGGCACGCGTCGGCGGTGCACGGCACCGTCCCCGATGACCCGGCCCCCGGCCACCTCAAGCGGTGGCGCTACGCCGAGCCGCCGGTCGGCGCCAGCACGGGGTGGCGGACGCGGCTGCCCGACGGCTCGGTGCTCGGCTGGTGCCTGGAGGTGGAGCCCGGTGCCAACGGCGCGCTGGCGCACCTCACCGTCGCCCCCGTCGCCGGCCGGCTGACGCTGCTGCCCGAGGCCGTGCAGCGGCTGGCGCTGATCCCCTTCACCGAGCGGGAGCTGACCGTGCTGGCCCGGGCCGTCGAGCCCGTCGCCGCCTGAGCCCCGTCCGGACCCGGCCCGTTCGCCCGTCCGGCCCCCGGCCGGCGTCCGGCGGTACTACTGTGCCGCCATGCGACGACGGGTGACCCTGCGGGCCGTGGTGCTGGCCGTGTTCCTGGTGCTGCTCGGCACCCAGGTGTCGGCGGCCCCGCAACCGGGCCGGCTGCACCTCACCGCCGCCGGCGACTTCGCCCAGACGACGAACACCGGTCTGGTGCTCGACCAGCTGGCCGCGACGGGCAGCGACGTCGCGGTCACCCTCGGCGACATGTCCTACGGGACGGTGGGCGGGGAGCAGGGCTGGTGCGACTTCGTCAAGGCGCGCGTCGGGGACTCCTTCCCCTTCGAGATGCTCTCCGGGAACCACGAGTCCAACGGCCTCAACGGCAACATCAACGACTTCTCCGCCTGCCTGCCGAACCAGCTGCCCGGGGTCGTCGGGACCTACGGCCGGCAGTACTACGTCGACGTGCCGGCCGGCGCCCCCCTGGTCCGGTTCGTCATGATCTCGCCCGGGCTGACCTACCCCGACGGCACCTGGAGCTACGCGGCCGGCTCGGCCCGGTACCAGTGGACGGCCCAGGCCATCGACGGCGCCCGCGCCGCGGGGGTGCCGTGGGTGGTCGTCGGGATGCACAAGCCCTGCCTGACGGTGGGCAAGTACGGCTGCGACTCCGGCGCCGACGTCTTCAACCTGCTGCTGTCCAAGAAGGTCGACCTGGTGCTCAGCGGGCACGAGCACACCTACCAGCGCAGCCACCAGCTGGCGCTGGGCGCCGGCTGCCCGGCCTTCGTCCCCGGCCGCTACGACGCCGGCTGCGTGGCCGACACGGACGGCGACTTCCGTGCGGGCGCGGGCAGCGTCGCCATGGTCGTCGGGACCGGCGGCCAGCTGCTGTACGACGTCACGACCACCGACCCGGAGCTGCCCTACATGGCGGCGACCAGCGGCCGCAACGTCAACCCCACCTACGGGTTCCTCGACGTCCAGGCGACCGCCGACGTGCTGCAGGCCTCCTTCGTCCGCGGGGCCGGCGGCACCCTGGCCGACTCCTTCACCCTGACCAAGGGCACCACCCCCGCCGACCAGCCGCCGGTGGCCTCGTTCACCAGCACCTGCACCGACCTGGTCTGCGGCGTCGACGCCGGCGCCTCGCGCGACCCCGACGGCACCATCGCCTCCTACGCCTGGACCTTCGGCGACGGCAGCACCGCGACCGGGGTGACGGCGTCGCACACCTACCGCACGCCCGGCAGCTACCCCGTCACCCTGACGGTGACCGACGACGACGGCGGGACGGCGCAGAGCACCCGCAACGTCGCGCCGACGGCGCCGGTCGCGGGCGCGCTGGTCGACGACCAGTTCGCGCGCACCGTCAACTCCGGGTGGGGCTCCGCGCCCACCGGCGGGGCCTGGACGGTGTCCGGGACCGCCGCGAACTACGCGGTCGGGGGCGGGGTGGCCACCGTGAAGGTGGGCGCCGGCAGCGGGCCGGTCGCCGCGCTCAACCAGGTCACGACGACCGGCAGCGACACCCGGCTGGCCTTCGGGCTCGACAAGGTGCCCGCCGGCAGCGGCCTCTACCTGGCCACGCACGCCCGCCGGGTCACCGGCGGCGGCGCCTACCTGGCCAAGACCCGGGTGACCAGCGCCGGCGCGGTGACCCTGGAGCTGGCCCGCACCACGGCCACCGGCTCGGAGGTCAACCTGCAGGCGGCGGTCGCGGTCAGCGGGCTCACCTACACCCCCGGCGACCTGCTGAACGTGCGCACCGAGGCCTCCGGCACCGCTCCCACCACCCTGCGGGCGAAGGTCTGGAAGGCCGGGACGCCGGAGCCGACGACCTGGCAGCGCTCGGTGGCCGACAGCACCGCCGGGCTGCAGGCGGCGGGCTCGGTCGCCGTCAGCCCCTACCTCTCCAGCGGCGCCACGAACGCCCCGGTCACCGTCCGGCTCGACTCGCTGGTGGTCACCGCCCCCTGAGCGGGCGGCCGGGTCCGCGGCTCAGCGCAGCGGACCCGGCTCCTCGACGGCCTCCAGGACCTCGACGGCGTCGCCCACCCGGAGCCGGCCGCCGGCCTGCTCGGGGACGAGGTTGACCCCGAACCAGGTCTTGCCGTCCAGCCGGCGGTGCCGGGCCAGGCTCGTCAGCGGCTCCTTGGTCCGCTCCGCGGTGGCCGGGTCGACGAGGGTGAACGCGCAGCGCTCGCAGCCCTTGACGACCCGCAGCACCACCTCGCCGACCCGGACCCGCCGCCACCGGTCCTCCGCCCACGCCTCCGCACCGGCGACCACCAGGTTGGGGCGGAACCGGCCCATACCCAGCGGACCCTCCTCGGGCCGCGGCCCGGCGGCGACCCAGGCGTCGAGCGCGGCCAGCGAGGACTCGCTGGTGAGCATCAGGGGGAAGCCGTCGGCCAGGGAGACCACGTCGTCGGGGCCGGCGAAGGCGGGGTCGGCGGGGCGGCCGCGGGGGTCGGCCAGGTGCAGCAGCGCGGCCGGCCGGCCCAGCACGTCGGCCAGCCAGGCCTCGGCGCCCGGCGCCGGGGTGGCGGGGAAGCGGCTGCCCCAGAGGTCGACCTCCACCCGGTCGGGGCCGGGCGGCACGGGCACCCGCAGCTCGGGCCGGCCCGCCGCCCGCAGCACGAGGGCGTCGGGGGCGACCTCGGCCTCCACCAGCACCATCCCCGGCACCTGGCGGCCGGTGAGCATCGCGCCGGCCTCGTCGACGACCATCCAGCGCCGGTCGCCCGCCAGCCCCCAGGGCTCCACCACCGCCTCGGCCAGGGGCTCGGCGCGGCCCGACTTCAGCGGGTAGCGGGCCAGCGAGGTGAGCGTGACGGTCTCGGTGGGCACGAGCGGCTCCTCAGGTCGCGGCGCCGCGGAGGGCGGCGGCCCGATGCTAGCGGCCGCGCCCGCCGGCCCCGGCCACCCGTTTCGCCCCGGCCCACCCGGGTAGCCGGGTAGGGGAACCGATCGAGACACCCCATCCCCGAGGAGCAGGATGTTCTTCCACAAGCAGGAGCTGCAGTTCAAGGCCGTCCCCGACAAGCCGGACGCCATCTACGCCCGCAAGCTGCAGGAGGTGCTGGGCGGGCAGTACGGCGAGATCACCATCGCGATGCAGTACGGGTTCCAGGCCTGGAACGTGCACATCCCGGGCAAGTGGCGCGACCTCCTCTTCGGCATCGGCTCCGAGGAGTTCGGCCACGTCGAGATGCTGGCGATCATGATCGCCCGGCTGCTCGAGAAGGACCCGAACGCCGACCTGCAGGCCACCGTCGACTCCGACCCGGTGATGGCCGCGGTGATCGGCGGCGGCGACGTGCAGCACGCCATCGTCGCCGGGGCCGGCGCCCGGGCCGTCGACAGCAACGGGAACCCCTGGCAGGGCAGCTACATCACCGCCAGCGGCAACCTGCTCGCCGACTTCTACGCCAACGCCAACGGCGAGATGCAGGGCCGGCTGCAGGCCGCCCGGCTGTACCACATGACCGACGACAAGGGGGTCCGGGACCTGCTGAGCTTCCTCATCGCCCGCGACACCATGCACCAGAACCAGTGGCTGGCCGCGATCGCCGAGCTGCAGGCCGAGGGCCTGGAGGAGCTGCCGGTGCCGAGCAACTTCCCGCAGAAGCTCGAGAACACCGAGGTGCACTACCAGTACCTCAACTTCTCCGACGGGAAGGCCGCCGCCGAGGGCCGCTGGGCCTCGGGCCCGACGCCGGACGGCAACGGCGAGTTCACCTACCACGACGGCCCGACGACGTCGGCCCCGATGCCCCCGCCCACCCAGCCCGACCCGCGGCTGTTCGGCACCGACCCGAAGCCGAACCTGGCCGAGAAGGTCACGTCCACGGTGAAGGACGCGCTCGGCAAGTAGCGCGCGAGCGACCCCGACGGCCCGGCACCGCCCCCGCGGTGCCGGGCCCTCGCGCGTCCGGGGACCTCAGGTGAGGACCGGGTTCCAGGTGCCGGCCAGCACGGCCACCACCACGCAGAGCGCGCCGAGCGCGGCCCCGGCGGCGATCGTGACGACCTCCGCGCGGCCGAAGGGGGAGGGTCGCGCCCAGGTGCGGGCGGTCGGGCCGTCGAAGCCGCGCGCCTCCATCGCCGTCGCCAGCCGGCTGCCCCGTCGGACCGCGAGCACGAGCAGCGCCAGCACCTGCCCGGCGAACCGGCGCAGCCGGCCCGAGTCGGCGACGCCGCGGGCGCGCCGGGCCAGCTCGAGGGAGCGCCAGTCCTGCAGGAACAGCCCCACCAGCCGCAGCCCCGCCAGCGCCCCGAGGACGAACCGGCCGGGCAGCCGCCAGCGCTGGGCGAGGCCGTCGGCGAGGTCGGTCGGGTCGATGGTGGCCAGCAGCACGACCGCCGGCAGCGCGATGGCCACCAGCCGGGCCGTCGTGGCCAGGCCGATGGCGACCGAGCCCTCGGTGACGTGCACCAGACCCAGCCGCAGGTAGGTCTCCCCCGACGGCCGGCCGTAGAGCACCATCGTCACCCCGGCCAGCGGGGCGGCCACCAGCAGCGGGAGCAGCCGCCGGCCCAGCCCGCGCGCCCGCAGCCCGACGGCGAGGAAGACGACGAGCTCGCCGACGACGGCGACGACGGCCGAGAGCCAGTCCAGCGTGCTGAGCAGGCAGAGCGTCAGCGGGACCAGCGCGGCGATCTTGGCCACCGGGTTGACGGTGAGCACCCGACGCCCCGGGCCCGCGAGCACCGCGGTGCTCACCGCGCCGCCGCCGGGGCACGGACGCCGTCGCCGGGGCCGAGCACCAGCTCGGTGCCGCCCAGGGCGTCGACGAAGGCCCGGTCGTGGGTCACCGAGAGGACGGTGCGGCCCTCGGCGAGCAGGGCCCCGAGGAGGTCCACCAGCCCGGCCCAGGTCAGCGCGTCCTGGCCGAACGTCGGCTCGTCGAGCACCAGCAGGTCGGGCGAGGTGACCAGCACCGTGGCCACCGACAGCCGCCGCTTCTCCCCGCCGGAGAGGGTGAAGGGGTTGGCCCGGGCCAGGCCCTCCAGCCGCAGCCGGGCCAGCAGCTCGGCGACCCGCGCGCGGCCGGCCGCGTCGAGCCGCCGGGTGGCGCGCAGGCCCACCTCCAGCTCGGCCTGGACGGAGGCGGTGAGGAACTGGTGCTCCGGCTCCTGGAAGACGACGCCCACCCGGGACACCAGCTCGCGCGAGCGCCAGCCGTGCGGCCGGTCCCCCAGCCCGCGGGCCAGCGCGGGGTGGGCCCGGACGCGGCCGGCGAGCGGGTCGAGCAGCCCGGCCAGGGTGAGGGCGAGGGTGGACTTGCCCGCGCCGTTGCGGCCGGTCAGGGCGACCGACGCGCCGGCCGCCAGCTCCAGGTCGACGCCGGAGCGGACCAGCCGGCCGGCCCGGCCGACGGCGAGGGCCTCGGCGCCCAGCAGCGGCGGCCCGGGCGCAGGCCGCGGACGGGCGGGCACCCGCGGCGGGTGGTCCGGGACCCAGATGCCGGCCGCGGCCAGCGCGGGCCCGGTCCGGGCCAGCACCTCGGCCGGGGGGCCGTCGGCCAGCAGGCCGTCGGGCCCCAGGACGACGACGCGGTCCACCACCGGCAGCCAGGTCGCCACGCGGTGCTCGACGACGAGGAAGGTGGCCCCGGTGGCGTCCAGCACGCGGGCGACGGCGTCGCGGACCTCGGTGACGCCCTCGGGGTCGAGGTTGGCGGTCGGCTCGTCGAGGAGCAGCACCCCCGGCTGCATGGCCAGCACGCCGGCCAGGGCGAGCCGCTGCTGCTGGCCGCCGGAGAGGCGCTCGGTCGGGTGGTCGAGGGGCACGTCGAGCCCGACGGCGTCGAGCGCGGCGGACACCCGGGGCCAGATGGCTTCGCGGGGGACGCCGAGGTTCTCGCAGCCGAAGGCCACGTCGTCGCCGACCCGGGCGAGGATCACCTGCGACTCCGGGTCCTGCAGGACCAGGCCGGCCCGGCCCCGGGCGTCGCGGGGGCGTGCCCCGTCCAGGCGCAGCGCGCCCTCCTCCTCCCCGCCCTCGTCGTCGCCGAGCACGCCCGCGAGGGCGTGCAGCAGCGTCGACTTGCCGGCCCCGGAGGCGCCGAGCAGCAGCACCCGCTCCCCCGGCTCGACGACCAGGTCGAGCCCGCGCAGCGCCCAAGCCCGCCGGCCGGCATGCCGCCAGCCCCAGCCCTGCGCCCGCACCCGGGCCGGCCGGGTCGTCGCCGGGCCGGCCGCCGCGGGGGCGACCGGCTGGCGGGAGGGCACCGCGGGCACGCTCAGACCAGCTCGGCGGTGTCCCGGCCGGCGGCGAAGCGGTGCAGCACGCCGGTCCGGGCCAGGGCGCGGACGACCAGCCACGACAGCGTCCCGGCGACGACGGCCCCGCCCAGCACGGCGCTGACCAGGTAGACGGTGGCGAACAGGGCGGTGCTGCCCGGGTAGTAGGCCAGCAGCTCGAAGACCGCCAGGCCGACGCCGGCGCCCGCGCCCGCGAGCCAGGCGACGGGCAGCCGCCAGACCCGGTAGAGGAACAGCGCGAAGACGATCTCGGCGCCGAGGCCCTGGACCAGGCCCGAGACCAGGGTCAGCAGGCCCCACTGGCTGCCCAGCAGGGCCGAGACGACGGCGGCCAGCAGCTCGACGTAGATCGCAGCGCCGGGCTTGCGGATGAGCAGCCCGCCGACGACGGCGCCCAGCAGGAAGGGCGCCTCGACGAAGGACTGCGCGCCCGGCAGCAGCGCCTTGAACGGCGTCTCGAGGACGTTGTAGGCGGCGCCCCAGACGAGGAAGACGACGCCCAGGGCGACGCCGACGACGCTGGCGACGACGATGTCGACGACCCGCCAGCGGCGGCCGGGAGCGGTGGTGGTCCGCTCGTCGAGGGACGGGGTGGTGGTGTGCGGCATGGTGTGCACCTCTCGGTCAGAGGGACACGGGGACGTGACAAGAGGCCTCCCTGCGCTGGCATGACCCAGATCAGGTTCGACGGTCGAAGGTTGGAGAACCTTCCTCTCAGCCCGGCTCACCGGACTCCCGTGTTCGGCGACCAACCTACGTCATGCCGGCCGGGGCGCCGTCCACGGCTCACGCGACGTGGTCACCCGGCCGGCAGGGTCCGGCGGGCGAGGTTCAGCGGGCGGGGACCGGGTACGGCGGGGACGTGGACGACCAGCGGCCCCGGCGGCGACGACGCGACCAGACCCTGCGCCTGCTGCGGCAGGGCTACCCCTGGGCGCCGGAGCTGCGCGACGGGGAGACGGCGGTGCCGACCCGGCTGCTGGGCCGGCCCGCCGTCGTCCTCGGCGGGGTCGCCGGGGTCCGCCGCTTCTACGACGACCGGCTGCGGCGCCGCGGGGCGTTCCCGCCGCCGGTGAAGCTGGTGCTGTTCGGCCCCGGGGCCGTGCACGGCCTCGACGACGCCGCCCACCACCACCGCAAGGCCCTGCTGCTCGACGTGCTGGGCGCGGAGGCCGTCGACCGGCTCGGCGCGGCGGCCGACGCGCGGTGGGCCGAGCGGGTCGCCGGCTGGGCGGGCCGCGACGAGGTCACCGTCTTCGACGAGGCCGTCGACCTCATCGCGTCCGCCGTCCTGCCCTGGGCGGGGATCGACGTCGGCCCCGACGAGCAGCGCCGGCGCGGACGGCAGCTGGCCGCCGTCGTCGGCGGGTTCGCCACCGCCCCGCCCCCGTGGGCGGTGGCCGCCCTCGCCCGGGTGCGGCTCGATCGCTGGGCGACCGGCCTGGTCCGGCGCACCCGTGCCGGGGAGCTCACGCCCCCGCCGGGCAGCGCCCTCGCCGTGCTGGCCGGCGGGCGCGACGGGGCCGGCCGGCTGCTGCCCGCCCGGGTCGCCGCCGTCGAGCTGCTCAACGTGGTCCGGCCCAGCGTCGCCGTCGCCTGGTTCGTCGCCTTCGCCGCCCTCGCCCTGGTGGAGCAGCCGGGCTGGCGGGCCCGGATCGCCGACGGCGACGCGGCGGCCGCCCGGGCCTTCGCGCACGAGGTTCGCCGCTGCTACCCGTTCGTCCCGGTGCTGGCGGCCCGGGCCCGCCGGGCGCAGGACGTGCTGGGCCAGCCGGTCCGCCGGGGCGGGCTCGTCGTCCTCGACGTGCACGGCACCACCCACGACCCCGGGGCCTGGCCCGACCCGGACCGGTTCGACCCCGCGCGCTTCCTCGGCCCCGTCGAGGAGGAGGCCCTCGTGCCGCAGGGCGGCGGGGACGTCCGGACGGGCCACCGCTGCCCGGGCGAGGGGGTGACGCTCACCCTGCTGGAGGTCGCCGTCCGCCGGCTGGCCGCCGCCCCGTGGACGCCGGTCCCCGGCCAGGACCTCGGCTGGAGCACCGCGCGGATGCCCACCCGGCCCCGCAGCGGCGTGCGGCTGCGCCCGGGCAGGGCCTGAGCCCCCTGCGCGCGAGCGCCGGGCGGGTGGTCAGTCCTCGTCGGCCGCGACCGCCCGGCGGCGCGCGTTGTCGCGGCCCGGCTTCCAGACCAGCTTGTGGGTGCCGTCGCAGAGGGGCATCATCCCGCTGGACCCGCACCGGCAGAGCGCGATGGTGCGACGGCGGCGCGGCAGCGGCTCCCCGTCGGCGCCGACCACCTCGACGTCACCCCGCAGCAGCATGGGGCCGTCGGGGTAGATCGTGATCTGCGCATCCCGGGCGGGGCCGGGGTCGGAAGGAGTAGGAGCCACGGTGGTTGAGTACCCAGCCCGATTGGCCCAAAACTGCGCGCGGGCCGCCGGCGACGACCGACGCGGTCGTCCGCCCGGTTTCTCCCGCCGCCCCCAGGGGTAGGAGACCTCACATGCGACGAAGCCCGTACCCGACCGCGCTCGCGTTCGACCGCGGCGCCGGACGGACCCCGCTGCTGGCGCGCGGCGCGCTCAGCGCCCAGCTGCTCTGGGTGCTCACCGAGGAGCCGCAGGCCGTCCCGCAGCTGCGGCAGCAGGCCGAGCAGATCGTCGCCACCAGTGCCGACGTGCTGGTCGACGACGACGTCCAGCTGTCCCTGATGGTCCTGCACGAGCTGCACCACCGGAGCTGGCCCGGTGTCGACCCCCGCTGGGAGTGGCACCCCGACCTCGTCGGGCTGGCCGCCGTGCTCGAGGACGCCACGGAGGCCGGCCTGCGGGCCCTGGTCGCCGGGCAGCGGCAGGCGACACCGGCCCCGGCCGACGTGCCCGCGGCGCTGTCCGCGATCGTGCAGGGCGACGACGGCCCGTCGATGTCGCGGCACCTGGCCCGCTCCGGCACCGTCGTGGAGTACCGGGAGCACCTGGTGCACCGGTCGGTCTACCACCTCAAGGAGGCCGACCCGCACACGTGGGCGATCCCCCGGCTGTCCGGTCGCGCCAAGGCCGCGCTGGTGGAGATCCAGGCCGACGAGTACGGGGCAGGCCGCGCGGAGTGGATGCACGCGGTGCTCTACGCCGACGCCATGCGCGGGCTGGGCCTGGACGACTCCTACGGCCAGTACCTCAACGACGTCCCCGCCATCACCCTGGCCTGGGCCAACACCATGACGCTCTTCGGCCTGCACCGCCGGCTGCTGGGCGCGACGATCGGGCACCTCGCCGCGCTGGAGATGTCCTCCTCGCTGCCCATGCGGCGCTACGGCAACGGGCTGCGCCGGCTCGGCTTCGACGAGCCCACCACGCGGTTCTTCGACGAGCACATCGAGGCCGACGCCGTGCACGAGCAGATCGCGGCGCACGACGTCGCGGGCCGCCTCGCTCTCGACGAGCCCCACCTCGTGGACGACATCCTCTTCGGCGCGCAGGTGGCGCTCGCGGTCGACGCCGCGGTCACCCGGCACCTGCTGGACAGCTGGGCCGCCGGCCGCACGTCGCTGCGGACCATCCCCGAGAACGCGGCCGGCGTCGTCTCCGTCGCCGCCGCGCTGCGTCAGGACGTCGAGGGGTAGCCCGTGCGGCTCGGGGTGGAGTACGTGGTGCCGCTGCGCTGGCGTCCGGGCACGGACCCGGCGGAGCTGACCGGGTACCTGCAGCGGCTCAGCCGCGACGTCGACGTCACCGTGGTGGACGGCAGCGAGGACGCGGTCTGGGAGCGGCACCACGCCCTGTGGGACGGCTGGGTGCGGCACGTCCGGGTCGGCGACTGGCCGGGCCGCAACGGCAAGGTGGCCGGCGTGGTCACCGGGGTCCGGCTGGCCCGGCACGAGCACGTGGTGATCGCCGACGACGACGTCCGCTGGACCGCCGTCCAGCTGGCCCGGGCGGTCGACCTGCTCGCCGACGCCGACCTCGTGCGGCCGCAGAACTACTTCGACCCCGCACCCTGGCACGCCCGGTGGGACACCGCCCGGACGCTGCTCAACCGGGCCCTGGGCGCCGACTACCCCGGCACCTACGCGCTGCGGCGCAGCACCTTCCTGGCCATGGGCGGCTACGACGGCGACGTGCTGTTCGAGAACCTCGAGCTGTCCCGGACGGTGCGGGCTGCCGGCGGCACCGAGCGCGCCGTCCCCGACCTGCTGGTCCGCCGCTGCCCGCCGGAGGCCGGGCACTTCTGGGGCCAGCGGGTCCGGCAGGCCTACGACGACTTCGGCCAGCCGGCCCGGCTGGCCGCCGAGGCGTCGCTGCTGCCGGTCGCGGCCCTGCTCGCCCGCGGGGCGACGTCGCGCTCGGCCCGGCTGCGCCGCTGGAGCCGCCGCGGCCTGGTGGCGGAGGCGCTGCTGCCGGTGGCGCTGGCCGAGCTGGGCCGCCGGCGGGCGGGGGGCGACGCGGCCTTCCCCGTCGACGCGCCCCTGTGGGCCCCCCTCTGGCTGGCCGAGCGCGCGGTCTGCGTCTGGCTCGCCGTCGGCCGCCGGCTGGCCGGTGGCGTGCCCTACGCGGGCGAGCGGCTGCTCACCGCCGCGCACAGCACGCGCGTGCTGCGCACCCGGCTGGCCCGGCGCGTCGACCGGGCCGGTGAGCCGCAGCCCGCCCTGACGCCGCTGGTGCCCGCACGCCGCTGACCCCGGACGCAGGACCGCCCGGGCCCTGGTGGACCCGGGCGGTGCTGGTCGTGCGTCGTGCTGGTGGAGCGGTGCTCCGGGTGCCGGTCAGGCGGCGACGGGCTCCTGCGCGGCGGCGCGGACGCCCTCGAGCGCCTTCGTCCAGCTGACGAGCTGGTCGAACAGCGTGTCCAGGTCGGCCGTGTGGCGCTCGGCCGGGGTGAACTCGGAGTAGTTCTTGAAGTCGGTGGCCAGGTTCAGGGCGACCTGCGCGCGGACGGTGGCGACCTGGAGCTCGGCGGCGATCAGCCGCAGCTGCTCGACGGCGCGGACGGCGCCGACCGAGCCGTAGCCGACGAAGCCGGCGGCCTTGTTGTTCCACTCGCCGTAGACGAAGTCGATGGCGTTCTTGAGCGCGCCCGAGGGGCTGTGGTTGTACTCGGGGGTGACGAAGACGAAGCCGTCGAAGGACGCGACGGTGGCGGCCCAGGTCTTGGTGTGGTCCTTGGAGTACATGCCCATGGACGCGGGCACCGGCTCGTCGAGCAGCGGCAGGTGGAACTGCTCGATGTCGATCAGCTCGTACTCGGCGTCGGTGCGGGTCTTGGCGTAGGCGTGGACCCACTCGGCGACGGCGGTGCCGTTGCGGCCCGGCCGGGTGCTGCCGACGATGATCGCGATGCGCGTCATGAACTCTCCTGGTCTGTTTGTTGAAACTTAAACCAGAGTAGCGCACATCCCTCCCGCACCACCCCACCGGCGGGTGAACAGCGGGAGAACGCGCGGACCCCGCGGGACACCCGGGCGCTCAGAGGTGCGGGAACACCCGCCGGGAGTCCTCGTCGGCCTCGTCGAGCATCCGCGCCGAGGGGCCGGTGCCGACGATCAGCGGGTCGGGGGTGCCGACGACGACGGGGTCCTTGTCGGTGTAGTCCAGCACCGACAGCACGTGGCGCAGCGCCTCGATCCGGGCGCGCTTCTTGTCGTTGCTCTTGACCACGGTCCAGGGCGCGTCGGCGGTGTCGGTGTAGAAGAACATCGCTTCCTTGGCCGCGGTGTACTCCTCCCACTTGTCCAGCGACTGCAGGTCCATCGGGCTGAGCTTCCAGCGCCGGACCGGGTCGGTGTGCCGGGCCGCGAACCGCCGGCGCTGCTCGTCGCGCGACACCGAGAACCAGAACTTGACCAGGTGCAGGCCGCTGCGGACGAGCATCCGCTCCAGGTCGGGCGCCTGCCGCATGAACTCCAGGTACTCGACCGGCGTGCAGAACCCCATCACCCGCTCGACGCCCGCCCGGTTGTACCAGGAGCGGTCGAACAGCACGATCTCCCCGCCGCTGGGCAGCACCGAGACGTAGCGCTGGAAGTACCACTGGGTGGCCTCGCGCTCGGTCGGCTTCTCGAGCGCGACCACCCGGGCGCCGCGGGGGTTGAGGTTCTCGGTGAAGCGCTTGATCGTGCCGCCCTTGCCGGCGGCGTCGCGGCCCTCGAACAGGCAGGCGACCTTGGACTGCGTGGCCTTCACCCAGCTCTGCATCTTGAGCAGCTCGATCTGGAGCGACCGCTTGGCGGCCTGGTACTCCTTCTCGGTCATCCGGGTGTCGTAGGGGTAGTCCTGCCGCCAGGTCGGCTGGTCCGGGTTGGGCAGCAGGACCGTCTCGGTCCCCTCCCGCCCGTCCTCGGCCGGCACCTCGACCGGGGTCGGCGGCGGGGCGCTCTCCCCCTCCGACGCCCCCAGGTCGGCCGGCTCGGTCTCGACGGTGCTGCGCTGCGCGTGGTCCACGAGAGGGCCGTACCCGGGCCCGTCGCCCGCTAACGGCCCCGCGCCTGTCCGCGCCTGTCCAGGGGCCTTCGACAGGCTCAGGCAGCGGACCCTTTTCCGCACCTGAGCCCACCCCACGCCCTGAGCCTCACCCCGCGCCCTGAGCCTGTCGAAGGGCCTTCGACAGGCTCAGCTAGCGGAGGTGCGGGCTCCGGCAGCGGAGCGGCGGTGACTACTTCTTCAGCAGCGAGCGCAGGACGTACTGCATGATCCCGCCGTTGCGGTAGTAGTCCGCCTCACCGGGGGTGTCGATCCGGACGACGGCCTCGAAGGTGACGTCGCCGGCCTGGACGGTGACCGTCTGCGGGGTCGTGCCGTCGTTGAGGGCGGTGACGCCGGTGATCTCGATCGTCTCCTCCCCCGTCAGCCCCAGCGACTCGACGCTCTGGCCCTCGGGGAACTGCAGCGGGAGGACGCCCATGCCGATGAGGTTGGAGCGGTGGATCCGCTCGTAGGACTCGGCGATGACCGCCTTCACCCCGAGCAGCGCCGTGCCCTTGGCCGCCCAGTCGCGCGAGGAGCCCGAGCCGTACTCCTTGCCGCACAGGATCACCAGCGGCGTCCCGGCGGCCAGGTAGTGCTCGGAGGCCTCGTAGATGGTGCTCACGGGGGCGTCAGGCAGCGTGAAGTCGCGGGTGAAGCCGCCCTCGGTGCCCGGCGCCAGCTGGTTGCGCAGCCGGATGTTGGCGAAGGTGCCGCGGATCATCACCTCGTGGTTGCCGCGGCGGGAGCCGTAGGAGTTGAACTCCCCGCGCGGCACGCCGTGCTCGGTGAGGTAGGTCCCCGCCGGGCTGTCGGCCTTGATCGAGCCGGCCGGGCTGATGTGGTCGGTGGTGATGGAGTCGCCCAGCTTCAGCAGCACGCGGGCGCCGCTGATGTCGGTCACCGGGACCGGCTCGGCCGGCATGCCGTCGAAGTACGGGGGCTTCCGCACGTAGGTGGAGTCGGCGTCCCACTCGAAGACCTGGCCCTCGGGCGTGGGCAGCGCCTGCCACTGCGCGTCGCCGGCGAAGACGTCGGCGTAGGACTCGGTGAACATCTCCGAGCCGATGGCCGAGGCCACGATCTCGTCGATCTCGGCCTCGGTCGGCCACACGTCGCGCAGGTAGACCGGCTGGCCCTGCTCGTCGGTGCCCAGCGGGTCGTTCATCAGGTCGATGTCCATCGTCCCGGCCAGCGCGTAGGCGACCACGAGCGGCGGCGAGGCGAGGTAGTTCATCTTGATGTCCGGGTTGATCCGGCCCTCGAAGTTCCGGTTGCCCGAGAGCACCGAGACGACGGCGAGGTCGGACTCGTTGACGGCGGCGCTGACCTCGGGGATCAGCGGGCCGGAGTTGCCGATGCAGGTGGTGCAGCCGTAGCCGACGAGGTTGAAGCCGATCTTGTCCAGGTACGGCGTCAGGCCCGAGCGGTCGTAGTAGTCGGTGACGACCTTGGAGCCCGGCGCCAGCGTCGTCTTGACCCAGGGCTTGCGGCTCAGCCCGCGCTCGACGGCCTTCTTCGCCACCAGCGCCGCGCCGATCATGACGCTCGGGTTCGAGGTGTTGGTGCAGGAGGTGATCGAGGCGATGGTCA
The DNA here is from genome assembly GCF_017876495.1 of Microlunatus capsulatus. Classification (NCBI taxonomy): domain Bacteria; kingdom Bacillati; phylum Actinomycetota; class Actinomycetes; order Propionibacteriales; family Propionibacteriaceae; genus Microlunatus; species Microlunatus capsulatus. The sequence goes on along the minus strand of NZ_JAGIOB010000001.1, from coordinate 4,229,562 downwards.
CCGCGCCGTGGTCGAGCTCGAAGGAGCTGCCGTCCTCGAGGGTGACCCGGGTCGGCTTCGACGGCCGGCCGATGTCGGCGGCGACGCCCTCGCCGAACTCGTGCGGGTCCGTCGACTCCTCACCGGAGTGGCTCGGGGAGTCCGAGGCCGGGAAGCTCTCGGCCGAGGCCTCGTCGACGCCGGTGAGCACCGGGGCGTCGTCGATCCGGCGGTCGGCGTCGGCCCGGCCGGGGGCGACCTGGTCGTCCTCGACGTAGGCGCCGAGGGCCTCGCGGAAGCCCTGCTTGGCGTGCGACAGCACCACGCGGTCCTGCGGGCGCTTCGGGCCGGCGATGCTCGGCACGACGGTGGACAGGTCCAGCTCGAGGTACTCGGAGTACTGCGGCTCGCGGTCGTCGTCGTGCCACAGGCCCTGGGTCTTGGCGTAGGCCTCGACGAGGGCGATCTGGTGCTCGTCGCGCCCGGTCAGCCGCAGGTAGTCGGTGGTCTTCGAGTCGATCGGGAAGACGGCGATGGTCGAGCCGTACTCCGGGCTCATGTTGCCGATGGTGGCGCGGTTGGCCAGCGGGACGGCGGAGACGCCGGGCCCGTAGAACTCGACGAACTTGCCGACCACCTTGTGCTGGCGGAGCATCTCGGTGATGGTCAGCACCAGATCGGTGGCCGTCGCGCCCTCGGGCATCGCGCCGGAGAGCTTGAAGCCCACGACCCGCGGGATGAGCATGGAGACGGGCTGGCCCAGCATGGCCGCCTCGGCCTCGATGCCGCCCACGCCCCAGCCGACGACGCCCAGGCCGTTGACCATCGTGGTGTGGGAGTCGGTGCCGACGCAGGTGTCGGGGTAGGCCTGGCCGTTCCGGGTGAAGATGACGCGGGCCAGGTGCTCGATGTTGACCTGGTGGACGATGCCGGTGCCGGGCGGGACGACCTTGAAGTCGTCGAACGCGGTCTGGCCCCAGCGCAGGAACTGGTAGCGCTCGCGGTTGCGGCCGTACTCGATCTCGACGTTCCTGGTGAACGCGTCGGCGGTGCCGAAGACGTCGGCGATGACGGAGTGGTCGATGACCAGCTCGGCCGGGGCCAGCGGGTTGATCTTGGTGGCGTCGCCGCCCAGGTCGGCCATGGCCTCGCGCATGGTCGCGAGGTCGACGACGCAGGGGACGCCGGTGAAGTCCTGCATGATCACCCGGGCGGGGGTGAACTGGATCTCGTGGCTCGGCTGGGCCGTGGGGTCCCACTGCGCCAGGCCGCGGATGTGGTCGGCGGTGATGTTCGCGCCGTCCTCGGTCCGCAGGAGGTTCTCCAGCAGGATCTTGAGGCTGTAGGGGAGCTTCTCGGAACCCTCGACGGCGTCGAGCCGGAAGATCTCGTAGGACTCGTCCCCGACGGGCAACGCGGCCTGGGCCCCGAAACTGTTCACGCTCATCAGCTGTCTCCTGAAGTCGAACCGAAAGTATCTTGACGTCAAGATACTCTAGCGCACCTCGGCCCACGACCGGGAACGGCGCACGGCCCGGGGCGCTCCCAGCAGCCTCCCCCATCGCCCCGCCGCGCGCCAGGACAGGGTCGCCTAACCGGCCCCGCGGGGCCGTCCCGCCTCGACCGCTGCCTACGCTCGAGCGGTGAAGCCGAGCGACCTCCCCCTGCTGCGCACCGTCTCCCCGCCCACCCTGAGCCCCGACGGCGGGACGGCCGTCGTGGCCGTCACCCGGCCCGACCTGCGGGCCGACGCCACCGTCGGCCAGCTCTGGGCCGTCCCGACCGACGGCTCGGCCCCGCCCCGGCGGCTGACCCGCGGGTTCCGCGACACCGCCCCGCAGCTCTCCCCCGACGGCGCCCTGCTGGCCTTCCTCCGCGCCGGCCCGGGCGCGCCCGCCCAGCTGCACGTCGTCCGCGCGGCCGGTGGCGAGCCGGTGCCGCTCACCGACGCACCGCTCGGCGTCACCCAGTTCGACTGGTCGCCCGACGGCGCCCGCCTCGTCTTCCTCGCCCGGGTGCCCGAGCCCGGCCGCTACGGGACGGTCGAGGACCTGCCGCCCGGCGCCGAGCCGGCGCGGCGGCTCACCACCACCCGCTACCTGGCCAACGGCGTCGGCTGGGTGACCGACCGGCGGGCGCACGCCTTCCTCGTCGACGTGCCCGACGTGGACGCCGAGCCGCCCGTCGCGGCCGCGCCCTCGGCGGAGGACCCGCACCCCGAGCCCCGGCCGGCCGTCCCGACGCCGGTCCGGCTGACCACCGAGGACGCCGACCACGACCACCCGCGCTTCGGCGCCGACGCCCGCACGGTCACCGTCGTGGTGACCGAGCACGACGGCACCAGCCCGGCCCTGCGGCGGGCCCTGCGCCGGCTGACCCTCGGCCCGGACGGCACGGTCTCCGAGGTCACCACGCCCACCGGACCGGCCGACGGCCTCTACGTCGGCGACGCCCGCGAGCGCGCCGACGGGACCTGCGTCGTGCTGGCCCAGGAGCTGGGCCCAGACGCGGTCGACTTCGTCGGCCGGGGCACCGCCCTGCACGTGCTGACCGGCGACGGCCCGCCCCGGCGGCTCACCGACCCGGCCACCGAGGACCTCAGCGGGTCCCCGCTGGTCCTCGACGGCGACGCGGTGCTGGTCACCCGGCTCGAGCGCGGCACCGTCCAGCTGCTGCGCGTGCACCCCGACGACCGGACCGAGCGGCTGACCGACGGACCCGTCGAGGTGGAGGGCGTCGCTGCCGCGGGAGGGGTCGTCGTCGTCGCCCTGGCCGACCCCGGGTCCGCCGGCGACGTCGCCGTCGTCGAGCCCGACGGACTGCGCCGGCTCACCGACTTCTCCGCCCCGCTGCGCGAGCGCGGCGTCGTCACGCCGGAGGAGGTGCTCGTGCCGACCCGCGACGGGCAGCAGGTGCACGGCTGGGTCCTGGTGCCGCCCGGCCCCGGCCCGCACCCGACGCTGCTGCTCATCCACGGCGGGCCGCACGCCCAGTACACCGGCTCGCTGTTCGACGAGGCCCAGGTCTACGCCGCCGCCGGTTACGGGGTCGTGATGGGCAACCCGCGCGGCGCCGCCGGCTACGGCGAGGAGTTCGCCCGCGCCATCGCCGGCCGGATGGGCACCGTCGACCTCGCCGACGCGCTCGACCTGCTGGACGGCGCGCTGGCCGGCCACCCGACGCTGGACCCGGAGCGGGTCGGCGTGCTGGGCGGCTCCTACGGCGGCTACCTGACGGCGTGGGTGACCGCGCACGACCACCGCTTCGCCGGCGCCGTCGTCGAGCGCGGCTTCCTCGACCCCGAGCTGTTCATCGGCACCTCCGACATCGGCACCTACTTCGCCCAGCAGTACACCGGCGCGGACCCCGAGCAGCGTCGCCGGCAGAGCCCGCAGGCGCTCGTCCACCAGGTCCGCACGCCGACGCTGGTGGTCCACTCCGAGGACGACCTGCGCTGCCCGCTCTCGCAGGCGCAGCGCTACCACCTCGGCCTGGTCGAGGCCGGCGTGCCGACCGAGCTGCTGGTCTTCCCCGGCGAGGACCACGAGCTGAGCCGCTCCGGCCGCCCCCGGCACCGCCTGCAGCGCTTCGAGGCGATCCTCGACTGGTGGGCCCGCCACCTCCCGACGGGCGTCTGACCGCGGCTCCGGGCCGAGTTGTCAGACGTGAGTTGACCCCTGGGTCACCAGGCGTCTGACAGGTCCAGGCCCGGGCTCAGAGCTGGGTGCGGACCACAGCGGCGACGAGCACGGCGACGACCACCATGACGACGGCGCTGAACGCCGACGCGACCACCCGGTGCTCGCGCTGCACGGTGCCGATGGTGAGCCCGCGCAGCAGCAGCCGGTTGGCCAGCCAGCGGAACAGGTACAGCGTGGCCACGGCGACGACGGCGGTGACGGTGAAGGCCTCGAAGCCGATCGCCCAGCCGGTGAAGTCGCCCGCCACGCCCTCGCGGACGACGACGCCCACCGCGACCAGCACGCCGGCCGCCTCGAACGCCGCCGTCAGCCCGCCCGCCCGGACCTGCTCGCGGATGCTCCACGGCGTCACCGCCTCGTGCAGCCAGAACACCCCGACCACCAGCGCCAGCCCCAGGACCCCGAAGACCACGGTGCTGGCCAGCCCCAGCGCCACCGTCGGGGACGCCCCGGTCAGCGAGCCGTTGAGGATGAAGCCGAAGCCCAGGTAGAAGCCGGCCTCGACGACGCCGAGGGCGACGTTGCCGCCCAGCAGCTCCTCGTCGTCGGCCACCCGCTGCACCAGCACGAAGCCGACGACGTAGCGGACGGCCAGGAAGGCGGCGACGACCCACACCAGCTCGGAGGCCTCGCCGACGAGCCGCGACCAGGGCAGGTCGTCGGGGCCCCGGGTCGCCGTCGGCAGCGCGGCCACGCCGAAGCCCAGCAGCAGGGCGGTGCGCTGCAGGAGGTAGGCGACGTTGCCGTCGCGGAACAGCACCTGGTGGTCGTCGAAGCGGGTCAGCAGGTTCTGGACGAACCAGAGCACCCCGCCGGCCGCCAGGGTCAGCAGCAGGCTGGCCGCCGCCGGGGGCGAGTTGGCCAGGACGCCTTGCAGGTAGTCGAGCACGAGCCCTCCTCGGACGCGGGACGGGCGCTCAGCCCCGGATGACGTGCGGCACGAACACGCTGAGGTTGTCGACCACGACGGTCGAGCTCTCCCGGACGTCGAGGCCGGCCGGCTCGCCGTCGACGTACCAGAGCCCCAGCGTCGGGTAGTTGTCGCCCTCGAAGCCGACGAAGTCCGGCGGCGGGGCGTAGGCCTGGACGACGCAGGGCTGGTCGCCGTAGGGGCCGGGGGTGCTCAGCACCGTCTCGCCGTCGACGACGACGGTGACGTTGGCGCCCTCGCGGCCCAGCAGCGGCTTGCGGACGTAGCTGGTCAGGCCGTCGGGCTGCTCGCCGTCGAACCACGCCGGGATCAGCAGCTTGCTGCGCTCGGCGTCGCGGCCGAACAGCTGCCACAGCACCGGCAGCAGGCCCTTGTTCGACCACAGCATCTTGTAGGGCGGCTCGACCCAGATCGTGCCGCCCGGCTTCGCCATGTCCTCGAAGACGGCCTCGCCGAACGGCTCGGCGCAGATGTGCTCCCAGGCGTGCAGCTTGAACACGACGTCGAGGTGGCGCTGCTCGCCATCGGGGAAGCGGCCGTCGTAGAACCGGCCGTCGGCGCCGAGGTGGATCTGCTCGACGTAGAGCCACTGGGTCTCATAACCCGCCTGGCGGCAGGTCTCCTGCATGACGCGCAGGTTCTGCAGGTCCTCGTAGGAGCAGTCCTCGACGCGGATCTCGGCCCGCTGGTCCTCCGGCACGGCGTCGACGAACTCGGGCAGCAGGTTGTCGTACCAGGTGCAGGCGAAGTAGACGACGGGCTTGCGGCCCAGCTCGCGCTCGGCGTGGGCGAGGTTGCGCCTCCACGCGTCCACCAGCATCTCGAAGACGCCGTTCCACTGGTCCTCGCCCTGCTTCGTCGACTCGAACCAGCTCCACTGGACGATCGCGGTCTCCAGCAGCGACGTCGGGGTGTCCGCGTTGAACTCGTAGAGCCGGATCCGGCCGAGCGCCTCGTCGACGGCGTCCTGGGCGTCGGTGGTGGTCAGGTCCAGGAAGCGGTTGCCGCCGTACACGGCGTCGATGCGGCCGTAGACGCTGCCCCAGTCGACCGGCTCGCCCTCGGCGTCGCGGCGGTCCCAGCTGCGGGCGATCTCCAGCCGGGCGAACGCCGGGATGCCCATCCGGTCCATCAGCTCGGGGTGGGCCAGGATGAAGTCCCCGGCCGTGACGAACATGTCCATCAGCGTCTTCAGGTCGGCGTGCATCTGGTCGACCTCGGCGGCGCTGAAGGCGTAGTGCGCGCTCTCGCTCCAGTACGAGCGGGTGCTGCCGTCGGGCAGCAGGGTCTGCCAGTAGGTGAGGCCCTCGTCGGTGACGACCTCGGGCCAGTTCTCGCGGACGACGCCGCTGGGACGACGCTCCATCAGCTGCTGCTCCCGCCTTTGGACGAGCCGCCGAAGCCGCCGCCCTTGGAGGTGCGGGTCTTGGTGACCTTGCCGCCCAGCCCGCCGCTGCCGGTGACCCGGCCGGTGGCCGGCAGGCCGGCGCGCTGACGGGCCGCCGCGTCGTTGTAGGGCATGCTCGCCGTCCGCTGGCCGACGGGGAGCCGGTACCCCGGGCCCCAGCCGCCGCCGAAGGCGCCGATCCAGATGAAGCCGCCGCCGAAGCCGCCCGAGCGCTCGTCGTCGCAGTACTTCTCGTCGATGATCGTGCCGTCCTCGGTGGCGCAGTAGACGTCCTCGGTGTACGTCTCCGGCTCGCTGCTGCAGGCGGTCAGCACGCCCGAGGCGAGGAAGGCGGTCGCCAGACCGACCCCGAGCGAGCGCGGGACCCGCGACCTGGACACCATCGACGCTCCTCGCGCTGCTCGACGGCGGGCGCGCGCCCGGCCGTCGTCCCCGCCACCGCGACGACCGGGTCGATGCTAGCCGCCCCCCGGGGCAGCTAGCCCGCGGGTCGCAGGACCGCCACGCACTCCACGTGCTGGGTCATCGGGAACAGGTCGAAGCCCCGGATGCTGGTGGCCTCGTAGCCGTGCCGGGCCGCGGTGGCGAGGTCCCGCGCCAGCGCGGCCGGGTCGCAGGCGACGTAGGCCACCGCGCGCGGCCGGCGCTCCAGCAGCGCGGCCACCACCTGCTTGCCGGCCCCGCTGCGCGGCGGGTCCAGGACGACGAGGTCGGCCCGCGGCGGCAACTTCGCCAGCCCGCGCTCGACCCGGTCCGCCCGCAGCCGCACGCGGTCGCCGAACTCCTCGAGGTTGCGACGGGCGGCCAGCACGGCCTGGTGGCCGGCCTCGAGGCCCCAGACCCGGCAGCCGGCGGCGGCCAGGGCGCCGGCGAACAGGCCGACCCCGCAGTAGAGGTCGAAGGCCCGCTCCCCGGCGCGGGGGGCCAGGCCCTCCAAGACGGCCTCGACCAGGGTGTCGGCGGCGGCGGGGTGCACCTGCCAGAAGCCGTCGGCGGCGACCTCCCAGCGCCGGTCGGCCGCCTGCTCGACGACGGCCGGGCGGCCCTCGCGGAGCCGGCCGTCGACCAGCAGGGCGGGCCCGTCCGCGGCGGCCACGGCGACCAGCTCGGCGCCGGCCGGCCACGTCGTCCCCTCGACGGCGGGGGTCGCGGTGGAGGCGATGGGGCAGCCGCCGTCGGGCAGCGGCACGACGGCGTGCGAGCGGTGGGCGCGCAGCCCGGCCCGGCCGTCGTCGTCGACCTGGTAGCGCATCCGGGTGCGCCAGTGCAGACCGTCGGCCGTGGCCGGGGTGTCGACGCCGACCACCTCGCCGTCCCAGTCGATGCCGGCGAGGCGCTGCAGCTGCTCGGCGACGACGGCGGTCTTGAGCCGCCGCTGGGCCGCCAGGTCGACGTGCTGGAAGTCGCAGCCGCCGCACAGGCCCGGCCGGGCCACCGGGCAGGGCGGCTCCACCCGGTCCGGGCTGGCCCGGAGCACCTCGACGGCGTCGGCTCGCCAGAACTTCGCGTGGCTGTCGTCGGTCACCCGCAGCAGCACCCGCTCCCCCGGCAGCGCGTGCCGGACGAAGACGACGCGGCCGCCGCCGGAGCCCTCGGGCTCCCCGGGCAGCGGCAGCCGGGCCACGCAGTGCCCGCCGTGGGCGACGGGACCGACCTCGACGGGTCCCAGCAGGTCGGGGGTCGGGGCGCTCATCCGCGCAGCGACCGGCGGGCGTTGTCGGCGAGCGTCTCCCGCTCCAGCCGCTCCTTGGCCTTGCCGGAGGACTCGAGCAGGTAGGGCACCGACGTCACCATGACGCCGGGGGTGAACAGCAGCCGGCCCTTGAGGCGCAGGGCGCTCTGGTTGTGCAGGATCTGCTCCCACCAGTGGCCGACGACGTACTCGGGGATGTAGACGGTGACGACGTCGCGCGGGCTCTCGGAGCGGACGTTGCGGACGTACTCGAGGATCGGGTTGGTCACCTCGCGGTAGGGCGAGGCGACGACCTTGAGCGGGGTGGCGATGCCGGCGTCCTCCCAGGCGTTCACCAGCCGGGCCGTCTCCTCCTCGTCGACGTCGACGGTCAGCGCCTCCAACGTGCTGGGCCGGGCGGCCTTGGCGAAGGCCAGGGCCCGCAGCGTCGGCTTGTGCAGCTTGGAGACCAGGACGATGGCCCGGACCCGGCTGGGCAGCGTCCGGTCCTCGCCCTCCACCAGCGCGGTCTCCTCCGAGACCCGCTGGTAGTGGCGGCGGATGCCCTTCATCAGCAGGAAGATCGCGCCCATGGCGATGATGGCGATGTAGGCGCCCTGGGTGAACTTGCTCAGCAGCACGATGACGAGCACGGTGCCGGTCATGCTGAGGCCGATGCCGTTGATGACCCGCGAGCGGCGCATCCGTGCCCGGGCCGCCGGGACCGTCTCGGTCCGCAGCAGCCGGGTCCAGTGCCGCAGCATCCCCAGCTGGCTGACGGTGAAGGAGACGAACACCCCGACGACGTAGAGCTGGATGAGGGCCGTGACGTCGGCCCGGAAGGCCACGATCAGGACGACGGCGAAGAAGGCCAGGACGACGATGCCGTTGCTGTAGGCCAGCCGGTCGCCGCGGGTGTGCAGCTGGCGGGGCAGGTAGCCGTCCTTGGCCAGGATCGAGCCCAGCACCGGGAAGCCGTTGAACGCGGTGTTCGCGGCCAGGAACAAGATGATGAAGGTCGCGGCGATGACGAAGTAGAAGCCCGGTCGGAAGTCGGAGAACACGACGTCGGCGAGCTGGGCGATGCCGGTCTTCTCGATGACATCGACCCGCTGGCCGTCCAGGGTGTAGTACGAGCGGCCGGCGTCGATCAGCTTGACCCCGGTCATCCGGGCCAGCACCACGACGCCGATCAGCATGGTGATGGCGACGGTGCCGAGCAGCAGCAGCGTCGTCGCCGCGTTCTTGCTCTTCGGCTGCCGGAACGCCGGGACGCCGTTGGAGATCGCCTCGACGCCGGTCAGCGCCGCGCAGCCGGAGGAGAAGGTGCGGGCCAGCAGCGCCACCAGCGCCAGGCCGGTGAGCGCGGAGTACTGCGGGTCGGGCTCGATGCCGAACTTGGCGCTCTCGGCCTGCAGCGGCTCGCCCAGCACGAGGATCCGGAACAGCCCGTAGGCCACCATCGCCAGCACGCCGAACATGAAGCAGTACGTCGGCACGGCGAACACCGCCCCGGACTCCCGAACCCCGCGCAGGTTGAGCGCCATCAGCACGACGACCGCCACCGAGGCGGCCAGGGCCTCGTGGCCGTCGAGGAAGTGCAGCAGCGGCACCGACTTCGCGTTCTGCACCCCGGAGGAGATGGACACCGCCACGGTGAGGACGTAGTCGACCATCAGCGCGCTGCCCACCGTCAGGCCGGCGTTGGGGCCGAGGTTGACCGTCGCCACCTCGTAGTCCCCGCCGCCGGAGGGGTAGGCGTGCACGTTCTGCCGGTAGGACGCGACGACCACGAGCATCACCACGGCGACCGCGATGGCGATCTTCCAGGAGAACGCGTAGGCCGCCAGGCCGGCCAGCGACAGGGTCAGCAGGATCTCGTCGGGGGCGTAGGCGACCGAGGAGAGGGCGTCGGAGGCGAAGACGGGCAGGGCGATCCGCTTGGGCAGCAGGGTCTCGCCCATCTGGCTGCTGCGGAGCTTCCGCCCGACCAGCAGGCGCTTGCTGATGTCGGACAGGGTGGCCACGTCTGGGGAGCCTAATCGCTCCGCCGCCGGACGCGCGCCCAGCACGGCGCGCCCCGCCCCCGTGGACGGCCGCACGACGACGGGGCCCTCGTGCTCCTAGACTCCCGAGGGTGCACATCGTGATCATGGGCTGCGGCCGGGTCGGCTCCAGCCTGGCCCGGAGCCTGGAGAAGCGGGGGCACACCGTCGCCGTCGTCGACATCGACGTGGACGCCTTCCGCCGGCTGGGCCCCGACTTCGCCGGCCGGACCGTCAAGGGCGTGGGCTTCGACCGCGAGGTGCTGCTGGACGCGGGCATCGAGGGGGCCGACGGCTTCGCCGCGGTGTCCAGCGGCGACAACTCCAACATCCTCTCGGCCCGGGTGGTGCGCGAGACCTTCGACGTGTCGAACGTCGTCGCCCGCATCTACGACCCGGGACGCGCCGAGGTCTACGAGCGGCTGGGCATCCCCACCGTCGCGACGGTCCGCTGGACCGCCGACCAGGTGCTGCGGCGGCTGCTGCCCGCGGGCTCCGAGCCGCACTGGCGCGACCCGTCCGGGTCCGTCCGGCTGATGGAGGTGCACGTCGACCGGGCCTGGGTCGGCCGCACCGTCGAGCAGCTGGAGGAGGCGACGGGCGCGCGGATCCCCTTCCTCTTCCGGCTGGGCAGCGGCATCGTCCCCAAGAGCCGCACCGTCTTCCAGGACGGCGACCTCGCCTACGCCGCCGTCGAGGACGCGCGGCTGGCGGCGGTCGAGTCCGTCCTGGGCGCCCCGCCCGTCACCCGGGCCGGCTGACGCGGCCCCGCCGCGCGCCGACCCCACGCACCCCGACCCGAGAGGACTGACCATGCGGGTGGCCATCGCCGGAGCCGGCAACGTCGGCCGTTCCATCGCCGCCGAGCTCGTCGAGAACGGGCACGAGGTGCTCCTCATCGAGAAGAACCCCCGGGCCATCAAGTCCGACACCCTGCCCGAGGCGGAGTGGCTGCTGGCCGACGCCTGCGAGCTGTCCTCGCTGGAGGAGGCGGGCCTCGACAGCTGCGACGTCGCCATCGCCGCGACCGGGGACGACAAGGCGAACCTCGTCATGTCCCTGCTGTGCAAGACCGAGTTCGGGGTGCCGCGCACCGTCGGCCGGGTCAACCACCCGAAGAACGAGTGGCTGTTCAACGAGGTCTGGGGCGTCGACGTCGCCGTCTCCACCCCCCGGCTGATGTCGGCCCTGGTCGAGGAGGCGGTCACCGTCGGCGACCTGGTCCGGCTGCTGACCTTCCACGAGGGCGCGGCGAACCTCGTCGAGATGACCCTGCCCGCCGACAGCCCCTGCGTCGGCCGGCGGATCGGCGACCTGACCTGGCCCGGTGACGTCGTCCTGGTGGCCGTCATCCGCGACGGGCACGCGCAGGCGCCCGACAGCGACGGCACCCTGGAGACGGCCGACGAGCTGCTCTTCGTCACCGCCCAGGACTACGAGCGGCAGCTGGCCGACATGCTCTCCCCGCGGCGCGGCGACATCGCCGTGGCCAACCTGGCCACCGGCGCCCCGCGGGTCGGCACGATCTAGCCGGCAGGCCCGTCCCCGTCCTCCCCGACCTCGCCGTCGAGGTAGAACCAGCGCCCGGCGCGACGGGCGAAGCGGCTGCGCTCGTGCTGGGCGCCGGTGCCCTCGGGCGCGGACCAGGAGGCCCTGAACTCCACCACGCCCCCGTCGTCGTCGGGACCGCCGGCCTCGGTGGCCAGCACCTGCAGCCCGGTCCAGGTGAGCCCGGGGACGTCGCCCAGCTCGTGCGGACGGGTGCGCGGGTGCCAGGTGCGCAGCACGTGGTCCAGCCGTCCGAGGGCGTAGGCGGCGTAGCGGGAGCGCATCAGCTGCTCGGCCGTCGCCGCCGGCACCCGGTTGTCGTGCAGCGGCTCGCAGCAGCCCGCGTAGGGCGTCCCGCTGCCGCAGGGGCAGGCCGGAGCGGGGCTGGGGGCGGTCACGGCCCGACGCTACCGCGGCCACGGGGAGGTATCGGCCGGGCGCCGCGGTGCTCCTGAGGGGCACCACCTCACCCCAGGAGACCTCCGTGCACCGTCCGCTCGCCGCCCTCGCCGTCGGCACCCTGCTCGCCCTGCCCCTGACCGCCCTGCTGGCCCCCGCGGCCTCGGCCGACGCCGAGGGCTGCGCGCCGGGCGTCGCCTCCGACTTCAACGGGGACGGCCGGGCCGACGCCGCCGTCGCCGACCCCGACGCCACCGTCGCGGGCGCCGTGCGGGCCGGCCGGGTCGTCGTGCTCTACGGCGACGCCGACGCCCGGGTCGGCGAGGGCGCCCGCGGCACCGTCCGCCAGGGCACCGGCTCCGTCCTCGGCTCCGCCGAGGTCGACGACCGGTTCGGCGCCGCCCTCGCCACCGCCGACCTCGACTGCGACGGGTACACGGACCTGGTGGTCGGCACCCCGGGGGAGGACGTCGGCAGCGCCGCGGACGCGGGCCTGGTCCAGGTGGTCTGGGGCGACCCGGGCGGCCTCGGCGCCGGCCTGGTCGCGCGGACCTTCGGCCACGACGCCTTCGGCTACCCGGTGCACGCCGGTGACCGGCTGGGCAGCGCCGTCGACGCGCTCGAGGACGTCGGCCAGGGCGGCACGCCCGCCCCGGACGCCTTCGCCCTCGCCGTCGGCGCCCCGGGCTGGGACGTCGGCGGGGCCGCCGACGCGGGCTGGGCCGGCTTCGTGGTCGCCAACGACGGGGGCACGATGGCGATGGGCGTCACCCAGGCCAGCCCCGGCATCGCGGGCGCGGCCGAGGCGGGCGACCGGTTCGGCTCGTCGGTGGCGCTGGGCCAGCTGGTGGGCGACGGGACCGTCGACGCCGTCGTCGGCTCCCCCGGCGAGGACGTCGGCGCGCTCGCCGACGCCGGGGCCCTCACCGTGCTCGCCTCGCTCTACGACGAGCCGACCGGCACGGGCCTGGACCAGGGCTCCCCCGGCGTGCCCGGCGCCCCGGAGGCCGGCGACCGGTTCGGGTCCGCCCTCGACGCCGTCCGGACCGGCTCCACGACCCGGCTCGCCGTCGGGGTGCCGCGCGAGGACGTGGGCCGGGCCGCCGACGCGGGCGCCGTCCAGCTCTTCCGCTCGGGGGCGGACCTGGTGCCGGGGGCCTCGCTGAGCCAGGACACCGCCGGCGTCGCCGGCGCGGCCGAGGCCGGTGACCGGTTCGGGGAGCAGGTGGCCCTGGCCGCGCCGGCGGCGGGCGTGCCGGGCACCCGGCTGGTGGTCGGGGTGCCGGGCGAGGACGGCGCCGCCGCCGACACGGGCCTGGTCCAGGTCCTCCCGGTGGCGGACCCCGCGGCGGACACCAGCTGGACGCAGGCCAGCCCCGGCGTGCCGGGGACGCCGCAGGCGGGCGACCGGTTCGGCACCTCCGTCGCCGTCGTGACGGGTCCCACCGAGCAGGCCCTGCTGGTCGGGGTGCCGCGCGAGACGACGGGCGGCACGGGCGTCGTCGACGTGCTGTCGCTCGGCGGCAGCGCCGGCGCCGGACCGCGCGCCTGGGTGCCGGGGGCCGGCGGCGTGCCGGCGGACGGGGCGGACCGGTTCGGGGCCGTGGTCGCCGGCGGCGGTCAGCCCTGAGCTGAGGGGCCCCGCTCAGGCGGGGTCGGGGCGGGGCGCGGCCGGGTCCACCGGGGTCCGTCCGCGGGAGAGCAGCAGGCCCATGACGAACAGGGCGGCGACCAGCAGGGGCCAGCCGAGGACGACCTTGGCCACGCCGAGCCAGACGACCTGGCCGGTGAGGAACAGCGGCAGCTGGACGACGAAGCGCAGCAGGTAGGGCACGGCCAGCACCGCTGTCAGCTTCGAGCTGAGCGCCACCAGGCCGCGGTCGCGGACCCACCCCGTCGGGTCCGAGAGCGCGGTGCCGACGAGGTAGCCCACCAGCGGGCGGCGGACGGCGATGGTGAGCACCGAGACCAGCGCCAGGGCCCCGTTGTAGAGGATGCCCGGCAGGAAGACGTCCTCGGCCCGGCCGGTGCGGGTGGCGACCAGGGCGGCGATCGCCGTCGGCACCACCGCCTGCAGGACGAAGCGCACGGACTGGCGCTGGACCAGCCGCACGACAGCCGCCACCAGGGCGACGGCGAAGGCGGCGCCCAGCGCCGGGTACAGCTGCCGGGTGAGCACCCAGGCGATCGTGAAGGCGACGAACGGCAGGGCCGACTCGACCATCCCGCGGGCCCCGCCGAGGGTGCGGCCCAGCTCGGCCCGCACCAGCTCCTCGACGTAGCGGGGGGGTGGTGCGGCGCCCGGGCTCAGGGGCGTCCCGGACGAGGCGTCGGCGGCGGTCAGGGCCCGGTCGTCGGGCCGCTCAGCCACGGGGTGCCCGGCGGGTCGCCGCGGTGCGGGGCACCCTCAGCTGCGCTGGGTGCAGAAGAGCTCGTAGCGGGGGTTGTACATCAGCCGGCGGCCCTCGTGGCAGCTGATCCGGCCCCACACCTTGATGGTGCGGCCCGGGTCGATGCCCGGGATCTGCCGACGACCCAGCCACAGCAGCGTCACCGCGCCGGACCCGTCGCGCAGCTCGACCTCGAGGGCCGGGTGCCCGCCGCGCGGGGTGATGGTGACGGTGGCCACGGTGCCGGTGAGGGCCACCTGCTGGCGGTCCTCGCAGGTCTGGATGGGGACGGCGCCCTCGTCGCGGACCTGCTGCTGCAGCTCCTCCGACTCGAGCTCCGCGTTGGAGGAGGCGAGCCGGCGCAGGGCCCGGGCGAGCCTGCTCTCCTTGACCGGACGGGTGTCGCTGGTCACATCAATCCCTCGGACGACGGTGGGTGCTTCCGGATCCAGCATCCCACCGGAGTCAACCGTCGTCTGCCGTTCGCGCAACCGTGTCCTGACGTTCACGCGGGCTGCTCGTCGGCGGGCACGAGGTTCTGGGGCATGGACAGCGGCAGCAGGTCGCCGGGGGCCATCGCGTCGTCGCCGCGGCGGACCACGACGGAGCGGAAGGCGGTGAGCATCTCCGCCACCGGGGACTCCAGGCCCTCCTCGAGGGCGGCCTGGCCGTAGACGATGCCGCGCAGCAGCCAGCGCGGGCCCTCGGCCACCCACATACGGGAGGGCTGGTAGCCCTGCTCCCCCTCCGGGGTGCTGACGGGCACGAGCCGGCGGAGCTCGACGCCGAAGGGACCCTCGGCCAGGGAGGCGGAGCCGCCGGCCTCGGTGGCCGCGGCCATGATCTCCTCGCGGAGCTCGGACCACAGGCCGCCGCTGCGGGGTGCGGCGTAGGCGCCCAGCTCGAGGGCCGAGCCCTCGTGGATGAGCATCGCGGAGACGATCTGCTGGGTCTCCTCCGACATCTGCAGCCGCAGCTCGGCGCCGGGGAAGCCGGCCAGCACCATGGCGCCCAGGTCGATGCGGGGTGCCTCGGGCGTCCCGGTGAGGTCGTCGTCCTCGTCCACCTCGGCGATGTCGAAGGGCCCCTGCGCGCGCCAGTCGCGAGCGTCCAGCGCCTCGACGTCCAGCTCGACCTCGCCGTCGGCCGCCTCCGCGCCCGCCTCGCCGTCCGCCGCGTCCACGTCGTCGGCCGCGCCCTCCGGCTCGTCGAGGGTGCCGGGGGTGGCGGCGTCGAGCTCCTGCTCGTCGGACCGCTTCTTGGTGCGCCTGAAGATCACCCGCCCAGTATTCCTCCCGTGGACCCGTGTCCACCAAATCCCCGGACCGAGTCCGGCAGCGCGTCCGCGGCCACGAACCGCACCCGGCTGACCTGCTGGACCACCAGCTGGGCGATGCGGTCGCCGGCGGCGAAGGCGACCGGGTGCTGGGCGTCGGTGTTGAGCAGGCAGACGCAGATCTCACCCCGGTACCCGGCGTCGACGGTGCCCGGGGCGTTGACCACGGTCACGCCGAAGCGCGTCGCGAGCCCGGAGCGGGGGTGCACGAAGGCCGCGTAGCCCTCGGGCAGCGCGATGGCCAGGCCGGTGCCGACGAGGCGGCGCTCCCCCGGCCCGAGGGTGAACGGCTCGCGGCAGCGCAGGTCGGCGCCGGCGTCGCCGGGGTGGGCGTAGACGGGCGGCTCGACGTCGGGGTGCAGCCGGGTGAACTGCACCTCCAGGTCCGGGGCGCTCACGGGGTCACGTCCCCGTCCGCGCCCAGGGCCGCCGCGAGCCGGCCGGGCCGTCGGCTGGAGACCAGCCAGTAGGGCACCGGGTCGGCGGGGTCGTCGAGGGTGATCTCCACCGCGGTGGCCACGTAGGGCTTCAGCACCAGGTGGGCGCGCGCATCCGCCCCGGTGCCGCCGCGCACCTCGGCCGCCGCGGCGTCCAGCGCCCGGCAGCCCGCGATCCAGGGCCGGCCGATGACCGCGCGGCCCACCCGCAGCTCCGCCTCGTCGACCTCGATGACGACGGCGGTCGAGACGAAGAGGCCGGCGGCCACGGCCAGCGCGGCCACGAAGACGGCGACGCCCCAGACGGGACCCAGGTAGAAGCCGACGGCGGCGAGCAGGGACACCGCGAGCAGCAGCGCGAGCACCCACCAGACGAGGGGCACCGTGAGGCGTTCGCGGTAGAGCATGGAGGTGACCCTAGTCGGCCGGGGCGGTGCCTAGGATGTCCGCGGACGACGGCGCCCGGCGCCGCGCCCGCCCGGGCCGCCGGCCCGGCACCCCGACCGCGCCGGCCCGCCGGCCCGTCCCGAGAGGACCGCCCGATGAGTGCGCCCGCCCCGCAGCCCAGGACCGCCCCGCAGACCTCGACCGGTCAGCAGACCTCGACCGGCCCGCAGCCCACGACCGCGCAGCTGCCCACGACCGTGTCGGAGAAGGTGCTCGGCAAGGCCTGGGTGCTGGCGACCGCGCTGGTGACCACGCTCGCCGCCCGGACGCTGGTCTCGGTGGGCTGGCGGGTGGTGACGGGGGCGCGGCCGCCGAAGAAGGACGACCCGGAGGTGCCGAAGGCGCAGGCGCGGGCGTGGGGTCTGGCGACGGCGGTCGGGCTGGCCGCGACGCGGCTGCTGGTGCGGCGCACCGGGCTGGGCACGCCGGGCCGCTGAGCGCCTCGCCGCCGTGGCGGCCGGATCACCGCCTCGCGTCTGGAGGACGCGAGGCGGCTCTCTGTCCGGACTGACTGCCCCCAATCAGACCGGCACATCCGGGGTGGTCGCGGCCGGCAGGCGTCCGTTGCCGGGGCGGGACGGCCCCCAGCACCAGAACTGGCCTGCACACCGAGCCGCGTGACTCAGGAGTGCAGGCCAAGTTGACCACGCAGCCGGCGCCGTCGCCAGCATGTATGTCCAATCGTGATGTGTGCGTCGGGCCCCGGTCCGCACCCCGGTGGTCGGGGTGGGACGAGGGCCCGGTGGTGGGCTCCGCGGAGCCCGTGCGGCCGACCCGGAGGGGTCAGCCGGCGCAGTCGAAGCAGTACTCCTCGCCGTTGGAGCGCTCCTCGGCGATCTGGCTGCGGTGCCGCACCAGGAAGCAGCCGGCGCACGTGAACTCGTCGGACTGCCGGGGCAGCACCCGGACCGTCAGCTCCTCGTGGGAGAGGTCGGCGCCGGGCAGCTCGAAGGCCTCGGCGGCCTCGGTCTCGTCCTCGTCGACCTTGCCGGAGTTCTTGTCGTTGCGGCGCGTCTTCAGCTCTTCGATGCTGTCTTCGTTCAGCTCTTCGTCGGTCTTGCGCGGGGCGTCGTAATCGGTCGCCATCGTTCCCTTCCCGGGTCTTGCCTGCCATCGTGCCTGCTCAGTTCGTGCGCATCTCTATCACACGGAGCAAGTCGAGCGCTCGCCGCTGGGGCGATCGCGCCCCCTACAACGCGGGGGGCTCTCCCGCATTCCCCCCGCGCACGTGCACGTCGAGGAATGTGAGCACCGTCTCGTACCAGACGACGGCGTGCTGGGGCGCCAGTACCCAGTGGTTCTCGTCGGGAAACTGCAGGAAGCGGTGCGGCAGGTCCTCGGGGGGTCCCTCGTGCCGGGACACCAGGTCCCACCACAGCGCCAGCCCCTCCCCCACCGGCACCCGGTAGTCGCGGTCCCCGTGGACCACGAGCACGGGCGTCCGGACCTGGTCGGCGAACCGGGCCGGGGAGCACCGGCGGCGCATCTCCGGGGTCAGCTCGCGCGCCCAGAACCACGGCAGGTCGGTGGTGGGCAGGAAGGTCGCGAGGTCCCACAGCCCGGCGTGGCTGACGACGGCCCGGAACCGGTCGGTGTGGCCGGCGATCCAGTTGGCCATGTAGCCGCCGAAGGAGCCGCCCATCACCGCCGTCCGGGTGTCGTCGACGTCGGGCCGCTGCTCGACGAGGTCGGTGATCGCCATCAGGTCGGTGTACGGCGTGCCGCCCCAGTCGGTCCAGCCCCGCCGCACCATGCCCTGGCCGTAGCCGGTGGACAGGGCGGGGTCCGGCAGCAGCACGGCGTAGCCCTGGGCGACCAGCAGCCAGGGGCACCAGCGCCACGACCACGCGTTCCAGGAGCTGAAGGGCCCGCCGTGCACCCAGAGCACCAGCGGGGCGGGGTCGCTGCGCGAGGCCGTCGTCGGCGTGGCCAGGTAGCCGCGGACCCGCGTCCCGTCCGCCACCTCCAGCTCGACGTTCTCCAGCCGGCCCGGCATCGCCGGGTAGGCGACGGGCCGGGGCAGCACCTCAAGCCGGCTGGTCAGCAGGTCGACGGCGATCACGGAGCCCGGGTCGGTGTACTCGCTGCGCAGGGCGTAGAGGGTGCGGCCGTCCCAGGAGAGGGTGAGCGCACTGTGCGCTCCCAGGTCGGTGAGCCGTCGGCGCCGACCGCTGGTGAGGTCGACGGCGTAGATGGGCCGGTGGCCGTTGTCGTCGACGGTGACCAGCACGGCGGTGCCGTCCGGGGTCAGCAGCGCCGGGGTGGGCCGGCGGTCCCAGTCCTCGGCGAGCGCCCGGCCCTCGCCGGTGGCCACGTCGACGACCCAGAGCACCTCGGCGGACGGCTCGTCGGCGGTGCCGCGGGTGTCCCGGACGCAGACGAGGCTGCCCCCGTCGGGGGCCAGCACGGCGTCGCGGAAGTCGTGCGCGTCGGTGGCGGCCGCGACCACCCGGACCGGCGCGGCGCGACCGGCGGCGGCCGCGTCGAGGTCGACCAGCGCGACCGAGCTGGCGGTGGCGCCGGCGGCGACCGGCGTCTGCCAGGTCACGGCGGCCCACCGGCCGTCCGCGCTGAGCGACGGCGTGCCCGCCAGCGCCCGCCCGGGGTCGGGCAGGGCCAGCGGCAGGTCGGCGGCGGGGACGGCGACCGCGGCGCGCGGGTCGAGGTCGGCCGGCAGGTCCGTCGCCACCAGCTGCGGGGCGTCGGGGCCGAGGTCGTGGTCCCAGAAGCGGACAGCCGCACCGGTGTGCAGCAGGGCGCTGATCTTGCGCTTGCGCCGCTCCCGGCGCCGCGCCGCGTCCTCGGCCAGGTCGGCCGCGCCCAGCATCACGGGCAGGCCCAGCACCGCGCGGGCGCCGGCACGGGCCGTCGTCACCGAGGTCCAGCCGCCCTCGCGGCTGGCCAGCACCGAGGCCTCGCCGCCACCGGCCGGCAGGCACCAGACCGCCGCGAGCTCGCCCGCGTCCTCACCGGCCCCCGCCGGAACCGGACGACCCGAGGTGAAGAGCAGCCGGCCGTCGGGCAGGTAGGCCGCCGACCCCTCGCCCTCCACCGAGCGGGTGTGCGCCACGGCCGGCCGTGCGCCGGTGGGGTCGAGCCGCCACCAGGCGGTCCGCCGGCCGGTGCCGTCCTCGTCGAGGGTGGACACGGCCACCAGCAGCTGGCCGTCGGGCCCGGTCACCAGGTCGCCCAGCCGCGGCAGGGCGACGTAGGCCTGGAGGTCGGTCCAGGGGTCGGGCGCCGTCGGGTCGGGGCTGGCGTCGGGCGCCGGGTGCTCGGTCACGGTCAGCAGCCTGCCGTGCCGGTCAGACCGGCGTGGGGACGGGGCCGCCCACCTGGCACAGCGCCAGCCGGCCGGGGTCCCGCAGGTTGCGGCAGCAGTCGGGCTGGCAGTCATACCAGCCGACCGGGCCGCCGTCGACGACGGGCCGCGCCGGCTCCTCGCCGCGGGCGGCGGCCGCGCGCTCCAGCATCAGGTCGACGAGCCCGGCGACGAAGGCCGGGTGGGTGCCCGCCGTGGCGGCCCGGGCGAACGGCAGGCCCAGGCCCTCGGCCGTCTCCTCCGCCTCGGTGTCGAGGTCGTAGATGACCTCCATGTGGTCGGAGATGAAGCCGATCGGGACGACGACGACCGCCTTGGTGCCGCCCTCGTGCAGCGCGGTCAGGTGGTCGTTGACGTCGGGCTCGGCCCAGGGCTGGCTGGGCGGGCCGGAGCGGGAGCAGAAGGCCAGGTCGTGGCCGTGCTCGACGCCGCGGCGGGTGTTCACCTCGCGGGTGACGGCGGCCGCCACCGCGAGGTGCCAGTCGACGTAGCCGCCGTCCGCGCTGCGCGGCGTCGGCCCGGAGGTCTGCGCCATCGCCGTCGGGATGGAGTGGGTGACGAAGACCAGCCGCGCCTCGTCGGCGACCTCGCCGAGGGAGTCCAGCGCGGCCAGGGTCGCGTCGACCGACGCGGTGACGAAGCCCGGGTGGTCGGAGTAGTGGCGGATCTTGTCGACCTCCACCCCGGTGCCCTGGACGGCGTCGTAGAGGTTCTCCCGGTACTGCCGGCACGAGCTGTAGGAGGGGTACGCGCTGGTCAGCACGGCCAGGGTCCGCCGGTGGCCGGCCGCGCCCATCGCCTGCACCTCGGCGTCGAGGTAGGGGTCCCAGTTGCGGTTCCCCCAGTGCAGGGGCAGGTCGATCCCGCGCCCGTCGAGCTCGGCGCGCAGGGCCGCGAGGAGCTCGCGGCACTGGTCGTTGATGGGGCTGCGGCCGCCGAAGAGGTAGTAGTGCTGGCCGACCTCCACCAGCCGCTCGCGGGGAATGCCGCGCCCGCGGGTCACGTTCTCCAGGAACGGCACCACGTCGTCGGGCTGCTCGGGGCCGCCGAAGGACACCAGCAGCAGGCTGTCGTAGGGCGCCAGCGGCGATCCGGCGCTGCCGTTCGTGCCGTCCGCTCGGGTCGTGGGAGTGTCGTGCGCGGTGGTGCGGTCGTCCAGGGTCACACCGCGATCTTGTCAGAGGAGGAAAAACGTGAAGGCCGGTCTCCGCACCTACGGGGAGGTGCTCGCCGACCCCGCCGCCCGGGCGTTCAGCCTGGCGGGCCTGGTGGCCCGGCTGCCGATCTCGATGACGGGCATCGGCATCGTCCTGCTGGTCTCGCTGAGCACCGGCTCGTTCGCCCTCGCCGGGCTGGTCACCGCCGCCGTGACGCTGACCGGTGCGGTGAGCGCCCCGCTGTGGGGCCGCACGATCGACCGGGTCGGCCAGGCGCCGGTGCTGGTCGCCGCCGCGGTCGTCTGGACCGTGAGCCTGGCCGTGCTCGTCGTCGCCGTCGAGGCCGGCTGGCCGCTGCCCGCGGTGCTGGCCGCCGCCGTCGGCGTCGGGCTGGGGTTCAGCTCGGCCGGGTCGTCGGTCCGCGCCCGCTGGAGCCACCGGCTGCAGGGCTCGCCGCGGCTGGACACCGCCTTCGCCGTCGAGGCCGTGCTGGACGAGGTCATCTTCATCGTCGGGCCGGTGCTGGTCACCTTCCTGGCCACCGCCGTCGACCCGGCGCTGGCCCTGGGCGTCGCGGGGGTCGTCGGCCTGGTCGGCGCGCTGGCCCTCGCCGCGCAGCGCGGGACCGAGCCGCCGCGGCGGCCCCGCCGGACCACCGGCGCGCCGGCCGAGCGGATCCGGGTCGCCGCCCTCGCCCCCGTCGTCGTGGCCTCGGTGGCGCTCGGCGTCGTCTTCGGCGGCATGGAGGTCGTCGTGGTGGCCTTCGCCACCCAGGCGGGCGTGCTGACCTGGGCCGGCGCGATCCTGATGGCCTGGGCCGCCGGCTCGCTGGTCTCCGGAGTCGTCACCGGCACCCTGACCTGGCGCCGCTCCCCCGCCGCCCGCTTCCGGATCGGCTCCGCCTGCCTGGCGGTGTCGCTGGTCCCGCTGCCCTTCGTCGACGAGCCCCTGCTGGTCGCCGGGCTGCTGGTGCTGAGCGGGATGGCCATCGCGCCCACGCTGATCGCGTCGGTCGCCGTCACCCAGGCCGCCGTGCCCCAGGCCCGGCTCACCGAGGCGCTCGGCTGGACCTCGACCGGCCTCGCCGGCGGCCTGGCCGCCGGTGCCGCGGGGCTGGGCGCGCTCGTCGACCGGGGCGGGTCCCCGCTCGGCTTCTGGGGCGTCGTCGCCGCCGGCGTGCTGCTGGCCGTCGCCGCGCTCGGGGTGCGCAGCCGGCCGGCCCCTCCGCTCGGCGACCCGGTCGAGAAGGCCGAGCTGGCCGGCCTCGCCGCCCACCCCACCGCGCCGACCGCGCGCTGAGGGCCGGGCCCCTCGACGAGCTCGGGGCGCGGGTTCGGGCTCAGGGCGCGGGTTCGGCCTCAGGGCGCGGGCGGCCCTTCGACAGGCTCAGGGAGCGGGGCGGCTCCCGGCGTGTCCTCGTCCCCGCGGCGCCTGCTGACGCCGCAGGGACGAGCAGGGGCCGCGGAGCCGGCTGTCCGCCGGGTCAGGACGCGGTGGTGGGGATCGTCCGCAGGTAGGCGCTGAGCGAGTCGGCGACCAGCGCGGGCTCGAAGCCGGTGGCCCGGATCTTGTCCAGCCGGAAGGCGCTGTGCTGCGGGCGGGGGGCGAGGTCCTTGCCCGCGCCGTACTCCGCCGCGCTCACCGGGGTGACGTCGGAGCCCGGCCGGCCGCGCTCGTTGAACACCATCCGGGCGACGTCGGCCCAGCTGGTCACCTCACCGGCCCCGCTCACGTTGTAGGTGCCCGCGGGCGCCCCGACGGCGAGCAGGTGGTCGACCGCCCGGGCGATCTCGGAGGTGAACGTCAGCCGGCCGTGCTGGTCGGCGACCACCGACGGGGCGACGCCCCGGTCGGCCAGCGAGGCCATGGTGGCGACGAAGTTGCGGCCCTCGCCGATCACCCAGCTGGTGCGCAGCAGGTAGTACGACGGCAGGGTCGCGACCAGCGCGTCCCCGGCGGCCTTGGTCTGGCCGTAGACGCCCAGCGGGCTGAACGACTCGTCCTCGTCGTGCTCGGGGACGAGCCCGTCGAAGACGTAGTCCGACGAGACGTGGACGAGGGTGAAGCGGTGCTCGCGGGCGGCCCGGACCAGGCCGGCGACCCCGTGCACGTTGATGGCCCACGCCTCGCGCCGACCCTCCGGGGTCTCGGCCGCGTCGACGGCGGTGTGCGCCGCCGCGTTGACGACGACGCCGTAGGGCGCGAAGTCGAAGGCGGCGACCGACGCCGAGTCGGCGAGGTCCAGCTCGGCCCGGGTGACGGCCACGGCGTCGGGCCACCGGACGACAAGCGCCCGGCCCAGCTGGCCCCCGGCGCCGACGACGAGCGTCCGGCGGGCGGGCATCGGGCGGACCTCGGCCAGCCGCGGGTGCGCGCGGTCGGCGTCGGAGAGCTCGGCCTGGGCCAGCGGGATCGGCCACGGGACCGCGACCGTCTCGTCGGCCAGGTTGAGGAAGGTGTAGGACTCCTTGGCCGCCAGGCTCCAGTGGTCGTTGACCAGGTAGGAGTAGGCGGTCTCGTCCTCCAGCGTCTGGAAGGCGTTGCCGACCCCGCGCGGCACGAAGACGGCCGTCTCCGGCCCCATCTCCAGGGTGAAGCTGGTGCCGAACCCGGGACCAGGGCGCAGGTCCACCCAGGCGCCGAAGATGCGGCCTCGGGCCAGCGAGACGAACTTGTCCCACGGCTC
Organism: Microlunatus capsulatus; assembly: GCF_017876495.1. NCBI lineage: Bacteria > Bacillati > Actinomycetota > Actinomycetes > Propionibacteriales > Propionibacteriaceae > Microlunatus > Microlunatus capsulatus. Next base: position 4,206,104 of record NZ_JAGIOB010000001.1, on the reverse strand, counting down.
GGCGTGGATGCCCCGGGTGGCCCCGGCGCTGGTGTTGAACGAGACGTTGTTCTGCACGGGCCCGAAGTCGGGCACGCCCAGCTCGGTCATCTTGGCGCGCTGCCAGTTCTCCTTGAACCAGCCGCGGTTGTCGGCGCGGACGTCGAGGGAGACGACGAGCAGGCCGTCGACGGGGGTCGCGGTGACGCTCAGCGGGGCCACCGGCTCACTGCCCCTGGGTGGCGTACTTGGCCTCGGTCGCGGCCTTCTGCGGCCGCCACCAGCCCTCGTTCGCCTGGTACCAGGCGATCGTCGCGGCGAGGCCGGCCTCGAAGTCGGGGTAGGCCGGGGCCCAGCCCAGCTCGGTGCGCAGCTTGGTGGAGTCGATCGCGTAGCGCAGGTCGTGGCCCGGCCGGTCGTTGACGTGGTCGTAGGCGTCGCGCGGCTGGCCCAGCAGCTCGAGGATCGTCTCGACGACCTCCTGGTTGTTCTTCTCCCCGTCGGCGCCGATCAGGTAGGTCTCCCCGATCGTCCCGGCCTCGAGGATGCGCAGCACGGCGGCGCTGTGGTCGTCGGCGTGGATCCAGTCCCGCACGTTGAGCCCGGCGCCGTACAGCTTGGGCCGGCCGCCGTCGATGACGTTGGTGATCTGGCGCGGGATGAACTTCTCGACGTGCTGGTAGGGCCCGTAGTTGTTGGAGCAGTTGCTGATCGTGGCCTGCACGCCGAAGGAGCGCACCCAGGCCCGGACCAGCAGGTCGGAGCCGGCCTTGGTCGAGGAGTACGGGCTGGACGGGTTGTACGGCGTCGCCTCGGTGAAGCGGGTGGGCTCGTCGAGCTCCAGGTCGCCGTAGACCTCGTCGGTGGAGATGTGGTGGTAGCGCGTCCCGTGGTGGCGGACCGCCTCCAGCAGCGTGAAGGTGCCGATGAGGTTGGTGCTGACGAACGGCGAGGGGTCCAGCAGCGAGTTGTCGTTGTGGGACTCGGCGGCGAAGTGCACGACGACGTCGGAGTTCGCCACCAGCTGGTCGACCAGCCGGGCGTCGCAGATGTCGCCCTGGACGAAGGTGAACCGGTCCTGCGGCAGCCCCTCGACGGACTGGCGGTTGCCGGCGTACGTGAGCAGGTCCAGCACGGTGACGGTGGCGTCGGTGTGGTCGAGGACGTGGCGGACGAAGTTCGAACCGATGAAGCCCGCACCGCCCGTCACCAGGTAGGCAGTCATGGCCGACATCCTAGGGAACCGCGGCCGGGGGGCCCGCCGCGACGACGCCGACGCGGGTGACCTTGCTCACCCGGCGGGGCGTCGGGGGCCACGCGGAGGTCCGCGCAGCGCGCGCGGTGCCACACTTGCTCGCCATGCGAGGCATCATCCTGGCCGGCGGTTCCGGCACCCGGCTGCACCCGGTCACCCTGGGCGTCAGCAAGCAGCTGGTCCCGGTCTACGACAAGCCGATGATCTACTACCCGCTCTCGACGCTGATCTTCGCCGGGATCCGCGACGTGCTGGTGATCACCACCCCGCACGACGCCCCGGGCTTCGAGCGGCTGCTCGGCGACGGGTCGCAGTTCGGCATCTCCATCACCTACGCCCAGCAGCCCTCGCCCGACGGCCTCGCGCAGGCCTTCGTCATCGGCGCCGACTTCATCGGCGACGACCACGTCGCCCTGGTGCTGGGCGACAACATCTTCTACGGCCCCGGCCTGGGCACCCAGCTGCAGCGCTTCGCCACCGTCGACGGCGGTGCCGTGTTCGCCTACTGGGTGGCCGAGCCGAGCGCCTACGGCGTCGTCGAGTTCGACCGGGACGGCCGCGCCGTCTCGCTGGAGGAGAAGCCGGAGCGGCCCAAGTCGAACTACGCGGTGCCCGGCCTCTACTTCTACGACAACGACGTGGTCGCCATCGCCCGCGACCTGCAGCCCTCCCCGCGCGGGGAGTACGAGATCACCGACGTCAACCGCCACTACCTCGACGCCGGTCGGCTGCAGGTCGGCGTGCTGCCCCGCGGCACCGCCTGGCTGGACACCGGCACGTTCGAGTCGATGAACGACGCCAACAACTTCGTCCGCACCATCGAGGCCCGGCAGGGGCTCAAGGTCGGCGCCCCCGAGGAGGCGGCCTGGCGGCAGGGCTTCCTCTCCGACGACGAGCTGGAGGCCCGCGCGGGGGCGCTGCTCAAGTCGGGCTACGGGACCTACCTGCTCGAGATGGTGCAGCGGCACCGCCAGTCCCTCTGAGCACCGCCGACGCCGCACCAGCAGGGGGCCGCGGTCCGCTGCTGGGTGCGCTGCTGGCCGGCGTGGTCACCGCGGTCGTCGGCTTCGCGTCCTCCTTCGCCCTGGTGCTGACCGGTCTGACCGCGCAGGGGGCGACGACGGCGCAGGCCGCGTCCGGTCTGCTGGTGCTGCTGCTGGCCATGGCCGTGGGCATCCTCGTGCTGGCCCTGCGGTACCGGATGCCGCTGACGCTGGCCTGGTCCACCCCCGGCGCCGCGCTGCTGGCCGGGGCCGCCGCCGACGGTGCCGTCTGGTCGGCCGCGATCGGGACGTTCCTGCTGGTCGCCGCGCTGACGGCGCTCACCGGCTGGTGGCCGTGGCTGTCGCGGACACTGGCCTCGATCCCGCTGGCGGTGGCCAACGCCATGCTGGCCGGGGTGCTGCTGCCGATCTGCGTGACGGCCTTCACGACGCTGGGCGCGACCCCGCTCTACGCCGCCCCGATCCTGCTCACCTGGCTGGTCGGCTACGCGTTCGCGCGGCGCTGGGCGGTCCCGCTGGCCCTGCTCGCCGCGCTGGTCGTCGTCGCCCTGACGCTGGACGCGACGCCGACGGCCGCGGCCCTGCTCCCCCGGCTGACCTGGACGGCCCCGACCTTCGACTGGCGGCTGCTGCTGGGGCTCGGCGTGCCGCTGTTCCTGGTCAACATCGCCTCGCAGTACGCGCCCGGCGTCGCGGTGATGAAGACCTACGGCTACACCGTCCCCTGGCGGCCGACGATGCTCGTCACCGCCGCCGTCTCCGCCGCCGGGGCGCCGGCCGGCGGGTTCGCCGTCAACCTGGCCGCCATCTCCGCGGCGCTGTCGGCCTCGCCGGAGGCCCACCCCGACCCGCGACGGCGGTGGGTGGCCGCGGTCTCCGCCGCCGGCACCTACGTCGTGCTGGGGCTGCTCTCGGCCGCGGCCGCCTTCGTGCTCACGCACTCCCCGCCCGGGCTCGTGATCACCGTGGCGGCGCTGGCTCTGCTGGGACCGCTGGGCTCGGCGCTGGAGCGCTGCCTGGCGGAGCCGGACGACCGCGAGGCCGCCGTCGTCGCCCTGGTCGCCACCGCCTCCGGCCTCAGCCTCTTCGGCATCGGCGCCGCCTTCTGGGGGCTGGCCACCGGCCTGCTCGTCCAGACGGTGCTGCACGCCGTCCGGGCGCGGCGGGCGGGCTGACGCCGGTCCCCGCGCTGCGCCCCGCGTCCCGGGCACACCCCGGCCCGAGCCCCTCCCGCGCCATGAACCTCCCCGCGCCCTGAGCCTGTCGAAGGGCCTTCGACGGGCTGAGGCAGCGGTGAGCCCGGCCTTCGACAGGCTCAGGCAGCGGTGGGGTGGGCCTTCGACAGGCTCAGGCAGCGGCGGGTCAGGCCGGGGGCTCGTCCTGACCGGACTCCTCGGCCTCGTCGGCCTCCTCCTTGGTCTTGTGCACCGCGCCGTCGGCGTGCTCGGGCGGGCCGTAGACGGTGTAGAGGACCAGCGGGTTGGGTCCGGTGTTGACGAAGTTGTGCTCGGCCCCGGCCGGGACGCAGACGAGGTCGCCCTGGGCGACCTTCTGGGTCTCGCCGTTGATCCTCGCCTCGCCCACACCGCTGACGAAGGTGAGGATCTGGTCGGTGTCCGGGTGGACCTCCTGGCCGATCTCCCCGTCCGGCGGGATGGTCATGATGACGAGCTGGCTGTACTTCCCGGTCCACAGGACCCGGCGGAAGTCGGGGTTGGTCTCGGCGACGGTCGCGATCGTGAGGTGTTCCACCCCTCCTGTCTACACAACTGGCTCGAGGCCCCGGAGCCGGGGGTCGAGGAGAGGCCGGTGGTCGTCGAGTGCGCACAACCGCAGGTCTGAGGGCCCCGTCGACCTGCGGACGCGCGCACTCGGCGCCGCATGGGGGAGCCCGAGCCCGGGGTGGAGAAGCGGCCAGCTGAGGGCGCAGGACCGGGACGAGCTCGGGTGGTGGTACGGCGTCAGCACCAGTCGTAGACGTTGCGGCTGCGCCACTTCTCCGTCACGCGACCCTTCTCGAAGGAGATCGACACGGACTGCTCGAACTGCAGCGCGTCCATCCAGAGGCTCGAGTACTCGTAGCGACCCTTCCCGCCGATGATCAGGCGGACCTGGGCCAGCGTCATGCCGTCCTTGATCTTGCTGTACTCGGGCTTGCTCACCGAGGTCGCATCGGTCTTGCGGGTGATCTTCACCGTCTGGGTCTTGCTCCTGGAGGTGGTCTTGCCGCGGTAGGTGTAACGCAGCGTGGTCCTCACCTGGTAGGACCCAGGTGAGAGTCGTACCAGGTCCATCTGCTCGTGCGACGTCTTGACCTTCTTGCCGTTCCTGCTGATCGTCACCGTGAACTCCCGCACCCGGACGTTCTCGTTCTCCTCCGTCCCGCACGGCAGAACGCTGTAGCTCGGCGTGAAGAGCCCACCCTTACCCGTGTAGCCAGCCCGGGTCTGGAAAGCCCCGTTGATCACGACCTCGATCTTGGTCGCGGCAGCAGCAGGCGTCGGACCGATCGGACTGCCAGCCATCGGGACGAGGAGCAGCGCCGAGATGACGAGGACCGCGGCGACGCAATATCGGCGGGCGGTTGAGCGCAGAGACATGGAGTTCCTCGGACGTACGACGGGGTCGCATCACAGGCTAGATCCGAAGCGCTGAGCCCACAGCCGTTCCGTGTCCTTCATCAGCTGCGTACGAGCGACTGCGCGCTTGCTCGAGCACCGACCCTCGTGCGAGTCGAGGTTGCGCGCACTCGACGCCGCGTAGAGCCAGCCGGGCTCAGAGCCGGGCGGCCAGGGTGGCCGCGCCCGGACCGCGGAGCTCGTCGGGGTCGACCGGCCGGCCGGACAGCACCAGCAGGACCGCCTCGCCGGAGGCGTGCACCTCGGCGCCGTCGCCGTGGGCCCAGTCGCGGTCCTCGGCGACCAGGCGGATCCCGGCCAGGCGCCGGCGGACCGGACCGCCGAGCAGGGCCGAGGACGGGAAGCGGGCACCCGCGCAGAAGTCGGCCACCGGCGCGAACGCCTCGGCCGGCACGGGGCGCGGCCGGCCCAGCGGCCGGCGGACGTCGAGCCCGTGCAGCACGGCGTCGACCAGCACCGCCGTGGCCGGCATGCCGGGCGGCTTCGCACCGTCGGCGGCGGCCCGGCGCAGCTCCTCCACCAGCACGGCCGGCTCGCGGCGCGCCCAGCGGACGGCGGTCTCGGCGATGATGACGTTGGGTCGGGCGCGCGCCCGGACGAGGTCGCCGAGCAGCTCCCGACCGCCCGCTCCCGCCGCCCAGGCGAGGTGCCCGGCGACGTCGCGGACCGTCCAGCCGGCGCACAGCGAGGCCGTCGCCCACTGCTCCGGACCGAGGGTCGCGAGCAGGGCCACCAGGTCCTCGCGCTCGGCGCGGACGACGTCGGCGAGCAGGGTCATGACGTCAGTCTGCACCGGCCCGGTGACAGGATCGAGCGCGTGACCCGCGCTGCCCGCACCCACCCCCGGCTCGCCAGCGACACCTTCCGCAGCATGCTCACGCTGGGGCTGCTGCTGGTCTGCTCGCCGCTGATCGGGCTGCTCTACGCCCTCACCGGGCGCAGCTCGGGCACAGGCCCGGACGAGACGGCGTCCGTGATCGGCTCGGCCCTGGGGTGCTCCGTCTTCTACTTCGCGGTCTACCAGCTGCTGACCTGGCGGGTGTTCGGCCGGGCCGGCCACGCCACCCTGTCGGGATGGGCCCGGGCCACGACCCCGCGCAGCCTCCAGCAGCGCCGGCTGCAGGTGTGGACCGGCTCCGGGGTCCGCAGCTGGGCCGTGACGGCGGCGCTGCTGGCGCTGGTCGCCGTCGTCGCCGTGCTGGTGAACCCCGCGCTGCGCTCCAGCGCGCTGGTGCTCACGACGTCCCTGCTGGTGGTGGTGACCAGCTGGAGCATGGTCGTCTACGCCTTCGCCATCGCCTACCTGCGGCTGGACGCCGACGAGGGCGGCCTCGACTTCCCCGGCGGCGACCGGCCCGTCTGGTCGGACTACCTCTACCTCGCGGTGCAGGTCAGCGCCACGTTCTCCAGCTCCGACGTCGACGTCAGCACCGCGCCGGCCCGCAAGCTGGTCACCACGCACACCCTGCTGGCCTTCGTCTTCAACACGATCATCGTGGCGCTGCTGGTCTCGGCCCTGGTCACCCTGGCGGGCTGAGCCCGTCGGGGTTCAGCGCCGGCCCCGCCGCGCCGTCAGGTAGTCGGCCACCACGTACTCGCCCAGCCGTCCGATGTCGGGGGTGAAGACCCGCCCGCCGGCCCGCCGGGCGATCGCGTCGACGAAGCGCCGCAGCCCCTCGTCGTCGCCGAGCATGAAGGTGTTGATCGTCGCCCCGTAGCGGGCCAGCTCGTCGACCTGCGCGACGGTGGCCCGGACCGTCTCGTGCGTGCTGGGCCAGCGGAAGAACGCGTCGCCGTCGCCGGTGAGGTGCGCCGTCGGCTCGCCGTCGGTGACGACGAGGACGACCGGCTCGGCGTCGGGGTGCCGGCGCAGGTGCCGGCTGGCCAGCAGGAGCGCGTGCTGCAGGTTCGTGCCCTGCACGTACTCCGGCTCGGCCTCGGCCAGCTGGACCGGCGAGAGCCGCCGCGCCAGCCGGTTGAAGCCGATGACCTGCAGCGCGTCCTGGCGGAACCGGGTCTCGATGAGGTGGTTGAGCGCCAGCGCCGTCTGCTTCATCGGGCCCCAGCGGCCGTCCTGGACCATCGAGAAGGAGAGGTCGACGCAGAGGGCCACCGCCGCGCTGGTCCGGCGCTCGGTCTCGGTCACCTCGAAGTCCTCGACGTCGAGCGTCACCACCCCGTCGCCGAGGTCGCCCATCGACGCCCGCCGGCGCAGGGCGTTGCCCACCGTCCGGGGGACGTCCAGCGGCAGCTCGTCGCCGAAGACCCAGGGCCGGGTCAGGCCGGTGGGCTCGTCGGCGGAGCCGGTCCGGTGGTCCTCGTGGTCGCCGTGGCCGCCGGCGGCCAGCTGGTCGAAGACCCGCTTGAGCGCGGTCTGGCCCAGCCGGCGGACGGCGCGCGGGGTGAGCCGCAGCCCGTCGTCGCCCCGGCTGACGTAGCCCTGCTGCTCCAGCTCGCGCTCCAGGTCCCGGAGCGCCCGGAAGTCCTTGACGGCCTCGTGGCCCAGCCGCTTCTCCAGCAGGTCGACGTCGACGTCGTCCAGCGTCGAGCCCGGGTCGCCCTGGGACAGCTGGGCCTCCAGCGCCTCCAGGTCGGCCAGCTCGGCCACCGCCTCGACGGCTTCGCTGTAGCCCAGCGACTCCCCGCCGGGCCGCATGCCCGTCGGCGACCCGCGGTCCATCCCGGGCCGCAGCGCGCGCAGGTTGTCCGAGAGCTGCGCCATCTGGGAGGCCAGGTCGGCGTCGCCGAGGGCGTCGCTCATCAGCTGGCCCAGCTGCTCGCGCTGCTCGGGGCTGAGCGAGGCCATCATCCGCTGGGCGGCCGCCTGACGGCGGGCCAGCGCGTCGATCAGCTCCTCCACCGTCTCCGGCTGCTCGGGGAACAGGTCCCCGTGCTTGTCCATGAAGTCGGCGAACTGGTCGGTGGTGTCCTCCTGCCGCGCGTGCGCGGACAGCAGGGCGTTGAGGTCGGCCAGCATGTCCTTGACCCGCTGCATCGCCTCGGGGTCGGGTGACTCCAGCGCCTGCTTCATCCCGGCGAACTGCGCGTCCAGCACCTCGCGGCGCAGCATGTCCTTGATCGCGTCGTAGGTCGCCTTCGCCTCCGGCGACGTCCAGTCGTAGGGGTCCAGGGCCCGGACGGCGCCGGCGACGTCGTCCGGCAGCGTGTCCAGCTCCATCTCCGCCATCCGGGCGTCGTCGCCCTCGGTGCCCGCCAGCGCCTCGCGCTCGGCGGCCAGCGCCTGGTCGAGGGCGCTGCGCACCTGGTCGAGCGTCCCGCCCAGGTCGCCGCGGCGGCGGGCCTGGGCCCGCAGCTTGCGGATCCGCTGGGCCAGCTTGTCCAGCCCGCCCTGCCCGTCCAGCCCGCGGCGCATCAGGTCGCGCAGCGAGTCACGCAGGTTGCCGGCGGCCAGCACGTCGGCGCCGATCTGGTCGACGGCGGCCCGCACGTCGTAGGGCGCGGCCAGCGGGTCGGGCCCGCCGCGCCACGGCCCGTAGCGGACGTTGCGGTGCGCCCGCCCCGGTCCGGGTCGGGCGGTCCCGTCGTCGCGGCCGTCCTGCGCGCCGTCGTCCTCGCTCCAGGCTTCGCTCATGCTCCGACCTCTCCCCTGCTCAGCCGCGGACGCTCAGGCCGCGCCGTAGACGGTGCGTCCGTCGACGGTCTCCTTCTCGATCCGCCGGGTCAGGTGCAGGCCCTCGAGCGCGAACTCGACGGCCGAGGCCACCTGCCCGCGGCCGGCGGCGTCGCCGTAGCCCAGCCGGTCCAGCACCTTCGACAGGCCGGGCACGCTGCCCAGCTGGGACAGCAGCTCGGTGGCGGGCACCAGCTCCCCGGTCTCGACGACGGCGCCCTCGGCGAACACGTTCGTGAAGCCGGACAGGTCCAGCCCGCCCAGCCGGTCGCGGAACGTGGCCGCCACGGCCAGCCGGAGCAGGTGGTCCAGCACCGCGCGCTCGCGGCCCTCCTCGCCCATCTCGAACTCGACCTTGCCCAGCAGCGTCGGCAGCACCACGCCGATGTCGCAGATCCGGGCGACCGCCTCGTCGTCGCCGGTCCGGGCCGCCCGCCGCAGGGCCGACGCCGACACGGCCTCGGCGGCGGCGATGGTGAACCGGGCGGAGACGCCGGAGCGCTGGTCGACCGAGCTGGACTCGCGCAGGTTGCGGGTGAACCGGGCCAGCACCTCCAGCAGGTGGTCCCCGACCTCGGCGACGACCTCCGCCTCCTGGCGTAGCAGCGCCACCTCGTCGTCGAGCCCGTCGAGGTAGTGGGTGCGGATCTCGGCGCCGAAGCGGTCCTTCAGCGGGGTGATGATCCGGCCGCGGTTGGTGTAGTCCTCCGGGTTGGCCGTGGCCACCAGGAAGAGGTCCAGCGGCAGCCGCAGCGAGTAGCCGCGGACCTGGATGTCGCGCTCCTCGAGCACGTTGAACAACGCGACCTGGATGCGCTCGGCGAGGTCGGGCAGCTCGTTGAGCCCGAACAGCCCGCGGTTGGCCCGCGGCACGAGGCCGTAGTGCACCGTCTCGGGGTCGCCGAGGGTGCGGCCCTGGGCCACCTTGACCGGGTCGACGTCGCCGATGAGGTCGCCGACCGAGGTGTCCGGCGTCGCCAGCTTCTCGGTGTAGCGGTCCTCGCGGTGCCGCCAGGAGACCGGCAGCGTGTCGCCGTGCTCGGCCGCGAGCGCGCGGCAGCGGGCGCAGACCGGGTCGGTCGGGTCGTCGTGGATCTCGCAGCCCGTCACCTCGGGGCTCCACTCGTCGAGGAGCTGGCCGAGGGTGCGCATCAGCCGCGTCTTGCCCTGGCCCCGCTCGCCGAGCAGCACGAGGTCGTGGCCCGCCAGCAGGGCGGCCTCGAGCTCGGGCAGCACGGTGTCGTCGAAGCCGACGATGCCGGGGAAGGCGGTCTCGCCCGACCGGAGCCGGGCGAGGAGGTTCTGCCGCAGCTCGTCCTTCGTGCTGCGGGAGGTCCAGCCGGAGGCGCGCAGCTCGGCGAGGGTCGCGGCGTCCGGCGCGGAGGTGGGGGTGCGGGAGGAATCGGGGGTGTGTCCGACCGTCATGCTGCGAACAGTACGACGGCACCGAAACGGGCTCCCGGCCGAGGCGGGACGGGCCTCCGCTCCTGCGTCGGCGGGCGGTCGGCGCACGGTAGGTTGGCCCTCGACAACCTGCCCTGTCGGCACCGCCGTCGTCGGCACCAGGACCGACGCGGCCCGGCCGCACGACCCGCCCCGCGGGAGCACCCGCTCCCCGCCCAGCCACGGAGGAGCTGCCCGCACCCATGCGCAGCGCGCACCTGGTGGGACCGAGCCCGGACGGCCGCTCGCTGGTCCTGACGACCGACGACGGCGACGAGCTCGCGGTCGTCGTGGACGACCGGCTGCGGGACGCCGTGCGCGGCACGACGGGGACGACGACGGCCACGACGACGACGGCCGGCACGGCCGGGGGCGGGACGGCGCGCGCCGCCCGTCCGCGGCCCGGACGAGGAGAGAACGCCATGGACACCTCACTGAGCCCGCGCGACATCCAGATGCGGGTCCGGGCGGGCGAGAGCCTCGAGGACGTCGCCGAGGTCGCGGGGATCCCCTACGAGCGCGTCGAGCGCTTCGCCGCCCCCGTGCTGGCCGAGCGGGAGCACCTGGCCCTGATGGCCCTGGCCGCCTCGGTCCGCCGCCGCGGGGAGACCTCCGGGCACCGGACGCTCCGCGCGACCGTGGCCGAGCGGCTGCTCAAGCGGGGCGTGGACGCCGACGCCGTGGTCTGGGACTCCCACCGGCTGGAGGACGGCCGCTGGGCCGTCACCGCCGGGTACGCGCTGGACGGCGAGGAGCACCACGCCACCTTCACCTTCGACCAGCGCGGCCGCTACTCCGTCGCCGCCGACGACGAGGCCCGCCGGCTGATCGGCGAGCAGCCCCCGGTCGCCCCGGGCACCCGGCGCCGCAGCGACGCCGCCGACGAGCCCACCGTCGACCTCAGCGACGAGCTGGCCCTGGTCCGGGCCACCCAGGAGGCCGCCGACGCGCGCGCCGCCGCCCGGCCCGCGACCCCGCCCGCCGGCGACGCGCTGCCGCCCGAGGACGAGGACGACGGCGACGACGGCGTGCTGCCGGGGGCGCTGGTCACCGAGGCCGTGCTCACCGAGGTCGTCGTCGAGCAGACCGAGATCAGCACCTACCGCACCCTGCGCGCCGTGCCCTTCGAGGACGACGACACCGCCCTGCCCCCCGAGCCCGTCCGCGGGCCGGCCGAGGAGCTGCTGCTCCCCGAGGAGCCGGACGAGGAGGCCCCGGTCGAGGACTCCGTGGACGAGCAGCCGGTCGACGAGCAGCCCGCGGGCGAGCCGCCGGCCGTGCCCGGCGTCGAGGACCCCTCGGAGCTGACGACGCTCTACGCGATGCTCGGCTCGGACGGCTACAGCGAGGACTCCCCGCGCGTCTACGCCGGGCTGAGCGACGCCTCGGCCGTGCCCGAGACCGCGGGCGGGCACTGGGAGCCGGCCATCGTCGTCGACTACCCCGTCGAGCCCAGCCCGGCCAACGAGGCCGAGCTGCCGGCGGCCGAGCACCCCGACCGCAGCCGGGTGCCGATGGACGACAAGGCGGCCGTCGAGCTGAGCACGCCCGTCGACCCCGGACCGCCGCCGGCCGACCGGCTGCCGGGCACCGACGAGCCGGCCCCGCCGTACGCGCGGACCGACGAGGCCGACCGGGCGGAGGAGGCCGAGGAGTTCCAGCTGGAGTCCGAGCCGCCGCCGGAGAAGAAGCCCAAGCGCAAGCGCGCCGCCGTGCCCAGCTGGGACGAGATCATGTTCGGCGGGCCCAAGCCAGGCAGCTGACGCCGGCACCCGGGTGCGCGGAGCCGACGTGGCTCAGGCGGGTCCGGTCGCCACCGGCCGGTCGGGGTCGCTCACCCAGTCGCTCCACGAGCCCGGGTAGATCCGGCCGTCCAGGCCGGCGCTGCGCAGGGCCAGCAGGGTGTGCGCGGCCGTGATGCCGGAGCCGCAGTACAGCACCGGCTCCTCGAGGCCGGCGAAGCGTGCGGCGATCTCGGCCGGCGGCCGGAAGTGGCCGTCCGGCGTCTGGTTGCCGGGCGAGGGGCGGTTGACCGCACCCGGGATGTGCCCCGCGACCGGGTCGAGCGGCTCGTGCTCGCCGCGGTACCGCTCGGGAGCCCGGACGTCGACCAGCGGCGCGCCGGCGTCGCGCAGGGCTGCCGCGCCCTCCGCGTCGACCGCGGCCAGGCCGCCCGGGCGGGGCACGAAGTCGCCGGGCTCGGAGTCGCGGTCGGGGCCCGTCTCGACGGGCAGGCCCGCCCGCTGCCAGGCCGCGAACCCACCGTCCAGCACCCGCACGTCGGGGTGGCCCGCGTCCACCAGCAGCCACCACAGCCGGGCCGCGGCCAGCGAGGTCGCCGCGTCGTGGACGACCACGGGCACGTCCGCGCGCACGCCCAGCCGCTGCAGGGCCGCCGTCAGCACGGCGACGTCGGGCAGCGGGTGCCGGCCGCCGGCGCCGGCGGCGTGGCCGGACAGCTCGTGCTCCAGGTCGACCCAGCGCGCGCCCGGGATGTGCCCGGCCTCGTGGTCGGGAAGCCCGGACGGGCCGCCGAGGGTCCAGCGGACGTCGACCACGACCACCGGGTCGGGACCGGCCAGCTGCGCGGCCAGCGCGTCGACCGAGACCAGGGGCGGCGCGGGCTCGGGGGCGGGTGCGGGATCCGTCGTGGGGTCGGGGCTCGTCGTGGGGTCGGGGCTCATGGCGCGGTCAGCTCCTCGTCGTCGCGCTCGAAGGGCAGGGGGTCGGACAGCGTCGCCCGGGCCACGGCACGGGTGACGCGGCGGCGGTGGTGGCGGCGGCAGAGCACCTCGTAGGCGACCACGACCGGTGGGTCGGTGGCGGCCGCGTCCCGGTCGACGACGTCGCCGACGACCACCTGGTCGCCCTCGACCACCATCACGCCGTCGACGGTCCGGGCGTTGTGGGTGGCCCGCTCGCCGCACCAGCACAGGGCGCGGACCTGCAGCAGCTCGACCTTGTCGCACAGCTCGACGAGCCGTTGCGAGCCGGGGAACAGCCGGGTCTGGAAGTCGGTCATGATGCCGACGGCGACGACGTCGATCTGCAGCTCGTCGACGATGCGGGCCAGCTGGTCGACCTGGACGGGCTGGTAGAACTGCGTCTCGTCGCAGACCAGGTAGTCGATCCGCTCGCCGCCGGTCAGCTGGCCCACGACGTAGTCCCAGAAGTCGAAGCCGGGGCTGACCTCGATCGCCGGCCGGGTGAGCCCCAGCCGGGACGAGATCGTCGCCTCCCCCGCGCGGTCCTGGGAGGTGAACAGCCGTCCCTTCCGCCCGCCCGCTGCGTGGGTGTGGTCGAACTGCAGCGCCAGCGTCGACTTCCCGCAGTCCATCGGACCGGTGAAGTACAGGAACTCTGCCACTCGACGATCCTGCCGCACCGGGACCGCTCGGGCCCGCACGGCCCGCCGTCGGGCCGCCCTGCGAGAAACCCGGCCGGTGCCGCCGCGGGCCCGCGTAGCGTGGCGCGGGAGCCGACGAGGAGCCCCGATGACGACGCTGCAGCCCACCCCCGCCCCGACGACGGTCCCCGGACTGCCCCCGTTGGCCGCCCGCGTCCGGGCGGTGCCGTCGTCGGTCATCCGCGACCTGCTGGCGCTCATCGAGCGGCCCGGCGTCATCTCCTTCGCCGGCGGGCTGCCCGCGCCCGAGCTGTTCGACGTCGAGGGCGCCCGGGCCTCCTTCGACGCCGTGCTGGCCGAGGCCGGGCCGCGCGCGCTGCAGTACTCCCCGACGGAGGGGAACCGGGCGCTGCGGGACGCCGTCGCCGCCCGCTACACCGAGCGCGGCCTGCCCACCGACGGCGCCGACGTCGTCATCACCACCGGCTCGCAGCAGGGTCTCAACCTGCTGGCCACCGCGCTCGTCGACCCGGGCGACGTGGTCCTGGTGGAGAGCCCCAGCTACCTCGCCGCCCTGCAGTGCTTCGCCCTGGCCGGCGCGAAGCTGGTCGCGGTGCCCTCGGGCGAGGACGGGGTGGACGTCGAGGCGCTGGCGGCGCTGGCCGACCGGTGGGCGCCGAAGCTGCTCTACACCGTCCCCACCTTCCAGAACCCGACCGGGCGCACCCTCGACCTGGCCAACCGGCAGGCCGTCGTGGCGGTGGCCGAGCGCCACGGCTTCCGGGTGCTGGAGGACGACCCGTACGCCGAGCTGCGCTACTCCGGCGAGCCGGTGCTCCCGATGGCCGCGCTGACCGGGCCGGGCCGGGTGGTGAGCACCGGCAGCTTCTCCAAGATCCTGGCGCCGGGGCTCCGGCTCGGCTGGGTGCGCACCGACCCGAGCGTGCGGGCCGGGGTCGTGGTGGCCAAGCAGGCGGCCGACCTGCACACCTCCACCGTCGACCAGGCGGCCGCCGCCCACTACCTGGCCGCCGGCCGGCTGGACGCCGCGGTGGACCGCACCCGGCAGGAGTACCGGCGCCGCCGCGACGCGCTGCTGGCCGGCCTGCCGGCCGCGCTGCCCCCGGGCAGCCGCTGGACCACCCCGGACGGCGGGATGTTCGTCTGGGCGACGCTGCCCGAGGGCTGGGACACCACCGCCCTGCTCCCCCGCGCCCTCGAGCACGACGTCGCCTTCGTGCCCGGCGCGCCGTTCTTCCCCGGCGACCCGCAGCCGTCGACGATGCGGCTGTCGTTCACCACCTACGGACCCGACGCCATCGCCGAGGGCACCCGCCGGCTGGCGGCCGCGCTCGCCGGCTGAGGCTCAGCCGGCCAGCTCCGGCGGGACCGGGAGGTCGAGCGCGCGCAGCAGCCGGGCCGTGTCGGCCCGGTGCCGCGCCGTCGGGAAGGCGTGCTCGAGGCACCAGAGCAGCTCGTGCACCCGCAGGACGTCGGCGTCATCCCGGTCGTCCCGGTCGTCCCCGGAGCCGGAGCCGGGGCCGGGGCCGGGGCCGGGGCCGCTCATGTCGTCCCAGAACCGCAGCCGGGCCCGGTCCGCCGCGGCGGGGCCGGCCCACGCCTTGTCCCAGTCGAGGACGGCGCTCAGCCGGGCCGTCGCGGGGTCGACGAGCACGTTGGCGTGGTGCAGGTCGTCGTGGGTGAGCACCGGCGGCCCGGAGCCCAACCGGTCGGCGTGCTCGACCAGCAGCCGCTCGGCCAGCGCCCGCGCCGCCGGTCGCCGGGTGCGCAGGGCGACGCGGCGGCGCAGGGCCTCGACCAGCGGCACCGGCACGACGACGCCCTGGCCGTCGAGCTCGCCGAAGCCGCCCGGCCGCACCCCGGCCAGGGCGCGGAGCACGTCGGCCAGCTGGGCGTGCACCGCCCGCCCGGCCGTGTCGTCCAGCTCCGGACGGACCTCCCGCCACCGCCGGCCCCCGAGGTGCTGCTGCAGCAGGTGCTGCACCCCGTCCAGCCGGCCGGTGCCGTCGGCGGCCAGCACGGCGGGCACCGGCACGCCGGCATCGGCGGCCGGGCCCATCACCGCGGCCGTCCGGCCGAGGTCGAGCGCGGGCGCCGCCCCCACGTCGGCGAGCTTGAGCACCAGCGGCCGGGCCGCGGCCCGCACCTCCAGGGCCAGCACGACGGCGTCGGCGCCGACCTGCAGGACGGCGAGATCCTCGACCCGGGCCGCGGCGCCCAGGGCGTCGCGGACCGCCCGCCCCGCCAGGTCGGCGACCCGGGCGGGCGACCACGGCGTCGGGGTGTCGTCCACGCCGCCATCCTGCCCGTCGCGCCGCTACGCTCGGCGCTCGTGAGCCCCCGCGTCGACGTCGAGCAGGTCCGCGCCGCCGCGGACACCGTGCTGGCCGAGGTCGACGCCGACCCGCGCTACGCCCGCACCAGCCACCTGCAGGTCCGGGTGGGAGCCGAGGTCGTGGTCGACGTCCACCGCCGCGGCCCGGTCCGCGGCGACGTCTTCTCGGTGACCAAGACCGTGCTCGCCCTGACGCTGGCCGTGGCCGCCCGCACCGACCGGCTGCCGCCGCTGGACGAACCCGTCGCCGCCGTCCTGCCCCCGCTGCGCGGCACGCCGGCCGCGACGCACACGTGGGCGCACCTGCTGACCATGACCCGGGGCGCGGAGACCGGCGGGGCCTGGGACGTCGACGCGGTCACCGCCCTGCCCGGCGGCCAGGTGGCGCACCTGGCCCGGGCGCCGCAGCGGACCCCGCCGGGAGCCGTCTTCGCCTACGACAACGGCGCCTCGCACCTGCTGAGCGCCGCCGCGGGCGCGGTGCTGGGCGAGCCGGTCGACGACTACGCCGCCCGGGAGCTGCTGGCCCCGCTGGGCATCGCGGCGCCGGTGTGGACCCGCGACCCCGACGGCGTGCCGTTCGGCCACGGGCATCTGCAGCTCTCCGCGGACAACCTCGGTCGGCTGGGCCGGCTGCTGCTGGACGGCGGGCGGGTCGGGGGCCGGCCGCTGCTGGACCCGACCTTCCTGGGGGCGATGACGACGCCGCAGTCCGCCGGTGGGCCGCCGGAGGACCGGGCCCACGGCTACCAGCTGTGGCTGGACGACGGGATGCTGCTGGCGGGTGGCTGGGCGGGCCAGCACCTGCTGGTCGTCCCGGAGGCCGACGCCGTGGTGGTCACCACCGGGGACGCCGGCTTCGACCCGGGTCCGCCGCCCACCGACGCCATGCCGCCGGACTGGCGGCCGGCCCTCGACCTGGTCCGGTCGCTGCTGCTGCCGGTGCTCCGCGGCCGCTGAGCGCGGCCCGCTCGGGACGTCAGCCCAGGAGCAGCGGGACGAGCATCTCGGCCTCGGTGAGCGAGCCGTGCATGCCGACGAGGGTGAGCTCGCGCGGGTACTGCCGCGTCATCACCGCCCAGTCGCCGCGCATCGCCACCAGCACGTGCCCGTAGCGCTCGCGCAGGTCGTCGGCGACGGGGCCGAACCAGCCCTCGTCGACGGCCTCGTCCCGGGTGCGGACCCAGGCCCGCTCGCCCAGCACGTCGCGCCACCGGTCCGCGACCCGGGCCGGGTCGTCGACGTCGACGTAGAGCTGCCGGAACCGGCCCTCGCCGGCCAGCGCGCTGACGCCGTCCAGCAGCCCGGGCTCGTCCTCGGCGATGACCTGCCGGGTGCTGGGCACGTCGACCATGCCGTGGTCGCCGGTGACGACGAGGACGACGTCGTCGGGCAGCGCATCGCGCAGCCGCTCGCACATGGCGTCCACCCGGATCAGCTGCCGCAGCCAGTCCTCGGAGTCGCAGCCGTGGCCGTGGCCGACGTGGTCGAGCTGCCGCTCGTAGGCGTAGACCAGGCTCCGGTCCCCGCGGGCCGCGGCGGCGGTGACCAGGCCGATCCGCCGCTCCTCGGCGCGCTCGTGCTCGAAGGGCACGAAGGTGGCCCCGCGCAGCGCGGCCTCGGTGAGCCCGCTGCCCTGGAACCGCTGCAGCCCGACCGAGCTGACGGCGACGCCGGCGGCGGCCGCCCGCTCGAAGAAGGTCTCCCGCGGCTGGAAGGCGCGGGCCAGCAGGTCGGACTCCCAGGTGAGCGCGTTGAGGATCTCCCCGGTGTCGGGGACCCGGCTGGTGTAGCCGACCATCCCGTGCTGGCCGGGCGGCAGGCCGGTGCCCAGGCTGGTCAGGCTGGTGACGGTGGTGCTGGGCACGCCCGCGGTGATCGGCCGGCCGCCGGCCAGCAGGCCGGCCAGGAACGGGACCTCGCGGGCCGAGCGCCGGACCAGGTTCCAGCCGAGGCCGTCGACGAGGACGACGACGTAGCGGGACGCGGCGGGCAGCCCCAGCACGTCCTCGCCCGCACCCGGCACGCCGAGGTGGGCGCCGATGGCGGGCATCAGGTCGGCCAGGGACCCCGACCCGTACGCGGGCAGCACCAGCCCGGGCAGCGACGTCGACGTCGTCACCGCGGCAGGGGTCATACCGCGGCCGCGCGCTGCAGCGCGCTGGAGAAGCGGGTGAGCCGCTCGACCCGGTCCGGGCCGTCCGCGGCGGCGCTCATCCGCACCGTCAGGTCGTCCCCGACCAGCGCGCCGGTGTAGCCGTGGTCGGCCTCGCAGCCCGGGTCGCTGCAGCTGGCCTGCTCGAGGTCGAGGCGGCGGACCGCGCCCCAGCCCACGGTCAGCCAGGTCTCGCTGACGTCGGTGCCGCCGGCGCGGTAGCTCTCGGGCTGGGTGACCACCCGGGTGAGCACGACGGTGCCGATCTTGCTCAGCGCCACCGACTCGGTCGAGGAGGCCGCGGCGATCCCGGTGGCGGGCGGCTCGGCCGGCTGGTCGTCGGTGTGCCCGACGATGAGCCGGGTGGGCGTCAGGGCCAGCACGGTGACGTGCCGGTGGATCTCGTCGTGGTTGAACGTCGGCTCGTGGTGGACGACGAAGTCGAGGAGCTCCTCCTCGCCGACGGCGAGGACGACGGCGTCCTCCACCAGGTCGGGGAAGTAGCCGCACGCCTCGATGTCGGCCCGCAGGTCACGCCGCGTCGAACCAAGCCTCATGGCGATCATCCTGCCACGGCGCCGACCGTGCGCGGACCTGCTCCACAGGGCCCTCGACGGCCTCAGCGGGAGCGTCCCGGTGTCGTCGTCGACCGCGGCCCGGGCCTCACAGCACCCGGGCCATCGGGTCGCGGCGGTCGTCGGTCGGGGCGGTGAAGATCCGCGCGCCGAGGACGCGCACGCCCTCGCGGGAGGCGATGCAGGGGCTCAGCGAGACCGAGGCCAGCTGCGGCAGGTCGTCGGCCAGCTGGGCCACCCGGTGCAGCAGGTCCTCGATGCCGGCGATGTCGACGCCGGGGCTGCCGTGCCGGCCGAACAGCGTCGGGGCCGCCTTGAGGTCGCGGACCATCGCGGCCGCGTCGACGGTGGTCAGCGGCGGCACGCGGTAGACGGTGTCGCCGAGCAGCTCCGACGGGATGCCCTCCAGGCCGAGGGAGATGATCGGGCCGAAGGCGGCGTCCTCGCGGCTGGTCACCACCAGCGCGACCCCGGGCGGGGCCATCGCCTGGACGACCGGGACGGCGACGCTGCCGACGTCCCCGCCCAGGCCCAGGGCGCGGGTCAGGTTCTCCAGCTCGGCCCAGGCGTGCACCATGTCGTCGGCGGTCACCAGGTTGCGGTGCACGGCGGCCTGGTCGGGACGGCTGCGCACCGAGGCCGCCGTGCCCTTGAGCACGACGTCCCAGCCCAGCCGGTCGGCGACGGCCACCGCCTCGTCGAGGCTGGACACGATGAACCGCGGCACCATGGTGATGCCGTAGGCCTGCAGCAGCTCGGTGGTCTCGACCCCGCTCAGCTCCCGGCCCTCCGGGTGCCCCGACAGCACCCGGTTGACCACCCGCTTGGCGCGGGCGGCGTCGACCTCCAGCAGCGGCACGGCCCCCGGGTCCCGGGTGCGCCAGTGGGCGTGCGCGGTCAGCGCCGAGAGGGCCTGGATGGCGTCGGCGGGGGCGTCGAAGCGGGGCAGCTCGCCGACGAGGTCGACGGCGCTCTCCTTGACCATCGGCGGGTGGAAGTCCAGGAACACCCCGACCAGGGGCTTCTCGGTGCGGCCGGCCACGGCGTCGAGGGCGACGATGACGTCCTCGGTGCCCTCCTCGTAGACGTTGACCGCGGCGCAGACGACGGAGTCGCACTCCGGGTCGCCCAGCGCGTCCAGCGCGGCGTCCACCCAGTCCTGCGGGGTGGCGTCGGCGCCGACCAGCACCGAGCCGGCCTCCAGCAGGCCGACGGCGCCGATGGTGTGCTGCAGCTGCGCGGCGAGGGTGCCCGAGTTGGTGACCACCCGGACCCGCGCCCCGTCGGGCAGCGGCTGCCGGGCGGCGATCTTGGCGATGTCGAACATCGCGCCGCGGCGGTGCACCACCATCACCCCGGCCTGCCGGAACAGCGCGTCGACGGCCTCGTCCGAGGCGTGCCCGAGGCCGCCGCGCACCCCGGAGTGCGACGAGCGGCTGGTCCGTCCCGGGGCGAAGACGACGACGGGCTTGCGGCGGGCCAGCCGGCGGGTGATCCGGCTGAACTTGCGCGGGTTGCCGATGGAGTCCAGCGACATCAGGCAGACCCGGGTGGCCTCGTCGTCCTCCCAGTACTGCATGACGTCGTTGCCGGTGACGTCGGCGTAGTCGCCGGTGCTGATGAAGGAGGACAGCCCGAGGTCCTGCCGGATGGCGTGGTTGAGCAGGGCGACGCCCACCGCGGCGGACTGGCAGAACAGCCCGACGCCGCCGGTGCGGGGCATCGGGCCCGGGGTGGCGTTCAGCTCGACGTCGTGGCGGGTGTTGACCAGACCCAGCGCGTCGGGGCCCAGCGCGCGGATGCCGTAGGCGCGGGCCAGGTTGACCACCGTCCGGTTGTCCCCCGGTGCGACGTCGGTGCCCGTCAGGACCACGACGCCGTGCGCGCCCTTGTGGGCCGCGTCGATGACCACCCCGCCCAACTCGGCCGTCGGGACGGCGAGCACGGCGAGGTCCAGGCGTCCGGGGACGGTGGCGATCGACGTCGCCGTCGGCACCCCGGCCACCGGCGTGCCGTCGGAGCTGATCGCCGTCACCTCGCCGCGGAAGCCGCCGCAGAGCATCGCGTTGACCAGGCCCTGGACCCGGCGGCCCTGGCCGTAGACGACCACCCGCTCCGGGTGCAGCAGCCGGTGCACCGACGCGCTCTCGGCCCGGTGCTCGCGGCGCTCCATCACCCCGACGGAGGTGTCGGTGGGCAGGATCGGGAACTCGACGGACAGCACGCCGTCCTCGATGCCCTTGGAGACCTTGTAGCCGGCGTCGGCGAAGACCTGGGCCATCCGGCGGTTCTCGGGCAGCACCTCGGCGACGAAGCCGGTGATGCCGCGCTCGCGGGCGGCCTCGGCCAGGTGCTCCAGCAGCAGCTGGGCGATCCCCCGGCCCTGGTGGGCGTCCTCGACGAGGAAGGCCACCTCGGCCCGGTCGTCCTCGGTCCGGTCGAAGCGCCCGACGCCGATCATGTCGTCGCCCACGGTGAGGATGAAGGCCACCCGGTCGACGTAGTCCACCTCGGTGAACCGCTTGACGTCGCGGGCGCTCAGCCGGGGGTAGGGGGCGAAGAAGCGCAGGTACTTCGACTCCGCCGAGACCCGGCCGTAGAAGGCGACCAGCTTCGGCGCGTCGGACGGCATGATCGGCCGCAGCCGGGCCACCCCGCCGTCGGTGAGCACGACGTCGGCCTCCCACTCCCGGGGGTAGCCCGGGGGGAGGTCGACCTGGCTCACGGACACGGCCACAGCCTACGCAACGAGGGCCGTCCAGGACCGGTCTATCCGCTGCTGTCCGCGCTGCGCTCGGCGCGCAGCAGGGCCGGCCACGACCCCCTGGCTCTAAGGTCTGGTCCATGGCCGACTTCGTCGCAGCAATCGACCACGGCACGACCAGCACCCGGTGCATGGTCTTCGGCCACGACGGCCGCGAGGTCGGGCGCGCCCAGACCGAGCACCGCCAGATCATGCCGGCCCCGGGCCGCGTCGAGCACGACGCCGCCGAGATCTGGGCGAACACCCAGCAGGTGGTGGCCGACGCGCTGCGCACCTGCGGCCTGGGCCCGGACGACCTGGCCGCCGTCGGGGTGGCCAACCAGCGCGAGACGACGGTGGTCTGGGACCGCCGCACGGGCGAGCCGCTGCACCACGCGATCGTCTGGCAGGACACCCGCACCGACCACATCGCCGCCGCCCTGGACCGCGACGGCCGGGGCGCGGTCATCCGGCACCGCGCGGGTCTGCCCCCGGCCACCTACTTCGCGGGCGGCAAGCTGCAGTGGCTGCTGGAGGAGGTGGAGGGGCTGCGCGAGCTGGCCGAGGCCGGGCACGCGCTGGCCGGCACCACCGACAGCTGGCTGCTGTGGAACCTCACCGGCGGCGTCGACGGCGGCCTGCACGTCACCGACGTCACCAACGCCAGCCGGACGATGATGATGGATCTCGAGACCCTCGACTGGGACGACGAGCTGGTCTCCTTCTTCGGGGTGCCGCGGGCGATGCTGCCGCAGATCCGGCCGTCGTCCTCCCCGGAGGCCTACGGCCGCACCCGCGCCGACGGCCCGTTCGGCGGCGAGGTCGTCATCGGCGGCGTGCTGGGCGACCAGCAGGCGGCGATGGTCGGCCAGGTGTGCCTGGCCGCGGGCGAGGCCAAGAACACCTACGGCACCGGCAACTTCCTGCTGCTCAACACCGGCGAGGAGCTCACCCGCTCCGAGAACGGCCTGCTCACCACCGTCTGCTACCAGTTCGGCGACGCCAAGCCGGTCTACGCCCTCGAGGGGTCGATCGCCGTCACCGGCTCGGCCGTGCAGTGGCTGCGCGACCAGCTGGGCGTCATCCGCGGCGCCGAGGACTCCGAGACCCTGGCGCGGGAGGTCGAGGACGCGGCCGGCTGCTACTTCGTGCCCGCGTTCTCCGGCCTGTTCGCCCCGTACTGGCGCTCCGACGCCCGCGGCGCGATCGTCGGGCTGTCCCGCTTCCACACCAGCGCGCACATCGCCCGGGCGACGCTGGAGGCGATCTGCTACCAGTCCTGCGACGTCGTCGCGGCCATGGAGAAGGACTCCGGCGTGCACCTGGAGGTCCTCAAGGTCGACGGCGGGGTGACGGCCAACGACCTCTGCATGCAGATCCAGGCCGACACCCTGGGGGTCGACGTCAGCCGGCCCGTCGTCGCCGAGACCACCGCGCTCGGGGCGGCCTACGCGGCCGGCCTGGCCGTCGGCTTCTGGGCCTCCGCGGACGACCTGCGCGCCAACTGGCACGAGGACCGGCGCTGGACCTCCGCCGTCGACGACGAGCGGCGGCGGGCGGGCCACGTGGGCTGGCGCAAGGCCGTCGAGCGCACACTGGACTGGGTCGAGGTGTAGCCCCGGCCCGTCGCCGACCTCCCCCGCGCTCCCTCCCGAGAGGCCCCACCCGTGCTGTCCACGACCGCCCCGCTCAGCCCGTCCGCCCGTGCCGCGGCCCTCGACCGGCTGGCCGGGGAGGAGCTCGACGTGCTGGTCATCGGGGCCGGCGTCACCGGCGCCGGGGCCGCGCTCGACGCCGTCACCCGGGGCCTGCGGGTCGGCCTGGTCGAGGCGCGCGACTTCGCCGCCGGCACCTCCAGCCGCTCCACGAAGCTGTTCCACGGCGGGCTGCGCTACCTGGAGCAGCTGAACTTCTCCCTGGTCTTCGAGGCGCTCAAGGAGCGCTCGCTGGCCCTGAACCGGATCAGCCCGCACCTGGCCCACCCGGTGCCCTTCCTCTACCCGCTGCGCCGCCGCGCGTTCGACCGGCTCTACGCGGGCCTCGGCATCGGCGTCTACGACGTGATGGGCGCCGGCCGCGGGGTGCCGCACCACCTGCGCCACCACGGCCGCAAGAAGACCCTGGAGCTGTTCCCCTCCGCCAGCCGCGACGCCCTGGTCGGCTCGATCGAGTTCTACGAGGGCCAGGTCGACGACGCCCGGCACACGATGATGCTGGCCCGGACGGCCGCCCAGTACGGCGCGGCCGTGGCCACCAGCACCCGGGTCGTCGGGTTCCTCCGCGAGGACGACCGGGTGGCCGGGGTCCGCGTCCGCGACCTGGAGTCGGGCCGGGAGATCGAGGTCCGGGCGAAGCAGACCATCAACGCGACCGGGGTCTGGATCGCCGAGCTCAACGAGATGCTCGGCGGCCGCGCGCCCTTCACCGTCCGCGCGTCCAAGGGCGTCCACCTCGTGGTGCCGCGGAACCGGATCAACGCCCGGACCGGGCTCATCACCCGGACCGAGAAGAGCCTGCTGTTCATCGTCCCGTGGGGCGCGCACTGGATCGTCGGCACCACCGACACCGACTGGCAGCTCGACCGGGCGCACCCGGCGGCCAGCCAGGCCGACATCGACTACCTGCTGGGCCACGCCAACGCCCTGCTGGCCGACAAGCTGACCCGCGAGGACGTCGTCGGGGTCTACGCGGGGCTGCGGCCGCTGCTGGCCGGGGAGTCGGACTCGACGTCGAAGCTCTCCCGCGAGCACGCGGTCGCCTCGCCCGTCCGCGGCCTGGTGATGATCGCCGGCGGCAAGTACACGACCTACCGGGTGATGGCCGCCGACGCCGTCGACGCGGCGGTCCGCGAGCTGCCGCAGCGGGTGCCCGCCTCGTGCACCGAGGAGGTGCCGCTGGTGGGGGCCGACGGCTACCACGGGCTGTGGAACGCCCGGGCGCTGCTGGCCGAGCAGACCGGCCTGCGCCAGGGCGTCGTCGAGCACCTGCTCAAGCGCTACGGCTCGCTGCTGCCGGAGGTGCTGGGCGTCGCCGAGGGCCGGCCCGAGCTGCTGGAGCCGCTGGCCGGGGCGCCGGAGTACCTGCAGGTCGAGATCGTGTACGCCGCCTCCCACGAGGGCGCCCTGCACCTGGACGACCTGCTGGCCCGCCGCACCCGGATCTCCATCGAGACCTGGGACCGCGGGCTCTCGGCGGCCCCCGAGGCGGCCGCGCTCGTGGCGCCCGTGCTGGGCTGGGACGCCGCCGACGTCGACCGCGAGGTCGAGCACTACCGGCTGCGGGTGGCCGCCGAGCGGGAGTCCCAGTCGAAGCCCGACGACCTCTCCGCCGACTCCGCCCGCCTCGGCGCCCCCGACGTCCGGCTCCCCCGCCCCTGACCCCGCCCGCCCCTTCCGTGCCCTGAGCTAACTCTCCGCGCCCCCGCGCCCTGAGCCCGTTCCTCCGCTCCCTGAGCCCGTCGAAGGGCCCCGCCGACTCAGCCCCGCACCAACGCGTGAGTCGGCGCGGTGTCTTCACCGCGCCGGCTCACACGCTGTCGCCCCGGCGGTCGGCCCGAGCGGACCAGTCCCGCGGGTGGGCGGTAACGTCACGGGCATGCCGTCGCTGAACCGACACCTCCGAGCGGCCCGCGACTTCCTGGTGAAGCACCGGGACGACTACGAGGTCGCCCACGCCGGCTTCAGCTGGCCCGAGCTCCCGCTCTTCAACTTCGCCACCGACTGGTTCGACGGGCTGGCCGAGGAGAACCCCGACGGCGTGGCCCTCTGGGTGGTCGACGGGGCGCAGGAGACCCGGCTGACCTTCCGCGAGCTCGCCGACCGCTCCGTCGCCGTCGCCCAGTACCTGCACCACCTCGGCCTGCGCCGCGGGGACCGGTTGCTCGTCGTCCTGGGCAACGTCGTCCCGCTCTGGGAGGTGATGCTCGGCGCCATCCGGCTGGGCGCCGTCGTCATCCCGGCGACGCCTCAGCTCTCGGCCGGCGACCTCGCCGACCGGGTCGGCCGCGGCGACGCGCGGATGCTGGTGGCCGACGCCGCCGACGTCGACAAGTTCGCCGACCTCGACCTGCCGCTGGGCCGGCTCGTCATCGGCGGCGACACCGTCCCCGAGGGCTGGCTGGACTACCGCCGCGTCGAGGACTTCCTGCACGCCGACCGGCACCTGCCCGGCGTCAGCAAGGGCGACGACCCGGTGCTGCTCTACTTCACCTCCGGCACCACCGCGCTGCCCAAGCTGGTGGAGCACAGCCAGACGTCCTATCCCGTCGGCCACCTCTCCACCCTGTACTGGATGGGCCTGCAGCCCGGCGACGTCCACCTCAACATCTCCTCCCCCGGCTGGGGCAAGCACGCGTGGAGCAACTTCTTCACCCCCTGGCTGGCCGGGGCCACGGTGCTGGTGCACACCTACACCCGCTTCGACCCCGACGTGCTGCTGGAGGTCCTCGTCCGCTGCGGCGTGACCACGTTCTGCGCGCCGCCGACGGTGTGGCGGATGCTCGTCCAGACCGACCTCGCCGCCTCCCGGACCGCGCTGCGGGAGGTGCTGAGCGCCGGCGAGCCGCTGAACCCCGAGGTGATCGACCGCGTCCGCGACGCCTGGGGGCTGACGATCCGCGACGGCTACGGCCAGACCGAGACGACGGCGCAGGTCGGCAACCCGCCGGGCGCCCGGGTCAAGACCGGCTCGATGGGCCGCCCGCTGCCCGGCTACGACGTCGTCCTCGTCGACCCGGCCAGCGGCGAGGTCAGCGCCACCGAGGGCGAGCTCTGCCTGCGGCTCGACCCCCGCCCCGTCGCCCTGATGAAGGGCTACAAGGCGACCGCGGACACCTTCGACGACGCCCTCAACACCGAGTCCTTCGCCGGCGGGGTCTACCACACCGGCGACGTCGTCAGCCGGGACGAGGACGGCTACCTCACCTACGTCGGACGGGCCGACGACGTGTTCAAGTCCAGCGACTACAAGATCAGCCCGTTCGAGCTGGAGTCGGTGCTCATCGAGCACCCGGCGGTGGCGGAGGCGGCCGTCGTCGCGGCGCCCGACCCGATCCGGCTGGCGGTGCCGAAGGCCTACGTCATCCTCGCCGCCGGGCACGCCCCCGACGCCGAGACGGCCCGCTCGATCCTCGCCCACGCCCGCTCCCACCTGGCCCCCTACCGCCGGGTGCGCCGGCTGGAGTTCGGCGAGCTGCCCAAGACGATCAGCGGCAAGATCCGCCGCGTCGAGCTCCGCGAGGCCGAGGAGGCCCGCGACGGCCGCGCGCCCGGAGAGTTCCGGGACTCCGACTTCGAGTGGTGACCCCCGGCCGAGCTCCCGCTGCCTGAGCCCGGCCTCCGCTGCCTGACCTGAGCTCTACCCCCGCTGCCTGAGCCTGTCGAAGGCCCTTCGACGAGCTCAGGGCGCGGTGGGCGGCTCAGTGCGCGGTGGGTTCGGAGCGCGGTGGGCGCCCTCACTCCGGCGCGGGCGCGAGCGTGGTGATGCAGAACGGGTGGCCGGCCGGGTCCAGCAGGACCGTCCAGCGCGGGTCGGGCTGGACGTCGGCGCGCCGGGCGCCGAGGTCGAGCGCCCGCCGGACCGGGCCGTCGAGGTCCGCGCCCGCCGTCAGGTCCAGGTGCACCAGCGGGGACCCCGGCCAGACCGGCGGCACGTAGCCCTCGACCCGCTGCGGCACCAGCAGCAGGCCCGGGGTCTGCACCCCGACGCTGCGGGCGGAGGTCCAGCGCCGGTGGCCGCCCAGCAGGGCGAGGTAGAAGTCCGCCAGCTCCTCGGGGTCGGCGCAGTCCAGCGAGACGGCCACGAAGCGCAGGCCGTCGGGCACCGTCATCTCGTCCACGCGGTGACGCTAGCGCCCCGACACGGGTCCCGCCCGTGTGCACGGTGTCCGGGACGGCGGCGCCCGGCAGGCAGAATCGGTCCGTGAACGAGCTCGGAGCGAACCATGGCGCGTAGCAGCCGGACCGCGCCCCCGCCGGACGACGACTTCGTCGAGCGGATCCTCGACGTCGACGTCTCCTCGGAGATGCAGACGAGCTTCCTCGAGTACGCCTACTCCGTCATCTACTCCCGGGCCCTGCCCGACGCCCGCGACGGCCTCAAGCCGGTGCAGCGCCGGATCCTCTACTCGATGAACGAGATGGGGGTGCGGCCCGACCGCGCCCACGTGAAGTGCGCCCGCGTCGTCGGCCAGGTGATGGGCCTGTACCACCCGCACGGCGACACGGCGATCTACGACGCCCTCGTCCGCACCGCCCAGCCGTGGACGATGCGGCTGCCGCTGGTCGACGGGCACGGCAACTTCGGCTCGCTGGACTCCGGGCCGGCGGCCATGCGCTACACCGAGTGCCGGATGGCCACCGCCGCCGCCGCGATGACCGACGGCCTCGACCAGGACACCGTCGACTTCAAGCCCAACTACGACGGCAAGGACGTCGAGCCGACCGTCCTGCCCGCCGCCTTCCCCAACCTGCTGGTCAACGGCGCGTCCGGGATCGCCGTCGGGATGGCCACCAACTGCGCGCCGCACAACCTCGTCGAGGTCGTCCAGGCGCTCCGGCACCTCATCAGGCACCCCGACGCCGACGTCGACGCCCTGATGCGCTTCGTGCCCGGGCCCGACCTGCCCAGCGGCGGCCGGATCATCGGCCTCGACGGCATCCGCGACGCCTACCGGACCGGCAAGGGCTCGTTCCGCATCCGCGCCACCGCCCGCATCGAGCAGGTGCACCCGCGGCGCAAGGGCATCGTCGTCACCGAGCTGCCCTACATGGTGGGCCCCGAGCGCGTGATCGAGCAGATCAAGACCCTCGTCACCGCGCGCAAGCTGCAGGGCATCGCCGACGTCAAGGACCTCACCGACCTCTCCACGAACGGCACCCGGCTGGTCATCGAGGTGAAGAACGGCTTCAACCCCGACGCCCTGCTGGAGCAGCTCTACAAGCAGACCAAGATGGAGGACAACTTCGCGATCAACGCGGTGGCCCTGGTGGACGGCCAGCCGCGGACGCTGAGCCTGCGCGACCTTCTGACCGTCTTCCTCGAGCACCGCTACGAGGTGACCCGCCGCCGCACCGCCTTCGCCCGCCGCAAGGCCGAGGAGCGGCTGCACCTGGTCCAGGGCCTGATCCTGGCGATCCTCGACATCGACGACGTCATCGCCATCATCCGTGGCAGCGACGACACCGCC
The DNA here is from genome assembly GCF_017876495.1 of Microlunatus capsulatus. Classification (NCBI taxonomy): domain Bacteria; kingdom Bacillati; phylum Actinomycetota; class Actinomycetes; order Propionibacteriales; family Propionibacteriaceae; genus Microlunatus; species Microlunatus capsulatus. The sequence continues at coordinate 4,177,792 of NZ_JAGIOB010000001.1, read as the reverse complement.
GCCGCCCGCACCCGGCTGCGCGAGGCCTTCGAGCTCAGCGAGCTGCAGGCCAACTACATCCTCGAGATGCCGCTGCGCCGGCTCACCCGCTTCAGCACGCTGGAGCTGGAGACCGAGCGCGACTCGCTCACCGCCGAGATCGCCGAGCTCAGCGCGATCCTCGACGACCAGGAGCGGCTGCGGACCCTCGTCGGCGACGAGCTGGCCGGCATCGCCAAGGCGCACGGCACCCCGCGCCGGACGATCCTGCTGGCCTCCAGCGGCGTGGCCACCACGGCGGCCACGACGCCGCTGGAGGTGGCCGACGACCCCTGCCGCATCCTGCTCTCCTCCACCGGGCTGCTGGCCCGGACCGCCGACGCCGAGCCGCTGCCCGAGGGCGGCGACCGGACCAACCACGACGTCCTGCGCTCGACGGTGCTGGGCACCGCCCGCGGCGACGTCGGGCTGCTGACCAGCACCGGACGGCTGGTGCGGGTCAGCGCGCTCGACCTGCCGACGGTGCCGACGACGGCGAGCGCGCCCAACCTGCAGGGCGGCACCCACGTCACCGAGCTCGTCACCCTGGAGCCCGACGAGCAGCCGCTGGCCCTGACGACGCTGTCGCCCGACTCCCCCGGCCTGGCCCTGGGCACGGCCGCCGGCGTCGTCAAGCGGGTCAACGCCGAGGTGCTGGCCAAGGACGCCTGGGAGGTGATCCGGCTGGAGCCGGGCGACCGGGTCGTCGGTGCCGTCGAGCTGACCAGCGCCGACGTCGAGCTGGTCTTCGTCTCCAGCGACGCCCAGCTGCTGCACTTCCCCGCCTCGGTCGTGCGGCCCCAGGGCCGGGCCGGCGGCGGGATGGCCGGCATCAAGCTGGCGGCCGGGGCCCGCGCGGTGTTCTTCGGCACCGTCCCGTCGGCCGACGCCCTCGTGGTGACGGTCGCCGGCAGCTCCGCGGCCCTGCCCGGCACCGACGCGGGCACCGTCAAGGTGACCCCGTTCAGCGAGTACCCGGCCAAGGGCCGGGCCACCGGCGGCGTCCGCTGCCACCGGTTCCTGCGCGGGGAGGACGCCCTGCTGCTGGCCTGGGCCGGACCGGCGCCGGCGATGGCCGCCGCGGCCAGCGGCGCCCCGGTAGACCTGCCGCCGGCCGACGGCCGCCGCGACGGCTCGGGCACCCCGGCCGGTCAGCCGGTCGCCGCCGTCGCGTCGCCCCGGGCCTGAGGGCGGCCCGGAGGTGGAGGGTCCCGGACAGGGGACGGCGGGAGGGGCGAACGGTCCTACGCTGGGCGCCGTGAGCACCCCGACCCCCGCCGCGGACGGCTTCGCCGACCTGCTGGCGCACAACGCCGCGTACCAGGCCGGCTTCACCGACGGCGGCTTCGACGGCATCGCCCGTGCGGGCGTCGCCATGGTCACCTGCATGGACTCCCGGATCGAGCCCCTGGGGATGATCGGCCTGCGGATCGGCGACGCCAAGATCCTGCGCACCCCGGGCGGCCGGATCACCCCCGACGCGCTCGTCGGCTGCGTGCTCGGGGTGCACCTGCTGGGCGTCGAGCGGATCCTCGTCGTCCCGCACACCCGGTGCGCGATGGCGAGCGGCGAGGACGCCGACATCGTCGACCGCGCCCGCGCCGCCACCGGGGAGGACCTCTCGGACCTCAGCATCGGCGCCTCCCCCGACCAGCACGCCCGGCTGGTCGAGGACGTGGCGCTGCTGCGGGAGCACCCCCACCTCGCCGGCCGCGTGCAGGTGGGCGGCTTCCTCTACGACGTCGACTCCGGCGCCCTGACGCAGGTGCTGTGAGCGGGGCGCGGTGATGGGCACCCACTCCTACCGGCCCGCGGAGGGTCACCGGTTGCCGCACGACCCGTTCAACGCCATCGTCGGCCCCCGGCCGATCGGCTGGGTCTCGACGGTCTCGGCCGCCGGCGTCCGCAACGTCGCGCCGTACAGCTTCTTCAACGCCTTCAACTACACCCCGCCCGTCGTCGGGTTCTCCAGCACCGGCTACAAGCACTCGGTGCGCAACATCGCCGAGACGGGCGAGTTCACCTGGAACCTCGTCACCCGCGCCCAGGCCGAGGCGATGAACGCCACCTCGGCCACCGTCGGCCCCGAGGTCGACGAGTTCGAGCTGGCCGGCCTGCACGGCGTCCCCTCGACCGACGTGGCGCCCGAGCGGGTCGCCGGGGCGCCGGTCGCCTTCGAGTGCCGGCTCACCCAGCTGGTCCGGCTCACCGACCAGCACGGCGCCGAGCTCGACGCCTGGCTCAGCCTCGGCGAGGTCGTCGCCGTGCACATCGACGAGGAGCTGCTGGTGGACGGCGTCTACGACACCGCGCGGGCCGAGCCCGTGCTCCGCGGCGGCGGGCCGAGCACCTACTTCGCCGTCACCGCCGAGCAGCGCTTCGACATGGTGCGGCCCGCGTGAGCGCCGTCGTCGTGGTCGGCTCGGTCAACGCCGACACCTCTCTGCACGTCGCCCGCATCCCCGGGCCCGGCGAGACCGTGCTGGCGCTGGGCTCCCGCACCTCCCCCGGCGGCAAGGGCGCCAACCAGGCCTGCGCCGTCGCCCGGGCCGGGGCGCGCAGCGTCATGGTCGGGGCCGTCGGCACCGACGCGGCTGGCACCATGCTCGTCGACGAGCTGGGCCGCCGCGGCGTCGAGCTCGACCAGCTCCTCCGGCTGCCCGACGTCGAGTCCGGCGGCGCCACCGTCCTGGTCGACGACGACGGGGAGAACTGCATCGTCGTCAGCGGCGGCGCGAACGCCGCGCTCACCCCCGCGCAGGTCACCGCCGGCCTGGACGCGGTGGACGACGTCGGCCTCGTCCTCACCCAGGGCGAGCTCAGCGTGGCCTGCGTCGAGGCGGCCGCCGCCTGGGCCGCCGCGCACGAGGTCCGCTTCGTCCACAACCTGGCGCCCTACCGCGCGGCGACGCCGGAGCTGCTGGCCCTCTGCGACCCGCTGGTCGTCAACGAGCACGAGGCCGCCGACCTGGCCGCCGCCCTGGGCGAGCACCCCGACGGCACCGACGCCCTGCTGGCCCTGCTGGCCGGCCGCTGCCGCTCGGTCGTCATCACCCTGGGCGGGGACGGGGCGGCCTACGCCTCCCCGGCCGGCTCCGGCGCCCGGGCCAGCGCGCGGGTCGAGGTCGTCGACACCACCGGGGCCGGCGACGCCTTCGTGGGTGCCGCCGCGGCGGCCCTGCTGGCCGACGACGACCTCGGCCGGGCCTGCGCCGCCGGGGTGGCCGCCGGCGCCGCCGCCGTCCAGCACCGCGGCGCGCAACCCGAGCTCTGAGACCGGCCCCTGCTTCGGGCCGGTGGACCGGGAGCGGGCGGTGGGCGGGCGGGTCCACGCCGACCTCCGCCGCGCGGGGCCGGGCCTGTGGAAGACTCCGCCGGACCCGACGCCGTCGGACGACACGCCCGAGGAGCCCCGTGACCAGCACCGCCGCCGCCCCGCCCGCCGGGACGGCCTCCCGCCGTCTCCGGGCCGCCGGCTGGGCCCTGCACGTCTACACCGCCAGCGGCGCGGTGCTCGGCCTGCTCGCGGTGGTCGCCGCCGTCGACGGCCGGACGGCCGACGCCCTGTGGATCCTGCTCGCCGCCCTCGTCGTCGACGGCACCGACGGCACCCTGGCCCGCCGGCTGCGCGTGCAGGAGACGATCCGCGGCTTCGACGGCGCCCGGCTGGACGACATCGTCGACTACCTGACCTACGTCTTCGTCCCCGTCGTGCTGCTCTGGAGCGGCGGCTACCTGCCGGAGGGCCCGTGGGGCGCCGTGCTGGCCGCCGCCCCCCTGCTGGCCTCCTGCGTCCAGTTCTGCCGCACCGACGCCAAGACCGCCGACCACGCCTTCCTCGGCTTCCCGAGCTACTGGAACGTCGTCGCGTTCTACGCCGTCGTGCTGGGCCTCGGGCCCGCCGTCACCGGGGCCGTCCTCGTCGTCTGCTCGGTGCTGGTCTTCGTGCCGGTGCACTACATCTACCCGTCGCGCACCCCGACCGCCCGGACGCTCAACCTCGTGCTGGCCGGGCTGTGGCTGGTGCTCTACGCCCTGGTGCTGCTGGACATGCCGAGCCCCAGCCCGGTCCTGCTCGGGCTCTCGCTGGCCTACATCGCCTACTACCTGGTGGCCAGCCTGGTCCTGACCCTGCGGCGGCCGCGGAGCGGCTAGGCGTCGATCGCGGCGGCGTCGAGGGAGTAGGCGCCGTCGATGATGAACTCCTTGCGCGGGCCGACGTCGTTGCCCATGAGCATCTCGAAGACGGTCTCGGCCATCAGCCCGTCGTCGACGGTCATCCGGCGCAGCGTCCGGTGCCGGGGGTTCATCGTCGTCTCCGCCAGCTGGTCGGCGTCCATCTCGCCGAGGCCCTTGTAGCGCTGGGGCTCCTTGAAGTTCAGCCCCTTCTTCGTCAGCTCGGCCGCCTTGCGCTGGTACTCGGCGTCGGAGTACGTGTAGATGTAGCGGTCCATCCCCTTGCGCGGGTTGGTGAGCTCGAAGCGGTGCAGCGGCGGGACGGCGGTGTAGACGCGGCCGGCGTCCACCAGCGGGCGCATGTAGCGGAAGAACAGGGTGGCCAGCAGGCAGCGGATGTGGGCGCCGTCGGAGTCGGCGTCGGCCATGAAGATGACCTTGCCGTAGCGCGCCGCCTCCATCTCGAAGCTGCGGCCGCTGCCCGCCCCCACCACCTGGATGATCGAGGCGCACTCGGCGTTCTTCAGCATGTCGCCGACGGACGCCTTCTGGACGTTGAGGATCTTCCCGCGGATCGGCAGCAGCGCCTGGAACTCCGAGCTCCGGGCCAGCTTGGCGGTGCCCAGCGCCGAGTCGCCCTCGACGATGAACAGCTCGGAGCGGTCGACGTCGTTGCTGCGGCAGTCGACCAGCTTCGCGGGTAGCGAGGAGGACTCCAGCGCGTTCTTGCGCCGCGTCGCCTCCCGGTGGGCGCGGGCGGCCACCCGGGCGCGCGAGGCGCCGACGACCTTCTCCAGCACCGAGCGGGCCTGCGCCTTGGGGCCGGCCTTGGTGGAGCCGAGGAAGGCGGTCAGCTCGCGGTCGACGACCTTGGCCACCAGCCGGGAGACCGCCGGGGTGCCCAGCACCTCCTTGGTCTGGCCCTCGAACTGCGGCTCGGCCAGCCGGACGGTGACGACGGCGGTCAGGCCCTCGAGGACGTCGTCCTTGACGACCTCCTCACCGGCCTTGAGCAGCCGCTTGCCCTGCAGGGCCGCGCCGACGCTCTTGGTCAGGGCGCGCTCGAAGCCCGCGACGTGGGTGCCGCCCTTCGGGGTGGCGATGATGTTGACGTAGGACCGCAGGGTCGTGTCGTAGCCCTCGCCCCAGCGGACGGCCACGTCGACCTCGAGCTCGCGCTCCACGTCGGTCGGCTCCATGTGGCCGGCGTCGTCGAGCATCGGCACCGTCTCGGTGAAGCGGTCGGTGCCCTGCAGCCGGACGACGTCGGTGAGCGAGCGGTCGGGGGCGAGGAACTCGCAGTACTCGGAGATGCCGCCCTCGTGCAGGAACGTCTCCCGGGCCACCTCGTCGGTGCGCGCGTCGGTGACGTGCAGGGCCAGGCCGGGCACCAGGAAGCTGGTCTGCCGGGCGCGGTTGTGCAGGTCGGTGAGCGAGAGCTGGGCGCCGGCCAGGAAGATCTGCCGGTCGGGCCAGTAGACGACGCGGGTGCCGGTCCGCCCCTTCGCGACGCGACCGGCCTTCCGGAGCGACCCGCCGGGGGTGAACGCGGCGTCCGGACCGGGTCCGTCGAAGGTGCCGGGCACGCCACGGCGGAACGACATCGTCCAGGTCGCGCCCATCCGGTCGACCTCGACGTCCAGCCGGGTGGAGAGGGCGTTGACCACCGAGGCGCCCACGCCGTGCAGGCCGCCGGTCGCGTTGTAGGAGCCCGCGCCGAACTTGCCGCCGGCGTGCAGCTTGGTGAAGACGACCTCGACGCCGGAGAGCCCGGTCCGCGGCTCGATGTCGACGGGGATGCCGCGCGCCTGGTCGTCGACGGCGATGCCGCCGTCGGCGCGCAGCGTCACCGAGATCTCGCGGCCGTGGCCGCCGAGGGCCTCGTCCACGGCGTTGTCGATGATCTCCCAGAGGCAGTGCATGAGGCCGCGGGTGTCGGTCGAGCCGATGTACATCGCCGGCCGCTTGCGGACCGCCTCGAGACCCTCGAGGACCAGCAGGTGCCGGGCCTCGTACTCACGGTTCTCGGTGGTCGGGGTGGCGGTGGGCACGCCGCGAGGGTACCCCTGACGCCGCCTTGAACCCGGAACGTAGGCTGACTGCTCCGAGGGTGTCCCCAGCGCCCGAGGAGCACCGGCCGGACCCGGATCGCACCGGTGCGGCGGTTGTTACACAAGAGACATGGCTCCGAGATGGGGAAAGGGAACAATCGGAGCCTGGTTGGATGTTGACTACACACGGAGGGGGACGGGGCCAGCCAGGCACCACCACCACCGGCAAGTCCCCCAGACGAAGATCATCCTTGATCATCAGGAAGCGAGGCCTCCCGTGAGCACTTCAGTCATCGAAGGTGCCGAGTTGACTGCGGCCGATCGTTGCGATCGGTGCGGAGCCCAGGCATACGTCCGCGTCACCCTGGCCAGCGGGTTCGACCTCCTGTTCTGCGCCCACCACGGCAAGGAGCACGCCGACAAGCTCAAGCAGGTGGCGCTCGAGATCCACGACGAGTCCGCGAAGATCAAGTAGCGCCGGCTCGCGAACCACCGCCCGACCCCTCCGTCCACGTCGACGGAGGGGTCGTGCGTTTCCCGGGTCCCCGAACGCCGGTGCGGACCGGGTCGGGAGCCCTACCCTGAGCCGGTGACGCGACGGACCACCCGGCCGCGGGGCCGGGTCCCCGTCCTGCTGCTGCTCTGTGCTGTGCTGTCGGTCGTGGGACTCTCCGCCGCGGGACCGGGCGCCCGGACCGACGCCGCGGCCGCCACCCGACCCGTCGGCTGGCTGCACACCTCCGGCTCGACCCTGCTGGACGACCGGGACCGCCCGCACGTCATCCGGGCCGTCAGCTGGTTCGGCATGGAGACCCCGCTCTGCGCGCCGCACGGCCTCTGGCAGATCAGCCTCGACGACGGCCTGGCCCGGATCGCCTCGTTCGGCTTCAACACCGTCCGGCTCCCCTTCTCCAACGCGTGCCTGGCGGCCGGCACCGTCGAGGGCGTGGACGCCCGCACCAACCCCGACCTGCAGGGCCTGGCCCCGCTCGAGCTGATGGACGTCGTCGTCGAACGGGCCTCGGCGCACGGGCTCAGCGTGCTGCTGGACCGGCACCGGCCCGGCTCGGACGCGCAGTCGGAGCTGTGGGCCACCGCGGACTACCCCGAGGCCCGCTGGGTCGAGGACTGGACGATGCTCGCCGAGCGCTACGCCGACGAGCCCGCCGTCGTCGGCGTCGACCTGCACAACGAGCCGCACGGACCCGCCTGCTGGGGCTGCGGCGACCCCGCCCGCGACTGGGCCGCCGCGGCCACCCGGGCCGGCAACGCGGTGCTGGCGGCCAACCCGCGGCTGCTGGTCGTCGTCGAGGGCGTCGAGCGGCAGGCGGACGGCCAGAGCACCTGGTGGGGCGGCAGCCTGGCCGACGTCGCCGACCACCCGCTGATCCTCGACGTGCCCGGCCGGGTCGTCTACTCCCCGCACGACTACCCCGCCTCGATCTACCCGCAGCCCTACTTCTCCGACCCCGGCTACCCCGCCAACCTCGAACCGCTGTGGCGAGCGCGCTGGGGCTACCTGCAGGAGCAGGGCGTCGCCCCGGTGCTGCTGGGCGAGTTCGGCACCACCCTGCGGACGCCGTCCGACCGGCATTGGCTGGACGCGCTCGTCGGCTACCTGGACCGCACGGGCGCCAGCTTCGCCTACTGGTCCTTCAACCCGGACTCGGGCGACACCGGCGGGCTCGTCGCCGACGACTGGGTGACCCCGCAGGCCGACAAGCTCGCGGCCCTCGCCCCGCTGCTGCGGCCCGGCCGACCGGTCAGCCCGGTCCCGACGCCCTCGGCCACCCCCACCGCCCCACGCACCTCCTCCCCGGCCCCGACGCCCTCCGCCCCGACGGCCCCCGCACCGGCGAGCCCGACCCCGGCACCCTCCGACCCGGCGGCGACCCCCGGGTCGGGCACCGCGCTCACCGCCCGGTGGACGCTCCGCGAGTCCTGGGGTGCCGGCTACGTGGCCGACGTGCAGGTCGCCGCGGCCGGCGCGGCCCGCTCCGGCTGGACCCTGCGGGTCGAGGACCCGTCCGCCACGGCCGTGACGAACGCGTGGGGGATGACCTGCGCCGTCGACGACGGCGTCATCACCTGCACCGGGCAGGACTGGGGCGCCGCGGTGCCCGCGGGCGGCGCGGTCCGCGTCGGGCTGCAGGTGCAGAGCAGCGGACCGGCTCCGGCGGCACCGCGGCTGACGCTCTCCTGACGGTCGTCGCGGGAGGTGGCTCCGGCGGTCAGCCCCGGCTGCGGCCTCAGGTCGACCGGACGACCAGCTCGTTGCCCTCCGGGTCGGCCAGCACCCACCGGCCCGGCGACTCCTCGAGCTGCCGGCCGCCGGCGGCGAGCGCCGCGGCCAGCCGGGCCGGGGCCGCGTCGACCGGCACGGCGAGCTCGACGTGCAGCCGGTCGCGCTGCCGGCGGCGCTCGGTCTCCCCCGCGTCCAGCGGCTGGAAGGCGAGCACGGGGTCGAGCCGCCGCGGGTCCCACAGGTCGTCGAGCCCGACCCGCCGGTCGGGCCGGTAGCCGAGCGCCGCGGCCCAGAAGGCGCGGACCGCGGCGACGTCGGCGGCGTCGAGGAACAGCTGGGTGAGGTGCGGCAGCGCCGGGTCGGCCGTGGCGCCGAGGGCGCGGGCGGCGCTCTGCAGCTCCTGGGCCAGGTCGGCGAAGTCGAGAGCCAGGCCGTGGGCGTCGGCCTCGCCCTGGTCCTTGCCGGTGTCGAGGACCACGAGCCCCGGCCGCAGGTCGACCAGCAGCGGGAAGCCCGCGGCGTCGGCCAGCGCGGCCGCGGCGGTGGCCAGATCCCGCTGCTGATCCGTCGTGGTGGCGCGGTAGCAGGCGGTCGCGCTGAACACCACCTGCCAGTCCGACGTCCCGGGCCGCTCGCCGAGCGGTCCGCCGGGCACGAGGTCGACCTCGTTGCCGTCGGCGTCGGCGTGCCGGACTCCGTACGGTCCCCCGGCCGGGCCGACGTCGGCCTGCTCCACCGCCGCGGCCGGCCGCACGACGTCCAGGTGCAGCCGGTTCCGCAGCGGCCGCGGCTGATCGGACCGGGTGACCCGCAACGACGGGTCGCGGCGCAGCGGGTCCACCAGCACCCCGTCCCGTCCGGCCGGCTGGCCGAGCGCGCTCACCCAGAAGGGGACGACGGCGGACGGGTCGACGGACTCGAGCACGACCGTCACCGCCTGCAGGACGCCCGGGTCCGCCGCGAGGTGGAGATCGCGGGCCGCCGCCGACACCGCGTCCGCGTGCTCCGCCCCGTCCAACCGCACCCGCACGCCGGCGGGGCGCAGGTCGACGAGGATGCCCGCCGAGACGTCCGCGACGTGGCCGGCCAGGGCCGCCCCCGCCGTCAGCGACGGCGCCCCGAACCACGCCGTCGTCACCCCGTCGAGCACCCGCCAGTCCGCTCCGGTCCCGGTCATGGCAGCACGCTAGGCCACGGCGGCGGGTCCGGGAGCGCCGGCGTCACGGGGCCGCAGCCCGTGCGCTCGTCCCGGGCGCGGCCGCGGGGGCGAGCGCGGGCATCCCCTGCACCGCGGCGGCGACCAAGGCGTTCACCGAGTGCAGGAGCGCCGCCGTGACGGCGGTGACCGACCGGGGCTGGCCCGTCAGCAGGCTGAGGTAGCCGACGTGGCGGCCCTCCTCGGTGAACAGGCCGACCGCCAGTCCGTCCCGGAAACCGGCCGGGAGGAGGTGCTCACCCCAGGCGAAGGTCTCCTCCAGCGGCACGGGCAGGCGGTGGGCGGGGAGCGGCCAACCGGCCCGGTGGAGGCCGAAACGCTGTGCCTCGGCGTCCGCCTCGTCGGTCGCGTGGTAGGCCCGGACGGAGGCGGTCGGCCCGTCCTCGAGGACCGGGACGTGCCGGCCGGTCCGGGGGTCCCGGAGCGCGATCCATGCCGCGTCGTAGCGCGCCACCCGGTGGAGGACGTCCAGCAGCCCTGCCCCTCCTGGGTCGCCGCCGTCCCCGGTCGCGACGTCCCGCATCTCAGCGCGCAGCCGCTGCTCGCCACCCAGGCCGTGGAAGGAAGCGGGAGGCGCGGCTCCCGGGTGCCGGTGTCCCCCTCTCGTCCCCGCCCCCGCTGCGGGTGAGCGGTGGGCAGCCCCGCGCGGGCGGTCGTTCACGAGGCGACCACCTGCGGAGCCCCGGCGGCGGCCGGGTCGCCTGCGCCCGAGGACCGGCCGTGCGGAGGGCCCGGCGGCGCGGAGGGCAGCAGCAGGGCTGGCCCGCTCAGCACGAGGATCGGGGCGGGGGTCAGCCGGGACCCGACGGCTCCGGGACCGGTCACGGCGACCGGCGACCACTCCGGTGTGCGAGGCATGCCACAGGTTCGCGTGCCGGGCCACCGCAGGGCAAGCAGGGGCGCGCCCGACGCGCTCCTCGGAGCTCCCCGGCACCGGCGTCGGCGGCTCTGGAGGGACCGAGTCGTGGGGTTGTCACAGGGTGGTCTTAGGCTCCGCTCAGACTGCCGACGGGATCCCCGGCAGCCCAGTCCTCCGACGGGGTCCCGGAACGGAACGTCATGTCCCCTCGACGCGCGCGACCCAGAGCCCTGGTGGCCTGCGGGGCCGCCCTGCTGCTGGCGCCCCTGACCCTGGCCGGTATGCCGTCGGCCTCGGCCGCCCCGCTCCCCCGGGGCACCGAGCCCTACGCGATCAGCCCCCTGCGTGGACCACTCGCGACCACCAAGCTCAAGGGCGGCCTGGACCGGTCGTCGGCCGACCGCCAGAGCGTGTTCGTCCAGCTCGCCGGCCCCGGCGCGGCCTCGGTGGCCCAGCGGACCCTCGCCTCCACCGCCCGTTCGCCCCGCACCGCCGCGCGCACCGCCAGCCGGGACCGCCGGGCTGACGTGGCGCGCGACGCGGACCAGGTGCTGGCGGCCGCCCGTCGCCGCGACCCGGCCGTGCGCAAGCTCTTCTCCGTCGCCAACGCCGTGCCCGGCCTGGGCGTGGTCGCCGACCTCGGCACGCTCCGGGCGCTCGCCGAGCGGGACGACGTCGTCGCGATCACCCCGATCGTGCCCAAGAAGGTGAGCAACGCCAGCGCTGCCCAGCTCACCCGGGCGGTCAACACCTGGAAGAGCCCCGGCCAGACGGGCCGCGGCGTCCGGATCGGCATCATCGACACCGGGATCGACTACACCCACGCCGACTTCGGCGGGGCCGGCACGGTGGCGGCCTACCAGAAGGCGCTGAAGAGCCAGGGCACCTTCGCCGGTACCGCGAAGGTCGTCGGCGGCCGCGACTTCGTCGGCGACGACTACAACGCCGACCCCAGCGACCCCGACCTCTACCAGCCGGTCCCCTCGCCGGACAACAACCCGCTGGACTGCAACTCCCACGGCACCCACGTCGCCGGCAGCGCGGCGGGCTACGGCGTCGACGCCGACGGCAGCACCTTCCGGGGCAGCTACCCGCGCCTCGACCGCACCTCGCTGTACCGCATGCGGATCGGCCCCGGCATGGCTCCGCAGGCCTCGCTCTACGCCTTGAAGGTGTTCGGCTGCGAGGGCTCCACCGACACGGTCATCCCCGCCCTGGACTGGGCGTTGGACCCGGACGGCGACGGCGACTTCTCCGACCACCTCGACATCGTCAACCTCTCGCTCGGCAGCGACTTCAGCGCCGCCGACGACCCCGAGAACGCCGTCGTCGACGTGCTCGCCAAGAACGGGGTCCTGCCGGTGATGGCGGCCGGCAACGCCGGTGACCTGACCGACGCGGCGGGCTCGCCGGGCAACGCCGTGCGCTCGCTCGCGGTCGCGAGCACGGTCGACGAGCTGCAGCTCCGCGACGGGCTGCGGGTGAGCGCCCCGGCCTCCCTCGCCGGCGTCGTCGCCGGCCAGTTCTCCGTCGCCTACCCCTGGGCCGACGCCGCGCCCGTCTCCGGCCAGGTCGTCGCGCTCTCCAGCGCCAACGCCGACGGCTGCTCGCCGGTCACCGGCGCCGACGCCACGGCGGTCGCCGGCAAGGTCGCCTGGCTCGAGTGGGACGACGACGACGCCACCCGGCTCTGCGGGTCCGCCGCACGGGCCGCCAACGTCGCCGCCGCCGGCGCCGTCGGGGCGATCTACACCGCGGGCGTCGACGTCTTCGCCGCCGGCATCACGGGCAGCCCGACCATCCCGGTCGTCCAGCTGCCGAAGGCCGGGACCGACCAGCTGCGTCCGGCGGTCACCGCCGGCACGCTGGCCGTGACCTTCGACGGGTCGCTCCAGGGCACGATCAAGAGCATCACCCCCGCGATCACCGACACGCTCTCCTCGTTCAGCTCGCGCGGCGGGCACGGTCAGCCGGGCGTCGTGAAGCCCGACGTCGCCGCCCCCGGCGACACCATCACCTCCGCCGGCATGGGCACCGGCGACGGCCAGCTGACCATCTCGGGCACCTCGATGGCGTCCCCGGTCACCGCGGGCGTCGCCGCCCTGGTGCGGGCCGCCCACCCGTCGTGGAACGTCGAGCGGGTCAAGGCCGCCGTGATGAACACCGCCGGGCACGACGTGTACACCGAGCCCGGGCGGAAGGGTCTCCGGTACGGCCCGGCCCGGGTCGGGGCCGGCCGCGTCGACGCGCTCGCCGCCGTGCAGACCGACGTCATCGCCTACACCCTGGGCCGGGGTGCCGTCAGCGCCTCCTTCGGCGTGGTCGCCGCACCGGCGGACGAGGCGAAGGTCACCAAGACCCAGCAGGTGCGGATCCGCAACACCTCGAAGCGCACCACCACCGCGGCCGTGGCCTACCAGCCGGTCGTCAGCCAGCCGGGCGTGTCCTACCGGGCGAGCCGGTCCACCGTGACCCTCAAGCCCGGGAAGTACGTCGACGTCACGGTCACCATGACGGTGACGACGGCGAAGCTGCGGCACACCATCGACCCGACGATGGCGACGACCCAGGTCGACGCCTACCTCGTGGGGCCGGACGACGAGCCCGTCGAGCGCGCCCGGCAGTACGTCTCCGACGCGTCGGGGCGCCTGCTGGTCACGCCGAAGGGGAAGCCCGCCCTGCGGGTGCCGGTCTACGGGGCGGCCAAGCCGGCCTCCACCACCCGCGTCGACGACACCACCGTGGCCGGCGCGCCGACGATGGTCGTCAAGGGCGCCGGGTTCGCCCAGGGCAGCGGCACGACGGCCTTCGAGTCCAAGCTCTCGGTGCTGACGCTCGGGTACAACAGCCCCCGGCAGCCCCGCTGCGGCGGGGTCCAGGCCGTCGGCTGCGCAGCCACCGCCGCCACCCGGGCCGGGGACATCCACTACGTCGGCGCCGGCGCCACCCCCGGCAACGGCGGCAGCAGGGCCGACGGCTTCGTGTGGTTCGGCCTCAGCACCTGGGGCAACATGTCCTCGATCGGGCACTTCAACGTCCCCTTCGTCGACATCGACATCACCGGTGACGGCAAGGCCGACCTGGAGACGCTGGTGCAGCCGGAGCCGGACACCGACCTCTTCAACGCCGTGACCCTCGACCTGCGCGAGCCGGAGGGCGAGCAGCTGGTCGACATCCAGCCGCTGAACTTCGGGGACGGCGACTTCGAGACCAACGCCTTCGACACCAACACGCTGCTGATCCCGGTCTCCGCAGCAGCGCTGGGCATCACCGACGAGGCGACGACGTTCCCCCTCACCTACCGGGTGGGGACGGCCAACGCCTACGCCTCGCCGCTCACCGGCGGTGTCCAGGACCAGACGCCGGCCGTGGCCTTCGACGCCCTCAACCCCGGCGTCCAGGTCGGGGGGCTGGTCTACCCGGACGTCGCGGGGACCCGGATCCCCTACCGCCTCGCCGCGACGGGTGGCAAGCCCGCCCGGGCGCTGGTGATCCACCTGCACGGGGTCGACGGCACGCGCGCCGAGGCCCAGACGCTGCGGAGCACCCCCGCCGGCTGACGCACGGCACCACGCAGGGCCCGGGCCCGGTCGACCTCACGAGGTCGGCCGGGCCCGGTCGTGCTGGAGGCCGCCGTCCCCGGTCACGTGCTGGTCTCGCTTCAGCCGAGGAGCCCCGTGCGACCTCCGGCCGGTCTACGGTCCTCCGGTCAGGTCAACGGCTCACAGGAAGCACCACACCCATGTCATCTCTCACCCGGACCGGTCCGGCCCGACTGGACCAGCCCCTCTACGACGCCTCGCCGCGGCAGGCCTTCGTCCGGTTCTGGAAGAAGTACGCCACCTTCAGCGGGCGGGCCAGCCGCAGCGAGTTCTGGTGGTGGTACCTCATCTCGGTGGTGGTCTCGATCATCCTCGGCGTCATCAGCGTCGCCGTGGTCGGCGTCGACACGACCGTCCCCGCGCCGGGCGCCGACGCCCAGCAGTACGCCGTGGACTCGATGCTCCGCTCGCTGAAGACCTCGGCGGCCTCCTCGGTCTGGTCGCTGCTGACCTTCGTGGGCCTGCTCGCGCTGAGCGCGCGCCGGCTGCACGACACCGGCCGCTCCGGGTGGTGGTACCTGATCATCCTGGTCCCGGTCGTCGGGATCGTCGTCCTCATCGTGTTCTGGGCCTCGGCGCCGCGGCCCGAGGGCCAGCGCTACGACCGGGCCTGACCCATCGTCGGGCGGCCCCCTGCCGACGGGGCCGCCCGCTCCGGCGGCGAGCGCTAGCGGGTGGCGGAGGTGAGCGTCAGCTCCTGCGACCGGATCGTCGCCAGCCGCTGCACCTCGGTCCGGAGCGCGTCCACGGGGACGACGCCGGCCTCGCTGAACCACCCCACGTCGACGGTCCCGGCCCGCGAGCGCCAGGTCCCCACCACGACCCCGCCCCGGACGACGAGGCTGTGGCCCTGCGAGACCAGGCTCCGACGGCCGGGCGCGACCAGCCGGGCGTCGGCCGTGCCGGGTCCGAGGACCCAGGGATCGAAGGCCGGCAGGAGCCGGACGACGTCGGAGGGCCGGGCCGCGCGCACGGCCTCGCGGTCGGCCCGCAGCAGGACGGCCGCGTCCTCGTCGCCGTCGACGACGTCGGTCACGACGTCGTCGCCCAGGTCGGCCAGCCAGCGCTGGAGCCGACGGCGCGGGACCCCGAGCCCCTCGGTGAGCCAGTAGTGCAGGTTGGTCGCCGTCGCCGGGCCGTAGCCGGCCAGGTAGCGGGTGACCAGCTCGCGCCCGGCGTCGTCGACGTCCGGCCGGCCGGGCCAGGCCGGGTCACCGCGGAGCAGCCGGAAGGTCGAGCGGCCCTCCCGCGGCGGGCCGAAGCAGATGTCGCCCCACCAGTGCAGCGGCTTGTAGAGGCTGTCGGCGCCCTGCCCGGTGGCCGCGCCGCTGAGGTGCGCCAGCGGGGTCCCGGCGAGGCGGGCGGAGATCTCGTCCCGGGTGAGGGGGCCGTCGGCCAGCGCCGCGCAGACCTCCTCCCGCAGCGGCTCCCAGTCCTCGAGGGCGAAACCGCCCTGCTGCTGCCAGCGCCGCGTCTCCCAGACCCGGGTGATGGTGCGGACGGCGAGCACCAGCGCCGCGACCTCCGGGGTGAAGGCGTAGCTCCCGCCGCGGAAGGCGTAGCTGCGCACCAGCTCCCCCGCGTCGAGCGCGCGCTCCAGGCCGCCCGGGTCGGGCACCGCCTGCCGGACGGAGACGGCGAGGTCGGCGGCGTCGGCGGGCCAGCCGCGGACGGCCAGCACCCGGTCGACCACCTCGACGGCCGTCGACGCCGGGCCGGAGGGGTCGAGGGCGTGCCGACCCAGGCGCCAGGCCAGCGCGCCCGTCGCTGCGGGGACCATGCCGTCACCGTAGCGGCGCTGCTGACCACCGTCCTGCGGCGCGGGCTCGTCGCCCGAGCAGCCGGGGCGCAGCCTCCCCCGCACGCTGGCGCAGGCTGCCCCCCGACCTGAGCGCCGGCGATGGTAGCGCAACCGGACGTCGCCCAGCCTCTGGGCCGCCACTCAACCGCCCTCACACGTGGCAGGGGAAGCGCTCGCCGTCGCGCCGTCGGTGCCGGCCCGGTCCCCGCACGACGGCGCACGACGGCGCACGACCGGCGCTACCGTGCCGACCATGGTCACCGGCCCCGACACCGACGAACGCCGAGCGCTCCTGCACTTCCTCGCCGCGAACCGCCGGTCAGCCCTGCAGGTCGTCGACGGCCTCTCCGAGGCGGACGCCCGGCGGAGCGTCGTCCCCAGCGGCTGGACACCGTTCGACCTGCTCGTGCACCTCGGGGGCGTCGAACGGCACTGGTTCCTGCTGGTGCTCGACGGCGACACGACCGACGCGCCCGCCTCCCCGGGAGAGGTGTCGACGCTGGTGGGGGCCGCGGTGTCCTACCGCGCGGAGTGCGAGCGCTCCGACCAGATCCTCACCCGGTTCGCCCTGGACGACCCGTTGACGGTCCAGCCCGAGCAGCTCGTCGGGGAGGTGACCACGGTCCGGGGCGTGCTGCTGCACGTGATCGAGGAGATCGCCCGGCACGTCGGCCACCTGGACCTGGCCCGCGAGCTCCTCGACGGGCTGACCGGGCTGGGACCGCGGTGACCGGGGGCCGGTCGCGGTCCGGGCGGTGACGGGTCCGTCGCCGCAGGTCCGGCGGAGACCCGCTCCTCCTGGTGATCCACCGGTGGCCACGTTCCGCTGGTCCTGGCGCCCGTCTGCCGGCCGGCTCGGAGCGCCGCCCGCACGACGGCTGCCGGAGGTCGCCGTCCCGGGCTGACGGTCGATGATGGGCTCGTGACCTCGCTCTTCACGACCTGGCTGCACCACGTCAGGGCCCGGGCGCGCCCGACGCCGGCGAGGTCGTCCCGTTCGACGGAGGACGGACCGGTCGCGGGACGCGGAGACGGGGGGCCACGTCCTCTCGAGGAGCTGCTGCGGCCGCGCCCTCAGCTCATCGTCCACGTGTCCCCGCTGGCCATCGCCCAGGCCCTGTGGGACTACGGCGAGGACGCGCTCTGGGAACGTGCGCTCGGGATGACCGACGACGAGCACGCGGACGTCCGGCGGATCTGCGCCTGGTACGAGGACCCCCGCTACCCGTTGCCCCTGGTGGGCCAGCGCGTCACCCACCACCACGTGAACGCCTTCGCCGCGATCACGCTGTTCGAGGGGGACGTGCGCGCGCTCGCGCGGTCGAGACGACGACCGCAGAAGGGCCGACCGGACGCCCTGCGGGACTGACGCCCAGCGGTCGCCCGACCGCGGCGCTCTCCCCTCTCCTGCGGCGGTCGCCGCTAGAGCGGCTGGTGCTCGGGCCGGTCAGCCCCGTGGAAGACCGTCTTGTAGCTGTTCACGATGTGGCCGATGTCGAGGGCGCGCCGGCCGCGGCGCGACAGCCGCGCGGCCAGGACGGTCGCCGTCGGGCCGAGGGAGAGCAGGAAGAGGTCGACGGGGATCGCCAGGAGCCGCCGCTCCAGGGCGTCCACGTCGGCGTACGCGTCCACGGGCGGCGCCGTCTCGCGGACGACCGAGGCGGCGCTGCCGAAGAGCTCCGGGATCAGGTCGAACCGTGACCCCGTGCCGGTGACGACGCACACGGATTGGTCGGCCCACACCGCGCGCCAGAGGTCGACGCCCCGGCCCCGCAGGCGCCGGAAGTAGACCGGCCGGGTGACGTGGGTGTTCCCGTACCGGAGGTCGTCCCGGGTGATCAACCGCAGCTCCGGCCAGAGGCTCCCCCAGACACCGGACCAGTAGGACCCGGTGAACGGGAGCGGGAACCCCAGCAGGAGCGTGGCCGGGTCCAGGTCGTCCAGCGTCCAGATGCCGCGCAGCTCGGCCATCAGCTGCGGGGACGAGCGTTGCAGGTAGAGGTCGTAGCCCGGTCTCATCATGGCGCCGAGCTCGCCGTCCCCGAAGCGGGCCAGGCTCGTGCCGGTGCTGACCAGCTGGGTGACGGTCTCGTCGAGGCCGAGCTGGTGGGCTCGGCAGAAGCGGACCACGTCGTCGTTGGAGAGCCGGCAGATCACGTCCGCCGCCCGGCGTGGGCTGCGTCCGCCCGGGCCGAAGACCCACTCCCGGCCCCGGGCCCGGAGCCCTGCCGGACTGGGGAGCCGTCGGGGTACACCGGTCACGCCACACCTCCAGGAGCACGCCGATCACGCATGACGTGCTCGAGCCGTGGTCGCCCGGCCAGGACGCCGGTCCGGTCGGACGGGGCGGGAACGCCCTGCACGGTGGGGGTGGACGTGCTGGCCCACGGATACCAGCGCTGGTCCGAGCCGGTCAAGGTCGAGAAGTGCGCCCTTGACCGGCGCGTTCACGTGTGGGCGAGAGCTGGGCTCCCCTCAGCCCCTCAAGGAGTCCGCCGCCTAGCTCCTGGAGAGCTCCTGCGCCGGGGCGAGCGCGCGGTCGAGCAGGTCCGAGACCTCGGCGAGCACGTCGTCGACGGGACGCTCGGCGAGCGTGGACAGGAACGGCTCGGCCTTGACCGGCCCGTCGTAGCCGAGCTCGACGAGGACGTCCACGAAGCCGGACAGGTCGATGACCCCGGTCGTGCCGGGCAGCCGGCGGTCCTGGTCCTGCTGCTCGTCGCGCTCCCGGTCGTCGCGCGCGTCGTTCAGGTCGACCGAGATGATGTCGGACGCGGTCAGCGCCCGCAGGTCCGCCGGGGTCTCGCCCGCGGTGTACCAGTGGTAGGTGTCGAGGATGACGCCGACGTTGCCGGCACCGGCGTCGGCGATCAGCTCGCGCAGCTCGGCCAGGGTGTGGACGAAGGGGAACCGCTCGGTGGACCAGAACGTCTTCGGCCCGACGTACTCCAGCCCGAGGCGGATCCCGGCGTCGTCGAGGACGCCGGCGACCAGCGCGAGGCGCCCGACGTGGAGGCGCCAGTTGCGCCGGTAGGTCAGCGCGTCGTCCATCGGCTTGACCCAGGTGCCGACGGCGCCCACCCCGGCCGCGGCCAGGATCTCCGCCACCTGCGGCAGCGCCGCCAGCTGCTCGGCGAAGACCGCCGGCGCCGCCGTCAGCGACACGGGGAGGCCGCCGATGCCCCACCGCAGGCCGCGGCTCGTGAGGTCGTCGGCGAGCTCCTGCACCTGCGTCCGGCTGCGCAGCCCGCGGAGGTGGCCGACGTCGGGGTCCACCCCGCCGAACCCGTGCCGGGCCGCGAGCTCGAGAGCGGTCGGGAGGTCGCGCGGGTGGCCGAGGGCGCCGAGAGCGAGGTCGGTGAACATGGTCGGGACTCTAGCGACGCCGCCCCCGCCGTCAGGCGGCGGTCCTCCGACCTCGACCCCGACCCCGGGGGTGCTCCTGGGTGCAGCGCCCTCCGCCTCGCCGGCCAGCTGGGCCAGGTTCACGTCGCAGCCGTGGCCACCGCCCGCGGGTCGGTTACTGCGTGCGTCCCGTGCGAGGGTTGCCGCTGCTCGCGCCGCTGACCGGCCCGACGTCACCCGACGAGGACGAGCCGGCTCCGGCTGCAGCGCGGGCCGCGCGGCTCAGGAGGGCTCGGACCCGCCACCCTCCTGGTGCTCCCGCCCCCGCTGCTGCTCCCGGTAGGCACGGCGCTGCGCCTCGGCGCGCTCGCGCACCTTCCGCAGGAAGGCCTCGTCCGCCTCCGGCGTGCTCGCGGCGGCGCGGCCGGGCCGGTCGTACTCGGGGTACGCGGGCGCCGCGCGCTCGAGATGACCCGTTCGCGGCGCCCCGACCGGTCGGCCGGCCACCAGCCACGCGATCGAGCCCACCAGCGGGAACAGGAGGACGACGAGCAGCCAGACCAGCTTGGGGAGGTGGCGGACCGCTCCGTCGTCGCTCCTGACCACCTCGAGCAGGCTGAACAGCCAGAGCACGAAGACGAGCAGCCCGAGAACCAGTTCGACGCGGATCACGAGGTGCAGTGTGCAGCAGTTCACCCCTGCCGTCGACGGTGGTGGCGAACGGCGACCTGCACGCGGCCGACCTCGACGAGGCGAGGCCGTTCTGCACCGGTACCTGGGGTTGAGCGAGGAGGGGTTCAACCGGGGGTGGGTGGCGCGGTACGCCTCCCCGCAGGGCGGGACCAGGATCCAGCTGGTGACCCGCGACGCCACGGCCCCTGTGAACCCTGTGCTCTCGGTCCGGGTCGACGACATCGACGCTGCCCACGCTCGAGCGCGGGAGCGTGGCTACGAGATCGTCCATCCGCTCACCACCGAGGAGTGGGGCGTGACCCGCTTCTTCGTCCGGGCTCCCGACGGCAACCTCCTCGACGTGGTGCAGCACCGCGACTGACCCGGGCTGCGTCGTGTGAGCTCGACGGCGCCGCGCTGTGCACGTCCCGCACCGCAGCCGGGGCGGCACGGAGGACCACCGGCGATCCGTGCCGCAGACGGTCGACTCCTGCCTGAGGGGCGGCCGACGCACGCCTGCACGGACCCGTCAACGAGGCCGCGCGTAGCAGTACCTGGCGTAGGCGATGGTGCCTCGGAGGACCGGTGGCTTCGTGGCGTAGTTCACGTAGGTCTGCGGGTTCGCCTCGACCGCCGCCTGGACCTGCTGAGCGTCCTCCACCACTCCCTGCGTCCACCTCGCCCAGCCGTGCACCTGTTGCAGAGAGCCCGGCAGTGCCCACGTGACCTGCAGGTGCTCGATCGCCTGGGTCGCGTACTTCGCCGCGCCCTCCCCGCTCGGGTCGGGGGTCTGCTCGGGAGCAGCAGCGTTCAACAAGGTGTCGCAGGCCGCCGACTTGATCTGCTCGCGGGTCTCGGCGCGGACGTCGGCCAGGAAGTCAGGTCTGGAGTCGGGCGGCGTGACCAGCGCCGCCGTCTCGTCGGCCAAGGTCGGGATCTGCAGGTCTGCCGCCGCGGCTCCGCTCTGCACCTCGGCACCGGCTGCTCGCTCGAGCACACCGTCGACGACCGCCAGCTGTTGCTGCCGGACCTGCCGCTGAGCAGGGTCCAGCTTCGCCGGGTTCAGGTCGCGCAGAGCCCGGCTGCCGTCGTCGACCTCTCGGGTAGAGCTCGACCGCTCGACAGCCTTCGCGGCCTTGAGGGCCTCGTCCAGCGCGCCCGCGGGGCAGCCCGCTGCGGTCAGGAGGATCATCAGCGCCACGCACGGCAGGAGGACCACCCGGCGTCTCATCCGGCCAGACCTACCGCACCCCGCCGGGCCCGTCAACGGTCAGACCCCGCCGAGGTCTACCGCAGCACGGTGAAGAGCTCGTGCACCGCGGGGCGCCGGAGCTGCTGGCCTGCCCCACCCGACGAGTTCCTCGCCCCCGCTGAGACCGCTCAGCGCCTCGGAGGGGCGTCCGGGACGGTGCGAGAGCGCCCATGGCCGCTCCGGCTCGCGCGCGTCCCGCTCGAGGGCCGGAGACCAGTGCGCTCCGCCCAGGGTCGACAACGGGGGGTGCGAGATCGGTCGGACCTGGGCTGGCACACCGCTCTCGGACCCTCACCGCTCGGACGTGGGAGGACGTGCCGAGATGGCGAGCGCAGCCCGGCAGGCAGCAACTCCTGCCAGCGAGATGTCGTCCCGCCGTCGCGGGAGCCAGTCCTCCCGGCTGAGCTGCCAACGCTGGAGCACCGCCGCCGACCCCTGCCGGGTGGCCCAGGTGGTCCCGTTGGCCACGTAACCCGTCGACTGGGAGATCCGGTTGGAGCCGGCGTTGTCGGTGAAGGCCTCGCTCTCCGCCCGGTCCGCACCCAGGCCCTCGAAGGCGAGGTGGAGGACGGCGGCTCGCATCTCTCGACCCAACCCGCGCCCGCGGGCCGACCGAGCCAGCCAGGAGAACGAGGTGGCCGAGCGGAAGACGTCGAAACGCTGACCGATCAGGTCCTGCATCCCCACCGCACGGCCGTCGTGCACCACGACGAACGAGAGCCGCCACAGGTCAGCGCTGACGCTGCCCCGGCCCCGCCAGACGCCCTGCAGCCACCGCTGGACGCGCCGCTCGGGATCCACCTCGTACAGCGACATCGGGTCGTCGAACGGAGGCGGCTCGGCGACCGCCTCGCCCGCGCGCACCAGGGGAGCGAGCTCGGCCAGCAGGTCGTCGGTGGCGCCCCTCAGGGACAGGAGCGGCGTCGTGATCTCGACCGCCAACGGCGGATACATGTGCACGGCTGCAACCTAGGTCCTCGCCCGCGGCCCGGCGACGACCGGTGCTCGGCGGCGGCGGACGGCCCGCACCCCTCGCGGCTGGCACCCCTCCCCCGGCCGCGACCCGGTGCGCGGTCCTCAGGTCGCTCCGGCCCGCCCCAGGTCCAGGCCGGCCGGTGCGTGCGCACCCCACGCGGGCTGGCTCACGGAGCTGCGGTCTGCTGGTGGGAGAAGGAGATCCACACATCGGGCGGCAGGTCGGGTCGGCCGGGGACGGCACGTCGTTCTTCCGTCCAGGCGTCGCCCGACGTCGCGCTCGCGACGCGGCGCCAGAACTGGACGGCGGCGGCGTTGTCGGCCTGGAAGGCGACCTCCCAGGGACCGGGGTGATTCGCGAGGACCTGGAGGACGGCACGCGACCCGGTCCCGGTGCGGCGCGCTCCGCGGACGACAAAGAAGCCGTTGAGGACCCGGACCGGCTGGTCGAGCGCCCGGACGAGGGCCAGGCCGACGGGTCGGTCGTCGGCCCAGACGAGGTAGGCAGCCCACGCGGGATCCTCGACGGCGGCCCGGAGCCTGTCGCTGCGGAAGCTGCCGTCGGGTCCGGGCAGGACACCGCGGAACTCCGAGAGGTCGTGGCGGAACATCAGCCACAACCGCTCGAGGATCCCCATCTCGTGGGGTCCTGCCCGCCGGACGGCCACCTCGAGCTGGGACATGCAGGCACCGTATGCCGACGCGCCCGCTACGTCGCGGTCCCGCCCAGCCATGGCTGCTGCCCGATCTCCTCGCGGAGCAACGCACGGGGGAGGTGGAGCCGCGGTATCCGTTGTCCTCGCCGATCTCGGCGGGCACGAGCAAGCCCTCGGCGTAGCAGGAGCGCAAGGGGGCGAACCGTTGACACGTGACCAAAAGGTCACCTATTGTCCCGGGTGTGGATGCCGACGACCTCGTGTTCAGGGCTCTGGCAGACCCCGTCCGCCGACTGCTCCTGGACGCGCTCTACCAGCGGGACGGCCGCTCGCTGGGTGAGCTCGAGGCCGCCGTCAACCAGCACGTGGAGATGACCCGCTTCGGCGTGGCCAAGCACCTGCGCCTGCTCGAGCAGGCCGACCTCGTCATCACCCGCAAGCACGGCCGGGCGAAGCTGCACCACCTGAACCCGGTCCCCATCCAGCAGATCCACCAGCGCTGGATCGGCAAGTACACCGAGCGGGCCGGCGTCTCCGCCCTCCTGCTCGACCTCAAGCAGCACCTCGAGACACCGAACGCTCTCGAGGCACCGACGACCACGGAGGACGACCCGACATGAGCGAGAACCTGGTCCAGATCTACAGCATCTACATCAACGCCCCGGCCCAGCGGATCTGGGACGCCATCACCCGGTCCGAGCACACCAACCGCTGGGGCTACGGCGGCGACGTCGAGCTCGACCCCCGCCCGGGTGGGGTCTTCAACAACCTGACCACCGCCGAGATGAAGCAGATGGGCATGGGCGACGTCGCCATCGAGGGCACCGTCCTCGAGATCGACCCGCCGCACCGGCTGGTGCTCAGCTGGAAGGCGGCGTGGTACCCCGACTCCGAGCCCACGCGCGTGAGCTGGGAGCTGACGGAGTACCCGAGCGGGCTGACCCGCGTGGTGCTGACCCACGACGTCACGGCGGCGCCCCAGCTGGCGGCCGAGATCGCCGGCGGTGGCGACCCGCAGCAGGGCGGCGGCGGCTGGCTGTGGTCGCTGTCCGGGCTCAAGACCCTCGTCGAGACCGGCGCGCCGATGGATCAGCCGGCGGCCTGAGCCCGGGAAGCGGGTGGACTCGGCTACGAGCCAGACCTGCACGGGTTGCGAGGTGGACAGCAGGGACAGGACGCGCCTCTCGGCGGGTCCTGACCCTGCTGGCCCCGTCGCTGTGCGCACGAGTTGCGCCGCTGCACCCGGTGGCGAGCGAAGATCAGCCCGCGCGTGCTGCTTCCTCTGTCCTTCGAGAGCAGGTCCGTGCGCATGAGCGGTGGCGCCAGCGGTCGGCCGAAGTCACCGACCTGCAGAAGGGGCTCGCCGCAGCCCTCACCGTCGGGGGGCACCGACGACTCCGGAGGCGTCCCGCATGACGCCCCCTGATCGGGAAGATCACCGGGCGGGTCCAACGGGACATGCTGGAGAACCCGCGCGACTGCCTGCTCTGCTTGAAGGCTGCGAAGCTCGGGCGGGTTCCGCAGGCCGGAGACCCTTGCTGTCGGCAACGTACGGCCTCAAGTCAGAGCCAACCAGGAGGAGAGGATGACGGGCAGTCCGAAGGGCCCCGCTACCAAGCGGCAGCTACAGGCCATCGAGGAGATGACCCTCAAGGTTGGCGAGAAGTACCAGCCCCGCTCCTACACCGGGATGGAAGCCAGTCTGGAGATCCGGCGTCTCGATAGCCGAATCGAGAGCCTGATGGATGACGGCACGCTCCCGCCACCCACCTGGGAGGAGGCAGCGAACGCCTACATCCCGGAACCTTGGGAACTGACCGAGGACGAGAAGCGGAAGTACCGATGCCGGGTGCAGGAGGTCTGGGACGAGGCAATGGGCTCCGGACCTCAGACGCAGTAGCTGAAGAGGCTCGCGCACGTGGCGCGCTGGGCAGGATGCACGTCCCTGTCCGGGCCTGCGCCTGCGTGCCTCGCAGATCGGACGGCCTGGTCACGGCGGTGCGACGTATGGCTGCACGGTCCCGCACGAGCTTCGGCTGATGCGCGTCTCGCACGGGGGGTCGTCCACTGACGTGCCCCGCACGAGGGTTGGTCACTGACGTGCTCCGCACGAGGGTCGGCCTACGGCGTGCCGGCCCCGGCCGATGGACGAGCATCAACAGGAAGCGCGCGGTAGATGCGCCACGCCGTAAGTGCATGAGCGCGTGATCCCTTTGGGTGTTGGTGGTGCCAGTCTCTGATGAAGGCGTTGAGTTCAAACTGGCTGCCAATCTGGGGCGCTGGTCGCGATCGAGTGGCGTGCCAGTGAGTAATCGCGTCGCCGAGGGTCCGACCTGTCCCATCGGAGATGAAGTCGCGCATGGCGGCGTCGAAAGAGAACGAGGGCCCGAGGACGGCGGTGAAGTAGCGGCGCAGCTGCTGGGTGCAGCGCTGCCCGGCCTGGATAGTCGTGGCGGCGGTGAGTGGTTCAGGTAACGCGGGCGGCGCGGGTCGGCGACGTGGGGCCGGCGGGGGCGGACTGCCGTGATCGAGATGAGCGACGAGCCGTGCCGTGAGCTCGTGCTTGCCTCCGTGAGCCGGAACCCTGAGCGATCGAGCCAGAGCCGCAAGTTCGCTGCGGAGCCAGTACCACCGCAGGAGCTCGGGTCCCGTCAGGTGCTCGTCGAGGGTTGGGCGCGACTCCGTCATGTCCAGAATCGTGACACCTCTGACTGACATTTCTGACGCTCTTGCACCACTCGCAGCAGCCACGCCGCTTCCCGCAGCTGGTCAGCCGTTGAGGTGCTCCGCACGAGGGTCGTCCACTGACGTGCTCCGCACGAGGGTCGTCCACTGACGTGCTCCGCATGAGGGTCGGCTACTGCGCGATACCAGCATGGTGGTGTCCTTCGCCCCGATACGCGAAGCGTCCCCGGTCCGCTGAGGCCTCGCTCATACTGCTTCCGTAACCGGAACTAGTAGCCGTGACCGTAGCGGGCTCCGTCTGGCCCTCGCTGTAGCCAACGGCCTGATGCTCGCGCATTCATCGGTGGCCTGCTCTCCGCTGCCTTCGGCGGAGGTGTCGGCGTCGCTCTTGTCCTGGCGGCTTTGCTAGCTGCACTAGCTGTTGCCTTCAGCTACCGCACAGGTAAGGGGCTGGACGGGAGCCGACGTTACTGGCTGCTGACGACCGTCGCTGCTGCCGTTTGCCTGGCCGTTGGTCTTCTCCTTCGGAACAAGCCAGATCCGCTCTTGGTCTGACTTCCCTTCCTCGCTGCCTCCACAGTTCTCGCCGCGGTCTGCCTCGCGATCACTGAGGTGCTTCGTCGTCGCACCAGCTGAGCGCAAGCGGTCCCGCACGAGGGTCGGCTACTGACGTGCTTCGCACGAGGGTCGCCCACTGACCTGCCCCGCACGAAGGTTCTTCGAGGTTATGTCTTGCTCTGCAAGACTACTGCAGGGTACCTTGCTCTGCATGGCATCGGTCGAACGCAGCAGCCTCGTCCTTCGGGGAGTGCTCGACCTCTGCCTGCTAGCCCTTCTGACTGACCGCGCGGTCTACGGGTACGAGCTGAGCGAGCGCCTCGGCGCCTTCGGGCTACCAGTGGCGCCGGGCTCGGTTTACCCGTTGCTCGCCCGTCTCGAGCGTCAGGGACTGGTGAAGACCGAGCTGCGCCCCTCCGAGCGGGGACCGGCACGCAAGTACTACGCCCTCACCGCCGAGGGCCGACGAGTTCTTGTTGAAGGTCACCTCGAGTGGGAGTCAATCACCGCAGCGGTCGACCGCGTCCTCTGCCAGTCCCCGCCCTCCCCCAACTTGGGTTCATAGCCCCTACCCGGTCAGGAGACCACGCATGGCCACTGTGGAACAGGCGCCGCCGCGCACCGTCAACGACCAGGCGCTGCGGCCACTGTTGCGCCGAGCCAGGCGCACATGGCGCAGAGCCGGTGTCCTCGCAGGCGACCGCGGCCGCCTCAGCGACGAGCTGCACGCCGAGCTGGTCGCCGCAGCCGATGCCGGTCAACAGCCCTCAACCGTCCTCGGCGACGACCCGACAACGACGTTGCGGCAATGGGCCCACGAGCAGCAGGCGTCCGGGCGGGCCCTCCGAATCGGGTTGCTGACCCCACTCACTCTGGTCAGTGTGCTGGTCGGTTCTGCAGTGATCATCACCGACCAAACGGTCCAAACCGTCGTCCCCGGCGCACCATTCATCACCAGCACCGCCATCTGGCTGGCCGTCGTCATCAACTCAACCATCGTCTCCTGGCTGCTCGCCCCACTGGCCTGCTGGGCAGCACTCCACCGTGGAGGCGACCCCCGTGCGGCGTCCACCGCGCGCTGGCTGTTCGCCCTGCTGCCCGTCGGCGCGATCACAGCGCTAGTCCTCGACATCATCATCGCCACCATCTCCGACACCGAGGGACCCTTCATCCAAGTCATGGCCATCACCACCGCCGCAGCCTTCGCAGCGACGCCAGTCTTGGCCCGTCACCTGGCCACCCGCTACACCATCCGTCGGCAGACACGATGACCGCGCCTGAGCCGATACTGACCTCGACTCTCGCGATCGCAGGCGTGTCGACCACCGGATGCCCGCGCGAGGTGCGTTCGAGCGTGTGCAGATGAGCGGGAGAACGGGTTTACTCGAAGTTGAGGTTGAGGTATTGCGTCTGGTTGCTCAGACTGCAGACTCACAGCCGGTCCGCACACACCTTCTCCTGCACGCTCTCGACCGGGCTGGGCTCATCGGCCCACGCGCAGCACTAACCATGGTGCAGGACCTCATCGCCCCCTGGCGCCGACATCTTCCCCTTCTCACCGGCCACGGAAATTGGGGCAGCCAAGCCGGCGACCCGCCTGCTGGCTGGGACTACACCGAGATCAGCCTCAGCCCTTACGGAGAGCTAGCGATCGCCGCCGAGAATGGCTTGCTAGGTCCTGTCCCTTTGGGTCTGGTCGATGGCAGCTGGTACCGCGGCGGGCTGCAACCGCCCTATCTGCCCCAAGCCATGCTCGGAGCCCTGCGGGACCGTGACCCAGTGAATTTGGCACCGGCCCCACCAACCGGCGGAAGGGTGTCGGGCGACCTCAACGGGCTAGCGGCCGGCCGGCTCGTCCAAGTGACCCTGTCCTCGACAGTGCACACGGAACGGATGCAACAAAAGCCGATGCGACCGCCGCCAGCCCCTTCGTCCACTGAAGGCGGTTGGCACCTCAGCACCGGGCCTCATCCTGACCCAGGCGGTGACCGCGTCATCATCACCGAGACCCCCTACGGTGTCGCCATCAACGACCTCGTCAACGAACTCGCCGGACGGACTCAACCCCACGACGGTGAATCGTCGATGCCTCGTCGCTACCTCTCTGGCGAGCCGCACCTCGCACTAAGGCCGGCGGCACCTGTCATCGACGTACGAGACGAGTCCGACCGCAGCGGAGTCCGTGTACTCGCCCTACTCCGGCCCGACGCCGACCCTGAAGAGGCCCACGCGTGGCTGCTGGCCGCCACCTCAGCCCGACGCACTCTTGACGCCCTCCTCCCGGCACCCCTAGCCACCCTCATCGCGAGCTGGGATGCCGGCGACAGCACCGGCCTGAAAGCCCTCACCGCCCTCGTCACCTAGCCATCCGAACCCACCGAGGCGCCGGTCAACCCCTCCCACCGACGCTCAGCAAGGTCTCGCACGAGGCTCGGCCACTGCATGCGTCCCTAGAGCTTCCGCCTCGAAGTCCACCCAAGCTGTCCCGGTCGCCGATCGCTGGTTACCGTGAGGCTGTGAACCTCGCCCGGGCGTGACCTCGCAACCTCGAGCGTCCTTGCGCGCACTACCTCCAGCGCCACCAGGAGAACTATGTCCGCCACCCCTCTCACGATCCGTCCCTACCAGCCCGCTGACGAGCGCGAATGGCTGCTCTGCCGGCTGCTGTCGTTCTTCGACACCTGCTACTACGACGACGTTCACACCGTCCGCACCAGCTTCGAGTTGCCCGCCATCCGCCTTGTCGCCGACCTGAACGGCCAAGTCGTCGGCCTCATCGACATCGAGATCGACGACAGCGCCGCCACCATCGACTCCATCGCCGTGCACCCTGACCATCAACGTGGGGGCATCGCATCACGCTTGCTGGCCGCCGCAATCGACGAACTGCCCGATCACGTGACCACCCTGGACGCGTGGACCCGGGAAGACCATGCCGCCCTCAACTGGTACCAGCTGCAGGGCTTCCGCGAGGCGTACCGCTACCTCCACGTCTACAAGGACGGCGACAGCACCGATGCCGGCTTCACAGCACCGCCGCCGCTAACGCCGCCGGTGCTCGCGTTCTCCCACGCGAGCATCGAGCACGAGACCGAGCTCCGCTCCCAGTTCGACCGCGTATACGTCTGCAGACAGTTCCTGCGCGAGGTGTCCCGGTAGGCCGTCGTCCACTGACGTGCTCCGCATGAGGGTCGGCTACTGCGCGATACCAGCATGGTGGTGTCCTTCGCCCCGATACGCGAAGCGTCCCCGGTCCGCTGAGGCCTCGCTCATACTGCTTCCGTAACCGGAACTAGTAGCCGTGACCGTAGCGGGCTCCGTCTGGCCCTCGCTGTAGCCAATGGCCTGATGCTCGGCGCATTCATCGGTGGCCTGCTCTCCGCTGCCTTCGGCGGAGGTGTCGGCGTCGCTCTTGTCCTGGCGGCTTTGCTAGCTGCACTAGCTGTTGCCTTCAGCTACCGCACAGGTAGGGGGCTGGACGGGAGCCGACGTTACTGGCTGCTGACGACCGTCGCTGCTGCCGTTTGCCTGGCCGTTGGTCTTCTCCTTCGGAACAAGCCAGATCCGCTCTTGGTCTGGCTTCCCTTCCTCGCTGCCTCCACAGTTCTCGCCGCGGTCTGCCTCGCGATCACTGAGGTGCTTCGTCGTCGCACCAGCTGAGCGCAAGCGGTCCCGCACGAGGGTCGGTCACTGACGTGCCCCGCACGAGGGTCGTCCACTGACGTGCTCCGCACGAGGGTCGTCCACTGACGTGCTCCGCACGAGGGTCGACCACTGACGTGCCCCGCACGAGGCTTGGTTACTAGGGCTGGGTGGTCGCGGACCAAGCGTCAACCGCCAAGCGCAGTTGCTCCATCGACTCCGGGCCCCCGTGTCCTTCGGATTCAACGATCATCAGCCGGCTGGCCGGCCACTGTTGGTGGAGCTGCCAGGGTGTAATCGCGGGTCCGCTGACGTCGTGCCGTCCGTGGATGAGCACGGCCGGGATGTGTCCGATCTCGCTGACCCGTCGGCGGATGGCGGCGTCACCGCTGAGGAAGGCGTCATTGGCCCAGTAGTGGGTCACGAGCGTGGCGAACGTCTCCCGCTGCACGGGGTCGGGGCGTCGCTGGTCGGGGGTCCAGAGCGGATCGAGCGAGATGTGCGTGCTCTCCCACTCGTCCCAGTCGAGAGCGGCCTGCGCTCGATCTGCCGGGTCAGCCCCGGCCAGCCTGCGCGCGTACGCCTCCACGACCCGCTCACCGCCGCGACGGCCGGATGCCCGATCGAACCGGTCCCAGGCCTCCGGAAAGATCCGCCCCACGCCTTCGGTGATCCACTGCGTCTCTTCCCGGCTGGTGGTGGTCACGGCCACGAGCGCTAACTGCGTAACCCTCGCCGGAACCGCCAACGCGTACGCGAGTGCCAGCGTCGACCCCCACGACACTCCCGTCACCAGCCAGGAGTCGACCTGCAGATGCTGCCGGACTGCCTCAAGGTCGCGGATCAGTCGTTGAGTGGTGTTGAGGTGCAACCGGTCGAGTGCCTCGATGGCCCGGGGGCGACTGCGCCCGCAGCCCCGCTGGTCGATGCCGATGATGAGGTGTCTTTCCGGGTCGAAGTTGCGCCGGTAGCCCCCGCGTCCCAGGCCGCTACCGGGTCCGCCGTGCAGGTGAAGGACAGGCTTGCCGTCTGGGTTGCCCGAGGTCTCCCAGTAGATCTGGTCACCGTCGTCAACCGTCAGCAGTCCCGAGGCATACGGCTCGATCCGGGGATGCGGCATTCCCGGAACCTATCGCCCTGGACCCAACCGACGGCAGGGTTGTCGTCACAGCAGAGGCGCGGCTAATTCCGGCGTCTGCACCGGATGTGGGTACTTCGGTGCGTCGCGCACGAGGGTCGACCACTGACCTGCTGCGCACGAGAGTCGGCTTGCGCGCATGCCCCGCGATGCCGCCGAGGCGCCTCAGCCTGGAGCTGTCTGCCTAGATCGAGAAGCGCCGTTTCGTCCGCGCGGACGAGCTGGGGCCCGTAGCGTCCTCCTGTGAAGTCACCGGGAATGACGCCCCGACAGCGCCGATGGGTAGTCGCCCGCCTGGCGGGCTTCGGCCTGCTGACCACTATCAGCCTGACCGGATGCGTCGCAGCGAGCGTTGAAACGCCGGAAGCGGCACCGTCCCCAAGTTCGAAGCGCGCTCAGCAGCAGACACCCGCCTCCACGACAGTGTCACCCCCTGCCTCTCCCAAACCGAGCACAAAGAAGAAGGCTGACCCTCGGAGAGCGGCGAGTCCTGGCAGCAGCGCCGTCTTCAAGCACTTCAAGGTGGCGGTAAGCCAGGTCGACCGACTTTCAAGCACTCAGGTTGCGGTACTAGCAACCGTGTGCGTCCGAAGCTTGCCGCCGAACCCGCAGGGAGATCGGACGCGCATCAGTTGGGATCCGTGGTCGGTGCGAGCCGGCGACAGCACCCTTGATGCGCAGCTTGGCGCCGCGACGCCCCGGAAGTTGTTCCCGAAGACCGACACGTATGCGGTGGGAGACTGCGCTTCGGGATGGATCCCCTTCCGAAGTAGGAGTGACATCGGCGAGGTCACTTATGAGAACGGGGTCGGCGATAAGGCCGTTTGGGACGCAGACAGGCTTGCTCAACAACCCTCAACGAGTAGAAGCGACCAGGCTAGTAGTCGCGAGTCAACCGAGGCAGCGACGATCGGTGAGGGCACCTTCATCGTTAACGACGACATCCGACCTGGTCGCTACAAGGCGCGAGCGTCGGATGGCAGCAGTTGTTACTGGGCTCGACTCAAAGACGACACCGGCGAAGCTGACAGCATCATCGCCAACAACATCACGGAAGGATCCGCGGTGGTAACCATCAGTAAGTCTGACGGCGCGTTCGAGACCAACGGCTGCACGCCCTGGGTCCGCCAGTGAAAGCCCCCTGAGCATCTGCCCGGTACGGTGCCAGCGTCGGTCGATGCCAGCGCGGCTCACTGAGGGGGTGGCCAACGCGTACGTCCCGCACGAGGGTCGGATACTGCCGTGCGTCTGGCACGAGGGTCGCCCACTGACGTGAACCGCACTGATCAGTCTCGGAGCCCTAGGGAGCTAGAGGTCCTCGTCCTCCTCGTCCTCCCACCACGGATCTTCACCCCCGAGCACGATGGGGTCACCAAGAGACGTATCAGGCGACTGCACCGAGTTTATGAAGACTGCTTGCCGTCGAGCCACCAGCTCGGGGTCGGCCGACCGTGTGAACAGACCATGCTCGTCGGACTCGTAGCCCAGCTCGCTTAGCAGCGCCCGAGTCTCGGCTTCGGTCAGCGCCAAGATGGCAGCGAGGCGATCGACGTCCCAGCGCTTGCTGTGCTTGTCGACCCAGAACATGAGTGCCGACCCCGTGATGCCTCGTTTGCGAAACTGACGAGCGAGGTAGCGGATGCGAGCCTTTGGTAGAGCCATGAGGGGCTTGCGGAGAATGTAGAGCGCGACGGCGCCGTAGACGCCCTTCAGGTGTTCGGCGTACTCCAGGTTGCGCTCAGAGAACAGGAAGTCGATGAGCTCATAGACCTCGTGCGCGCCGCCGCCCGCTGCCCCACGATCCACATAGATGACCATGTTGGTGATGTCGCCGGGGATCAACCCAGCCTCTGAGGCTCGGACCAGCTCCGACCACCGCAACTGCTGGTCGCCGCCGAAAGTCAGAAGGCCATCTGCGTCCAGTCCGAACATCGTCATGCGAGTCGTGAGCACACGTCCGGCGTCTTCGTCGGCAGGCATGGAGAGGTCGGCTGGAGTCAAGATTGGCCTTACGTCGGCGAAGCCCCACAAGCCTGTCCCGTGGTCGAGGACCTCACTGACCCATACGTCGGGGTCGCTGATCGTCTTGTGCTGAGGATCGGTCGGGCCCATCATGTCGGTGCTGCCGGCTCCGATCCTGCTGCCGTCCGACATGCGCGGGTGAAGTGTGATCGTGGTCGAAGGAGCCATGCTCGGAGCCTGCCAGAGGACCGAGGCTCAGATCGAGCGACTGCCGTGCCCTTCGGCGAGCGACTACGCGCTCTGGGAGGGTCGTCCACTGACGTGCCCCGCACGAGGGTCGGCCACTGACGTGCTCCTCACGAGTGTCGGCTGCTGCATGCGTAGGCGCGACGGGTCGGTTGCTGCTTGCTTGGCGTCCGAGGTTGGCCACTGCAGGCGTCCCCGCAGAGGGCTGGCGCCGTCAGAGTAGGACGAACGCTCTAGCGAAGGACCCTGCCACCGAGGCGACCTCACGAGCATTCGTCCAACGCCGTGCCGTTCGTCCTTCATCCCCTTCGACGATGACCGCCGCGACCTCGCGGACCCCTTCGACGGCGAGTCCGATGGACACGAGCATCTGCTTGCGTAACCAGTCGACGGGAAAGTTTTCCGAGAATGGAAGGGCGTGGGTCAGGACGATGTCGCCGTCCTCGTCAACACTCCAGCCGGGCAAGCCATGAGTGTCTGCGTTGCCTAACAGCAGTTCGACCGCGTCCATGTTCTCGAAGTCGGTCGGCACGATGACGCAGAGCCGTGATGCCGATATGTCTGAGCGCCGATTCTCGTCCGCCCACTCGGTCTGTTCAATGACGAAGACGTTGACTCCGTCGACCCGGAGTTGGTAGTAAGGGCTGCCGTCTGGAGCGGCGAGACGTTCAAGCGGTACTTGATGGATTGGGTAGGGCCAGCCCAGCGTGGCGTCGAAAATATCGTCAAGGATGAGCGTCTTCCGCAGCACGGTCCGACGCTAACAGCCGGCACCCCCGACGGGCCAGGAAGTGCGCAACTGCGCTTCCACATCCGGTGATACCCAAGTATGCCTGCTGCTGAAGTATGCCCCCTGAGGTCGGTACGGGTCTCTGATCGATGATCAAGCGCGTCAAGATGCTCGAGGCTAGTCACCTAGCGGGCCTCCGAGGCCTCGGTAGTGGAACTGCCGCCCTAGACTGTGCCGGCGATACCGTGACGGTCTGTCAGCCTTGGTTCTGGTATGGCTCGTTACCGAGAAGGTGTAGGTGGTGGCGACACCTGAACCACAGATTGGTTATGCGGGAGCATCGATAAGTGCCGAGCCATCCGAGAGGTCGAACGATCACGTCAACTCGGCGGCTTGCACCAGTCGGGTTTCCGGGGCCGCTAATAAGGAGACGCCGGTACCAGCCAAGGTAGCCGTCTAAGACGAGCGCCTCAGCCGGTGCGCCGGCCGAGTCGCGGCCGCGCATCGTTGGCATTGGGGACTGATCCTGCGGCGGCCACAACGGCGGTGCCGCATGGAGCCAGCTATGGAATTTGCCCGAGCCAGGCTGTTCCCAAACCTCCTGCCACTCACGATCATGTAGGCGGCCGGAGTAGGGGTGGAACAGGGAACCTCTGGGAGGCGTCTTGGGCTGCCCAGAGACGTTGGCGAGGTCGGGTGCATCCTTCAGTCCAGGTGTGAACTCCTGACCCCAAGCGAGGATGTCGGCTAGGCGAGGTCCCCACCAACGCTGGACGGTTGCTAGCACAGCATCGTCAGTCGGCCGGCCGAGCTGGTCCCATCGGGCAAGACCTCTCATTGGAAACGCCCAGCCGAGACCATATGTGGTGAGCTGTAGCAGCGGCGCCCACCATGCAATGAGCTGGTCGGAGCGCTTCGCCTTATGAGGGTCGGGCGGCGGTGTGTGCCGCCCATCTGGATCAGCTGCTGCCGCCCAAGCCAGCGGCAACCACCGGACCCACGGACCCTTATCACCAGTAGCGCGATCTGACCAAGCGCCCGAGTGCCACGAGTCCATGACGGGATTCTAGGGGTGCTGATCGCCCACCGCCCGTAGCGAGGCGCTGGCTAGCGCGGCCCTCGAATGGCTCCTACCCGCCCGCGCTTCAGCAGCCCTCTCTCAGCTACCGCCGCTAACCGAGACCAGGTCAGCCACAGCCTGCCTTTCCCCTGACGGGCGACTACGCGACTCCAGCGACTCTTCCACAGCCGGGTCTTGATCGTTGGTGTAGGTGATCAGCCAGATACCCAAGAGCAACAGGCCAACCAAGGTCGGCCACTGCGTGCCTCACAAGACGGTCGGCTACTGCCGTGCGTCCCGCACGACGGTCGGTCACTGACGTGGTCCGTACGGGGTCGGCCACTGCACTTGTCCTCGAATTAACCGGATCCTGTCAGAGTCTCTGACATCTGCTGCATCCCCCAGGAGGACCTCACCGGTGACCCATGAGTCAGCACCCGTGTTCGGGCAGGATTCGGCTGAGGCATCTTGGCTAACCACTCGGCTCACGGGCCGATGGGGTCACGTGACCGGAGTAGTCCCGGCGGGCTTCGAGGCATACGCACGAGTCCTCCACCCGGTCGAGCAAGAGGATCAACCGTCCACCTCCTGGGCTGCAGTAGCGGAGGCGGCGGGCACGCAGATCCACGCACTTGCTCAATGGCACCTCCTGGCACCCCGAAGAGGAAGCACGAGGCCATGGTGGCGCACCTCCGGCCCCGACATAGGCAACCTTGACCCCGAGGCGCTGGCGGATCTGGTGACGGTGTTGCGCCGGCACACCACCACGGCCGCAGAATGCTGGTTTTGCCTTTGGTCGGGCTACGGCTGGATCCACGGTAGTCCCTCAGCGGTCTTGCTCCAGTTCGACGAGTCCGCCGGACTGTCGGAATCGGAGCCCGTCCCACCCGCCTTCCCTGACGACGTCCTGGCCGCTGACCAACTCGTACGCCTGGCTGCCCGCGAGTACCTGCTGGGCCGCGGACCGCTTGAGGCCGCCACTCGCGTTGGTGACCAGATCACCCCGGACTGGTTCGAGCCGCAGTCACCGAATATCTTCTGGCCGACCGACCGATCCTGGTGCGTGGCCACAGAAATCGACTTCGACTCCACCCTTGTCGGTGGCTCCGAGCAGCTCGTGACCGAACTCGTCACTCACGAACGGCTCGAGGCCTTCCGCATCCAGCCACAAGACTCACTCCAGGACAACGCGGACCACGTCAACTAAGCATCTGCGTGCCGTCCTGAGGTCGCTGCAGCGCGCACACAGGTTGCAGTCGGCGCGACGGCCTGGCGTCCCGCACGAGGGTCGCCCACCGACGTGCCCCGCACGAGAGTCGGCCACTGACGTGCCCCGCACGAGGGTCGGCCACTGCCGTGCCCCGCACGAGGGTCGGTCACTGACGTGCTCCGCACGAGGGTCGTCCACTGACGTGCCCCGCACGAGGGGCGCCCACTGACGTGCCCCGCACGAGGGTCGTCCACCGACGTGCTCCGCACGAGGATTGACTGCGCGCGTTTGCGTCCTAGACCTGGACGTGACGCCTCAGGGCGTCCAGGGTCGTGTCGGGGGACGTGTTGAAGCAGAAGGTGACTCCCGGGGCCTCCGAGTTGCAGACGTTGATGATTCGCTCGAAGAGTTTGGTGTAATCGGGGATGATCCTGATCCCACCACCGATCATCACGAGGCCAAAGTTCTCCGCGTTGAAGGCTTCGCGGATCTGAATCTCTGCTTCGTCCGGCGCGGTGCCGATGAGGCAGTTGGCGGCGTCGAACCCGGCGGCTCTGGTGGCGCTGAAGCCTGCTTCGATCAGTGCCGTCATGGTGGCTTCGTCGAGGCCGGGGGGCAGTTTGCTGTAGTCGAGGGCTTTGGCCTCGATCCCGATCATGAGGATTTTCGTCATGTTGTTGGCTTCCGCTCCTGGTGCGAGAGTTTGTTGGTCAAGCGTTGGTCCGATGATGCTGCGGCCGTGCGGTCAGACCTGGCAGATCGTCGTGGCGACGAGTGGTGGTGGTGGTGGCGGCCTTGGTTCAGCGTGTCTTGGTGGTGGACATGCTCGCCAGCTCGTTGGTGATCTGGGCGACGGTGCGTTCGGCGGTGGGGGCGGGCCCGAACAGCTGCTCCTGGCGGGTGGTGTCGGCGACGTAGCGTCCGGTGTCAAACCAGCGGAACATGGCTGTCATGTCGGCCACGATGGGTTTGCGCCGTCCAATGACGGCGGCTGCTGCGCGTCCGATGACGGAGGGCACGGCCCAGACCGTGATCTTCCGGCCGGCCGCGTCACCCATCAGCCGGGCGACCTCACGGACGCTGACCGGGCGGTCCCAGCCGATGTCGATACGTTCGCCGTCGGACACGTCGGCGTCGACGGCGGCGGCCAGGTGCGCTGCCAGGTCGGAGGTGTGCACGAAGGTCAGGGGAACGGTCGGCTTGCCCAACCAGCCGAGGCGGCCGTTCGCGGTGGGATTCCCGGCCATGACGGCGACCTGGTCGAGGAAGGCGCCGGGTCGCAGGGCCACGAACGGCACCCCTCGCCGTTCGAGCTCGTCCTCGGCGATCTTCTTGTGCCAGAAGTGCGGGACCCCTGGTGTCTGGTCGCTGGTGAGGATGCTGGTGAGGACGAACCGCCGGATGCCGGTCCGGGAGGCTGCCTCGGCGAGGTTGGCGTTACCGACGGTGTCGACGTCTGCCGCGTCGCGGCCGCCTCGGGTGTAGCCCGCCGCGGTGGAGATGACCGCGTCCGCGTCGGTCATCGCTGCTGTGAGGGAGTCGAGGTCGAGCATGTTGCCGCGAGCGATCACCACTCCTTGGGCCTCGAGCTGCGTGGCGTCGGTGCTCGGCCGGACGAGGGCTCTGACGTCCTTTCCGCGGGCAAGCAAAGCGTCAACGACCTTCCCGCCGAGGAAGCCTGTTGCTCCGACGACAAGGATGGGGCGGGTGGGGGGTCGGGGTGTGGTGGTCACGATGGCTCATCTCTGGTCGGGTCAGGCAGGTGGGTTTGGCCGTTGATCGCGTCGATGACGGCCTGAGCGGAGTCGGTCAAGGCCTGGGCTTGCTGGGGTGAGAGGTTCTGCAGGGTGGTCGCCTCCAGGGTGTGCCACATGTCCTTGATGGGGCCGCGCATGGCTTGGCCCTGGTGGGTGAGGCGCACGACGAGGACGCGTCGGTCGTGTGTGGCCGGCTCCCGGGTGAGGAGCCCGGCCTCTTGCATGCGGCGCAGCGCTTTGGACAGTGTCGAGTGGTCGAGACCGATGCTTGCGAGCAGTTCGGACTGGGTCTGGGCGTCCCTGGCGAAGAGATGCATCAAGATCAGCTCCTGGCCGGGATGCAGTCCGAGCTGTCGCAGCAGGGTGGCGGCGTAGCCGCGGTGCGCGCGAGCCAGCTGGAAGATCACGTGGCTCACCCGGCCCTCGTCGAACAGCAGGAGGTCGTCTTTCTCAGCCATGCGGGCTTTCCCTCAGCTGACCAGGAGGATGAGCTTGCCGCGGGAGTGGCCCCCGTCGCTGAGCTGCTGGGCTTCTACAGCCCTCTCGAGCGGGTAGGTCGTGACGACCACGCTGATGTCGCCGGCCGCGACAGCGCGTCCGACAGCACCCAGGCGGACGGCGGAGCGCTGCCCGGGGCCGCTGGCGAAGGTGATGCCCAGCTCACGGGCCCGGAAGTCGGCGATGGTGATGATCCGGTCGGTGCTGCCACGCAGGGCGATGGAGTCCTCGAGAGCGCCCTTGCCCGCGACGTCGAAGACGGCATCCACACCCTCCGGGGCAAGTGCCCGGACGCGGTCGACCAGACCCGGACCGTAGGTCGTCGCGGTCGCACCAAGACCGGCGACGCGATCGAGGTTGTCCGGGCCGGCCGTACCAACCACCCGAGCTCCGCGCTCCACGGCCAGTTGCACCGCCAGAGTTCCCACGGCCCCGGAGGCGCCGTGCACCAGCAACGTCTCACCAGCCTTGATGCCCAGCAGGTCCAGGACGCGCTCGGCGGCCTCGCTCGCCACGGGAAGGGCGGCTGCACTGGCCCAGTCCAGTCCGGAGGGCTTAACGGCCATGGCGGTCACCAACGCGAACTCGGCGTAGGCGCCGGTGTCCGACCAGCCGAACACCTCATCACCTACGCTCAGCTCCTCCACCTCCTCCCCGACGGCATCCACGACGCCCGCGAGCTCGAAACCGGGAACGACCGGTAGCGTCGTGGGGAACAGGGCTTGCAGCGCACCCGAGCGGATCTTCCCGTCGAGTGGGTTAACTCCCGCCGCCTGGACGCGGACGCGGACCTGGCCAGGCCCCGGCTGGGGGACCTCACGGTCAACGATGTGCAGGACCTCGGGTCCTCCGAACTCCTCGAACTGAACGGCTTTCATCAATAGTCCCTCTACTCAGACCACCGATTATGTGGCTAGCCACAGACTATCACCTGCTTGTGTGGCTAGCCAACTATCTGTGGCCACAAGATGCCCGAGACCCCCTCCCGCCCGGAGCGGTGGCGGGTTTGCTGCGGCCGGCAGCCCGACGCCAGACGGGTTGCTGGCCTGAGCCTGGCGGGTGGTTCCTTCCCATGTACGCCGCCAACCCTGCGCCGACCGTAGAGCCGGCCGTGACTGAATGGGATGGTGACGAACCGGCTGAGGTCCATGGTCCTTGCGCACGTCGCGCACGAGGGTCGGCCACTGACGTGCCTCCGACAGATCAGTCTCGAGGCACGTTTGCCGTCAGTAGGGTGAACTCGTGCCCCGTAGCCGCTCTGTCCCCAAGCATGCCGCTTGGCTCTGGCTGTTCGGCTTCGGATTGGTCTTGGCCGTAGCTCTCCTGATCGTCAACATCATCCAGCAAGACTGGTTAGGAGCAGGAGGGATGGCCGGGCTCGCCTTCACCGAGGTCTTCGCGCTCTCACTGGTGCTGTCCAATCGGCGCGATGCCAACTAACTTGCGTGGAGTAGGCCCAGCACTCAGCGGTCGCTCTGACCGCGTCTCACACGGGGTCGGTCACTGACGTGCTCCGCACGAGGGTCGGTCACTGACGTGCTCCGCACGAGGGTCGGTCACTGACGTGCTCCGCACGAGGGTCGGTCACTGACGTGCTCCGCACGAGGGTCGGTCACTGACGTGCTCCGCACGAGGGTCGGTCACTGACGTGCTCCGCACGAGGGTCGGTCACTGACGTGCTCCGCACGAGGGTCGGTCACTGACGTGCTCCACACGAGGCTTCACCTAGACCCACGGGCGGCCGGGTGCTCGGACTGCTTTACCTTGAGCTCCTTATGAAGCTGCTTCGTTTGGATCCTCGGTGGGTGGACTCGACCGAGATCGACGCTCGGCAGGTCGTGATCGCGGCGACACGAGACGAGCTTGCCTTGATCGCAAACTCGCTCAACGAGTCCTTGGAGGCAGTCGAGGACTGGGAGTTCCAGACCAGGCTAGGAGAGTCGCGCGAGGCAGCGCGCGCCCTCGGATCCCAGATCAACGGCTTGCTGGACCAGCTTCGTGAGGTCGAGTAAGCGCCGACGCCCTCGTCCACTGACGGGCTACGCACGAGGGTCGGTCACTGACGTGCCCCGCACGAGGGTCGGTCACTGACGCAGGCGGCCGACCTCTGTCTATTGCCCCCTCTGCTAGGCGCTGTCGGTAGCCTCGCCGAGTGCGGATACCGATGTTCGACGAACAGGACGCAGAGGGTCGACGCGAGATCCGATCACCTCTACGCCCCTACATGCTCACCCCACTGGGCGAGCACCATCACGCCGTACAGTTCACCAGCGCACTGACAACAGACGAGTACAAGCAGGTCGCCACCCTCCTCGAGCCACACCCCACCGTCGAGCTGCGGGTCTACGACTCCATCGACGAGTCCATACGAGACCTCGACTTCCTGCAGCACTTCCCGACCGTCCGCTACTTCGCCGCCGATTCCCTCTACACCCGCCTGGACTCCATCGACGGCCTCGGCTACCTCCAAGACCTCCAAGGCCTCGTCCTCGACAAGCCCAGCAAGAGCACGCTCTCGCCAGCCGCGCTCCGACACCTGCCGCACCTCAACGACCTCTACCTGAACGGGCCAGCCCGAGACCTCGAAGTGATTGCTGAGCTCACCAACCTCCAGGTGCTCACGCTCCGATCCATCACCCTGCCCGACCTCAGCATCCTCAGCACTCTCAAGCGTCTGTGGCGACTCACCCTCGAGTACGGCGGAACCAACCACCTCGACAAGCTGGGCGAGATCCAAGGGCTTCAACAACTCGAGATGACTCGAGTTCGAGCCCTCTCCGACCTCAGCCCGATCAGCGACGCGACCAGCCTCCAGTTCCTCTCCCTCATCGACCAGCAACAGGTCACCAGCCTTCCGGATCTCTCTGCGCTGACTCAGCTGGAGATGATCTGGCTTGAGAACCTTCGTGGACTGACCGACCTCAGACCACTCCTGACCGCGCCAGCCCTGCGTTACCTCTCCTTGGAGGGAAGCCACCTTGAGCCCGACCACATCAAGCCACTCAGCCAACACCGCACCCTCACCCATGCCGGCATCGGACTGAGCAGCATCAAGAAGAGCCAGGCCGCCCGCAGCCTCCTCACGGTCAAATCGATCGAGGCCGTCGACTTACCCCCACGCGAAGTGCCGCGAACCTAGCCGTCGATGGAAGCCTTCTCGTCCTGAGCAACGACAGCACGTCAGGTAGTCGAAGGGCTAGCGAACTGCTTCGCATGAGGGTCGGCTACTGCGCGATACCAGCATGGTGGTGTCCTTCGCCCCGATACGCGAAGCGTCCCCGGTCCGCTGAGGCCTCGCTCATACTGCTTCCGTAACCGGAACTAGTAGCCGTGACCGTAGCGGGCTCCGTCTGGCCCTCGCTGTAGCCAACGGCCTGATGCTCGGCGCATTCATCGGTGGCCTGCTCTCCGCTGCCTTCGGCGGAGGTGTCGGCGTCGCTCTTGTCCTGGCGGCTTTGCTAGCTGCACTAGCTGTTGCCTTCAGCTACCGCACAGGTAGGGGGCTGGACGGGAGCCGACGTTACTGGCTGCTGACGACCGTCGCTGCTGCCGTTTGCCTGGCCGTTGGTCTTCTCCTTCGGAACAAGCCAGATCCGCTCTTGGTCTGGCTTCCCTTCCTCGCTGCCTCCACAGTTCTCGCCGCGGTCTGCCTCGCGATCACTGAGGTGCTTCGTCGTCGCACCAGCTGAGCGCAAGCGGTCCCGCACGAGTGTCGGTCACTGACGTGCTCCGCACGACGGTCAGTCACGGACGCGCTCCGCACGGGGTCACCTACGCACATGCGCCGCATTCAGCACCTTGTTGCTAACATTCTTCCTCAAATATGACTAACGTTCGTCCTTGGTACTTGTAGATCGATAGTGACCATTGCTTCGCGTTTCGCGGAAATACCTGCTCTGGGTCGCCCATATTCCAACATGAACTTGCGTTACTCTTTCACCATTGGAGTGCCTCTTCGTGCTCTAGCCAAATCACTTTTTCACCCGGTGAGTGCAGGCCGGCCAGGGTGTTCGATAGGTTCAGCAGCTCGCCGCACTCCGAGTGGCTCGTCGCCGTCTTTTCCCAGTGCCATTGAGCGCCCCCTCGATCCCAAATCACGCCTCCTTGGTATCGGTCAACTACCGTCTTGCGCTTCGTCAAGACCACTCCTTGGTATTTGGTGCTTCGATAGCCGCAGGCCTTACCGGACTCGGCTGAGCTGAGGCATAGTCGCCGCCCGGGACGTTCACACGGGCCGGCTACGACCAGCAATGCAAGGTCCAGGCGTCCCGCACGGGGGTCGTCCACTGACGTGCTCCGCACGAGCTTCGGCTACAGCTCAGCGACTCGCGCTAGCAGTGATTCGTAGCGGCCCCCGATGTCTACGCGTGTGATGTCGCTCAACTTGTACTTGACCTCGTACGCCTCCC
Organism: Microlunatus capsulatus; assembly: GCF_017876495.1. Classification (NCBI taxonomy): domain Bacteria; kingdom Bacillati; phylum Actinomycetota; class Actinomycetes; order Propionibacteriales; family Propionibacteriaceae; genus Microlunatus; species Microlunatus capsulatus. The sequence continues at coordinate 4,135,029 of NZ_JAGIOB010000001.1, read as the reverse complement.
ACGACGCGTCGAGGTCGAGGTTGCGCCAGATGAGCTTTCTCGGGGTCCAGCCGACGGGCTCGCCGATGAAGCAGATGTTTGGATCGTCCTCCTCGACGAAGATGGTGACCAGCGGGAAGGCCGCCGCCGCGGATTCGATCAGCTCCCGAACGTCTCCGTCGATAGCCAGGGGAAGGCTGGGAGCAGCCGGCGGCCATGCATGTGCCAACTCGAACGCCCGACGCTGGAAGCGCTCACCCTTGGCGTCCCAGTTGTTCCGGATGTCACTCAGCCTCACCGCAGCCCAGCCGTTGGGCTCTCCCGCGGTAGCGACGTTGAGCACCAGCCACTTCTTACCGATGGCCACGACGTAGCCCTCCAGCCGGTCTGCGTCCTTCTGCCGCCGTAGGCGCACGAGGTCCTGGCTCTCGAGTGCCTCTTGAAGTCGTCGTACTCGCTCACTGCGCGCGCTCTTAGTCACAGGACCGCTTCCGTCCTCCGTCTCAACTGCACCCAACGGGTACCGACGACTCAGTCTGAGCCATCGAGCATGCTCAAGGGAGGAATTTGACGGCCGGTTGGTTAGTGCGTCCCGCACGAGGGTCGGTCATCGGTCGTGCTCCGCACAAGGGTCGGCTTGGTTTACTTGCCGCACAACCGCCGGCTGGCGCCTCGCGGAGGTTGCGGGCACAGGTGGAAGATTTGCTGCGCTGCAGTCTGAGAGGCTTTACCGTACGAGCGTGACATCGGACGCCGCGGCGAGCGAAGATCCCGGTCACCCGGAGACTGCCACCTTCGCACCCAAGGTGGGCACCCGCGTTAGATCGGCTCTGTTCTCGTCAGTACTGATCATCTTGGTCGCGGTCCCTGGCGTGATGGAGCCGCGTGAGTGGATCGCGTGGGTGGTTCTAGTCAGTCAATTGCCGATCGCGGTGGCCCGGTGGCGGATCGTCGGTGCGGCTCATCGTCAACCATGGGCCCTGCGGGTCGATGAGTCCGGGGTCCGCTGGGGCCCTGAGGGTCCGCTGATGCCCGGGGGGTCGGTAGCAAGTATCGAGGTGCACCAGGCGCGCGGGCTACGCAAGGTGCTACCCAACTGGAATCGAGTGGTGGTCGTGAGTCACGCTGATGCTGATTTCGCCCGGCGAGCAGGCACGCGGCCACACGGTCGGGGCATCTTGCTCGACGAGGTTCGAGCGACACCGGAGGCGATAGTCGCCTCCATGCGGCCTTTCACCGATGCCCCGGCGGGACTTCGCTTGCGTTGAGGTGTGTTCCCGCGAGCAAGGCTCAACTTGCCGTACATGTCCCGCACGAGGGTCGGTCACGGACGCGCTTTGCACGACTGTCGACTGCCGGGTGCGTCCCGGAGGGTCCTCTGCAGCGAACTTGCTGGACCTGTCCGCCGGAGGAGATGGCGGTCCTGGTACCCGGCGGGTTCTCGCCTGAAGGGAGTGATGTTCGGGACACTGCAGGAGTGAGCCGAATCAGTCGTCGCGGTGTCTTGGTCGGCGGGCTCTTCGGGGTCGGGCTGGTGGCCGGGACAGCAGTAGGCGTGGAACAAGGTCTTCTGCCGGGCCGGACGCGGATCTACGCGGGTCTCGGCCTGAACGGCGCTGACACGCCACCGGTGACGGCTGCCGCCGGACCGCAGGTGCGGGGCAGCTTCAGCTCCGAGCACCGCGGGGTGGAGGTGAGTTGGACGATCGCCTACCCGCCGGGCGCCCGGGAAGGAGACGTTGCCGGTGGTGGTCGGGCTGCACGGACGGTTCACCGACCACACCGCACTCTTCGGAGACCAGATCGGCCTGGACCGCCACCTCGCCGCCACCTCCCAGCAGTACGCCATCGCCGCCGTTGACGGCGGTGACACCTACTGGCACCCCCCGAGCCAGCGGTGAAGATGCCGGCGCGATGGTGACCGAGGAGTTCCTCCCCCTCCTCACCGCACACGGGCTCCGGACTCAGCGGATCGGCCTGTACGGGTACTCCATGGGTGGGTACGGCGCCCTCCGACTCGCCGGCCAGCTGGGCCCCGCGCGCGTCGCAGCCGTGGCCACCGCCAGCGCAGCCCTGTGGGACCGAGCCGCTGACACCGCCACTGGCGCCTTCGACGACCCCGACGACTTCTCCGCCCACAACGTCGTCGGACACCAGGACGACCTCGACGGCATCCCCGTCCGCGTCGACTGCGGCCGAGGCGACAGCTTCGCCCCCGCGAACCGCCGCTACCGCAACAGCTTCCACGACCGACCATCCGGCGGCCTCACCGACGGCGCTCACGACAACCAGTACTGGCGCCGCGCAGCCCCCGCCGAACTCCGCTTCCTCGGCCAACACCTCACCACCTAGCTCCCACCCCCCACCTAAGCCATCACCCGCGGAACTGATGACCTTGCGTCCCCCAAGGGTCGTCCACTGATGTGGGTGTCAGGACTGGGCGGCCACGCGCGATGAGGTGAGGTGCCACTACCGAGACCACCTTGAGCAGCAGGCGCCGACTGCGCTCTCCTTGGCCGAGCTTCGCCGGCGTGCGACCGGTGTGCCTTCCCGACGACAGGCAGATCGGGCCGCAGTCCTCGCCTGGCTGAGCGAGCGCCGACCGCAAGCCCTTGACGCCGCCGACTACTGGAGACGGGCCATCGGATCGTCTGGCGCCCGTGCCGCTCGACTGCCTCGAGCGCTTGACGACGGTCCACTGCTGGACCAGGCACGATCATGGACATGGCACCGTCGGAGGTGGGCTCATCGGGTCGCCGTGCCCTGCGTGATCGAGCTGCGCTCCTGGTGCGTCCAGCTCCCGCGCCGGGTAGCCGTCGGGTGGCCGTTCGGGAATAGGTGTCGGTGTTGTCGGCGTAGATGGCTCGGTGGTGGATGGGCCGGTTGGGGTGGGGCCTCTACGCCACGTTCGGCGCCTTCGCCGCTGTGTACGGTGGCGCTCTACCGGCTGCTCGCCGGTGGCGGACTCAGGCCGACATCCCCGAGAGGGTCATCGGCGCCGACCCCGACGCCTGGTACCAGGGTGATCCGGCCACGATGGGTGAGGCCGACCACGCTGAGTGGCGCCGCGCGATGCGGGACCCCCACGTCGTCCGCGGGATGCTCGAGGACTACCGAGCCGGTCTCACCGTCGACTACGCCGACGAGGTTGCCGATCGTGCGGCCGGGCGACGGTTCACCCAACCTCTGCTGGTGCTGTGGTCCGCCCTCGACGACCTCGAGCAGCTCTACGGCGATCCTCTCGTGATCTGGCGGGCCTGGCCGACCCGGTCACCCGACACGGAATCGACTCCTCCCACCACATGGCCGAACAGGCACCCGCCCAACTCGTCGAGAGCCTCTCTGCGTTTCTGACCCCCGGAGCAAGATGACCGGATCCAGGCCCCCTTCTCGAGACGAGTTTCCGCAGCTCCTCGTCTGGCGTCGCGCACGAGGACCGGGCTGTCGGGTTCGTCCCGTGGAAGAGGGAGTGTTGACTGGTTCCTGGAGCTAGGCGTGAGGAACGCGCTACGCGTCGTTCCTGCCCCAGTTGGCGAGTGCGACGATCGGCTCGCGCAGGGCGAGGCCGCGCTCGGTCAGGGCGTAGGCCCGGGTGTTGTGCCGCAAGGGCAGGCGGGACAGGAGGCCGGCCGCTTCGAGCTCGCGCAGGCGTGTCGCGAGCATGTTCGTCGGCACGCCGAGATCGCGCTGCAGGTCGCCGTAGCGCTGCGGCCCCTCGAGCAGCCGTTCCACGATGAGCAGGGCCCACCGTGCTCCGACGACGTCCAGGGCCGCGGCGAGGTCGCTCACGGGGTCGGGTCGGCGTCCGCCTTCATCCAGAACGGTGAGTAGTGGTAGCCGTCGGGATCGTCGAACTGCCGCTGGTACATGAAGGGGTAGTCGTCGGTGTCACCGATCCGCCCGCCGGCGGCGCCGGCGCGCTCGACGAGCTCGTCGACTGCCGCGCGGCTGCTCAGGTCGAACGACACCGTCACCTTGGACGGCGTGCCGGGGTCGCCGACCAGCTCCTCGACACCGCCCACGCCGGCGTACATCGCGTGGCTGGCGAGCATGACGTGCTGGTCGGGAGCGATGGCGAAGCACGCCACGTTGTGATCGGACATGTCGGCGTTGAGGGTCCAGCCGAGGGCGGTGTAGAAGGCGGTCGCGCGCTCGACGCTCTCGACCGGGCAGGTGATGAAGAGGCTCATGCCGTCACACTTGCAAAATGCAAGTGGGCCGTCAAGGGGTGCGCACCACGCGAACAGCGGTTTCCGTCTGCGTCCCGTTTCGAGTTGCCTGCTGTTGGGCTTCACACCAGGGGCGGGTCTACCGAACGTCTCGCACACAGGGCCAGCCACCGGCTGATAGCAGTCCGGAGGCCGGGCCACAACGCGCTCTTCTCGCGATCGAGTCTCGCTGAGTTCCCGCCCGGAGGTCGGCTCAGGTGCGTCCCGACAACTCCTCCGCCGGTGCGCAGTTGCAGTGGCGTCCACGTCCGGGTGTGGAGGACGTCGTGAGCGCGTACGCCAACTCGGATGTTCGTCTCTCCCCTGATCGAGCCGACCAGGCACCTGGTTCAGCTGCCCGGGTGCCCGGGGAGCAGACCGAGCTCGGGGAGTCCCCGTGGTGGACGCGTCGTCCTCCGGCTGACGTCGTGTGCGGTGTCCGACGGGTCTCGACACGAGGGCCTGACTGGAGTTGCATCAGGGCATGTCCGCGGAGTCGTCGGCGCCGTCACCGGCCTGGATCGGGATCGCCCGCTGGGCGGGCACCGTGGCCGGGCTGGCTTTTCTGGGTCAGTCGGTGCTCTACCTGCTGGACTCGATGGACATCCTCTCGGCCGAGGTCGCCTACCAGCAGACGAACCGCGGTTTCCAGCAGGACTTGGCCGACTACTACGTGGCGCTGGGCGAGAGGATGCACCACCTCTGGTGGGACGTCGCGATCCGCGACGTCCTCGGCCCGCTCGGTTGGCTGGCGCTCATGGTGCTCGTGCTGGCCGTGCACGGGGTGACGCCGTCCGGCCGTCCGCTGGCCGACCTGGCCGTGCTGTTCACTGTCGTCGGGGGTTCCCTGGCAGGACTCAGCGACCTGCTGTACCTGAGCCGGGTCAGCCTCTGGCGCCGCGGCGCCCTCCAGCCGACCCCAGACCTCGTCGCCTCCGGACGAGCAGGCGAGCTGGTCGAGGAGGTGTCGACGTACCTGCAGTGGGGCGGGTTCTTCGTCCTCGCCGCGGCGTTCGTCTGCCTCGCGTTGACCATCCGCAGCAGTCCTGGCCGACCTCGTTTCCTCAGCGTGGTGATGTTGGCCGAGGCAGCCGCGCTGCTCGCCTTCGTGCTGACGGCAGCGGCAGACGCGTGGTCGCTCAACGACCTGACCGCGGTCCTGGCGGGCATGGTCCTCGCGCCGCTGGTGTGCATCGGCACCGGCTGGCAGCTGCACCGCCTGGCCGGCTGAGGTCCTGCGGGTGGAGCCCGCGCGCTCCTCGTGGGACCCGGCCTTGTCGCAGCCGCGGGGTCGGTGGACACCTCGACCAACCAGCTCGCTGACGGCGGACACCAGGACATCGGCCAGGCTGCCGCGCATCTTTGCCGAGGGCGTGCGCGTGCTGCATCCAGGCGGTCACCTGCTGGTCGCCTCTCGAGCCGGCGTCGGCACCCACGATCTCGCTCCGACCTGTCGCCGCTCGGGGTACGACGTCCCGCTCGACCCCCACCTGTTCGACCTGGACGAGGTCTCCGCTCAACTGCGGTCGGCAGGCCCTGCACGAGACGGGCCGACTGGTCCGTGCTGGTCGAGGGACGAGGAGGATCCTCGAGCGGTGCTCATCGCCCGGGCAGCGTCAGACCGCACGGTGTGCCGTCACCCGGCCGGCTCGTGGGTGGACCCGCACGAGAGTCGTCCCCGGACGGCCGCAGGCGGTACTGCGAGGGTCGATGACCACGGTGGAGTGGTGACCACCTCTCCAGGCTGACCTCGCACCCCGGGCGTCCCTGCGACCACCACCCCCGGCGCCACCAGGAGATGCGTCCACCGCCTCGTCGACGATCCGCTCGGACCAGTCCGCTGACGAGCGCGGCTGGCTGCTCGGCCGCTCGGCCGCTCGGCCAGGCGCCGTTCCAGGGCGCCCTGACAGGCCGGATCACCTCGTGATGCTTTTGGTCACGACTGCGTCACCAGTCCGCTGCTGGCTCTGTTCAGCGCTGAGCGCCGGCCCCTAGTTTGAGCCCGAGCCGACTCGGGCCGACAGAGGGGGACGAGCATGAGGATGCGGACACGACGTGGTGGCTGGGCGGTGGCAGCCCTGGTGGCGGGCTCACTCACGGTGCTGGCCCTCCCACCCGCCGCCGCCGCACCCGGTCCCCCGGCCCCGGCCCGACCCGGCGAGGGTCGGCTGAGCCGCCAGCTCGGTCTCCAGCAGGTGCCGAAGACCGACCGGATCACCCGCAAGAGCGCCGGTGCGGCGCAGACCAACCCGATGGCGTCCCTGCTCCCCGACCCCTCCCAGTCGAACCTGTACGGGTGGAAGCAGCGGATCACGGCCCAGTCGAAGACCCGCACCGCGCGGGTGGAGCACCGCAGGCTCGCCGCAGCGAAGGTCGTCACCCCGCTCGTCGTCGACGAGCTCGAACCGGATGAGCTGCGCGGCAGCAACGACACCGCCGCCACCGCCCAGCGGATCACCCGGTTCGGGTCGGCTCGCGGGAAACGCGCGGCCGCCCGCATCCTCGGCACCTTGGCGGCCGCCCCGGCACCCGTGGCCCGGGCGGCGAACAAGGAGGACGACGGGTCCATCCGGCTGGCGAAGAACGTGACGCTGCCCGCGGGCGGGCAGGTGCGCACCACCGGCACGATCGGCGACGGGCCGCACGGCTCGAAGGGTGACAAGACCGGTGACTTCGACTTCTACGCCCTCCGCGGCCTCAGAGCGGGCGCCGTGCTGTCGGTGGACCTGACCACCTCCGGCAGCGACGACCCCGAGGACGCGTTCGACACCCTGCTGCTCGTCTGGGACGCCCGGGGTGAGCTGGTCGGCTTCAACGACGACGAGGGCGAGGACAGCCTCGACAGCTACCTGACGTTCCCGGTGCCGGTGGCGGGCGACTACTTCGTCTCCGTCGTCGGTCTGCCGTCGTTGCCCGAGGACCCGTTCGACTCCGGCAGCGGGGAGGGGGTCGGCACCGAGGGCCGCTACACCGCCACCTTCGGGCTGGACGCCGGCGACATCGACTACTACGCGGTCACCCTGCGGGCCGGTGACGTGCTCAGCAGCTCTGCTGCCGGCGCCGCCACCCGCATCGCCTTCTACGACCCGGCGCGGCAGGAGGTGTTCGGCTCCACCCAGGACGCCTCCAGCATCTACCCGGCGACGTCACCGCTCGCCGGTGGCGGCAACGCCGTCGCCGACCACGTCGCAGCCACCTCTGGGCGCTACTACGTGGCGACCACCGGACGCGGCGGGAACTACGACGTCACCCTCGAGGTGTACCGGCCCGGCACCGAGGCGAAGAAGGCCACCCAGACGATCTTCCTCGACTTCAACGGGGCCCGGGTCAACACCGCGATGTACGGCGGACCGGGTGTCCGTCAGCTGTCACCCCTGTCGGCGTTCCTCGGCCGCTGGGGTCTGCCGGCCTCCCAGCAGAGCGCCCTCATCGACCGCATCGTCGCCACCGTGACCGAGAACCTGAAGCGTGACTTCGCCGGCACCGGGGTCAAGGTGAAGATCCTCAACAGCCGCGACCATGCCGACCCGTTCGGGAAGCGCAACGTGAGCCGACTCATCGTCGGCGGTACCGTCGCCGAGTCCGGGGTCGAGACCATCGGCATCGCCCAGTCCATCGACCCGGGCAACTTCGACACCGAGGAGACCGCCCTCATCCTGCTCGACCTGGTCTCCGAGCCTGCCGGGGTGCCCTACTCGCTGAACACCTACCTGAAGCCGACCAGCAACCGCACCAAGTTCCTCGGTACCGCGCTCGGCAACATCGCCTCCCACGAAGCCGGTCACTACCTCGGCAACTGGCACGTCGACCAGTTCAACACCGTGCTGAACCTGATGGACCAGGGCGGCAACTTCCCGCTGCTCTACGGGGTCGGCCGCGACAAGGTCGGCGGCACTGCCGACGACCCCGACGTCGACTTCGGCCCCGACGTCCTCAACCCGGGCGAAGGCTTCACCGGCATCGAGGACACCCGGGTGAGGACCGGCTGGGCCCTGTTCCAGCTGATCCAGCCCGCCAGGCCGTAGCTCCGCGACGCACGCCGGGAGCGGCCCGCCTCGCACCCCTGCGCGGTGGCGGGCCGGTTCAGGGCGGGACCGTCGGCACAGCTAGACGCTCCCCTCGCCCGCTCACCGGGAGACGCGACGACGGCCACCGCCACCAGCCGGTCAGCGAGTCCGCCGCGAGGACGGCCCGCGGCTCCTGGCCGTCCGCGGTCGGCGCGGTCTACGTTGGCTCTGAGGAGCTGCCATGGACGTCGCCACCCGAAGTGCGCACTGGCTCGGCGAGGTCGTCGACCTGATGCGCGGCCCGAGCCCCGTCATGCCCGTGGCGGCCCTCCTCACCTCGCTGAGCCAGACCTTCGACGTCTCCGGTTCCTCGTGGGACTGGTTCGACCCGGACGGGTCGTTCGGGATGGTCATGGACCCGGCAGAGATACCCCAGATCGAGCAGGAGACGCTCGACCGCTGGCTGACCGGTGAGCTGTTCGACACCCACGCGTTGCTGCAGTGGTTCCGGGTCACCGGCGACCTGCGGCCGCAGACCACCGCACGTGTCCCGACCCGCATCCTCGCGCGACGCCGTCGGCTGCCCCTCGAGCGCGCACTCGCTGCGATGGCGATGGAGCACCAGCTCTCGGTCGTCTACCGGCAGCACGGTCCCACGCACCGGGCCTTCGTGCTGGCCCGCGGTGGGTCAGACTTCAGCGACGACGACCTCGTGGTCGCCCAGGTGGTCCAACGATCGCTCGCTGCCCTCGACCACCAGGTCGCGGTGATGCAGCGGATGACGAGGCCCGCTGCTGCCGCCGACCTGGGGCTGACCGGTCGAGAGCTGGCCGTCCTCCAGCTGATGGCCGAGGGCACCACCATCCGTCGTGCGGCCAGGGAGCTGGCCTGCAGCCCACGCACCGTCGAGAAGCACCTCGAGAACGCCTACCGCCGTCTGGGTGTCCGGGACCGCCTCAACGCCGTCCGGGTCCTGCACATCACGGGCACGACCACCCCTGTCCTCGCGACGGACCACCTGACGGTCACGGGCTCGGGCGACTACCGCGGCCCGGTCCGGCCAGCCGTGAGGACGAGCGCGGGCCCGACCCCGCCCCGTGCTCCCTGAGCTGCCCGACCGGACCCACGAGGCGCGCCGGCCGACCACCCGTGCGCTCCACCTGGGACCGTTCCTGCACGCCGCGCAGCCCTGCTCGGTGATGCTGCCGGTCGTCCTCCGACCGAGGAGCTACGCAACTTTGCGTAGTTCCTGGAGGTGGCGTGGGCCCCAGCACCAGGTGAAAGGTGAAAACGCTGTCCGGGTCGGAACCACCGACGGGACGCCCACCACCCGAGGAGCTCCCCATGCCCGTTCGTCCCCGCCGCACGACCACGGCACTCGCCGCCGCCGCCACCACCGCCGCCTGCTTCGCCGCGGCCACCATCCCCGCCACGCCCGCCCTCGGCGACGACAGCCGACCCGTCCGCCCACCGCAGACGGTCCACGTCAGCGGCCTCCTCACCCTCACCAACGCGAACACCGGGGAGTACGCCGCGACCGGTGACCTGGAGGGCACCTGGACCATCCCCCCGACCCGTGCGCAGGACTACTACAACACCCCGACCACGATCATCCAGAAGGGCACCGAGTCCTTCCGCGGCTGCCTGGTCGCCGGCACGAAGCGGTGCGGCACCCTCAACAGCGACTACATCAGCTGGACCTACCTGCGGGAGAACGGGCGCCTGATCAGCGGCGGGTGCACCCACGCCCCCACCGGTGGGACCCGAGGCTTCGTCGGTGTGCGAGGGCTCATCGTCATGGCCGACACCCCCGTGGGAGACGAGGTCAACACCCTCTACCAGGGCGAGGTCATCCTGGACGCCATGCCGGAGGAAGGGCGCAAGCCCGTCCCCCGGGTCGACGCGACCTCGACCGCGACCGGCGCGGCGGCCTCGGTCCAGACCGCCACCCAGTCCTGCTGAGAGAGACGCCTGCGCTCCCCGAGCGCCCTCGACCCGAGCGCCGGTGCGGTGTGAGGGCGAGCAGGACCGGTCGGGTGACCGGGCGGATCCGCGACGTGCTCACCGCGCACCAGGCTCAGCTGCTGCCGTGCTCCGCGCGAGGGTCGGCGGGCGACGACGGTGGACGGGACACAGCCGGTCAGCCGGAGCGAGTCCCGCCCGATCCCGGTCAGACGTCGGCGACCAGGGGCGCGACCTCGGTGCCGAGCAGTTCGATGCCGCGCAGCAGGTCGTCGTGGGCGAGCAGCGGGTTCGTCATCTGCAACGAGAGGCGGTCGACCCCGCCGACCTGTGCGGCGATGCGCCGGATCTTGTCCGCGACGGTCCGGGGATCACCCATGAAGAAGGCGCCATCCGGGCCGGCGGTGGCGTCGAACTGCGCACGGCTCGGCGCGGCGAACCCGCGCTCCCGGGAGACCGCGGTGAACATCTTGTGCCACCCGGGGTAGATCGTGTCGGCGGCCGCCTGGGTGCTCTCGCCGACGTAGCCGAAGACGTGCAGCCCGACCTGCAGCTGCTCGGGTGGGTGGCCCGCGTGGGCACCCGCCCGCCGGTACAGGTCGATCAGCGGTGCGAACTGACGGGGTTCGCCGCCGATGATCGCGACCATCAGCGGTAGCCCGAGCAAACCGGCGCGCACGAAGGACTGGGGCGTCCCGCCGACACCGACCCAGATCGGCAGCGGGTCCTGCACGGGGCGCGGGAAGACGCCCTGCTCGACCAGCGGCGGACGGAACTGACCCGACCACGTGACCTCGACGTCGTCGCGCAGCTGGAGGAGCAGCCCGAGCTTCTCCTCGAAGAGCGCGTCGTAGTCGGCGAGGTCGAGGCCGAACAGCGGGAACGACTCCGTGAACGACCCGCGCCCGACGACGAGGTCGACCCGGCCGCCCGAGATCAGGTCGAGCGTCGCGAACTGCTGGAAGACGCGTACCGGGTCGTCGGCACTCAACACCTTCACCGCGCTGCCGAGCCGGATGCGCTGCGTCCGTGCGGCCGCAGCGGCGAGGATGACGGGCGGTGCCGAGTCGTAGTACTCGTGGCGGTGGTGCTCCCCGATGCCGAACGAGTACAGACCGACCTGGTCGGCCAGCGCGATCTCCTCGAGCAGGTGTTCCATCCGCTCGACGGGACCGACGACGTGGTCGGTCTTCGGGTCCGTGACCTCGGAGACAAAGCTGTCGACGCCGATGTGCATGGACGAAACCCTCTCACGCCGCTCGACGTCGAGAGGCAGGCAGCGCCCGGACGAGGAAGCGGCGCAGTGCCCCCGTCACCGGCCGGCACGTCGACCTCGGCGGCGTGGGCACGACCGTCACGGTGGCGCACGGCCGGCTGCGTGCGCAGCTCGACCAGCTCGACCGTGATCCGACCCCATCGCGCCGGCCCCCGCGCTTCGTCACGCTGTGCCCCGTCGGACCTCGCGACTCACCACGTGGTGGACTTGGTCGCCCCGCTCGACGCGTGCTCGCTCACCGTTCCCACGATGGAGGACCATGGCCACCAGACCGATCCGACTCTTCGGCGACCCGATCCTGCGGCAGAAGGCGGCGCCGGTCGTGGACTTCGACAAGGAGCTGCGGGACCTGGTCCGCGATCTCACGGACACGATGATCGATGCGAACGGCGGCGGGATCGCAGCACCGCAGATCGGCGTGGGCCTCCGGGTCTTCACCTACGTCGTCGAAGGCGAGATCGGCCACGTCGTCAACCCGCAGGTCGAGGTCATCGGGGACGAAGAGCAGGTCGGCCCAGAAGGCTGCCTCTCGATCCCCGATCTGCCCTTCGACTGCCGACGCCCCCTGCACGTGGTCACCACCGGCTTCACGATGCACGGCGAGCCCCTCCGCGTCGAGGGGCGCGGTCGGCTCTCGGTGATCATCGAGCACGAGACCGACCACCTCGACGGCATCTTGTTCGTCGACCGACTCGACCCCCGGACCAGGCAGGCCGCTGAGGCCGCGATCCGAGAGGCTGAGTGGAGCGGTGGCGTCGTGCCCGAGATCCGGTTCAGCCCGCACGCCCCGCTCCGGGCTGCCGCCCGTCGTCGCGCGAGCACTGCCTGACCGGAGCGCGCTGAGCGAGGCTCGGCGCCGGGGGCGCTCCGCCCCTCCAGCATCCTCCACGCACTGCCGACGCCCACGGAGATGCTCTCGGGCGCGGGCCGGTGAGGGGAGCGCCCCAGGGTCAGCGCGACGACCAGGCGACCGGCGATTCGGCGGAGACGGCGCGAGGGGCAGGACGCGCCCTGAGCGCGTCCTGCCCCTCCTGCACCAGCTGTCGAACCCGGGAGACCCGGCCGGGACCTCAGTCCAGGTAGTCGCGCAGGACCTGCGAGCGCGACGGGTGCCGCAGCTTGCTCATCGTCTTCGACTCGATCTGGCGGATCCGCTCGCGGGTCACGCCGTAGACCTTGCCGATCTCGTCCAGCGTCTTCGGCTGGCCGTCGGTGAGGCCGAAGCGCATCGAGACCACGCCGGCCTCGCGCTCGCTCAGGGTGTCGAGCACGTCGTGCAGCTGCTCCTGCAGGAGGGTGAAGCTGACGGCGTCGGCCGGCACGACCGCCTCGGAGTCCTCGATGAGGTCGCCGAACTCGGAGTCGCCGTCCTCACCCAGCGGGGTGTGCAGCGAGATGGGCTCGCGCCCGTACTTCTGCACCTCCACGACCTTCTCCGGGGTCATGTCGAGCTCCTTGGCGAGCTCCTCCGGGGTGGGCTCGCGGCCCAGGTCCTGCAGCATCTGGCGCTGGACGCGGGCGAGCTTGTTGATGACCTCGACCATGTGCACCGGGATGCGGATGGTGCGGGCCTGGTCGGCCATGGCCCGGGTGATGGCCTGGCGGATCCACCACGTCGCGTAGGTGGAGAACTTGTAGCCCTTGGTGTAGTCGAACTTCTCGACCGCACGGATCAGGCCCAGGTTGCCCTCCTGGATCAGGTCCAGGAAGAGCATGCCGCGGCCGGTGTAGCGCTTGGCCAGGCTGACGACGAGGCGCAGGTTGGCCTCGAGCAGGTGGTTCTTGGCGCGGCGGCCGTCCTCGGCGATCCACTCGAAGTCCTCGAGCTGGGCGGCCTTGGTCTTGACCTTGGGGTCGGCGATCTTCTCGTCCGCGAAGAGGCCGGCCTCGATCCGCTTGGCGAGCTCGACCTCCATCTCGGCGTTCAGCAGCGCGACCTTGCCGATCTGCTTCAGGTAGTCCTTGACCGGGTCGGCGGTGGCACCGGCCACCATGACCTGCTGCTCGGGCTCGTCGGCGTCGTCGGCGGCCGAGAGCACGAAGCCCTGGTCCTCGACGAGCTCCTTCTCCAGCGGCGCGACCTTGGCGGGCTCGAAGGCGTTCTCGTCGACGTCGTCCAGCGTCAGCTTCTTGCCGACCGTGACGACGACCTCGTCGGCGTCGATCTCGACGACGACGTCGGCGCCGGCCACCTCGCCCTCGGGCACGGCTGCGGCCAGCTCCTCGACGCTGATGTCCTCGAGCTCGGCGGGCACCGCGTCGTCGCCGGCGACCGGGGCGGCCGCCGCCTTCGCCTTCGCGGTCGACGCGCGCTTGGTCGGGGTCCCGCCCTCGGTGGTGACCGCCTTGAGCGCGGCCTTCTTCGCCGGGGCCCGCTTCGCCGGGGCCTTCTTGACCGGAGCGCTCACCTGGGGCGCTCGGTCAGGCGCGGCGCTCACGACGGGGGAGGACGAGTCTGCGTGGGAGGGGGGTGTCACAAAGAACCTCTCGGGCTTGCGAGGTGGAACAGGGCAGGCAGAGTCCCGTGGATGTCAACAGGAGCTCCGACACGTATTCTGGCACGGTCCTCCAAACAGCGCACTGAGGATCTGCCGAGAGTCCCTCAGCCTCGCATCCGGACGACCGTCTCTCAGCGTACGCGCGAGCGCCTGACGGCCCCGTCCTCCGGGGGTCCCGCGCGTCGGCCGACGCGCGGGCGGGTGACCAGGGCCGACCGCCCCGGTCGGCGGGCTCAGGCCGACTCGGCCTTGACGGCCAGCACCGGGCAGGCCGCGTCCAGCAGCACGCGCTGGGCGTTGCTGCCCAGCAGCAGCTTGCCGACCGGCGAGCGCTTGCGCAGGCCGATGACGATGAACTCGGCGTCGCGGGCGTCGGCGGTGGTGATGAGCTCCTCGGCCGGGTCGAGCGCGTCCGCGGCCTCCTTGAGCTCGTGCGGGACGCCGGACGCGGCCAGCTCGGCCCGCAGGTCGGCCAGCTCGGCGTCGGGTGAGGTGTGCACGACGACGACCTCGGCGTCGCGGGCGCGCGCCTCGGCCAGGGCCCGGGCCAGCGCGGCCCGCCCCTCGGGCTTGGCCGAGTAGCCGACGACGATCACCCGCGTCGACCCGCCGCCGGCGGTCGCGGCCGGGACCGGCGTCGCCGCCGGGCCCTCTGCCTGCTGCGTCTCGGCCATCAGTCCGTCCCCCAGGTGTGTACCGGCTCGTTGCTGTGCATCCCGTCCAGGTAGCGGCCGAGCATCCCGCGCAGGGCCTGCTCGCGCGACTCCCCCGCCCGCTCCCGACGGTGCACCTCGGCAGTCTGCCAGGTGGCGCCGTTGGCCCCCCGCAGGCAGCGTCGCTCGACGATGTCCAGCAGCCGCCCGCTCTCGGCGTCGGAGACGCCCCACAGCGCCAGCCCCTCCGCCGCGCGCGGCAGCAGCTTGCGCACCACCAGCTCGGCGGCCGGGACGTGGCCGACTCCCGGCCAGTAGAGCTCGGCGGCGATGCCGTGGCGGGAGCCGACGACGAAGTTGTCGTGCGCCGCCTGGAACGACATCTGGCTCCACAGCGGCCGGTCGTCGTCGGCCAGCGCCCGCACCAGGCCGGCGAAGAAGGCCGCGTTGGCGAGGGTGTCGACGACCGTCGGCCCGGCCGGCAGCACGCGGTTCTCCACCCGCAGGTGCGGCCCGCCGTCGGAGACGTCGTAGACCGGCCGGTTCCAGCGGTAGACCGTGCCGTTGTGCAGCTTGAGCTCCTCGAGCTCGGGCACACCGCCGGCGTCCAGCACCGCCGCCGGGTCCTCGTCGCTGGTGATGGGCAGGAGAGCCGGGAAGTAGCGCGAGTTCTCCTCGAAGAGGTCGAAGATCGAGGTCACCCAGCGCTCGCCGAACCACACCCGCGGCCGGACGCCCTGCACCTTGAGCTCCTCGGGGCGGGTATCGGTGCTCTGCTCGAACAGCGGGATCCGCGACTCCGCGTACAGCTCGCGGCCGAACAGGTAGGGCGAGTTGGCCCCCACCGCCACCTGCACGCCGGCGATGGCCTGCGCGGCGTTCCAGTACCCGGCGAAGTCGTCCGGGCTGACCTGGAGGTGGACCTGGGTCGAGGTGCAGGCCGCCTCGGGGGTGATGGTGTCGGAGACCATCTGCAGCCGCTCGACGCCGTCGACGACGATCTCGAGGTCCTCCCCCCGCGCGGCGAAGATCTGCTGGTCCAGCAGGGAGTAGCGCGGGTTCTCGCTGAGGTTGCCGAGCTGCACGTGCTCCGGCCGCAGCGTGGGCAGGATGCCGACCATCACCGTCTGCGCGCCGATCGCCTGCGCCTTGGGCTCGGCGGCGTTCAGCGCCGCCCGCACCGACTCCTCGAAGCGGGTGAAGCCCGACTCGCTGAGCCGCCGGGGCGGCACGTTGATCTCGATGTTGAACCGGCCCAGCTCGGTGACGAAGGCCGGGTCGGCGATGGCCTGCAGCACCTCGGCGTTGCGCATCGCCGGCTCGCACTGCTCGTCGACGAGGTTCAGCTCGATCTCCAGGCCCACCATCGGGCGCTCGAAGTCGAAGCGGGACTCGGTGAGCATCCGCGCGAGGACGTCCAGGCCCTTGCGGACCTTCTCCCGGTGGCGCTTGCGGTCCTCGCGCGTGAACGTGGTCTGGTCGACCTCGGCTCCCATGCGCACATCCTGTCCTACCGGCGCGCCCGGTCAACTCCTCCGGTGCCCCCGGTGGACGGGGCTAGCGTGGCGGCCGTGCTGCTGACCGACGTGCTCGCCGTCACCGGGGCGATCGACGCCGTGGGCGTGCGCTGGTGGGTGGGCGGCGGCTGGGGCGTCGACGTCCTCGTCGGCCGGGTCACCCGGGCGCACCGCGACCTCGACCTCGCCGTCGACGCGCAGGGCCTGGGGCCCGCCGTCACCGCCCTGGCCGCCCTGGGCTACCGGCCCGAGACCGACTGGCTGCCCGTCCGGCTGGAGCTGGCCGCACCCGGCGCCCGCTGGGTCGACCTGCACCCCGTCGTGCTCGACGCGGCCGGCGACGGCGTCCAGGCCGGACCCGACGGCACGACCTTCGCCTACCCGGCCCGGGACCTGGTCAGCGGCGTGCTCGAGGGACACCGCCTGGCCTGCCTCTCCGTCGCGCGGCAGCGCGTCTTCCGCACCGGCTACCCGCCCCGGCCGCAGGACCGCCACGACCTCGCCCTGCTCGACACGCTGGACGGCGTGGACGCGGTGGACGGGCTCGAGGGGGCGGACGCGCGCCCGCATCCCGCTAGGCCGGACCGCCCGACCCACGACGACGACTAGGGTTCGGGAACTATGCCTGCTCCCTCCGACCGGACCACCGCCGCCGTCGCGCCGACCGCCGAGCGGCGGCCCCACGTGCGGACCCACCACGGCGACACCGTCACCGACCACTACGAGTGGCTGCGCGACAAGGACGACCCCGAGGTCATCGCCCACCTCGAGGCCGAGAACCGCTACACCGAGGCCCGGACGGCCCACCTGGCCGACCTCACCGAGGCTGTCTTCGGCGAGATCAAGGCGCGCACCCAGGAGACCGACCTCTCGGTGCCCGGCTACGCCTCCCACCGCGGCGGCGACGCGTACTGGTACTACAGCCGCACCGTCGAGGGCTCGGAGTACGCGATCTTCTGCCGGGTGCCCGCCCGCGACCGCGCCACCCCGCCCGACCCCTCGGGCGCCATCGAGGGCGAGCAGGTCCTGCTGGACGGCAACGCCGAGGCGGAGGGGCACGACTTCTTCTCCGTCGGCGCCTCCAGCGTGTCCGAGGACGGGCGGCTGCTGGCCTACTCGGTGGACACCACCGGCGGCGAGCGCTTCACCCTCCGCATCCGGGACCTGACGACGGGGGCCGAGCTGCCCGACGTCGTCGAGGACACCGCCTACGGCGTCGCCTGGGCCGGCAGCAGCCACCTCTTCTACACCCGCGCCGACGAGGCCTGGCGGCCGCACGTGGTGCTGCGGCACCGGCTGGGCACCAACCCGGCCGACGACGCCGTGGTCCTCACCGAGCCCGACGAGCGCTTCTGGGTGGGCGTCGACACCAGCCGCGACGACCGGTGGGTCGTCATCGGGATGGGCTCCAAGCTCACCTCGGAGTACCACCTGCTGCCGGCGGACCAGCCCGAGAGCGAGCCCCGGCTGGTGGCCCCGCGCCGCGAGGGCGTCGAGTACGACGTCGAGCCCGCGGGCGACCGCCTGCTGATCGTCCACAACGACGGCGGGGCCGAGGACTTCGCGCTGGCCCAGGCCCCGCTGGACGCCACCGGCCCGGAGCAGTGGGAGACGGTGCTCCCCCACCAGCCCGGCGTCCGGCTGCTGGGCGTCAGCGCCTACGCCGGGCACGCGGTCGTCTCGCTGCGCCGCGCCGGCCTGACCGCGCTGCACGTGCTCCCCCGTGACACGGCCGGCGACTTCGGGTCCGGCGCCGACATCGCCTTCGAGGAGACCCTGCACGTCGTCGACGCCCACGGGGAGGCGGAGTACGACACCCCGACGATCCGGCTCAGCTACGCCTCGATGCTCACCCCGGACTCGGTCTACGACTACACCCTGGCCACCGGCGAGCTGACCCTGCTCAAGCGCACGCAGGTGCTGCCCGACCCGACCCACGGGCCCTACGACCCGGACCGCTACGTGCAGGAGCGCGCCTGGGCCACCGCCGACGACGGCACCCGCGTGCCGCTGTCGATCGTGCGCCGGGCCGACGTCCCGCTCGACGGCTCCGCGCCCGCCCTGCTCTACGGCTACGGCTCCTACGAGATCAGCATCGAGCCGACGTTCTCGCTGGCCCGGCTCTCCCTGCTGGACCGCGGGGTCGTCTTCGCCATCGCCCACGTCCGCGGCGGCGGGGAGATGGGACGGCGCTGGTACGAGGACGGCAAGACCCTCACCAAGCGCAACACCTTCACCGACTTCGTCGCCGCTGCCGACCACCTGCTGGAGCACGGCTACACCAGCAGCGACCGGCTCGCCGCCCGCGGGGCCAGCGCCGGCGGGCTGCTGATGGGCGCCGTCGCCAACCTGGCGCCCGAGAAGTTCCGGGCGGTGCACGCCGGCGTCCCGTTCGTCGACGCGCTGACGACGATCCTCGACCCGGAGCTGCCGCTCACCGTCATCGAGTGGGAGGAGTGGGGCGACCCGCTGCACGACCCCGAGGTCTACGCCTACATGAAGGGCTACACGCCCTACGAGAACGTGCAGGCGCGGCCCTACCCGGCCGTCCTGGCCACCACCAGCCTCAACGACACCCGCGTCTACTACGTCGAGCCGGCGAAGTGGGTGGCCGAGCTCCGGCACACGGCCACGAACGCCGACGACCGGCCCGTCCTGCTCAAGACCGAGATGACGGCCGGCCACGGCGGCGTCAGCGGCCGCTACAAGAGCTGGCGCGAGACAGCCTTCGAGTACGCCTGGATCCTCGACCAGATCACCGCCTGAGCAGCCCGTCCGGTCGACGCCCTCCCGCTCCGGCGCGGAGGGCGTCCCCGTCGGCTGTGGAGATGCTGAGGGTTCGGATGGGTGTGCATCCGGTGTCTTCGTCCGTTCCGAAGTAGGAGCGAGGGTTCACCCCGGGTACGTCTCAGCGATTCTTCAGGGCAGCAGAGGAATCCTTCCAGACCCCCCGGACGTTGAATCTGTCGAAGGCAACGAAAGGGGCCACCGTGGCAGCAACTGCTCGTTCGCGAGTTTCCGAGGGCATCGATGGCAAGGATGCGGTCGGACTATATCTGGAAGGCATTGCCAAGACTCCGCTGCTGAGTGCCGAGGAAGAGGTCGAGCTCGCCCAGTCGATCGAGCTGGGTCTCTACGCCGAGCACATCCTGAACGGTGACGTCACCGCCGCCGAGCGCGGCAAGGGGGCGAAGCGCCCCACCAAGGCCGAGCTGCAGTTCCTCGTCGAGGAGGGCCAGCGCGCCATGCACCGCTTCGTGACCGCCAACCTCCGCCTCGTCGTCTCCGTCGCCCGCAAGTACGGGCGCTCGCAGATGCCGCTGCTCGACCTGGTGCAGGAGGGCAACACCGGCCTCATCCGTGCGGTCGAGAAGTTCGACTACACCAAGGGCTTCAAGTTCTCCACCTACGGCACCTGGTGGGTGCGGCAGTCCATCAGCCGCGGCATCGCCCAGCAGGGCCGCATCGTCCGGCTCCCGGTGCACGTCGCCGAGCAGGTCAACCAGGTCGGCGCCGTCCGGCGCACCCTGGAGCGCCGCCTCGGCCGGGACCCCGAGATCGAGGAGATCGCCGCCGAGATGGACCTCGAGCCCGAGCGGGTGCTGGACCTGATCCGCTACGGCCGTGACCACGTCAGCCTGGACGCCCCCGTCGAGGAGGGCGGCGACACCGCCCTCGGCGACCTGATCGCCCGCGAGCCGATGCCCGGTCCCGACGAGGTCTTCCTCGACGCCGAGGAGCACGCCCGCCTCGAGGCGATGCTCTCCACCCTGGACGACCGCTCGGCCGACGTGGTGCGGCGCCGCTACGGTCTGGTCGACGGCCGTCAGGCCAAGCTCGCCGACATCGGTGCCGTGTGGGGCATCACCGCCGAGCGCGTCCGCCAGATCGAGCGCCACGCCATCGCGAAGCTGCGCGGCAAGTCCGTACTGGCTGCCTGACCCCTCGCGGCCAGTACCGCACAGGAACGACCCGGAGCCCCCCTCCGGGTCGTTCTGCGTTCATGGGAGCTGCTGCGCAGCGGGCGCCTCAGACGGGCGCCCTGCTGCTCGCAGCTCCGGGGGCCTGCGGCGCTCCGGGGTCGGGTCAGCTGGCGCTCGTGGGTGGGCGGGGCCTCTTGGGGCGGATGAGGCCTTCCTGGGCGACGTCGCTGACGAGGGTGCCGTGCTGGAAGAGGCGGGCCGTCGAGAGGCCCAGGGCGCGGTTCGCCGAGGGGGAGATCTGGTCGTAGAGGAGCCACTCGTCCGCGCGGAAGGGGCGGTGGAACCACATGGCGTGGTCGATGGAGGCCGCCTGGACGTCGAGGCCGATGAGGACGCCGTGCGGGACCGTGCTGGCCGAGAGCAGGGTGAGGTCGCTGATGAAGGCCAGGGCCGCCTCGTGCAGGCGGGGGTCGTCGGGCAGGGGGGCGCTGGTGCGGACCCAGACGCGGGCCCGGGCCGGGTGCTCCGGGTCGGGCGGGAGGCCGCCGAGGCGGGAGTCGCCGACGTAGCGGGCGTCGATGGCGCCCCACTCCTCCTCCCAGGCCGCGGACGAGGCCCGGCCCGAGGCGCGGGCCAGGGCGTCGCTCAGCCGGGGGCAGTCCTCGGGGGCGGGGACGCCCTCGGGCACCGGGTCGGCGTGCTCGTAGCCCTCCTCGAGCCGGTGGAACGAGGCGGAGAGGTAGAAGATCACCTGGCCCGCCTGGCGGGCCACCACCCGGCGGGAGGAGAACGAGCCGCCGTCGCGGACCGTCTCCACGTCGTAGACGATCGGCATGTCGGTCCGGCCGGCGACGAGGAAGTACGCGTGCAGGGAGTGCACCGTCCGCTCGGCCGGGACGGTCCGGCTGGCCGCCAGCAGCGCCTGGGCCAGCACCTGGCCCCCGAACACCCGCTGCAGCCGGCTGCGCGGCTGGCGGGCGCGGTAGAGGCCGACCTCGATCTCCTCGAGGTCCAGCAGCGCGATCAGCTCGTCCACGGACTGGGGCATGCGGCGCAGCCTATCCAGGGCCGCGTGCGCCAGGATGGAGCCAGGACCGCAGACGAGGAGGACGAGATGGCGCAGTTCGGGTTCACGGGGCGACGGCGACCACCGCGGGACGACCTCCCGCCCGGCCAGTACGACGTCGGGACGGAGTGGCCGGTGCTGACGGCCGAGGTCACCCCGCAGATCGACCCGCAGCGCTGGACGATGAGCGTGGACGGCCTCGTCGAGCACCCCACGACGTGGAGCTGGGACGAGATGCACGCGCTCCCCCCGTCGGTCTACGAGGGCCCGATCCACTGCGTCACGACCTGGTCGAAGTTCGGCACGACCTTCGAGGGCGTCAGCGTCGACGTGCTGCTGGACGCCGCCGCCCCCACCGCGGAGGCCTCCCACGTGCTGGCCACCTCGACGACGGGCTACACGACCAACCTCCCGCTGGAGCACGTCCGCGGCGGGCAGGCCTGGGTGGTCTGGAGCTTCGACGGGAAGCCGCTCACCCACGACCACGGCGGTCCCGTCCGGCTGCTGGTGCCGCACCTGTACTTCTGGAAGTCGGCGAAGTGGGTGACCCGGCTGACCCTGCTCGACCACGACCAGCACGGCTTCTGGGAGCGCAACGGCTACCACGACCTCGGCGACCCCTGGCGCGAGCAGCGCTACCAGGGCGACTGAGGGTGCGCGCGCCCACCGCCGGCCCCTGGCGCTCCGCCACCGTCCGCGAGGTCGCGCACCCGCACCCGCACGGGGTGGTGCTGCGGCTGGAGGTGCCCGACCGCGTCGACCACCTGCCCGGCCAGCACTACGTGCTCCGGCTGAGGGCCGAGGACGGCTACACCGCCACCCGCTCGTACTCGCTCGCCTCGGCGCCGTCCGACCCGCTCGTCGAGCTCTACGTCGAGGAGCTGCCCGACGGGGAGGTCTCGCCCTATCTGGCGCAGGCCATCCAGCCGGGTGACCAGCTGGAGGTGCGCGGCCCCGTCGGCGGCTGGTTCGTCTGGGACGCCGACGGGCCAGCGCTGGGCCTGGCCGGCGGCAGCGGCGTCGTCCCCCTGGTGGCGATGCTGCGGCACGCCGTCGACGTCGGGCGCCCCGAGCTGCTGCGGCTGGCCGTCGCCGCCCGCACCCTGGACCGGCTCCCCTACGCCGAGGAGCTGACGGCCGCGGGGGCGCTCGTCGCGCTCTCCCAGGAGGTCAGCGCCCAGGGCCGCGCCGCCGGCCGGCTGCTGGCCGCCGAGGTGGCCCCGCTGCTGGACGACGCCGCCACCTGCTTCGTCTGCGGCTCCGCGCCCTTCGCCGCCGGGGCGAGCGACCTGCTGGTCGGGCTCGGCGTCGACGTCGGCCGGGTCCGGGTGGAGCGGTTCGGCGCGAGCGGCTGAGCGGCCCCGCTGCTGCGCCCGTCGTACCCGAGGTCTGAGCTCCACGACGGCGGCCTGAGCCTGTCGAAAGCCCTTCGACGAGCTCAGGGAACGAATGGACCCCCGCGGCCTGAGCCTGTCGAAGGCCCTTCGACGAGCTCAGGGAGCGGGGTCGGGAAGGGCGGTCTAGACGTCCTTCTCGCGGTCGGCGAGGAACTTCTCGAACTCCGCGGCGATCTCCTCGGCGCTGGGCACCGGGTCGGACT
The DNA here is from genome assembly GCF_017876495.1 of Microlunatus capsulatus. Lineage (NCBI taxonomy): Bacteria > Bacillati > Actinomycetota > Actinomycetes > Propionibacteriales > Propionibacteriaceae > Microlunatus > Microlunatus capsulatus. The sequence continues at coordinate 4,112,340 of NZ_JAGIOB010000001.1, read as the reverse complement.
GCTGCTCGGCCCTCATCGCGTCGTACTGCTGCTCCAGGGTGGAGACCAGCTCCTGCACCTCGCCGGAGGAGGCCATCTCCCCCGCGATGTCGGCCAGGTTGCCGGCCGAGGCCTTCTCCAGCGCCTCGAGCGGGACGGCCAGCCCGGTCGCCTGGTTCAGCGAGCGCGTCAGCGTCAGCGCCGCCTCCGGGAACGCCGCCTGGGCGAGGTAGTGCGGCACGTGGGCGGCGAAGCCCATCGCCTTGCGGTCCAGCTGGCCCAGCCGGAACTCCAGCAGGCCGGTGAAGCTGGCCGGCACCTCGACCCGGTCGATCCAGCTGCGGTAGCCCTGCACCAGAGCCGGGTCGGTGGCGTGCGCGGTCAGGGTGACCGGGCGGGTGTGCGGGACGGCCATCGGGATGCCGTGCACGCTGACGGTCAGCCGGACGCCCAGCCGCTCGACGAGCTGGACCAGGGCGGCGGAGAACCGCTCCCACTGGACGTCGGGCTCGGGGCCGCTGAGCAGCAGGAAGACCTCGCCCTGCTCGTCGACGACCCGGTGCAGCCGCAGGTGCAGGTCGGCGTAGGACTTCCAGCGGTCGGTGTCGAAGATCATCGCGGGACGGCGGCTGCGGTAGTCGTGCAGCTGGTCGTGGTCGAACTCGGCGAGCACCTCGTGCTCGAGGTGCTCCAGCAGGTGCGCCGACAGCAGCCGACCCGCCTGCCCGGCGTCGACAAAGCCGTCGAGCTGGGTGATCAGCACGGGGTGGGCGTTCGCCAGGGTGGCCGCGACGGCCTCGTCCACGGTGTAGAGGTCGGCCGGGTCCATCATGGCGCCCAATCTACCCGCGCCGGCCTGACCGGGCCGTGCGCGACGCCGGGGCCGGACAGCCCGTCCGCCGCCGCCGGGCCGGGGTCAGAGACGGGCGCGGGAGGCCTTGACCGCCGACACCAGGCGCTTCTCCGACACCGGCACCTTGGTGCGGATCGGCTGCGCGAACAGCCCCACCCGGAGCTCCTCCAGCAGCCAGCCCACCTCCTCCACGTGCGCGGGCAGCGGGCCCGGCGGCACGGCGGCGCAGAGCTCGGCGTAGGCGTCCTCGCAGCGGGTGATCGTCTCCAGCGGCGCCCGGTCGCGGGCGGGGGCCGAGAGCAGCGTGTCGACGCGCGCCCGGGCCGCCTGCAGGTAGCGGGGCAGGTCCACCAGGTGCGGGTACGCCGTCGCGGCGAGGAACCCGGCGAAGACGAGGTTGGCCAGCTGCTCGCGCAGGTCGGTCGCGGCGGGCGGGCTGACGGCCTCGACCCGCGGCAGGTCGGCCAGCACCCCGCGCCACCCGGTCAGCGTCGTGGCGGCCAGCCGGACGACCTCGCGCATCCGGTCGGCGTTGTCGGCCCGCACGGTGTCGCACAGGGCGCGGAAGGCGTCCGCGTCGCGGACCACGGGGCCGCCGGCGGCGGTGGTCAGCGAGCCGACCGAGGCCAGCCGGGCGTCGGCCAGCAGGTCGGGCACCGACGGGTACGGGCTCTGGCCCAGCGCCAGCTTCTCGGCGTTGCCGAGGTGCGCCACGACCCACTTGGTCGGGTCGGGCGTGCCCAGCACCACCAGGCGGCGCAGGCCGGCCGCGTGGCTGGTCGCCTGCCGCTCCGGGGTGTCGAGGACGGCGACGCCGACCGTGGCGCCCTCGTCCACCAGCGCCGGGTAGCCGACGACGGCGTGGCCGCCCCGGCTGAGCTGGACCTGCTCGGGCAGCGGGCCGAAGTCCCACGTGGTCCGGCCCGTGCGGGTGTGCTCGGCCGCGGCCGAGGAGAGGGTCTGGCGGACCTGGCGGGCCAGCGACCGCTTGAGCTCCTCGAGGTCCTCCCCCGCGCCGAGCACCTCGGGGGCGGAGCCACCGGACCGGTCGCCGACGACGGTGAAGCGGACCCGCAGGTGCGCGGGGACCGCGGCGGGGTTCCACTCCCCCGGCGCGACGACCTCGCCGGTGAGGGCGCGGAGCGCGCGGGCCAGCGCGAGCGGCAGCGCCTCCCCCGGCCCGCCCGGGTGCTGCGCGAGCCAGCCCAGGGCGCGGGCGGCGAACTCGGGCGCGGGGACGAAGCTGCGCCGGGTCGCCTTGGGCAGCGAGCGGACCAGCTCGGTGGCCAGCTCGCCGCGCAGGCCGGGCACCTGCCAGCTGAACGGGGCCGGGTCCAGCTGGTTGAGGACGGTGACGGGGATCGCCACGGTGACGCCGTCGCGGGCGGTGCCGGGCTCGAAGACGTACTCGACGGCCAGCACGTGCTCGGTGCCCTCGCTGCCCGGCACGGTCCAGGTGTCGGGGAAGGCCTCGGCGTCGAGCTGGTCGACGGCGCCGGTGGTGAGGTCGTCGAGGGTCATGGTGAGCAGGTCCGGCGTCTCGTGCCGGGCCTTCTTCCACCAGCTGTCGAAGTGGGCGACGGAGGTGGTGCCGGCGGGCACCCGGGCGTCGTAGAAGGCGAAGATCGTGTCGTCGTCGACGACGAGGTCGCGGCGCCGCGCCCGCTCCTCCAGCGCCTCGGCCTCGGCCCGCAGCGCCTGGTTGTCCCGGTAGAAGTGGTGCCGGGTCCGCCACTGGCCCTCGACGAGCGCCGAGCGCAGGAAGATCTCCCGGGCCTCGGCCGGGTTGACCTTCCCGTAGGACACCGGCCGCCGGGCGATGACCGGGACGCCGTAGAGGCTGACGGTCTCGTACGCCTGCACCGAGCCGGCGCGCGCCGACCAGTGCGGCTCGGAGTAGCTCCGCTTGACCAGGTGCCGGCCGACGTCCTCGACCTGCTCGGCCGTGATGCCGGCGACGGTGCGGGCCCAGAGCCGTGTCGTCTCGACGATCTCGGCGGCCATCACCAGCGGCGGGGCGCTCTTGGCCACGCTCGAGCCGGGGTTGATGGCGAAGCGGGTGCCGCGGGCGCCGAGGTACTCCCGGGCCGGTGCGCGGCCCTTGCGGCGCTGGCCGGGCTTGCCGGGGTTCTCCTCGCGGACCTCGGCCAGCCCGACGTGGGAGAGCAGACCGCTGAGGGCGGCGGTGTGCACCGCCGACGGTGCGGCCGGGGTCTCGTTGCGGTGCAGGCCGATGTCCCGGCTGATCTGCTTGAGCTGGCTGTGCAGGTCCTGCCACTCCCGGATCCGCAGGAAGTGCAGGAACTCGTCGCGGCACATCCGGCGGAAGGCGTTGCCGGACAGGTCGTGCTGCGCCTGCTTGACGTGGTCCCACAGCCGCAGCAGGGCGACGAAGTCGCTGCCGTCGGGGTCGGGGCCCTCGGTGGCGGCGTCCGCGGCCGGGTCGGTGCCGGGGGCCGGGGCGGCCGCCCAGAAGCGGCGGTGCAGCGCGTCGGCGGCCTCGCGGTGCTCGGCCGGGCGCTCGCGGGGGTCCTGGATGCTCAGCCCCGAGACGATGACGAGCATCTCGCGCAGGCAGCCCTGCTCCTCGGCCGCCAGCAGCATCCGGCCCATCCGCGGGTCGACGGGCAGCACGGCGAGCCGGCGGCCGATCTCGGTGAGCGTGGCCCGGGTGCGGCTGCCGCCCTCGGCCAGGGCGCCGAGCTCCTCCAGCAGCCGGAGGCCGTCGGCGATCTGGCTGCCGTCGGGGGCCTCGACGAAGGGGAAGGCGGCGATGTCGCCCAGGCCGGCGGCCGTCATCTGCAGGATGACCGAGGCGAGGTTGGTCCGCAGGATCTCCGGCTCGGTGAACTCGGGCCGGGCCGCGAAGTCCTCCTCGTCGTAGAGCCGGATGGCCACGCCGGGCGCCACCCGGCCGCAGCGGCCGGAGCGCTGGTTGGCCGAGGCCTGCGAGATCGGCTCGATGGGCAGCCGCTGCACCTTCGTGCGCGCCGAGTAGCGCGAGATCCGGGCGGTGCCGGTGTCGACGACGTAGCGGATCCCGGGCACGGTCAGCGAGGTCTCGGCGACGTTGGTGGCCAGCACGATCCGCCGGGTGCTGCCCGCGGTGCCCTTGGTCGCCGAGCCCGGCCGCTGGAACACCTTGTGCTGCTCGGCGGCCGAGAGCCGGGCGTAGAGCGGCAGCACCTCGGTGCGGCGCAGGCCCATTCCGTTGATCACCTCGGCGGTGTCGCGGATCTCGCGCTCCCCGGACAGGAACACGAGGATGTCGCCGTCGCCGACGGTGCTCAGCTCCTTGACCGCCTCGGTGATGCCGGCGATCTGGTCGGTCTCCCCGCCCGCCTCGGGGTCCAGCAGCGGCCGGTAGCGCACCTCGACGGGGAAGGTCCGCCCCGAGACCTCGATGACCGGGGCCGGGGTCCCGTCGGCGGCCGCGAAGTGCTCGGCGAACCGTGCGGTGTCGATGGTGGCGGAGGTGACGACCAGCTTGAGGTCGCGGCGCCGGGCCAGCAGCTGCTTGAGGTAGCCGAGCAGGAAGTCGATGTTGAGGCTGCGCTCGTGGGCCTCGTCGATGATGATCGTGTCGTAGCGGCGCAGGTCGCGGTCGTGGGCGATCTCGGCCAGCAGCACGCCGTCGGTCATCACCTTCAGCCGGGTCTGCCGCGAGGCCATCCGGGTGAACCGGACCTGGTAGCCGACGAGGTCGCCGATCTCGACCTGCAGCTCCTCGGCGATCCGCTCGGCGACGGTGCGGGCGGCGATCCGGCGGGGCTGGGTGTGCCCGATCGAGGTGCGTCCCAGCTCGAGGCAGATCTTGGGGAGCTGGGTGGTCTTGCCCGAGCCGGTCTCGCCCGCCACCACGACGACCTGGTGCGCGGCGATCGTGGCCGCGATCTCGTCGTGCCAGGCGGTGATCGGAAGCGCCTCGTCGAAGGAGATCGAGGCGACGGAGGGGACCTCCGGGACAACCGTGCTGGACACCGGGTCCATGGTAGGCGCTGCCGGGACGGGGCCCGCCGGGTCGGCCACGCTCAGTGCGGCGGGTGCAGGCTCGAGTGCGGCGCCCCGAGGTGGTGCAGCAGGGCGTGCGCTGCCGCGTCGGAGAGCGTCCACCGGCTGAGCCGGCCGTCCCGCACCCGCTCGACCAGGCCGCTCTCCCGCAGCGAGATGAGGGCTTGGGTGACGGTGTTGGGCGCCAGCCCCGTCGCCGCGGCCAGCGACTTCACCGGCGAGCCCGGCGCGGCGTGGACGGCGATCAGCAGCTGCAGCCGGGTCGGGTCGGAGAAGGCCGCGAGCCGGTCGACGAGGCCTGGCAGGCCGGGCCGGGCGTCCAGCAGCGCCTCGCGCGCCACCAGCTCCGGCTCCACCACGGGTCCTCCTCCTGGCCACCGCGCGACGGCCCGACGACCTCGCGTGTCACGGCGGACACCTGTTCCGTATCGTGGCCGCGACGGGCACCCGTCCGACCTGGAACGAGGCTACGACACATGAGCCGCACCACCGCAGCGGAGCCGTCGGTCCGGCACCGGCACCCCCTGCTCAGCGCCGAGGGCCGGGCCGCGCAGCCGTTCGGCCGCCGGGTCCGGGCCGCCTTCGTCACCATCGCGGTGCTGCACGTCGTCGGGCTCGGGCTGCTCGGCTACGGCGTCGCCTCGGGCGCGGTCGGGGCGGTCACGGTCGGGGCGGCCGCCTTCGCCTACTTCCGCGGGCTGGTGCACTCCTTCGACTTCGACCACATCTCGATGATCGACAACTCCACGCGCAAGTTCGTGGCCGAGGGGCGCGACCCCGCGTCGGTCGGGCTGGCCTTCTCCCTGGGCCACTCCTCGGTGGTGGTCGCCACCGGGGTGCTCGTCATCAGCGGCGCCGGCTTCGTCCAGGTGGCCCTCGACGAGAGCAGCGGGGCCGCCCGGGTGCTCGGCATCGTCGGGCTCAGCGTCTCGGGGGTCTACCTGCTGCTGGTCGCGGTGGCCAACCTGGCCACCTTCGGCCAGGCGCTGCGGCTGCGGCGCGCGCTGCGGGCCGACCCGGGCCTGGTGCTCCCCCCGGGGGCGCTCACCCCGCGCGGCCCGGCGGCCCGGGTGATGACGGCGCCGCTGCGGCGGGTGCGGCACCCTCGGCACGTCTACGTCGTCGGCCTGCTGTTCTCCCTCGGCTTCGACACCTCCAGCCAGATCGGGCTGCTGATGGTCACCGCGGGCGCTGCGCTGGCCGGGGCGCCGGCGGCCTCGCTGCTCTGCCTGCCCTTCCTGTTCACGGCGGCCATGACGCTGGGCGACACCTCCAACGGGCTGATGATGCTGCGGCTCTACCGCAGCGCCGACGAGGACCCGGCCCGCAAGATCGACTACAACCTGCTGATCACCGGCGTGAGCATCGGCAGCGGGCTGCTCGTCGGGTCGATCGCCGTGGCGACGCTGCTGGCCGACGTGCTCGGCTGGCGCACCGCGCTGGTGGACGCCCTCGCCGCGACCGACACCACCTACGCCGGGTTCTGGCTGGCCGGGTTCTTCGCCCTGGTCGGGGTCAGCGCGCTGCTGCTCTGGCGGCGCTCCCGCGCGGGCCGGACCGTCTGAGCCCGCCCGGCCGAGCCCTGCGCAGCGGCTGGGCGGGAGCCGGGCTCAGCCCGGTCCGTCGGTCTCGCTGAAGGTCGTCCGCCCGTTCAGCTTGGTCGCCAGCTCCTCGTCGATGCCGTCGGCGACCTCGGACAGGATGGTGACGGCGTGCTGCAGGTGCTCGGGCACGAAGGGCCGGGCGAGCACCGAGAAGGTGACGAAGACCCGGTCGCGGACCAGCTGGAACTTCACCCAGCGGGCCTCGACGTTGAGGTCGTTGAGCACCTCGGCGGCCCGCGAGCGGCCGGCGACGTCGTGCACGACGGCCGCGAAGACGACGACCTCCTGGCCGTCGGGAGAGGTGCGCAGGAACAGCATCGTCGACCCGACGCGGATGGCGACGTCGCCGTCGGCGTCGCGCATCGGCGGGTGGCCGTACATCCGGGTGAGCTCGCGGTCGACGAGGGCGTCGAGCTGCTGGGCCCGGCCGACGGCGGGCGCCGGGTCCGGGGCCGGGCCGCGGAGCACCTCACCCAGCTGGTCGGGGGCGAGGAAGACGGGGTGCTGGACGCCGTAGACGTCGCGCAGGGCCGCCACCGCGAGCGCGGCGACGCGCTCGCTGCGCTCCTGCTCCTCCTCCACCCAGAAGTTCGGCGTGGGCCGCGGACCGGTGTCGCCGGGCGCCTGCCAGCCCAGGCCGGTGAGCGCCGCCGTCTGCTCCCCGCTGAGCCGGAACGCCGGGCCCAGCGTCGCGTTGCCGGCCGCCTCGCAGCGGATCCGGTCGCGGTGCTCGGCGCTGAAGCGCAGGAAGGGCGCCGGCTCCTCGCTCACCGACTCCACGCCGATGGTGAGGTCGGCGGAGTCGTCCATCACCGACACCACCTCCGCGAGCCGTGCCTGGAAGTCGGTCCAGGCCTGCTCCGTGCTCCGGTCCAGGTCGAAGTCGTCCACGTCCGCCACCACCTCCGCTCTCCGGCCGAACCTAGCGCACGCCTCCCGACGCCACTCCCGTCGCGGCGGAGCCGCGCATCAGCTCACCGCGGCGGAGCCGCGCATCAGGTCACCGCGGCGGAGCCGCGCATCAGGTCACCGCGGCGGAGCCGCGCACGAGCTCACCGCGGCAGAGCCGCGCACAGTTGACCGCGGTGGAGCCCGCGGTGCCCGCGGTGGGCGTCGTCGGTTGCCTAGGGTGGGGCGCAGCACCGCGCGGGCGGCGCGCGAGGAGGACGTCCAGCATGAGCAGGCAGCGTTGACCGGCCAGCCGTTCCCGGCCGGCGCCCCGGTGCCGGTGCGCCCGGCGGGCCCCCCGCCCGAGCTGCTCCGGCGGCGCAGCTCGGTGCTGACCCGGGTGACGATGGCCGTGCTGGGCGTCGGCGCGCTGCTGATCGCCGTCCTCGTCGTGGTGTTCGGCGGCCCCGTCGCCGCGGTGGTGACCACCCTGCTGGCGGCGGTGTCGTTCCCGCTGCTGATCTGGGTCTGCTTCTGGCTGGACCGCTACGAGCCCGAGCCGGGCCGCTACCGGCTGGCCGCCCTGGGCTGGGGCGCGGTGGTCGCGGTCGTGATCAGCTTCGTCGGCGAGCAGCTGCTGTTCCAGCTCCCCGGCACCGACTCCTTCGTCGACACCGCCGTCATCGCACCGCTCGTGGAGGAGGCCGGCAAGGGGCTGTTCCTGCTCGCCGTCGTCCTGCTGCGCCGCCAGCAGGTGCACGGCGTCCTCGACGGGCTGGTCTACGCCGCCCTGGTGGGCATCGGCTTCGCCTTCGTCGAGGACGTCCTCTACTACCTGTCCGCGCTGGTGCAGTCCGGCGGCATCGGCCTGACCGTCACCTTCATCCTGCGCGGGGTGATCAGCCCCTTCGCCCACCCGCTGTTCACCGCCGCGACCGGGCTCGGCGTCGGCCTCGCCGTCAGCACCCGGCGCCCGGTGCTGCGCTGGCTGGCCCCGGCGCTCGGCTTCGTGGTCGCCGTCGTGCTGCACGGGGTCTGGAACGGCAGCACCTACTACGGCAGCGACGGCTTCTCCACCGCCTACGGGGCGATCATGCTCCCAGCGCTGGTGGTGGTCCTGGCCGTGGCCCTGTGGGCCCGGGTCCGCGAGGGGCGGATGCTGACCGCCGCCCTGGTGCAGACGACGTCGCTGGGCTGGACCCGACCCGAGGAGATCCGGTGGGTGGCCCGGCTCGCCGACCGCGTCTCGTCCCGCGGCTACGCCCGGCAGCACGGCGGCCCGCCGGCCGCGGCGGCGATGCGGGCGTTCCAGCAGACGCTCACCGAGATCGCCTTCCTGCACCTGCGGGCGCTCGCCGGCACCGCGCCGCCCGACGTCAACCAGCGGATGCTCGGGCTGCTGCAGCACGCGCAGGCCCTGCGCCCGTGGGTGATCCTGCCGCCCACGGCCGGCCGGCCGCCGCTGCGGTGGCCGCCGACGGCGCTGCCGCCGGGAACCCTCCCGCCCCCCGCGCCCGGCGGGCCGACGGCCGGCCCCCCACCCGGGTCCCCGGCCGCGCCACCTCCCGCCGCTCCCCCGTCGGCGTACGGGCCGCCGCCCCCCGGCGGCTGGCCGGGCGTCCGCTGACCAGCGGCACCGCGCTCACCGGTCCGCGACGGCCGTGGCGCCCGCTGCGACGGGCCGGACGGCGGACGAACCTCGGGTTGGGCCTGCTGCTCCTCGGCGCCCTGGCCAGCGGGCTGCTGCTGTTCGCCGCGGGCACCCCGGCGCCCGCCACCGCGGCCCGGATCGCGCACGGGACCACGGGTCTGGGTGTGCTGGTGCTCGCCCCCTGGAAGACGGTCGTCGTGCTCCGTGCCGCCCGCGTGCACGCCGCCAGCCTCGCGCTGGTCGGCCTGCTGGCCGTGTGCCTGGCGTCCGGGGTGGTGCAGGTCCTCGGCGGCTACGGGCGGGTGCTCGGCGTCAGCCCGGTCCAGGTGCACGTCGGCTCGGCGGTGGGTCTGGTGCTGCTCGGCGCGGTGCACGTGGTCCGGCACCGGCCGCTGCGGCTGAGCCGGCGCGACGCGTCCCGGCGCCGCCTGCTGGTGTCCGGCGCCTTCGGCCTGGCCGCCGCCACGACCTGGGGTGTCGCCGAGCTCGTCGACCGCCGGCTCAGCCGGGGCGCGGCCACCCGGCTGGCGACCGGGTCGCACCGGCTGGACCCGGCCGACGTCCCGGCCACGACCTGGCTCTTCGACCGGGTCCCGGTCCTCGACCCCCGCGCGCACCGGGTGCGCGTCGACGGGACCGACGTCGACCTCGCCGCCCTGGTGGTCCGCGGCGGGCCGGTGCCGGCCCGGCTGGACTGCACGAGCGGCTGGTACGCCGACGCCACCTGGACCGGCGTGCCGCTGGCCGCCCTGCTGGACCCGGACCGGCGGGCGGCCGCCCGCAGCGTCGTGGTGACCAGCGTGACCGGCTACCGGCGCCGCTTCCCGGCCGAGGAGGCCGACCGGCTCTGGCTGGCCACCGCGGTCGAGGGCCGGCCGCTGACGCCCGGCACCGGGGCCCCGGTCCGGCTCGTCGCCCCGGGCCGGCGAGGGTTCTGGTGGGTCAAGTGGGTGGCCTCGGTCGAGCTCGACGACCGGCCCGCCGCCGCGCAGCCGCCGTTCCCGCTCCAGTAGCCGGACCGGCTCACGCTCAGGCCGCGGGCGGGATGTTCTGGTTGACCCGGAACACGTTGTCGGGGTCGTAGTGGGCCTTGACGGCGGCCAGCCGGGCGTAGTTGCCGCCGTAGCTGGCCCGGACCCGCTCCGCCCCCTCGTCCATCATCATGTTCACGTAGGCGCCGCCCGCGGAGTAGGGGTGCAGCGCCTCGAAGTAGTCGACCGACCAGCGGCGCACCGCCGGCGCGTCGGCGGGGACCGGGCCGACGCCCGCGAACACCGACCCCCAGGTCGCGTCCCGGTAGGCCCAGGCGGTGTCCGCCGGGTCGACGTCGTGGGCAGCCCCGTCCACCGGGTAGAGGTGCATCGTCGACTGCGCCGTGGGCAGCCGGCTGCCGAACGCGTGGTGGAGCGCGACGGCCTCGTCCGGGATCTCGCGGACGAAGTCGGCTCGCCAGTACCACTGCTGGCCGCGGGGGTAGATGCCGTCGAACGCCGCCTGGAGGCCGGCGTGGGGCACCGGGGCGACGCCGTGCAGCAGCGGCTCCGGCAGGCTGTCGAGGAAGGGCGCCATGGCGGCGCGGGCCTCCTCCTCCGTGCCGACGTGGGCCCAGACCACCCCGCAGACCGGGCGCAGGTGCAGCTCCTCGGGGAACGGCGAGGCCGGCGGCACCTGGGTGTAGGCGAAGAAGCCGTTGAGCGCCCGCGGGGCCGACGGGAGGAACTCCCGGTACGCCCGGAGCACCTCCTCGCTCTGCTCGACCGACCAGAAGGTGGGCCCGCCGACGAAGCGGGACACGTCGTGCAGCGCGAAGGTGAAGGAGGTGACGACGCCGAAGTTGCCGCCGCCCCCGCGCAACGCCCAGAACAGGTCGGGCTCGGAGTCAGCGCTGGCGCGGACCTCCCGGCCGTCGGCCAGCACGACGTCGGCACCCAGCAGGCTGTCGATGGTCAGCCCGAAGGCGCGGGTCAGGTGGCCGAGGCCGCCGCCCAGGGTCAGGCCGCCGACGCCGGTGGTGGAGATGATGCCGCTCGGCACGGCGAGCCCGTGCGCCCCGGTGGCCGCGTCGACCTGCCCCCAGGTGCAGCCGCCGCCGACGGTGGCGGTCCGCGCGTCCGCGTCCACCCGGAGACCGCTGAGGTCCCCGAGGTCGAGGACGATCCCGTCGTCGCAGGTCCCGAGCCCGCCGCCGTTGTGCCCGCCCCCGCGGACGGCGAGGAGCAGGCCGTCGCGCCGGGCGACGCCGACGGCGAGGGCGACGTCGGCGGCGCTCTGCGGTCTCGCCACCAGCAGGGGCGAGCGGTCGACCATGGCGTTGTAGACGCTCCTGGCGGCGTCGTAGCCCGGCTCTCCTCGGCCCACCACCGGTCCGGTGAACCCGGTCAGGTCGGCGTGGACGGCATCGGTCGCGGTCATGGGTCCCCCTCGGACTCGGAGGTGCGGAGCCGCCCCGTCTGCCGACGCTAGCGAGGTCGCCGCCACCCGGTCAGGTGCACGAACGGCCCAGCGGTCGGGCGGCGCCGACGGCTGCCCCGGTCGGCGCGCTCAGCGGCGGGACGCGCACCGCACCGGGGCGGGCCGCCACGACGTCCGGCAGAGCTCCGGCCTCGACCTGTCCGACCGGGGCCGGACCGGGCGCCGGCCCTCGACCTCCCCGTCCGCGCGGCGCGCCGCGCTAGGGTGCCGCGTGCCCGATCGCGTGTCGTCGACCGCCCCGACCGGGGCCGGGGACACCGCGGTGCCCGCGCTCCCCCGGTCGGCGCAGCTGTCCGACCTGGCCCTGGCGGTGCTGCTGACGGGTCTGTCCGCCGTGCTGCTCAAGGTGCTCTCGGCCGGCCTGGACCCGGCGGACTGGGTCTTCGTGCCCCTCGTCGTGCTGCCGCTCGCGCTCCGCCGCTCGCGGCCCCGGCTGGCCGCCGCCCTCGTCGTCGGCGCCACCCTGGTGCAGGCCGCGCTCGCGGTGCCCATCGGCTTCCACGACGCCGCCGTGCTGCTGGCGCTGGGCACGCTCGGCGGCTGGACCGACCGCCGCACCGGCCTGCTGGGGCTCGCCGCGGGCCTGCTGCTGGTCGCGGTCGGCGCCGCGCGCGGCTTCTGGGGCTACCTCGACCGGCGGCTGGGCGGGGCCGACCTCACCGCGGTGCCGGCCCTCAGCACCGCCGGCGCGGCCGTGCTCGTGGTCGCCGCCTGGGCCTTCGGCGAGCAGGCCCGACGCGCGCGCGAGGGCGACATGGCCGTCCGCCAGCGGGCCGACCAGCTGGAGCGCGAGCGCAGCCAGCTCGCCGAGCTCAGCGCCGCCGCCGAGCGCACCCGGATCGCGCGCGAGATGCACGACGTGGTGGCCCACGGCCTCACCGTGATGGTGGTCCAGGCGGACGGCGCCGCCTACACCCTGCCGCCGGACGCCGACACCGCGCGGACCGCGCTGGCCCAGATCGCGACCACGGGCCGGACGGCCCTGCAGGAGATGCGCCAGCTGCTGGGCCTGCTCCGGGCCGAGGACGCCGGCAGCGCCCCCGCGGCGCCCGCCCCCGGCCTGCAGCGGCTCGACGCCCTCGTGGCCGAGGCACGGGCCGCGGGCGCCGACGTCACCCTCGCAACCGACGGCGACCTCAGCACCCTCTCCGACCTCACCTCCCTGACCGCCTACCGGGTGGTCCAGGAGAGCTTGACCAACGCGCGGCGGCACGGCGGCCACGTCGTCGCCGTCACCCTGCGCCGCACCGACGAGGAGCTGCTCGTGAGCGTCGAGGACTCCGGCCGGAACCCGGCCGACCCCGCGACGGGCGCCCCCGCCGCGCCGTCGCCCGGCGTCGGGCTCACCGGGCTGCGCGAGCGGGTCACCGCGACCGGCGGACGCACGCGGGTGGGCCCCCTGCCCGGCGGCGGCTTCGCGGTGACGGCGTGGATGCCGGTCAGCGCCGGCGGCGCACCGGACTCCCGGGACGGGGTGGCCCGGTGATCTCGGTGTTCGTCGTCGACGACCAGGAGCTGGTGCGCGCGGGCTTCGCCATGGTCCTCGACTCCCAGCCCGACCTGCAGGTCGTCGGCCAGGCGGGCGACGGCGAGGACGCCCTGGCCCAGCTGCGCGGGCTCCCCTGCGACGTCGTGCTGATGGACGTCCGGATGCCCCGGCTGGACGGGGTGGCGACGACGGGGCGGCTGCTGGCCCGGCCCGGTCCGGTGCCGCGGGTGCTGATGCTCACCACCTTCGACCTGGACGAGTACGCCTACCGGGCGCTCCGGGCCGGGGCGTCGGGCTTCCTGCTCAAGGACTGCCCGCCGGCCGACCTGCTGGCCGCGGTGCGCAGCGTCGCACTGGGTGAGACGGTGCTCGCGCCCAGCACCACGCGCCGGCTGGTCGAGCGCTACGGCCGCACCACCACCCGCGACCCCGACGCCGTCGCCGTGGTCGCGTCGCTGAGCCCGCGCGAGCGCGAGATCCTCACCGCCATCGCCCGCGGCCGCACCAACCCCGAGATCGCCGCCGAGCTGTACCTCGCCGAGGCCACGGTGAAGACCCACGTCGGCCGGATCCTGGCCCGGGCCGGCCGCCGCGACCGGGTCGCGCTGGTGATCCTGGCCTACGCCAGCGGGCTGGTCGGCGGTCCCGCCGAGGACGGGGCGTGAGCGGGTTCCACCCGCGGGTGGAGCGGTGCGCACCCACGGGGGGACGCGCGGCACCGCGCCCGGGCGGGAGGCTCGAGCCATGACTCCTCACCGCCCCTCCCCCGCCGTCCCGGCCAGCCACCGCGTCGCCCGCACGCTGCTCGACGTCGCCCTCCGCGCGGTCGGCCTCGTCGCCGCCGTCGAGCTCCTCGCGGCCGTCTCCACGGAGTCGGACCCGCTGGCCGCCGGCCTCACGGCCTTCCTCGCGCTGTCCGCGCTCGCCTTCGCCGTCGCCCTGGTCGACGGCATGCGCCAGCGCGACCGGGTGCGCCTGGTGGCCGGCTGGGCCGGCGTCGCGGTGCTCGTCGCCGTGCTCGAGCAGGTCGTCCAGCTGCGGTCGATGGTCACCGGGCCGGGCGCCTACCCGGGTCTCGCCGAGGCCTTCGCCGACACCCGGGCGGACCTGCCCAGCTCGCTGGTGATCTTCGCCCTGCTGGTGGCGGTGCCCGCCGCCGCGGGGATCGGCCTCGGCGTGCTCATCCGCCCGGCGGCTTCCGCCCGCGGCCCGCTCGTCAGCTCCTGAGCCGACCGGCGCCCGGCGGCGCCACGACCCCGGCAACGGGCGACGGCCCGGCCCCCCGCGAGGGGACCGGGCCGTCGTCAGCGCACGGGGCGCTCGGGGTCGGGCGTCAGCTGCAGCCGCTGGTCGAGCCGCAGCCCTCGCAGACGTAGCAGGACCCGCTCGGCCGCATCTTCGTGCCGCAGGTGAGGCACAGCGGCGCGTCGACGCTGGTCCCGGTGAGCGACTCGAACAGCTCCGACGTCGTCCGGGCCGTGGACGGCGCCGGACGGGCCGCGGCCACCTCCGGCTCGTCGAGCAGGCTGGTGTCGACGTCGTCGCCCGCGTCGTTCTTGAGCGACTCGGCCTCGGTGACGTCCTCCTCCGGCAGGTAGGAGCCGGTCTCGACCTGACGGGCCCGCTCGGTGGCGGTGTAGATGCCCAGCTCGGCCCGCTCGTCGAAGGACAGGTAGTCCAGCGCCAGCCGCCGGAAGATGTAGTCCATGATCGACTGAGCCATCCGGATGTCGGAGTCGTCGGTCAGACCGGCCGGCTCGAACTTCAGGTTGGTGAACTTCTGCACGAAGGTCTCCAGCGGCACGCCGTACTGCAGGCCGATGGACACCGCGATCGAGAAGGCGTCCATCACCCCGGCCAGGGTCGAGCCCTGCTTGCCGAGCTTGAGGAAGACCTCGCCCAGGCCGTCGTCGGGGTAGGACCCCGAGGTCATGTACCCCTCGGCCCCGCCCACCGAGAACGAGGTGGTGCGGCTCGGGCGGGACTTCGGCAGCCGGTTGCGGGTGGGCCGGTAGACGATCTTCTCGACCACGGTCGGCTCGGCGGCCGGGGCCGTCTCGTCGGGCTTCGCGGCGTCGGCCTTCTTGCCGCCGTCGCTCAGCGGCTGGCCGACCTTGCAGTTGTCGCGGTAGACCGCGAGCGCCTTGAGGCCGTACTTCCAGCCCTGCAGGTAGACCTCGGCGATGTCCTCCACCGACGCGGTCTCGGGCAGGTTGACCGTCTTGGAGATGGCGCCGGAGAGGAACGGCTGCGCGGCCGCCATCATCCGGACGTGGCCCATGGGCTTGATCGCCCGGGCGCCCATCGCGGTGTCGAAGACCTCGTAGTGCTCCAGCTTCAGGCCCGGCGCGTCGATGACGTGGCCGTGCTCGGCGATGAACTCGACGATGGCCTCGACGGTCTCGGTCGCGTAGCCCATCCGGCGCAGCGCCCGCGGGATCGTCTGGTTGACGATCTGCATCGAGCCGCCGCCGACGAGCTTCTTGAACTTGACCAGCGAGAAGTCCGGCTCGATGCCGGTGGTGTCGCAGTCCATCATGAAGCCGATGGTGCCGGTCGGGGCCAGCACCGAGGCCTGGGCGTTGCGGTAGCCGTTGGACTCGCCCAGCTTGATGACGGCCTCCCACGCGCGGGTCGCGCGCTGCTGGACGTGGGTGTCCAGCGAGCCGACGGTGCGCAGCGAGTCGTTCGCCGCCTGGTGCTTGCGCATGACGCGCTTGTGGGCCGTGGCGTTCTGCGCGTAGCCGGCGTACGGGCCGACGATGGCGGCCAGCTCCGCCGAGCGGCGGTAGGAGGTGCCAGTCATCAGCGAGGTGACCGCGGCGGCGAAGGCGCGGCCGCCGTCGGAGTCGTAGCCGTGGCCGGTGGCCATCAGCAGCGCGCCGAGGTTGGCGTAGCCGATGCCCAGCTGGCGGTAGTCGCGCGTGGTCTGGCCGATCGCCTCGGTGGGGAAGTCGGCGAAGCAGATGGAGATGTCCATCGCGGTGATGATCAGCTCGACGGCCTGCTCGAACTTCTCGGCGTCGAACTGGTCGTCGTCGGTGAGGAACTTGAGCAGGTTGAGGCTGGCCAGGTTGCAGGAGGAGTTGTCCAGGCTCATGTACTCCGAGCAGGGGTTGGACGCGGTGATCCGGCCCGACTCCGGGGTGGTGTGCCAGTCGTTGATCGTGTCGTCGTACTGGATGCCCGGGTCGGCGCAGGCCCACGCGGCCTGGGCGATCTTGCCCCAGAGCTCGCGGGCGTCGACGGTCTCGATGACGCTGCCGTCGCTGCGGGCGCGCAGGCCGAAGGGCTTGCCGTCCTCGACGGCGCGCATGAACTCGTCGTTGACCCGGACCGAGTTGTTGGCGTTCTGGTACTGGACCGAGGTGATGTCCTTGCCGCCGAGGTCCATGTCGAACCCGGCGTCGCGCAGCGCGCGGATCTTGTTCTCCTCGCTCGCCTTGGTCTCGATGAACTCCTCGATGTCGGGGTGGTCGACGTCGAGGACGACCATCTTGGCCGCGCGGCGGGTGGCGCCGCCGGACTTGATGGTGCCCGCGCTGGCGTCCGCGCCGCGCATGAAGGAGACCGGGCCCGAGGCGGTGCCGCCCGAGCTCAGCAGCTCCTTCGACGAGCGGATGCGGGAGAGGTTGAGGCCGGCGCCGGAGCCGCCCTTGAAGATGAAGCCCTCCTCGCGGTACCAGTTGAGGATCGAGTCCATCGAGTCGTCGACGCTGAGGATGAAGCAGGCGCTGACCTGCTGCGGCGACTGGGTGCCGACGTTGAACCAGACGGGCGAGTTGAACGAGAAGTGCTGGTGCAGCAGCATCCAGGTGATCTCGTGCTCGAACACCTCGGCGTCGGCGGGCGTGGCGAAGTAGCCGTTCTCCTCGCCGGCCCGGCGGTAGGTGTGCACCACGCGGTCGATGAGCTGGCGCAGGCCCTGCTCGCGCTGCGGGGAGCCGAGGGCGCCGCGGAAGTACTTGGTGGTGACGATCGTGGAGGCGTTGACGCTCCAGAAGTCGGGGAACTCCACGGCCTTCTGCTCGAAGACGGTCTCGCCGGTCTTCCAGTTGGTCTGGACGACGTCACGGCGCTCCCAGACGACGTCGTCGTACGGGTGGACGCCCTCGGTGGTGAAGACGCGGTCGATGGTCAGGCCGGCGTTCTTGCCGCGGCTCGGCCGCTTCGCGTCCGGGCGTCCGTTCGCCGGACGAGCGATGTCGGTCATGTGGTGCCTTCCTCTGCTGCCCGGCGTCTCGCCGGGCGGTGCTGACGGTGGGTTCCCCCGAGTACGTGGTCCCGAGGGACCGCGGCAGCCGCGCGAGGCGGTGCCGGTGGAGCGTTGTGCCGGTGGAGCGTCGTGCCGGTGGAGCGTCGTGCCGGTGGAGCGTCGTGCTGGTCGAGTGGTTCAGGTCGTGCGGATCAGGTGGTGCCGGGCGGACCGGGTCCGGCGGGCGTGGAACCGGGGCTGGGCTCACGCGGCCTTCCCCGGCGGCGCGAACCCTGCCCCGGGGTCGGGGGCGGGGCGCGAGCCCTACGGCGGGGCCTTGCGGCCGGGGGTCAGCCGGTGCGGGGTGAAGGAGCTGACCTTCTGCTTCGCGACCGGGTCGGGGATGAGGGGCTCGATGCCGGTCGGGTCCTGCTCCACCCGGAGCAGGGCGATCTCGGCCTCGAAGTCGTCGACGGAGCGGAACTGCCGGTAGACGCTGGCGAAGCGCAGGTAGGCCACCTGGTCGAGGTCGCGGAGCGGGCCGAGGATGGCGACGCCGACCTCGTCGGCCGGCACCTCCGGCGAACCGCAGGCGCGCAGGGCGTCCTCGACCACCTGGCCGAGCCGGGCGAGCTGGTCCTCGGTGACGGGACGGCCCTTGCAGGCCTTCCGGACGCCGCCGATCACCTTCTCCCGGGCGAACGGCTCGACGACGCCGCTGCGCTTGACCACCACGAGCTGCATCTGCTCGACGGTGGTGAAGCGGCGCTCGCAGGACGGGCACTGGCGACGACGGCGGATGCTCGAGCCGTCCTCGGCGGTGCGCGAGTCCAGGACCTTGGAGTCGTGGTGACGGCAGTAGGGGCAGAACACGTGCGACTCCTCCCGGGGGCCTCCGCGGGCTGTCCTGGGGACAACCCTGTGCAGAGCGTGTGGACCGTGCTGTGGATCGATGTGGACGACCAACCACTACCTGTGGAGGAAGAACACCGGTGTAACTACTAGATGTAGAGAGCGTACGTCCGCTCGTCGTCGACTGCAAGAGCCAGTCCCCCGGGCGTGGCGCCCTGTCCACGAGCGGTCCGGGGCGCTGCCGCGCACGTCCGGAGGGCGTGCGGGAGCCGCCGCCGACGACGGGAGGGGTGGGGTGGGGCCGGGGAGGAACCGGTGACGGCGCCCGCCCAGGTCAGAGCAGGTTGCGCAGCACCACGAAGGCGGCCGCGGCCACGAGACCGAGGACGAGCCACCGGGTCGGGTGGACCCGAGCGACGCGGGTGGCCACCCGTGCGGGCAGCCGGACGGCCGGGCCGCCCAGGGCCTCCAGCGTCCACAGCACCCCCAGCACGGAGACGACCACCAGGCCCACCAGGACGACCGGGTTGTAGAGGAAGGCGGCGACGAGGTCGCCGTGCAGCAGGGCGCTGCCGAGCCGGGTTCCGCCGCAGAGGGGGCACTCCCAGCCGGTCGCCATCAGGAAGGGGCACGGGAGCCCCAGGCCGGTCGCCGCGTAGACGCCGCTGACGCCGACGCCGAAGACCGCCGTGCCGGCGAGGTAGCCCAGTCCGCGGGTGGCGCGGAAGGTCGGGGCCGACGACGGGGTGCTCACGGGGCCATTCTGCCCGCCGCCGGGGCCGGACGGGTCGTCATCGACCGGGCGGGCGGTGGGGAGCTCAGGGCTGGACGAGGACCGTCTGGCCGACGTCGGCGTAGCGCTCGCCGGTGACGCGCAGGGCGGTCAGGCCGACCACGGTGAGGGCGGCGGTGACGACCAACAGGCCGGTTACCAGCACCAGGGCGATCCCCCGCTCGGTGAGCCGCCAGCCAGGGGCGGCGGCCACGGAGACCGCAGGCGCCACGACGGCGCAGGACTGCGGCCGCGGCACCCGGGTGCCGCCGGCGAGCGGACGGTCGGGCCGGGCCTGCGGACCGGTCCCCCGGCCCGTGCGACGGCGGGGCCGGCCCGGTGCCCGGGTGGGCGCGGCGGTCCGGGCCGTGCTGCGGGAGCCGGTCGCGGTGGTGCCGAGCGGTGCCTCGAGGGTGGTGACGTCCATGGTCGAGCTCCTCAGGAGATGTCGAACAGACGTTCGATAGAACGTGTGTTTGATTTGTACCGCACGGGGCGGCGGCTGCCAAGCACATTCGAAAGCGTGTTCGACCCGAGGTCGAGGGTCGCCGCTCCGGAGGTGCTCATGTCCTCACCCCACCAGGGACCACTGACAGTTCTCGGCGCCGAGCCCGGCGCCCGCCTGCAGGACGCGGGCGCGACACGCTCGAACAGGTGTTTGATTTCACCCGGGGGCTTCCCTAGATTCAGCCGCATGGCAGACCGTGACGACCCCACCTCCCCGACCGGGCCCGCACCCGCCCCCCGGACGCGCAAGCGCGGACGGCCCAGCGCGGCCGAGGTCGAGGCCCAGCTGGGGACCAGCGGGACGGTCCGCTCGCTGCCCGACGGCCCGGCCGACGCGCACGGCCTGACCCCGCGCCAGCGCCGCGTCCTCGAGGTCATCAAGGAGGCGGTGGACAGCCGCGGCTACCCGCCGAGCATCCGGGAGATGGGCGAGGCCGTGGGCCTGGCCAGCTCCTCGAGCGTCGCCCACCAGCTGAAGACCCTGGAGCAGAAGGGCTTCCTGCGCCGCGACCCGAACCGGCCGCGGGCGCTCGAGGTGCTGCTGCCGGGCGAGGGCGACGCCCGCCCGGTCGCGCCGGCGGTGGCCGACACGCCCCGGCCCCCCGTGCTGGCCGAGGTGGAGACCGACGACACCGGCCGCGGCGACGCCTACCCCGCCCCCGTGCACGTCCCGGTCCTGGGCCGGATCGCGGCCGGCGGGCCGATCCTGGCCGAGGAGCGGATCGAGGACGTGTTCGCCCTGCCGCACCAGCTCGTGGGCCAGGGCACGATGTTCCTGCTCGAGGTGCGCGGCGACTCGATGATCGAGGCCGCCATCTGCGACCGCGACTGGGTGGTCGTGCGGCAGCAGCCGACGGCGGAGAACGGGGACATCGTCGCCGCGCTGCTCAACGACGAGGCGACCGTCAAGACGTTCAAGCGGCGCGACGGCCAGGTCTGGCTGATGCCGCACAACCCGGCCTACGACCCGATCGACGGCAACCACGCCTCGATCCTGGGCAAGGTCGTCGCCGTCCTCCGCAAGGTCTGACGCGCGGGCGTCCGGCCGGCCCTCAGGCCTGGCCGGACAGCCTCCGCAGCGCCTGCACCACCGTCTCCCGGTCGCTCGTCTGCCACATCGGCGGCATGGAGGCGCGCAGGAAGCTGCCGTAGCGGGCGGTCGCCAGCCGCGGGTCGAGCACGGCCACGACGCCCTTGTCGTCGGTCCGGCGGATCAGCCGGCCGGCGCCCTGGGCCAGCAGCAGCGCGGCGTGCGTCGCCGCGACGCTCATGAACCCGTTGCCCCCGGCCTCGGCGACCGCCCGCTGGCGCGCCAGCGTCAGCGGCTCGTCGGGGCGCGGGAACGGTACCCGGTCGATGATCACGAGGGAGCACGTCGGCCCGGGCACGTCGATCCCCTGCCACAGCGAGAGCGTGCCGAACAGGCTCGTCTGCTCCTCGGCCACGAACCGGCGGGTGAGCTCGGAGAGCTGGGCGTCGCCCTGGCACAGCACCGTCTGCTTGGGCAGCTGCTTGCGCACGTGCACCGCGGCGGCCTCGGCGGCGCGCCGGGACGAGAACAGGCCCAGGGTGCGCCCGCCCGCCGCCCAGACCAGCTCGGCGATCTCGGTCAGCACCTCGGCCGGCATCCCGTCGCGGCCCGGGGCCGGCATCGAGCGGGTGAGGTAGAGGATGCCCTGGCGCCCGTAGTCGAACGGCGACCCCACGTCGAGCCCGCGCCAGCGCACCGGGGCGTCGTCGTCGGCCGTCGCGCCGTCGGTGTCGGCGACCGAGCTCGCGGGCTCGTCGGCGCTGTCGTCGCGCTCGGAGGGCCGCAGCCCGACGCTGCCCGCCATCTGGGTGAACTCGCCCCCGAGCTTGAGGGTGGCGGAGGTGAGGACGGTGGTCGCCTCCCCGAAGACGGCGCTGCGCATCAGCCCCGCGACGCTGAGCGGGGCCACCCGGGCGGCGCGGCCCATCCGCTCGGAGTCGCTCACCCAGACGACGTCGGTCGCGTGCAGGGCGGCCATCCGCTCGGCGACGTCGAAGACCTCCTTGACCGCTGCCGCGGCCTGCCGGCGCTCGCCGTCGGACTTGTCGTCCCCGCCGCTCAGCTTGCTGACGGCGGTGCGCGCGGCGTCGCGGACGACGCCGCAGCCCTCGACGAAGCCGGAGGCGGCGTCCTCGACCCGCTCCAGCGGCGCGCCCTCGAGCGCCCCGCGGAGGGCCTCGGCCGACTCCAGCAGGTCCAGGGCGACGTCGTCGTCGAGGTGCACCATCGCCCGCCGGGCCACCCGCTCGATCTGGGCGGGGGTCAGCTCGGCCGACGCGGCACCGGTCACCCTGGCCACCAGCTCGTGGGCCTCGTCGATGATGACGGCGGAGTGCTCGGGCAGGGCGGTCCCGCCGTGCATGGCGTTGATGGCCAGCAGCGCGTGGTTGGTGACCACGAGGTCGGCGCCCCGGGCCGCCTCCCGGGACTTCTCGACGAAGCACTCGTCGCCGAACGGGCAGCGCTGCACCCCGAGGCACTCGCGGACGGGGATCGACACCTGCTGCCAGCCGCGGTCGGTGTGGCTGGGCGCGCCGTCCCGGTCGGCCAGGCCGCCCGAGCCCGCCTCCTCCTCGGCCCACTCCCGCAGGGCGAGCACCTCGGCGCCCAGCGCCGACTCCGGCGTCGCCTTCGGCGTGATCGTGCTGGCCAGGTCGGCGGCGCTGATCAGCGTGGTCTGGTCGGTCTCGCTGCCGTCGCGCACCCGGAGCAGGCAGGCGTAGTTGGTGCGGCCCTTGAGCACCGCGTGCTTCGGCCGCTTGCCGGTGACCTTCTGGACGGCGTCCAGGGCCGCGGGGATGTCGTTGTCGGCCAGCTGGGACTGCAGGGCCAGGGTGGCGGTCGCGATGACGATCCGCTCGCGCGAGCCCGCCAGCCGGACCAGCGTCGGCGCGAGGTAGCCGAGGGACTTCCCGGTGCCCGTGCCGGCCTGGATCAGCAGGTGGCGGCCGGTGGCCAGGGCGTCGTCGACGGCGTCGGCCATGGCCACCTGCCCGGGGCGCTCGGCGCCCCCGATCTTCTCGACGGCGGCGACGAGGACGTCCCGGTGCCCGGCCCGGGTCGCCCAGGGGCGGGTCGTGGTCGGAGCGGGAGTCACCGCAGAACTCTAACGGCCTCCACCGACAGCGCCCCTCCTCCGCGCAGGCCCTGGGGACACCGAACCCGCGGGCCCTGTGGACGGCGCCCGCGGGCACCGGACCGGGCCCGCGGGACGGGCCTCAGGACGCAGGACCGCTGGCGGCCAGCAGGTAGGGCTCCAGCTCGCCGGCGAGGGAGCGCAGGACGCGCGCGTCGACGACGGTGCCCTCCTCGGTGTGCTCGAGGCTGACGATCTGGCCGGCCTGGTGGATCCGGTTGAGCAGGTCGCCGCGCTCGTAGGGCAGCAGCACCCGCACCGCGACCTCGGGGCGCGGCAGCCGCGACTCGAGCGCCGCGCGCACCTCGTCCAGGCCGCGACCGGTGCGCGCCGAGGCGATGACGGCCCCCGGGTAGCTGGTCCGCAGCGTCGTCAGCACGGCCGGGTCGGCCTGGTCGGCCTTGTTGAGCACGATCTGCTCGGCGACCTTGCCGGCGCCGATGTCGGCCAGCACCTCGCGCACCGCGCGGATCTGGCCCTCGGGGTCGGGGTCGGAGGCGTCGACGACGTGCAGCAGCAGGTCGGCCTGCACCGACTCCTCCAGCGTGGAGCGGAAGGCCTCGACGAGGTCGTGCGGCAGGTGCCGGACGAAGCCGACGGTGTCGGTGAGGGTGTAGACCCGGCCGTCCGGGGTGGTCGCGCGCCGGGTCGTCGGGTCGAGGGTGGCGAACAGCGCGTCCTCGACCAGCACGCCGGCGTCGGTCAGCCGGTTCAGCATGCTCGACTTCCCGGCGTTGGTGTAGCCGACGATGGCCACCGAGGGCACCTCGTGCCGACGGCGCTCGGCCCGCTCGGTCTGCCGGGTGCTGTCCAGGTCGCGCAGCTCGCGGCGCAGCTTGGCGATCCGGCTGCTGATCCGGCGACGGTCGGTCTCGATCTTGGTCTCACCGGGGCCGCGGCCGCCGATGCCCGCGCCGCCGGCGGCCCGCCCACCGGCCTGCCGGGAGAGGTTGCCACCCCAGCCGCGCAGGCGCTGCTTGAGGTAGTTGAGCTGGGCCATCTCGACCTGCGCCTTGCCCTCCGCGCTCTGCGCGTGCTGGGCGAAGATGTCGAGGATCAGGGCGGTCCGGTCGATGACCTTGACCTTGACCTTGTCCTCGAGGTTGCGCAGCTGGGCCGGCGACAGCTCGCCGTCGCAGATGACGGTGTCGGCGCCGGTGGTGACGACGACCTCGCGCAGCTCCTCGACCTTGCCGCTGCCGATGTAGGTGGCGGGGTCGGGGCGGCTGCGCCGCTGGACCAGGCCCTCGAGGATCTGCGAGCCGGCCGTCTCGGCGAGCAGCTTGAGCTCGGCGAGGGAGTTCTCGGCGTCGGCGGCGGTCCCGGTGGTCCAGACGCTGACGAGCACCACGCGCTCCAGCAGGAGCTGGCGGTACTCGACCTCGGTGATGTCGGTGAGCTCGGTCGACATGCCGGCGACGCGGCGCAGCGACTGCCGGTCGGCGAGGTCCTGCTGGTCGCCGTCGTAGGAGTCGTCGGGACCGGGGGCGGGCCGGGCGGGCCGGGCGAACTCGGGGTGGTCGCGGGGGTCGAGGCGCTCGATCAGCAGGTCGTCCTCGACCGCGTCGCTCGGGCTGACGGGCTGCGGCTCAGGTGAAGTCATCGTCCCTCCAGGGTCTCACGGGGCGACAACCGGCGCCGAGGGGATTTCACCCCGCCGGCGCCGGACCACCGCTCCGCTCAGAAGAGGGTGTACCCGCCGTCGATGACCAGAACCTCACCGGTGATGAAGCCGGAGGCGGCCGAGGCGAGGAAGACGACGCTGGGGCCGAGCTCCTCGGGCAGGGCGTAGCGCTGCATCGGGGCGTCCTCGATCCAGTGCCGGCGGAACTCCGGGCTGTCGACCGGGGCCATCTCGGTCTTGGTGTAGCCGGGGGCCAGCGCGTTGACGCGGACGCCCATCGGCGCCCACTCGGCGGCGAGCGACTTGGTCAGCTGGTGCACCGCGGCCTTGGAGGCGTTGTAGCCGGGCTGGTGCTGCGGCCGGTTGACGATCTGGGCGGAGATGGAGCCGATGTTGATGATCGCGCCGCTGCCCTGCTCGACCATCACCCGGCCGAACGCCTGGGCGCAGTTCCAGACGCCGGTGACGTTGACGTCCATCACCGAGCTCCACTCCTCGGGGGTGACCTCGAGCGCGGGCCGGTGCACGCAGTAGCCGGCGTTGTTGACCAGCACGTCGACCTTGCCCAGGCCGGCGACCGACTCCTCGACGGCGCGCTGCACCTCGTCGGGGTGGGTGACGTCGGCGACGACGACGTGGGCGCGGACGCCCAGCTGCTCGACCTCGGCCTTGGTGCGGGCGCCGGCCTCGGCGTCGCGGACGAGCAGGACGACGTCGCTGCCCGCCTCCGCCAGGGACGTGACGAGCGCACGGCCGATGCCGCGGTTCGCCCCCGTCACCACCGAGACCTTGCCGGCCAGCGAGAACGTGTCCAGGACTGCCACTACCCCTCCTCGGGGACCAGGACCTGCCCGTGGGCGATGAGCACCGCCGGGCCGGTCAGATGGGCCTGGTCCTCGGCGAGCTCGACCTCGACCTCGCCGCCAGGCACCTCGACACGATAGGTGACGGGGAGCGGCGCGGTGTCACCGGCGTGCACCCGCGCGGCGGCGGCCGCCGCGACGGTGCCGGTCCCGCAGGAGCGCGTCTCCCCCACGCCCCGCTCGTGCACGCGCAGGGCCAGGTGGCGCGGTCCCAGGACCCGGACGAACTCGACGTTCACGCCCTCGGGGAACGCGCCGTCGGGCACCCGCGGCGCGCGGGTCAGGTCCAGCGCGGCCAGGTCGTCGACGAACGCGACGGCGTGCGGGTTGCCGACGTCGGCGGGCAGCACGGCGTGCTCGGCGCCGTCGGCGGTGCGGACGGCGAGCGGGGTGCCCGGCTGCTCGACGCGGACCGGACCCATCGACACCCGGATGCGGGTGTCGGGCAGCACCGTCGCCTCCTTGAGCCCCGACCGCGTGGCGACGGGGATGGTGGGCCCGCTGGCCAGGTCGTGGTCGAGCAGGAACCGCGCGAACACCCGCAGGCCGTTGCCGCACATCTGCGCCACCGAGCCGTCGGCGTTGCGGTAGTCCATGAACCAGAGGGCGCCGTCGCCGTCCCACTCGGGCACGTGCCGGGCGCGGACGGCGCGCAGCAGGCCGTCGCCGCCGATCCCGGCGTGCCGGTCGCAGAGGTAGCGGACCTCGGCGGGCCCGACGTGCATCGTGTCGTCGCGGTCCAGCAGGACCACGAAGTCGTTCTCGGTCCCGTGACCCTTGCTGAACGACCACCTGCGCATGGGCTCAGTCTCCCAGAGCCGGCGCGGCCTCCCCCGCACCGCCCGGGGGCCGGTCGGCACCCTCGCCGTCGGGCCCGGCGACCGCGAGCGCCGCGTCGACGAGGTCGGGCCGGTCCCAGTCGAGCCAGGTGATCCGCGGGTCGCGGGGGAACCAGCCACCCTGCCGGCGGGCGAAGCGGCGGGTGCCCTGCACCGTCTGGGCGCGGGCCTCCTCCTCGGTGACCTCGCCGTCCAGGTGCGCCAGCAGCTGGCGGTAGCCGAGGGCGCGGGAGGCGGTGACGCCGTCCCGCAGCCCGGGCGAGCGGGCGGCCAGGGCGCGCACCTCGTCGACGAAGCCGGCGGCCCACATGGCGTCGACCCGCTGCGCGATCCTCGCGTCCATCGTCGGCCGGTCGACCCGCAGGCCGATCTGGACGACGCCGGGCAGCGCGTAGCGGTGCGCGGGCAGGCTGGACGTGTAGGGCGCCCCCGTCAGCTCCACCACCTCCAGCGCGCGGACGAGCCGTCGCCCGTTGGCGGGGCCGATGGACGCGGCCGAGGCGGGGTCGACGGCGGCCAGCCGGGCGTGCAGGGCCGCCGGCCCGACGACGGCCAGCTCGGCCTCCAGCCGGCCGCGGACCGCCGCGTCGGTGCCGGGGAAGACGAAGTCGTCGACGACGGCCCGGACGTAGAGCGCGGAGCCGCCGACGACCACGGGCACCACCCCGCGCGACCGGCAGTCCGCGATCGCGGCGCGGGCGAGGGCCTGGAACTCCGCGACGGTGGCGGTCTGGGTGACGTCGAGGACGTCGAGCAGGTGGTGCGGCACGCCGGCCCGCTCCTGCGCGGTCGGCTTGGCCGTCCCGATGTCCATCCCGCGGTAGACCAGCATGGAGTCGGCGTTGACCACCTCGGCCGGCCGGCCGGCGTCGCGGTAGCGCCGGGCGAGCGCCACGGCGAGCGCCGACTTGCCGACGGCCGTCGGACCCACGAGCACCACGGTCACGGCCCCAGTCTGGCCCAGCGGTCCCGCGCGGCCGGTCGGTGTCCGCCCCGGTGGTTGAGCCCGGGCGCGCACCAGGGCACCCTGGACCCGTGCACGGCGCCGCCCCCTCCGGGTCGGCCCGGGCCGAGCAGGACCACCTTCGAACGAGAGGCGACACCCGATGGGCATCTTCGACAAGGCCAAGGACGTGCTGAGCCAGCACCCCGACAAGGTCGACCAGGGCCTGGACCGCGCGGGCGACCTCGCCGACGAGCGCACCGGCGGCAAGCACGCCGACAAGATCGACAAGGGCGTCGGCGTCGCCAAGGAGAAGCTGGGCGAGTTCCTCCGCAAGGACGGCACGCCGCCCCCGGCCTGACCCCTCTCCTCAGCCCCGTCGGTCCCGGACCGGCGGGGCTGAGCCGTTCCCGGGACCGGCTCAGGCGACCTGGCAGCCGGTGGCCGGGGCCAGCGGGGCGGGCACGCCGACGCCCGGCAGGCCCAGGCCGACGACGGCCCGGGCGGGAGCGGCCCGGCGGCCCTCCCAGGCGTCCCCGCCGCGGGTGCGCCGCAGCCCGGTGATGCCGGAGTCGGCCGTCAGGTGGTGCGGGGCCGCGTAGGTGACGGTGGTGCGGGCCAGGTCGCCGGGCCGCGGCCGCAGCGCCGGGTCCTCGGGGACCGCCACGTGGACCAGCCGGTTGTCCCGCGCCCGCCCCGACATCCGGGCCGTGGCGGCGTCCTTGCGGCCCTCGCCGTCGGCGAACATCACCTCGACCTCGGTGCCGACCAGCTGCTGGTTCTCCCGCCAGGCGGTCTCCTCGACCAGGGCGACGAGCCGCTCGTAGCGCTCCTGGACCACGGGCTTCGGGATCTGGTCGGCCATCGTCGCCGCCGGGGTCCCCGGGCGCACCGAGTACTGGAACGTGAACGCCGCCGCGAAGCGCGAGGCGGCGGCGACGTCGAGGGTCGCCTGGAAGTCGGCCTCGGTCTCGCCCGGGAAGCCGACGATGATGTCGGTGGTGATCGCCGCGTGCGGCATGGCGTCGCGGACCCGGTCGATGATGCCGAGGTAGCGGTCGCTGCGGTACGAGCGGCGCATGGCCCGCAGGACCGCGTCCGAGCCGGACTGCAGCGGCATGTGGAGCTGCGGCATGACGTTCGGGGTCTCGGCCATCGCCGCGATGACGTCGTCGGTGAAGTCCTTGGGGTGCGGTGAGGTGAAGCGCACCCGCTCCAGCCCCTCGATCTCCCCGCACGCGCGGAGCAGCTTGGCGAACGCCGCGCGGTCGCCGAACTCGACACCGTAGGCGTTGACGTTCTGGCCCAGCAGGGTGACCTCCTGGACGCCCTCGGCGACCAGCATCTCGACCTCGGCCAGCACGTCGCCCGGCCGGCGGTCGGTCTCCTTGCCGCGCAGCGACGGCACGATGCAGAAGGTGCACGTGTTGTTGCAGCCGACGCTCACCGAGACCCAGGCGGCGTAGGGCGACTGGCGCCGGGTGGGCAGGTCCGAGGGGAAGGTCTGCAGGGCCTCCTCGATCTCGACCTGCGCCTCCTGCTCGACGCGGGCCCGCTCCAGCAGCACGGGCAGGGCGCCGATGTTGTGGGTGCCGAAGACGACGTCGACCCAGGGGGCCCGGCGGACGATCTCGCTGCGGTCCTTCTGGGCGAGGCAGCCGCCGACGGCGATCTGCATGCCGGGGGTGGCGTTCTTGGTGGGCAGCAGGTGGCCGAGGCTGCCGTACAGCTTGTTGTCGGCGTTCTCCCGGACCGCGCAGGTGTTGAAGACGACGACGTCGGGCGCGCTGCCGCGGTCGGCGCGCGCGTAGCCCGCTCCCTCGAGCAGGCCGGCGAGGCGCTCGGAGTCGTGGACGTTCATCTGGCAGCCGTGGGTGCGGATCTCGTAGGTCCGGGCGGCCGGGGGGGCGAGGACTGGGGTCGACATGGCGGTCCCAGCCTAACGGCCGACGCCGGGCGCGGCCGCCCGTCGCGGACGGCCGGCCACGGGTCCGCCGCCCCCGGCGCGGAGGCCCCGCACTAGGCTCCCCGACCATGACCAACCCCACCGGCGAGCAGTACGAGATCGTCTCCGGCGAGCACCGCGCCGTCGTCACCGAGGTCGGCGCGACGCTGCGCGCCTACACCGTCGACGGCCGTCACGTGGTGCGCGGCTTCGAGGCCGACGAGGTGGTCCACAAGGGGCGCGGCCAGCAGCTGCTGCCCTGGCCGAACCGGATCCGGGACGGGATCTACACCTTCGGCGGCGAGGAGCAGCAGCTCGACCTCAGCGAGCCCTCCCGGCACAACGCCATCCACGGCCTCGTCCGGCACGTGCCCTGGACCCTGGTCGAGCACACCGCCGACACGGTGACGCAGTCGGTGCGCGTCTACCCCCGCTCCGGCTGGCCGGGGGTCCTCGAGGCGACCATCACCCACCAGGTCGGCGAGCGCGGCCTGCAGGTCACCGTGCGCGCGACCAACATCGGCGACGCCGACGTGCCGTTCGGCTACGCCGCGCACCCCTACTTCACCGTCGGCGAGACCACCGTCGACGAGGTCGCCCTCACCGTCCCGGCCCGGACCTACCTGGAGGTCGACGACCGGCTGCTGCCGGTCCGGCTCGCCCCGGTCGAGGGCACGGAGAAGGACCTGCGGGCGGGGGCGCCGCTGGGCAGCACCAACCTCGACCACGCGTTCACCGACCTCGACCGCGACGAGGACGGCCGCTGGCGGGTCAAGCTGGCCCTCGGGGACCGGTACGCCGAGCTGTGGGGTGACGCGACGATGAGCTGGATCCAGGTCTTCACCGGCGAGGACCGCCGCGACCTCTCGCTGGCCGTCGAGCCGATGACGTGCGGCCCCGACGCCTTCAACGAGGGCATCACCCACGACGGGCTCATCGTGCTCGCGCCGGGCAAGAGCTACTCCGGCCGCTGGGGCGTCACCGGCCGCTGAGCGGGCCGGGCGTAACCGGATCTCAACATGTCGGTCGCCCCAACCGTGACCTCGCTCCTCTAGGGTCGGGCCATGACGGAGTCGGGAGGGCCGCCTGCAGGTCCGCACGCGGGCACGGACCACGACGCCGCCCTGGACGGGTCCACGGCCCCACCGGTGGTGACGCCGGTCGGCGAGCCGCTCGTCGTGCTGAGCGGTGTCGACAAGCACTTCGGCGACCTGCACGTGCTGCGCGACATCAACCTGACGGTCGGCCGCGGCGAGGTCGTCGTCGTGCTCGGGCCCTCCGGCTCGGGGAAGTCGACGCTCTGCCGCGCCATCAACCGGCTGGAGACGATCGAGGGCGGCACGATCACCATCGACGGCGCCCGCCTGCCCGAGGAGGGCCGGGCGCTGGCCGGCCTCCGCGCCGACGTCGGCATGGTCTTCCAGTCCTTCAACCTCTTCGCGCACAAGACCGTCCTGGAGAACGTCACCCTGGGTCCGGTCAAGGTGCGGCGCAAGAGCGCCGCGGAGGCCCGCCAGCGCGGGATGGAGCTGCTGAAGCGGGTCGGCGTCGACTCCCAGGCCGAGAAGTACCCGGCCCAGCTGTCCGGCGGCCAGCAGCAGCGGGTGGCGATCGCCCGGGCGCTCGCCATGGACCCCAAGGTGATCCTCTTCGACGAGCCCACCTCGGCCCTGGACCCCGAGATGGTCAACGAGGTCCTCGACGTGATGGTCTCCCTCGCCCGCCAGGGGATGACGATGGTCGTCGTCACCCACGAGATGGGGTTCGCCCGCAAGGCGGCCAACCGCGTGGTGTTCATGGCCGACGGCCAGATCGTCGAGGAGGCCCCGCCGGAGACCTTCTTCACCGCCCCGCGCTCGGCGCGGGCCCAGGATTTCCTGAGCAAGATCCTGACCCACTAGCTCAGGACGTGCGCTGCCACGACCCACCCGTCGCGGCACGGTGCACACGGACGACCCGAGCGATCGGGAGCAGCGGCCTGCTCTCCCGACGCCCACACCGGAGGGGAACGCACACCATGAGGACCATCACCAAGATCGCCGGCAGCACCGCCGCTGCGGCACTCACGCTGGCCATGGCCGGCTGCGTCAACGAGGAGAACGCCGCCCCCGCCGGGGACGCGGCCAGCTCCGGCGGCCCCGTGACCATCGGCATCAAGTTCGACCAGCCGGGCCTCGGCCAGCAGGTCGGCAACGACTACCAGGGCTTCGACGTCACCGTCGCCCGCTACGTCGCCAAGGAGCTCGGCTACACCGACGTGACCTTCAAGGAGTCGCCCTCGGCCCAGCGCGAGACGCTGCTGCAGAGCGGCCAGGTCAAGATGATCTTCGCGACCTACTCGATCACCGACGAGCGCAAGCAGAAGGTCTCCTTCGGCGGGCCCTACTTCGTCGCCGGCCAGGACCTGCTGGTGAAGACCGGCAACACCGACATCACCGGGCCCGACGCGCTGAACGGCAAGAAGCTGTGCTCGGTCACCGGCTCGACGTCGGCGCAGAAGATCAAGGACAACTACGCCTCCGGCGTGCAGCTGCAGGAGTTCGACACCTACTCCAAGTGCGTGCAGGCCCTCAACAGCGGCACGATCGACGCGGTCACCACCGACAACGTCATCCTCGCCGGCTTCGCCGCGCAGTCGCAGTACCAGGGCAAGCTCAAGGTCGTCGGCGCCCCGTTCTCCGAGGAGCGCTACGGCGTGGGCATCAAGCAGGGCGACACGGCCCTCTGCGAGTCGGTGAACGGCGCCATCCAGAAGATGGTCACCGACGGCTCGTGGCAGAAGGCGCTCGACGACACCGTCGGGGCCTCCGGGTTCACCCCGGACGCGGCCACCAACCCGCCGAAGCCGGACGCCTGCTCCTGACCACCGCGGACCCGGGCGGGCAGCGTCCCGCCCGGGTCCCCGCCCGACCCCCGAGGAGGACGGCGTGGACGCCTTCAGCAGGCTGCTGACCGAGTACGACGTGCTCGGCGCGTTCTGGATGACCATCAAGCTCACCGTCGCCTCCGCGATCGGGGCGCTGGTGATCGGCACCGTGGTCGCGGTCTGCCGCGTCTCGCCGGTGGCCGTGCTCCGCGGGTTCGGCACCGCCTACGTCACCCTCATCCGGAACACCCCGCTGACGCTGATCGTGTTCTTCTGCCTCTTCGGCATCTCCAACACGCTGCAGGTCCAGCTGGCCGACCCGGACTCCCCCACCTCCATCGCGGACAACACCTTCCGCTTCGGGGTGGTCGCCCTGGCCGTCTACCACGCCTCCTTCGTCGCCGAGGCGCTGCGCAGCGGCATCAACACCGTGCCGCAGGGCCAGGCCGAGGCGGCCCGGGCGATCGGGCTCGGCTTCCTGCCCACGCTGCGGGAGGTGGTCCTGCCCCAGGCGTTCCGCGGGGCCATCGCCCCGCTCGGGAACACCCTCATCGCGCTGACCAAGAACACCACGGTGGTCGCGACCATCGGGGTGGCCGAGCTCGCCTACCAGATGCGGAACATGATCGAGTTCAGCCCGTCCCTGCTGTACGCCATCTTCGCGCTGATCGCGGTCTGCTTCATCCTGCTGACGCTGCCGACCGGGGTGCTGTTCACCTACCTGTCGCGCCGGCTGGTGGTGCAGCGGTGAGCGCGCAGGCCGTCCTCTTCGACGTCCCCGGTCCCCGCGCCCGGCGCACCTACCGGGTGATCGGCGTCGTCGCCGTGCTCGTGCTGCTGGGGCTGCTCGCCCTGGTGGTCCGCGGCCTGGCCAACCCGGCCGACAACCAGTTCACGGCCGAGAAGTGGCGGCCCTTCCTCGACCCGGTCACCTGGACGGCCTACCTGCTGCCGGGGCTGCTCAACACGCTCAAGGCCGCGGCCATCGCCGTCGTGCTCTCGATCGCCGTCGGCTTCGTGCTGGGGGTCGGGCGGCTGTCGCAGTCCCGCGTCCTCCGGCTGCTCTGCGGCGTCTACGTGGAGCTCTTCCGCTCCGTCCCGGTGCTGGTCATGATGATCTTCTCCTACTTCTTCGCGGTGTTCGTCGTGGGCGTCACCGGCGACGCCGCCTCGCTGTTCGGCGTCGTCGCCGGGCTCACCCTCTACAACTCCGCGGTGATCGCCGAGCTCATCCGCTCCGGGGTCTTCTCGCTGCCGAAGGGTCAGCGCGAGGCGGGCCTGGCGGTCGGCCTGACCCCGTTCCAGACCATGACGGCCATCCTGCTGCCGCAGGCCGTGACCGCGATGCTGCCGTCGCTGCTGAGCCAGCTCGTCGTCATCCTCAAGGACACCGCGCTCGGCTACATCATCAACTTCTCCGAGCTGATCCGCGGCGGCCAGAACTTCAGCACCAACGTCGGCAACCTCATCCCGACGTTCATCGTGCTCGCCGCGATCTTCATCCTCATCAACTACAGCCTGACGTTCGTCGCCCGGCTGGTGGAGCGGCGGCTGCAGCGCTCGGCGAAGGGCGGGCCGCCGGCGAACCCGGACGACCCGACGCTGCTCCCGGCGGGCGGGGCGGGGGCGCTGGCTCCCAGCCAGGGCTAGAGGGCCGCGAGCCCCGCCAGCAGCCGGTCGACGTCGGCGTCGTCGTTGTAGGGCGCCAGGCCGACCCGGACCGCACCCCGGTCCCCCAGCCCCAGGTGGCGGGAGGCCTCGATCGCGTAGAAGTGGCCGGCGGGCGCGTTCACCCCGACGGCGGCCAGGCCGGCGGCGACGTCGGCGGCCTCGACGTCGGGCAGGTCGAAGAGCAGCGTCGAGGTGCGGCGCGCGGCGCGGCTGTAGACGGTGGCGCCCAGGCCGGCCAGGCCGTCCTCGATGCGCGTCTGGAGGCGGGCCTCGTGCTCCTCGGCGGCCGCGAGGCTGGCCGCGAGCCGGTCGCGCCGGGAGCCGGTGCCGGGCAGCAGGCCGGCGAGGTGTTCGATGGCGGCCGTGGTGCCGACGAGCTGCTCGTAGGGCAGCGTCCCCAGCTCGAACCGCTCGGGGACGGCGTCGCTGGAGGGCAGCAGCTTGGCGGGCCGCAGGCCCTCGAGGAGGGCCGGGTCGGCGACCAGGGCGCCGTGGTGGGGGCCGAAGAACTTGTAGGGCGAGCAGACGAACACGTCGCAGCCCAGCGCCCCGACGTCGACGAGGGCGTGCGCGGCGTGGTGGACGCCATCGACCCAGACCAGCGCGCCGACGGCGTGGGCCGCGTCCGCGACGGCCCGGACGTCCGGCTGGGTGCCGATGAGGTTGCTGGCGGCGGTGAGCGCGACCAGCCGGGTGCGGTCGGTGAGCAGGGCGGAGACGACGGCCGGCTCCAGCTCGCCGGTGGCCGGGTCGAAGTCGGCCCAGCGCACGGTGACCCCGCGGTCCTCCGCCGCCAGCACCCAGGGCCGGATGTTCGCGTCGTGGTCGAGCCGGGTCACCACGACCTCGTCGCCGGGCTGCCAGTCGCGGGCGAGCGTCCGGGCGAAGTCGAAGGTCAGCTGGGTGGCGCTGCGGCCGAACACCACCCCGCGCGGGTCGCCCGCCGTCAGGTCGGCGACGGCCTGCCGGGCGCCGACGACGACCGCGTCGGCGTTGCGGGCCGCGAGGTTGGCCGTGCCCCGGTTGGAGAGCGGCCCGCTGACGGTGCGGCGGATCGCCTCCGCGACCGGCGCCGGCGTCTGCGTCCCGCCGGGGCTGTCGAAGTAGGCCAGCCCGGCCTCCAGGGCCGGGAAGTCGGCGCGGACGCGGACGAGGTCGAGGCTCACCGGGCGAACCTATCAACGGCGCTGTGGCGGGCCGGCCAGCCGGGGCCGGGGTCGGCTGGGTCGGCTGCTGGCGGGGTCGGCGGCTGCCGGGGTCAGCGGGCGGTCTCGGTGGCGCGGGACTCCCGCACGACGGTGACGCGGATCTGGCCGGGGTAGGTCAGCTCCTCCTCGATCTGCTTGGCGATGTCGCGCGCGAGCACCTGGGCCTCGATGTCGTCGACGACCTCGGGCACGACCATCACCCGCAGCTCCCGGCCCGCCTGCATGGCGAAGACCTTGTCGACGCCGTCGCGGGCGCCGGCGATCTCCTCCAGCCGCTCCAACCGCTGCACGTAAGCCTCGATGCTCTCCCGCCGGGCGCCCGGACGGCTGCCGCTGATCGCGTCCGCCGCCTGGGTGAGGATCGCCTCGACCGTCTTGACCTCGACCTCGTTGTGGTGCGCCTCGATGGCGTGCACCACGTCGGGGTGCTCCCCGTAGCGACGGGCGAGGTCGGCGCCGATGATCGCGTGCGAGCCCTCGACCTCGTGGGTGAGGGCCTTGCCGATGTCGTGCAGGAAGGCCGAGCGCTTGCACTGCTCGATGTCCAGGCCCATCTCGGCCGCCATCAGGCCGGCGATGTGCGCCGACTCGACGAGGTGCTTGAGGACGTTCTGCCCGTAGGAGGTGCGGTAGCGCAGGGTGCCGAGGATCGGCACCAGGGCCGGGTGCAGGTCCGAGATCCCGACCTCGGCCATCGCGTCCTCCGCGGCGCGGAGGCACTGCTGCTCGATCTGGGCCTTGCTGCGCTCGTGCACCTCCTCGATCCGCTGCGGGTGGATGCGGCCGTCCTTGACGAGCTCGCTCAGCGTCATCCGCGCCGTCTCCCGACGGACCGGGTCGAAGCTGGACAGCAGCACCGACTCGGGGGTGTCGTCGATCATCACGTTGACCCCGGTGACCTGCTCGAAGGCCCGGATGTTGCGGCCCTCGCGGCCGATGATCCGGCCCTTCATGTCGTCACCGGGCAGGTGCACGGCCGAGACGACGGACTCCGAGGTCTGCTCCGAGGCGACCCGCTGGATGGCCCCGACGACGATCATCCGGGCCTTGGCGTCCGCTTCGCGGTGGGCCTGGCGCTCGATGTCGCGGGCCACCAGGACCGCCTGCCGCTTGGCGTCGTGCTCGACGGCGGCGACGAGCTCGGCCTTGGCCTGCTCCGCGGTGAGGCCCGCGACCCGCTCGAGCGCCTGCTGGCGCTCGGTCTCGACCTCAGCCAGAGCCTGACGCTGGACCTTCAGCTGAGCCTTGAGCTCGTCGAGGTGCCGGGCGCGCTCGTCCAGCGAGCGGCCCTCGCTGTCGAGGCGCTCCTCGCGGTCGCCGAGCCGCTGCTCGCGGCGCTCGAGGTCGGCGCGCTGCTCCTGCAGCTCAGCCCGCCGGGCCCGCGCCTCCTGGTCGGCCTCGGCGCGCGCGCTCTCGGCGGAGGCGATGAGCGCACCGGCCTTCTCCTGGGTGACGCGCAGCTCCTGCTCCGAGCGGGACTGGAGGCTGGCCAGCTCCTCGCGGGCGGCCGCGATCTCGGCCTGCTGGGCCTGCAGCCGCGGGTCCTCCGCGACCTCGGCAAGCGGCGTCACCGGAGCGGTCGGCACGGTGAGGGCGGTCGAGCGCCGCACGACCACCACCACCGCGGCGACGAGCGCCCCGATGACGACGACCAGCACGGCCAGAACCACCAGGGCCAGGCCTGAACTCATGGCGCACTCCCGTCTACACGCTCGCGCGTGCACTCAAGAGGCTTCAGCCTGCGCAGACATGCATTTGTGAACAAGGGACCGCCCGGCGCACGGTGCGTCCTGGGCGGTCACTGGAGCGGAACTTCAAACGTCAGATCGTGCGTTTTATCAAGCCGTCGTCTTCTGGTTGACGGTTCACATTTCGGGCCGAACAAACACGCTGAAACCTCGTGCTTGCAGAGTATGGCTCGGGCTACCACCGGTCAAGCAGGGCGAGGTCACCCCGGCTGCACCGGCCCGACGGCGCGGCGCGACCCTGCCGGGGCGCTCAGTCGCGCCGGGTGTCCAGGACCTGGCTGAGCACCGTCGAGGCCACCGAGCCGCTGAAGCCGCGGCGGGCCAGGGCGCCGGCCAGCCGGCGGTACTGCACGTCGCGCTCGAGGCCCTGCATGGAGCGGAACCGCTTCGTGGCGAGCGCGAGGGCGGCCTCGACCTCGTCGTCGTTCTCCACCCCGGACACGGCCTCGTCGATCTGGTCGCGCTCGATCCCCTTGGTCTGCAGCTCGCGCCGCAGCGCCGAGCGGGACAGGTGGCGACGCTGCTGGCGAGACGCCACCCAGTCGCGGGCGAAGGCCTCGTCGTCGACCAGGCCGACCGCCTCCATCCGGTCCAGGACTGCGTCGGCGACGTCCTCGGGGACCTCCTTGGCGGCGAGGGCCTTGGCCAGCTCGTGCCGTGTCCGCGCCTGGGCGGCCAGCTTGCGCAGGACGATCGTCCGCGCCACACCCTCGGGGTCGGCCTCGACGTCGTCAGGGCCGGCAGCCGGCGTCGTCCCCTCACGACGGCCCCGACCCGACCCGCGGCCCGACCGCCGCCCGGAACGCGCGCGACCCGCGGGTGTGGTCGAGCCGTCGTCATCCGCCGGTTCGTCGTCCTCCGGCATCGCCCCGACCGCGCGGGCAGGGCGGGACCGCACCGGCCGCTCGAGGACCGGCTCGGGCGGCGGGACCGGGGCACCCCGCGCGCTCAGCCAGGAGCGGACCTGGTCGACCGGGTCCACCCCGCCCGGCCCGTGCTGGTCACGGGCCGGGTCGACGGCGGAACTCAGAACTCCACCTCACCGGTGACGGGGTCGACACCCGCCGGCACGTCCACCTGCGGGCCGATGCCCATCTTCTCCTTGATCTTCTTCTCGAGCTCGTTCGCGAGGTCGGGGTTGCTGATCAGGTAGCCGCGCGCGTTCTCGCGACCCTGGCCGAGCTGGTCGGCGTCGTAGGTGAACCAGGCCCCCGCCTTGCGGATGATGCCGACCTCGACGCCGAGGTCGATCAGGCTGCCCTCGCGGCTGATTCCCTTGCCGTAGAGAATGTCGAACTCGGCCTGCTTGAAGGGCGGCGCGACCTTGTTCTTGACGACCTTCACCCGGGTCCGGTTGCCGACCATTTCCTGGCCGTCCTTGAGCGTCTCGATACGACGCACGTCGAGCCGGACCGAGGAGTAGAACTTCAGCGCCCGACCACCGGTGGTGGTCTCGGGCGAGCCGAACATGACGCCGATCTTCTCGCGCAGCTGGTTGATGAAGATGGCCGTGGTGTTGGAGTTGCTCAGCGCACCGGTCATCTTGCGCAGCGCCTGGCTCATCAGCCGGGCCTGCAGGCCGACGTGACTGTCGCCCATCTCGCCCTCGATCTCGGCGCGGGGCGTCAGGGCCGCCACGGAGTCGATGACGATGAGGGCCAGCGCGCCGGAGCGGACCAGCATGTCCGCGATCTCCAGCGCCTGCTCGCCGTTGTCCGGCTGGCTGACCAGCAGCGAGTCGGTGTCGACCCCCAGCTTGGCGGCGTAGTCGGGGTCCAGCGCGTGCTCGGCGTCGATGAAGGCGCAGATGCCGCCGCCGGCCTGGGCGTTGGCGATGGCGTGCAGGGCCACCGTCGTCTTGCCGCTGGACTCGGGGCCGTAGATCTCGACGACCCGGCCGCGCGGGAGCCCGCCGATGCCGAGCGCGACGTCGAGGGAGATCGAGCCGGTGGGGATCACCTCCAGCGGTGCGCGGACGTTGTCGCCCAGCCGCATCACCGAGCCCTTGCCGTAGTTCTTGTCGATCTGGGCGAGTGCTGTCTCCAGCGCCTTCTCGCGGTCGTTGGTCGCCATCATGTCCTTCCCTCACCCGTCCGGGCGGTTCCGTGTCGTGCGGTCTGTGCAGGGACTCTAAGGAGAGGCACTGACAAAGGTCCGGGACGCGGCGGCGCTGTGGACAGCGCCGGGGCGTCGAACGACCCGGTGGACAACTTACCGAACAGGTGTTCGAACGGCGAGCGGACACGCCGCGCGCCGCGCGCGTCCTGGACCGGCGGGCCGGAGCGGGGTCAGCGCTCCCGCGCCGGGAGCTCGAGCGCGGCCCAGACGGCCCGCCACACGGTCTTGACGGGCACCCCGTCGGCGACGGCCTGCACCACGGTGCGACCCTGCAGCTCGGACAGGCTGTACTCGGCCGCCCACACGCGGTGGTAGCCCGCGCCCAGCTGGTCCTGCAGCCGCTGCCACAGCTCGGTCTCCTTCACGCCCTGCACACCCCCGCTCGCGTCGTCGGCCCCCAGTGTTCCCCAGCGGACCCGCGGGGACCAGCCGAGCCCGCGCCCGGGCAGAACTGTCGGTGCCGCCGGGCAAGATGGGGGACGTGCCCGCCGACGTCCTGAAGGTCTTCTCCCCCGCCACCGCCACGTGGTTCCAGGAGGTCTTCGCGCGCCCGACGGCCGCGCAGTCCGGCGCGTGGCGCGCCATCGCGGACGGCAAGAACGCGCTGGTGGTCGCCCCGACCGGCTCGGGCAAGACGCTGGCCGCCTTCCTGTGGGCCCTCGACGACCTCACCCGCTCCCCGCAGCCCGAGCCGCAGGAGCGCTGCCGCGTCCTCTACGTGTCCCCGCTCAAGGCGCTGGCCGTCGACGTCGAGCGCAACCTGCGGGCCCCGCTCGCGGGCATCACCCAGACCGCGCTGCGGCTCGACCAGACCCCACCGAACGTGACCGTCGGCGTCCGCTCGGGCGACACGACCACGGCCGAGCGGCGGGTCATCGCCACCCGCCCCCCGGACATCCTCATCACCACGCCCGAGTCGCTGTTCCTCATGCTGACCTCGAACGCGCGCGACGTGCTGCGCTCGGTGCGCACGGTCATCGTCGACGAGGTGCACGCGCTGGCCGGCACCAAGCGCGGCGCCCACCTCGCGCTGTCGATCGAGCGGCTGGAGGCCCTGACGGCCGAGTCGGCGTCGCCGGACGTGCCGCACCGGCCGCTGCAGCGGATCGGGCTCTCGGCCACCGTCCGCCCGGCCGAGCGGGTCGCCGCCTACCTGGGCGGACCGCACCCGGTCCAGGTGGTCGCACCGCCCGCGGAGAAGTCGTGGGACCTCGAGATCGTCGTGCCCGTCGAGGACATGAGCGACCTCGGCGCGTCCGCCTCCACGCCCTCGTCGCTGGAGGACGAGCGGGCGCCCACCCGGGCGCCGTCGATCTGGCCGCACGTGGAGAACAAGATCCTCGACCTCATCGGCCAGCACCGCTCCACCATCGTGTTCGCGAACTCGCGCCGGCTGGCCGAGCGGCTGACCTCCCACCTCAACGAGCTGCACGCCGAGCGGCTGGGGATGGAGGCACCGCCCGAGGAGGCGTCGGGTCCGCCGGCGCAGGTGATGGCGCAGTCCGGGTCCTCCTCGGGCCACGACGGCACCCACGCGCCCGCGGTCGCCCGCGCGCACCACGGCTCGGTGAGCAAGGAGCAGCGCGCCCAGATCGAGTCCGACCTCAAGTCGGGCCTGCTGCCGTGCGTGGTGGCGACGTCCTCGCTGGAGCTGGGCATCGACATGGGCGCCGTCGACGTCGTGGTCCAGGTCGAGTCCCCGCCCTCGGTCGCGAGCGGCCTGCAGCGGGTCGGCCGGGCGGGCCACCAGGTCGGCGCGACCTCGCGCGGGGTCTTCTTCCCCAACCACCGCGGCGACCTCATCGAGTCCTCCGTGGTGGTCGAGCGGATGCGCCGCGGGGCCATCGAGGAGGTCGCCGAGCTCCGCAACCCGCTCGACGTGCTCGCGCAGCAGGTCGTGGCCGTGGTGTCCGGCCAGGAGACCAAGGTCGACGAGCTGTACGCCCTCGTCCGGCGGGCCAGCAGCTTCCGCGACCTGCCCTACAGCGCCTTCGAGGCCGTGCTGGACATGCTCAGCGGTCGCTACCCGTCCGAGGACTTCGCCGAGCTGCGGCCCCGGCTGGTCTGGCAGCGCGACACCGGCGTGCTCACCGCCCGGCCCGGGGCGCAGCGGCTCGCGGTCACCTCGGGCGGCACCATCCCCGACCGCGGCCTGTTCGGCGTGTTCATCGTCGGCGAGGGCAACGCCGCCGGGAAGCACGCGCCCGGCCGCCGGGTGGGCGAGCTGGACGAGGAGATGGTCTACGAGACCCGGGTGGGCGACGTCTTCACCCTGGGCACCACCAGCTGGCGGGTGGAGCAGATCACCCACGACCAGGTGCTCGTCACCCCGGCGCCCGGGGTGCCGGGCCGACTGCC
Source organism: Microlunatus capsulatus (assembly GCF_017876495.1). Taxonomy (NCBI): domain Bacteria; kingdom Bacillati; phylum Actinomycetota; class Actinomycetes; order Propionibacteriales; family Propionibacteriaceae; genus Microlunatus; species Microlunatus capsulatus. Next base: position 4,071,717 of record NZ_JAGIOB010000001.1, on the reverse strand, counting down.
GTTCTGGAAGGGCGACTCCCCCGGCCGGCCGTTGGAGCTGGGCCGCGCCTTCGGCGGCTTCGTCCGCGAGGTGGGCACCATGCCCGCGCCGCGGGCCACCGCCCGGCTGCGGGAGAGCGGCCTGGACGAGTTCGCCGCGCGGAACCTCGTCGCCTACCTCACCGAGCAGTCCAGCGCGACCGGGGCGCTCCCGACCGACCAGACGATCGTCGTCGAGCGGTTCCGCGACGAGCTGGGCGACTGGCGGGTCTGCGTCCACTCCGCCCTGGGCACCGGGGTGCTGACGCCGTGGGCGCTGGCCGTCGAGCACGCCGCCCGCCAGCGCTACGGCCTCGAGGTCCAGGCGACCGCGACGAACGACGGCATGGTGCTGCGGATCCCCGACACCGACTCCGAGCCGCCCGGGGCCGATCTGGTCGTGCTCGACCCCGAGACGATCGAGTCCGTGGTCACCGACGAGGTGGGCGGCTCCGCGCTGTTCGCGGCCCGCTTCCGCGAGTGCGCCGCCCGGGCCCTGCTGCTGCCCCGCCGGGACCCGAAGGCGCGCTCCCCGCTGTGGCAGCAGCGGATGCGCTCGGCCCAGCTGCTGACCGTGGCCGCGCAGTTCCCGGAGTTCCCCATCGTCCTGGAGACGATGCGCGAGTGCCTGACCGACGTCTTCGACCTCGACGGGCTGCTGGAGGTGCAGCGCGAGATCGCCTCGCGCAAGATCCGGCTGGTCGAGGTCGAGACCAAGGAGCCCTCGCCGTTCGCGAAGTCGCTGCTGTTCGGCTACGTCGGCGCCTTCGTCTACGAGGGCGACGTGCCGCTGGCGGAGAAGAAGGCGGCCGCGCTCTCGCTGGACGCCACCCTGCTGGCGGAGCTCCTGGGCAAGGACGGGCTCAAGCAGCTGCTCGACGCCTCCGTCATCGCCCGCAGCGAGGCCGACGTGCAGGGCCTCAGCCCCGAGCGCCAGGCGACGACGGTCGAGCAGCTCTTCGACCTCGTCCGCACCGCCGGGCCCTACAGCCGCGCCGAGCTGGCTCTGCGCACCGTGGAGGACTTCGCCCTGGAGCCGGCCCTGGAGCAGCTGGTGCTCGACCGGCGCGTCGTCGAGGTCCGGATCGCGGGCGTGCCGATGGTCGCCGTGGCCGAGGACGTCCCCCGGCTCCGCGACGGGCTGGGCATACCGGTGCCGCCCGGCGTCGCCGCCACCTTCACCGAGACCTCCGCCCACCCGGTCGAGGACCTCGTGCTGCGCTGGGCCCGCACCCACGGCCCGTTCGTCGCCGGCACGGTCGCCACCCGCTACGGGCTGGGCCGCGCCGTCGTCGAGCAGGCCTGCGACGCCCTCGTCGCGGCCGGCACCGTGGTCAGCGGCTCCTTCGTCGACCTCGAGGGCGAGGCCGGCCAGGAGCGCCGGCAGTACTGCCACGGCCAGGTCCTGGCGCTCATCAAGCGGCGGACGCTCGCCCTGCTGCGCAAGGAGGTCGAGCCGGTCGAGCAGGTGGCCTACGCCCGCTTCCTCACCGAGTGGCAGGGCGTCGGCTCCGGCGCCCGGGGCAGCGACGGCGTGCTGGGGGCCCTGGAGCAGCTGGCGGGCTACGCGATGCCGGCCAGCGCCGTCGAGTCGGTGATCCTGCCCGCCCGGGTGGCGGGCTACACCCCCGCGATGCTCGACGAGCTGACCGCCAGCGGCGAGGTCAGCTGGGTCGGCGACGGCGGCATCGGCGACTCCGACGGCTGGGTCCGCTGGTACGTGGCCGGGGCGGAGCCGTCCGAGGCCCGCGCGCCGGCGCACCACCGCAGCCAGGAGCTGCTCGACGCCCTGGCCGGCGGGGGCGCCTACTTCTTCGACGCGCTGCTGCCGCCGGGCTCGCTGGGCCACCGGGACGAGTACGTCGCCGCGCTCTGGGACCTGGTCTGGGCGGGACTGGTCACCGGGGACACCTTCGCCCCCGTGCGGGCGCTCTCGGGAGGCGCGCACCGCAAGGCGCCGACCCGTCCGACGGCCCGGACCCACCGGGCGCGGTTGGCCGGCGGGGGGCTGGGCCGGCCCGGGCGGGCGCCACGGATCGCCTCGCCCACGACCGGCGGCCGCTGGTCGCTGGTGCCCCGCGCCGGCGCCACCCCCGCCGAGCGGCTCGCGACCGACGTCTTCGCCCAGCTCGACCGCTACGGGGTGGTCAGCCGCGGCAGCGTGATGACCGAGAACGGCGAGGGCGGCTTCGGCGCGGCCTACCGGGCGCTCAGCTCGCTCGAGGAGTCGGGCCAGTGCCGCCGCGGCTACTTCATCGAGGGCCTCGGAGCCGCCCAGTTCGCGCTCGGCGGCGCCGTCGACCGGCTGCGCTCGTTCCAGCGCGAGCCCGACGCGCCGCAGGCCGTCGTGCTGGCGGCGTGCGACGCGGCCAACCCCTACGGCGCGGCGCTCCCCTGGCCCGAGCGCGAGGGGCACCGGCCCGGTCGCAAGGCGGGCGCGCTCGTGGTGCTCGTCGACGGCGCGCTGACCTTCTACGTCGAGCGGGGCGGCAAGACGCTGCTCTCGTTCACCGAGGACCCGCGGCGGCTGGCCCCGGCGGCGACGGTGCTGGCCGAGGCGGTCCAGCGGGGCCAGCTGGGCAAGCTCAGCGTCGAGAAGGCCGACGGCGGGCACGTCTTCGGCTCCACGCTCGTCAGCGACGCCCTGCAGGGTGCCGGGTTCCGGATGACCCCCCAGGGGCTGCGGCTGCGACCCTCGGCCTGAGCGCACCGGCCCGCGGGCCCGACCGGCCCGCCTCTCGGCTGAGCGCCCCGGACGCGACGACGCCGCCCCGGGCGAGGTGCTCGGGACGGCGGTCGGACGGTCGGGGTGGGCCAGCGGCCCGGGCTCAGGCGGCGGCGGCCTGCGGGAGCGAGCGGACGGTGGGCAGCGGGGTCACGCGCTCGTACATGGCCATCTTCTCGCTGACGACGTTGAGGACGACGGACAGGGGCAGGTCCAGCGCCGAGCAGATGGACGCGAGCAACTCGCTCGACGCCTCCTTCTGACCCCGCTCGACCTCGGACAGGTAGCCGAGGCTGACCCGGGCGGCCTTGGAGACCTCACGGAGCGTGCGGCTCTGGGCGACCCGCTCCTCGCGCAGCGACTCCCCGATGAGCTCACGCACCAGCACCTGCTTCATCGGACTCTCCTGACCCATGCCGAAACTGTACTCACCTCGTCCGCCCCACCGCCGTCGACCTCACCGGTCCTGGGACACCGAGAGGTCAACGTCGCGCAGCGGGTCCGTTGTTCCGCACGGCCTCGGTCAGCAGCGCCAGGGCGGTGACGGCGGTCTGCCAGCGGATCGTGGCCCGGTCGCCGTCCAGCCGCAGCTCGCGCACCTGCTGCCAGCCGATCGCCGGGTGGGCGAGGCCGACGAACACCTGGCCGACGGGGTGGCCGTCCTGGGGCTCGGGCCCGGCGACACCGGTGACGGCGAGCCCCCAGTCCGCCCCGCAGCGCTGGGCAACCCCGTCGGCCATGGCCGCGGCCGTCGGCTCGGCCACCGGCCCGTGGGCGTCCAGCGTGGCCGTGGGCACGCCGGCGAGCGTGTGCTTGAGCCGCGTCGCATAGCTGATGACGCCGCCCAGGTAGCCGGCGGAGGCGCCGGGCACCGACGTCAGCAGCTCCCCGACCAGCCCGCCGGTCAGCGACTCGGCGGTGGCGAGCGTCTCCGCCCCGAGGGCCAGGGCCGCCAGCGCGGCCGCGGCACCCGGGTCGGCGCCGGTGCGCCCACCGGGGTCGGGCGCGGGGGCCGGGCTCATCCGCCGGTCCGGCTCCGGCGGCGCAGGGCCACGGCGTCCCGCACGTAGTCGAGGCCGGTGACCAGGGTGACGGCGAGGGCCACGAGCATGACCACGACGGCGACGACGTGCGCCCAGCCGGGCAGCGGGAGCAGGTAGAGCATGATCGCCACCGCCTGCAGGACGGTCTTGAGCTTGCCACCGCGGCCCGCGGCCATCACCCCGTAGCGCAGGACCACGAAGCGCATCACCGTGATCCCCCACTCGCGGAGGAGCATCAGCACCGTCACCCACCACCAGAGCTCGCCGACCAGCGACAGCCCGATGAAGGCCATCCCCGTCAGCGCCTTGTCGGCGATGGGGTCGGCGAGCTTGCCGAAGCGGGTGATGAGGTTGTGCTTGCGAGCCAGGTGGCCGTCGAGGCTGTCGGTGAGGATGGCGCCGAGGAAGACGGCCGCGGTGGCGAGGCGCCACCCCGTCGCGTCCGGGTGCGCGAGCAGCATCCACGCGAACACCGGGACCAGCACGATGCGCAGCCCGGTCAGGGCGTTCGGGACGTTCCAGGAGCTGGTCTCGGGCTCGGCCATCGGGCCGGTCGGGTGCGTCTCCGAGGGCGCCAGGGCGTCGGCGTCCGGACCGGGGCGGCCCGGCGTCGACGGCTCAGCCACGACCCGGCCCGGGGACGAGCGGGCGGGCCACCAGATCGGCCCCCCCGCTGGCGGTGACGACGGCGTCCACGAGGTCGCCGACGCGGACCCCGGCGGCGTCGACGAGCTCGACCGAGCCGTCGACCTCGGGGCCCTGGTGGGCGGCCCGGCCGGTGACGACGTCGTCGACCTCCTCGACGAGCACCTGCACGGTCTCCCCGACGCGCTGGGCGGCGCGCTCGGCCACCAGCTCGTCGACCAGGTCGGCGAGCCGCTCGCGGCGCTCCTCGACGAGCTCGAGCGGCAGCTGGCCGTCCAGCCGGGCGGCCTCCGTGCCGTCCTCGTCGGAGTAGCCGAAGACGCCGATCGCGTCCAGGCCGGCCTCGCCGAGGAAGTCGCACAGCACGTCGACGTCGGCCTCGGTCTCGCCCGGGAAGCCGCAGATGACGTTCGACCGGATCCCGGCCGTCGGCGCCTGGGCCCGGATGGAGGCGATGAGGCCGAGGAAGGAGTCGGGGTCGCCGAAGCGGCGCATCCGGCGCAGCAGGCCCGGAGCGGCGTGCTGGAAGGACAGGTCGAAGTACGGCACCACCTTGGGGGTGCTCGTCATCGCGCTGACCAGGGTGGGCCGGACCTCGGCGGGCTGGAGGTAGGAGACCCGGATCCAGTCGAGGCCGTCCAGCGCGCTCAGCTCGCCGAGGAGCTGCTCCAGCGCCCGGATGTCGCCCAGGTCCTTGCCGTAGGAGGAGGTGTTCTCGCTGACGAGGAAGAGCTCGCGGACGCCCTGGTCGACCAGCCAGCGGGCCTCGGTGACGACGTCGGCCGGCGGCCGGGAGAGGTAGGCGCCGCGGAAGGCCGGGATGGCGCAGAAGGTGCAGCGGCGGTCGCAGCCCGACGCGATCTTGAGCGGGGCGGTCGGCCCGCCCTCCAGGCGACGGCGCAGCGGGCGCGGACCGCTGGCGGGAGCCAGTCCGGCGGGCAGGTCGGGCGCGTCCAGGGCCGCGCCGTGGCCCGGCAGGCTCTGGCCCTGCGCGGCGGCGCGGCGGGCGGCCGGGGCCATCGGCAGCAGGGTCCGGCGGTCGCGCGGGACGTGGGCGGTGTGCGGCTGGCCGGCGAGGATGGCCGAGAGCCGACCGGCCACGTCGGTGTAGTCGTCGAAGCTGAGCACGGCGTCGGTCTCGGGCAGCGACTCCGCCAGCTCGTTGCCGTACCGCTCGGCCAGGCAGCCGACGGCGACGACGGCCCGGGGCCGGCCCTGCTCCTTGAGGTCGGCGGCGGCCAGCAGCGTGTCGACGGAGTCCTTCTTGGCCGCCTCGACGAAGCCGCAGGTGTTGACCATCACCGCGTCGGCGTCCTCGGGGTCGGCGACGAGGCGGAAGCCGCCGTCCTCCAGGCGGGCCGCGAGCTCCTCGGAGTCGACCTCGTTGCGGGCGCAGCCCAGCGTGACCAGGTGGACGGCGAGGAGGTCGTCGGCCTCCCGGGCGGGAGCGGGCAGGGTGGGCGCGGTGGGGACAGGCATGGCCTCCTCAGTATGACCGATCGGCCCGCACCGGCCGCCCGCTCGCGCGGGCGGCCGGCGCACAGGGCCGGGACCGGAGCCGGTGGCGGCACGCGGCCACCACCGGTCCCGGCTCAGCGGGTGACCAGCGTGAAGCCGCCCGGCTCCACCCGGGCGCGCTGCCCGGCGCTGAGCGCGGTGCGGTGCACGAGCACCCCGGACCGGTCGTAGCGCGCCTCGCGCCGCGCCCCGGTCAGCTGGGTGGCGACCCGGACCCGCCCGCCGGCGGCCGAGGTGAGCAGCTCGGTGCCGCCGTCGGCCGTCGGGAACACGGCCCGGGAGATGCTCGGCCGGGCCAGCACCGCGTCCAGCGCGAGGGTGCCGCGCTGAGCCCGGACCCGGACGACCTCGTCCCCCGCGGGCAGCGGGAGCCCGAGCCGCTGGGGCAGCAGCACCCCGGGCACGGCCGAGAGCCCCTGCGCCAGCGCCGGCGAGCGCAGCGTTGCCGTCTCTCCACCGGCGGCCCAGCGGCTGACCGGCCCCGAACGGGCCGGCCGCAGCACCACGGGCTCGAGCACCCGCGGCTGGTCGTCGGCCGCCAGCACCAGCCGGGCCCGCTCGCCCCGGTCGAGCCGCAGGTAGGCGCCGCCGCCCAGCTGGGACTCCCCGGTCCAGGCGGAGTCCGGCGTCACGGTGCTGCCGGTGGTCGAGGACGTCGCGGTCTCGGCCTCCACGCTCACCAGGCCGTCGCGCACCGGCGTCCGGGTCCACCCGACGGCCTGGGCCCGCACCGCGGGCCGGGCGTCGAGCGCCATCATCGTCAGCAGGCCGTGGATGGTGCTCTCGGCCCCGCTGTTGCGGTTGACGGTGCCGTCGGGGGCCACGCCGTCGAAGGTCACGCCGGTGGCCGGGTCGTAGACCGGCGTCCCGGAGCGGTTGGTCCCGAAGAACCAGCTCGCGTTCATGGCCGCCAGCGTCCGCAGCCCCGGGAGCCGGGCCGCGTCGGCGGTGGCGAGGAGGTTCTGCACCCGGGAGTCGGCGCCGTAGGCGATCTGCGTGCGGTCCACCGGGGTCGGGTACCAGGCGTTGTCCGGTCCGCCGGCGGCGACCAGCGTCGGGTCGAAGCCGACGGCCTCGGCCACGGCGGGCCGCAGCAGGGCGGGGCGGCGCAGGGTCTCCGAGCCCAGGGCGAGCGCCCCGGCCATCTGGGAGGACCAGGCGTGCCACATCGAGCGAGACTCGGCCCAGGGCAGGACGGCTCCGTACGGCCAGCCGGACCGCGAGGTCCCCATCGCCGCGACGCCCTCGAGGAGCTGGGCGAGCACGCGTCGGGTGGTCCGGTCCTGCGGCACGGCCGCGACGTAGGCGGACAGCCCGAGGGTGGCCTCGGCCGTCGCGTCCGCGCCGTTGACGATCAGCCAGCGCGGCACCCGCCGGCCGTCGGTGACGGTGTAGCGGCCGTAGTCGTCCAGCACCTCGCGCTGGACGGCCCCGACCGAGAGCTGGAGCCGGTCCTGCAGGAAGGCGGCGAACGCCGGGTCGGCGTCCTCGAAGGCGGCGTAGCCCTCACCGAGGGCCCACAGGGTCCGGGCGAGCCAGTAGCTCTCCTCCGAGTCCGAGGGGTCGGGCAGCTCGACGGGTTCGGCGCTGGGGTTGAGGTCGCCGTCGGCCTGCATCCAGAGCACGACGTTGCCCCGGTCCGGGCCGGTCGCCGTCTGCAGGTAGGTGAGCCCGCGGAGCAGCTCGTAGGCCTTCTGCCGGCTGGCGTCGTCGCCGAACTGGCGCCAGTGCCGCACGTAGACCACGGCGGCCCGGGAGACGTCGTCGGCGTTGTAGGCGCCCTGCCCGTAGTCCCCCGTCACGGGGTCCTCCGGCCCGCCCCCCACGCGCTCGAAGGTGCCGCCGTCGCGGGCGTCGGCGTAGGTCCAGGGCATGGTCAGCGCCGGTTCGGCGGCGAGCCGGTAGGTGGTGTGCCCCGGCACCGCCCCCGGGCTGACCTCGTCGAGCAGGAAGTCCAGGTGCGCGGTGTTGGTGAGCACCCCGTCCGCGCGGGGCTCGGGGGCCCGGGCCTCGGCGGGGGTGGTGCCCGCCACCCCCAGCACGAGGCTGAGGGTGGCGGTGCCGGCGATCAGCAGGCGGGGCAGGCGGCGCTTCGTCATCGAAGTCCTCACGGGTGGCAGCGGCGGGGAGGTCAGGAGGGGTCGGCGGTCCGGTCGAGCCGGGCCACGCCGATCTTGGAGTCGGCCATCCCGTAGAAGACGTAGGGGACGTCCTCCACGGTCTCGATGGCGGTGGGGAAGACGACGTTGGGGACGATGCCCGAGCGCTCCTCCTCGGTGACGGCCTCGAGCAGCGGCGTGCTGGTGCGCAGCACGACCTCCCAGGGCCGGTCGGCGTGCAGGATCATCCCGCCGGCGGCGTAGTTGACCTTCTTCTGCTGCGCGAAGGCCCGGACGAGCTCACCCGTCACGCCGTGGTGCAGCAGCAGCCAGCCCTCGGGGACCCGGAAGGGCGCCGGTCCCCCGCCGATCTTCAGCTCCTCGAAGCCGTGCTCGGGACCGGCGACGAAGCGGTGCTGGCGCCAGTGCACGAGCGCGCGCGGGTCGGCCTGCGCCTCGGCGAGCGGGACGAAGGCGACCCAGATGCTGCCGCGGTCGTCGGGCAGCTCGGTCGGCGGCGCGTCGCTCTCCCCCGGCACGATCTCGCCGAGGTCCCACATGGGCCGGTGCAGGACCGCCAGGCTCGGCGTCCCGTCCGGTGCCGTCACGGGTTCGGGGAAGAAGACCGTGTCCTTGTTGGGGTAGAGGTTGAGGTCGCAGTCCAGCGCGTCGTCGTAGCCGTACAGCACCGGACCCAGGCGGGTCCAGGTGCGCAGGTCGGGAGAGGTGGCGACGGCCGTCCGCGGGCCCAGCGGGCCGTAGGCGACGTAGGTCATGACGTGCACGCCCAGCGCGGCCACGAAGGTGACCCGCGGGTCCTCGACGCCGCCGTGGCCGGCCCCGCGCTCCCAGCTGCGGTCGGGCTCCAGCACGACGCCGTCGCGGCGGACGCCGGTGGGCACGCCGTCGGTGAGGACGACCTCGGCCAGGCCGATCCGGGAGATGTTGCCCGCGGCGACCAGCCGGGGCAGCAGGTGCAGGCGGCCGTCGGGCGTCCGGCCGCTGCCGGGGTTCAGCACGCCCTCGGCCTCGTGCGCGTTGCCCTCCTCGGGCGCCATCACGACGCCGAGCCGGGTGAGCCGGTAGGGGAAGCCCTCCGCCTCGACGGCGGGAGCGGACGTCGGGGAGGTGGTGGGGGTCATCGGGTGGAGCCTCTCGGGGGGATCGGGTGCGCGCTCATCCCTTGACCCCGGAGCCGAGGTCGGTGGAGATGAAGTAGCGCTGGAAGACGACGAACAGCACGACCAGCGGGGCGGCGAGCACGACGGCGCCGGCCATGGCCGCGCCGAACGGGTTCGCCGCGGTCGCGGCCACGTTGGTGATGTAGTTGGCGAGCGAGACGGCGAGCGGCTGCATGTCCGCCCGCTTGGTGATGAGGAACGGCCACAGGAACTCGTTCCAGGGGCCGATGAACGTCAGCAGGACCACGGTGACCAGGGCCGGCCGGACGAGCGGCAGGGCCACCCGGGTGAGCAGCCCGACCTCCCCCGCCCCGTCGATCCGGGCCGCTTCGAAGAGCTCCTTGGGCACCTGCAGGAAGTACTGCCGGAAGATGATCACCGCGGTGGAGTTGATCGCGAACGGCAGGATCATGCCGAGGTAGTTGTCGGCCAGCCCGTAGTTGCGGGCGATCAGCACGTACAGCGGGATGATCAGCAGCTGGAACGGGACGACCTGCACGAGCAGGGCCAGCGCGAACGTCGCCCCGCGGCCCCGCCACTGCAGCACCGCCAGCGCGTAGCCGACGAGCACCGCGAAGACCACGGTGCAGGCGACGACGCCGCCGGTGAAGATCCCCGAGTTCACGAGCCCGCGGAACAGGCTGATCCGGCTGTCGATGGCGGCGTAGTTGGCGCCGGTCAGGTTGCCCGGGTGCGGGAACGCCCCGGCCACGGACTGGTCGGGCGCCAGCTGCAGCGAGCCGATCACCATGTAGTAGAAGGGGAACAGGAAGACCAGGGCGCCCAGCCCCAGCACCAGTCCCCGCAGGACGGTCGCGGTACGGCTCATCGGTCCCTCTCCCCGGCGAACCGGTTCTGCAGCAGGGCGATCACCAGGGTGGCGAGCACCAGCACGATCCCGATCGCCGCGGCGTAGCCGGGCTTGCCCTGCTCGATGCCCTCCTGGTACATGATCAGCACCGGCGAGGCCGACGACCCGTTGGGGCCGCCGCCGCCGGTCAGCAGGTACGGCTCGGTGAACAGGTTGGCCCCGGTGACGGTGGACAGCAGGAGGACGAGCACCGTCGCCGGCCGGACGCCGGGCACGGTGACGTTGAGGAACTGCTGGAACCGCCCGGCGCCGTCGGTGGCGGCGGACTCGTAGAGCTCCTCCGGCACGTTCTGCAGCGCGGCCAGGTACAGCAGGATGTAGAAGCCCATCTGCTTCCAGGTCACGAACAGCGCGATCGAGGGCATCGCCCACGCGGAGTTGATCAGCCACGTGGGGTCGGGGGCCAGCGGACCCAGCACCCGGTTGACGATGCCGCCGCCGCTGAACAGGAACAGCCAGACGGCCACCACCGCGACGCTGGCGGCGATGTAGGGCAGGTAGTAGGACACGCGCAGGAAGGTCCGCAGCCGGACCACCCGGTTGAGCAGCGCGGCCAGCACCAGCGAGCCGACGACGGTGAGCGGCACGTTGATGACCAGGAAGATGCCGACGTTGACGAACGATCGGCGCACGGCCGGGTCGGCCACCAGCGTCCGGTAGTTCTCCAGACCGACGAAGGGCCGGTCGACGTCGACGCCGGGTGCGGCGAAGAAGTAGTCGCGGAAGGACATGTAGCCGGCGAAGACGAGCGGGTAGGCGAAGACGACGAGGACGAAGACGAGGTAGGGCGCGCTGAGCAGCAGCCCGAGCGGGTGGCGGCCGAGGACCCGGCGCAGCGGCCGGGCCGGGCGGGCCCGCCCGCCCCCCGACCCGGCGGTCGCGCCGCCGGGCCGGGTGTCGGCGAGAGCGGTCACCCGACTACCGCTCGCCGGCCAGGGCGTTGATCTGGTCGGCCGCGGTCTGCAGCGCCGCCGTCACGTCGCCGTCGCCGGTGATGACGGCCTTGGTCCACTGGTCGCGGAAGTCCTGGAGCATCTCCACGGTCTTCGGGCCGGCCGGCACCTCGACGGTGCGCGCGGCCTGGCTGCCGAACTGCTGGTAGGCCGGGTTCTTCGCGAAGTAGTCCGGGAAGGCGGACTGCAGGTCGGTGCGGAGCGGCATCTGCCCGGTCTCCTCCAGCAGCGCCTGGTCCTGCTCGGTGCTGGTGGCGAACTTCAGCACCTCCCACGCGGTGCCCTGGTTCTGGCAGGCGCTGAAGAGGCCGACGTTCTTGGCGTCGCTGAACGTGTAGGTCTGGTCGGCCGCGGTGCCGGCCTTGGTGGGCACGGGCACCGAGCCCCACTCGACCTTGCCCTTGTAGACCGCGACGGCCCACGGGCCGACGATGGCCATGGCCGCCTTGCCGTCGGCGAAGGAGTCGCCCTGGTAGGTCTCCTGGCCGGCGTAGCCGCCGGCGTAGAGGTCCCGCCAGAAGGTGGCGACGTCGATGCCGGCCTGGTCGGTGAAGGTCGCCTTGCCGTCGGCCACCAGGGACTTGCCCCCGCTGGCGGCGGCGTAGAGCGGCATGAAGTCGAACTGGGTCTGGTAGAACTCGCTGGTCGGCGCCGGGTAGATCGCGTAGTTGGCGGCGCCGGAGTCCTTGATCTTCTTCGCGGCGGCCAGGAACTGGTCGTAGGTGGCCAGCTCGGGCTTCTCGGCGTCCAGCCCGGCCTTCGCGAACAGCTCCTTGTTGTAGAAGATCATCACGGGGTTGGACTTCCACGGCAGCTGGTAGAACCCGCCGTCGGCCGCCTTGTACTGGTCGGCCGTCGCGCCGCTGCGCTCGCTGATGTAGGACGCGCCGTCGGGGAAGCTGGCCAGGTTCACCAGCCCGCCCTGGCGCTGGAACTGCCCGACCGCGGACGGCGCGGTGTTGAAGACCAGGCAGGGCGCGGTGCCGGCGGTGATGGCCGCGCCGATGACCTCCTCGCTGCTCTTGCCGGCCGGGATCTCCTGGCCCTCCACCTGCTCGTCGGGGTGCGCGGTGTTCCAGGCCTGCACCATCGACTTGCCCCAGGCCACCTCCTGCTCGTTGTTGGAGTACCAGATGGTGATGGGGCCCTTCTTGGTCTGCGCCTCGCTGACCGAGGGCGCGTCACCCCCGCCGCCGCAGGCGGTGAGGGCGAGCCCCAGGGCGGCGAGGCCGGCCAGGGCTCGGAGGACGTGGGTGCGTCGGGGCACGAGATCTCCTTGTGGTGTGCGGTCGAGCGGTGCGTCGGTGTGCGGGTCGTGCGGGGTGCGGGCGGTGCGGGGTGCGGGCCGGTCAGGCCGGCGGGTCGGGGGGCGGTCCGGTCGAGGACCGGACGAGGAGGGCGGCGGCGGGCAGCTCGAGGTCCTCGGCCCGGCCGTCGTCGAGGAGCCGCAGGAGCACGCCGGCGGCGGCACGCCCCCAGGCCAGCGGGTCGGCCCCGACCGTGGTCAGGGCCGGGTGCAGGTGGGCGCCGAGCTCCATCCCGTCGAAGCCGGTCACCGAGCAGTCCTGAGGCACCCGCAGGCCGCGGCGCTGCAGCACGGCGAGCCCGGCCACGGCCATCGGGTCGCTGGCGTAGACCAGGGCCGTCGGCCGCTCGGGGGCGTCGAGCAGCGCGGTCGTCGCCGCCGCGCCCGCCGCCGCGCTGAAGTCGGTGTCGACCAGGCCGACGGGCTCCAGCCCGTGCCCGGCGAGGGCGGCGCGGAAGGTGGCGCGGCGGCGCAGGCCGTGCAGCATGCCCACGTCGCCGCCGACGTAGCCGATCCGCCGGTGGCCGAGGCCGACGAGGTGCTCGACGACGGCGCGCAGCCCGGCGGCGTCGTCGAGGTTGACCACGGGGAAGCCCGCCGGGGCGTCGGGCCGGCCCACGCAGACCGCCGGCAGGCCGAGCCCGGCGAGCAGCGGGAGCCGCTCGTCGTCGCGGCGCAGGTCGGTGAGCAGCACGCCGTCCACGCGGCGGTGGGCGGCGAGCGAGCGGTAGGTGGCGGCCTCGGCGTCGGCGTCGGGGACCAGGCTCAGCACCAGGACCCAACCGCGCTCGGTGAGGGCGGTCTCCACGCCCGCCATGAACGCGGGGAAGAACGGGTCGGCGGCCAGCACGGTCGGGTCACGGCGGACCACCAGCCCCAGGGAGGCCGCCTGCTGGGTGGACAGCGAGCGGGCGAGCTGGTCGGGCTGCCAGCCGAGCTCGGCGGCCGCGGCGAGGATCCGCTCCCGGGTGGGCGCGGCCACGCCGGGCTTGTCGTTGAAGACGAAGGAGACCAGGCCCTTGCTCACGCCGGCCCGCTTCGCCACGTCGGCGATGGTGGGGCGGCGGACGTCCACGGGCTCCTCGGCGAGCATTGGTTAAACCGGTTTAGACGGACCGTACACCCCGCTGCCCGGACCCCGCCAGGGCGGGTGGCCGCGGTCGCCGGCCAGGACCACCGCCGAGCGCGCCCGCGGGTCGGGGCGGACCCGTAGCCTGGGGCCGGCCAGGGAGGTGGGAGCGCTGTCGGAGACCGAGCCGGACCGGCTGGGACGGCTGGCGCGCGCGCTCGCCGGGGACACCGACGGGGCCGCCGCGCTGCTGGCCGCAGCCCGGGTGGCCGCCGACCGCCGCCCGCGCCGGCGACCCGCCGGGGACGCCGCCGGACTCGTGGTCGACCCCGCGGAGGAGCGCGCCGCAGCCCGGCGCGCGGCCCTGGTCCGCGCGTTCCTCCGCGGACCTCGCCGCCCGTCCGCTCCCGCACCGGCGGCCGGACCGGCCACCGAGCCCGACCTCACGCCGGCGGGCGGGCCGGGCCCGGCAGCGGAGGGCGACCCGGACCTCGACGCCGTCCGCCGGCGGCTCGACGGGCTGGCCCCGCTCCCCCGCGCCGTGCTGGTGCTCCGGGAGGTGGAGGGCCTGACGCTGGCCGACGTCGTCCGGCTGACCGAGCGCAGCGGCCCGTCCGTGACGCGGGCGCTGGCGACCGCGACCGATGCCGTGGGGGCACCCGGCCACCAGCTCGAGCGGGTGGTCGCCGCCGTCGAGCCGCCCACCGGCGGTCAGGTCGAGACGGCGCGGCGCGGGCTGGAGGCCCGTCGGCGACGGGTCCGGGGCCGGTGGCTGCTGGCGGGCGTGCTCGTCGTCGCGCTGGTCGCCGCGGCGACGGTGCTGCCCGGCGTGCTGCGGCCCGACCCGTACGCGCGGGCCGCCGGGACCTGGGTCTACGGCTACGACCTCCGACCGGACGCGGAGGTGCGGGTGCTCAACCGCTTCCTGACCCCCGGCCGCGACACCGCCGAGCTGGTCGACCGGGCGGCGGTCCGCGGCGGGGCAGTGGCGCGGACCTGCGACGTCACCGCGACCAGCAGCACCGAGCCGGCCCCGACGCCCGAGGGCCGGGCGACCCGCGTCGGCACCCGTCCGGGTCGCTTCCTCGCCGCCGACAGCTCCCGCGGTGCCGGCCTGTGGTGGCGGGACGGCCCGCGCACCGTCTTCGAGCTCAGCTGCAGCCCCGAGGGCACCGACGCCGAGCTGCTCGCCGTGGCCGCCGCCGTCGTCCCGGCCGAGGTGCCGGTGCTGCTGCCCGTCGACCTCCGGGCGCTGCCGGCGGGTGAGGAGGTGCACGGCCTCTACGACCTCGACGGCCAGGTGGCCGTCCTGGTCCTGCCGCCGGGCGAGACGGAGGAGTCGCCCAACGCGCTCTACGTCAGCGTCGGCTCCTCGATCGGGGGCACCCCGCGGCCGGGCGGGCGCACCGTCCGGGTGGGCGACGCGACCGCCCGGGTCGAGGAGGACGCCGAGAGCGTGGCCGTCTGCTGGGACCTCGGCGGACCGCAGGCCTGCGTCGCCGACTTCAACGGCGACGCCGGCTCGGCCCCGGCCCGGCAGCGGCGCCTCGCCCGGCTGCTGGGCGTCGCGCGGGCGGTCCGGGTGGCGTCCGGCCCGACCGACCGGAGCACCTGGTTCGACGCCCGGGCGGCCGTGCCCGGCTGACCGCGGGCCGGCGGGTGGGAGGATCGGGGGGCCATGCCGCCCCTGCTGAGTGACCTCGTCCCCGCCGACCCCGGCCCCGACGCCCTGTTCGAGACCTTCAGCGGCTGGGCCGCCGACCGGGGCCTCGAGCTCTACCCCACGCAGACCGAGGCCGTCATCGAGCTGGTCTCGGGGGCCAACGTCATCCTCTCCACCCCGACCGGCTCCGGGAAGAGCCTGGTCGCCACCGCCGCGCAGTTCGCCGCGCTGGCTCACCGGGAGGGCGACGGCGACCCGACCGGCCGGGTGTTCTACACCGCGCCCATCAAGGCGCTGGTCTCGGAGAAGTTCTTCGCCGCCGTCGAGGTGTTCGGGGTCGACCGGGTCGGGATGATGACCGGCGACGCCAGCGTCAACGCCTCCGCGCCGATCATCTGCTGCACCGCGGAGATCCTGGCCAACCTCGCGCTGCGCGAGGGCGCCGACTCCTCCGTCACCACCGTCGTGATGGACGAGTTCCACTACTACGCCGACCCCGAGCGCGGCTGGGCCTGGCAGGTGCCGCTGCTGGAGCTGCCGCGCGCGCAGTTCCTGCTGATGTCGGCCACCCTCGGCGACGTCGCCCGCTTCCAGGCCGACCTCACCCGCCGGACCGGTCGGCCCACCGCCGTCGTCGCCTCCGCCGAGCGGCCGGTCCCGCTGCAGCACGAGTACGTGACGAGCACGCTGCTGGAGACCATCGAGGAGCGCCTCGCCACCCACCAGGCGCCCGTCTACGTCGTGCACTTCAGCCGCGCCGCGGCCATCGAGCAGGCCCAGGCCCTCAACAGCCTCAAGGTGACCACCCGCGAGGAGAAGGACCAGATCGCCGACCTCATCGGCGGCTTCCGCTTCGCCGCCGGCTTCGGCAAGACGCTGTCCCGGCTGGTCCGCAACGGGATCGGCGTCCACCACGCCGGGATGCTGCCCAAGTACCGCCGGCTCGTGGAGCTGCTGGCCCAGGCGGGCCTGCTCAAGATCATCTGCGGCACCGACACCCTGGGCGTCGGCATCAACGTGCCGATCCGGACGGTGCTGCTCACCTCGCTGAGCAAGTACGACGGGGTGAAGCCGAGGCTGCTGACGGCGCGCGAGTTCCACCAGATCGGCGGCCGGGCGGGCCGGGCGGGCTACGACGCGTCCGGCACCGTCGTCGTCCAGGCCCCCGACCACGTGGTGGCCAACGAGAAGGCGCTGGCCAAGGCCGGCGACGACCCGAAGAAGCGCCGCAAGGTGGTGCGCAAGAAGCCGCCGGAGGGGACGGTCGGCTACGGCCTGCCCACCTTCGAGCGGCTGGTCGAGGCCGAGCCGGAGCCGCTGGAGTCCTCGTTCAAGGTCAGCCACGCGATGCTGCTGAACGTCATCAACCGGCCCGGCGACTGCTACGCCTCCATGCGGCACCTGCTGACCGACAACGACGAGGCGCCGGTGCGCAACCGGCGCCACGTCCACCGCGCCGTGCAGATCTACCGCGGGCTGCTGGAGTCCGGCGTCGTCGAGCAGCTGCCCACCCCGGACGCGCAGGGCCGGACGGCGCGGCTGACCGTCGACCTGCAGCAGGACTTCGCGCTCAACCAGCCGCTGTCCCCCTTCGCGCTGGCCTGCCTGGACCTGCTGGACCGCGACTCCGACGACTACGCCCTCGACGTGCTCTCGGTGCTCGAGGCGACCCTCGACGACCCCCGCCCGGTGCTCACCGCGCAGCGCTCCAAGGCGCGCGGCGAGGCGGTGGCGGAGATGAAGTCCGACGGTCTCGAGTACGAGGAGCGGATGGTCCTGCTGGAGGACGTCACCTACGCCCAGCCGCTGGCGGAGCTGCTGCGCGTCGCCTACACCGCCTTCGGGCAGAGCCATCCCTGGGTGCTCGACACCGAGCCGTCGCCGAAGTCGGTGGCCCGCGACCTCTACGAGCGCTCGATGACCTTCACCGAGTACGTCAGCTTCTACGGCCTGGCCCGCGCCGAGGGGATCGTGCTGCGCTACCTGGCCGACGCCTTCAAGGCGCTGCGGCAGACGGTGCCCGAGGAGGCCCGGACCGACGCCGTCGCCGACCTCATCGCCTGGCTCGGCGAGCTGGTCCGCCAGGTCGACTCCAGCCTGCTGGAGGAGTGGGAGTCGCTGCGCAGCCCCACCGCCGAGGTGCAGTCGGTGGTCGCCGTCGACCGCGCGGCCCCGCCGGTGACGGCCAACGTCCGCGCCTTCCGGGTGCTGGTCCGCAACGCCCTGTTCCGCCGCGTCGAGCTGGTCGCGCGCCGGAACTGGTGGGCGCTGGGCGAGCTCGACGAGTCGTTCCCGGCGGAGCGGTGGCAGGAGGCGCTCGAGCCGTACTTCGCCGAGCACACGAGCGTGCAGACCGGTGCCGCCGCCCGCGGTCCCGGCCTGCTGCTGGTCACCGAGGAGCCCGGCCGCTGGGTGGTCCGGCAGATCCTCGACGACCCCGAGGGCGACCACGACTGGGGCCTCACCGCCGAGGTCGACCTCGCCGCCAGCGACGCCGAGGGCACCGCCGTCGTGCGGGTCACCGAGGTCGGGCAGCTCGGCGGCTGGTGAGCCCCGCCCACCACCGCGCCCTGAGCCTGACTCCCGCGCCCTGAGCCTGTCGAAGGGCCTTCGACGGGCTCAGGCAGCGGTGGTCAGCTCGGGCAGCGGTGGTCGGCTCAGCCCAGCCGCAGGTTGTCCAGCACGACGTCGAGCTCGTCGGGCTTGACCAGCACCTCGCGGGGCTTGGAGCCCTCCGAGGGACCGACGACGCCGCGGGTCTCCATGATGTCCATCAGCCGGCCGGCCTTGGCGAAGCCGACACGCAGCTTGCGCTGCAGCATCGACGTCGACCCCAGCTGGAGGTTGACCACCAGCTCGGCCGCCTGGACCACGAGGTCGAGGTCGTCGCCGATGTCCTCGGCCACCTTGGTGCTGGCCTCCGCGGGAGCGGTGACGTCCTCCCGGTAGGTCGGCTTCAGCTGCTCGGTGACGTGGGCGACGACCTGGCGGACCTCGTTCTCGGTCACCCAGGCGCCCTGGATGCGGATGGGCTTGGACGAGCCCATCGGCAGGAAGAGCCCGTCGCCCTGCCCGACCAGCTTCTCCGCGCCCGGCTGGTCGAGGATGACGCGGGAGTCGGTCATCGACGACGTCGAGAACGCCAGCCGGCTGGGCACGTTGGCCTTGATCAGCCCGGTGACGACGTCGGTGCTCGGCCGCTGCGTGGCCAGCACCAGGTGGATGCCGGCGGCCCGGGCCAGCTGGGTGATCCGGACGATCGAGTCCTCGACGTCGCGCGGCGCGACCATCATGAGGTCGGCGAGCTCGTCGATGATCACCAGCAGGTACGGGTAGGGCGCGAGCACCCGCTCGGAGCCGTCCAGCGGCTTGACGCTGCCGGCCCGGACGGCCTTGTTGAAGTCGTCGATGTGGCGGAAGTTGAACGCGGCCAGGTCGTCGTAGCGCATGTCCATCTCGCGCACGACCCACTGCAGGGCCTCCGCCGCCTTCTTGGCGTTGGTGATGATCGGCGTCACCAGGTGCGGCACGCCCTCGTAGGCCGTCAGCTCGACCCGCTTGGGGTCGACCATCAGCATCCGGACCTCGTCCGGCGTGGCCCGCATGAGGATCGAGGTGATCATGGAGTTCACGAAGCTCGACTTGCCCGAGCCGGTGGCGCCGGCCACCAGCAGGTGCGGGGTCTTGGCCAGGTTGGCCACGACGAACCCGCCCTCGACGTCCTTGCCCAGCCCCACCGTCATCGGGTGGTGGTCGTTGCGCGCCGTGCCCGAGCGGAGGACGTCGCCCAGGGAGACGACCTCCTTGTCGGTGTTGGGGATCTCGATGCCGATGGCGGACTTGCCGGGGATCGGCGACAGGATCCGGACGTCCGCGCTGGCCACCGCGTAGGCGATGTTCTTGCTCAGCGCGGTGACCTTCTCGACCTTGACCGCCGGGCCCAGCTCGACCTCGTAGCGGGTGACCGTCGGGCCGCGCGAGTAGCCGGTGACCTGGGCGTCGATCTCGAACTGCCGCAGCACCTCGGTCAGCCGGTGCACGACGGCGTCGGAGGCCTCGGTGCGCGCCTTGTGCACGCTGCCCTGCTTGAGGGCCTCGGAGTCCGGGAGCATGTACTGCACGTCGCCCGAGAGCTGCAGCTGCTCGACCCGCTGCGGGATCGGCGTGTGCGGCGGCGGCTCCAGGCCGGGCTTCTCGTCGTCCTCGCCGTGCACGGTGACCCCGGGCGGCAGGCCGGCGGTGACCGGTCGGCGGACGGCGCGGGTCGGCTCGTCGTCGCCCGTGTCGTCACCCCCGAAGGGCGCGTCGGGGTCCAGCGCGGTGGCGCCGGCGTGGTCGTGGACGTCGTCGGGCTCGCGCTCGTCGTCGAACGGCTCGGGCTCGGCAGCGGCCGGCAGGGCGCGGCGACGCCGGCCCTTCTTCTCGGTCACCACGGGGGTGTCGTAGGCCTCGTCGACGCCGTACTCCGGGTCCTCGACGACCTCGCCCTCGATGACCGACGGGGGACGCGAGAGCGCCGCGCGCGCGGACCGGGCCCGCTCGGGGATCTCGTGCAGGGGGATGCCGACCACGACGAGCACCCCGAACAGGGTCAGCAGCGCCAGCAGCGGGACGGCGACGTACACGCTCAGCAGGTCGCTGAGCAGGCTGGAGGAGATGTAGCCGACGATGCCGCCGGCCTCGCGCAGCAGCTCCGGGGCGTCGGTCCGCGGCAGCCCGTGGGCGATGTTGACCAGTCCCAGGAGCCCCAGCAGGAGGGCGCTCCAGCCGACGGCCTGCCGGCCGCCCGGTCCGTTGCGGTCGGGGTGGCGCAGCGTGCGCCAGGCCATCAGGGCCAGCAGGATCGGGGCGGTGTAGCCCAGGGTGCCGACGACGCCGGCGACGCCCACGTGGACGACGTGGCCGACCGGGTCGGGCAGCCCCCACCAGAACTCGGCGGCGACGACGACGGCCGCGGCGACCAGGAACAGCCCGGCGCCGTCGCGGCGGAGCGCGGGGTCCATGTCGCGGGCGCTGGTGCCGATCCGGCGGGCGCCCGCGCCGAGGGCGTGCGCCAGCCCGAGCCACAGGGCGCCGAGCCCGCGCGCCACCTGCTCGGCGAAGGACCGGCGCGGCGGCGGTGCCGCCTTGCCGCGGGGCCGGGCGGCACTCGACCCGCGCCCGCGCGGAGCGGGACCGGACGAGCGCCCCGAGCGCGCGGCTGGACGGGCCTGCGTCGCGGTCGAGGACCGAGGGGCAGGGCTGGACTTGCTTCCGGACGACCGCGGTCGCGTCCCTGATCCGTTCGGAGCAGGTGTGCTACGGGACCGCGGTGGGGAAGACGCGCGGGTCGCCATGCTGGCAGGCTACGCGATCGGCTCCGGCCGGAGCGGGCTCACACGCCGGTCAGCGGCCCCCGCCGAAGTGGTCGAAACCGCCCGTCGCGGCCCAGGTGCGGCCGTCGACGAGGACGCCGGCGCCCTCGTCCTCACCGGCCGCCCGCACCTCCCCGACCACCCGCCAGCCCTCCGGGACGGCACCGGCCGGGAACGTCGCGGCCAGCGCGTGGTCCTCGCCGCCGGTGAGCAGCAGGTCGTAGGGGTCGGCCCCCGTCGCCGCCGAGACCGCCTGCAGGGGCTCGGGCACCTCGAAGGCGTCCTGGCGCAGGTCGACGACGACGCCGGAGGCCCGGGCCACGTGGCCGAGGTCGGCCAGCAGGCCGTCGGAGACGTCGACCATGGCGGTGGCCCCGGCGCGGGCGGCGACGACGCCTTGGCCGTAGGGCACCTGCGGGACGCGCTGGGCCTCGACGACGGCGCGCGGGGAGCGGAAGCCGCGGCTCAGCACGGCCAACCCGGCGGCGGCCCAGCCCGTCCGGCCGCGCAGGGCGACGACGTCGCCGGCCCGGGCCCCGCTGCGCAGGACCGGCGGCCGGCCCTCGAGGCCGCCCAGCACGGTGACGCTGAGGGTGAGGTCGCGGGCGCGGGTGACGTCACCGCCGACCAGGCTCACCCCGGCGGCGGCGCACTCGGCGCGCAGCCCGCCGGCCAGCTCGCGCACCCAGCGCAGCTGCAGGTGCGGCGGGGCGGAGAAGCCGAGGACGACGGCGGTCGCCCGCGCGCCCATGGCCTCGAGATCGGCGACGTTGACCGCGACCGCCTTGCGGCCGATGTCGGCGGGATCGGACCAGCCGAGCTTGAAGTGCACGTCCTGCACCAGCACGTCGAGGGAGGTGACCAGCGGGCCTGCGACCTCCAGCACCGCGCCGTCGTCGCCGGGGCCCACCAGCACGTCGGCGGCGGGCGGCAGGTCGGCGGTCAGGGTGGCGATCACGGCCCGCTCCCCGATCTCGGCGAGGGTGGCCGTGCCGGGGAGCCCGGCGACCTCCGTCATCGCGGATCCGCGCCGGGGACGCGGGGGACGCAGGGGGTACGGTGACGCATCCGGCGAGGGTAGCGTCCGTCCCGGAGACGTCGACGAAGGGAACCCCCATGGTCGTGCAGGCCTACATCCTGGTCCAGACCGCGGTCGGCCGGGCCGGCGAGGTGGCCTCGGCGATCGGCGCCGTCGACGGCGTCGTGCTGTCGGAGGACGTCACCGGTCCCTACGACGTCATCGTCCGGGCCGAGGCCGCCAGCGTGGACGCGCTGGGCCAGCTGGTGCTGGCGAAGGTGCAGGCCGTCCCCGGCATCACGCGGACGGTCACCTGCCCCGTCGTCCACATGTGAGGCCGGCTCCCCTCCCCCACCGGCCGCGCACCGTGCGCCCGGTGGTCCCGCTGGGCGCCGCCCTGCTGCTCGCCGTCACCGGCTGCGCCGGGGCCGTCCGGGTCGACGAACCCAGCCCCGACCCCGCCGACCGCGCGACCTGCGACGCCGTGCTGGCCGCGCTCCCCGACCAGGTGCTGGAGTCGACGACCCGGCCCACCGAGCCCGGGGCCCTCAGCCGCGCGTGGGGCGACCCGGCGATCGTGCTGCGCTGCGGGGTGCCCGCGCCCCCGGGGCTGACGCCGACGAGCGAGTGCGTCGAGGTCAACGGGGTCGGCTGGTTCCGCGAGCCGGCCGACGGCGGCACGCTGTTCACCACGATCGGCCGCGCGGTCCCCGTCGAGGTCGGCGTGCCGCCGGACTACGCGCCCGAGGTGGACGTCCTGGTGGACCTGGCCGCCGCCGTCGAGGCCCACGACCCCCTCGAGCAGCCCTGCAGCTGAGGGCTCAGCGCAGGCCGAGCGGGCGGCGGAGCGCCAGCTGGACCAGCCGGTCGACGAGCTCGGGGTACGGCACGCCGCTGGCCGCCCACATCCGCGGGAACATCGAGTGCGGGGTGAACCCGGGCATGGTGTTGATCTCGTTGACCACCACCTGGCCCTCGCGGGTGACGAAGACGTCGACGCGGGCCAGCCCCTCGCAGCCGATGGCGTCGAAGGTGGCCAGCGCGACGGCCCGCACCCGGTCGGCGAGCTCGGCGGGGATGTCGGCCGGCACATCCAGGGCGACCTGCTCCTCGGGGAGGTACTTGGCCTCGAAGTCGTAGAAGCCCGAGGCGCTCTGCACCCGGATCTCGGCCACCTGGCTGGCGGCGGGCGGGCCGCCGTCGAGGTCGGCGAGGACGCCGCACTCCAGCTCGCGGGCCCCGACGAAGCCCTCCTCGACGATGACCTTCGGGTCGAAGCGCTGGGCCTCCTCGACGGCCGCGACGAGGTCCTCGGGCCGGTCGACGCGGCTGATGCCCAGGCTGGAGCCGCCCCGGGCGGGCTTGACGAAGACGGGCATCCCGAGCGCGGCGACGGCTTCGAGGCAGGCGGTGCGGTCGGCGGCCCAGCGGGCGGGCGGGATGGACACGAACGGGCCGACGGGCAGGCCCGAGGCCGCCAGCACGAGCTTCATGACCTGCTTGTCCATGCCGACGGCGCTGGCCAGCACCCCGGCGCCGACGTAGCGGGTGCCCATCATCTCGAACAGCCCCTGGATGGTGCCGTCCTCGCCGAACGGCCCGTGCAGCAAGGCGAACGCGACGTCGATCCGGCCCATCTCGGCCAGGGCGGAGCGCTCCGGGCCGTCCTGGGCGCGCCGGGCCAGCTCCGTGCCCGCGCCCTCGCGCAGCAGCACGGCGTCGGCGGCGTCCTCGCCCAGCTCGGGCAGCCGGCCGTCGGCGACCTGCAGGCCGGCCAGGGTCGCGTCGTCGACGAGGACCCAGCGGCCGCTGCGGGTGATGCCGATGCCGAGCACCTCGTAGCGCTCGGGGTCCAGCGCGGCGGAGACGCCGGCGGCGGTCAGGCACGAGACGCCGTGCTCGCTGCTGGTGCCGCCGAAGACGACGGCCACCCGGGTCCGCCCGTCCTCGGCGTGGTCCTGCCGCGACAGGCTGTCGCTCATCGGGTGCACCCCTCGTCCGGTGTCGGTGGCTCGGTGCCCGACCCTACCGGCGGCGTGCGGACCCGCCGGGCCGACGCGCGAGACTGGAGCCATGACCTCCGAGCCCGTCCAGCCCGCCGAGCGCCTGCGCCCCGAGACCCTCGCCGTCACCGTGGGCCGGCCCGCCCGCGTCGTCGACGCCCCCCTGAACACCCCCGTGACCTTCGCCGCGACCTACGTGGGCGACCACGACACCACCTCGGGCTCGCTCGGCTACGGCCGGTACGGCAACCCGACCTGGCAGGCGCTGGAGGACGGGATCGGCGCCCTGGAGGGCGGCCGGGCGCTGACCTTCTCCTCCGGGATGGCCGCCGCGCACGCGGTGCTGGACCTGCTGGCCCCCGGCAGCACGGTCGTGCTGCCCTACAACTGCTACCTGGGCGTCGCCGCCTCCGTCGACGTCCGAGCCGCGAAGGACGGCTGGACCGTCCGCAAGGTCGACGTCGCCGACACCGACGCCGTGCTGGCCGCCGCCGAGGGCGCCGACCTCGTGTGGGTCGAGTCGCCCACCAACCCGACCATCGAGGTGGCCGACCTGCCCGCGATCGGCGCGGCCCTGGCCGGGAAGGTGCGGCTGGTCGTCGACAACACCTTCGCCACGCCGCTGCTGCAGCAGCCCCTCGCCGTCGGCGCCGACATCGTGCTGCACGCGGTCACCAAGTTCATCGCCGGCCACTCCGACGCGCTGCTGGGCGCGCTCGTCGTGCGGGAGTCCGACACCGAGCTCTTCGCCCAGCTGGACGCGGTCCGCCGCTCGCGCGGGGCCACGCCCGGGACGATGGAGGCGTACCTGGCGCTGCGCGGCCTGCGGACGCTGCCGCTGCGCCTCGAGCGCGCCCAGGCCAACGCGCAGGTGCTGGCCGAACGGCTGGCCGCGCACCCGGCCGTGCTGCGCGTCCGCTTCCCCGGCCTGCCCGACGACCCGGGCCACGCCCGCGCCGCCCGGACGATGGCGGGCTTCGGCTCCCTGATCTCGGTCGACCTGGCCGACGCCGCCACCGCCGACGCCTTCGTCGACGCCACCCGTCTCTGGGTCTTCGCCACCAGCCTCGGCGGCGTCGAGTCCAGCCTGGAGCGCCGCCGTCGCTGGGCCGGCGAGCTCCCCTCGGTCCCCGAGGGCCTGGTCCGGCTGAGCGTCGGCGTCGAGCACGTCGAGGACCTCTGGTCCGACCTCGCCCAAGCCCTCAACTCCCTCCCCTGACCACCCCGGGTCTGACCGGAACGCGTGAACGAGTGGTGACTAGACCAGACATTCGTTCACGCGTTCCGCTGAGTCATCCACAGATTGACCGGGCGACCCGGGCGGCGGAGTCGGGAGGCAGCACGCTGGCCCGGTGCTGCCGCGCCAGGATCCGTCGTCGAGGCTCCTGACGCTCGCGGCCGGGCAGGCAGGTGTGCTGCTGTCGGAGCAGGTGCAGGACGAGCTGGGGCGACCGGCTCTGCGTCGGCTCGTCGACCAGGGACGCTGGCGGCGGCTGGACCGGTCCGTCTACTTCACCGCCGCGGGCGAGCCGCCTTGGCTGGCGTGGGCCTGGGCCGGCGTCCTCCTCGGCGGGCCGGGGTCACGCCTGGGCGGTACGGCGGCCGCGCACCTGCACGGGCTGCTCCCCGAGCCACCGCAGCGGATCCGGGTGCTCGTGCCGGCGCACCTGGTCCTCCGCTCGCGCGAGCCGTGGCAGTTCTCCCGGGAGCGCCCGGGCGTCCGGTCGCACCGGGCGGGCGGGAGCCCGCCCCGGACGAGCGTCCCGGACACCGTGCTCGACCTCTGCGACCGCGCGTCCGCGGCGGGGGCCATCGGCTGGGTGACCGCGGCCGTGCAGGAGCGCCGGACCACCGTGCCCCTGCTCCGTGACGCGCTGCTGCAGCGCCGCCGGGCCCGCCACCGCGAGCTGCTCACCGATCTGCTGGCCGACGTCGCGGCGGGCGCCGAGACGCCGCTCGAGGTGCGCTACCTGCGCGATGTCGAGCGCGCCCACGGACTGCCCGTCGCGGAGCGGCAGCAGCGGTCCGGTACCCACGCCTACGTCCGCGACGTGCTGTACCGCGCCTTCGGCACGGTCGTCGAGCTCGACGGGCGCCTGGGGCACGAGGGCGTCGGTCGGTTCCGCGACATGGTCCGGGACAACCGCACGCTGCTGGCGGGCGAGGTCACGCTGCGCTTCGGCGCGGTCGACGTCTACGAGCAGCGGTGCCTGGTCGCCCGCCAGGTGGCCGCCGTGCTGCAGCAACGCGGCTGGGACGGCCGACCGGTCCCCTGCCGCCCGCACTGCGCGGTGATCGCGTGAACAAGTGGTGCGTCTACTCACCATTCGTTCACGCGTTCCGGTGGAGCGGAGGTCGGCCGCAGGCCGGGTCAGTAGCGTTCCGGCTTGGCGGAGCGGGACATGAGGGTCGTCATCAGGCCGGCGGGGGTGAGGTCGCCGGCGATGACGGCGGCGACGTTCTCCACGATCGGCATCTCGACCTCGTGCTGGGCGGCGAGGGCCTGGATGGAGGCGCAGGACTTGACGCCCTCGGCCACCTGGCGGGTGGAGGCGCTGATCTCGGCGACGGTGCGGCCGCGGCCGAGCTCCTCGCCGAAGGTTCGGTTGCGCGAGAGGGGGGACGAGCAGGTGGCCACCAGGTCGCCCAGTCCGGCGAGGCCGGAGAAGGTGTAGGGGTCGGCGCCCAGCGCCTGGCCCAGCCGGGAGATCTCGGCGAGCCCCCGGGTGATCACCGACGCCGTCGCGTTGGCGCCGAAGCCGAGGCCGACGGCCATCCCGACGGCCAGCGCGATGACGTTCTTCGTCGCCCCGCCCAGCTCGCAGCCGATGACGTCGGTGTTGGTGTAGGCGCGGAACCGGGGGGTGTGGCAGACCCGCTGCAGGGCGGCGGCGGTCTCCTCCGACGAGCTCGCGACGACGCTGGCCGACGGCTGCCGCTCGGCGATCTCGCGGGCCAGGTTGGGGCCCGTGACGACGGCGATCCGGTCCGCCTCGATGCCGCCCGCCTCGGCGACGACCTGGCTCATCCGCAGGCCGGTGCCCAGCTCGATGCCCTTGGCCAGGCTGACCACCACCGCGTCGCGGGGGATGGGCCAGTGGCTGAGGTTGGTGCGCAGCGACTGCGAGGGCACGCCGAGGACGACGAACTCGGCGTCGGCCACGGCCTCGTCGGGGTCGCTGACGGCCCGCAGCGCCGGCGGCAGCTCGACGGTGGGGAAGTAGTCCGGGTTGCGGTGCTCGGCGTTGATGGCGGCGGCCAGCTCGGGCCGCCGGGCCCACAGCGTGACGTCGTTCCCGGCGTCGGACAGCACGAGGGCGAACGCGGTGCCCCACGAGCCGGAGCCCATGACGGCGATCCGCGCCGGACGCTCGGCCGCGGTGGCGCTCACCGGGCCACCCCCGTCGCCGTCCGCGGGTCGAACGGCACCGCCGGCGGCTGCTCGCCGCGCAGCTCGGCCACCAGGGCGGTGACGGCGGCCATGATCCGCGCCGTCGCCTCGGCGAGCACGGCAGCTGTCAGCGGCTGTGCGCGCAGGTCGTCCAGCGGCACCGGGTCGCCGACGAGGAGCCGGAAGGTCTTGCGCGGCAGCAGGTGCGGCAGGTGGATCTTCTTGCCCGACATGACGTCCTGCGCGCCCCACTGCCCCACGGGCACGACGGGCGCCTGCGTGCTGAGCGCGATCCGAGCGGCACCGGTGCGCCCGCGCATCGGCCAGAGGTCGGGGTCCCGGGTGATCGTCCCCTCGGCGTAGACGACGACGGCGCGGCCCTCCTGCACGGCCGAGACGGCGGCGGCCAGCGCGTCCTGCGCAGCAGCGGTGCCGCGGCGGACCGGGATCTGGCCGCAGGCGCGGATGACGGCTCCGACGACCGGGATGCGGAACAGCGACTCCTTGGCCAGGAAGCGCGGCCAGCGGCCGGAGAAGGCGACGAACTGGCCGACGGCCAGCGGGTCGACGTTCGAGATGTGGTTGACGACCAGGACGACGCCGCCCTCGGCCGGGATCTTGTCCTGCTCGCGCCAGTCGCGGTGGGTGAGCGGGCGGATGACCGCGTGCAGCAGGCTGACGACCCCGTAGATCGTCCGCCCACCGGGCTCGGCGTTCACCTCGGCGAGCGGCGGCAGGTCGGTCCCCGCCCTCCGGTGCAGCACGTCGCCCATCCCACCTACTTCCTGATCACCCGTCCAGCACGGAGGTGGTCCGGCGCACCCCGAGGTGGGCCCACCCTAAGCGATCGTGGCAGCATCTCCTGATCATGGACACGGGGCCGCAGGGAGGCGTGACGCCCGTCCCGGCGGCCGCGGTGGTGGCCCTCAAGCCCGCGGTGCACGCGAAGTCCCGGCTGGCCACGCTGCCCGACGCCCTCCGCCGACGGCTGGCCTGGACGATGGCGCTGGACACCCTGCACGCGCTGGCCGGCGCCGTCGACCTGCTGCTCGTGGTCAGCGACCAACCGGCGCTGGCCAGCCGGCTCGCCCGGGCCGGGGTGGCGGCGGAGGTGGTGCCCGAGGGCGGCGCGCACGGCATGAACGGCGCTCTCGCCCGGGGTGCCGACGTCGCGGTCGCGCGCGGGGCGGCGGCCGTGCTGGCCTGCGTCGGGGACCTGCCGGCCCTGCGCCCGGACTCGGTCCGGACGGTGCTGGGCGCCCTGGACGCGCCCGGCCAGGCCTTCCTCGCCGACGCCTCGGGCGTCGGGACGACGATGCTGCTGGCCCGCGGGGTGCCGCTGGAGCCGCACTTCCAGGGCCGCTCGGCCGCCGCCCACCACCAGTCGGGAGCGGTCCCGCTGACCGACGAGACGCTGGGCACCGCCGTCCCGGACGCGCGCCGTGACGTCGACACCGAGATCGACCTCGGCCCGGCCGCCGGGCTGGGCCTCGGGCCCGCGACGGCAGCCCTGCTCGCCCCGGGGACGCACCGGCTGGCCACCTGGACGGTCGTCACGACCACGAGCTGGACCGACGAGCAGGGGCGCCCGCTGGCCGTCGCCGTCGACGGCCACCGGCTGGTGCTGCCGCCAGAGGCGGTCGACGGGCTGCGGACGCCCCTGCGCGTCGGGCAGCGGCTGCACGCCGTCCACGCGGACGGCGTGGTCCGCTCGGCCTGGCTCTAGCCGGCCGCCCTCACTTCTTCTTCCCGCCGCCCTTGCCGGACTTCTTGGCGTCGGACTTCTTCGCCGCCTTCTTGGCGTCGGCCTTCTTGTCCGACTTCTTTGCGTCCGACTTCTTCGCGTCCGACTTCTTCGCGTCCGACTTCGTGACCGTGTCCTTCGCGTCGGACGTCTTCGCCGCGGCGGCCTTCCCCGCCTTCTTCGTCGCGCTCGCCTCCGGCGCGTCGGCCGCGGTCACGAGCGGCTCCTGCACCGCGGCGGGCGCCTCGGCGGCGGGCGCGGCGGCGGGCGCCGTCGTCCGGGCGGTGGTCCGGGCCGGCCGCGCGGCGGGCGTCGGGGCGTCGACGGTGAGCGCGGGCAGCTCGCGCTGGCCGGCGACGTAGGCCTTGAGCTCGGTGCCGGCGCGGAAGCGCGGCACGGACGTGGCCGGGGCCTCCTTGCGCTCACCGGTGCGCGGGTTGCGGACCATCCGGGCGGGCCGGTCGACCTTCTCGAACACGCCGAAACCGGTGATCGCGACCTTGTCCCCCGCCACCGTCGAGCGGGTGATGGTCTGCACGACGGCGTTCAGCGCACGGGTCGCCTCCGCCTTGCTGCCGTCGTAGTGCTGCGCGAGCGCCTCGACCAGCTCTGCCTTGTTCACGTGGTGCCATCCCTCCGTCGTCGGCCCGGGAGCCGCGATCATGGTCCGCCGCGACGGCGGATTCCCTGCCACGGTAGAACGGCAGCCGGTCCGCGACGACCACCGACCCCCGCCGGCCCGGTGTGCACGGGCCGGCGACGGGCCGCGCCTCAGCGGGAGGTGAGCTGGGTGACCGGCTTGAAGGCCGGCCGGGACTGCTCGTAGGTGGCGATGTCGTCGACCTGGCGCATCGTCAGGCCGATGTCGTCGAGGCCCTCGAGCAGGCGCCAGCGCGTGTAGGGGTCGATGTCGAACGTGGTGGAGAAGCCGTCGGCGGTGATCGTCTGCTCGTGCAGGTCGACGGTGAGGGGCGCTGCGGGGTGGGTCTCGACGTGGTCCCACAGCTCCTCGATGATCTTCTGGTCGACCCCGGCCACCAGCAGCCCGGCCTTGCCGGAGTTGCCGCGGAAGATGTCGCCGAACCGGGACCCGATGACCACCCGGAACCCGTAGTTCTGCAGGGCCCAGACGGCGTGCTCCCGGGAGGACCCGGTGCCGAAGTCCGGGCCGGGGACCAAGATCGTCGCGCCGGCGTACTGCGGCTGGTTGAGCACGAAGGCCGGGTCGTTGCGCCAGGCGGCGAACAGCCCGTCCTCGAAGCCGGTCTTGGTCACCCGCTTGAGGTAGACGGCCGGGATGATCTGGTCGGTGTCGACGTTGCTGCGGCGCAGCGGCACCGCGGTCCCCGTGTGGGTGGTGAAGGCGTCCATGATCAGATCTCCTGCAGGTCGGCGGGGGCGCTCAGCGTGCCGAGCACCGCGGTGGCGGCGGCGACGGGCGGCGAGACGAGGTGGGTGCGGCCGCCCTTGCCCTGGCGGCCCTCGAAGTTCCGGTTCGACGTGGACGCGGCCCGCTCCCCGGGCGCCAGCTGGTCGGGGTTCATGCCCAGGCACATCGAGCAGCCGGCGGCGCGCCACTCGGCCCCCGCCTCCTTGAACACGACGTCGAGGCCCTCGTCCTCGGCCTGCAGGCGGACCCGCGCCGAGCCCGGGACGACGAGCATCCGGACGTTCTCGGCGACGTGGCGGCCCTGGATGACGTCCGCGGCGGCCCGCAGGTCCTCGATCCGCCCGTTGGTGCAGGAGCCGAGGAAGACGGTGTCGACGCTGATCGCGCGCATCGGCTGGCCCGCCTCGAGGCCCATGTACTCCAGCGCCTTGGAGGCGGCCGTCCGGTCGGCCTCCTCGGAGAACGTCTCGGGGTCGGGCACGGAGGCGCCCAGCGGGACGCCCTGGCCCGGGTTGGTGCCCCAGGTGACGAACGGGCTCAGCTGAGTGGCGTCGAGGTCGACCTCGGCGTCGAAGACGGCGTCGTCGTCGGTGCGCAGGGTCTTCCAGTACTCCACGGCGGCGTCCCAGTCGGCGCCCGTCGGGGCGTGCCGGCGGCCCTGCACGTAGTCGAACGTCTTCTGGTCGGGTGCGATCATGCCGGCCTTGGCGCCCCACTCGATGCTCATGTTGCAGATCGTCAGCCGGCCCTCCATCGACAGGTCCTCGATGGTCGAGCCGCGGTACTCCACGACGTAGCCCTGGCCCCCGCCGGTGCCCACCTTGGCGATCAGGGCCAGCACGACGTCCTTGGCGGTGACGCCGGGCGGCAGCTCGCCGTTGATGTTGACGGCCATGGTCTTGGGCTTGGCCTGGGTCAGCGTCTGGGTGGCGAGCACGTGCTCCACCTCGGAGGTGCCGATGCCGAACGCCAGCGCCCCGAAGGCGCCGTGGGTCGAGGTGTG
The DNA here is from genome assembly GCF_017876495.1 of Microlunatus capsulatus. Classification (NCBI taxonomy): domain Bacteria; kingdom Bacillati; phylum Actinomycetota; class Actinomycetes; order Propionibacteriales; family Propionibacteriaceae; genus Microlunatus; species Microlunatus capsulatus. The sequence continues at coordinate 4,040,723 of NZ_JAGIOB010000001.1, read as the reverse complement.
GGAGTCACCGCACACCACGGTCATGCCGGGCTGGGTCAGGCCCAGCCACGGGCCGATGATGTGCACGACGCCCTGGTCGGCCGAGCCGAGGCTGTGGATCGGGACGCCGAACTCCTCGGCGTTGCGGCGCAGGGTGTCGACCTGCGTGCGCGAGACCGGGTCCGCGATGGGCTGGTCGATGTTCAGCGTCGGGGTGTTGTGGTCCTCGGTGGCGAGGGTGAGGTCGGGTCGGCGGACCGGCCGGCCGGCCTGGCGGAGACCGTCGAAGGCCTGCGGGCTGGTGACCTCGTGCACGAGGTGCAGGTCGATGAAGAGCAGGTCCGGCTCGCCCTCGGCGGAGCGGACGACGTGCGCGTCCCAGACCTTCTCGCTCAGTGTCTTGCCCATCAGATCTCCTTCGTCGCTGCGCGGCCCGCCACTCACCGGCCGCGTCCTCCACTGTCGCCCCGGCGGGCTAGGCGGCCCAACTTGAGTTTCAGCATCCGAGACGGCAGTATCAAGGCATGGACAACAGTAGCGGTGTGGGCGTGCTCGACAAAGCCGCCCTGGTGTTGAGCGCGCTCGAGACCGGGCCGACCACCCTGGCCGGCCTCGTGGCCGCGACCGGGCTCGCCCGGCCGACCGCCCACCGGCTGGCCGTCGCGCTCGAGCACCACCGCCTCGTGAGCCGGGACCTGCAGGGCCGGTTCATCCTCGGCCCCCGCCTCGGCGAGCTCGCCTCCGCCGCGGGCGAGGACCGGCTCCTCGCCACCGCCGGACCCGTGCTGGCCCGGCTGCGCGACATCACCGGCGAGTCCGCCCAGATGTTCCGCCGCCAGGGCGACTTCCGGGTCTGCGTCGCGACGGCGGAGCGGATGTCCGGCCTGCGCGACAGCATCCCGGTGGGCACCCAGCTGGCCATGACCGCCGGCTCGGCCGCCCAGGTCCTGCTGGCCTGGGAGGAGCCCGACCGGATGCAGCGCGGGCTGCGCGGCAGCCGCTACTCCGCCGTCGCGCTGGCCGCCGTGCGCCGCCGCGGCTGGGCCCACTCCGTCGGCGAGCGCGAGGCGGGCGTCGCCTCGGTCTCGGCCCCGGTCCGCTCCCCCTCCGGCAAGGTCATCGCCGCCGTCAGCGTCTCCGGCCCGATCGAGCGGCTGTCGCGCCAGCCCGGCCGGCTGCACGCGCCCGCCGTCATCGCCGCCGCCGAGCGGCTGAGCGAGGTCCTGCGCCGCAGCGGCGCCGAGTGACCCGAGGAGCCCGCGAGGCCGTGCGCACGCACTAGGTTGAGCCGCGTGAGCGACCCCACCCCGAAGGTCAACCGCGCCCTCCGCCTCGACCACGCCGTCATGCGCTGGCGAGCGCGGCGCGTCCGCGAGAACGGCTACGTGGCGACGGTCATCCCCTACACCGGCTACGGCTCCACCGCCTGGATCCGCGTGCTCGGCCGGGTGGTGCTGGACCGGCCCGCCGCGGCCGACGCCGGGGAGGCGGCCGGCGCGCGCGGCTGGCGCAACTTCACCAAGGTGCCGGTGGAGGACGCCGAGGTCGAGGTGCGGGTGGGCGGCACGACGGCGGTGGTGACGGCCGACAACAGCGGCATCGTCGACGCAGTGGTCGACGTCGACCTCGAGCCGGGCTGGCACGAGATCACCCTCAGCGCCGAGGGCTCGCGCCCCGCCCGCGCCCACGTGGAGGTCATCGACCCCGACGTCGGCTTCGGCCTGGTCTCCGACATCGACGACACGGTGATGGTCACCGCCCTCCCCCGGCCGCTGCTGGCGGCCTGGCACACCTTCGTGGTCAACGAGCACGCCCGGACCACCACCCCCGGGATGCCCGTGCTGTACGAGCGGCTGACCTCCCAGCACCCCGGAGCGCCCGTCATCTACCTGTCCACCGGGGCGTGGAACGTGGCCCCGACGCTGACCCGCTTCCTCTCCCGCAACCTCTACCCGCGCGGCGCGCTGCTGCTCACCGACTGGGGCCCGACGCCGGACCGCTGGTTCCGCAGCGGGCGCGAGCACAAGCGGGCCAGCCTCGAGCGGCTCGCCGAGGAGTTCCCGGACGTGCGCTGGCTGCTGGTCGGCGACGACGGGCAGCACGACGAGGCGATCTACGGCGCCTTCGTCGCCCGGCACGCCGAGAAGGTCGCCGCGGTCTGCATCCGCCAGCTGAGCCCGGGCGAGGCCGTGCTGGCGGGGGCCGGGTACCGCGACCACAACGTCTCCGGCCGGGCCGCCCGGGTCCCGTGGCTCTACGCGCCCGACGGCGCCGGCCTGGCCGAGAAGCTCGACGACACCGGCCTGCTGGCCGCGCCGACGCCGCAGCCCGAGGTCACGCCCTGAGCACGCTCCCCGCCTGACGGGTCGCGCCCCGACCGGCCCCCTTTGCCGTCGCCCCTACCCCGGGCGGGCGCCGGGGGTGTATCACGGCGGTGGGGGCGGGCTCCCTCCTCCTGAGGCACCGGACGAGGAGAGCACGTGGACGCTGAGCGACGGGTCATGGACCGGGTGGTGGCCGAGGCGGTGGACTTCCTGGGCGGCCTCGACGAGCGGCCGGTCTGCGCCGCCCACGACGTCGACCAGGTGGCCGAGGCCCTGGGCGGGCCGCTGCCGGAGACGGGCGAGGACCCCGTCGCGGTGCTGGACGCCCTGGTGGCCGGCGCCGGTCCGGGCGTGGTCGCCACCCCCTCGGGCCGGTTCTTCGGCTGGGTCATCGGCGGGGTGCTGCCCGCCGCCCTGGGCGCGGACTGGCTGACCTCGCTGTGGGACCAGAACGCGGGCCTGCTGGCCAGCTCCCCGGCGGCCGCCGGGGCCGAGCGGGTGGCCGCCGGGTGGCTGCTCGACCTGCTGGGCCTTCCGGCCGACGCGGGCGTCGGGTTCGTCACCGGCGCCATGATGGCCAACTTCACCTGCCTCGCCGCCGCCCGGCACGCCGTGTACCGCCGGATCGGCTGGGACGTCGAGGCCGACGGCCTGACGGGGGCGCCGTCGCTGACCGTGGTCGTGGGCGAGGAGCGGCACGACACCGTCGACGTGGCGCTGCGCTACCTCGGCCTGGGTCCGGCGCGCAGCGTCGTGGTGCCCGCCGACGGGCAGGGCCGGCTGCGGCTCGACGCGCTGGCCGCGGCGCTGGAGGCCCGCGCGCCGGGGCCGCTCGTGGTCTGCCTGCAGGCCGGCAACGTCAACAGCGGGGCCTTCGACCCCCTCGGTCCGGCCGTGGACCTGGTGCACGCCCACGGCGGCTGGGCGCACGTCGACGGCGCCTTCGGGCTGTGGGCGGCGGCCGCTCCGGGCCTGCGGCACCTCACCGCCGGCCACGAGCGTGCGGACTCCTGGGCCACCGACGCGCACAAGACGCTCAACGTCCCCTACGACAGCGGGCTCGCCGTGGTCGCCGACGCCGCCGCGCTGCACGCCGCCATGGGCGTGCACGCCGCCTACCTCATCCAGGACGAGCGGCCCGACCCCATCGCCTCGGTGCCCGAGTTCTCCCGTCGCGCCCGCGGCTTCACCGTCTGGGCCGCGCTCCGCTCGCTCGGCCGGACCGGGGTCGCGGAGCTGGTCCAGGGCTTCGTCGACCGGGCGCACCGGTTCGCGGCGGCGCTGGACGCCCTGGACGGCGTCGCGGTGGTCAACGACGTCGACTTCACCCAGGTCTGCCTCGCCTTCGACGGCGACGTCGAGACCCGCGAGTCGCACGCCGGCTGCTGGCCGAGGGGACGGCCTGGATGACGCCCTCGGTGTGGCAGGGGCGGGCGGTCCTGCGGATCTCGGTCTCCAACTGGCGCACCGGGGACGACGACGTGGACCGCGCCGCGGCCGCGATCGGCCGGGTGCTGGCGCAGGTCCGCGGTGCGGCTCAGGCGCCCGTCGGCGCGACCTGACCGGCGGCGAAGTACGCGGTGAGACCGGGGTCGAGCGCCGGCACGTCGACGACGGCCCCGCCCGAGCGCAGCGACGTGGTGGCGGCGACGCCGGCGGCCACGGCCTGCCGGGCGGCGACCGGTGAGGTGTCGGTCGGCCCGCCGTCCCGGGCGAAGCGCAGGAACTCCGCGACGAGCAGGGGGTCGGCACCCCCGTGGCCGCCGGCGCCGGAGCGCAGCGGCAGGACGGCGTCGGGCTCGGCGCGGTAGGTGTCGGAGCGCCGGTCCCACAGGGCCACCGTGGCGTCGGGGCCGTCGCCGAAGTTCTCCAGCCGGCCCTCGGTCCCGATGACGGTGTAGCTGCGCCAGTAGTCCGGGGTGAAGTGGCACTGCTGGTACGAGGCCAGCACCCCGTTGTCGAGGGCCAGGTTGGCCATCGAGAGGTCCTCGACGTCCAGCACCGGGGCGAGCTCGCGCTGGCTGGTCGGGGGCCAGGTGTCCACGGAGTACCAGTCGGGCATCTGCCGGTCGGCGTTGTCGCGACGGTCGGCGATCCCGCCGTACACCGCCAGCGTGCCCATCGCCTGCGCGCGCGTGGTGTAGCCGCCCGCCAGCCAGTGGATGACGTCGAGGTCGTGGGCGCCCTTCTGCAGCAGCAGCCCGGTCGTCCGCGTGCGGTCGGCGTGCCAGTCCTTGAAGTAGTAGTCGCCGCCGGTGGAGACGAAGTGCCGGCACCAGACGGCCTTCACCTCACCCACCCGGCCCACGAGCACGGCGTCGCGGAGCGCCCGGACCACGGGCATGTGCCGCATGTTGTGCCCGACGTAGAGGCGGGTGCCGGTCCGCCGCGCCTGCTCGAGGATCCGGTCGGCCCCGTCCGTGGTGATCGCCAACGGCTTCTCGACGAAGGTCGGCACCCCGCGCTCCAGCGTGCGGAGGGCGTGCTCCTCGTGCCGGTGGTCCGGCGTCAGCACGAGCACGGCGTCGAGGTCCTGCTCCAGCAGGGTGTCGAGGTCGGGCAGCAGGGCCACGCCGTCCCCCAGCTGCTCCCCCGCCGCCCGTCGCCGGGCGGGGTCCGGGTCGGCGACGGCGACGACGCGGCTGCCGGCGTCGGGCTGGTGGGCGTAGGCGGCGAGGCTCGAGCGCAGGCCGAAGCCGAGGACGCCGATGCGGGTGGTCATGGGGCTCCTGCGGTGGTGGGCCGGGACCCGGCCGACGCTACCGCTCCTCCGCCGGGCGGCGCGGGACGGCCGGCCCGGGACGCAGAAACGGCACCTGACCAGGTCAGGTGCCGTTCGTGCTGGTAGCCCCGACGGGATTCGAACCCGCGCTACCGCCTTGAGAGGGCGGCGTGCTAGGCCGCTACACAACGGGGCCCCTAGCGCCGGGATCATCGCTGATCCGACCGCGGAAGCCTACCAACTCACCGGTGATCCGGCGAATCCGCAGCTCCCGCCTCGCTGGGGTACTAGGACTCGAACCTAGACTAACTGAACCAGAATCAGCCGGGCTGCCAATTACCCCATACCCCACCGTGCGGCCTTGGCGTCCTGCGCCGCTCGGTGCGCCCCTCGCGGGGCACGAGGGAAGACTTTACTCGACGGGAGCCCCGAGGCCCAAACCGGGTCCGGCGTGTCAGCGGACGACGGTCCCGGCGGCGTCGAGGTCGACCACGTGCCGCAGCTTCAGTGCCCGGAAGGCCAGGTGCGCGAGCACCGCGAAGACGGCGAAGCCGCCCACGTCGAACAGCGCGTCGAGCCACCCGATCTCCCGCACGGCCTTGAGCGCGGCGATGCCGGTGGTCGCCCCCGCGAACACGTAGGCGAAGACGTTGTTGACCACGTGGGCGGCGATCCCGGCCTCCAGGCCGCCGGTGCGCCAGACGAGCACGGCGGCCAGCAGGCCGAACGCGAGCCGGTCGACGAACAGGGGCAGGTTCTGCGTGCCGTGCAGGAGCGCGAACACCACCGAGGAGACGACGACGCCGAACCAGGGCTGGGAGACGAGGCTGCCCAGCGCCTGCAGGAGGTAGCCCCGGAAGAAGATCTCCTCGGCCGCCGCCTGCAACGGCGAGGTCAGCAGGATGACGACGAGGAAGCCCCAGAAGCCCGGCTGCAGCCCCACGGCGGGCCGGTCGGGGGCCGCGAGCTGGGAGAGCAGCAGCACCCCGTTGAGGCTCACCAGGGCGATGCCCAGGCAGACCAGCAGGTAGCGCCACCGCAGCCCCGGGCGGACCGACGCCAGCCAGCGCGGGTGCACCCGGTGGACCAGCCAGAGGATGCCGCAGGCGATGGGGATGAGCGTGGCGATGCCGAGGTTGGCCCCCAGCATCCCGACCGGGCGCTCGAAGGCGAGCGCCTGCCGGGCGTAGTCGGCGTAGACGACGTCACCCGCGGTCAGCGCCCAGCCCAGCACGATGACGACCTGGCTCACCAGCCCGGTCAGCAGCACGAACAGCGACAGCCCGAGCACCACGCCGAGGACCGAGCGGCCCGGCGCGTAGCCCGGCCCCCGCAGGACGAGCGGGTACGGGGCGCCGTCGACCGGCAGCACCTCCGACGGCGGCCCCGCGGAGCCGGCCGGGGCGCCGACCGGCCGGCCGCGGTCGCTGGTCGCCGGGCGGGGCGGCCGCGACCCATCCGGGCGCGACGAGGACGGGCGCGACGAGGACGCGCGCGGCGGGGACGGGCGGGACGGCGCCGGCTGGGCGCCAGAGCGGACGGCCGGGTTCCCCGAGCGGCCCTTCTTCGGCGGGGGCCCCGGGGGCGGGGCTGACGGCTTGGCCACCGTCAGCCCGCCGGCTGGTCGGTCGCCAGCGAGGACCGCGCCGCGGCGATCCGGGCCAGCGCCGAGGACCGGCCCAGCAGCTCGATGGACTCGAACAGCGGCGGGGAGATCCGCCGCCCGGTGATCGCGATCCGCACCGGGCCGAAGGCCAGCTTGGGCTTGAGGCCCAGCCCCTCGACCAGCGCGGACCGCAGGGCGGCCTCGACGGCGGCGTGGTCGAAGGAGTCCAGCCCCTCCAACGCCTCGGCGGCGGCCGCGAGCGTGCGGTCGGCGTCGGGGCTCATCCCGGCCGTCGGGTCGATGACCACGTCGGCGTCGGCGCGGAAGAGGAAGCCGAGCATGTCGACGACCTCCGACAGCGTGTTCATCCGCTCCTGCACCAGCGGCGTCGCCGCGGCGAGCAGCTGGCTCTCCCCCGGCGTCGGCGGGTCCTGCACCAGCCCGGCGGCGTGCAGGAAGGGCAGCAGCTGGCGCTCCAGCTCGGCCGGCGGCAGCGCCCGGATGTGGGAGGCGTTGATGGCCTCGCACTTGCGGGCGTCGAAGCGGGCCGGGTTGGCGTTCACCCGGGAGATGTCGAAGGCCTCGACCATCTCGGCCAGGGAGAAGACGTCGCGGTCCTCCGCGATCGCCCAGCCCAGCAGGGCCAGGTAGTTGAGCAGCGCCTCGGGCAGGTAGCCCTTCTCGCGGTACTCGGCCAGGCCGGAGCCCTGGTCGCGCTTGGAGAGCCGGCGGTTGCCCTCCCCCAGCACCGTCGGCAGGTGGCCGAACACCGGGACCTGGCCGCCGCCGACGCCGACCTGGGCCAGCGCCTGGTAGAGCACGATCTGGCGGGGCGTCGAGGGCAGCAGGTCCTCGCCGCGGAGCACGTGGGTGATCCGCATCAGGGCGTCGTCGACGGGGTTGACGAGGGTGTAGAGCGGCTCGCCGTTCCCGCGCACGAGCACGTAGTCCGGCACGTTCTCGGGCGCGAAGGTGATGGGGCCCCGGACCAGGTCGTCGAAGGAGATCGGCGCGTCGGGCACCCGCATCCGGACCACCGAGGAGGTGCCCAGCGCGTCGAGCTCGGCCACCCGCTCGGCCGGCAGGTCGCGGCAGAAGCCGTCGTAGCCGGGCGGCGTGCCCTTGGACCGAGCGGCCTCGCGGGCCTCGATCTCCTCGCGCGTGCAGAAGCAGCGGTAGACCAGCCCGGCGTCCAGCAGCTTCGCGACGACGTCGCGGTAGACGCTGCTGCGCTCGGACTGGATGTAGGGCCCGTAGGGCCCACCCGTGACCGGGCCCTCGTCCCAGTCGAGGCCCAGCCAGCCGAGCGAGTCGAGCAGCCCGGTGTAGGACTCCTCGAGGTTGCGGCCGGCGTCGGTGTCCTCGATGCGGAGCACGAAGGTGCCGCCGTGGTGGCGGGCGAAGGCCCAGTTGAACAGCGCGCTGCGGACGTTGCCGACGTGCAGGTTGCCGGTCGGCGACGGCGGGAACCGGACCCGCACGTCGGCGGGGGCGATGCCGCGCAGGGCGCGGTCGGCGGGCGGGCTGGACGGGTCGGGCGGGCTGGAGGGGACGTCGGGGCTGGTCACGGGGTCACTCCGTCTCGGTGCTGCGGGGGGCCGCGGCCTCGGGGCTGTCCGAGGTCACGGTGTTGGTGAGGGTGCCGATGCCCTCGATCTCGATGCTGACCTCCTGGCCGGGCCGCATCGTGCCGACGCCCTCCGGGGTGCCGGTGAGGATGACGTCACCCGGCAGCAGGGTGGTGAAGGAGGTGATGTAGGCGATCAGCGCGGGGATGGAGTGCACCATGTCGCTGGTGCGGCCGTTCTGCTTCTCGACGCCGTCGAGGGTGGTGCGGATGCCGAGGTCGGCGACCTCGTCGAGGGTCTGGTGGGTGGTGATCCAGGGGCCGAGCGGGCAGAACGTGTCGTAGCCCTTGGCGCGGGCCCACTGGCCGTCGCTCTTCTGCAGGTCGCGGGCGGTGACGTCGTTGGCCACGGTGTAGCCGAAGATCACCTCGGCCGCGCGGGACTCCGGCACCTCCTTGCAGATCCGGCCGATGACGACAGCCAGCTCGCCCTCGAAGCTCACCTGCTCGCTGACCCGCGGGTGCACGATGGCGTCGCCTGGGCCGATGACGGAGGTGTTGGGCTTGAAGAAGGTCAGCGGGGTGGTGGGCACGGCGTTGCCGAGCTCGGCCGCGTGCGCGGCGTAGTTGCGGCCGACGGCCACGACCTTGCTCCGCGGGATCACCGGGGCGAGCAGCCGCACCCCCTCCAGCTCGTGCCGCTCCCCGGTCAGCTGGACCGGGGTGGCGAGCGGGTCGCCGGTGAGGACGGCGACGGTGCCGGGGTTCCGGCCACCGTCCTCGAGGAGCTCGACGACGCCGTACTGGGGGTCGCCGCCGGAGGCGAAACGTGCGATGCGCATGGGGGCCAGCCTAGCGAGGGACGACCCCCTCCCCGTCCGGCACACTGGGGCCCATGACCCCGCCCCCCGCCGCCGGCCGCGCCCCCTACGACGCCGTCGAGCTGATCCGCTGCAAGCGCGACGGCGGCGAGCTGGAGCCGGCCGCCGTCGACTGGCTGCTGCAGGCCTACACCGACGGCGAGGTGGCCGAGGAGCAGATGGCGGCCATGGCCATGGCGGTGTTCTTCCGCGGACTGACCCGCGCCGAGCTGGGCCGCTGGACGGCGGCGATGATCGCCTCGGGCGAGCGGCTCGACTTCTCCGGGCTGTCCCGGCCGACCGTCGACAAGCACTCCACCGGCGGCGTCGGGGACAAGATCACCCTGCCGCTCGCCCCGCTGGTGGCGGCCTGCGGCGTCGCGGTGCCGCAGCTGTCGGGTCGCGGGCTGGGCCACACCGGCGGCACGCTGGACAAGCTGGAGGCGGTCCCGGGCTGGCGGGCGGGGCTCAGCAACGCCGAGATGCTGGCCCAGCTGGAGGACGTCGGCGCCGTGATCTGCGCGGCGGGCTCGGGCCTCGCGCCCGCCGACAAGAAGCTGTACGCGCTGCGCGACGTCACCGGGACCGTCGAGTCGATCCCGCTGATCGCCTCCTCGATCATGAGCAAGAAGATCGCCGAGGGCACCTCGGCCCTGGTGCTCGACGTCAAGGTCGGCACCGGAGCCTTCATGAAGGACGAGGCCGACGCCCGGGCGCTGGCGGAGACGATGGTCGGGCTCGGCCAGGACGCCGGCGTCACCACGGTCGCGCTGCTCACGCAGATGTCGAGCCCGCTGGGGCTGACCGCGGGCAACGCGCTGGAGGTCCAGGAGTCGGTCGACGTGCTGGCGGGCGGCGGGCCGGCCGACGTCGTCGAGCTCACGCTCGCGCTGGCCCGGGAGATGCTCGGGGCCGCCGGCCGCGGGGACGTCGACCCGGCGGCGGCGCTGGCCGACGGCCGGGCCATGGACGTCTGGCGGCGGATGATCCGCGCCCAGGGCGGTGACCCCGACGCCCCGCTGCCCCGCGCCCGGGAGACCGAGGTCGTCCGCGCGGAGTCCGACGGCGTGCTGACCTCCCTCGACGCCATGGCCGTCGGGCTGGCTGCCTGGCGGCTCGGGGCCGGCCGGGCCCGGCGCGAGGACAGCGTCCAGGCCGGCGCCGGCGTCGAGCTGCACGTGAAGCCGGGCGACCGGGTGCGCGCCGGCGACCCCGTCCTCACCCTGCACACCGACACCCCCGAGCGGTTCGACCGCGCCCGCGCCGCCCTGGAGGGCGGCTGGTCCGTCGGTCCGGAGGCGCCCCGGGCCGAGCCGCTGGTGCTGGCCCGCATCGCCTGACCGCCCGAGCCCGCACCCCGCGCCCCGCGCCCGCCGAAGGGCCGACCCCGCGCCCTGAGCCCGCCGAAGGGCCTTCGACAGGCTCAGGCAGCGGGTAGCACGAGCTCAGGCAGCGGTGGAGACGTTGGCGACCGGCCGGCCCCTCAGACGCTGACGCGCTCCTCGGCCGGGCGCACGGCGGCCGGCTCCGGCGTCTCGGCGTGGATGAGCCCGTAGAGGTAGGCGTCGCTGAGCGCCTCCCAGGACGCCTCGACGATGTTCTGGCCGACCCCGACGGTGGTCCAGGCCCGCCGGCCGTCGGTGGTCTGGATGAGCACCCGGACCGTCGCGTCCGTGCCGTGGCCCTGGTCGAGGATCCGCACCCGGTAGTCGATGAGCTCGAAGCGGTCGACGACGGGGTAGGCCGGCCGCAGGGCGTTGCGGACGGCGTGGTCGAGGGCGTTGACCGGGCCGTTGCCCTCCCCCACCACGCGCTGGGCCTGGCCCTTGGCGCTCAGCCGGACGGTGCACTCGGTGTCGGTCTCGCCCTCGGCGCCCGGCGCGGGGTGGCCCTGGGTGAAGACCCGCCAGGAGTGCACGGCGAAGTACTCCGGCAGCTGGTCGAGCTCGCGGCGCAGCAGCAGCTCGAAGCTGGCGTCGGCGGCCTCGTAGGTGTAGCCGGCCGCCTCGGCGTCCTTCACCCGCTGGGTGATCCGGGCGGCCAGCTCGCGGTCGGAGAGGTCGAACCCGAGCTCCTCCCCCTTCATCTGGATGTTCGCGCGGCCGGCCATGTCGGAGACGAGCATCCGCATGTCGTTGCCCACCACGGCCGGGTCGATGTGCTGGTAGAGGTTCGGGTCGACCTTGATCGCGCTGGCGTGCAGCCCGGCCTTGTGCGCGAACGAGGACAGCCCGACGTAGGGCTGGCGGGCGCTCGAGGGCACGTTGGTCACCTCGGCAATGGCGTGGGCGATCCGACTGGCCTCGGCCAGGGCACCCTCGGGCAGCAGCGGCCAGCCGTACTTGAGCTCGAGGTTCGCGACCACCGAGATGAGCTCGGCGTTGCCCGTCCGCTCGCCGTAGCCGTTGACGGTGCCCTGCACGTGCATGGCGCCGGCGTCGACGGCGGCCAGGGTGTTGGCGACCGCGCAACCGGTGTCGTTGTGGGCGTGGATGCCCAGCGGGACACCGGTCGCGGCGGCCTCGGTGACGATCTCACCCACCCACGGCGGCAGCATGCCGCCGTTGGTGTCGCACAGGACGACGACCTCGGCTCCCGCCTCCGCCGCCGTCCGCACCGCCTCCAGGGCGTACGCGGGGTTCTCCCGGTAGCCGTCGAAGAAGTGCTCGCAGTCCACGAACACCCGCTGGCCCTCGGCCACCAGGTGCGACACCGTGTCCGCGATCATGTCGAGGTTCTCGCGCAGGGTGGTGCGCAGAGCCTGCTCGACGTGGCGGTCGTGGCTCTTGGCCACGAGGCACGCCACCGGCGCGCGCGAGTCCCGCAGCGCGGCCGTCAGGGGGTCGTCCGCGGCGCGCATCCCGACCCGCCGGGTGAAGCCGAAGGCGACCAGGGTGGCCCGGCGGAGCGCGTTCGCGCCGTCGGCCATGGCGGCGAAGAACGCCGTGTCGTTGGGGTTGGCGCCCGGCCAGCCGCCCTCGACGAAGCCGACGCCCAGCTCGTCGAGCAGGCCCGCGATCGTCAGCTTGTCGGCGACGGAGAGGTTGAGCCCCTCCTGCTGCGACCCGTCGCGCAGGGTCGTGTCGAAGACGTGGAACTCGGCCGGCTTCGGCCTCAGCTGGGCGAACATCGCAGATCCCTCGAGTTGGTGGGTGGTGGGCGGGGCCCGGGTCCGGGAACGAAAAAACCTCCCGTACGAGGACAGGAGGTTCGGCGCGCTGGCGAGGAGCTCAGCGCGCTAGCTAATGATCACGACCACGGCGGACATGGGCTCAGTGTGCACCCGGGGAGCACCCCCGTCCAGCAGCCGACCGCGATCCGGTCACCCGGGTCGTGGTCGGCCGTCCGGCGCTCAGACGACCCGGCGCAGCCAGCCGTGGGTGTCCTCGGCCCGCCCGTACTGGACGTCGAGGAGGTTCTTGCGCAGCGCGGCGGTGGTCTCGCCGGTCTCGCCGCCGCCCACCACGTGGCTGCCCGACGCGTCCTGCAGGACGCCGATCGGGGTGACCACCGCGGCCGTGCCGCAGGCGAACAGCTCGGCCACCCGGCCGGAGTCGACGCCCTCGACGAGCTCCTCGAGGCTGATCCGGCGCTCCACCGGGGTGAGCCCGAACTCCGTGGCGAGGGTGAGGATCGAGTCCCGGGTCACGCCCTCGAGGATCGAGCCGTTGAGCTCCGGGGTGACCAGCTCGCCGTCGGTGGTGACGAGGTAGACGTTCATCCCGCCCAGCTCCTCCACCCACCGGTGCTCGGCGGCGTCGGCGAACATCACCTGGTCGCAGCCGTGGGCGGCGGCCTCCTGCTGCGCGACCAGGCTGGCGGCGTAGTTGCCGCCGGTCTTCGCCGCGCCCGTGCCGCCCGGCGCTGCCCGGGCGTAGGTGGTCGAGATCCAGATCGAGACCGGGTGCACCCCGCGGGCGAAGTAGGCCCCGGCCGGGCTGGCGATGCAGCAGTAGGTGACGCGCTGCGCCGGGCGGACGCCCAGGAAGGCCTCGGAGGCGAACATGAACGGGCGCAGGTAGAGGCTCTGCTCGCCGTGCACGGGCACCCACGCCCGGTCGGCGGCGACCAGGGCGTCGATGCTGGCCAGGAAGTCCTCCGCCGGCAGCACGGGCAGCGCCAGCCGCTCGGCCGAGCGCGCCATCCGGGCGGCGTTCTGGTCGGGCCGGAACAGGTGCACGCTGCCGTCGGCGTGCTGGTAGGCCTTGAGGCCCTCGAAGATCTCCTGCGCGTAGTGCAGCACCGCGGTGGCCGGGTCCAGGCTGAACGGGCCGTAGGGCACGACGGCGGAGTCGTGCCAGCCGTCCGAGGCGGTCCAGGTGGCCACGGCCATGTGGTCGGTGAAGCTGAGGCCGAACCCGGGGTCGGCCAGGACGGCTCCGCGCTCGGCGTCCGTGCGCGGGTGCGGGTTGGCGCGGAGCTCGAACTGAAGACTCACGGGGCTGCTTTCGACGAGGGCGGCTGCGGGGACGGGGACACCGCGGGGACGGGGGCTGCCCGGACGCCCGGAGAGCCCGGGCGAGACGCTAGCAGGAAGCGCCCTGAGACCCGGCCGGTGACGCCGGGGCGGCTCGCTACGATGCCGCGATGAGCGCTCCGACCCCCGCGACGTCCGCCCGCACCCCCGTGAATCTCGCCGTCATCGGCGGCGACGGCATCGGCCCGGAGGTGGTGGCCGAGGGCCTCAAGGTGCTCGACGCGATCACCGGTCCGGGGACGTTCGCCACCACGCGCTACGACCTGGGCGCCGCCCGCTGGCAGCGGACCGGGGAGGTGCTGCCCGACTCCGTGCTGGGCGAGCTGGCGCAGGCCGACGCGATCCTGCTCGGCGCGGTCGGCGCCGCGCCCGGCGCCACCGACGTGCCCAGCGGGCTGCTCGAGCGCGGCCTGCTGCTCAAGCTGCGCTTCGCCTTCGACCACTACGTCAACCTGCGGCCCAGCCGGCTCTACCCCGGGGTCCCGACGCCGCTGGCCGGCGACGTCCTCGACCGCGGCGAGATCGACTTCCTCGTCGTCCGCGAGGGCACCGAGGGCCTCTACTGCGGCAACGGCGGCACAGTCCGGACGGGCACCCCGCACGAGATCGCCACCGAGGTGAGCGTCAACACCGCCTTCGGCGTCGAGCGGGTCGTCCGCGACGCGTTCGAGCGCGCCACCCGCCGCCGCAACAAGATCACCCTGCTGCACAAGCACAACGTGCTGGTCAACGCGGGCGGCCTGTGGCGCCGGCTCTTCGAGTCCGTGGCCGCCGAGTACCCGGGCGTCACCACCGACTACCTGCACATCGACGCCGCGATGATCTTCCTGGTCACCGACCCGCAGCGCTTCGACGTCATCGTCACCGACAACCTGTTCGGCGACATCGTCACCGACCTCGCGGCCGCCGTCACCGGTGGCATCGGCCTGGCGGCCAGCGGGAACATCAACCCCGACCGCACCTTCCCCTCGATGTTCGAGCCCGTGCACGGCTCCGCACCCGACATCGCGGGCCAGGGCATCGCGGACCCGACGGCGACGATCCTCTCGGTCGGTCTGCTGCTGGAGCACCTCGGGTTCGCCGAGGAGGCCGCGCGGGTGGAGAAGGCCGCCGTGGCCGACATCGCGGCCCGCCGGGGACAGCCGCGCCGCTCGACGAGCGCCGTCGGCGACGCGATCGCCGCCGCCGTCTGACCGGCTGAGCACGCCGGGCCGCCGTCCGCTCAGGCGGAGGGCCGGCCGGGCTCCGCGCTCTCGAGCTGGCGGGCGATGACGGCGGGCAGCACGGGGTGCGGCCGGCGCGGCCGGCGGCGGGGCCGCTCGGCGTCCGCCGGGCGGGCGCTCTCCTGCGCCCAGGTCTGGGGGTACATCTCGTACACGGTGCTGCTCCTCGCGGGGCGGGCACCGGCCCTGCTGGACCGGTCTCCTCGAGATGCTAGGGGGTCCTAGGAGTTCGGGACAGGTCGTGCACGGCGGATACCACATCGTGGACCCGCCGTGCCGCAGGCGCGGGGCTGGCACACTCGACGAGGTGAGCGCACCCCCCGACCTGCCCGAGCTGGTGGTGCGCGCCCTGCGGATGTCGCTGGAGCGCGGCTACGTCCAGGCCTCGCGGTCCGAGACCGGCCGGCTGCTGGCCACCCTCGCCGCCACCCGCAGCGGGACCATCGCCGAGTGCGGCACCGGCTGCGGCGTCGGCGCCGCCTGGCTGCGCAGCGGCGCCCCGAAGACCACGCGGGTGATCACCGCGGAGCTGGACCCCGGTCTCGCGCACGGGGTGATGACGATGTTCGCCGGCGACGACATCGACGTCATGCACGCCGACTGGGGCAGCCTGCGCGAGCACGCCCCCTTCTCGCTGATCTTCCTCGACGCCAGCAGCGCCCGGGAGTGGCCGCGGGAGGAGATCGTCGCCCTGCTCGACGAGGGCGGCATGATCGTCCTCGACGACTTCACCCCCTGCCCCACGTGGCCGCCGCTGGTCCGCGGCCGCGTCGACACGCTGCGCCTGGACTGGCTGTCCGACGAGCGCTTCACCAGCGTCGACGTGATGGTCGCCGAGGACACCTCGGTCCTGGTCGCCGTCCGCCGCTGAGCGCTCGCCCCGCCTCCGGGCGGTGTCCACGGCACCCGCGGTCACCCGGGCGCCCACCCGCGTCGGGCATCCTGGGGGCATGGCGACGCTGCGCAGGAGCAAGGCCGTCCGCGTCCTCGGCGGGACCGCCCTGATGCTGGCCTTCGTGGCCGTGGTGCTCGCGCTGCTGGTGCGGCAGGCCGGGGACTGGGGCGTGCCCTACTTCTCGTTCACCTCCGACAACGGCTCGCCCTGCCGCAACGACCTCACCGGCTTCACCTGCGAGCCGCTGACCCTCGCCGACGTCCAGCTCTTCGGCGACCTCGACCTGCCCGAGGACACCGTGGTGCTCGCCGGCAGCTACCGGGCCACCCACGACTACCGGATGAGCGCCCAGCTGCGGGTGCCGGCGGCGTCGGCGGGCCGCGCGGGGTCGGCGCTCCGCGAGGCCTTCGGCCCGTGCCGCGACGGCGTCTCCACCCCGCTGGTGACGACGGGACTGCGCAAGGTCTGCGCGATGGCCAGCGAGGAGGGCGCCGACGCCTCCGGCGAGCTGCCGAGCCGGCTCTTCGCCGTCGGCTCCGGGCTGGACCGGTCGGGCGACCGGCTCATCGCCCTCTCGGTCCGCTCCCGCTAGGCGGGAGGCAGCGGCGCCGGCTCCACCGGCAGCAGGTGCTCCGCGCGGAAGCCGAGCAGCGTCCGGGCCCGGGTGAGGTCGATCGGCACCTCGCGGCCGGCGAAGGACCGCAGCCGCGGCACCCCGGGGGCGTGCCGGTCCAGCAGGTCGTCGGTCGGGTAGGGCACGTTCGTCTCGTCGGCGGCCACGAAGACGGCGTGCGCGCCGCGGGCCCGGCTCAGCAGGGACAGCTCGACGGCGCGGGCGGCGTCGCGGACGTCGAGGTAGGACCAGCCCTCCGTCGCGCCGTGGTCGAGGTTCTCCACCGCGGCGGCCGCGTGCTCCAGCAGCACCTCCCGCGGGGCCGTCATGGGGAAGCGCAGGGCGGTGACGTCGGTCCCCCAGTGCCGGGCGGCCATCTCGGCGGTGCGCTCGTCGGTGAACTTGCTGAGCGAGTAGGGGTCGTCGAGGTCGGCCGGCAGCCGCTCGTCCAACGGGTAGTAGGCCGGGCGGACGTCGTGGGAGTTGAAGGGGCCGCCGTAGGCGTTGATGCTGCTGGCGATCACCGCACGGCGCACGCCCCGCTCCCCCGCGTGCGCCAGCACCGTGAACGTGGAGACGACGTTGGTGGAGAACACCGTCGTCCAGTCAGCCAGGTCGGGGCTGGGGATGGCGGCCAGGTGCACGACCAGCTCGACGCCCTCCAGCGCCTCCTCCACCGCCGCGTCGTCGCGGGTGTCGCCGTGCAGGACGCGCTCGGCGGCGACCTCGGGGGCGTCGTCGCGCGGCAGCGAGAGGGCCGTGACGCGGGCGCCCAGCCCGCTCAGCCGCTCGCAGGTGGCGGAGCCGATGCGGCCCTCCGCCCCGGTGACGAGGATCCGGCGGCCGGCGAGGTCGGAGGCGGGGGTGCTCACGCGGACGATCCTGCCAGGCGCGCGAGCGGGTGCGCAGCACCCCCTGGCCCGCCCCCGGCCGGCCCCGGACGCGCACGAGGCGCCCTCCCCGGTCGGGGAGGACGCCTCGGCGTCAGCGGGCCGCGGTCAGCGGGCCGCGGTGCCCTCGACGTAGTCGTCGTCGTGGCTCTTGACCCAGGCCATCAGCTCGCGGAGGTCGTGGCCGACCTTCTCGATCGGGTGCGCGGCACCCTGCTCGCGGAGCTTGAGGAACTCCGGCGCGCCGGCGTCCTGGTCGTCGATGAACCGCTTCGCGAAGGCGCCGTTCTGGACGTCGGTGAGGACGGCCTTCATGTTCTCCTTGACGCGGGCGTCGATGACGCGCGGCCCGGAGACGTAGTCGCCGTACTCGGCGGTGTCGGAGACGCTCCAGCGCTGCTTGGCGATGCCGCCCTCGTACATGAGGTCGACGATCAGCTTGAGCTCGTGCAGGCACTCGAAGTAGGCGACCTCGGGCTGGTAGCCCGCCTCGGTCAGCGTCTCGAAGCCGGCCATCACGAGGGCGGACGCGCCGCCGCAGAGGACGGCCTGCTCGCCGAAGAGGTCGGTCTCGGTCTCCTCGGTGAAGGTGGTCTTGATGCCGCCGGCGCGCAGGCCGCCGATGCCCTTGGCGTAGGCCAGGGCGAGGTCCCACGCCTTGCCGGTCGCGTCCTGCTCGACCGCGACGAGGACGGGGACGCCCCGGCCCTCGGCGTACTCGCGGCGGACGAGGTGGCCCGGGCCCTTGGGGGCGACGAGGGCGACGTCGACGCCCTCCGGCGGGTTGATGAAGTCGTAGCGGATGTTGAAGCCGTGCGCGAAGAACAGCGCGTCACCGGGCACCAGGTTGGGCTCGATCGCCTCGGCGTAGAGCTTGCGCTGCGAGGGGTCGGGGGTGAGGACCATGATCAGGTCCGCCTCCTCGCAGGCCTCGAACGGCGTGAGCACCCGCAGGCCCTGGGCCTCGGCCTTGGCGCGGCTCTTGCTGCCCTCGGGCAGGCCGACGCGGACGTCGACGCCGGAGTCGCGCAGCGACAGCGCGTGGGCGTGGCCCTGGCTGCCGAAGCCGAGGATCGCGACGTTGCGGCCCTGGATCAGGGACAGGTCGGCGTCGGAGTCGTAGAACATCGTTGCTGGCACTGGGGAGCTCTCCTTGGAAGTCACGCAGGCGGGTCCTGCGGGTGGGTCGTGCGGGTGGCGGCTCGGGCCGCCGACCATCTTGGCCGATGGCGCGCCGTCGTCGGACCAGGTCAGACGGCGTGGACGGCCTTCGTGCGCTCGGCGCGGCCGGCCCGGTCCGTCATCGAGCGGTTGCCCCGGCCGAGGGCGACGAGCCCGGACTGGACGAGCTCGCGGATGCCGTAGGGCTCCAGCAGGCTGAGCATGGCGGCCAGCTTCTCGGGCTTGCCGACCGCCTCGACGGTGAGGATCTCGGCCGTGACGTCGACGACCTTGCCGCCGAACAGGCCGATGACCTCGATCAGCTGACCCCGGGTCTCGGCGGTCGAGCGGACCTTGACCAGGATGAGCTCGCGGCGGACCGCGTTCTCCTCCAGCTCGACGATCTTGAGCACCTCGATCAGCTTGTTGAGCTGCTTGGTGATCTGCTCCAGCACCTGGTCGTCGACGGTCACGGCGAGGGTGATGCGGGACATCGTCGGGTACTCGGTGGGCCCGACGGCGAGGGACTCGATGTTGTAGCCGCGCCGCGAGACCAGCCCGGACACCCGGGCCAGGACGCCGGGCTTGTTCTCGACCAGCACGCTCAGCGTGTGCGTCGACAGCTCCCCGCTCACAGTTCCAGCCCTCGCTCGTCCGCTGCGCTCACAGGACCGCTGAGCTCGTTCGCTGCGCTCACAGGGTCTCCCCGTCCCAGATCGGCGCCATGTCGCGCGCGACCTTGATCTCGTCGTTGCTGGTGCCGGCGGCCACCATCGGCCACACCATGGCGTCCTTGTGGACCACGAACTCCACGACGACGGGCGCGTCGTCGATCGAGAGCGCCTTGTCGATCACGGCGTCGACGTCGTTCGGGTCCTCGGCGCGCAGCCCGACGCAGCCCATCGCCTCGGCGAGCTTCTGGAAGTCGGGCACGCGGTTGGTCTTGAGGTCGGTGTTGGAGTAGCGGCTGCCGTAGAACAGCGTCTGCCACTGCCGCACCATGCCGAGGCTCTGGTTGTTGATCACGGCGATCTTGACCGGGATGCCCTCCAGGGCGCAGGTGACGAGCTCCTGGTTGGTCATCTGGAAGCAGCCGTCGCCGTCGATCCCCCACACGACGCTGTCCGGCTTGCCCACCTTGGCGCCCATGGCCGCCGGCACGCAGTAGCCCATCGTCCCCAGACCGCCGGAGTTGAGCCAGCGGCCGGGCAGCTCCCAGGGCAGGTAGTGCGCCGACCACATCTGGTGCTGGCCCACGCCCGAGGCGTAGTAGGCGTCCGGGCCCGTCATCTCGCCGATCCGCTTGATGACGTGCTGCGGCGACAGGCTGCCGTCCTCGGGCATCTCGAACCCGGTCGGGTAGCGCTTCTTGAGGTCGGTCAGGTAATGCACCCACTCGCCGATCTCGGGGTGGGTGTCGGTGCTGCGCAGCAGGGTCACCAGCTCGGCGATGACCTCCTTGCAGTCCCCGACGATCGGCACGTCGGCGGTGCGGTTCTTGGAGATCTCGGCCGGGTCGATGTCGGCGTGGATGACCTTGGCGCCCGGCGCGAAGCTGGACAGCTTGCCGGTCACCCGGTCGTCGAAGCGGGCGCCCAGGGTGATCAGCAGGTCGCTGCGCTGCAGCGCGCCGACCGCCGGCACCGTCCCGTGCATGCCCGGCATGCCCATGTTCTGCGGGTGGCTGTCGGGGAAGACGCCCAGCGCCATCAGCGTCGTGACGACCGGGATGCCGGTGAGCTCGGCCAGCTCCTTGAGCTCCTTGGCCGCGCCGGCCTTGACCACGCCGCCGCCCACGTAGAGCACGGGGCGGCGCGAGGCGGTGATCAGCTTCGCGGCCTCGCGGACCTGCTTGGTGTGCGGCTTGGTCACCGGCCGGTAGCCCGGCAGGTCGAGGGTGCGGGGCCACTCGAACCCGGCGCTGGCCTGCAGCGCGTCCTTCGTGATGTCCACCAGCACGGGCCCGGGGCGTCCCGTCGAGGCGATGTGGAACGCCGACGCGATGGCGGCCGGGATGTCCGCAGCCTCGGTGACCAGGAAGCTGTGCTTGGTGATCGGCATCGTGATGCCGCGGATGTCGGCCTCCTGGAAGGCGTCGGTCCCGATGGAGGGGCCGGCGACCTGGCCGGTGATGGCCACGATCGGCACCGAGTCCATGTGCGCGTCGGCGATCGGGGTGACGAGGTTGGTCGCGCCCGGTCCGGAGGTCGCCATGCAGACGCCCACCTTGCCGGTGACCATCGCGTAGCCCTCAGCCGCGTGCCCGGCGCCCTGCTCGTGCCGGACGAGGATGTGCCGGACCTTCGTGGAGTCGTAGAGGGGGTCGTAGGCCGGGAGGATGGCTCCGCCGGGGATGCCGAAGACGACGTCGGCCCCGACCTCCTCGAGGGACCGGACGAGCGACTGCGCTCCGGTCAGCTGGTCGGCGGTGCTCTGCGGCTCGGACATCGGCTGCTCCTCGGCCTTGCTGGGTCCCGACCGGACCCGGGGTGGATGTTACGCCTGTGCTACGCGGACCTCTCCCGACCGCTCACGGCCAGAAAAAAACCCCCGACCGCCCGGAGGCAGACGAGGGAGCGCGTCGGGAGTCAGGTGGACTCAGCCGACACGCTGGCTAACTACGAGGATCTGGGTGCGAGGCACGAGCACACTCTAGGCCGCTCCCCCGCCCCAGCCCAAGGCCCCCCACCGCCGTCTTGCCATGCGGAAGGACCGTCGGGCCTCCTAGCAGTTCCGGCCCGGCCCTCAGAGCAGCAGCGCCGCGGTCCGCAGGAACGGCGCGGCCGCCCGCTCGGCCCCGAAGGAGCGCACGTAGAGCCCGGTGGAGACGCGCTCGAGGAAGCCCCACGCCCAGATCCGGTCGGCGTCGACGCCGCTGCGCTCGGCGAGCAGCGTGCACCAGCCCTCGAGCCGGCGGCGGGCGCCGGGGCCCTCCAGGTGCGCCGACCAGTCGCGCAGCGCGACGCCGAGGTCGTAGGCGCGGTCGGCGACGAAGCCGTCGGGGTCGACGAAGCACCAGCCCGACGCCGCCCCGGCCCGCGGTCGCGGCACCCGGAGCAGGTTGCCGGGGTGCGGGTCGCCGTGCACGACGACCAGCTCGGCCGGGTCGACGACGGCGAGCCGGCGGGCGTGGTCGAGCGCGGTGGTCAGGACCCGCTCGTCGGCCGGTGCCCCCTGCTCCACCCAGAGCCGGGCGACGAGGTCGTGCAGGCCGCCCGCCTTGTCCAGGGGCGGGTCGGGATGGCCGGCCGGCGGCAGCCAGGCCTCGGCGAGGGTGTCGGCCAGCAGCCGGAGCTGCTCGGCCGGCGGCAGGGCCGACTGCGCAAGGCTGGGGCCGAGCGCCTCGAGCAGCAGCGCGTGCCGGGCCGGGTCGTGCGCCAGCAGCCGGGCGTACCCGTGCCCGTCGGCCCGACGCAGGGTGGCGGCCTGGGCCGCGAGCGCCGGGTCGGGGAGGGCGAGCTTGAGCACGGCGTCGGCCCCGTCGGCCGTCCGGGCCCGGACGACGTAGGAGCTGCTGCCGCCCGGGACCGGCCGGCCGGGGGTCAGCGACCACTGCTGCGCCAACGCGTCGACCGCCGCGGGCAGCCCGGCCTGCCAGGCCCGGCCGACCTCGCCCAGGCTGGCCACCCGGGCGCGGGTCAGCGGCTGCAGCCGGATCGGACCGGAGGGGTACGGCGGGTCCACCGGCCGAGGGGCTGGCACGTCCTCCGGCTCCGGCACCCGCCGACCGTACCGGTCGGGGCCACCGGCGACGAGCCGGTGACCGGGGCGGCGGCTCCGGCTCAGCCGGTCGGGCCGCCCAGCAGGCGGGCCTGGACCCGGCCCGGGAAGCGGACGCTGAACCGGGTGCCGCCGAGCACCTCGGCGAGGGCGGCCAGCCGCTCGGCCAGGGCGTCGCGGCGGGCGGGCGGCACCGGCTCGAAGTAGTGGGTGACCAGGGTGCCGTCCTTGCGCTGGGCCCAGGCGCCGACGACGCGGCCGTCGACCCACAGCGTCGGACCGGCGTTGCCGTTGCGGTCGAAGGCGTCGGCAGCGGTCGCGGGCAGGTACCAGTCGCGCTCCTTCCAGCCCATCGTCGTCGGGTCGAGGCCGGGCAGCGCCGCCACCCACGGCTCCGGCTCGGGCGAGACCTCGTCGTCGGCCGCCAGCCAGCCCCGGCCGCCGTCGAGCTCGACGGGCACGGCGCCGCACGCGGCCAGCGCCCGCGTCGTCGTCGCCCCGGTCCAGCCCGCCCACCACTGCAGGTCGGCGGTGGTGGCGGGGCCGAAGCGGCGCAGGTAGTGGTCGGCCAGCACGGCGGCGGCGGGCTCGGGCTCCTGCTCCCCCAGCCCGCCCGGCAGCCAGTCCGGCGCGAGGGCGTAGCGGTAGGCCCCGTTGACCCAGCTGCCCGTCGGCGCGGCGCGCAGCACGTCGCCGGCGAAGCCGAGGGTCAGCAGCACCCGGGTGTGCGCCGCCTGGGTCGCCACGTCCTGGCTGGCCGAGGGCACCCGCAGCGGACGGGTCAGGGCCGGCACCCGGCGGCCGACGTCGCGGGCGGTGCTGGGTCCGTGCCGCTCCAGGTCGTCGAGCACGAGGTTGCGCGCACCGGCCAGCCAGTCCTCCGGGTCGGCGACGCCGGAGGCGGCGAGCATGGCCAGCGTCCGGCGCCGCTCGGGGCCGAGCAGCCGCCGGGTGGCCGCCGCGTGCACCGTCCGGACGACCTCCGGGGTGCCCACCCAGAGGGTGCGGCGCATGGCGTGGTGCCGGACGAGGCTGCGGTCCTCGTACAGGGCGGTGGCGACGGCGGCGAGCGAGGGCGTCGCCATCCGCACCGCCGCGGACAGGTAGACCGTCACCGGGTCGGAGGAGTGCAGGGCCACCAGGTCGTCGACCAGGGCGGGCAGGTCGTCGGTCCGCCGCCGGGGCAGCAGCCGGTGCCGCTCCGCCAGCCTCGCCCGCCGCTCCGGACCGCCGATCATCCGCACGGGGCGACTCTAGGCGCCGGCCTCGACCGGGGTCGCGACGTCCACCCAGGTCCAGGGCTCCGTCCCCGGCCGGTGCAGCGCGGCGTCCAGCTGCTCGACCCCGACGCCCGGGGCCGGCGCGGCGAGCCAGACGCCCTGGTCGGTCCAGTGCCAGGCCAGCCGGGGACCGCCCGCCCCGGCGGTGGCCGCGTGCAGGGCGCGGGCGACGGCGACGTGCAGGACGGTGCTGAGGTACGTAGCGTGGCCGCGGTGGACGAGGGTGGTGACCTCGGTCCCCAGGACCAGGCGGACCCGCGTCCGCACCGCCCCGCCCTCGGGCACCAGCGTGACGTCGTCCAGCCGCACGGGCAGCGCGGGCCCGACGAGGCGGGCGAGGTCGGCCACCTGGCCCGCGAGCGACGCCGCGTCCTGCTCGACGTGGCTGTCGTGGAAGACCAGCGCGGCCAGGTGGTCCTCGGGCCGGAACCCGGGCCGCCACCAGTCCGCCTCGGAGAGGCCCGCGAGCACCGTGTCGACGGTCACCGGCTCCCCCGCGTCGGCGACGGCCTCGACGAGGTCGGCCGGGTCGGGCACCCGGGGCGCCAGCAGGCCGAGGTCGCCCAGCGCCGCCACCAGCCGGTCGAGCTCGCGCCGGCCGTCGGCCGAGAGCTCGACCGCGGGCGGCCGGTCGCGGTCACCGGCGACCACGACGCGCTCGACAGCCGCCGGGCGGGCCGGGGACGGCGGCGCGGCGGCCCGACGGGCACGGGCGAGACTGCGGGCGGCCATCACCAGCAGCGCGGCCAGCGCCGCGGCTGCGGCGAGGAACGGGAACGCCCGGTCCAGGGCCGAGCGGCCACCTGCGCCCGACGCCTCGGCGGCCAGCCCGACGCCGACGAGGTAGCCCCCGGCGACCAGCGCGCAGACCACCTGCAGACCGGCGACGAGCAGCTCGCCCCGCCGCCGGTCCACGGGTGACCTCAGGAGCAGATGGCGCCGACGTTGGCCGACTGGACGAGCTTGGCGTACTTGGCCAGCACGCCCCGGCGGACCGGTCGCGGGGTGGGCGTCCAGACCGACCGGCGACGCTCCAGCTCGGCCTCGTCGACCTCGAGCTCCAGGGTGCCGCCGGCGACGTCGAGGACGATCGCGTCCCCGTCCTCGACCAGGGCGATGGGACCGCCCTCGGTCGCCTCGGGGGCGATGTGGCCGACGCAGAGCCCGGTCGTGCCGCCGGAGAAGCGGCCGTCGGTGATGAGCATGACGTCCTTGCCGAGCCCGGCGCCCTTGATCGCCCCGGTGATGGCGAGCATCTCGCGCATGCCCGGACCGCCCTTGGGGCCCTCGTAGCGGATGACGACGACGTCGCCCTTGCCGACGGTGCCGTCCTCCAGGGCGTCCATGGCCGCCCGCTCGCCGTCGAAGACCCGCGCGGTGCCGCGCCAGACGTCGGTGTCGAAGCCGGCGCTCTTGACCACGGCGCCCTCCGGCGCGAGCGAGCCGCGCAGGATGGTGATGCCGCCCGTGGCGTGGATCGGGTTGCTCAGCGCCCGCACGATGGTGCCGTCGACGTCCGGCGGGGCGATGTCGGCGAGGTTCTCGGCCATCGTCTTCCCGGTGACGGTCAGGCAGTCGCCGTGCAGGAGGCCGGCGTCGAGCAGGGCCTTCATGACCACGGGCACGCCGCCCACCCGGTCGACGTCGTTCATCACGTAGCGGCCGAAGGGCTTGAGGTCGCCGAGGTGCGGGACCTTCTTCCCGACCCGGACGAAGTCGTCGAGGGTCAGGTCGACCTCGGCCTCGGCGGCGATGGCCAGCAGGTGCAGGACGGCGTTGGTGGAGCCGCCGAACGCCATCGTGACGGCGATGGCGTTCTCGAACGCCTCCTTGGTCATGATCTGGCGGGCGGTGATGCCGCGCCGCAGCAGCTCGACGACGGCCTCGCCGCTCTGCCGGGCGTAGATGTCGCGGCGGCGGGCGACGGCGGGCGGGGCGGCCGAGCCGGGCAGCGACATGCCGAGGGCCTCGGCCGCGCTGGCCATGGTGTTGGCGGTGTACATGCCGCCGCAGGCGCCCTCGCCCGGGCAGATGGCCTTCTCGATCTCGGTGACCTCCTCGCGGGTGATGAGCCCCTTGAGGCAGGCGCCGACGGCCTCGAAGGCGTCGATGATCGTCACGTCCTTGTCGCCCACCCGGCCGGGCATGATCGAGCCGGCGTAGAGGAAGACCGAGGACAGGTCGAGGCGGGCCGCGGCCATCAGCATGCCGGGCAGCGACTTGTCGCAGCCGGCCAGCAGGACCGAGCCGTCGAGCCGCTCGGCGCTCATCACCGTCTCGACGGAGTCGGCGATCACCTCACGGCTGACCAGGGAGAAGTGCATGCCCTCGTGGCCCATGGAGATGCCGTCGGACACCGAGATGGTGCCGAACTCCAGCGGGAACCCGCCCGCGGCGTGCACGCCGTCCTTGACGGCCTTGGCCAGCCGGTCCAGCGACAGGTTGCAGGGGGTGATCTCGTTCCAGCTGGAGGCGACGCCGACCTGCGGCTTCTCCCAGTCCTCGTCGCCCATCCCGACGGCGCGGAGCATGCCGCGCGAGGCGGTGGCCTCGAGGCCGTCGGTGACGACCCGGGAGCGCGGCTTGATGTCGACGCCGGCGCTGGCGGTGGGAGGGGCTGCGGTGTCCGGGGTCGTCGTGTCGGCGGTCATGGCGTCACGCTAACCCCCGCCGCGGACAGCCTCCGTCCCGATCCGCAGTCCGGAACCGCGCGGGCCGCTCAGCGCCCGGCGGGCACGGCCCCGGGCCGCGCGGCGCGGGCGCGGACGACCAGCTGCCAGGCCAGGCCGACGACGAGGACGACGCCCAGCACGGGCCCGAGGTTGGCGACCAGCTGCTGGAGGGCGTCGAAGCTGCGCTCGCGGCCGCCTCCGTAGGGCAGCACGGCCAGCGGCAGGCAGGCGCACACCCACAGCACCCAGGCCCCGGCCAGCAGCCGGGCCCAGCGCGGGATCCCCGAGCGGACGACGGCGACGGCCATCGGCAGGATCCAGACGTAGTGGTGGGTCCACGACAGCGGCGAGGCGAGGCAGGTGCACAGCCCGACCAGCGCGACGGCGAACACCTGCTCCCCGCGCCGCCACCAGTGCGCGGCGACGAGGGTGCCCAGCAGGGCCACGGTGCCGGCGACGGCCAACCCGAGCAGGGTGGTCGTGCGCGAGGTGTCGCCGAGGCGGAAGAAGACCCCGAGCAGCGACTGGTTGCCGGTGTAGAGCGGCGACGCCGTGCGGGTGTCGCCGCCGGAGAGGCCGAAGAAGAACTCCAGCGTCTCCGAGGTCAGCAGCAGGGCGCCGATGCCGGTGAAGACGGCGAAGCTCACGACCCCGGTGACCGCGACCCGGCGGCGGCCGGCGAGGAAGGCGAAGACCACGAACAGCATCGGCGTCAGCTTGATCGCCGCGGCGAGCCCGATGAGCGTGCCCTGCGGGATGCGCCGCCGCTCGCCGGGACGGTCGGGCAGCAGGTCGGCGACCACGAGCGCCATCAGCAACGTGTTGACCTGGCCGTAGCCCAGCGTCGTCCGGATCGGCTCGACGGCCAGCACGACGGCGACGCCCAGCAGGCCGAGCACCCAGCCCCGCGGCACCCGGCAGCGGCGCAGCACCGACTGCTGGGCGCCGACGAGCGCCAGGGTCCAGACGACCTGCCAGAAGACGTAGGGGCCGAACGCGAGCGGCACCATCAGCACCGCCGCGATCGGCGGGTAGATGAAGTAGAGGTTCCAGAACGGGGTGGTCGTCTCGAAGATGTTGCCGCCGGCCAGCATGTCCTTGACGGCGTAGACGTAGACCTGCAGGTCGATGGTCGAGGGCTGCCAGGGCCACGCCTTGCCGTAGGAGATCACCCAGGGCAGGACCAGCAGGGCGGCGACGAACGGCGGCAGGACCTCGACCAGCAGCAGCCCGGCGCGGCGGGCGCGGGTCACCGGGACCCGGTCAGCCGGGCGTGCACGGCGTCGAGGTCGGCGTCCAGGTCCTCGGCCGGCGCGGCGCCCCGGTCGCCCAGCAGGTGGGCCAGTCCCGGTGCGGCGGCGTAGCGCGGCAGCAGGTGGACGTGCAGGTGCGGCACCTCCTGGCCGGCCACCGGGCCGGCGGAGGAGAGCAGGTTGAGGCCGTCGGCGCCCAGCCGGTCGACGAGCAGCCGCGCCGTGGCGTCGACGCAGGGGCCGATCTCGGCCAGCGCCGGCGCGCCGTCCAGCAGGCTGTCGACGTGCCGGCGCGGGACCACGAGGGTGTGCCCGCGGTGCAGCGGCGCCAGGTCGAGGAAGGCGACGGCGTGCTCGTCCTCGTGCACCCGCCGCGCGGGCAGGTCGCCGGCCACCACGGCGCAGAAGACGCAGCTCACGCCGAGCCGCCGGTGGTGATGACGTTCTCCAGCGGCTCGCCCGCGGCGAACCGGCGCAGCTGCGCGGCGATCAGCCGGTCCGAGCGCGGCCAGAAGGCCGAGCTGGCCCCGCCGACGTGCGGTGCGACGAGCACGCCCGGGATCTGCCACAGCGGGTGGTCCGGGGGCAGCGGCTCCGGGTCGGTGACGTCGAGCGCCGCCCGGATCCGGCCGGTGCCGGTCTCGGCGACCAGCGCGTCGGTGTCGACGAGCTTGCCGCGGGCGACGTTGACCAGCAGGGCGTCGTCGGGCAGCAGGGCCAGCTCGGCCGCGCCGATCAGGCCCTCGGTCTGCGGGGTGTGCGGCGCGATGACGAAGACCACCTCGGCGCGGGGCAGCACCGCGTGCAGGTCGTGGACCGAGCGGACCTCGGGCTGGCCGTCGCGGGCCCGGCGCGCGAGCCGGGTGACCGAGGCCACCTCGAACCCGGCGAGGCGGGCGTCGATGGCCTCGCCGATGTGGCCGTAGCCGATGATCAGGACGTGCTTGTCGGCCAGCGACGAGCCGAACCGGCCCTTCCAGGTGCCGGTGGTCTGCTGGCGGGCGTAGACGTCGAGGTGCCGCCCGCTCGCCAGCGCCAGGGCCAGCGCCATCTCGGCGGTGCTGGCGTCGTGGACGCCGGCCGCGTTGCACAGCTGGACGCCGTCGGGCACCCGCGGGACGTAGTTCTCGACGCCGGCGGTGAGGGTCTGGACGACCTTCAGGCTGGTCATCTCCTCCGCGCGGCGGAGCACCTCGGGCCCCTTGAGGTAGGGCACGACGAGGAACTCGACGTCGGCGACGCTGTCGGGCCAGGAGCCGTCGTCCAGGAAGCAGTCGACGCGCACGCCGTCGGGCAGTCCGCCGGTCCGGGCCTCCGCCTCGGCGAGGTCGGCGTAGGGCAACCACGCGACGGGGGGGTTCTGACGCGACTCCGACACCGACGAGCTCCTGTTCACGCGGCGCCGAGGCGCACGGGGTGGCCGGCGTCCCGGATCGCCATCTTGACCTCCGAGATCCGCACGGTACCAAAGTGGAACACCGTGGCCGCGAGCACCGCGTCCGCCCCGGCGGCCACCGCAGGCGGGAAGTCCGCGGCCCGGCCGGCGCCCCCGGAGGCGATCAGCGGCACGTCCACCACGGCCCGCACGGCGCGGATCATCTCGAGGTCGAAGCCGTCGGTGGTGCCGTCGGCGTCGATGGAGTTGAGCAGGATCTCCCCCACCCCGAGCTCGGCCGCCCGGGCCGACCACTCGACGGCGTCCACCCCGGCCGCCTGCCGGCCGCCGTGGGTGGTGACCTCGAACCCCGACGGGGTGGCCGCCGAGCGCCGGGCGTCGACGGAGAGGACGAGCACCTGGTTGCCGAAGCGCTGGGTGATCTCGCGGATCACCTCCGGCCGGCGCATCGCGGCGGTGTTGATGCTCACCTTGTCGGCTCCGGCCCGCAGCAGGGCGTCGACATCGGCGACCGAGCCGACCCCGCCACCCACCGTCAGCGGGATGAGCACCGTCTCGGCGGTCCGGCGGACCACGTCCAGGGTGGTCCGCCGGCCCTCGACGGAGGCGGAGACGTCGAGGAAGGTCAGCTCGTCAGCGCCCTCGGCGCCGTACACCGACCCCAGCTCGACCGGGTCGCCCGCGTCGCGGAGGTCGGCGAAGTTGACGCCCTTGACCACCCGGCCCTCGTGGACGTCGAGGCAGGGGATGACCCGGACGGCGACCGACATGGCGACCAGCCTAGGGGGAACGGGTCCTGTCACCGGCCACGTCTACAGTGCTGCCCGTGCCCGAACTGCGTGCTGACCGTGCCTGAGCTGGACCCCGGCTTCCTCGCCCTGCCGCTCGACCGGCTGCGCGACGCGGCCCTGTCGCGGGCCCAGGAGCTGGGCTGCAGCCACGCCGACGTGCGGGTCGAGCGGCTGCGCGGCGGCCACCGCAGCCTGCGCGACCGCGCCCTGGAGGCGGCCGAGGACAGCCAGAGCCTGGGCCTCAGCGTCCGCGTCGTGCACGACGGCGTCTGGGGCTTCGCCGCTGACGTGACGCTGACGGCCGAGGGCGCCGCCCGGCTGGCCGAGCGGGCCGTCGTCACGGCGAAGGTGTCACGCCCGCTCACCCCGCAGCGGGTCGAGCTGGCCGACGAGCCGGTGCACGCCGACGCCCGCTGGGTCTCGGACTACGCGGTCAACCCCTTCGACGTCGACGAGTCCGAGCGGCAGGCCCGGTTGCTGGCGCTGGTCGAGCCGCTGCTGGCCGCCGAGGGCGTCACCCACGCCGGCGCGGAGCTGTCCTGGGTGCAGGAGAACAAGTACTTCGCCAACCTGGCGGGCACGACGACGACGCAGCAGCGGGTCCGGATCCAGGCCCAGCTGACCGCCGTGCACGTGGGCCCTGAGGGCTTCGCGACCATGCGGACGCTGGCGCCCCCGGCCGGGCGCGGCTGGGAGTACCTGACGGGCACCGGCTGGGACTTCGACGCCGAGGTCGCCGAGCTGCCGTCCCTGCTCGCCGAGCACGTCGCCGCCCCGTCGGTGGAGGCCGGCCGCTACGACCTGGTGATCGACCCGTCGAACCTCTTCCTCACCATCCACGAGTCCATCGGCCACGCCACCGAGCTGGACCGCGCCCTGGGCTACGAGGCGGCCTACGCCGGCACCTCGTTCGCCACCTTCGACCAGCTCGGCTCCCTGCACTACGGCAGCCCGGTGATGACCGTGACCGGGGACCGCACGGTCCCGCACGGCCTGGCCACCGTCGGCTTCGACGACGAGGGCGTGGCCCAGCAGGAGTTCGACATCGTCCGCGACGGCACCCTGGTCGGCTACCAGCTCAACCGGCAGATGGCGGCCGAGAAGCAGCTGGGCCGCTCCAACGGCTGCGCCTTCGCCGACGCGGCCGGCCACATCCCCATGCAGCGGATGCCCAACGTCTCGCTGCAGCCGGCGCCGGACGGGCCCTCCACCGAGGAGCTCATCGGGGGCGTCGAGCACGGTCTCTATGTGGTCGGCGACAAGTCCTGGTCGATCGACATGCAGCGCTACAACTTCCAGTTCACCGGCCAGCGCTTCTACGCGATCGAGGACGGCCGGCTGGCCGGGCAGGTCCGCGACGTGGCCTACCAGGCCACCACCACCGACTTCTGGCGCTCGATGGAGGTGGTCGGCGGTCCGGAGACCTACGTGCTGGGCGGCGCCTTCAACTGCGGCAAGGGCCAGCCCGGCCAGGTGGCCCCGGTCTCCCACGGCTGCCCGTCCGCGCTGTTCCGCGGCGTCAACGTGCTCAACACCGCCGCCGAGGGGAGCCAGGGATGAGCGACACCACCAGCACGGGCGCCGCCACCGCGCAGGAGCTGGTCGAGGCCGCCCTGGCCCGGACCACGCTGCCGGCCGTCGTCCGCCTGACCGAGCGCTGGGAGGCCAACCTGCGCTGGGCGGCCAACGAGCTGACGACCAACGGCGAGATGCACGGCCGGACGCTGACGGTGGTGGCCACGGCCCCGGTCGAGGGCGGCACCGCCGTCGGGACGGTGAGCCAGGAGGTCGCCGGGACCGACGAGGTGGCCGCGGTGGTGGCCGCCGCCGAGCAGGCCGCGCGCAGCGGCCCGCCGTCGGAGAACGCCGCCCCGCTCGTGACCGGCGACCCCTCCCAAGGCTTCGACGAGCCGCCGGCCACCACGGGGATCGAGGTGCTGGGCCGGCTGGCCCAGAGCCTGGGCGAGGCCTTCGCGGCCGCCGCCGGGGCGGGGCACCTGCTCTACGGCTTCGCCGAGCACGTCGTCACCACCACCTACCTGGGCTCGACGACGGGGCTGCGGCTCCGCGGTGTCCAGCCGACCGGCCGCTTCGAGCTCAACGGCAAGACCGCCGACCTGAGCGCCTCGGCCTGGGTGGGCGCGCCCTCGCGGGACTTCACCGACGTCGACGTGGCGGCTCTCTACGGCGAGCTGCGCACCCGGCTGGGCTGGGCCGCCACCCGCATCGACCTGCCCGCCGGCCGCTACGAGACGCTGCTGCCGCCCGGGGCCGTCGCCGACCTGCTGATCTACCTGCTGTGGACGGCGAACGCCCGCGACGCCGAGGAGGGCCGCAACGTCTTCTCCGCCGGCGACGGCCGCACCCGCCTGGGCGAGCGGCTGGCGCCGCTGCCGCTCACGCTGCGCTCCGACCCGGCCCAGCCGGGGCTGGAGACGGTCCCGTTCGTCGACCAGCTGCAGTCCGGGGACGGCACCTCGTGGGTGTTCGACGTCGGGCTGCCCGTGCCGGCGACGACCTGGGTCGACGGCGGCGTGCTGACCGAGCTGGTCCGCAACCGGGCGCAGGCCACCGCCACCGGCACCGCGCCGACCCCGCCGGCCGACAACCTCGTCGTCACCGCCGACGGCCCGGACGGGCCGGGCACCGGGGCGACGCTGGAGGAGATGGTCGCGCGCACCGAGCGCGGGCTGCTCGTCACCTGCCTCTGGTACATCCGCGAGGTCGACCCGGAGCGGCTGCTGCTGACGGGGCTGACCCGTGACGGCGTCTACCTCGTCGAGGACGGCGAGGTGAAGGGCGCGGTGAACAACTTCCGCTGGAACGAGTCGCCGGTCGAGCTGCTGGGCCGGATCAGCGAGGTCGGCGCGTCGGAGGCGACGCTGTGCCGGGAGTGGAACGACTTCTACAACCGCACGGTCATGCCGCCGGTCCGGGTGCCGGACTTCAACATGTCGACGGTGAGCCAGGCCTCCTGAGCCGGCCGCGGATGAGAGCTCTCTCATCCGCGTCTCCTGGGCCTCTCACCCCCGACCGGTGGAGTGGGGTCCATGCCGATCTCCAAGAAGTCCTGGGTCGTCGTCGGGGGCACCGCGACCGCCTTCGCCCTGGCCCCCCTCGCCGCCGTCGCCGTCCCCTCGGTCCTCGACCAGCCGGTGAGCAGCCGCGGCGTCGTCGTGGCCGCCGCCGTCCCCGGTCCGGCCGCGGACCCCGACCCCTCGGTGGGTCCGGGCACCGCGGACGCCGGGGACAACCCGACCGTCAGCCCGGCCAGCCCCAGCACCCCGGGCTCGGCGGCCGACACGGCCCCGACCGCGGTCACCCCGCCCACCCCGGTCTCGCCGGTGACGGCGGCCTCCCCCGTCTCCCCGAAGTCGCCCGTCTCCCCGAAGTCCCCCGTCTCCCCGAAGTCCCCCGTCTCCCCGAAGTCCCCGGTCAGCCCGGCGTCGCCCGACACCGCGGGCTGACGGGCGCGGTCAGCGCCCGAGCCGGTAGCCCGCCCCGCGGACCGTCTCGATGAGCTGGCTCCCGATCTTGTTGCGCACGTAGCGCACGTAGACGTCGACGACGTTGGACCCCGGGTCGAAGTCGTAGCCCCACACCCGGGACAGCAGCTGCTCCCGGCTGAGGACCTGGCCGGGGTGCTGCAGGAACATCTCGAGCAGCGCGAACTCGCGCGCCGAGAGCTCGACCCGGGCGTCGCCCACCGAGGCGATCCGGGTCCGGACGTCCAGGGACAGCGACCCGTGGCTGAGCACGGTCGACGGCGTCGTGACGCTGTCCCGCAGCCGGATCCGGACCCGGGCCAGCAGCTCCTCGAAGCGGAACGGCTTGGCCATGTAGTCGTCCGCCCCGCCCTCCAGCCCCGCGACCGTGTCGGTCACCGAGTCGCGCGCCGTGAGGATGATGACCGGCAGGCTCGAGCCCTGCCCGCGCAGCGCCTCCAGCACCTCGAAGCCGCTCATCCCCGGCAGGCCGATGTCGAGGACCATGAGGTCGAACTGGCCCGAGGCCGCGTGCTCGAGCGCCAGCCGGCCGTCCCCGGCGACCGTCGTCGCGTGCCCGGCGGCACGGAGGCCCTTGTCGACGAACGCGGCGATCCGCGCCTCGTCCTCGGCGATCAGGATGGCTGCCATGCCGGCTCCTTGCTGGTGGTGGGCGTGGTGGCGCTGACGGCGCCGGGCTGTCGGGGCAGCACGAGGGTGAACGTGGACCCGCGGCCGGGGGCGCTCTCGAGGTCGACCCGGCCGTGGTGGGCCTCGGCGATGGCGCTGACGATGGCCAGCCCCAGCCCGGCTCCCGGGTCGGGCCCGCTCGGGCGCTGGGAGCCGCGGCCGAAGCGCTCGAAGACCGTGCTCTGCTCGGCCGGGTCGATGCCGACGCCCTCGTCGCGCACCCAGAGCAGCAGCTCGTCCCCGCGCACCCGGCCGCCGAGGGCGACGACGCCGCCGGGCGGGGTGAACTTCACCGCGTTCGCGGCCAGCTGGACCAGGGCCTGGGTGACGCGCTGCGGGTCCACCCAGGCGACCTCCTCCGGCGAGTCGTCCAGCGTCCAGCGGCGGTCCCCCAGCGTCGTCACCTTGTCGAAGACCGAGAACAGCAGCTCGGCCACCCCGGTCGGGGTGAGCCGGACGAAGTCGGGGCGGCGGGCCTTGGCCAGCACCATGAGCTCGTCGACCAGCCGCTGCATGCGGTCCAGCTCGTCGATGGCCAGGTCGCGGGTGCGGGCGACGTCGTCGGGGTCGGCGGTGTCGACGAGCTCCAGGTGCCCGCGGACGATGGTGATCGGGGTCCGCAGCTCGTGCCCGGCGTCGTCGAGCATCCGCCGCTGGGTGTCGAAGGAGGCCGACAGCCGGTCGAGCATCGCGTTCATCGTGTGGCCCAGGTCGGCGACCTCGTCGTGGCTCGACAGCTGCTCGGCCGGGATCCGGTCGCTGAGGTCGGTGTCGCTGATCCGCTGGGCGGTCCGGCGCAGGGCGCGGAGCGGGGAGAGCAGCCGCCCGGCCACCTGGTAGCCGACCAGCGCCACCACCCCGAGGGCCAGCAGGCAGACGACGGCGTAGGTGAGGTGGGTCCGGTTGACCGGCGCCAGCGCGGCCCGGACGTCGACGGCGGCGACGTAGTGGCCGAGGCCGGCGGAGCCCTCCACCTGGATCGGCACGGAGATGTAGGCCATCCGCGGGTGGGCCGCGGTGCGGATCTCGCGGACCGCGACCGGCTGGCCGGGTTCGGCCGCCGAGGCCGCGCGCACCAGCTCGGGGTCGGCGGCCAGGCTCAGCTGGAAGGCGTCGCTGGAGGTCGGCACCCAGGCCACCTCGCCGTCGACCAGGCCCATGATCCCCTCCCCCGGGTCGGGCACCGAGCGCTTGATGGCCACGAACAGGACGTCGCTGGGACCCCGGATGACCCGGCCGGCCCCGCCGTCGGCGGCCAGGGCCGAGACCGTGTTGATCTCCTCGTTCTCCTGGCTGAGGGCCTTCTGGATCCCCTCGAAGGTGGAGTGCCGCGCCAGCAGGTAGGAGACGGTGCCCGCGCTGACCATCCCGAGCGCGGTGGTGACGAGGACGGCGGAGAGGATCCGCATCCGCACCGAGACCCGGCGGGGCGGCCTCCGGCGGCGGGCGGGCAGCTCGGCGCCGGTCTCGGTCATCGGACCAGCATGCCGCACGCGGGGCCGCCAACCGGCCCCTGACCAGGTGAGGATCTTCTCATCGCGCCCTCACGACGGTCTCACGGCCGGCCGGTGGAGTACTCCCATCGCCACCACGGCCACCCCGGCCCATCCCAGGAGGACACCATGAACGCCACCACCACCGCCCGCATCCGCCGCAGCCTCGCCGCCGGCAGCATCACCCTGCTGGGCGCCTCGGCCCTCTGGCTCGGCGCCACCGGACCGGCAGCGGCCGCCACCTACACCTGCCACGGCGCGAAGGCGACGATCGTCGGCACCGGCGCCAGCGACGAGATCGAGGGCACCTCGGGCCGCGACGTCATCGTCGGCCTCGGCGGCTCCGACGAGATCGACGGCAACGGCGGGAACGACATCATCTGCGGCGGCAGCGGCAACGACGAGATCGACGGCAGCGGCGGCGACGACTGGATCGACGGCGGCGCCGGGCACGACGAGATCGACGGGGAGTCGGGGAACGACACCCTCTACGGCAGCACCGGCAAGGACGTGCTCGAGGGCGGCTCGGGCAAGGACCGCCTCGACGGCGGCACCAACAACGACCACCTGCAGGGCGACTCGGGCGCCGACAGCCTCTTCGGCCGCTCGGGCCACGACCTGCTCGAGGGCGGCACGGCCAGCGACAAGCTGAACGGCGGCGCCGACAGCGACTCGATCCACCAGCGCTACGCCTCCGAGCGCACCGAGGACCGCTGGGAGTCCCGCTACGGCCGCGACGACTGACTCCCGCGCCGGGGCCGACCCGGCCGACGCACCCACGGCTCCGCCGGACCTCGTCCGACGGAGCCGTGGCGCGTTCCCGGTCGACGTCCCCGTCGTCCCCGGGAGAGCGGGGTCAGCCCGGGTAGCGGATCTCCCGGGTGACCACGCCGCTGGTGCCCGAGACGTTCCGGGCCTGCACGGCGAAGGTGTAGGTCTCCCCCGGGACCAGGCCGCCGAAGAAGGCGTCGGCCGTGGTGGTCTCCGTGCGGGTGGCCTCACCCCAGAGGTCGGGCCCGGTGCGGGTGACCGTGTACTCGACGTAGCCGTTCCAGGGCGCGTCGTTGGAGGTGACCTGGACGAGGATGCCGCCGGAGTCCAGCTGCAGCGAGACCACCACCGTCGGGTCGGACGGCGGCGAGGGGGCGAACCGCAGCTCGGCGGCCGGGCTGGGCGTCCCGGTGCCGGCCTTGCTGAGCGCGGCGACGAAGAACGCGTAGGTGCCGTTGGCCTCGAAGAACAGCCCGTCGGCCTCGAGGCCGAGGGTGAGCGTGCGCGCGCCCGCTGCGGCCCGCCCGCACTGCGGCCCCGGCCAGGAGTTGAAGACCTGGACGGGACTGGCGCAGACCAGGTAGCCGGTGAGCGGGGCGCTGCCGCGCTCGGCCGGCGGCGACCAGGTCGCCGTCGCGGTGTCGGCGGCGTCGTCGACGGTCCAGCTCACCTGCACCGGGGCTCCCGGGGCGACCGGGTCGGCCACGTGCAGCAGCCGGTCCGGTGACCCGCGGAGGTCCCGGACGACGCCCGTGGTGGCCTCGGCGGTCAGCGCGGCGGCGACGGCCCGCGGCGAGGCCCGGCGGTGGTTCTCCAGGTAGCGGGCGACCGCGCCGGTGGCGTGCGCGGCGGCGAAGGACGTGCCGCTGACGGTGCCGGAGGTCGTGGCGATGTCCACCCCCGGCGCGAAGAGGTCGAGGCAGCGGCCGAAGTCCGAGGTGGCGGCCCGCCGGTCGGTGATGTCGGTCGCGCCGACGGTGAGCACGCCCGGGACCCGGGCCGGGCTGTAGCGGCAGGCGTCGTCGCGGACGTTGCCCGCCGAGGCGACGACGGGGATGCCGGCGGCGACGACCCGGCGCACCGCCCGGTCCCCCAGGCCGAACGCGTGGCCGGCGCCGCTGAGGTTCACCACCACCGGGCCGTCGGGGCGGTGCCGCAGCGTCCAGTCGAGCGCGGCGAGCACCCGGCTCCAGGAGCCGGTGCCCGAGCAGTCGAAGACGCGCAGCGGCACGACCGCCACCCGGTCGGCCACCCCGGTGCGGTCCCCCGCCACGATCTCGGCGACCCGCGTGCCGTGGCCGCCGCAGTCGCGGGCGTCGCGGTCGTCGTCGACGAAGTCGTGGCCGGGCCGCACCCGGTCGCCGAGCTCGGGCACGGCGTCGACGCCGGTGTCGAGGACGACCGCGGTCACGCCCTCGCCGTCGCTGTCGAAGCGGTACACCGGACCGCCGGGCTCCTGGGGGTCCAGGGTGACCGGGGTGCGGGAGGACAGCCGCAGCACACCCCAGTTCGCGACCTCCTCGTGGGACAGCGCGCCGGGCAGGCAGCCCGGGCAGGCGTTGGCGATGATCTTGCGGTCCGGCGTCACCGTGAGGACGCCGCGCTGGGCCCGCAGGGTCCGGGCCTGCCGCGGCGTCAGCTGCGCCGCGAACCCCTCCAGCACCTCGCGGTAGCGCCGCGTCACCGTGCCGCCGTCGGCCTCGGCCCGCCGGGCCGCCCGGGACGCCGCCCGCGCGGTGGTGGCCTCCACCAGGTAGGTGGTGCGCCCACCCGTAAAGGCGGCGGCCGCCGGGTCCGCGGTCTCCGGGGCCGCGGTCGTCGCGACCGGGGCCGGCGGCGCCGGGACCGCCGGCGCGGCCGCTGCCGGCAGCAGGCCGGCCTGGCCCAGCGCCAGCGCCGCGGTGAGCGCCAGCCCCCCGGCCAGCCGGCCGACCCTGCCGGTGCGGCCGTCCGCCGACGTCCGGTCCTCAGGCTCGCCGGCTCTGCCCTGGGAGCGGTCGCGCCCGCCCTCGGTCCTCGTGCTCATCGGTCCTCCTGATCGCGGGCGTCGTCGCCCAGCGCCCTGCCCCCAGAACGCGAGCTCCAGCCAAGCAGCCGGTCCGCGGGCCCGTCGATGCTGCGACCGCCCCCTCTCCGGACGACAGCCGTGTCCCTCGATCGGAGGAACGCCGGTCCGCCGTGGACGCCGTGCTTGCCGCCGCGGGCGATCCGGGTGATCCTCTCCTGGGCGCAGCCCTCCCGCGGCGACGCGGGCCGTCCCCCGGCGGCCCGGTCCGGCCGGGAGGGACGGACAGGAGCGCGATGATCACCGCGGTCGTGGGTGACGACCACCCGGTGGTGCGGGAGGGCGTCGTCCGGATGCTCGCCGCCAGCGGCGAGGTCGAGGTGCTCGGCGAGTGCGGCGACGGCGGCCAGCTGCTGGAGCTGGTGCGGCGGCTGCGACCGCAGGTGGCGGTGAGCGACTACCGGATGCCCGGCCTCGACGGCGCCGCGGTGGCCGAGGCCGTCCGTGACGAGGGCCTGGGCACCCGGGTGCTCGTGCTCTCGGCGTACACGGAGGCCTCGATCGTGTTCACCGCGCTGCAGCGCGGCGCCGCCGGGTTCCTGTCCAAGGAGGCCGGCCGGCGCGAGGTCCTGCAGGCCATCCGCGACGTCGCCGCCGGCCGGGACGTCGTCGCCCCCGAGCTCGCCGCCGCCCTCGTCGGGGAGATCAGGCTGCGCTCCGACACCGGACGGCCCCGGCTCAGCGGGCGGGAGCGCGAGGTGCTCACGGCCATCGCCGCCGGCAAGAGCGCACCGCAGATGTCGGTCGAGATGCACCTCGCGCTGTCCACGGTGAAGACCCACATCCAGCGCCTCTACGAGCGGCTGGGGGTGGCCGACCGGGGCGCGGCCGTGGCCGAGGCCATGCGCCGCGGGATCATCTCGTGAGCCTCCCGGCGGCGCCGCTCGCCGCCGGCGCCGGCCTGCAGTCGCTCACCACCGGGTCGGCCCGGGTCACCGCGCTGCTCCGGCTCCCGCTGGTCGGGCTCGCCCTGCTGGTCGGCCCCGTCGTCGACGAGCCCGCCCTCGCCCGGACGCCCTACCTCGCCGTCCTCGGCGCCTTCGCCGGCTGGGCGCTGCTGGTGCTCGTCTGGTCGTTCGGGCGGCCCGCCCCGCGCTGGGCCGGGCCGCTCACCACGGTCGTCGACCTCACGGCGGTGGTCACGCTCGCCGCCCTCTCCGGCGGGGCGACGTCCTACCTGACGCCGATCTTCTACGCCTACCCGGTGCTCGTCGTGTTCCAGTACCGGCCGCTGCTCAGCGGGGTGGTCAGCGGCTCCATCGCCCTGGCCTACCTCGCCGTCTGGCTGGAGAACCTCGGCCGCTCGGGCGGGCCCTCCCTGCCCGGGGTGGTCTGGCTGCACTTCGGCCTGCTCAGCTGGCTGGCGCTGTGCAGCACCGCGCTGACCGTCGTGCTGACCCGCCGCTCGCGGGCGGCGGTCGACCTGCTGACCCTGCAGCAGCGGGTGACGGCGGAGTCGCTGGCCGCGGTCCAGCGCCACGACGCCGCCCTGGCCGAGCAGCTGCACGACGGCCCGCTCCAGGAGCTCATCGCCGTCCGTCGCAACCTGGAGCAGCTGGACGAGACCGACGGGACGCCGGGCCTGCGCGCCCAGCTGGTCGCCCAGTCCGACGACCTGCTGCGCAGCACCATCCGGTCGCTGCGCGGGACGGTGACCTCGCTGCACCCGCAGGTCCTCGCCCAGCTGGGACTGGCTCCCGCCCTCCGCGAGCTCGGGGGCCAGGTGGCCAGGCGCAGCGGGCTCCGGGTGCACGTCGACGCCGTGGACGCCGGCGCGCCCGGGACGACGCCGACCGAGGAGGCCCTCGTCTACGGCGCCGCCCGCGAGCTGCTGGGCAACGTCGAGAAGCACGCCCACGCCGGCGAGGTGCACGTCCGGCTGAGCCGGCACCCGGCCGGCCTGCGGCTGGAGGTGCAGGACGACGGCGTCGGGCTGAGCCCGACGGCGACCCGCGACAAGGTCGCCACCGGGCACATCGGCCTGGCCTCCTACACGACCCGGCTGGCCGCGTCGGGCGGTCGGCTGGTGGTCGGCACCGCACCGGGCGGCGGCACGCGGGCCGTCGTCACGCTGCCGTCGCCGGCCGGGTCGGCCCGGGCTCAGGGCAGGTCGGCGCCGCTCAGGTCGTCGGCCGGCTCGTCGTCGTCCGCGGAGTAGGTGACGACGCCGCGGCGCATCGACCGGACGACCTCGTGGGCCACCTCGCGCAGCGGGCCCGGCCCGGCGGCGTCGGCGATCTGCCCGGCGAAGTCGGTGACCTGGCGGACCCAGCGGACGAAGTCCCCCGCGGTGAGGTCGGTGTCGGAGAGCACCTGCGCCAGGGATCGGCCGGCGGCCCAGCCGTAGGCGATCTCGCTGAAGCCCATGTCGGGCTCGGGCGCCCGGGGCAGCCGGGCGTCGCGCTCGACGAGGGAGACCGTGCGCCAGATGCGGCGCACCTCGGTCATCGCCTCGTTGCTGGCGTGGTCGGGCATCCGCGGCCGGCGGGCGCCGTCGTCGCTGCGGCGGGCCTGGAAGACCAGCGACGACAGCACGGCGGCCAGCTGGGGCGCGGAGAGGTCGTCGAAGACGCCGTCGCGGATGCACTCGGCGGCGACGAGGTCCAGCTCGGCGTAGATCCGGGCGAGCATCCGGCCGGCGTCGGTCACCCGGCTCTGGCCGTCGCCGCTGAGGTAGCCCTGCGACTCCAGGACCAGGCAGATCTTGTCGAAGTGGGTGGCGATGGTGTTGGTCCGCGTGGCGGCCCGCTCCTGGGTGCGGGCGTTCTCCCGCTCCAGCCGCAGCGCGCGCTCGGCCCAGCGGGCGTGCGCCTCGCGGTCGGGGCACAGGTGGCAGGGGTGCCGGCGCAGGGTGTCGCGCAGCGTCGCGATCTCCTCGACCAGGTCGCCCTCGGCCGCCGGACCGCGACGGCGGGTCGGCGTCAGGTCGACCTCGGCGAGCTTGCTGCGGAAGGCCGCCGACAGGTTGCGGCGCGAGGCCGGCTCCTTCGGGTTGAAGTGCTTGGGCACCCGCATCCGGCCGACGACCACCGGCGGCTGCGGGAAGTCGGTGACCGAGAGCCGGCGGACCTGCCGGTCGTCGGTCATCACCATCGGGCGGGGGCCCTGGTTCTCGACGCGCGTGCTGGGGTCGATGACGACGACCCAGCCCTGGCTCTTGCCGCTCGGCACGCGCAGGATGTCGCCCGGCTTGAGGGTGAGCAGCACCTGGACCGCCTCGGCCTGCCGGTCGGTCCGGCGCTCGCGGGCGGCGGCGGCCTCGAGCTCGGTGACCTCGGCCCGCAGCCGGGCGTACTCGGTGAAGTCGCCCTTGTCGCACTGCGCCTGCTCGAGGTACCCGCGGATGGCCTCGGTGTTCTTGGCCAGCGAGCGGGCGAGCCCGACGACGGAGCGGTCGGACTGGAACTGCGCGAAGGACTGCTCGAGCAGGGTCCGGGCACGCTCGCGCCCGACGCTGCCGACGAGGTTGACGGCCATGTTGTAGGTGGGCGCGAAGGACGAGCGCAGCGGGTAGGTGCGGCGCGAGGCCAGGCCGGCGACGGCGCGCGGGTCCAGCCCGGGCTGCCACAGGACGACGGCGTGCCCCTCGACGTCGATCCCGCGGCGGCCGGCGCGGCCGGTCAGCTGGGTGTACTCACCGGGGGTGATGTCGGCGTGGGTCTCGCCGTTGTACTTGACGAGCTTCTCCAGCACGACGCTGCGGGCCGGCATGTTGATGCCCAGGGCCAGCGTCTCGGTGGCGAAGACGACCTTGATCAGGCCGCGGACGAAGGCCTCCTCGACGCACTCCTTGAACGCCGGCAGCATCCCGGCGTGGTGGGCGGCGATCCCCCGGACCAGCGCCTCGGCGAAGCGGTCGTAGTCCAGGGCGCGCAGGTCGGAGGGGCTGAGCCCGGAGACGTGCCGCTCGAGGATGGCCGAGATCTCGACCTGCGCCTCGCGGGTGGTGAGCCGCACGCCGGAGGCGAGCAGCTGGCGGACGGCGCCGTCGCAGCCGACCCGGCTGAAGATGAAGACGATGGCGGGCAGCAGCCCCTCGGAGTCCAGCTGCTCGACCATCTCGGCCCGGCTGGGCGCGGCCAGCGAGCGGGGCCGGCGGCCGACGGCGTCGGTGCGCACGCTCTCGTTGCGGGAGCGGGCGGCCCCGCCGCCGTACGCGCCGCTGCCGTAGGCGACGGTCCGCTTGCCTTTGCCGTTGCGCCCGCGGGGGCGCCGGGAGTCGTCGCGCACGTAGCGGGACTCGTCGCGGGCCACCTTGACCAGGGCGGGGTTGACCTCGGGCTCGCGGCCCTTGGGGGCGGCCACCGCGGTGGGGGCGTCGTCGGCGAAGAGGTCGTAGATGGTGCGGCCCACCATCACGTGCTGGAACAGCGGGACCGGCCGGCGCTCGGAGACGACGACGGCCATCTCGCCGCGGACGGCGGAGAGCCACTCGCCGAACTCCTCGGCGTTGCTCACCGTGGCCGAGAGGGCGACCACCTGGACCGACTCCGCCAGCCCGATGATCACCTCCTCCCAGACCGCCCCGCGGAACCGGTCGGCGAGGTAGTGCACCTCGTCCATCACCACGTAGCCGAGGTTGGCCAGCGTCGAGGAGCGCGCGTAGATCATGTTGCGCAGCACCTCGGTGGTCATCACGACGACCGGGGCCTCGGGGTTGACCGAGGAGTCACCGGTCAGCAGGCCGACGTTGGCCGACCCGTGCCGGCGGACGAGGTCGGCGTACTTCTGGTTGGAGAGCGCCTTGATGGGCGTGGTGTAGAAGCACTTGCGGCCCTCCTCGAGGGCCAGGAAGACGGCGAACTCGCCGACGATCGTCTTGCCCGCCCCGGTGGGGGCGGCGACCAGCACGCCGGAGCCGTTCTCGACGTGGGTGCAGGCCTCGCGCTGGTAGTCGTCGAAGGCGAAGCCGTAGCCGTCGGCGAAGCGGGTCAGCAGGGGGGAGGACTGCCGGTCCCGGAACCTGCTGTAGGCCTCCGCCGGGCTGCGGGGAGCGCTGAGGTCGTCGTCCATCGCGGGGTTGGCCATGATGGACCCAAGTTACCGGGCGGTCGAAACCACCAGCGGGAGGACCTCCGGGGCCACGACGGCGTCCACCGGCACGTCGCCGAGCTGCTCGCCGTCGCCGAAGGTGACCAGCGGGGCGCCGTCCGCGGTCTCGCCGTCGACGCGGACGACGCGGGCCCGCAGCTGCTCGACGCACGGGTGCCGGGCGAACCGCCCCGAGGTCATCTGCGGCAGCAGCCGGAGCAGGGTCGCCCGGTGGACCGGGTGGATGACGGTGACGTCGAGCCAGCCGTCGGCCGGGTCGGCGGCGGGGCAGATCCGCATCCCGCCGCCGTAGCTGCTCGTGTTGCCGACGGCGACGAGCATGGCCTCGAGCTCGCGCGGGGCGCCGTCGAGGACCAGCCGGTACCGCAGCGGGGAGAAGACCCGCAGCTCGGCGAGGGCGGCGACGGTGTAGCGGCTCGAGCCGCGCGGGAAGGCCATCACGTTGGCGCGGCGGTTGACCAGGGCGTCGAAGCCGGTGGCCAGCACGGCGCCGACGTGGCGGCCGGCCACCGTCATCAGGTCGAGGTCGCGCCGGCTGCCGTCGGCGACGACACCGGCAGCGGCCACCGGGTCGTCGGGGTCCAGCCCGACACCGCGGCAGAGGTCGTTGCCGCTGCCCGCCGGCACGAGGCCGAGGAGGGTGGGCGTGGCGCTGGCCTGGTCGGCGCAGGCGTTGACGCCGAGGTGCATCATGCCGTCGCCGCCCATCACGGCCAGGACGTCGGCCCCGCCGGCCACGGCGGCGGCCATCGTCGCGCGGGCGTGCGCGTAGTCGGTGCTGGGGACGACGGCGACCTCGTCGCCCGACGCCTCGAGGCGGGCCCGGACGCCGGGCAGCGCCCGGCCCGCACGGCCCCGGCCGGCCGTCGGGTTGACGACCAGCACGATCCGTCGGGGCACGGGTCGCTAGCTCCCGCTGCCCCGGGTGCCGTCCGCGTCGTCGTCGTCGGCGTCGAGCTGCTTCAGCGCGACATCGTTCTCGACGCCGGACGCGAGCAGGCTGTCACCGTCGACGGCGGCCCGCCGGGCCTTCCGCCGGTCGAGGATGTGGGCGATGATCTCGGCCGCCAGGAACAGGATCGTCATGGGCGCCGCGAGGGCCAGCATCGAGAACGGGTCGGTCGACGGCGTCGCCACCGCACCGAAGACGAAGGTGCCGAAGATGACGTAGGTCCGGTACTTCGAGAGGTACCGGGCCGGCACCACGCCGAGGATGTTGAGCATCAGCACGACCAGCGGGATGAGGAACGCCGCCCCGAAGACGAGCATGATCCGCATCAGGAACGACAGGAACTGGTTGATGTCCTGCAGGTTGGTGACGCCGCCCTCGGTGAAGCCCAGCAGCACGCTGATGCCCTTCGGCATCACGATGTAGCCGACGGCCACCCCGGCGCAGAAGAGCGGCGTGGCGGCGCCGATGAAGAGCATCGCCCACTTCTTCTCCTTGGCCAGCAGGCCCGGGACGATGAACG
Source organism: Microlunatus capsulatus (assembly GCF_017876495.1). Classification (NCBI taxonomy): domain Bacteria; kingdom Bacillati; phylum Actinomycetota; class Actinomycetes; order Propionibacteriales; family Propionibacteriaceae; genus Microlunatus; species Microlunatus capsulatus. The sequence goes on along the minus strand of NZ_JAGIOB010000001.1, from coordinate 3,996,266 downwards.
ACCACAGCTGCCACAGCCAGACCGGCGAGGTGAGGATGACCCCGGCCAGCGCCGAGACCTTGATCGCCAGGGTGAACGGCGAGGCGATGCCGTTGTTGACCACCTGCAGCGTCGCCTCGGGGTTCTTCGCCTTGAGGTCGGCAGCGGCCTGGTAGTACGGCGAGAGCAGGACGTCGATGAGGTCGCTGCGGAAGAACCAGGCCGCCGTCGTGCCGATCACGATGGCGAGCGCAGCCACGACGAGCCGGTAGCGCAGCTCTTTGAGGTGCTCGAAGAGGGTCATCGACCCGTCGGCGGGCGCGGCCGGGGGCCGGAGCCAGGCCAGGCTGAGCTTCAGGGGCCGGCCCTTGATCGTCAAGGACACGGTCGGGTGCTACCGGTCAGACGTCGCGACGGACGTCGGAGTCCGCCGAGCCGTTGGCCGGGCGCGACACCGGGTGCTGGACCTGCTCCGGGTCGCTGTAGGGGGCGCCGTTCACGCCGGTGCCGGGCTGGGCGTCGAACGAGCCGGTCGTCCCCGTGGTGCCGGTGGTGCCGGTGATCTCCGGGTCGCCCTTCTGCTCGCCCTTGAGACCCTTGGTCTCCTCCTTGAACTCCTTGAGGGCGCGGCCGGTGCTCTTGCCGAGACCGGCGAGCCGCGACCCGCCGAACAGCAGCAGCACGACAGCCAGGATGATCAGCAGCTCAGGGGCGCCGAGTCCGGCGATGGCGAGCACGTTCATGTTTCCTCTTCTCCGATGCGGCACTGCACGCGCCCGACGAACCGTCGTCCGGCGCCTTCGTCCTCATCGTACGTCGCGCACCTCGCGGGTCGGGCCGTTCGGGCCCGCGGGCCGCGGAGCGGTCTCCGGAGCGCCGACCTGGGCCAGCAGGTCCCCCAGCCGGGCGGCCTGGTCGCCCAGCACCGCCACCTCGCTCAGCAGGTCGGAGGTCTTGTGGGCGAGCCAGACGGCGTAGCCGACCAGCACGGCCAGCGCACCCAGCGCGAGGACGAGGACGAGGACCACCCAGAGCACCCGCGCAGTCTAGAGGTGCGAGCACGGGACGGGGTTGTGAGGACTTCGACCGCGTACTCCCGGTCGAAGTCCTCACAACCCTTCGGCTACCTCGAGCCTCGACCCGCACCGGGCCGCGCGCCTCCGTCGAGAGGAGGAGCGGGGTGGACATGCTCTTCGTCCACCCCGGCGACGACGTCGACGGAGGGCCGGAGCGCGGTCCGCGCCCGAGCGGAGCGAGGGCAGAAGGCCCAGCGCGGTCCGCGCCCGAGCGGAGCGAGGGCCATCAACGCTGCAGGACCTTGTGCCCCTCCCCCTCGACGACCCGGGACTCGTCGGACGACGTCACCGCGATCTTGCGCGGCTTGGCCTTCTCGGCGACGGGGATCTGCAGGCGCAGGACGCCGGCGTCGTAGGAGGCCTGGATGTGCTCGGTGTCGAGGTTGTCGCCGAGGATCAGCTGGCGGCTGAAGACGCCGCGGGGCCGCTCGGCCGCCACCAGCTCGGCGATGCCCTCACGGGCGGGCCGGTCGGCGCGGACGGTCAGCACGTTGCGCTCGACGTCCAGGTCGATCGAGTCGACGTCGATGCCGGGCAGGTCGAACTCGACGGCGAAGGTGTCGCCCTCGCGCCAGGCGTCCATGGCCATCAGGGCCGGCCGGGCCGGGGTGCCGAACACCTGCTGGGTGAGCCGGTCGAGGTCGCGGAACGGGTCGGTGCGCATCAACATGGGGGTCTCTCCCTTCTCAGATGTGGATGATGTGGTGCACCCGCCACCAGATCTGTGGTGACGGCTACAGATTGTTTATAGCATCAGTGCCGGATAGTCTTCAAGCGTGGCTGCAGGAGAATCTGGGTCGGACTCCGGGGAGGACGCGCGCGGCGTCTACGGCATCACCGTCGCGGCCGAGCTGGTCGGCACCGGGGTGCAGAACCTCCGGCTCTACGAGCGCCGCGGCCTGCTCACCCCCGGTCGGACCGCCGGCGGCACCCGGCTCTACAGCCGCGACGACGTCACCCGGCTGGGCCGGATCACCGCGCTGCTGGAGGCCGGCCTGAACCTGGCCGGCGTGGCCATGGTGCTGGACCTGCAGGACGACCTGGCCGACGCCCGGCGCGCGGCCGACGACCCGGCCCCGACGCAGGGCTGAGCTCAGTCCGCCGCCGGGGCGAAGAGCGCCGCGTACTGGTCGAGCGCCTCCTGGGCCGCCTCGGCCGCCGAATCCCCGGCCCCGGCCGGGGCGACGACACTGCCCCCGCCGCGCAGGCCCAGCAGCAGCCCGCGCAGCCAGCCCGGGTCGCGCACCCGCAGGGTCACCGTCAGACCCCCGTCGGCGCGGGCCGACGTCGCCTCGGTCGGGTAGTACTCCGCCACCCAGGTGGCCTCGGGCGCGAGGTCCAGGGTGACCAGCGGGGCGTCCTTGAGCGTCTCGAACCAGCCCTTGCTGAGGTCCTTGAGGACGACGTCGTGGGGCTCGACGGGCACGTCGGTCACCTCGACCGCCGCGATCCGGTCCAGCCGGAAGGTCCGCAGGCCCACCGCGGAGTGGCACCAGGCCTCCAGGTAGCCGTAGCCCTCGAGGACGAAGACGCGCAGCGGGTCCACCCGGCGCCGGGTGGTCTCGGCGCGGGAGGCGTTGTCGTAGGTGAGGTCGAGCTGCAGGCCGCGCTGCAGGCCCTCGCTGACCCGGACCTGGATCTCGTCCTGGCCGGCGGTGACGCTGACGCTGGCCTGGTCGGTCGGTGCCGAGCCGGACGCGGCCTCGAGCTTGCGCAGGGCGCGGTCGACGGCGGCCCGCTGGCCGGGTCCGGCGATCTCGCGCAGCGTCCGCAGGCCCAGCACCAGGGCGAGGGCCTCGTCGGTGGACAGCCGCAGCGGCCGGGTGAGGTAGTCGGCGTTGCTGAGGTGGATGACGCCCTCGCCGTCGACGGCGTCCATGTCGATGTCGATGAGGTCGCCGGGGGTGAGCCCGGGCATCCCGCACATCCACAGCACGGCGAGGTCCTCGCGCAGGGTCCGGACGCTGATGCCGAAAGCCTTGGCGACGTCGGCCATGGCGGCCCCGTCGTGCTCGCGGAGGTAGGGCACGAGGCTGAGCAGCCGGCGCACCTGGGCCTGGGAGGTCATGCCGCCCCGCTCGTCGCCGGCTGCGCCGCCGTGCGGGCGACGGCGGCCAACCCCTCGACGACGCGCTCGCGCAACGTGACCGGCTCCAGGACCACGACGTCGGCGGCGTAGCGGCAGATCTCCTCGGCGGCCGAGCCCAGGTCGGAGAAGGCGACGACGTGCACCTCGAAGCCGGCGGGCAGCGCGACGTCGGTGCGGCCGGGCCGTCCGCGGCGACGGAGCCCGGGGGCCCGTCCGGCCCGCAGCGCGAGGACGGCCTCCTCGGTGGGCTCGCGCGGGGCCAGCGCGCGGGCGAGCGAGCGCAGGTCGAGGTCGGCGGGCACCTCGTAGGCGCCCGGCTTGGACTCCCGGCGCGGCAGGTCGGCCATCCGCGAGAGCTTGAACATCCGGGTGGCGTCGCGGTCGACGTCGCGGCCGATGACGTACCAGCGGCCCTTCGAGGACGTCATGCCCCAGGGCTCGAGGGTGCGGCGGCTGCCGTCGCGGTAGGTGAAGCTCATCCGGATCCGCTCCAGCACCGCGACCCAGAGGGGCTCGAACCCGGGCTCGGTCGCCTGCACCGACGGCTCCAGCGACGCGAGCAGCGACGGGTCGGGCTCGACGCCGGCGGCCCGCAGCTTGGCGATCGCGCTGCCGGTCGACTCGGCCATGCTGGCGTGCTGCCAGACCCGCGCGGCGACGCCCACCACCGACGCCTCCTCGGCGTCGAGGTCGATCGGCGGCAGCTCGAACTCCCCCGGCAGGATCCGGTAGCCCGGCTCGTCGTCGAAGAGGGGGTCGAAGGTGCCCACCTCGATCGGCACGCCGAGCGCGCGCAGCTCGTCCTTGTCGCGCTCGAAGGTCCGCTCGAAGGCGGCGTCGGTCAGGTCGTGGTAGCCCTCGACGGCCTCGCGGATGCGGCTCTTGGGCACGAAGCGGCCGGAGACCAGCAGGCAGATGGTGAGGTTGAGGATGCGCTCGGTCTTGCGCGGTGCCATGCGTGCGTTCTCCTCACCCGCTCGGGGGCCACGGGTCGCCGCTAGGTTAACAGCCGCCACCCACGGCATAGGGTCGGCGCATGATCATCTGGGCCGACGGCCGGGTCAGCGCGGTCCGCGGGGGCTGGCCGGGGGCGGTCGAGCTGGTCGTGGAGCGCGCCGACGGCACCGAGGTGCGGGCGCTGGCCTACACCGCGCTGATGGCCGCGCCCCTGGTCGGGGACCGCGTGCTGCTCAACGTCGCGGCGCTCGAGCGGGGCCTCGGCACCGGCGGCTACGCGCTGGTGATCGCCGCGCTCACCCCGGACGGCGACCTGCGCGGCCAGCCGCCGCAGCCGGCCGGCCACCTCGTCAAGGCCCGCTACCTGCCCCAGCAGGCGATGGTGGCCGGCGCCGACGAGCAGGGCTCGCCGCACCACGCGCTGCTGGCCGACGCCGACGACCTCGACGGCCTCCCGGTCGTCGTCGCCGACCTGCACTCCGCGCTCGCCCCCGCCCTGCTCGCCGTGGCCCACGACCGGCCCGGCACGCGGGTGGTCTACGTGATGAGCGACCAGGGCGCGCTCCCGCTGGCCTTCTCCCGCACGGTCGCCGCGCTCCGCGAAGCCGGGCTGCTGGCGGCGACGGTGACGGTGGGCCAGGCCTTCGGCGGCGACCTGGAGGCGGTGACGGTGCACTCCGGCCTGCTGGCGGCCCGGCTGGCGCTGGGCGCCGACCTCGTGGTGCTCAGCCAGGGACCGGGCAACCTGGGCACCGGGACCCGCTGGGGCTTCTCCGGCGTCGGCGTCGGCGAGGCGGTCAACGCCGCCGCGACCCTGGGCGGCCGCCCGGTCGGCTCGCTGCGGATCTCGACGGCGGACGCGCGGCCGCGCCACCGCGGGCTCTCCCACCACAGCGTCACCGCCTACGGCCGGGTCGCCCTGCTGCCCGCGGACCTGGCGGTGCCCGACTTCGCGGGGGCCGGCGCGCTCGACGGGATCGAGGGGCTGGACGCGGTGGTCGCGCTGGCCCCGGAGGTGGAGGCGGCCGCCGCGGCGCTCACCCGGCACCGCGCCGTGCGGGTGCCGCTCGCCGGCCTGGACGTGGCCCTCGCCGGCTCCCCGGTGCGGCTGACGACGATGGGCCGCGGCCTCGACGGCGACCCGGCCTACTTCCTCGCCGCGGCCGCGGCCGGCCGGCACGCGGCCGCGCTGGTGGACACCGCTCCCCCGTCGGTCTGACGCGAGCCGGTCGGACCTCCGCGGCCTGAGCCTGTCGGACCTCCGCGCCCTGAGCCTGTCGGACCTCCGCGCCCTGAGCCTGTCGAAGGGCCTTCGACGAGCTCAGGCAGCGGTGGTCGGCTCAGGCAGCGGACAGGCTCTGGACTACTGGCCGGCCTGGGTGAAGAGCAGGTCGACGACCATGACGAGGGTCTCGCCCTTCTCCACCTTGGGCTGGGCGTTGCCGTCGGGGTAGCCCTTGTCCGGGGGGATGACGAGCAGCACGCGGCTGCCGACGGTCTGGCCCTCCAGGCCCTCCTGCAGGCCGGCGACGAGGCCTGAGAGCGGCGAGCTGCCCGGCTTCTGGCCGTAGGACTCCTCGACGAGCCGGCCGTCCTGCCAGATCTGCCAGCGGTAGGCGAAGGTGATGGTGTCGCCGGCGCCGACCTTCTTGCCGTCGCCCTTGATGAGCGGCTGCACGACGAGCTTCGACGGCGGGTCGGTCTTCGGAATCGTGATGACGGGCTTGTCGAGCGGCCCGGACACGGTCGGCAGACCGGCCGCGGGCTTCACGGCCGTCCCGGTGGGCTCGCTCAGCTGGACGTCGACGATGTCGACGACGAAGACGAGGGTGTCGCCCACCTCGATGCCGGCCTGCGCGTTGCCGCCCGAGGCGTCGTAGCCGTCGGAGCCGGGCATCGCGATCAGCACCCGGCTGCCCTTCTTCTGCCCCGTCAGGCCCTTGCTGAAGCCGGGCACGACCTGGTCGAGGGAGAAGGCCACCGGCTTGCCGGCGCTGAACGACTCGTCGAACTTCTTGCCCGTCCGGCCGTCGACGCCGTAGTAGTTGACCTCGACGGTCTGGCCGGCCCCGACCACGGCGCCGTCGGAGCTGTCGAGGACCTTGGTGCGCGTCTTGTCGATCGCGTAGGGCTTGTCGATCGTCACCTTCGGGGTCTTGCCGTACGCCCCGCTCACGTCCACCTTGGCGAAGTCCTTCGACGTCGGCACCTTGGCGGGGGTCGCGCTGGGCGTCGCCGACGCGCTCGCCGAGGCGCTCGGGACCGCGCTGGCGGAGGCGTCGGTCGACGGCTCGCCGTCACCGCCGCAGGCCGCGAGGAAGAGCGAGCCGCTCAGGGCGAGGACGAGCAGGGACGTCTGGGGGATCGCACGCACCGGACGACCTTACCCGGCCCGGCTGGGCGCCACCTGTGCGCGCGAGCGGGGCCGGGCTCAGAAGGTGGGCCGGCGCATGGAGGCGATCAGCCGGTCCACCCGCTCGTCGACCGCGACGAACGGGTCCTTGCAGAGCACCGTGCGCTGGGCCTGGTCGTTGAGCTTGAGGTGCACCCAGTCGACCGTGTAGTCGTTGCGGCCCTCCTGGGCGGCGCGGATGAAGTCGCCGCGCAGCTTGGCCCGGGTGGTCTGCGGCGGCACCGACTTGGCCCGGAAGACGGCCGGCTCCGTCGTCACCCGGGCGGCCTGCCCGCGCTCCTGCAGGATGGAGAACAGCCCCCGGCCCCGGCGGATGTCGTGGTAGGCCAGGTCGAGCTGGGCGATCCGCGGATCGGCGAGGCTCATCTGGTGCTTGGCCGCGTAGCGGTCGAGCAGCTTGAGCTTGATCGCCCAGTCCACCTCGGTGTCGATGAGGGCCAGCTTGTCCTCCGCCACGGCGCGCAGCGTGCGCTCCCAGAGGTCCAGCACCCGGTCGATGACCGGCGTGCCGAGGTCGCCGCGCGCGACGAACTCGGCGACCTTCTCGTAGTACTCGGTCTGCAGCTCCAGCGCGGAGATGCGGCGGCCGTTGGCCAGGGCGACCTGGACCTGGCCGGTGCGGTCCCGGCTCATGTCGCGGATGGCCCGGATCGGGTTCTCCAGGGCGAAGTCGCGCATCGGGACGCCCGCCTCGATCAGCCGCAGCACCAGCTCAGCCGTGCCGACCTTGAGCAGCGTCGTCGTCTCGCTCATGTTCGAGTCGCCGACGATCACGTGCAGCCGCCGGTAGCGCTCGGGGTCGGCGTGCGGCTCGTCCCGGGTGTTGATGATCGGCCGGCTCCGGGTGGTCGCGGAGGAGACGCTCTCCCAGATGTGCTCGGCCCGCTGGCTGACGCTGTACTCGGCCCCGCGCGCGGTGTGCAGGACCTTCCCGGCCCCGCAGATCAGCTGGCGCGAGACCAGGAAGGGCACCAGCACGTCGGTGATCTTGGAGAAGTCCCCCACCCGGCTGATCAGGTAGTTCTCGTGGCAGCCGTAGGAGTTGCCGTGGCTGTCGGTGTTGTTCTTGAACAGGTAGATGTCACCGGTGATGCCCTCGCTGGCCAGCCGCTGCTCGGCGTCGACGATGAGGTCCTCGAGGATCCGCTCGCCCGCCCGGTCGTGGTTGACGAGCTGGACGAGGTCGTCGCACTCGGCTGTGGCGTACTCGGGATGGGAGCCGACGTCGAGGTAGATCCGCGAGCCGTTGCGGAGGAACACGTTGCTGCTGCGCCCCCAGGTGACCACCCGCCGGAACAGGTAGCGCGCCACCTCGTCCGGGGTCAGCCGGCGCGTCCCCCCGGACGTGCAGGCGACGCCGTACTCGGTCTCCAGGCCGTAGATCCGGCGGTCCATCGCCCTCCTCGCCTCGCCGTGGGGTGCTGCCCGGGGACCGGGGTCAGCTGCTGATCAGGTCGAGCAGGCCGCCGAGCTCGTCCCGGGTGAGGTCGCGCAGGTCCCCGCTCTTGAGGGTGCCCAGCCGCACCGGGCCGATCCCGGTCCGCGAGAGCTTCCGCACCGGGTGGCCGACGGCCTCCATCGTACGGCGGACGATGTGGTTGCGGCCCTCGTGCAGGGTCAGCTTGACCAGCGAGCGGTCCTCGGCGGTGGAGACGAGCTTCACCGAGCTGGGCCGGACCGGGCCGTCGTCCAGCACGATGCCCTCGCGCAGCCGCTTGACCGTCGCCGGGTGCATCTGGCCCGCGACCTCGGCCAGGTAGGTCTTGGGCACCTCGAAGGACGGGTGCGCCAGCTTGTGGGCGAAGTCGCCGTCGTTGGTGAGGATGATCAGCCCGTCGGTCTCGGTGTCGAGCCGGCCGACGTGGAAGAGCCGGTTCTGCTTGCCGGGACGCTTGCCCTCGAGCAGGTCGTTGAGGTTGCGGCGGCCCTCGGGGTCGTCCATCGTCGAGACGACGCCGCGCGGCTTGTTGAGCACCAGGTAGAGGTGCCGCCGGGGCGGCGGGATGCGGGAGGCGTCGACGCGGATGGTGTCGCGCTCGGGGTCGACGCGCAGCCCCTGCTCGGTGACCACGCGGCCGTTCACCTCGACCCGGCCCTCGCTGATCATGATCTCGCAGGCCCGGCGGGAGGCGAGGCCCGCCGCGGCGAGCACCTTCTGCAGGCGGATGCCGCCCTGGTCGTCGTCGTTGTTCACTGCTGGTCCTCAGGTCGGTCGTGCGTGGTCCCGGCGGTCGCCTCGGCGGGCGCGTCGGGGATGTTCTCGTCAGGGGTGCCGGCGTCCGCGGTGCCGGCGTCGGGGGTGCCGGCGTCGGGGGACGGGACGGCGGCGAGCTGGCCCAGCTCGGCCTCCAGGGCCGACGCGTCGGGCAGGTGCGGGGCCAGGGCGGGCAGGTCGTCGAGGGAGCGCAGGCCCATCCGCTCCAGGAAGTGGCTGGTGGTGGAGAAGACGACCGCGCCGGAGTCGACGTCGTGGCCGGCCTCCTCGATCAGCCCGCGCGCCAGCAGGGTGCGGATGACGCCGTCGACGTTGACCCCGCGGACCGCCGACACCCGGCCCCGGGAGATGGGCTGGGTGTAGGCGATGACGGCGAGCGTCTCCAGCGCGGCCTGGCTGAGCCGGGACTGCTGGCCCTCCAGGACCGTGGCCGCGATGAGGTCGGCGTGCTCGTCGCGGGTCCAGTAGCGCCACCCGCCGCCGACCTCGCGGAGCTCGAAGCCGCGGTGGGTCTCGTCGTAGAAGCGGACGAGGTCGGCCAGCGCCTCGCGGACGACCGGCTCGGGGGCGCCGAGCGCCGCGGCCAGGTCACCGGTGCGCCGCGGCTCCTCGGCGACGAGCAGCAGCGCCTCCAGGGCCCCGCTCACCTCGGCGGGGGTGGGCACGTCCTCCGCGACCAGCGAGGGCTGGGCCGGGCCCGGCTCCGCGGTCGCGGGGTCGCCGGCCGGCGTGCCGGCGGCGGTCGTGCTCTGGCTCATCAGGGTTCCTCGCTGGGGGTCGGGGGGACGTCGAACTCGTCGGAGATGTCCAGCTCGCCCTCGTTCGACCCCGTCCAGCGTACGGTCAGCTCGCCCAGGGCGGCGACCTGCTCGAACGCGACGGCGCCCTCGCGGAACAGCTCCAGCAGGGCGAGGAACCGCGCGACGGTGGTGATCCGGTCCGGGGAGTCCCCCGTGAGGGCGCGGAAGGTGAGCGCTCCGGTGCGGCGCAGCCGGTCCACCACCAGCCGGGCCTGCTCGCGGACGCTGACCGCGGGCGCGTGCAGGTGCGCCAGCGAGACGACGTCGGCCTGCTTGGGCGCCAGCGCCTTCGCCGCGAGCGCCGCGAAGGCCTCGGGCGTGATCGTCAGCACCACCTCCGGCAGCAGCCGGGCGAAGCGCGGCTCGAGGGCGACGTCGCGCGGGAACCGGCGGGCCTGCTCGTCCAGGGTCGCGGCCAGGTGGCCCGCGACCGTCTTGAAGGCGCGGTACTGCAGCAGCCGGGCGAACAGCAGGTCCCGCGCCTCCAGCAGCGCGAGGTCCTCGGGGTCCTCGACCTCGCCCGAGGGCAGCAGCCGGGCGGCCTTGAGGTCCAGCAGGGTCGCGGCGACGACGACGAACTGGCTGGTCTGGTCGAGGTCCCAGTGCGCGCCGGCGGCCTTGATGTGGCCGATGAACTCGTCGGTGACCCGCGACAGCGACACCTCGGTGATGTCCAGCTTGTGCCGCGAGATCAGCTGGAGCAGCAGGTCGAAGGGGCCCTCGAAGTTGGTGAGGTGCACGTGGAAGCCGGGCGGCCGTCCGCCGTCGGGCGCCGTCGCGGTGCCGCGGGACCGGTCCGGGGCGGCCGTCACGGCGGGGACAGCCGCCGGACGAGCTCGGACTGCGCCCCGTGGGCCTGCAGGTCAGCCACCAGGGCGGCGATGGCCTCCCGGACGATCCGCCCGCGGTCGACGGCCATCCCGTGCTCGGCCCGCAGGGTCAGCCGCGCCTGCTCGAGGGCGACGAGCTCGTCGCTGCTGACGTAGACCGTGATCTTCTCGTCGTGCCGCACCCGGCCGGAGCCGCGCACGGGCCGCCCGGCGCCCGGGGGCCGCGGGGCCTCGGCCCTCGGCGCGTCCTGCTGGGGCCCGTCGGGTGCGGGCCGGTCGGTGCCGGGGTCGGCGGGGGCGGGCGGCTCGGGGGCCTGGGTGGGCCGGAACAGCTCCGACGCCCCCGGCAGGCTCACCCGGCGTGGCATCGGGCCAGCACCTCCCGGGCCAGGTTGCGGTAGGCCTCCGCCCCGGGCGAGCTGGTCGCGTAGGTGGTGATCGGCTCCCCCGCCACGGTGGTCTCGGGGAACTTCACGGTCCGCCGGATGACGGTGTGGAACACCCGCTCGCCGAACGCCTGGACGACGCGCTCGAGCACCTCGCGGCTGTGCAGCGTCCGCGGGTCGTACATGGTGCCGAGGATGCCGAGGATCTCCAGCCGCGGGTTCAGCCGGTCCTGCACCTTGGTGATGGTGTCGTTGAGCAGCGCGATGCCGCGCAGGGCGAAGAACTCGCACTCCAGCGGCATGATCACCTTGTCCGCCGCCGTCAGCGCGTTGACGGTCAGCAGCCCCAGGCTGGGGGCGCAGTCGATGAGGATGACGTCGTAGCGGTCGCGGACCTTCTCGAGCACCCGCAGCAGCGTCTGCTCGCGCGCCACCTCCGAGACCAGCTGGATCTCCGCGGCCGAGAGGTCGATGTTGCTGGGCATGATGTCCAGGCCGGGCACGTTGGTGCTGTCGATGACCTCGTCGACGCCGGTGTCCCGGGTGAGCAGCAGGTTGTAGACGCTGCGCTCGAGGGTGTGCGGGTTGACGCCCAGCCCGACCGAGAGCGAGCCCTGCGGGTCGAAGTCGACGAGCAGCACCTTGCGGCCGAGCTCGGCCAGCGTCGCGCCCAGGTTGATCGTCGTCGTGGTCTTGCCGACGCCGCCCTTCTGGTTGCACAGCGCGATGATCATGGCCGGGCCGCCGGTGGGCGGCGGCGGCTCGGGCAGGTCGGGCCAGGGCCGGCCGGTCGGGCCCATCACGGGCTCGGGGATCAGCGGCTCCTCGGTGACCGGTGCGCCGGGCACCCGGAACTCTTCGGTGCGGGCGCCGTCCTCGGCGGGGTCGAAGAGCGACTCCACCCCGGCGGTGCTGACCGGGGGCTGCCCGACCGACGGGTGACCGCCGGCCTCGTCGGGCTGCTGCACTCGGGTCCTCCTCGGGTCTGCGTCGGCCTGGTCGGGCGGGGGCACGACCGGGCCGGGGCGGGCACCGTCCGGCGCGCGCTCCGGGTGAGCCTAGTACGCGCGCGGGTGGGAGGTCAGGTACACCTCGCGCAGGTGGTCCACCGTGACGAGGGTGTAGATCTGCGTCGTCGTCACCGACGCGTGGCCCAGCAGCTCCTGCACCACCCGCACGTCGGCGCCGCCGTCGAGCAGGTGGGTGGCGAAGGAGTGCCGCAGGGTGTGCGGGGAGACCTCGGTCCCCAGCCCGGCCCGGCCGGCCACCTCCTGCAGCACGGCCCAGGCGCTCTGCCGCGACAGCCGGGCGCCCCGGGAGCCGAGGAACAGCGCGGGCGAGCCCGCCCCGCGGGCCGCGAGCGCCGGCCGGCCCCGGACCAGGTAGGCGGTGAGCGCGGCCCGGGCGAACGAGCCGAGCGGGACCAGCCGCTCCTTGCGGCCCTTGCCCAGCACCCGCAGGCCGGCGGCCGGGTCGTCGAGGGCCCGGCTGACCTCGTCGACGTCGAGGCCCACCGCCTCGGAGATGCGGGTGCCGGTGCCGTAGAGGACCTCGAGCAGGGCGGCGTCGCGCAGGCCCAGCGCGGTGTCGGTGGGCGGCACCGCGAGCAGGGCTTGGACCTGGTCCACCCTCAGCGCCTTGGGCAGCCGGCGGCCCGGCGTGGGCGGTCGCACCTCCGCGGCCGGGTCGGTGGCGCTGACCCCCTCGTCGACGGCGAACCGGTGCAGGCTGCGGACGGCGACGACGGCCCGGGCGACGCTGGCGGGCGCGAGCGGGGCGACGGCCCAGCCGTCCCCGTCGTCGGCGGGCACCCCGGCGCGCAGCCGCATCGCGTGCTCGGCCACCAGCGCCGGCGTCACGGCCGCCGGGTCGTGGACGCCCTCGCCGGCCAGGAAGGCGGTGTAGCGCCGCAGGTCACGGCGGTAGGCCTGCAGCGTGTGCCGCGACACCCCGCGCTCGACCACGAGGTGGTCGAGGTAGGTCTGCACCAGCCGGGCGACCGCCCCGTCCCCGCCGGCCGGGACCGGGGCGGGGACGGCGTCGGGCTCGACCGCGACCACCGGCGGCTAGGCCAGGACGTCGGCGAGCTCGCGGTGGCCGACGCCGTGCGAGGCGGCGACCGGGGCGCTGACCAGCGCGCCGTCATGGGTGTTGAGGCCGAGGGCGAGCGCCGGGTCGGCCCGCAGCGCGTCCTGCCAGCCGCGGTCGGCGAGGCTCACCGCGTAGGGCAGCGTGACGTTGGTGAGCGCGTAGGTGGAGGTGTGCGGCACGGCACCGGGCATGTTCGCGACGCAGTAGAAGATCGAGTCGTGCACGCGGAAGGTCGGCTCGGCGTGCGTCGTCGGCCGGCTGTCCTCGAAGCAGCCGCCCTGGTCGATGGCGATGTCGACGAGGACGCTGCCCGGCTTCATCCGCGCCACCAGGGTGTTCGTCACCACCGTCGGCGCCTTGGCCCCGGGGACCAGCACGGCGCCGATCACCAGGTCGGCGTCGAGCACGGCGCGCTCCACCTCGAAGGCGTTGGAGGCCACGGTCTGGAGGTGGCCCTGGTAGATCTTGTCGGCGTCGCGGAGCTTGTCGATGTTGCGGTCGAGCAGCAGCACCTCGGCCTGCATGCCGAGGGCGATGGCCGCGGCGTTCATGCCGGAGACGCCCGCGCCGATGACGACGACCTTGGCCGCGTAGACCCCGGACACGCCGCCCATCAGGGTCCCGCGGCCACCGCCCTGGGCCATCAGGTGGTAGGCGCCGACCTGCGGGGCGATCCGGCCGGCGACCTCGCTCATCGGGGCCAGCAGCGGCAGGGCACCGCTCGGCAGCTGCACCGTCTCGTAGGCGATCCCGGTGACGCGGCGCTCGAGCAGCGCCTGCGTGCACTCCTTGTTGGCGGCCAGGTGGAGGTAGGTGAAGAGCAGCTGGCCCGGCTGCATCCGCGGGTACTCCTCGGGCACCGGCTCCTTGACCTTCATGATCATCTCCGCGTCGCCCCAGACCTGATCATGGTCGGCGACGATCTTGGCGCCCGCCGCCGCGTACTCGTCGTCGGGGATGGAGGAGCCGAGCCCGGCGCCCGCCTGGATGATCACGTCGTGCCCGTGGCGGACGAGCTCGGTCACCCCGGACGGGGTGATCGCCACCCGGTACTCGTGGTTCTTGATCTCGGTCGGGACTCCTACCAGCATGCGGTCTCGCACTCCTCAGGTCGGCTCGGGTGGCCGCGTCGTCGCGTGCCTGAGCATAGATCCCCCACCGCCCCGGGCCGCGGGCGGCACGCCCTCCCGCTGCGCCCGCGGGGCCGGGCCCGCGGAGCCGGGCGCGACGGTCAGCGCAGCGGGATGCCGCGGCGGTCGGCGGCGAAGCTCGGCGAGCCGACGAGGATGAGGATCCCCTCGACCACCGACCACACCCAGACCAGCGGGGCGAGGATGCCGAGCGAGAGCACCGTCAGCAGCAGCTGCAGGACGGCCACGCCGCTCCGGCCGAGGTAGAAGTTGTGCACGCCGAAGACCCCGAGCAGCAGGCCGAGGACGCCGGCCCCCACCCGCGACTTCTGGGCGGCGTAGAGGCCCTGCTGGTAGGCCAGCTGCCGCGGGTCGGGCTGCAGGGCCCAGGACACGGCCGGCGCGGTCTCGTACGGGTTCGGGGCGGCCGGAGCCCAGTCCTGCGGCTGCGGCGGCCAGGGCGCGGGCACCGGGTGGCGCTGCGGGGGTGCGGGCGGCCAGGCCGGGGCCGGGGTGCTCGCCGTCAGCGGCACCCAGGACGGCCGGTGCTGAGTCGACGGGTCCTGGGTCACGGGCAGCTGGACGGTGGGCTCGGCGGCCGAGGGCGCCCAGCGGGGCGTCGCCGGACCGGTCGGGTGCAGCGGCACCGTGGGCTCGGTGCCGGACGGGGTCCAGCGCGGTGCGGTCGGCCCCGGCGCGGTGGGCTCGGGGTTCGAGGGGTGGGTCATGCGGGCTCCCAGGGGACGGACGGCCCTCCCCGCCGGAGGACACACCCACGATAGGCGGCCTCCGGAGCGCCCAGGCGTGCCCCGGCGCGAGCGGGCCGAGCGGGCCGGGCTCAGCGACGGGTGGCGGTGACCAGGTGCTCGCGGGCGGGCCAGGGTGCGTCGGCGGGCCGCAGCGGGGTCCAGCCGCGGGCGCGGGCGGCGTCGGCGGCCAGCACCCCGGAGACCAGGCTGGGGTTGTGCAGCCGACCGGCCAGGACGGCGTCGACGAGGTCGGACAGCGGGGCCCAGACGACGTCCATGTCGGCCTCCTCGCCCTCGCGGACGAAGCCGTCCGGCGCCGGCGCACCGCGCAGGTCGCGGGCGAGGTAGACCCGGATCGACTCCCCGACGATGCCGGGGGTCGAGAACTGGTCGACGAGGACGTGCCACTTCCCCGCGGCCAGGTCGACCTCCTCGGCCAGCTCGCGCTGGACGGCGGCCAGGTAGTCCTCGCCCTCGACGTCCAGCAGGCCGGCGGGCGGCTCGACCAGCCGGTGCCGGACGGGGTGGCGGTACTGGCGCACGAGGGCGACCCGCTCCTCGGCGTCGAGGGCGATCACCGCGACCGCGCCGGGGTGCTGGAGGTACTCGCGCTGGATGAGCGAGCCGTCGGGGGTGCGGACGTCGTCCTGCCGGAAGTCGGCGATGTGCCCGTGGCCGAGGACGGTGCTGCCCTCGACCGGCCAGGCCAGCGGGACGTCGACCAGCTCGGCCGGGGACAGGACGACGGGGGCGCCGTCGCTCACCGGCGGCCGTCCACGGGGAGCCGGGTCGCCAGCTTGCGGTCCAGCGCCGCCTCGACCAGCCCCGCGAACAGCGGGTGCGGCCGGGTGGGCCGCGACTTCAGCTCGGGGTGGGCCTGGGTGGCGACGAAGTAGGGGTGCACGTCGTCGGGCAGCTCGACGAACTCGACGAGCCGCGAGTCCGGGGAGGTGCCGCTGATGACCAGGCCGGCCTCCTCGAGGCGGTCCCGGTAGGCGTTGTTCACCTCGTAGCGGTGCCGGTGCCGCTCGGTGACGTCGGTGGTCCCGTAGCGCTTGGCCACCACGGAGCCGGCCAGCAGGTCGGCGGGGTAGGAGCCGAGCCGCATGGAGCCGCCCAGGTCGCCGCCGCCGTTGACGATGGCCACCTGCTCGGACATGGTCGCGATCACCGGGTGCGGGGTCTCGGGGCTGAACTCGGAGCTGTCGGCGCCCTCGAGCCCGGCCAGGTGGCGGGCCACCTCGATGACCATCACCTGCAGGCCGAGGCACAGGCCGAGGATCGGCACCTGGTGCTCGCGGGCGTAGCGGACGGCGCCGACCTTGCCCTCGACGCCGCGGATGCCGAACCCGCCGGGGATGACGATGCCGTCGACGTCGGCGAGCGCGCGGGCCGCGCCCTCGGCGGTCTCGCAGCCGTCGGACTGCACCCAGCGGATCTGCACCCGGGCCCGGTTGGCGAAACCGCCGGCGCGCAGCGCCTCGCTGACCGAGAGGTAGGCGTCGGGCAGGTCGATGTACTTGCCGACCAGCGCGATCACCACCTCCTCCTTCGGGTGGTGGACGCGCTCCAGCAGGTCGTTCCAGCGGGTCCAGTCGACGTCGCGGAAGCGGAGGTCGAGGCGGCGGACGACGTAGGCGTCCAGGCCCTCGGCGTGCAGCACCTTGGGGATGTCGTAGATGCTCGGCGCGTCGACGCAGGCGACGACGGCCTGCTCGTCGACGTCGCACATCAGGGAGATCTTGCGCTTGACCGACTCGGGGATCTCGCGGTCGGAGCGGCAGACGACGGCGTCGGGCTGGATGCCGACCTGGCGCAGCGCGGCCACCGAGTGCTGGGTGGGCTTGGTCTTGAGCTCGCCGCTGGGGCCGATGTAGGGCACCAGGGAGACGTGCAGGAAGAAGACGTTCTCGCGGCCGACGTCGTGGCGGACCTGGCGGGCGGCCTCGAGGAAGGGCAGCGACTCGATGTCGCCGACGGTGCCACCGATCTCGTGGATGACCACGTCGATGTCCGGCCCTCCCATGGCCAGCATCGAGTCCTTGATCTCGTTGGTGATGTGCGGGATCACCTGGACCGTGTCGCCGAGGTAGTCCCCGCGGCGCTCCTTGGCGATCACCGAGGAGTAGACCTTGCCGGTGGTGACGTTCGCCTCGGCCGAGAGGTCGACGTTGAGGAAGCGCTCGTAGTGCCCGACGTCCAGGTCGGTCTCGGCGCCGTCCTCGGTCACGAAGACCTCGCCGTGCTGGAACGGGTTCATGGTGCCGGGGTCCACGTTGAGGTACGGGTCCAGCTTCTGCATCGAGACGCTGAGGCCGCGGGCCACCAGCAGCGAGCCGAGGCTGGACGCCGTCAGGCCCTTCCCGAGCGAGGAGGCGACCCCGCCGGTGACGAACAGGTGCTTGGTGTACTTCTCGCGTGCTCCCACGGGCCTCCAGCCTACGTGCCCGGACGGCTCCTGGTCGAATGGCCCGCCGCCCGCGCGGCGACGAGGTCGGCGTAGGTGGCCGCGAGGTCGCGCGCGACCTGGTCCTCGTCGGGCCAGCCGGCCGCCTGCACGGCCCCGGCCGCCGCCAGCGCCGAGCGGCGCGCGGGGTCGTCCACCAGGGACCGGACGGCGTCGGCGGCGGCGTCCGCGTCGTCGGACGGGACGAGGACGGCGGCCGTGCCGACCAGCTCCTCGATCCCGCCCACCCGGGTGCTGACCAGGGGCAGCCCCGCCAGCAGCGCTTCCTGGGCCACGAGCGCCCGCGCCTCCCAGGTGGAGGTCAGCAGCATCAGGTCGGCGGCGGCCAGCAGCGAGGCGACGTCGTCGACGGCGCCGAGCAGCCGGACCCGGGTGCCCTCCCGGGCCACCCGGTCCGCCAGCACGTCGTGGAGCGGGCCGCCGCCGGCGACGACGAAGGTCACGTCGGGCCGGTCGGCGAGCCGGGCGGCCACGTCGAGCACCAGGCCGAGGTTCTTCTGCGGGGCGAGCCGGCCGACGGTGGCCACGAGGACGTCGTCGGGGCCGAGGCCGAGGTCGTCCCGGTACCGGTCCCGCGGGACCGCGGGCGCGGCCAGCCGGGGCGCCGCCACCGGGCCCAGCGCCGCGTGCCGCGCCCCGGCCGCCCGGGCCACCGCGACGAGGTCGGAGCTGGCACCGAGGGTGAGGTCGGCACCGCGGGCGACCAGGGCCTGGAGGGCGCGGCCGACCCGGCCGGCGGCACCGCCCGCGAGCACCGCGTTGTGCCAGGTCACCACCAGCGGGATCCCCCGCAGCCGGGTCCAGGGCAGGGCGGCGGCCCCGGCCTTGTAGCCGTGGGCGTGCACGAGGTCGACGCCGCGCAGCCGGGCGAGCCGGCGGGGCGGCCCGCCGTCGAGCCCCGCCAGGTCGTGGGCGGCCGCGGTGGCCGGGGGGCAGAGCACCGTCACCTCGTGGCCGAGGGCGACCAGCCGGGGGGCGAGGTCGGCGACGTGCCGGCCGATCCCGCCCGTGCTGGCGCCCAGCACCTCAACGACACGCACGGGGCACCTCCTCGGGGACGGGTCCGGCCGCCGGGCCCCGCAGCCGGCCGAGGCCGGTGAGCAGCGACCGGTCGAGCAGGGCGGTGACGCCGGCGTAGACGGCGGCGCCGAGCAGCGCGACACCGGCGCCGCCCAGCAGCGCGACGAGCAGGCCGGCGTCGGCGAGCCGGGACGCGGGCCACCAGCAGGCCAGCACGGCCACGACGGCGGCGGCCAGCCCCACCAGCAGCGGCCGGCCGAGGGCGACCCCGACGCCGCGGCGGTGCAGGGCGACCCAGCCGACGACGGCGCCGACGGCCATCCCCAGCGAGACGCTGCCCGCCAGCGCAGGCACCAGGGCGGGGCCCGGCACGACGAGCCGCGCCACCGCGACCGCGACGATGACGGTCCCCCAGGCCAGCCCGGTGGCCAACCCGGCGGCCCGGGCCCGGTGCTGGGCCAGCAGGGTGCGCGAGGCCAGGCCCAGCAGGGCGAAGCCGACGACGGCGGGGGCGAAGGCGGCGATCGGCGCGGCGAGGGCCTCGGTGCGGCCCGAGCCCGGGCCCAGCACGAACACCCGCGCGACCGGGACGGCGGTGCCGGCCAGCAGCGCCGCTCCGGCCCAGGCCAGCACCACCACCGACGGCGCGGTGCCGGCGAGCACCCGGCGGACGGCGTCGGCGCCCTCCCCCGCGGCCACCGCGAGGCGCGGGAACACCGTCTGCAGCAGCGGGGCGACGAGGACGGCGTAGGGCAGCAGGTAGAGCGCGCCGGCCCAGGTGTAGCGGGTCAGCGCGCCGGGGTCCCCGCTGCGCTGCGCCGCCCAGCTGGTCAGCAGCACGCTGAGCTGCTGCAGCACCAGCCCGACCAGGCCGGCGCCCGCGATCCGCAGGATGACGCCGCGGTCGCCGTCGGCGAAGCGGAGCCGGGGCCGCAGCCGCAGCCCCAGCCGGGCCAGCGGCACCAGGGTGCAGGCGGCGAGGGCGACCACGCCCAGCGTCGTCCCCCAGCCCAGGACGGCGGTCGAGGCGGTGGTCAGGGCGCCGAGGTCGTCGCGCGCGGGCGGCGGGGCGACGGCGGCGAAGGTGAGGTAGGCCGCGACGACGACGAGGCTCGAGACCAGCGGGGCGCTCGCCGCGGCCAGGAACCGGGAGTGCGCCTGCAGCACCCCCGCGCTGACCACGGCGAGCCCGTAGAACCAGACCTGCGGGGCGAAGACCACGAGCAGGGCGGCGACCGTCCCGGCGCTGCCGGGGCAGCCGGGCGAGGCCAGCAGCCGCGCGTAGAGGGGGGCGCCGAGCAGCGCCACCAGGGCCGCCGGGGTGAGCAGCAGCAGGGTCCAGGTGACCAGCGCCGACACCGTCCGCGCCGTGTGCGCGTCGCGGCCCGCGGCCACGTGCCGGGCGACGACGGGCACGACCACCCCGGCCAGCACGCCGCCGGCGACGATCTCGAAGAGCAGGTTGGGCAGGGTGTTGGCCGCGTTGTAGGCGTCGCCGAGGCAGGTGTCGCCGACGGTCTTGGAGAACACCACCGAGCGGCCGAACCCGACCAGCCGCGAGGCCAGGGTGAGGCCGGCCAGGCTGAGGGCGACCGAGCCGGCGCCGGCCCTCACGGGTGGCGGCCCGCGCGCCGGCTCACGGCCGGGGCGCCGGCCGGCCGAGCCGGTCCAGCCGGCGCAACCACGGCGTCGCCTCGATGACGGCGGTGAAGCTGACCCGCTCGCTGGCCGCGTTCAGCGCCGCGACGCCCAGCAGGGCGCCGAACCGGGCGGGCCGGGGCAGCGTCGCGACCGCCGCGGTGGCCAGCCCGGCGCCGAGCGCGTTGGCACCGCAGTCCCCCAGCATCGAGCGGCCCGCGAGGTCGGCTGGCAGCACGCCGGCGACGGCCCCCAGCACCGGGGCCAGCCCGGGGGCGGCCGGCCGGCCGGTCCCCGCGGCCAGCCCGAGCCCGAGGAGCGCGACCACCTTGGCGGCCCGGCCCGGCCGCAGGTCCAGCAGGTTGACGAGGTTCGCGGTCCCGGCGACCAGGGCGGTGTCGAGGCCGACGTCGAGCAGCCGGCCGGGCACGGGCCGGCCCGCCGGTCGGGCGCCGGGGTCGCCGTCCAGCAGCACCGCGGCGACGGCGCCGCTGAGCCCGACCCCGACGACCTTGAGCAGCCCGGTGGTCACGGTGCCGGCGCGCAGGGCGCGGAGGTGGCCGCGGAACCCGCGGGCCTGGGCCGAGCCGTGCAGGTCGTCGTGGGCGCCGACCAGCCCGGAGCCGAGCACGGCGAGGGCCGCGGCGGCGGTGGCCCGGGGGGCGGTGCCGGGGGCGGCCAGGGCCAGCCCGGCCAGCACCGCGGCGACGGCGACGGGGCCCTCGGCCAGCGTCACGGGGTCACCGGCGTGGTTGGGCCGCCACCAGCGGTGCCCGGCGACGTCGGCGGGCGGCCGGCGGGTGGCCAGCGTCGCGCCGGCCGCCGCGGCCCCGGCGGCCGCGAGGGCCGGGAGCAGGGCGCGGGCGGGCACGGTCAGCGCACCGGCAGGGTCGGCAGCGGCGCGTCGGCGCGGGTCAGCGCGCCGTAGTGGCCCTGGCGGCCCAGCAGCTGCTCCTGGCCGGCCAGCACGGTCGTGGTCACCCCGCTCGGCAGGTCGGCCACGTCGACGGTGCTGACCAGGTCGGCGGCGTCGTCGTCGGTGCGCGCGGCCAGCACGTCGGTGCCGGTGATGCTCTCGCTGTTGGGTCCGGCCAGCACCAGCCCGGCGGCGTGGAAGAGCAGGCCGACGTCGGCCTGGACGTGCGCCTGCAGCAGCTCCGGGGCGGGCTGGGGGTCCGACGCCGGCGCCGCGACGACGACGACCAGCTCGGCGCGCCGGTTGGAGCCCTCGCTGAGGGTGGCCAGCCCGGCGCCCTGCAGGGCGTCGCCGATGCCGACGGCCAGCTCGTCGCGCTCCTGCGGCGCCTGGGCGGCGATGGAGAAGCCGAGCGCGCGGCCGAACCTGGTCGCCGGCGTCATGTCCTCCTGCAGCCCCAGCTCCTCGGTGTAGGCGCCGACGGCCTCGTCGACCACCTCGGCCTTGGTCGGGTCGAACACGTCCGGGTCGACGCGCACCGTGCGGACGACGGTGCCGCCGGCCGCGGTGACGCCGTCGGTGAGGGCCTGGACGACGGGGTTGGGGGCGTCGGGCATGGCGACCACGGCGACGCCGACGCCGGTCAGCGCGCCCAGCGCGAGCTGCTGGCCCGCCCGGCCGGCCCAGGCGTCGCGGTACTCGTCGAGGGCGTTCACCCGGTCCAGCTCGCCCCGCAGCGCGGTGACCTGCTTGCGGTCCTGGGCGGCCTGCTCGTTGAGCCCGGCGCTCACCGACGGGCTCAGCGAGACGCCAACGGCGATGCCCACCGCCAGGGCCAGGAACACCGCCATCAGCGACACGATGTGGTAGCGGAAGTTGATCACGTGAGCAGTTCCTTCACGAAGTAGACCAGGTCGCGCAGCCGGGCCACGATCACGCTGCCGACGGCCAGGCCGACGTCGGTGAACGACAGCGCGGTGACCAGCGCCAGCAGGCCGGCCAGCACCAGGAGCACGAGGTGCCAGCCGCGGATCTGGCTGCGGTAGATCCGCGAGACGCCCTTGGCGTCCACGAGCTTGGGGCCGACCCGCAGCCTGGTCAGGAAGGTCGACGCCATCCCCGAGCGGCCCTTGTCGAGGAACTCCACGAGCGAGGCGTGGGTGCCCACGGCCACCAGCAGGCGGGCGCCCTTGGTGTCGGCGAGCAGCATCGCGGCGTCCTCGCTGGTGCCGAGCGCCGGGAAGACGACGGCCTCCAGCCCGAGGTCGTGCACCCGCTCGACGCCGGGCGCACGGCCGTCGCGGTAGGCGTGGACGATGATCTCGGCCCCGCAGCGCAGGGTCGCGTCGGAGCAGGAGTCCATGTCGCCGATGATCATGTCCGGCTTGTAGCCGGCCTCGACG
This sequence comes from Microlunatus capsulatus, assembly GCF_017876495.1. NCBI lineage: Bacteria > Bacillati > Actinomycetota > Actinomycetes > Propionibacteriales > Propionibacteriaceae > Microlunatus > Microlunatus capsulatus. Next base: position 3,974,107 of record NZ_JAGIOB010000001.1, on the reverse strand, counting down.
AGCGCGTCGGCGCCGCCGTCGACGCCCATCAGCAGCGGCTTGTACTCCGAGATGTAGGGCCGCAGGGCGTCGAGGTCGCTGCGGTAGTCGTAGCCGCGGACGACGATCAGCACGTGCCGGCCGTCGATCTGGGTGCGGATCTCGGGCACGCCGATGCCCTCGAGCAGCAGCTCCTTCTCCTCGCGGAGGTAGCGCATGGTGTTCTCGGTGAAGGCGTCGATCTGGTCCGAGAGGCCCTCGCGGGCGACCTGCAGCCGGGACTCCAGCAGGTCGGTGGTCATCAGCGTGCCCTCGGCGACGACCGCGCCCTCCGGGTCGAGCAGCAGCCCGGCGTCGAGGGTGATCCGGTCGCCCTCGCGGACCGCGGTGAAGACGTCCTCGCCCGCGTCGTCGACCAGGGTGATGCCGGCCTCCAGCAGGATCCCCGGACCGAGGTTGGGGTAGCGGCCCGACACCGAGGGCACGGCGTTGACGACGGCGCTCACCCCTGCCGCGACCAGCGCCTCGGCGCTGACCCGGTCCAGGTCGCTGTGGTGGATGACCGCGATCTCGCCCGGCTGGAGCCGCTTGGTGAGGTTCTTGGTGCGCCGGTCCAGCCGCACGACCCCGCCGATCTCGGCGGGGGCGCCACGTCGGCGGAGCGGTGCGGGGAGTCTCATGTCGGGCCCAATCCTCGCACGCAGCGACCGCCCGACCCGTCCTGCGACGCGGCCCGCCGGGACCTCGCGCCGACCCCCGGGTGGCGGCTCAGACGGGTCGCCGGGAGGCCGCGGCCAGCTCCACGAGCTCGCCGGCGTGCGCCAGCGCGGAGTCGGTCGTCTCCAGCCCGGCCATCATCCGGGCCAGCTCGGCGGCCCGCTCCTCCTCGGCGACGGGCAGCACCCCGCTGGTGGTGACCTGGCCGTCGTCGGACTTGACGACGACGTAGTGCTGGTCGGCGAACGCGGCCACCTGCGCCAGGTGGGTGACCACGACGACCTGGGCGTGCCGGGCCAGCGCGGCCAGCCGTCGCCCGATCTCGACGGCGACCCGCCCGCCGACGCCGGCGTCGACCTCGTCGAAGACGAGCGTCTGGTGCTGCGCGTCGGCCGCCAGCACGACCTCCAGGCCCAGCCGGACCCGCGACAGCTCGCCGCCGGAGGCGACCTTGGCCAGGCTGCGGGGCTCGCTGCCGGGGTTGGCGCTGAACAGCAGCTCGACGTGGTCGGCGCCGTGCGGGCCCAGCTCGGCCGGGGTGAGGTCGAACAGCAGCCGGGCGTGCGGCATGGCCAGCGCGGCGAGCTCGGCGAGCACCCGCTCGCTGAACGCCGCGGCCGCCCGGGTCCGCGCCCCGGTGACCTGCCCCGCGAGGCCGGCCAGCTCGGCGTCGAGCACGGCGAGCCGCTCGGTGAGCGCGGCGATCCGGTCGTCAGAGGAGTCGAGCGTGGACAGCCGGGCCGCCGCGTCGGCGGACCAGGCGATCACCTCGTCGACGGTGGCGCCGTACTTGCGGGTGAGGTTCTGCAGGGCCGAGCGGCGGCCGGCGATCCACTCCAGCCGGCCGGGCTCGGCGTCCAGCCGGTCCAGGTAGCGGGCCAGGTCGGCGGCCACGTCGCCGAGCGCGTAGCTCACCTCGGCCAGCCGGGCGGCCAGGGCGGCGACCTCGACGTCGGACTGGCCGTCGAGGGCCTTGCGGGCCACGCCGACCTCGGTCATCGCCCCGCCGGCCTCGTCGTCCCCGCCGGCCAGGGCGCCCAGCGCGGTGGTGGCCACCAGCCGGAGGTCGTCGGCGGACTGCAGGCGCTCGGCCTCGGCGGCCAGGGCGACGTCCTCCCCCGGCTGCGGCGCCACCTTCTCGATCTCGATGAGCCCGAAGGTGAGCAGGTCGGCCTCGCGGGCGCGGGCCTGGGCCTGCTCGCGCAGCTCGGTGAGCTCGGCCAGCGCGGCCCGCCGCTCGACGAACCGGCTCCGGTACTCCCCCAGCAGGGCCGCGAGCGGCGGCCCGGCGAAGCGGTCGAGGATCTCGCGCTGGCGCTCGGGCGCGGCCAGCCGGACCTGCTCGGACTGGCCGTGGATGGTGATGAGGCGGGAGGTGACGTCGGCGCAGACCGCGGCCGGCACGCCGGAGCCGCCCAGGTAGGCCCGCGACCGGCCGGCCGCCGTCAGGTGCCGGGCCACGAGCAGCTCGGGGCCGCTGGCGCCGTCGTCGAGCTCGCCACCGGCCTCCTCGACCCGGGCGGCGACCGCGGGATCGACGCCGCGGAAGCGGCCCTCGACCCGGGCCCGCTCGGCGCCGTTGCGGACCGCCCGCGGGTCGGCCCGCTCGCCCAGCAGCAGCCCGATGCCCGTCACGACCATGGTCTTGCCGGCGCCGGTCTCCCCCGTCACCACGGTGAAGCCGGGGTGCAGGGCGATCGTCGCGTCGCTGATCACGCCGAGGTCGGTGATCCGCAGCTCCTCGATCACGGGCTGGACCAGGCGCGGCGGGGCTGCAGCACCGACTCGCGCTCGGACTCCGCGGCCCCGCGCCAGCCCTCGACCCGCAGGCCGAACTTGTTGACCAGCCGGTCGGTGAACGGGGCCTCCGAGAGCCGCGCGAGCCGCAGCTTGTGCGGCCCCTGGCGGACCTCGATCTCCATCCCGCTGCGCAGCTCGGCCGAGCGCCGCCCGTCGCACCACACCACCCCGAACGTGGACGAGGCCTCGATGAGCTCGATGACCACCGTGGACGTCGGGCCCAGCACGAGCGGCCGGGCGAAGAGCGCGTGGGCGCTGAGCGGGACCATCAGCAGGGCGTCGACGCCGGGCCAGATCACCGGGCCGCCGGCGGAGAACGCGTAGGCCGTCGAGCCGGTGGGGGTGGCCAGCAGCACGCCGTCGCAGGCCCACCGCGAGAGCGGCCGGCCGTCGACCTCGACGACGACCTCGAGCATCCGCTCGCGCGCCGCCTTCTCGATCGAGACCTCGTTGATGGCGTAGGAGGTCCAGACGACCTCGCCGGACGTGCACTCGCGCAGGGTGACCTGGACCGTCGAGCGGACCTCGACCGTCCAGGAGTGCTCGACGATCCGCTCCACGACGCTGTCGATCTCCGACGACTCGGCCTCGGCGAGGAACCCGACGTGGCCGAGGTTGACCCCCAGCAGCGGCAGGTCGGAGGTGAGCACCCACTCGGCGCCCCGCAGGATCGTGCCGTCGCCGCCGAGCACCACGAGGAGCTCGACGCCGGAGTCGGCCGCGACCGGCTTGGTCAGCACCGTGACGGCGTCGGCCAGCCGGGGGTCGATCTGGTCCAGGTCGTCCTCGGGCAGGGCCGAGACGATGCCGTGGGAGTAGAGGCCCTCGATGAGCCGCGTCGCCGCGTCGATCGCGGCGGGCCGGCCCATGTGGGTCAGCACGCCCACCCGACGCGTGGCGCCGCCGGCGGGTGGCCCGTCGGCCCGGGTCGCGTCGCTGGCCTCGGTCACGGGGTCGAGCATAAGTGGCGGGTCCGACAGATCGGCCGCGGCGACCGCTCAGCCGGGCGCGGCGGCGGTGCCGGCGGCGACGTCGACCGGCCGGGCCGGTGCCGCGCGGGCCAGCAGCACGAAGAACTCGCGGTTGCCGGCCGGGCCGGGCAGCCGGCTGGGCCGGACGGCGTGGGCGTGCCAGCCCTGGCCGGCGGCGGCGGCGAGCACCGTCTGCACGGCCTCGCGGTGCAGGGCGGGCTCGCGGACCACCCCGCCGCTGCCCAGCCGCTCGCGGCCCACCTCGAACTGCGGCTTGACCATCAGGAGCATCCGTCCCCCGGGACGGGTGACCGCGGCCAGCGGCGCGACGAGCAGCGTCAGGGAGATGAAGCTGACGTCGGCGACGACGAGGTCCACGGGCTCCCCGTCCAGGTGTCCGAGGCCGAGGTCGCGCAGGTTGGTCCGCTCGCGGACCACCACCCGGGGGTCGGCGCGGAGCGCGGGCACCAGCTGGTCGGTGCCGACGTCGACGGCGTAGACGGGCGCGCAGCCGCGCTCCAGCAGGACCTGGGTGAAGCCGCCGGTGGAGGACCCGGCGTCGAGCGCCCGGCCGCCGACGGCCAGGCCGAGGTCGTCGAGGGCCCCCAGCAGCTTGTGCGCGGCACGCGAGACGTAGGGGTCGGCGTCAGCGCCGAGGTCGGCGTCGGCGCGGACGACGGCGGACGGCTTGGTGACCACGGCGCCGTCGACCCGCACGTCACCGGCGAGCACCATCGCCGCCGCCTGGCTGCGGGAGCGGGCGAGGCCGCGGGCCACCAGCAGCCGGTCGAGCCGGTCGGCCACCGCTCAGCGCGCGGGGATGGCGGGGTGCAGCACGCCGTGCAGCACCTCGTGGACCCGGCTCAGCCGCTCGTGGTGCAGCTCCAGGGGCTGCGCGTCCAGGTCGGCGACCAGGGCCAGCGCCTCGGCGACGGCGGGGTGGTCGACGGCCGGCGGGGCCGGGGCCGCGTCGGGCGGGGTCGGCTGGCTCACGCGCCGGCGTCCGCGTCGGGGTCGGGGACCCCGGTCGGGGTGCCGGCCTCCTCGGCCAGCCGCTGGGCGGCGCCCGGCCGGGTGCTGGTGGCCCGCCCCGGGCCCGGCGCGCGGCGGGCGGCGGGCGCACCGGCCGCGTCCCCTGCGGTCGTCGCCGCCTTCGTCGCCGTCGCCGTCTTCTTCGCCGTGGCCGCCTTCTTCGCGGCCGCCGTCTTCTTCGCGGCGGGGCGCGGCGTCGTGGGCTCCGGGGCGGCCGCGGCGGCGGCCTTGCGGGCGGTGGCGTTGCGGGCCCGCGGGGCACCGGTGGTCGCCGCCTTGTCCCGGGCCAGCTGCGCGCGCAGCTCGGCGATCTCCTCGCGCACCTCGTCCAGGTCCTCGGAGCGGACGAAGCCGAGCCGGCTGGCGACCTTGGTCACCTCGGCGGCGACGAGGTTCTCCAGGAGCTCGCGGTTGGCCCGGCTGGCGCCCAGGATCTCGTCGGTCAGCTTGGTGACCCGCTTCTCGGCGTCGTCGACGACCTCTTCCAGCCCGGCCTGGGCCAGCAGCCCGCGAGCGGCGGCACGGGCGCGCTCGCGGGTGGCGCGGGACACCCCGTTCACCAGGTTGACGTACGTCTGCACGGCCTCGACCACCATCACGTTGCTCCTCGCCTGGACGGCTCTCCCCGAGCTGTCAGCGCCCACGCTAGTACGTCGGGCCGACGGTCCCCCGGCTCAGCCGCCGCACCGCCGGGGCCGGCGTCGTCCGCCGGCGCGTCGACGACGGCCCGGGCCACCGCCGCGAGGTCGCGCTGCTCGGTGCGGGCCATCAGCGACAGCACCGCCAGCGCCTCCTCCGGCCCGACCCCCTGCCCGTCCACGAGCACGGCGACGGCCCGGTCCAGCGCGGCGCGGTCGGCCCCGGCCAGCCGGGCCCGGCCCGCCCGGCGCTCCTCGTCCGCGCCCAGGGCCTCGGCGCAGGCCCGGGCGGCCGTGGCGGCCCAGCGCGCGGCCAGGTGCCGCTCGCGGTCGCCGAAGGCCGCGGGGCCGGCGGCGTAGACGCCGACGTGGCCGAGCACCTCGCCCGGCACCCCCAGCGGGACGCAGAGGGCGCTGCGGACCCCGGTCGCCCCCACCCGGGCGGCCAGCCCCGGCCAGCGGGGCTCGGCCGCCAGGTCGGCGCTCAGCACCACCCGCCCGCTCGTGACGGCGTCCGGTGCGGGCCCCTCGGCCAGGTCGCGCTGCAGCCGCTCCACCGCGTCCGCACCGGGGCCGACGACCGCCTGCTCGCGGCCGCCGTGGGGGCGGGCCACCACGAGCACGACCCCGTCGGCCTGCGGGACCAGGTCCCTGGCCCGACCGACCAGGTGCTCGAGCACCCCGGACAGCGTCGGCTCGGCCAGCCCGAGCATGCCCAGCACCCCGGCCAGCCGCTCGGGCGAGGGCGGCACGGGCGACCCCGGCGCGGCGGCGTCCTCGTCGAGGGCCGACGCCGCCGTCGGGCCGCGCTCTCCCTCGGCACCCTTGTCGAACACGTGCATCCACTCCCCCGAGAAGACTGCGTGCGCTGCTCCCGACGGCTCCGCCGGGTCACCGGCGGCCCGGACGGGGCCGCCGTGCGCCCGATCGTAGGCGGCCGGGCTCCTGTGCGCAGGCCTCCGGGTGCGCCCGGCGCGGGGCGGCGCGGGAACATGAGGGGCGCGGGGCGGCGTTGCGCCCTGCAGACCCACGCCGACGGCCCCGGACGTCCCGGCCCGCCCCGGCCCCACGAAGGAGAACCGATGACCAGCACGGTCGAGACGACGACCTTCCCCTCCGACGGCACCCGACGGGACAAGGCCGACTTCTGGTTCGACCCGCTCTGCCCCTTCTGCTGGATCACCTCGCGCTGGATCCTCGAGGCCGAGAAGGTCCGCGACATCGACGTGCACTTCCACGTGATGAGCCTGGCCGTGCTGAACGAGGGCCAGGACATCCCCGACGACTACCGCAAGATGCTCGAGCAGGCCTGGGGTCCGGTGCGGGTCGCCATCGCCGCGGCCGCGCAGGAGGGCGACCAGATCCTGGCCCCGCTCTACGCGGCGATGGGCACCCGGATCCACAACCAGGGCAACAAGGACCTGCCCGCGGTGGTCCGCGAGTCGCTGGCCGAGCTGGGACTGCCGGCCGAGCTGGCCGCCGCCGCCGACACCACCGAGCACGACGACGCCCTGCGGGCCAGCCACCACGCCGGCATGGACAAGGTCGGCCAGGGGGTCGGCACGCCGACGATCCACGTCAACGACACGGCCTTCTTCGGCCCGGTCATCACCCGCATCCCGCGCGGTGAGGAGGCCGGGAAGCTGTGGGACGCCACCGTCACGCTGGCGGGCTTCCCGTACTTCTTCGAGCTGAAGCGCGAGCGCACCGACGGCCTGCACTTCGACTGAGCCGTCCCCGCGGCCGTCCGGGGCTCAGGCCCCGGGCAGCCGCGCCCGCAGGAAGACCGCCAGGTCCTCGACCTCGGCCGGGGACACGTCGTGCCCGAGCCCGGGGTACACCCGGCGGGTGAGCGTCGTGTGCCCGGCCAGCCACCGGTCGGTGAGCGCCACCAGCGGTGCGGGGACCAGCCCGTCGGCGTCCCCGCGCCCGCTGAACACCGGCGGCCGGCGCCGGGCCAGCTCGGCGTCGCCTCCCACCGGCAGCGGGCTGGCGAAGCCGGAGAGCACGACGCCGTAGGCGAACAGCTCGGGCCGCAGCCGCATGGCCTGCAGGCCCACCGACGAGCCCTGGGAGAAGCCGAGGACGCCCAGCGAGGGGTGCCCGGTCAGGCCCGCCGCCCACCTCGCCACCCGCTGGGCCGCCTCGTCGACCTGCTCGACCCGCAGGCTGGCGTCGAGGGGGAACCAGCCGTAGCCGCTGCGCACCCGCAGCGGTCCGCGGACCGAGGCCAGCACCAGCTCGGGCGGCAGCCGGTCGCGCACCCCGGCACCCATCTGCTCGTCCATCCCGTGGCCGTGCAGCAGCACCAGCAGCGGTCGGCCGGCCCGTTCGTCGGCCGGGGCCGACCACCACACCTGGCCGGGGTCCAGCGGCGGGGGCGCGCTCGTCGTCACCACCCCAGCCTGCCAAGGGACCTCCGCCGGCGCGGGGCGGGGTCTCGGTACGGTGAGCCCAGACCGACCCCGACCGCTCCCGACCGGGCGCGGCAGCCGGGTCGGCTGGGAACGAGGACGTCCGATGAGCAGCCCGATCCGCACCTTCCTGCTGCTCGGCGCCAGCGGCGACCTCGCCGGGCGGCTGCTGCTGCCGGCGCTGGCCGACCTCCTGGAGGCCGAGCCCGACCGCCGCGACCTCGTCCTCGTCGGGGCCGGCGCGGAGGACTGGGACGACGCGACCTGGCAGGACCGGGTCCGCACCTCCTTCGGCGCGGCCGAGGTCTCCCCCGCGACGCTCGACGCGGTGCTGGCGACCACCCGCTACCAGCAGACCGACGTCACCGACGGGGGCGCCCTGAGCACGCTGCTGGCCTCCTGCGACGCGCCGCCCGCCCTCTACTTCGCCCTGCCGCCCGCCGTGACCGTCAAGGCCTGCACGGCGCTGCTGGACGTCGAGCTGCCCGAGGGTACCGTCCTGGTTCTGGAGAAGCCCTTCGGCACCGACCAGGCCAGCGCGGCCGACCTCAACCGGCTGCTGACCCGGCTGGTGCCCGAAGCACAGGTGCACCGGGTCGACCACTTCCTGGGCCGCTCGACGGTGCTCAACCTGCTCGGGCTGCGGTTCGCCAACCGGCTGTTCGAGCCGGTCTGGAACAACCTGCACGTCGAGCGGGTCGACATCGTCTTCGACGAGCAGCTGGCGCTGGAGAACCGGGCGCGCTACTACGACTCCGCCGGGGCGCTGATGGACATGATCCAGTCCCACCTGCTGCAGGTGCTGGCCCTGGTGGCCATGGAGCCGCCGGCGGCGGTGGACGAGACCGACCTGCGCGACGCGAAGGCGCAGGTGCTGCGGGCCTGCCGGGTGCGGGGCGGCGACCCGACGACAGCCGGCCGGCGTGCCCGCTACACCGCCGGGCAGGTCGAGGGGCGCGACGTCCCCGACTACGCCGCCGAGCCGGGGGTGGACCCCGACCGGGGCACCGAGACCCTGGCCGAGCTGGTGGTGGAGATCGACAACGGCCGCTGGTCCGGGGTGCCCTTCCGGCTGCGCTCGGGCAAGGCGCTGGGCGTCAAGCGCAAGGAGGTGCTGGTGACCTTCAAGCCGGCGGCGCACGTGCCGGTCGGGCTGACCGGCGACGCCCTGCCGGACCGGCTCCGGCTGGTCATGGGCCCGGACCGGATCACCCTCGGGCTCAACGTGAACGGGCCCGCCGACCCGCTGGAGCTCGACCACGTGGAGATGGACGTCGAGCTGGGCGCCGGCCGGCTGCCGCCCTACGGGGAGGTGCTCGCGGGCGTGCTGGACGGCGACCCGCTGCTGTCGGTGCGCGGGGACACCGCGGAGCAGTGCTGGCGGATCGTCGACCCCGTCCTGCAGGCCTGGCGCGCCGGCGACGTGGCGCTCGAGGAGTACCCGGCGGGCTCCGACGGCCCGGCCGGCTGGTCCTGACCTAGGACCTGGTCCGGCGGGCCCGGGCGACGGCCGCAGCCACCCCGCCGGACCAGACCTCCCCGTGGCCGGGGAGGACGTGGTCGACGTCGAGGTCGGCCAGCGGGCCCAGGGAGGTCCGCGCCTGCTCGGTGTCGTGGGTGGCCGACGGCGCGATGACCCGGGGCCCGCGGCGCCCGTTGTAGGGGTCGAGGGTGACCAGGGCGTCGCCGGTCAGCAGCGCCCGGCGCCCGGGCAGGTGCAGGACGCACTCGCCGTCGGTGTGACCGGGCGTGTGCAGCACCTCCATCCCGCCGGGCAGCGGCAGCGGCCCGGGGAGCAGCGACTGGTCCGCCCGCACCCCGGGCACGCGCAGGGCGCCGGCGGCGACCATCGAGGCGAGCACGGGCAGGCCGCGCGGGTGGGTGAGCGGGTGCAGCAGGCGCGGCTGCTGGGGCCGGTAGCGGTAGGGGTGCCGGGTCAGGTGGTGGTCGCCGGGGTGCGCCCACACGGGGACGCCGTGGCGCTGCTGGAGGTGCCGGGCGAAGCCGACGTGGTCGAAGTGGCCGTGGGTGATGACCAGGCCCCGCACCTCGTCGACGCGGCGGCCGGCCAGCGCGATGGCCCGCTCCACGAGCGGCCAGGTGGACGGGAAGGCGGCGTCGACGAGCGTGATGCCGTCCTCGCCCTCCACGACGTAGCAGTTGGTGTGCGCGTGGGTGACCGCGTGCACGCCCTCGACGACGTCCAGCGCGATCACGCCGCCACCTCCGGGTCGGCCGCGCCCCGCCGCACCTGGTCGAAGAAGGTCAGCACGTCGACGAGGCCGGCGTCCCAGAGCCCCCACTCGTGCTCGCCGGGCGGGTAGGCGGTGGTCACGGGTACGCCTGCCGCGGCGCAGGCGGCCGTGAAGGTCCGGTTGCCCTCCAGCAGGACGTCCTCGGTGCCGCAGCTGAGGTGCAGCGCCGGCAGCGCCGCCGGGTCCGCCCGCCGGACGAGCTCCAGCAGGTCGTCCTCGGGCGCCAGCACCCGCTGGGGGCCGAGGATCCGGGTGAGCATCCGGTGGTCCGGCGAGGGCGGCAGGTCGCCGCTGCGGACCAGCGCGCCGAGGTCCAGCACGCCGGACAGGCTGGCCGCGGCCGCGAAGCGGTGGGGCTGGCGCAGCGCCAGCTTGAACGCGCCGTAGCCGCCCATCGAGAGCCCGGCGACGAAGGTGTCGGCGCGGGCGGTGGAGACCCGGAAGAAGCGGTCCACCAGGGCCGGCAGCTCCTCGCTGACGAAGGTCCAGAAGGCGCCGCCGGTGTGCTCGTCGGCGTAGAAGCTGCGGTGCACCTGCGGCATCACCACCGCCCAGCCCAGCTCGGACACGTAGCGCTCGACCGAGGTCCGGCGCAGCCAGGTGGTGTCGTCGTCGCTGAGACCGTGCAGCAGGTAGAGGACCGGCGGGGGCTCGCTGCCCGCCTGGCCGGTCAGCCCGATCTGGGTGGTCGTCGGCTGGGGCAGCAGCACCGTCATCGACGTGCTGAGGGCCAGGGCGTCGGAGTAGAAGTCGCAGCGCAGGTGGGCCATGGCCCGATCCTGCCGCACCTCCCCCGGCCGCTGCCGCCGGGTCGCGCTCGGCCGGCCGGGGCTGTCGGAGGCGGCTGGCACACTCGCGGCGTGCCCCTCCTCCCCGCCCCGCCCCCGCCCCGCCCCCACGCCGGCGCCGCCGAGGCGTGGGTCGCCGAGCACCTCGGCGACCTGACCCTGGAAGGTCCCGACGGGGTGGTCGCCGGCGGCTTCCGGGGCGGCCAGGCCGCGGCCGACGCCGCCCTCGCGGGCCTGGACGTCGCCGGCTACGCGCGGCGGCGCAGCCAGGTGCTGCCGCCCTCGGCCCGCGGCGCCAGCCGGATGTCGCCCTACCTGCGGCACGGCCTGCTCACGCTGCCCGCCGTCTGGTCGGCGGTGCGCTCGGCGCCGCAGCAGGACCGCAGCCGCTACCGCGACGAGCTGCTGTGGGCCGAGTACGCCCGCCACCTCTACGCGCGGGTGGGGACGGCGAACGGGCAGGCGCTCCGCCGGGAGCAGCCGAGCGCCGGGGCTGCCGTCTGGACCGGCGAGCCGTGGCCGCAGGAGATGGCGTGCATGGCCGCCGTCACCGACGAGCTGCACCGCGACGGCTGGCTGGTGAACCAGACCAGGATGTGGCTGGCCTCGCAGTGGACGGTGCGGGCCGGGGCCGACTGGCGGGTCGGCGAGCAGGAGATGTACGCGCACCTGCTCGACGGCTCGCGGGCGTCCAACCGGCTGGGCTGGCAGTGGACGACGGGCACCGGCAGCGGGAAGGCCTACGGGTTCAGCCGCTGGCAGGTGGAGAAGCGGGCGCCGTCGCTCTGCCGGCGCTGCCCGCTCGCGGACCGGTGCCCGGTGCAGGAGTGGCCGGACGCCCAGCCCGGGCCGGCGGTGGACGGGCCCGACCTGGGCCGCGGGCCCGTGCCGGCGGGACCCGCCGAGGTCGAGGGCGGGGGTGCCGAGGAGGTGTGGCTGACGGCGGAGTCCCTGGGCGACGACGACCCGGCGCTGGCCTCGGACCCCGACCGGCCGGCGGTCTTCGTCTTCGACGAGCCGCTGCTGCGGCGGCTGCGGCTCTCGGGCAAGCGGCTGGTCTTCCTCGCGGAGTGCCTGGGCGACCTGGCCGAGCGGCGGCCGCTGGAGGTGCGGCGGGGCTCCGTCGCCGACGAGCTGGCCGGGCGGTCGCTCGCCGCCACCTGGACCCCCGTGCCGGGCTGGGCCCGCCGGTCGGCGCAGCTGCGACCTGTCGAGGTGCACCCGTGGCCCTGGCTGGCCCGCCCGCGGACGGCGACGCTGCGCTCGTTCAGCGGGTGGCGGAAGGACCTGAAGGTCTGAGGCGGAGGCCGGGGGGCTGGGCGGGGTCTCGAGGTCGGGGCGCCGGGACGGCGCCACCCGGTCGACCGGGTGGCGCCGGACAGCTCAGAGCTGGACGGTCTCGTTCTCCGAGCCCTCGTAGCGCTGGCCCGTCGTCTTGGCCTTGACGAAGCTGAGCACCGAGGCGACGGTGCCGCCGGGGGTGTCCCAGTACTCGCCCGTGTGGCCCTCGACCTTGATCAGGACGACCTCCGGGTCCTCCGGACCCTGCGGCAGCCAGGCCTCGACCCAGGCGTTCCACAGCTCCTTGGCCTTGGCCACGTCCTCGACGACCTGGGCCTCGCCGTCGATGGAGATCCAGGTGTCGTTGGAGCTCAGCGTGACCCCGACGTGCGGGCGGGCGGCGATGTGGGCCACCACGCTCGAGGAGCGCTCGGCGAAGAACCAGAGGTCGCTGTCGTCCTCCACGTGCTGGGCGGACATCGGACGGCTCACGTAGTGGCCCTCGTCGTCGGTCGTGGTGAACATGGCCACCTTGATGTCCTTGGCCAGCTCGACCAGCTTGGCCGCGCCGTGCTTCTCGTCACTCATCGGCTTCCTCTCTCCGGCGGGCACCGGGCGGCGCCCCCGTGCCTCCGAGCCTGCCACGGGCGCCCGCGCCGGGGTCCGGTGGGCCGCCCTCAGCCGGCCCGGCGGCGCACCCGGCGCCGGACCCGGGACGCCCGCCGGCGCTCGCCCGCCAGCAGCAGCCCGTAGGTGAAGCCGTTGTGCCCCCGCCGACCGCCCGCGGCCGACCCGGCCCGCAGCAGGAACGCCTCGCTCACGACGCTGTCCTGGTGCTCGCCGAGCAGGGTCTGCAGCTTCTCGGCGCGGCGCGCGTGCCGGGCCGCGCGGGGCCACGCCGGCTCGGCGAGCTCGGCCGCGTAGCGGGCCCGCTTGGCCGCCTTCCGCGCCCGGTGCAGCCGCTCCTCCTGACGAGGGCCCGGGCTCTCACCGGCCGCAGTCCGGAGCCGCTTGCGGGCTGTGCGACCGGCGCCGGTGACGTAGGGCCGGACGGCGTCGGCGGGGGCCGAGGCGCCCTCGAGGAAGGGCGGCTCGGTGCGCCAGCGGACGAGGGACTCGAGCAGGCCCAGCAGGCGCGACCCGGCCAGCTCGGCCTCGGCCCGGCGCAGGTGCTGGGCCCGCTCGCGGCCGAGGGTCGCGTCGACGTCGGCCACCACCGGGCCCAGGACCAGCTCGGGCGGCAGGGCCGCCAGCTGGCGGGCCAGTCGCGCCGCCAGCACCTCGCGGTCGCGGACCTGGCCGAGCAGGCCCGACCACCAGACGAGGTCGGCCTCCAGCCGGGCGGTGGGCTCGGGGTCCAGCAGGTCGGCGAACACCCGCAGGGTGCTCCGGAGCCGTCGGATCGCGACCCGGGTGCGGTGCACCCGGGGCTCGCCGAGCCGCAGCGCGAGGTCACCCCGGGCGATCTGGTCGCACTGCTCGCCGACGTAGCGACCGACGAGGTCGGCGAGGGTCTGCGTCCCGGGCGCGGGGGCGACCGCAGCCAGCCCCAGCGCGTCCTCGAGCGGCCCGGACGGGCCCGCCGGGCGCGCGCCGAGCTCCCGCAGCCGCGCCACCACCCGGTCGGCGGTGCCGTCGTCCCCGGGACGCACCACCACGGTGCGCCAGTGGTCCAGCCGGCTCACGTGGCCCAACGTCGTGCTGCTGGTCCGCTCGTCGGCCACCTCGGCCCGCAGATCGCCGTCCGCGCCGACGAGCCGCGTCACCGTCTGCTGCGTGGTGACCTCGGCGACCGGACGCAGGGCGTGCCCGCGGGTGAGCCCGAGCGACGCGGCGGCCAGCGCGGCCGGCGGCGTCCGGGCGCTGGACGCACTGGCCAGCTCCGCCGGCTCGCTGCCCGCCGGCAGCCGCAGCAGCCAGCCCGCGTCGACGGGTCCGCTCCGGCGTCGCAGGCTCACCCCGCCCGCGGCCAGGTCGCCGTCGTCGGTGTCGAGGTACTCGTCGGCCAGCGCGTGCTGGACGACCTCCACCGTGCCGTCGGGCCCGGCCAGGTCGGCCAGGTCGGGCAGCAGCAGGTCGTCCGGGGCGGCGAGCACCACGGGGCGTGCGTCCGTGCGGGTCATGATCGGCCCTGGGTCCTGTCTGGTCGGGGTGGAGAGGCGGGACGTGGTGGTGGTGCTCAGCCGCGGGCGAGGCCGTCGACGGCCTCCACCTGCTCCACGGTGAGCGGCACCCGGACGGCCTCGGCGTTGGCGATGATCCGCTCCGGCCGCGAGGACTTGGGGATGACCACGAAGCCGTGGGCCACGTGCCAGGCGATGACGACCTGCGCCGGGGTCACCCCGTGCTCGGCCGCGATCCCGCCCAGCACCGGGTCGTCGAGGTCGGTGGCCTTGAGCGGGCTGTAACCCTCCAGCACCACCCCGCGCTCGCGGAGGCCGTCCACCTCGGCGACGTCGTAGAGCAGCGGGCCCCACTTGATCTGGTTGACCGCCGGCGCGACGCCGACCGCCGCGGTGATCTCGTCGATCTGCGCCAGCGAGTAGTTGCTCACGCCGACGCTGGTCACCAGCCCGTCCTGCTGGGCCCGCACCACCTCCTGCCAGACCTCGGGCGCCGCCTCGCCGCCGGGCGGCCAGTGCACCAGCCACAGGTCGACGTGGTCCAGGCCCAGCTTGGTCAGGCTCTCCTCGATGGTCTGCCGCTCCCGGCCGCCGTGGTCGGGGGGCAGCTTGGTGGTGACGAAGACGTCCTCGCGCGCCAGCCCGGCGGCGGCGAGGGCGCGGCCGATGCCGGCCTCGTTGCCGTAGCCGGTGGCGGTGTCGAGGTGCCGGTACCCCGTCTCCAGGGCGGTGCCGACTGCCGCGGTGACGTCGTCGTCGCTGATCTGCCAGGTCCCGAAGCCCAGCAGCGGCATGGACACCGGGCCGAGGGAGACGGCCGGCAGGCCGTAGTTGTCGTCGCTCATGCGCTCACCGTAGCGACCACCTCCGACAGCCCCGGCGGCGCCGCGGCCGAGCGGGGCGCGGCCGGCCGCGGCACACTGGTCGGGTGCCCCCGCCGAGCAAGCCGTGCCGCTCCTGCGGCCGCCGCATCACCTGGCGGAAGAAGTGGGAGCGCGACTGGGACGAGGTCCTCTACTGCAGCGCCGGCTGCCGCTCCCGGGGGGTGAGCGAGGCCGACCGCGCGCTCGAGGAGCGGCTGCGGACCCTGCTGCGGACCGCGCCGAAGGGCGTCGGCGACGTCGACGTGGCCCGCGCCGTCGACGCGGACGACTGGCGCGCGCAGCTGGAGCCCGTGCGCCGGGCGGCGCGGCGGCTGGTCGCGGCCGGCGAGGCCGAGATCGTGCAGGGCGGGCGGGTGGTCGACGGCTCGACCGCCGCCGGCCCGGTCACCGTCCGCCGGCGGCGCTGAGGCTCAGCCCAGCCCGAGGACGGCCAGCACGGCGTCGACGTCCAGCGGCCGGCCCGCGTCGGCCGCCCGCCAGGCCAGCCGGGCCGCGGCCCGCAGGGGGTCGAGCGGGTCCTCCGGTGCTCCGTCGAGGGTGATGCTCTGCCCCTCGACCGTGGCCGTCAGCGGCCCCACCGCGCAGCTGTCGCCCTCCACCCGGGCCTCCCGCGGGGGCTGCAGCAACGCCCGCAGGTCGGCGCCCAGGTGCGTGGGCCGCGACCCGTCCGGCGCCTCCAGCAGGTCGCGCGGGCCGTGCGACCCGCTGAGCACCAGCAGGCTGTCCAGGCCGGCCGCGACCGCGCCGGCGATGTCGGTGTCGAGCCGGTCGCCGACGAAGACGGGCCGCTGCGCCCCGGTGCGCCGGACCGTGTCGTCGAGCAGCGGCCGGTGGGGCTTGCCGGCGACCTCGGGACGGACCCGGACGGCCAGCTGCACGGCGGCCACGGCGGCGCCGTTGCCGGGCACCAGCCCGCGGTCGGTGGGCCGGGTCGGGTCGTCGTTGGTGGCCACCCAGTGCGCCCCGCGGTTGATGGCGATGGCCGCCTCGTTGAGCTCCTGCCAGGCCAGCGCGAAGCCGAAGCCCTGGATCACCGCGACCGGGTCGTCGTCGGCGGAGCGCAGGGCGACCAGGTCCTGCTCGGCCAGCGCGGCGAGCACGCCCTCACCCCCGACGGCCAGCACCCGCGCTCCCGCGCCGAACCTCTCGCGCAGCAGCCGTGCCGCCGCCTGGGCGGAGGTCACGACGTCCTCGGGCCGGGCCGGCACCCCCAGGGACACGAGGTGCTCGGCCACCACCCCGGGCGAGCGCGCCGCGTTGTTGGTGACGTAGCCGAGCGCGACCCCGCGCCGGCGCAGCTCGGCCAGGCCCTCGGGAGCGCCCTCGACGGCCACCGGCCCGAGGTAGACCACGCCGTCGAGGTCGAACAGGGCCGCGTCGTAGCCGTCGACGAGCGCCGCGGTCACCGGCCGTCCCGGTCGGACCCGGGCCCGTCGGTCCCGTCGTCGTCCGGGCCGTCCTCGTCGTCGTCCTCGTCGAAGTCGATGAGCAGGCCGTCGATCTCGTCGACGCGCAGCGCGGCGTCGGTCTCCTGCTCGGGGTCGAGCTTGGCGGCGGAGACGAACCAGCGCCGCGCCTCCTCGCGCTCGCCGTCCAGCAGCAGCGCCTCGGCGTAGGCGTAGCGGAGCCGGGCGACGGCGACCTGCAGGCCAGGCCGCACGGTCTGGCTCTGGACCGCCTGCTGCAGCAGCCGGCGGGCCTCCGCACCCTGGCCGAGGTCGCGGCGGGCTCCGGACTCGACGATGGTCATCTCCACCCGCAGCGCCGGGTCGAGCTCCAGGTGATCGGCCTCGCGGGCGAGCTTGAGAGCGTTCTCGGGCCGGCCCAGCGCCCGCTCGCAGTCCGCCATCACCGGCAGGTAGTCGTGGGTGCCGGTCATCCGGCGCAGCGCGCGGTACTCGCTGAGCGCGACGTCCCAGCGCCCCGAGGCGTAGGCGGTCTCGGCCGCCGCCTCCCGGACCAGCGGCAGCCGGGCGGCCCGGCGGCGGGCGGCCTCGGCGTGCCGGTAGGCCAGCTCGGGGTCGGCCTCGATCATCTGGCCGGCGACGACCAGGTGGGACGCGACGATCTCGGCCAGCTCCTTGGGCAGCCCGCGCAGCTCGGCGCGCGCCGCGCGGTGCAGCTCGCGGGTGTCGACGCCCTCGGGGATCGACGGCTCGTCGGCCCGGCGGGCCAGACCCGGACGCGGCGGCTCGTCGCGGCGCGGCGGCCGGCGGTCGGCGCCGGGCCGGTCGGGACGGCCCCCGCGCTCAGGCCGGCCGCCCCGCTCGCCCCGGTCGGGACGGTCGCCCCGGTCGGGACGGTCGCCGCGGGGCGGTCCGCTGCGCGGGGGACGGTCGTCCCGGCCACCGCGGGCGGGGCGCTCGTCCCACGGCCGCGGGTCGCGGGTGCCGCGCGCGCCGCGGCTCTCGGTCGGGCGACCCGAGGCCGGACGGGCGGCGGCGGGCCGGTCGGAGCGCTGGGGCCGGTCGGAGCGGGGGCGGTCGTCCCGGGACCGGTCATCACGGGCACCGCGGTCGTAGCGGTCGGTGCGCTCGGGGCGACCACCGCGGTCGTCCCGCGCGGGGCGGTCCGCCCGCGGTGCGCGGTCGTCGCGGCCCCAGCGGTCGTCACGCGGTGGGCGGTCGTCGCGCCGGGCGTCGCCGCGGTCGGGCCGCTGCCCCCGGTCGGGACGGTCGCCGCGGTCCGGGCGGTCGGCGCCAGCCCGGCCCTCGGGTCGGGGTCCGCGACGGACGGGACCGCTGCGGTCGGGACGACCGGCGGCGCTGCCGTAGGGGCGGGAGCCGCCGGGACGTCCGTCGCGGCGGTCCCCGTCACCGCGGCTGGAGCCGTCGGGGTCGCGTCGGTCAGGGCGGTTCGGCTGGTCCACCGTCCAATCCTCCTCGTCCGCCGTCCCGGTGGCAAAGCGGGCGGGCCGGGCGGGCCGGCGACGACCACCTCGCGGTGCCGCCTCCGGACGGCGCAGCCGCTGCGGTGCCGGTGGCGC
Organism: Microlunatus capsulatus; assembly: GCF_017876495.1. Taxonomy (NCBI): domain Bacteria; kingdom Bacillati; phylum Actinomycetota; class Actinomycetes; order Propionibacteriales; family Propionibacteriaceae; genus Microlunatus; species Microlunatus capsulatus. The sequence continues at coordinate 3,956,239 of NZ_JAGIOB010000001.1, read as the reverse complement.
CCTGCCCCCGGCGCGTGCGTTAGCCTCCGCGGGACAGCGCGGCGCCGTGGCCCGCCGTCGACCGAGGGTGGTGACCAGGATGATCTCCAGGGCGTGCTCAGGGGGTCCGGAACGGACCCGGACCGGGACGGACGAGCGGTGAGGGCGGTCGTCTTCCACGAGCCGGGACGGTTCTCGGTCGAGGAGGTGCCCGACCCCGTCGCCGGTCCGCGCCAGGTCGTGGTCCGCGTCGAGGCGGTCGGCATCTGCGGCACGGACGTGCACGTGCTGGACGGCGAGTTCGCCCCCACCCGGTACCCGATCATCCCGGGCCACGAGACCTCCGGGGTCGTCGAGCAGGTGGGCTCCGAGGTGCACGAGGTCGCCCCCGGCGACCGCGTCTCGGTGGACCCCACCCTGTTCTGCGGCGAGTGCCAGTTCTGCACCGCCGGCCGCTCCAACCTCTGCGAGCGCTGGGACGGCTCCGGTGTGGCCCGCACCCACGGGTCGACCGCCGAGCTGACCGTCGCACCGGTCCGCAACGTCCACCGGCTGCCGGACGGCGTCGACCTCGCCCTCGCCGCCCTGGTGGAGCCGCTGTCCTGCGCCATCCACGGCTACGACCTGCTGCCGCGACGGATGGGCGAGCACTACCTCGTCTACGGGGCCGGGACGATGGGGCTGATGATGGCCCAGCTCGCCCCGCGCGCGGGTGCCGCCTCGGTCACCGTCGTCGACCGGCTGCCCGGACGGCTGGCCACGGCTCGTCGGGTGGGGGTCGAGCGGGTCGCCACCTCCGCCGACGACGTGCAGCGCGCCGGCGGGTGGGACGTCGTCATCGACTGCACCGGCGCTCCGGCCGCCATCGAGGACGGTCTCTCCCGGGTGCGCCGCGGCGGGACCTTCCAGCAGTTCGGGGTCGCGCCGGCCGACGCGCGGGCGACCTTCTCGCCGTTCCGGATCTACAACGACGAGATCTCCGTCGTCGGCTCCATGGCCGAGCTGCGCTCCTACGCCCGGGCCGTCGAGATGTTCGCCGCCGGCGCCCTGGACGCCGCCGCCATGGTGAGCCACGCCTTCCCGCTCGAGGGCTACGGCGACGCGGTCGCGATGTTCCGCCGCGGCGAGGGGCGCAAGCTGCAGATCCGGCCCGGCTCCCAGAGCGCGGTGGAGCTGGACGGCGTGTGACGCGGGCGACGCGGACGCGGGTCGCTCCCTGTCCCGCGACCGGCGCGTCGGCACCGGGGATACTGCAACCCTTCACCGAGCGCGGCCCGGCGGCACCCGTCGGACCGGCTCACGCACCCGACCAGGAGAGATGACGTGACGTACGTAGCCGGGGTGGACTCCTCCACCCAGTCGGTCAAGGTGGTCGTCTGCGACGCCGAGACCGGCGCCGTGGTCCGCACGGGCCGAGCCCCCCACCCCGACGGCAGCGAGGTGAGCGCGCAGGCGTGGCTCGACGCCTACCGCACCGCCACCGCCGACCCGGCACTGCTGGAGGGCGTCGAGGCGCTGTCGGTCGGCGGGCAGCAGCACGGCATGGTTACCCTGGACGAGTCCGGCGAGCTGGTCCGCGACGCCCTGCTGTGGAACGACAACCGCTCCGCCCCCGACGCCCGTGACCTCATCGACGAGCTCGGCGGGGGTGCTGCGTGGGCCGACGCCGTCGGCTCCGTGCCGGTGGCGTCGATGACCGTGACCAAGCTCCGCTGGCTCGCCCGGGCCGAGCCCGAGCACGCGGCGCGGACGCACGCCGTCGTCCTGCCGCACGACTGGCTGACCTGGCAGATCGGCGGCCGCTCCTTCGAGCCGACCACCGACCGCGGTGACGCCTCCGGCACCCTCTACTTCGACGCGACGTCGGGCCGGTACCGCGACGACCTGGTCCGCCGGGCCCTGGGCCACGACCTCGTGCTCCCCCGGGTCGCCCGGCCGGACGAGGTGGTCGGCCACACCCCCGAGGGCATCGCCATCGCGGCGGGCACGGGGGACAACATGGCCGCCGGCCTCGGCCTGGGCCTGCAGGAGCACGAGGCCGTGGTGTCCCTGGGGACCAGCGGCACCGCGTTCACCCGCAGCAGCCGCCAGACCCACGAGCCGACCGGCACCGTCGCCGGCTTCGCGGACGCCACCGGCGCTTTCCTCCCCCTGGTGTGCACGCTCAACGGCGCGCGCAACCTCGTCGCCGCCGCCGAGCTGCTCGGCGTGAGCCTGGACGAGCTGAGCCGCCTGGCCCTGTCCGCCGAGCCGGGCAGCGACGGGCTCACCTTCCTCCCCTACCTGGAGGGCGAGCGGACACCGCCGCTGCCGGACGCCCGCGGTGAGCTGTCGGGGATGACGCTGAGGAACATGACGCCGGCCAACGTGGCCCGCGCCACCATCGAGGGCGTGCTGTGGAGCCTGGCCTACGGGGTCCAGGTGCTCCAGGAGCAGACGGGGCCCGTCACCGCCATCACGCTCACCGGCGGCGCCTCCCAGTCCGACGCCGTCCGCCGGATCGCGCCGGCGGTGTTCGGGCTGCCCATCCGGGTGACGGACACCTTCGAGAGCGTCGCCGTCGGGGCTGCCCGGCAGGCGGCCTGGGCCCTCACCGGTTCCCTGCCCGAGTGGCCGGTCCCGGTGCTCAGCGAGCACGAGCCCACGACCGCTGACCAGGTGGCGGCCGTGGAGCTGAGCGAGCGCTACCGCGCCGTGCTGCTCGACCGGCACCCCTCGACGTCCGCCGTCGCGGTGTCGACGGAGAACGCCGGCTGAGCTCACCGGTCCGAGAACGACAGAAGGGGGAGGCGCTGGTGCGCCTCCCCCTTCTTCTCGTCTGCACACGTCTGAACGCAGAAATACTTCAAGCCCGACCCCCCGAAAGGGGTCAGGCTTGAAGTGTGTTGTCCGGCGACGTCCTAGTCTCCCACACGGTCCCCCGTGCAGTACCATCGGCGCTGAAAGGCTTAACTTCCGGGTTCGGAATGGGACCGGGTGTTTCCCTAACGCAATGATCACCGAAACTCTAAAGAGATGACGCGCAACCCTCCCGCACACAACCAGCCCCACCCGAAGGTGGAACCAGTGGTGCTTGGAGGGTTCCCGACCGTATCTCGAGAACCTCACAGTGGACGCGTAGCATCTTTGTAGAAAACAAGCCCTCGGCCTATTAGTATCGGTCAGCTCCACACATTACTGTGCTTCCACATCCGACCTATCACCCAGTGATCTGCTGGGGGCCTTACCAGGTTACCCTGTGGGAGCCATCATCTTGGAGCGTGCTTCCCGCTTAGATGCTTTCAGCGGTTATCACTTCCGAACGTAGCCAACCAGCCGTGCCCTTGGCAGGACAACTGGCACACCAGAGGTTCGTCCGTCCCGGTCCTCTCGTACTAAGGACAGCTCTCCTCAAGACTCCTACGCGCGCAGCGGATAGGGACCGAACTGTCTCACGACGTTCTAAACCCAGCTCGCGTGCCGCTTTAATGGGCGAACAGCCCAACCCTTGGGACCGACTCCAGCCCCAGGATGCGACGAGCCGACATCGAGGTGCCAAACCATGCCGTCGCTATGGACGCTCGGGCAAGATCAGCCTGTTATCCCCGGGGTACCTTTTATCCGTTGAGTGACGGCGCTTCCACATGCCACCGTCAGATCACTAGTCCCGACTTTCGTCCCTGCTCGAGGTGTCCCTCTCACAGTCAAGCTCCCTTGTGCACTTACACTCGAAACCTGATTACCAACCAGGCTGAGGGAACCTTTGGGCGCCTCCGTTACCTTTTAGGAGGCGACCGCCCCAGTCAAACTACCCATCAGGCACTGTTCCTGATCCAGATAATGGACCTAGGTTAGATATCCAGAACAGCCAGAGTGGTATTTCAACGTTGACTCCACAACCACTGGCGTGGCCGCTTCACAGTCTCCCACCTATCCTACACAAGCTGTACCGAACACCAATACCAAACTATAGTAAAGGTCCCGGGGTCTTTCCGTCCTGCTGCGCGTAACGAGCATCTTTACTCGTAGTGCAATTTCGCCGAGTCCATGGTCGAGACAGCGCCCAAGTCGTTACGCCATTCGTGCAGGTCGGAACTTACCCGACAAGGAATTTCGCTACCTTAGGATGGTTATAGTTACCACCGCCGTTTACTGGCGCTTAAGTTCAGTGCTTCGCCTTGCGACTAACACTTCCCCTTAACGTTCCAGCACCGGGCAGGCGTCAGTCCGTATACATCGTCTTGCGACTTGGCACGGACCTGTGTTTTTAGTAAACAGTCGCTTGGGCCTGGTCTCTGCGGCCTCCCACGCTTCCCACAGCAAGTGTGGTCACATGGTCGGCCCCCCTTATCCCGAAGTTACGGGGGCATTTTGCCGAGTTCCTTAACCATGGTTATCTCGATCACCTTGGTATTCTCTACCTGACCACCTGAGTCGGTTTAGGGTACGGGCGGCTCTACAACTCGCTCACGAAGGTTTTCTAGGCAGCATAGGATCACCCACTCGACAGACCGTGGTCTGTCCAGCCGTCATGTCTGAGGCACAAGAGGTGCGGATTTACCTACACCTCGCCCTACGCACTTAGCCCGGGACTACCATCGCCCGGGATGGGCTACCTTCCTGCGTCACTCCGCAGCTTGCCTACTACAAGATCGGGTCGCAGACTCATCGAAGCTTCACCCGAAGGATCCACCCGACTTGCGTGCTTAGCATCACCTGATTCGGCACGGGCGTCATAGCGCCGGTACGGGACTATCAACCCGTTGTCCATCGACTACGCCTGTCGGCCTCGCCTTAGGTCCCGACTTACCCAGGGCAGATTAGCTTGACCCTGGAACCCTTGGTCTTTCGGTGGAGGAGTTTCTCACTCCTCATTCGCTACTCATGCCTGCATTCTCACTCGTGTGCTCTCCACGGCTGGATCACTCCGCCGCTTCATCGCGCACACGACGCTCCCCTACCCATCCACACACCTGGACCCACAAGGGGCCGAGTACACATGTGAATGACACAGCTTCGGCGGATTGCTTGAGCCCCGCTAAATTGTCGGCGCAGAACCACTTGACCAGTGAGCTATTACGCACTCTTTCAAGGGTGGCTGCTTCCAAGCCAACCTCCTGGTTGTCTCCGCAGCTCCACATCCTTTTCCACTTAGCAACCGCTTAGGGGCCTTAGCTGGTGTTCTGGGCTGTTTCCCTCTCGACTACGAACCTTATCGCCCGCAGTCTCACTGCCGCGCTCTCACTTACCGGCATTCGGAGTTTGGCTAATTTCGGTAAGCTTGTGGGCCCCCTAGACTATCCAGTGCTCTACCTCCGGCAAGAAACACGCGACGCTGCACCTATATGCATTTCGGGGAGAACCAGCTATCACGGAGTTTGATTGGCCTTTCACCCCTATCCACAGCTCATCCCCCAGGTTTTCAACCCTGGTGGGTTCGGGCCTCCACGACGTCTTACCGTCGCTTCACCCTGGCCATGGATAGATCACTCCGCTTCGGGTCTAGAGCACGCGACTCAATCGCCCTATTCGGACTCGCTTTCGCTACGGCTTCCCCACACGGGTTAACCTCGCCACGTACCACTAACTCGCAGGCTCATTCTTCAAAAGGCACGCCGTCACATCCACACCGAAATGTGTTTGCTCCGACGGATTGTAGGCAATCGGTTTCAGGTACTATTTCACTCCCCTCCCGGGGTACTTTTCACCTTTCCCTCACGGTACTTGTCCGCTATCGGTCACCAAGGAGTATTTAGGCTTAGCAGGTGGTCCTGCCAGATTCACACCGAATTTCAGGGGTTCGGTGCTACTTGGGGTAACGCTCAGCAGTGATCGTCTTACGTCTACAGGGGTGTTACCTTCTATGCCGGACCTTCCCAGAGTCCTTCGACTTCAACGATCATTTCTTACTGCTTAGTCGCTTGACAGCACGACCAGAACGGCCCCACAACACCACATGCGCAACGCCTGTCAGCTATCACACGCATGAGGTTTGGCCTCTTCCGCGTTCGCTCGCCACTACTTACGGAATCACTGTTGTTTTCTTTTCCTGTGGGTACTGAGATGTTTCACTTCCCCACGTTCCCTCCTACCGCCCTATATATTCAGGCGGAGGTCGCCGGACATTACTCCGGTTTCTTTCGAGGTTTCCCTATTCGGAGATCCCCGGATCGAAGCTCGTTTACCAGCTCCCCGGGGCTTATCGCAGGTTACAACGTCCTTCATCGGCTCTTGGTGCCTAGGCATCCACCGATTGCCCTTAGTAGCTTGTTAATTACTACAAAGATGCTCGCGTCCACTGTGAAGTTCTCAACACACGGGCGGAAACCAGACCCGACCACACCCTTCCGGGCGGCCGGCGTCGGTCCGCACTGAAAGCCACCCACCGAAGTGAGCGAACCCTCAGGACCTAACAGCGTGCTCAGGCCCAGACACCCAACCCTCGAGGTTCCACTCCCCCACACCCGAAGGCGCAGAAGTTGTACTGACGAGAATCAGACGACCAGGCTTAATAGTCAATGTTCCACATTCCGGTGCCCGACCAGCTGCAGACGAACGCTGCAGAACTGGCCGACATGGACACACCACGACGGGTGCGCCATATGGCTCCTTAGAAAGGAGGTGATCCAGCCGCACCTTCCGGTACGGCTACCTTGTTACGACTTAGTCCTAATCGCCAGTCCCACCTTAGACGGCTCCCTCCACAAGGGTTGGGCCACCGGCTTCGGGTGTTACCGACTTTCATGACTTGACGGGCGGTGTGTACAAGGCCCGGGAACGTATTCACCGCAGCGTTGCTGATCTGCGATTACTAGCGACTCCGACTTCATGGGGTCGAGTTGCAGACCCCAATCCGAACTGAGACTGGCTTTTTGGGATTCGCTCCACCTTGCGGTATCGCAGCCCTTTGTACCAGCCATTGTAGCATGCGTGAAGCCCTGGACTTAAGGGGCATGATGACTTGACGTCATCCCCACCTTCCTCCGAGTTGACCCCGGCAGTCTCCTATGAGTCCCCGGCATTATCCGCTGGCAACATAGGACGAGGGTTGCGCTCGTTGCGGGACTTAACCCAACATCTCACGACACGAGCTGACGACAGCCATGCACCACCTGTATACCGACCTTGCGGGGGCTACATCTCTGCAGCTTTCCGGCATATGTCAAACCCAGGTAAGGTTCTTCGCGTTGCATCGAATTAATCCGCATGCTCCGCCGCTTGTGCGGGCCCCCGTCAATTCCTTTGAGTTTTAGCCTTGCGGCCGTACTCCCCAGGCGGGGCACTTAATGCGTTAGCTTCGGCACGGAGAACGTGGAATGTCCCCCACACCTAGTGCCCACCGTTTACGGCGTGGACTACCAGGGTATCTAAGCCTGTTTGCTCCCCACGCTTTCGCTTCTCAGCGTCAGGTAATGCCCAGAGAACCGCCTTCGCCACCGGTGTTCCTCCTGATATCTGCGCATTCCACCGCTCCACCAGGAATTCCGTTCTCCCCTGCATCCCTCTAGTCCGCCCGTATCAAAAGCAGGCTCAGGGTTAAGCCCTGAGTTTTCACTTCTGACGCGACGGACCGCCTACAAGCCCTTTACGCCCAATAATTCCGGACAACGCTCGGACCCTACGTATCACCGCGGCTGCTGGCACGTAGTTAGCCGGTCCTTCTTCTGTAGGTACCGTCAGTCACCCTTCGTCCCTACTGAAAGCGGTTTACAACCCGAAGGCCGTCATCCCGCACGCGGCGTTGCTGCATCAGGCTTGCGCCCATTGTGCAATATTCCCCACTGCTGCCTCCCGTAGGAGTCTGGGCCGTATCTCAGTCCCAGTGTGGCCGGTCGCCCTCTCAGGCCGGCTACCCGTCGAAGCCTTGGTGAGCCATTACCTCACCAACAAGCTGATAGGCCGCGAGCCCATCCCTGACCGCCGGAGCTTTCCACCACCCCCCAGGAAGGGAACGATGAATATCCAGTATTAGCAGCTGTTTCCAACTGTTATTCCAGAGTCAAGGGCAGGTTGCTCACGTGTTACTCACCCGTTCGCCACTCGTGTACCCCCGAAGGGGCCTTACCGTTCGACTTGCATGTGTTAAGCACGCCGCCAGCGTTCGTCCTGAGCCAGGATCAAACTCTCCGTTGAAAAATATCGCAAAACCAACCAGCACCGAAGTGCCGGCCAGCAGTAGCGTCAAAAACAACGAGTTCAACCTCTGACAGAACCCATTGCTGGGTCAATCATCAATCAATCTCAAAGGAATCCGCCCCAACCACACCCAACACCCACCCCCACAACATGAGGACGAACATCAGACACAGCCAGGCACGGGTTTCTATAGTGCATATTTTGGCATTGACTTTAAGCACGCTGTTAAGTTCTCAAGACTCGCTCACACACCGCACCGGACTTTTCATTTCCCGGCTTGGGGCGACTCGTAATACTTTAGTGCGGCTCTTTCCTTGAGTCAAATCGACTTCCGGGCCGAACTTCCTGCTCCAAATCCCTTCCCGACATTCATCAGGAGCTGCCACCAAGTGGGCCGACAGATCCCTTTCAAAGCCGATCTGGGTTTTGGTCCCTCGTGGCCGGCCACCGGATCTTTCCCGATGTCCTGCACCCTCAGGGCTTGGACTACGTTACGCGGAGGTGACGCTGGCGTCAAATCCGGCTCCGGAGCCCGGGTCGTGCTCCCCTCGGGGCAGCCAGGCGACCCGGATCCGACGGCTCGAGGAGCGCGACCAGACCCGGACGACGACGACCGAGGAGGTTGGCCCCCGGTCGGCCACCGGACCTGGCGAACCAGATCTCGTGGTGTCCTGCATCCCGTGGGGCTTGGACTACGTTACGTGCCGACCGGGCCCGCCTCAAATCGACGGGCTGTGGTCTGCCTCACAGGGAGGGGCCGGACCGTCAGGGCGCGTCGACGAGGGTCACCGCACCCACGGTGCGCTTGCCCCGCCGGGCGATCACGAAGCGTCCGTCGAGCAGGTCGTCGGCCCCGATCACGGCGTCCACGTCGGCCACCTTGACGTTGTTGATGTAGGCCCCGCCCTCGGTGATCGCGCGTCGCGCCGCCCCCCGGGAGGCCACCACCCCGCTCCGCTTCAGGACGTCGACCACGGACGGCATCCCGTCGGCGGCCGGCAGCTCAGCCCCTCCCAGCTCAGCCACCACCCCGGCCAGCACCGCACCGGGGAGGTCGCGCAGGTCGGACCGGCCGAACAGGGCCGAAGCCGCCGCCACCGCCGCGTCCCGCTCCTGCGGTGAGTGCACCAGCGCGGTGACGTCGTCGGCCAGCACCTTCTGGGCCGCCCGGAGGTGCGGCTGCTCCGCCGTCTGCCGGGCCAGCTCCTCGATCTCCTCGTGGCTGCGCCGGGTGAACACCTTGAGGTACTCCACGACCTTGGCGTCCTCCGCGTTGAGGAAGAACTGGTGGAACGCGTAGGGCGAGGTGAGGGCCGGGTCCAGCCAGACGGCTCCCCCCTCCGTCTTGCCGAACTTCGTCCCGTCGGCCTTGGTCATCAGCGGGGTCGCGAGGGCGTGCACCCGGGCGTCGTCGGCCCGTCGGACCAGCTCGACACCAGCGGTGATGTTCCCCCACTGGTCCGAGCCGCCGAACTGCAGCGAGCAGCCGTACCGGCGGTGCAGCTCCAGGTAGTCCAGGGACTGCAGGAGGACGTAGGAGAACTCGGTGAAGGAGATGCCGTCGTCCAGCCGTTTGCGGACGACGTCGCGCGCCAGCATCCGGTTGACCGGGAAGTGCTTGCCGATGTCGCGCAGGAAGTCCAGGACCGACATCTCCCCGGTCCAGTCGAGGTTGTTCACCACGGTCGCGGCCGCGGGTCCGTCGAAGTCGAGGTACTGCTCCACCTGGCCGCGGATCCGCTCCACCCAGCCAGCGACGACCTCCTTGGGGTTGAGCGTCCGCTCCCCCGAGTCGCGCGGGTCGCCGATCTGCCCCGTCGACCCGCCGACCAGCATCAGCGGCCGGTGGCCGGCCTCCTGGAGGTGGCGGGCCACGATCAGCTGGACCAGGTGGCCGAAGTGCAGGCTGGGCGCCGTCGGGTCGAAGCCCACGTAGAAGGTCACGGGTCCCGCCTCGAGCGCGGCCGCGAGGGCCTCCTCGTCGGTCGAGTTGGCCAGCAGGCCCCGCCACTTCAGCTCGTCCAGCACCGCGCTCGTCACGAGGAGCCACCCTACTGAGTGCGGGCCGCCGCCACCTCCGGGTTCCGTCCCCCGACAGCCCCGTTCAGCGCGCCGACGGAGCCGCCGCGGCCCAGTCGGCGAGCCGGTCCCGGACGGCCTCGACCTCGGCGAGCTGCTCGCGCACCCGCCGGGTCGCGGTCCCGCCCCGGCCGTCCCGGGAGTCGATCGATCCCGCCACCGTCAGCACGTCGAGCACCCCCGGCCCGAGGTCGGGCGAGATCTCGGGCAGCATCGCCGGCGTGAGGTCGGAGAGCTCGATCCCCCGCTCCTCGCAGTACCGGACCGTCGCACCGGCCACGTGGTGCGCCCGGGCGAAGGGCACCCGCTCCCGGACCAGCCAGTCGGCCACGTCGGTGGCGAGGGAGAACCCGCGCGGGGCCAGCGCCGCCAGCCGCTCGGGGTGGAAGGTCAGCGTCGAGACCATCCCGGCCACGGCGGGCAGCAGCACCAGCAGCTGGTCCAGGGAGTCGAAGACCGGCTCCTTGTCCTCCTGCAGGTCCCGGTTGTAGGCGAGCGGGAGCCCCTTGAGCGTGGCCAGCAGCCCCGTCAGGTTGCCCAGCAGCCGGCCGGCCTTGCCCCGCGCCAGCTCGGCCACGTCCGGGTTCTTCTTCTGCGGCATGATGCTCGACCCGGTCGACCAGGCGTCGGAGAGGGTCGCGAAGCCGAACTCGTGGGTGCACCAGAGGATGACGTCCTCGCTGAGCCGGGAGAGGTCCACCCCCACCTGGGCGAGCACCCAGGACGCCTCGGCCACGACGTCGCGGGCCGCGGTGCCGTCGATGGAGTTGGCCACGCTGCCGGCGAAGCCCAGCTCGGCGGCGACGGCCTCCGGGTCGAGCCCGAGCGAGGTCCCGGCCAGCGCGCCCGAGCCGTAGGGGCTGAGCGCCAGCCGCCGGTCGAGGTCGACCAGCCGGTCGACGTCGCGGAGCAGCGGCCAGGCGTGCGCCAGCAGGTGGTGGGAGAGCAGCACCGGCTGCGCGTGCTGCAGGTGCGTCCGCCCGGGCATGGGCACGCCGAGGTGCCGCTCGGCCTGGGCCTGCAGGGCGCCGACGACGTCGAGCACCTCGGCGGCCACCCCGCGCAGGCTGTCGCGCAGGTAGAGCCGGATCAGCGTCGCGATCTGGTCGTTGCGGGAGCGGCCCGCCCGCAGCCGGCCGCCCAGCTCGGGACCCACCCGCTCGACCAGCCCCCGCTCGAGGGCCCCGTGCACGTCCTCGTCGGTGGGGGCCGGTCCGAAGGCACCCGAGGCGACGTCGGCCCCCAGGGCGTCGAGCCCGGCGAGCATGCCGTCGAGCTCGTCGTCGGTGAGCAGCCCGGCGGCGTGCAGGGCCCGGGCGTGCGCCCGCGACCCGGCGAGGTCGTGGGGCGCCAGCCGCCAGTCGAACTGGGTGGACCGGCTGAGTGCGAACATCGCCTCGGCCGGACCCCCCGCGAACCGGCCGCCCCAGAGCCGGCCCTCGTGCTGCTCCGCCATCCCGCTCAGCCCAGCGTCCCGCCGGGGCGGGCGGTCGACAGGTCGTCACGACGGGCGGCGAGCTTGCTCGACATCCCGTAGATCTCGATGAACCCGCGGGCCTGGGACTGGTCGAAGCTGTCGCCCTCGTCGTAGGTGGCGAGGTTGAAGTCGTACAGGCTGGTGCCGCTGCGCCGCCCGGTCACCGTCGCGCGGCCGCCGTGCAGCGTCATCCGGATCTCGCCGGTGACCGCGGACTGCGCCTCGTCGATGAAGGTGTCCAGCGCCCGCTTGAGCGGGGAGAACCACTGGCCGTCGTAGACCAGCTCGCCCCAGCGCTGGTCGACGCCGCGCTTGTAGCGGGCCAGCTCGCGCTCGACGGTCACGTTCTCCAGCTCCATGTGCGCGGTGATCAGCGCGATGGCGCCCGGGGCCTCGTAGACCTCGCGGCTCTTGATGCCCACCAGCCGGTCCTCCACCATGTCGAGCCGGCCGACGCCCTGGGCGCCCGCCCGGGTGTTGAGCTGCTGGATGGCCTCCAGCACCGACACCTTCTGGCCGTCGATCGCGACGGGCACGCCGGCCTCGAAGGTGACCGTCACCTCGTCGGCGTCGCGGGGCACCGTCGGGTCGGCGGTGTAGTCGTAGACGTCCTCGATCGGGCCGTTCCAGATGTCCTCGAGGAACCCGGTCTCGACGGCCCGGCCCCAGACGTTCTGATCGATGGAGTAGGGCGACTTCTTGCTCTGGTTGATCGGCAGCCCCTTCTCCTCGGCGTAGGCGATGGCCTTCTCGCGCGTCCAGGCGTAGTCGCGGACGGGGGCGATCACCCGGAGCTCGGGGGCGAGGTTGGCGATGCCGACCTCGAAGCGGACCTGGTCGTTGCCCTTGCCGGTGCAGCCGTGGGAGACCACGGTGGCGCCGTGGGCGCGGGCGGCCTCGGCGAGGTGCCGCACGATGAGCGGCCGCGAGAGCGCGCTGACCAGCGGGTAGCGGTCCATGTAGAGCGCGTTGGCGCGCAGCGCCGGCAGGCAGAAGTCCTCGGCGAACTCGTCCTTGGCGTCGACGACCACCGACTCGACGGCGCCGCAGTCGAGCGCGCGCTGGCGGATCAGCTCCATGTCCTCCCCGCCCTGGCCGACGTCGACGGCGACGGCCACGACCTCCTGGCCGGTCTCCTCGGCCAGCCAGCCGATGCAGACGCTTGTGTCGAGGCCGCCGGAGTAGGCGAGGACGATCCGATCGCTCACGGGTTCTTTCCTTTGCTGTCGTTCGAGGGGTGCTGCGGGACAGGGGTGCCGGACGGCGCGGTGCGCTCGCCACGGCTCATGGTGAGCAGCCGGTCGGCGAGCGCGGCGCCGCCGTCCGGGCTGCGGGTGATGAGCAGGATGGTGTCGTCGCCGGCGATGGTGCCCAGGATGGACTCCCAGCCGACGCGGTCGATGGCCGAGGCGAAGTACTGGGCGGCACCGGGAGGCGTCCGGAGGACGACGAGGTTGGCCGAGGGCTCCGCCGAGACGAGCACCTCGCCGCACAGCCGGGTCAGCCGGGCCTCGAAGGTGGCGAACTCCCCGACGTGGGGGGTGCGGTCGCCGCCGTCGCCGGGGACGGCGTAGACCAGGTGGCCGCCCGCCCCGCGCACCCGGAGCGCGCCGACCTCGACGAGGTCGCGGGACAGGGTGCCCTGGGTGACCTGGACGCCCTCGGCGGCGAGCAGCTCGGCCAGCTCGGTCTGCGAGCGGACCTGGTGGGCACCCAGCAGGGCGATGATCCGCGCGTGGCGGGCGGTCTTGGTCAGCGGGCCGGCGGCGGTCATGGTCACGCGTCCTCCCCCGCCGCCCAGCCCGCCAGCAGGACGAGGACCGCCTTCTGCACGTGCCGGCGGTTCTCCGCCTCGTCCCAGACGACCGACTGCGGGCCGTCGATCACGGCGGCGTCGATCTCCTGGCCGCGGTAGGCGGGCAGGCAGTGCAGGACCAGCGCGTCCGGGGCGGCGTGGGCCAGCAGCGCCGCCGTGAGGCTGTACGGGCGGAAGACCGCGGTCCGGTCGACCCCGTCGCCCTCCTGCCCCATCGAGACCCAGGTGTCGGTGGCGACGACGTCGGCGCCGGCGACGGCGGCGACCGGGTCGTCGAGCACCGCGACGCTGCCGCCCGTGGTGGCGGCGACCGCGGCCGCGCGGGCCACGACGTCGGCGAGCGGCTGGAACCCGGCCGGGGCGCCGACGCGCACGTGCAGGCCGGCGGTCGCCCCGCCCAGCAGGTAGGAGGCCGCCATGTTGTTGGCGCCGTCGCCGACGTAGGCCAGCGTCTGACCGGCCAGCCGGCCGCGGTGCTCCCGCACCGTCAGCAGGTCGGCGAGGATCTGGCACGGGTGGAAGTCGTCGGTCAGCGCGTTGACCACCGGGACGCCGGCGTGCGCGGCCATCGTCTCCAGGTCCGCCTGGGCGAACGTGCGCCAGACGACGGCGGACGCCTGCCGGCCGAGCACCCGGGCGACGTCGGCCACCGACTCGCGGACCCCGACGCCGGCGAGACGCGCGTCGACGACCATCGGGAACCCGCCCAGCTCGGCCACGCCGGCGGCGAAGGAGGCCTGGGTGCGCAGCGTCGGCTTGTCGAACAGCACGGCCACGCTCTGCGGCCCGGCGAAGGGCTTGAGGCGGTACGGCTCGGCCTTGAGCGCCGCGGCCAGGTCCAGCGCCGTCGCCTGCTCGGCGGGGGTGAGGTCGTCGTCGGCCAGGAAGTGCCGCAGGGTGCCGGTCATGCCGCCACCCCCCGGCTGGCGTCGAGCAGCCCCGGCAGGGCGGCGGTGAAGGTGTCCAGCTGGGCCGCGGTGGTGATCAGCGGCGGCGCGAGCCGCAGCACGTCGGGCCGGGGCGCGTTGACGACGAAGCCGGCGTCCAGGGCGGCGTCGCTGACCGCGGCGGCGACCGGCTCGGTGAGCACGATGCCCCGCAGCAGGCCGCGGCCGCGGACGCCCGCGACCAGCGGGTGGCCGAGCGCGGTGACCGTGGAGGCCAGGTGCTGCCCCATCGCCGTCGCGTGCTCCAGCAGCCCGTCGCGCTCGATGACCGCGATGACGGCGAGGCCCGCGATGGCGGCGACGGGGTTGCCGCCGAAGGTGCTGCCGTGGCTGCCCGGCTGCAGCATCGACGCGGCCCGGCCGCGGGCGATGCAGGCGCCGACGGGGAAGCCGTTGCCCAGCCCCTTGGCCATCGTGACGACGTCGGCGCGGACGCCCTCGGCGACGTGGGCGAGCCAGGCGCCCGTGCGGCCCATGCCCGTCTGCACCTCGTCGACCCAGAGCAGCGCGCCGGCGGCGTCGCAGAGCTCGCGGGCCCGGGCCAGGTAGCCCTGCGGGGGCTCGACGATGCCGTTCTCGCCCTGCAGCGGCTCCAGCACCACCGCGGCGACGGTGTCGTCGACCGCGGCGGCCAGGGCCTCGGCGTCCCCGTAGGGCACGAAGACGACGTCGCCCGGCAGCGGCTCGAAGGGCGCCCGGTACTTCGGGTTGTGGGTGATCGCCAGCGCCCCCAGGCTCCTGCCGTGGAAGGCGCCCTCGGTAGAGATGATCTTGGTCCGGCCCGTCATGCGGGTGAGCTTGAAGGCGGCCTCGTTGGCCTCGGTGCCGGAGTTGGTGAAGAACACCCGGGCGTCACCGGGGCCGTCCGGGTCGACCATCGCGGCCAGCCGCTCAGCCAGCGCGACCTGCGCCGGGGTGGCGAAGAAGTTCGAGACGTGGCCCAGGGTGGCGATCTGCCCGGTGACGGCGGACAGCACCGTCGGGTGGGCGTGCCCGAGGGCGTTGACGGCGATCCCGGCCAGCAGGTCGAGGTAGCGGCGTCCCTCGGCGTCCCAGACGTAGGCGCCCTCGCCGCGGACGAAGACACGCTTGGGCAGGCCGAAGGTGTTCATCACCGCGTGCTGGTAGCGGTCGAGGACCGCGCTGGAGGTGCTGGGCACCCCGGCCAGCTCGGCGGGGATCGTCAGGTCGCTCATGCTGCCCCTCCGGGCGTGGGGAGATCGGCGGAACCGAAGTCGCCGTTGGCGTACTCGTGCGGGGGGATGGGCTCCGAGGCCGGGAACACCCGGCTGCCCAGGCGGACCAGGCCGTCCTGGGTGACCATCGTGCCGATCCCGGCGTTGGTGAAGATCTCCAGGAGCAGGGCGTGCGGGACCCGGCCGTCGGTGACGGTCGCGCGGGTGAGGCCGCCCTCGACCGCGCGCAGGCAGGCCTCCATCTTCGGCACCATGCCCGAGGAGAGGCTGGGCATCAGCTCGCGCAGCTCCGAGGCCGACAGCTCCTGGATGACGTCGGTGCTGGCGGGCCAGTCCCGGTAGAGGCCCTCGACGTCGGTCAGCACGACCAGCCGGTCGGCCTGCAGCGCCACGGCCAGCGCCGCCGCGGCGGTGTCGGCGTTGACGTTGTGCACGACGCCGTGGACGTCGGGCGCGATCCCGGCGACGACCGGGACGCTGCCGGAGTCGATGAGGCCCTGGACGGCCTCGGTGCGGACGTCGACGACGTCGCCGACCAGGCCGAGGTCCACCTCCTCGCCGTCGACGACGGTGCCCCGCCGCTCGGCGGTGAACAGGCCGCCGTCCTCGCCGGAGAGCCCGACGGCGACGGTGCTGTGGCTGTTGATCAACCCGACGAGGTCGCGGCCCACCTGGCCCACCATGACCATCCGGACGATCTTCATCGCCTCGGGGGTGGTGACCCGCAGGCCGCCGCGGAACTCCGAGGGGATGCCGAGCCGGCCGAGCATCGAGGAGATCTGCGGTCCGCCGCCGTGCACGACCACCGGGTGGATGCCGCAGCGCTTCATGAACACGACGTCCTGGGCGAAGGCGCGCTTGAGCTCCTCGTCGACCATCGCGTTGCCGCCGTACTTGATCACCACGGTCTTGCCGGCGTAGGTCTCCAGCCAGGGCAGGGTCTCGGTGAGGATCGACGCCTTCTCGACCAGGGTCATCGGCGGGGTCGGGTGCAGCTCGCTCATGTGGAGTACTCCGCGTTCTCGCGCACGTAGTCGTAGGTGAGGTCGTTGGTCCAGACGGTGGCCGAGCGGGGCCCTGCGCGGAGGTCGATCTTGACCTCGACCGAACGCCCGCTGAGGTCGACGCGGTCGCGCGGCTCGCCGATGCTGCCGTCGACGCAGACCTTGACGCCGTTGAAGGAGACGTCGAGCCGGTCGGGCTCGAAGGCCGCCGACGTGGTGCCCACCGCGGCCAGCACCCGGCCCCAGTTGGGGTCGCCGCCGAAGACGGCGCACTTGAACAGGTTGCTGCGGGCGACGGCGCGGGCGACCTCGACGGCGTCGTCCTCGGTGGCCGCGTGGGTGACGGTGACCGCGATCTCGTGGGCGGCGCCCTCGGCGTCGGCGAGCAGCTGCAGGGCGAGGTCGCGGCAGGCCTCGTCGAGGGCGGCCTGGAAGTCGACCGGGGCGGGCCGGACGCCGGAGGCACCGCTGCTCATGAGGATGACGGTGTCGTTGGTGGACATGCAGCCGTCGCTGTCGACCCGCTCGAAGCTGCGCCGGCAGGCGCTGGCCAGCTGGTCGGGCAGCAGCGCGGGGTCCACGAGCGCGTCGGTGGTCAGCACCACGAGCATGGTGGCCAGGCCGGGCGCGAGCATCCCGGCGCCCTTGGCCATCCCGCCGACCGACCAGCCCTCGTCGACGTAGCTGACCTGCTTGGCGCGGGTGTCGGTGGTCATGATGGCCTCCGCCGCGGCGGACCCGCCGTCGGCGGTGAGGGCCCCGGCGAGGGCGTCGACGCCGGCGGTGAGCCGGTCCATCGGCAGCCGCTCCCCGATCAGCCCGGTGGAGCAGACGGCGACGTCGATCGCGCCGACGGGCGGCGCGGCCGGGTCGGCCGCGGTGAGGGCGGCGGCCACGTGCTCGGCCGTGCGGTGGGTGTCGGCGAAGCCGTCGGGGCCGGTGCAGGCGTTGGCGCCGCCGGAGTTCAGCACGACGGCGCGCAGCCGGCCGTCGGCCAGCACCTGCTGGGACCACAGCACGGGCGCGGCCTTGACCCGGTTGGTGGTGAAGACGGCGGCGGCGACCTGCTCGGGCCCGGTGTTGACGACCAGGGCGAGGTCGGGCTTCCCGCTGGCCTTGAGCCCGGCGGTGGTCCCGCCGGCGACGAAGCCGGCGGCGGCGGTGACGCTCATGCGTCCTCCTCGGGGCTGATGGTGTGGCCGGCCTGCTCCCACACGGCGACGGCCTCGTCGGCCTGGGCGCTGGGCACGAGCACCCAGTCGGTGTCGAAGGTGGACTCGGCGAGGATCGAGACGCCGGCCGCGGCGAGCGGCTCCAGCAGGCCCGCGAGCACGCCGACGAGCGAGTGCTCGAGCGGGCCGTCGACGCTGAAGGCCACGAAGGGGCCGACGGCGGTCACGGTGCCGGGCAGCGCCTCCCAGGCGCAGACCACCGACAGCTCGTCAGCGGTCCGGGTGACGCTCCAGTAGGGCGCGGGGTAGGCGTCGTCGAGGGCCCAGCGCGGGACGGCGGCGTGGGCGGGCAGCTGCGCCTGGCCCAGCTCGACGTCGTGCCGGGTCAGCTCCCAGGCGGTCACGGGGCGACCCCCGCGGTGCTCAGACCGGTGGTCTCGGGCAGCCCGAGCGCGAGGTTCATGCACTGGACGGCGCCGCCGGCGGTGCCCTTGGTGAGGTTGTCGAGCGCGGCGACGGCGACCAGCCGGCCGGCGGCCTCGTCGACGGCGACCTGCAGGTGCACCGCGTTGGCCCCCAGCACCGACTGGGTCTGCGGCCACCGGCCCTCGGCCAGCACGTGCACGAACGGCTCGTCGTCGTAGTCGGCGGCGTAGGCGGCCCGCACGGCGGCGAGGTCGGCGCCGTCGGCCAGCGGGGCGGTGCAGGTCGCGAGGATGCCCCGCGACATGGGCACCAGGACGGGGGTGAACGAGACCGAGGGGTCGGCGGCGCCGCAGACCCCGAAGTTCTGCAGCATCTCCGGCACGTGCCGGTGGGTGCCGCCGACCCCGTAGGCGCTGGCCGAACCCATCAGCTCCGCGCCCAGCAGGTGCGGCTTGAGCGACCTGCCCGCCCCGGAGGGACCGCTGGCGGCGACGACGACGGTGTCCCGCGCGTCGGTCAGCCCGTGGTGGATGGCGGGCAGCAGGGCGAGCGTGGCACTGGTGGGGTAGCAGCCGGGGACGGCGATCCGCCGGGCACCGGCGAGAACCGCCCGCTGACCGGGCAGCTCGGGGAGCCCGTAGGGCCAGCTGCCGGCGTGCGGGGAGCCGTAGAACCGCTCCCAGGCGGCCGGGTCGGTGAGCCGGAAGTCCGCGCCGCAGTCGACGACCAGCGTCTCCGGGTCGAGCGCCTCGGCGACCGCGGCCGAGGCGCCGTGCGGCAGGGCGAGGAAGACGACGTCGTGGTCGGCCAGGTTCTCCGTCGTCGTCGCGACGACCGTCAGGTCGGCCAGCGCCACCAGGTGCGGCTGCGCGTCCCCCAGCGGGGTGCCCGCGCTGGAGCCCGCCGTCAGCGCACCGATCTCGACCTCGGGGTGCCCGAGCAGCAGCCGGAGCAGCTCGCCCCCGGCGTACCCCGTGGCTCCCGCCACCGCCACCTTCACCGTCACCTGCATGACTATGCCAGGTCTCGCATGGCTATGTCACATCGGGGTGGGGTGGACCCGCTCGGCGGACCGGCGCCGGGCGGTCGCGCCTCACTCGGTCCGCTGGACCGCCCCGGTGTCCTGCGCCGCGCGCGCCACGGCCGCGTCCCGGGCGGCGCCGGTCTCGGCGTCGGTCAGCGTGCGGTCGGCCGCCCGGAAGCGCAGGGCGAAGGCGAGGGACTTGCGTCCCTCGCCGATCTGCGGGCCCGTGTAGATGTCGAACAGCTGCACCGACTCGAGCAGCTCCCCCGCGCCGGCCTCCAGCGCCGCGGCGACGTCGGCGGCCGGCACCGAGGCGTCGACGACGAGGGCGACGTCCTCCTTGGCCACCGGGTGCGAGGACAGCGGGACGATCCGGCCCACCGCCGGCGCCCCGGCGACGAGGACGTCGAGGTCGATCTCGAGGGCTGCGGTGCGCGGCGGCAGGCCGAAGGCGGCGATGACGCTCGGGTGCAGCTCGCCCGCGTGCCCGAGGACGACGTCGGTCCCGGGCAGCACGACGGCGGCGCAGCGCCCGGGGTGCCAGGGGGCGACGTCGGCGGCCCGGCGCTCGAGCTGCAGGCCCACCGTCGCCCCGACGAGGTCGGCGAGGGCCAGGGCGTGGGTCCAGCCCGCGCGCTCGCCCGGGGTGTCCCAGCCGGGCCGGCGCCAGGCGCCGGTCAGCACGGCGGCGAGGTGCCGCGGCTGGTCGCCGAGCGCCTCGTCCATCGCCTCCAGGTCGGCCGCGGAGGGCCGCCCGCTGACCGACGGCCGCGGAGCCGCCGTCCGGGGCTCCGGGGCGAAGAACACCGCACCGGTCTCGAAGAGGGCCAGGTCGTCGTTGCCCCGGCTGGTGTTGCGGGTGACGGCGGCGAAGAGACCGGGCAGGACCGACGTCCGCAGGTACGGGCTCGTCTCGGCCAGCGGGTTGAGGACGCGGGTGAGCCGACGCCGGCGGTCGTCGGCCGGCACCCCCATCCGGTCCAGGTCCTCGGCCGCGGTGAAGGGGAAGCTCAGCACCTCGACGAAGCCGGCGCCGGCGGCCGCCGCGGTGACGGCGCGGCGGGCCCGCTGCTCCGGGGTCAGGCCCCGGCCGACAGGGGCCGGCGGCACCGCCAGCGGGATGTTGTCGTAGCCGACCAGCCGGCCGACCTCCTCGACGTAGTCGTAGGGGTCGGTGAGGTCGGGGCGCCAGGTCGGCGCGGTGGCCCGCAGGCTCGCGCCGTCGACGACGACCGCGGCCCCGACGCTCTCGAGGTGGCCGACAACCTGCGCGGTGGTCAGCGCGACGCCGAGGACGCGCGGGGCGAGGTCGGCGTCGAGGACGGTGGTCGCGCCCGGCGGGACCGAGCCGCTGACCGTCTCCCCGGCCTCGAGGGTGCCGCCGGCCAGCTCGACCAGCAGCGCCGCGGCGCGGTGGGCGGCGGCGTAGGCCGCGCCCGGGTCGACGCCGCGCTCGAAGCGGCGGGACGCCTCCGACGTCAGCCGGTGCCGGCGCGAGGTGCGGGCGAGGGTCAGGGCGTCGAAGTGCGCCGCCTCCAGCACCACCGACGTCGTGGACGCCGACAGCTCGCTGGACGCGCCGCCCATCACGCCGGCGAGGCCGATCGCGCCGGAGTCGTCGGCGATCACGAGGTCGGCCGGGTCGAGGCTGCGCTCGACGTCGTCGAGGGTGGTCAGCCGCTCCCCCGGCGTCGCCTGCCGCGCGACGAGGGCGCCGGCCAGCCGGTCGGCGTCGTAGGCGTGCAGCGGCTGCCCGGTCTCGAGCATCACGTAGTTGGTGATGTCGACGGCCAGCGAGATCGGCCGCATGCCGGCCAGCTGGACGCGGCGGGCCAGCCAGCGCGGGCTCGGCCGGGTGGGGTCGATGCCGGTCACAGTGAGGGCGACGAACAGCGGGCAGCCGTCGGACTCCCGGCGGACCGGGTGGCCGTCGGCGACCTCGGCGGGCACGGGCCGGTCGACGGGGTCGGTGAAGGTGGTGCCGGTGGCCTGCGCCGCCTCCCGCGCCAGCCCGCGCAGCGAGAGGCAGTACCCGCGGTCGGGGGTGACGTCGAGGTCGAGGACGGTCTCGCGCAGGTGCAGCACCTCGGCGGCGTCGGCGCCGGGCACCAGGTCGGCGTCCTCCAGCACGATGATGCCGTCGTGGTCCTCACCCAGGCCCAGCTCGCGGGCCGAGCAGATCATCCCGTCGGAGACGTGGCCGTAGGTCTTGCGGGCCGCGATCGCGAAGTCCCCGGGGAGCACGACGCCCGGCAGGGCGACGACGACGAGGTCGCCGGCGCCGAAGTTGTGCGCGCCGCAGACGATGCCACGGGAGGCCGGCTGCTCGCCGTCGGCGGGGTCGTTGTGGTCGCCCACGTCGACACGGCACCAGTTGATGGTCTTGCCGTTCTTGTGCTGCTCGGGCTCGGCCGAGAGCACCCGGCCGACGACGAGCGGGCCGGTGACGTCGGCACCCGCCTGCTCGACGGCCTCGACCTCGAGGCCGGCGCGGACGTAGGCCTCGGCCAGCGCGCGGCCGTCGAGGTCGGCGGGCAGGGCGGCGTACTCGGCCAGCCAGCTGAGCGGGGCCTTCATGAGGCGGTCTCCCGGGTGTCGTTGTGGGTGCGGGGCGGGGCGGCGGTGGTGCCGGGGACGGCCGTCATCGGGCCACTCCCAGCAGGGAGCGGCTGAACCGCACGTCGCCCTCGACCATGTCGCGCATGTCGGCGGCGTCGTTGCGGAACATCAGCGTGCGCTCCACGCCCATGCCGAAGGCGAAGCCGGAGTAGACGTCGCTGTCGATGCCGCAGGCGGCCAGCACGCGCGGGTTGACGATGCCGCAGCCGCCCCACTCGATCCAGCCCTCGCTCTTGCAGGTGCGGCAGGGACGCTCCGGGTGGCCGACGGAGTCGCCGTGGCAGACGAAGCACTGCAGGTCGACCTCGGCCGACGGCTCGGTGAAGGGGAAGTAGTGCGGGCGGATCCGGGTCCGGGTGTCGCCGAACATGGCCTTGGCGAAGTGGTCGAGGGTGCCGCGCAGGTGACCCAGGGTGATGCCCTTGTCCACCACGAGGCCCTCGAACTGGTGGAAGACGGGGACGTGCGTCGCGTCGAACTCGTCGGCCCGGTAGACCTTGCCGGGGCAGATGACGTAGATCGGCGGCTCGCGGTCGAGCATGGTGCGGGCCTGGACCGGCGAGGTGTGGGTGCGCAGCACGAGGCCGCCGTCGGCCGGCTCCACGAAGAAGGTGTCCTGCAGGGTGCGCGCCGGGTGGTCGGGCACGAAGTTCAGCGCGTCGAAGTTGAGCCACTCCGCCTCGAGCTCGGGGCCCTCGGCGACCTCCCAGCCCATGGCGACGAAGACGTCCTCGACCAGGGCCATCAGGCCGGTGATGGGGTGCACGGCGCCGACCGGGTGCGGCTGGACGGGCAGGGTCACGTCGACCCGCTCCTCGACCAGCGCCCGCTCGAGCTCGGCGGCCGAGACCTCGGCCTCGCGCGCCTTCACGGCGGCGTTGATCTGCCCGCGGGCCTTGCCGACCCGGGCCCCCGCGTCCTTGCGGGCCTGCGGCGGCAGCGCGCCGATCTCCCGGTTCGCCAGGGCGATGGGCGAGCGCTCGGCGGCGTGCGCCAGCCGGGCCTCCTTGAGCTCGGCCACCGTCGTGGCCGCGGCGAAGGCCGCCAGCGCCTCGGCCACCATGGCCTCGACCTGCTCGGCGTGCAGCGGTGCGACCTGGACGGGGTCGTAGCTCTTGTTCGGCCCGGACATGGGCTCCCCTCGGGGTGAGACGGCAACCGGGACAGTCTAGGAAGCCGCGGCACCCCGGGGCGAACCGGTTGCGGCGGGTGGACCGCCGCAGAGCGGGCTCAAGAGCCGGCGCGCTGCGCGGTGGCGGTGGCGTAGAGGAAGACGGCGGCCGCGGTGGAGAGGTTGAGGCTCTCGGCCTGGCCGTACATGGGCAGCGCGACGAGGGCGTCCACCAGGTCGGCGTGCTCGGGCGGCAGACCCCACGCCTCGTTGCCCATCACCCAGAGCACCGGGCGGCTGAGGCCGCCGGTGCGGGCGAGCTCCTCCACCGAGTCGCTGCCGCCGCCGTCGGCGCCGTAGACGGCCATCCCGGCGGCCCGGGCGCGGGCGACGGCGGTGGGCAGGTCGACCTCGACGGCGACGGGCAGGTGGAAGACGCTGCCGGTGCTGGCGCGGACGGTCTTGGCGTTCCAGAGGTCGACGGAGTCCCGGCTCACCAGGACGGCGTCGGCCCCGAAGGCGTCGGCGCAGCGGACGACGGTGCCGAGGTTGCCGGGGTCGCGGACCTGGTCGCAGAGCACGACGAGGCGCGGGCTCCCGGCGAGCGCCTCCTCGAGGCTGACGTCGACGGCCCGGCAGACGGCGAGCAGCCCCTGCGGGGTCACGGTGTCGGAGAGGGTGGCCAGCTGGTCGTCGGGGACGGAACCGACGGGGACCCCGGCGGCGACGGCCTCGGCGAGCAGGTCCTGGTGCCGGCCGACCGCGCCGCGGGCGACCAGCAGGTCCTGGACGACGTCGGGGCGGCGGAGCGCCTCGGCCACGGCCTGACGGCCCTCTGCGAGGAACTCCCCCGCCTGGACCCGTTCCTTGCGCCGGAGCAGACGACGAGCCGACCGCACCAGCCCCTGCGAGGCAGGGGCCGGGGCGACCGGCTCGGCGGTGAGCCCGAGGGAGCTGCGCGGGGCGGGCTCCTCGTGCTCGTTCAGCTCGATCCTCAGGCCGCGGTCTCGGCGGCCGCGGTCTCGGCGGGCACGTGCTGACGGGCGATCTCGACCAGCGCGCGGAACGCGGTGGGGTCGGTGACGGCCAGGTCGGCGAGGATCTTGCGGTCGACCTCGACGTCGGCGGCCTTGAGCCCGGAGATGAACCGGTTGTAGGTCATCCCCTCGGCGCGGGCCGCGGCGTTGATCCGCTGGATCCAGAGCTTGCGGAAGTCGCCCTTGCGGGCGCGGCGGTCACGGTAGGCGTAGACCAGGGAGTGGGTGACCTGCTCCTTGGCCTTGCGGTAGAGGCGCGAGCGCTGGCCGCGGTAGCCCGAGGCCTGCTCGAGGACCTGACGGCGCTTCTTCTGCGCATTCACAGAACGCTTGACGCGTGCCATGGGGGTACTCCTTGACTGGGTGGGAAAGCGGTGCGGGAGGGAGGAGCCGGGTCAGCCGGCGTACTTGCCGAGCATCTTCTTGGCCTTGGCGGCGTCGCCCTTGGCCAGCACGGAGTCACCGGTGAGGCGACGCGTGCGCGAGCTCGGCTTGTGCTCGTTGAGGTGCATCTTCCCCGCCTGGCGGTGCATCACCTTGCCCGAACCCGTGATCCGGAACCGCTTCTTCGCACCGGAGTGCGTCTTCATCTTCGGCATCGTGCCGCTCCATTTCCGTGGCCGCACCGCGTGGTGCAGTCCTGCTCTGCGTCCCGGACGGGAACGTGATCCGCCCGGGCCTTGCGGGGCCACCCACCGGGGTGGGTGGCCCGTCCTTCGGTCAGACCTCGACGTCGGGGTCGAGGTTGTCCGCCGGCCCGCGTCGCCGCGGGGCGGTGGGGCCGGCGGCCGCGTGCTGCGCACGGATCTCCGCCAGCTGGTTGCGCTCCTCGTCCAGACCCGCCTGGCGCTCCGCCATCCGGCGGTCGCGCTCGACGGAGGCCTCGGCGCGCGCCTCGGTCTTCTTCTTGTGCGGGCCGAGCACCATCAGCATGTTCCGGCCGTCCTGCTTCGGCGAGGACTCGACGAAGCCGAACTCGTCCACGTCGGCCGCCAGCTTCTTGAGCAGGTTGTAGCCGAGCTCGGGACGCGACTGCTCGCGCCCGCGGAACATGATGGTGATCTTGACCTTGTCCCCGGCCTTGAGGAAGCGCACGACGTGACCCTTCTTGGTCTCGTAGTCGTGGCTGTCGATCTTCGGCCGGAGCTTCATCTCCTTGATCACCGTGTTGGTCTGGTTCCGACGGCTCTCACGGGCCTTCTGGGCGTTCTCGTACTTGAACTTCCCGTAGTCCATGAGCTTGGCCACCGGGGGCCGGGCCATCGGCGCGACCTCGACCAGGTCGAGCTCCGACTCACGCGCCAGGCGGAGTGCGTCGTCGATGCGCACGATCCCCACCTGCTCGCCGGCGGGGCCGACGAGACGGACTTCGGGGACACGGATGCGATCGTTGATCCGCGGTTCGGTGCTGATATGTCCTCCAGTTGGTTGTGGATGGTCGACCTCGCACACCACCGGACCTGCACACGGGCGCGGAAACCCGAAAAGGGCCTCCGCGCACGCGAAGACCCCAGCACCACGGGACGGCAGGTACGCCGTTCCGGTGGACCGACCCCACGACCGTCGCTCCGAGGAGCTGTCGTCGTGCGGGTGGGAGATCGGGTCTCCGCTTGCAGATCCGGCGAGGAGCCAGATCGGTCGGCGCCCACGCTACCACCCCGGGGCCTCCCGGGCCCAGCGCGCGCAGCGTCCGGGGGTGAGCCCTGGTGCCGACGGTGGTACAACGCCCGCGGGGACCCCGATCTTCCCGGGCGCGCGACCCCGTCCGCGGGTCCGGCGCTCAGCCGGCGGCGGGGTCGGCGCCGTCGGCCTCCACGAGCCAGCCGAACTCCCCCGGCGCGGTCTCGACCAGGCGGCGGCCGGCCGCGAGCGACTCCAGCACCTCGCCGTCGACGACCAGCGGGTGCGGACCGGCGAAGTCGACGAGCAGCGCGGCGACGCCCTCGGCCCGCGCCGTCTGGGCGGCCTTGTCGAGCGTCACCGCGACGGGCCGGGCGTCAGCCTGCCAGGCGTGCAGCGCGTCCAGGCCGGTGAAGCCGAGCAGGGCGCGGCGGCCGTCCGCGGCCTGCAGCATCACCACCGACATCTCCGCCTCCTTGTCCGAGGCCAGCCCGCCGACGGTCTCGCCCAGCCGGGTGGCGGTGGCGACGACGGGCACGAGCAGCCGGTCGGTGCACAGCACGGCGACGGCGCGGAGGTAGGCGGCCGGGTCCGCGCCACCGACGGCCGCGGCGAGCGCCCGCCGCGTGGCGGGGTCGGCGACCCCGGCGTCACCGGGGAACGGGGAGGGTGCGAGCTGGCGTTCGTGGTCCACCGGACCACCGTACGGGAGCCCGGACCCCGGCCTCCGGGCCCGCGGAGCCGGGGTGCAGCGGGTGGTCACCCCGATCGGCCGGGGCGGTCCGCTGTGGCAGATTGGCGGGATGCCAGCCGAATCCGCCGTGCTCCTCCCCCTCGCCGCTGGGCTCACCCTGCTGGGCCTGGTGATCGCCATCCTCGCCGGACGCCGGGGCCGCAAGGGCCGGATGGTCCAGGGGATCGGCCTGGCCCTGCTGCCGCTGGCCCTCTACCTGAGCGGCCTCCTCGGCCTCGTCTGGGACGCCGTCGTGGCGGTCGGGCGCTGGGCCTCCAGCACCGTCCTCTCGCCGACGATCTGGGCCGGCTTCGCCCTCCTCGCCGTCTGCGTCGTCCTCTGGGTCGTGGGCGGGGTCGTCGCCCGCCGGACCCCGAAGCGCACCCGCGCCGAGCGCGGCGCGACCGCCCCGGCCGCCGGTGCCGGGACCACGAAGGCCGTCAGCGGCCGCAAGCCCGCCGGCCCGGCCGCCCAGCAGCGTCAGGCCCCGGCGCAGGACGACGACATGGCCGAGATCGAGGCCCTGCTCAAGTCCCGCGGGATCGAGTGAGCCCGCGGGCTCAGCGGGTCGTCCAGTAGCGCTGGCGGCGGCGGAGCTCCTCCACCCCGACCTGCGCGGCGGCCCCGTCGCCGTACTGCAGGGCCATCAGCTGCCGCTTCTCGGCGTCGAGGTCCGCGCTGAAGGCGCTGCCGTCGGCCGGCGTCAGCAGCACGAAGGCCCAGGGGTCGCCGCGGCGCAGCACCACCTGGTGCACGCGGTCCCAGGGAACGGTGTGCGTCCGCAGCCCGTTGCGGAACCACAGCCCGGACTCGTCCGCCCGGACGACGCTCAGCGCCAGGGCCACCATCACCCCCACCAGCAGAGCCAGCACCCCCAGCAGGGTCAGCCGCTGCGAGGTGGTGAACAGCACCTGGATGTCGTCCGGCAGGGCGAACCAGCCGTAGAGCGTGACCAGCACCAGGGCGACCGCGAACGAGGCGGCGACCAGCCGGAGCCGGCGGGGACGGATGACGAGCGTCGACGGGGCGACGGCGTCGGGGGCGGGGCGCACTAGATCCGGCACGCGGCGATGTCGGTGACCAGGATGGCGCGGGCGCCGAGCTCCCAGAGGTCGTCCATCACCTGCTGGGCGTCGGGCTTGGGCACCATGGCCCGGACGGCGTGCCAGCCCCGCTTGGCCAGCGGCGCGACCGTCGGCGACTCCAGGCCCGGCGTGATCGCGCAGGCAGCCTCGACCACCTCGGCGCTGACGTCGTAGTCCATCATCACGTAGTTGCGGGCGACCAGGACACCGTTGAGCCGGCGGACCAGCTGGGACAGCCCGGGCGGCTCGGGGGCGTCGGTGCGCCGGATGAGGATGCCCTCGGACTGCAGGATCGGGTCCCCGAACAGGGAGAGACCCGCCTGCCGCAGGGTGGTGCCGGTCTCCACGACGTCGGCGATCACGTCGGCGACGCCCAGCCGGATGGCGGTCTCGACCGCCCCGTCCAGCTTGATCAGCCGGGTGCTGACGCCGCGGTCGGCCAGGTAGGTCTCGACCAGGCCCGGGTAGGAGGTGGCGAGCCGGAGGCCCTGCAGCTTCTCCACGCTGAGGTCGGCGTCGACGGGCGCGGCGAACCGGAAGCGGCTGCGGCCGAAGCCCAGCGGCATCACCTCGGTGGCCGGGGCCCGGGAGTCGAGCAGCATGTCGCGGCCGGTGAGGCCGACGTCGAGGGTGCCCTCCCCCACGTACACGGCGATGTCGCGCGGCCGCAGGTAGAAGAACTCGACGCCGTTGGCCTCGTCGAAGAGGACCAGCTCCTTGGGCTCGCTGCGCTGGGCGTACCCGGCCTCGCGGAGCATCGCGGACGCGGACTCCGACAGGGAGCCCTTGTTCGGGACGGCGATCTTGATGGTCGGGCGGGCAGGGCTCACCCGGTCATCCTAGGTGGACGGCCCCCGCGGGCCCGGGCGTCGGGAGAGCGGTGAGACCGGGCTCAGAGGTGGGCGTAGACGTCGTCGAGGTCGAGGTCGAGGGCGATCATCATCGTCTGCAGGTGGTAGAGCAGCTGGCTGATCTCCTCCGCCGCGTCCGCCTTCGACTGGTACTCCGCGGCCATCCACACCTCGGCGGCCTCCTCGACGACCTTCTTGCCGATGGCGTGGACGCCCGCGTCGACGCGGGCCACCGTGCTGGAGCCCGGGGCCCGCTCGGCCACCTTGGCGCTGAGCTCGGCGAACAGGGACTCGAAGGTCTTCGTGGTCACGCGGGGCAGCCTAGTGGCCGGCGCGCGGCGACTCCGGGGCCGATGTCGACCCCGACGTCCCCGCACGCCGACCGGTCGGTCAGCCGACGGTCTCCGACACGGGGTCGGCGACCCCGGCGGGGACCGCCTCGGCGCCCTCGGTCCGCTGGATCCGGACCCACGAGATCAGCCCCAGCACGCAGAACGCGCCGTAGACGATGTACATGATCGCCGAGGGGTAGAAGCCCGCCACCAGCAGCAGCGGGATGCCGACCACGTCGACGAGGACCCAGATCACCCAGAACTCCGTCCAGCCCCGCGCCATCCCGTAGGTGGCCAGGATCGAGCCGGTGAGGATCCAGGCGTCCGCGAGCGGACCCCACGACCCCAGCGCCTCGAGGACGAAGTAGAACGCCGTCGTCAGCACGACGGCGGCGACCAGCAGCTGGAGGCGCTCGGCGCCGGTGGCCCAGCGCGGCCTGACGGCCACCCCGCCCCCACCGTGGCTGCGGCGGTAGCGGCTCCACTGGACCCAGCCGTAGACGCTGACGACCAGGAAGAAGACCTGACGGCCCGCCTGGCCCCACACGTCGTGCTGCTGGGGGGTGTCGAGGACGCCGCCGAGGGCGCTCCCGACGAACACGGTGAACAGCAAGATGTTGCCGATGATGCCGATCGGCCACGCGGCGACCTTGCGGCGCATGCCGAGCAGTGCGCTCGCCAGGCC
Source organism: Microlunatus capsulatus (assembly GCF_017876495.1). Classification (NCBI taxonomy): domain Bacteria; kingdom Bacillati; phylum Actinomycetota; class Actinomycetes; order Propionibacteriales; family Propionibacteriaceae; genus Microlunatus; species Microlunatus capsulatus. Next base: position 3,926,931 of record NZ_JAGIOB010000001.1, on the reverse strand, counting down.
GAAGACGTTGCCGATGACCTCCCGCCAGAGGATGCCGGGGCCGATGTCGATCTTGGCCTCCAGCAACCGCACCAGCAGTTCCGAGAATCCCATGGGATGTCCCTTCCACTCGTCCGGTCGCACGGTTGAACCCGGGGTGAAGAAGAGACGTCGGGGCGTGCGGGCAGGCGCCCGCGCGTCGTCGACTGCTCCCGTGTTCCTCCCATCCGGACTCTCACCGTCGGTCGTGGAGTTTCACCACATCAACCGGTCGCTGGCTGCGATCGGGTCGCGGACTTTCACCGCCGGCTCGGACTTCCACCGACCCCGGAACACGTGCGAGTTTGACAAACTCGTCAGCGACCAGTGTGGCACGCGCTCCTACGCCGGTGCGGCGGCTCTTGCCCCCCGGACGCCGCCGCTGCCAGGATCGGGCGTGTGATGGATCACGTCGGCATCCAGGTGGACGACCTCGCCGCGGCCCGCCGCTTCTACGACGCCGTGCTGGCGACCCTCGGCTACCGGATGCTGACCGACGTCGGACCCGCGGTGGGCTACGGCGCCGACCACGCGGTGTTCTGGATCGGGGCGGCGACCGACCGGATCCCCAACCGGCAGAGCCACCTCGCCTTCGCCGCGCCCAGCCGGGAGGCCGTCATCGCCTTCCACGACGCCGCGCTGGCCTTCGGGACCGCGAGCCTGCACGCCCCGCGGGTCTGGCCCGAGTACCACGCCGGCTACTTCGGAGCCTTCGTCCGCGACCCCGACGGCAACAACGTCGAGGCCGTGCACCACACCTTTTGATGGTCCTCGCTCCGCTCGGACGCGGATCGGGCTATAACCGCTGTCGACGTCGTCGCGCGTCGACGAAGAGCGTGTCGACGCGCTCCTCCTTTCGACAGCGGCGCCCGATCCGGGTGCCCCTCAAGAACGCAGATCGGCGACTGCCTCGGCGGAGTCCTCGTGCCCCTTCGACAAGTTCAGGGCCGGGGTCAGAGGGTTATTCCGAGGAGGGCCTCGACGGCACGGGCCACGGTCTGCGGGGCGTAGGCGTCGTCGCTCTCGACGACCGACGAGGCGCCGGCCCAGGCGTCGACGGCGGCCAGGGCCGCCGGGGCGTCCAGGTCGTCGGCGAGGGCGGCGCGGATCTGCGCGACGACGGCGTCGCCGTCCACCCCGGCGTCCAGCCGGACGGCCTCGCGCCAGCGGACCAGCCGCTCCTCGGCCGCCGTCAGCAGCTCCGGCGTCCACTCCCAGTCGTCGCGGTAGTGGTGGTCGAGCAGCGCGAGGCGGACCGCCATCGGGTCCACGCCGTCGCGGCGGAGCCGGGAGACGAAGACGAGGTTGCCGCGGGACTTGCTCATCTTCTCCCCGTCCAGCGCGACCATGCCGCTGTGCAGGTAGGCGCGGGCGAAGGGCTTGCCGGTGGCCAGCCGGCCCACCGAGGCGCTCATCTCGTGGTGGGGGAAGACGAGGTCGCTGCCGCCGGCCTGGACGTCGAAGTCCGGGCCCAGCAGGTCCAGGGCGATGGCGGCGCACTCGACGTGCCAGCCCGGGCGGCCGTCGCCGAAGGGCGAGGGCCAGGACGGGTCACCCTCGCGGTGCCGGAGCCAGACGAGGGAGTCCAGGACGCCCCGCTTGGCGGTCCGGTCCGGGTCGCCGCCGCGCTCGGCGAAGACCGGGCGGGCCGCCTCCTCGTCGAGGTGAGACAGCGAGCCGAACTCCGCGTCCTGCGCCTGGTCGAGGTAGAGATCGCCCGCGTGCTCGTCCTCGACGGCGTAGACGACGCCGCGGGCCTGCAGGTCGGCGACCAGCTCGACGATCAGCGGGACCGACTCGACGGCGCCCACGTAGTGGCTGGGCGGCAGGACGTTGAGCGCCTCCATGTCCTCGCGGAACAGCTGGGTCTGCTCGGCGGCCAGCGCGGCCCAGTCGACGCCGGTGGCGTGCGCCCGCTCGATCAGCGGGTCGTCGACGTCGGTGACGTTCTGCACGTACAGGACCTCGAGCCCGGCGTCGCGCCAGACCCGGTTCAGCAGGTCGAAGGAGACGTAGGTGTTGGCGTGCCCGATGTGGGTGGCGTCGTAGGGGGTGATGCCGCAGACGTACATCCGCGCGGTGCCCTCGGCCGGGCCGACGGGCACCAGCTCCTGGGCGGCCGAGTCGAACGCCCGCACCGCGGGCGACCCCTCCGGACGGTCGAGCTGGGGAACCGGTCCGGAGCGCCACGCCTGCATGGCGTCACCCTAACGGCGGGCCCGGACGGTCCCCGGCCACGCCCCCGGCGCCGGACGGCCCAACCCCGGACCGCCCGACCCCGGACCGCCCGACCCCGGACCGCCCGACCCCGGACCGCTCAGCCCCGGAACGCTCAGCCAGGAGAGCTCAGAAGGGCGGCCAGGGGATCGAGGGCCACTGGCCGCGGGGCCGGGGCAGCCGCCGCCGGTTCAGCAGCAGGTCGGCGCGCCGGACCAGGGCGGCGATCTCGAGCTCGTCCAGCAGCGCGGTCAGCTGCTCGGGCGCCTCGTCGCGCGCCTTCTCGACGGCCTCGAGCTCGACGTCGTGCAGGGTGCTACCGGCCCAGCCCCACAGCAGCGTCCGCAGCTTGTGGTCGGTGTGGAAGCTCACGCCGTGGTCGACGCCGAACACGCGGCCCTCGCTGGCCAGGATGTGGCCGCCCTTGCGGTCGGCGTTGTTGATGAGCACGTCGAAGACGGCCAGCATCCGCAGCCGGGGGTCGTCGGCGTGGATCACCGAGACCGGCCGGTCGTCGGCCCCGATGCCCTCCACGCAGGAGAACCACCCCTGGCTCGGCACGGCGGTGGTGGGCACCAGGTCGACGAGCTCGGCGACGGCGTCCGGCTCGCTCTCCACCCACGCCTGCAGCGAGCCGGGACCCATCGGCCCCTCGGCGAAGACGGTGACGGGGACGCAGTCGAAGCCGCCGATCCGCGACACCTCGTAGGCGGCGACCTCCCGCAGCCCGAGGGTGCGGTGCGGGAAGTCCCAGAGCGGGCGCTCGCCCTCCGTGGGCTTGTAGACCCAGCTGCTCGTGCTGCCCGAGGGCGTGCGCACCTCGGTGAGGAAGGTGGCGTTGGACGCCTCCATCAGGCGGCCGGTGATCTCCAGCTCGGCCTCGCCCAGCTCGTCGTGGGCGAGGGTGGCGTCGAGCGCCGGGTGGGTCATCGCGACGTCGTCGGGGCAGCGGGCGGCGTCATCAGAACAGCGGGCGCCGGTACCCGTTGGCCCGCGGGCAGATGTGCCCCTCGGGGTCCAGCGGCTGCAGGCAGAAGGGGCACGGCGGCCGGCCGGCGGAGACCAGCGCGTTGGCGCGGGCCACGAAGTCGCGGGCGTAGGAGGCGGTGATCTTGACGACGAAGACCTCGTCGGCGTTGACCTGCTCGCTCTCCTCGGTCTCCGCGGCGTCGTCGGCCGCGTCCTCGTCCTCCACGTCGACGTTGGAGAACAGCTCGATGACCACGCGGTCGATGGCCGGGTCCCACGCGATCGTCATGGTGCCGACGCGGAACTCCTCGGTGATCGGGGCGTCCAGGGGGTCGGTGTCGCGGGCCCGGGTGCTGGAGGGGGGCACGGCGGCCGCCCCGGTGCTGCGCCGGACCACCTCGTCGAGCACCCGGTCGAGGTGCTCGGCCAGCACGGACACCTGCTGCTTCTCACAGGCCACGCTGGTGATGCGGTTGCCCTCGCGGGCCTGCAGGAAGAACGCACGTTCCCCGGGCTGTCCGACGGTGCCGGCGACGAACCGGTCGGGTTCGTCGTAGCGGTGCACGAGAATCGCCATGTCACCACCCTAAGCAGGCGCTCAACGGGGCTCCCCGGCGGCAGGGTCGTCCGCTCCCCCGGCGCCCAGCCCGCCGCCGACCGCGGCGTCGTCGTCGGACCCAGCGGCCTTGGTCGGGGGCGGGGTCAGCAGCTTGCCGAGGTCGGCGTTGGTGGAGTTGACGGTCACGACGTAGGGCCGGCTGGCGGTGTAGCGGACGATCGACACCGAGGCCGGGTCGACGAGGATCCGCTGGAAGGCGTCGAGGTGCATGCCGAGCGCGTCGGCCAGGACCGCCTTGATGACGTCGCCGTGCGAGACGGCCGCCCAGACGGCGTCGGCCCCGTGCTCAGCCTCCATCGTGGCGTCCCAGCGGCGGATGGTGCCGACGGCCCGCGCGCTCATCTCCGTCATCGACTCCCCGCCCGGGAAGCGGACGGCCGAGGGCTGGGACTGCACCGTCGCCCAGAGCTTCTCCCCGCTCAGCTCCTTGAGCGTCTTCCCCGTCCAGTCGCCGTAGCCGCACTCGATGATGCCCTGCTCGCTGTGCACCGGGCACGGCTCGGCGCGCGCCCCGACCAGGGCCTGGGTGGTCTGGCGGCAGCGCCGCAGCGGGGAGGTGACGACGGCGCGCAGCGGGACCCCGGCCAGCCGGGTGCCGACGTCGGCGACCTGCGTGCGGCCGACGGCGTCGAGCTCGACCCCGGAGGACCGGCCGGCGAGGATCCCCGCGGTGTTGGCCGACGTGCGGCCGTGGCGGATGAGCAGGACGGTCGTCATGCCCGCAGGCTAGCCGGGTCGTCCGCGGGGCCGGCCCCCAGCGCGAGGTAGCGGCCGCGGAACGAGCAGAGCACGCCCCGCTCGTCGGGCTCACCCAGCTCGCTGTGCTCGACGACGCCGCGGACGAGCAGCGCCCAGCCGGCGTGCGCGGTCTCGGCACGGGTCGCGGTCACCGTCGCCCCCAGCCAGCCGACGGCGTCCTCCAGCACCGGACCCCAGGCGGTCTCGCGCCAGCGGCCGACGGTGAAGACCCCACCGGGCGCCGGGGCCTGGCCGGCGAAGACGTCGGCGAGCTGGCGGTGCGGGCCGGCCAGCAGGCTGACGGCGAAGCGGCCCGTCACGGCCAGCTGGTCGGCGAAGTCGGCCTCCTCGTCCAGCAGCCCCAGCACCTCGGGCGGGCGGCCGTCGGCCAGCAGCAGGGAGGAGATGGTCCAGCCGGTGGGGCGGCCGTCCAGCTCCGTCGTCCACACGCTCACCGGGGCGGGCATCCGGCCGCGCCAGCGGCGCAGCGGGTCGCGGTCGTCCGCCGGGGGCAGGAAGGGGTGGTCGCCGTGGATCGTCACCCCTTCCTTCTACACGTGTGGGCGGCATCACGTCCCCGGGCGGTCGAGCGCGCCGGTCCGGCCGGGGACGACCCCTAGGGTGGGTCGCCGGGCCCGCGACCGGGACCCGACGGGCGGGACGAGGAGCGGGCATGGGCTGGTTCGAGGCACTGGTGCTGGGCGTGGTGCAGGGGCTGACCGAGTTCCTGCCGATCTCCTCCAGCGCGCACCAGTCGATCGTCGGGCAGTTCTTCGGCGGCCAGGACGTCGGCGCCGCGTTCACCGCGATCACCCAGCTGGGCACCGAGGCCGCGGTCGTCCTCTACTTCCGCCGCGACATCGCGCGGATCATCAGCCGCTGGGTCGGCTCGCTCGCCGGCCGTGTGCCGAAGGACGACCCCGACGCCCGGATGGGCTGGCTGGTCATCATCGGCTCGGTCCCGATCGTCGTCCTCGGGCTGCTGTTCCAGGACGCCATCGACTCCGCGCTGCGGAACCTGTGGATCACCGCCGCCATGCTCGGCGGCTTCGGCGTGGTCATCGGCGTCGCGGACCGGCTGGCCCGCAACGCCCGGCCGCTCACCTCGCTGACCTGGGGCCACGGTGTCCTCTTCGGCCTGGCCCAGTCGCTGGCGCTGGTGCCCGGCGTCTCCCGCTCCGGGGCGACGATCAGCATGGGCCTGGCGCTGGGCTACACCCGCGAGGCCGCCGCCCGGTACTCGTTCCTGCTGGCCATCCCCGCCGTCGTCGGGTCCGGGGTGTTCAAGCTGGCCGACGTCGCCGGCGACCCGGTGCCACCGGCCTGGGGGCCGATCCTGCTGGCCACCGTCATCTCCTTCGTCGTCGGCTACGCGGTGATCGCCTGGCTGCTGCGCTACATCTCCACGCACACGTTCCTGCCGTTCGTGGTCTACCGGATCGGCCTCGCGCTGCTCGTCGCGGCGCTGCTGCTGGCCGGCGTGCTCGAGCCGCTGCCGCAGGGCTGACGCTCAGCCGACGGACGCGCGCTCGAACGCCTCCGCGAGCACCGTGAGGGCGGCCAGCTTCTCCTCCAGGCTCTCGCCGTACGGCACCACGGAGCAGGTGGTGACCCCGGACGCGGCGAGCAGCCGCAGCCGGTCGGCGATCCGGTCGCGGTCGCCCAGCAACGAGGTGGCGTCGATGAACTCCTGGGGCACCGCGGCCATCGCGTCGCGCTGCCGGCGGTCGAGGAACAGGTCCTGCACCGCGGCGGCCGCCTCGCCGTAGCCCATCCGGACCGCGAGGGCGTTGTAGAAGTTCTGCGTGCGGCTGCCCATCCCGCCGAGGTAGAGCGCCGCGTAGCCGCGGACGGGGTCGGCGCACGCGCGCGGGTCGGGGCCGACGACGAGCGGGAACGTGGGCACCACGTCGAAGCCCTCCAGCGTCTTCCCGACCTTCTCCCGGCCCGCCCGGACGGCCGCCAGCTGCTCGTCGGCGAAGTCGGGGGCGAAGAAGACCGCCAGCCAGCCGTCGGTCAGCTCACCGGCCAGCTCGAGGTTCTTCGGGCCGACGGCGGCGAGGTAGGTGGGGACCCGCTCGCGGACCGGGTCGATCGTCAGCTTGAGCGGCTTGCCCGGGCCGTCGGGCAGCGGCAGCGTGTAGTGCGCGCCCTCGTGGGCGACGGTCCTCCGCGCCAGCGCGAGCTCCAGGACGGCCAGGTACTCCCGGGTGCGGGCCAACGGCTTGTCGAAGCGGACGCCGTGCCAGCCCTCGGAGACCTGCGGGCCGGAGACGCCCAGCCCCAGCCGGAACCGGCCGCCGGAGAGCACGTCGAGGCTGGCCGCGGTCATCGCCGTCATGGCCGGGGTGCGGGCGGGGATCTGCATGACGGCCGAGCCGACGTCGATCCGCGACGTCTGGCCGGCCAGCCAGGCCAGCACCGTCGGGCTGTCGGAGCCGTAGGCCTCCGCGGCCCAGACGACGTCGAAGCCGAGCGCCTCCGCGTGAGCGGTGAGCCGCAGCTGACCCCGCGGGTCCTCCGCGCCGACGAGGTAGCCGAGGTTCAGACCGAGACGCATGGGGCCACCGTAGTGGCGTCCGGGGCGCTCCGGCGTGCGCCGGTTAGGGTCGCTGGCATGGAACTGCGGCCGGTCGGGACGAGCGGTCTGCGGGTGTCGCGGCTGGGCCTGGGGACGATGACCTGGGCCCGCGACACCACCGACGAGCAGGCCCGCTCGCTGCTGGAGATGTTCCACGAGGCGGGCGGGACGCTCGTCGACACGGCCGCGGCCTACGGGGCGGGCGACGCCGAGCGGCTCATCGGCCGGCTGGTGGCCGAGATGGGCATCCGCGACGACGTCGTGCTGGCCACCAAGGCGGGCTTCGTCATCCGCGACGGCGAGCGGATCGTCGACACCTCGCGCCGGGCCCTGCTCCGCGACCTCGAGGGCTCGCTGCGCCGGCTCGGCACCGACCACGTCGACCTCTGGCAGGTGCACGCGTGGGGCGACGCGCCGCTGGCCGAGACCCTGGACGCCGTCGACCACGCCGTCGCCGCGGGGATGGTCCGCTACGCCGGCATCTCGAACTTCGTCGGCTGGCAGACCGCGCAGGCCGCCACCTGGCAGCAGGCCTTCCCCGGCCGCACCCCGATCACCAGCGCTCAGGTGGAGTACTCCCTGCTGGCCCGCCGCGCCGAGGTGGAGGTGCTGCCCGCCGCCCGCGCCTTCGGGATGGGCTTCTTCCCCTGGTCGCCGCTGGGTCGCGGGGTGCTGACCGGGCAGTACCGGGCGGGGACGCCGCGCGGCTCGCGGGCCGCGACCGACCACTTCGCCTGGTTCGTCGAGCCCTACCTGGAGAACCGCAGCCGGGGCGTCGTCGAGGCCGTCGTCCGGGCGGCCGAGGGCCTGGACCTGCTGCCCCTGCAGGTGGCCCTGCTGTGGGTGCGGGACGCGCCCGGGGTCACCGCCCCGCTGCTGGGGGCGCGGACGCCCGGCCAGCTGGCCCCGGCGCTGGCCGCCGAGGACCAGGCCCTGCCGCACGAGATCGCCTCGGCCCTGGACGACGTCTCCGGCGGGCCCAACGCGGCGCGGCCCGCGGCGGTGGGGACGCGCGGGGCCTGAGCCGTGCGCGACTGTGCGCCGAGGGCCGTGCGGACGCCTCCTGCAGGACGCTCAGCGCACAGTGGTCGGCCCTTGCGCGGTAGTGGCTGCTTCGACGCCGGCCCGGAGGCCGTCATAGCTCACCTCAGCGGGGTGGGCGCGGCTGCGCAGGCTGCCGAGCGTCACCGACTTCTGCTGGTCGAACACCTCGTTGAGACGCTCTGTCGACAGCACGAGGAAGGTCCATTGGCTCACGTCGAGAGGGTCGGCGCTCAGCTTGTCCCGGTGGTGCAGGAGGCAGAACACGTAGACGTCGGCCTGCCGTCTGCGCTCGGAGGTGAGGTTGGTGTCGGCGTCCCAACCCAACGTCGGCTGGATCCCGAACACCGGGTTGAACGCCTTCGTCTGGTGCCAGGACTGGACGTAGGCGCTCGACTTGACCTCGATCCGGACACCTTCGGAGGTCTTGAGATCAGCGGCGTCCCACTCCTCGCGGACCGTGCCGACGATGCAGTCCAGCGCGGTCCCGACGATGAACTCCGCGAGGACGCCACGCATCGCGTTGCCGAGCAGGTCGGAGGAGGACCAACGCCAGAAGTCCAGCACGCTGGCCGGAACGGGCTCGCCGCCCCTGTGCAGCGGCTCATCTCCGGTCAACGGTGTCGCGCGACGTCGCGCCCAGCTCTCGGTGTCCATGCCGCAGTCTGGACGATCCCCGCTCAGCGAGTGCGCAGTTCCTCGACCTCGAAGCACGTCGGGGGTCGAGTTCCCGCGCTGTCGGCTCAGACCTGAGCGGGCTGGCGGATGATCTTGCGGCGGATCCAGATGTCGCGGGTGCCGTCGCGGTAGCGGCGCAGCCGGGTCAGCTCCCAGCCGCCGTACTCGGCCTGGTCGGTGAGCAGCTGGCGGACGGCACCCCGGGACAGGTGACGGCCCAGCCGGACCTTCTCGATCTCGTACTCCACGCCGCGCTTGGTCATCGCCGGACAGCGTAGTCCGGGCTCACGCCTGGTCGAGGAACCGGTCGAGGACGCGTGCCCCGAACTCCAGCGACGCCGTCGGGACCCGTTCGTCGACGCCGTGGAACATGCCGACGAAGTCGAGCTCGGGCGGCAGCCGGAGCGGGGCGAAGCCGAAGGAGCGGATGCCCAGCCGGTCCCACGCCTTGGCGTCGGTGCCGCCGCTCATCAGGAACGGGACGGCGCGGGCGCCCGGGTCCTCCGCGGCCAGGCAGGACTGCATCGCCTCGACCAGCGCGCCGGAGAACTCGGTCTCGACGGCGTCCTGGCGGGTGACGACCTCGTAGCGGACGCGGTCCCCGATCAGCTCGGTGATCGTCTCGTAGAACTCCTGCTCGCCGCCCGGGACGAAGCGGCCGTCGATGGCCGCCGTCGCCCGGCCGGGGATGACGTTGTGCTTGTAGCCGGCGTCGAGCATCGTCGGGTTGGCCGTGTTCGACATCGTCGCCCCGACCATCCGGGCGATGCTGCCGAGCCGGGCCAGCGTCTCCTCCACCGTGGCCGGGTCCAGCTCCACCTCGAAGGCCTCCGACACCGCCTCCAGGAAGGCCTGCTGGGCCGAGGTGATCCGGTGCGGCCAGGTGTGGGCGCCGACGCGGGCGACGGCGGCGCTGAGCGCGGTGACGGCGTTGTCGTCGTGCCGGAACGAGCCGTGCCCGGCCCGGCCGTCCGCGACGAGGTTCAGCCAGGCCAGGCCCTTCTCCGCGGTCTGCACCAGGTAGAGCCGCAGGTCGTCGCGGACGGTGAGGGAGAAGCCGCCGACCTCGCCGATCGCCAGCTCGCAGTCGGCGACGGTGTCCGGGTGCTCCTCGGCCAGCCAGTGCGCGCCCAGCCCGCTGCCCGCCTCCTCGTCGGCGGTGAACACCAGCCGGACCGGACGGCGCGGGGCGGCCCCGGCCCGGGCACGGGCCCGGACGACGCTGAGCACCATGGCGTCGAAGTCCTTCATGTCGACGGCCCCGCGGCCCCAGAGGCAGTCGTCGACGACCTCGCCCGCGAACGGCGGCACCGACCAGTCGTCGGCGTTCGCCGGGACGACGTCGAGGTGGCCGTGCACCAGCAGCGGGGAGAGCGAGCGGTCGACGCCCTCGGGCTCCCAGCGGGCGACGACGCTGGTCCGGCCGGGCTCGGGCTCGAGCAGCTCCGCCTCGATCCCCACCTCGTCGAGCAGGGCGGCGACGTGCTCGGCGGCGACCCGCTCCCCCGGCCCGGGCTGGTCGCCGTAGTTCGAGGTGTCGATCCGGATGAGGTCGCGGCACAGGGCCACCACCTCGGCGTCCGCGGCGTAGGCGTCCATGGCCGTCATCCTGTCTCACCGGGGCGGGCGGCCGGGCGGGGTGGGCCAGGATGGAGCGTGCCCACCTCCACCAGCCGCCGCTCCTGGGCGGTCTGGGGCGTGGCCGTCGCGGCCTACGCGGTGGCGATCTTCCAGCGCACCTCGCTGGGCGTCGCGGCGGCTCCGGCCACCGAGCGGTTCGGGATCGGCGCCTCGGTGCTCTCGACGTTCGTGGTGCTGCAGCTGGTCGTCTACGCCGCCATGCAGATCCCGGTCGGCATCCTCGTCGACCGCTTCGGCTCCCGGCTGCTGCTGGTGACCGGGGCGCTGCTGATGGCGCTGGGGCAGACGACGATGGCGCTGGCCACCACGCCCGGCACCGCCGTGCTGGCCAGGGTGGTGGTGGGCGCGGGTGACGCCATGACCTTCATCTCGGTGCTCCGGGTGATCCCGGCGTGGTTCCCCGCCCGCCGGGTGCCGCTGGTCACCCAGCTCACCGGCCAGGCCGGCCAGCTGGGCCAGGTGGCCAGCACGATCCCGCTGGCGGCCGCCCTGGCCGGTCCCGGCTGGACGCCGGCCTACCTGGGGGCCGCGGCGGTGGGCGTGCTGGCCGCCGTGCTGGTGCTGCTGGCCGTCCGCGACCGGCCGGTCGGCGTGGCCGCCCCGGTGCCGGTGGGCTGGGGCCGGGCGCTGGCGGACCTGCGCAGCTCGTTCACCCACCCGGGCACCCGGCTGGGGCTCTGGTCGCACTTCAGCACCCAGTTCTCCGGGATGGTCTTCGCCCTGCTCTGGGGCTACCCCTTCATGACCGCCGGGCTGGGGTACAGCCCGGGCCTGGCCGGCGCCCTGCTCACCGTCATGGTGCTGGCCGGTCCGGTGATCGGGCCCGTGCTGGGCCAGCTGACCGCGGCCTACCCGCTGCGCCGCTCCAACCTGATCTTCGGCGTCCTCCTCGCCACGGTGGCGATCTGGACGCTCGTGCTGGTCTGGCCCGGCACCGTCCCGCTGCCCCTGCTGGTCCTGCTGCTGCTCGTGCTCGCCGCGTACGGGCCGGCCTCGGCCGTCGGCTTCGACTTCGCCCGCTCCTTCAACCCCTCGACCCGGCTGGGCGCGGCGTCGGGGATCGTCAACATGGGCGGCTTCACGGCGTCGCTGATCACGATCTTCGCCATCGGCGTGATCTTGGACTGGCGGGCCCCGACGGGGGCCTTCGACCTCGTCGACTTCAAGATCGCCTTCTGCTTCCAGTACCTGCTGTGGGCCTTCGGCTTCGTGTCCCTGTGGAGCAGCCGCCGGCTGACCCGGGCCGGGATGCGGGCCGACGGCGGCGCGCCCATCGACCCGCTGACCCGCGCGATCGCCCGGCACTGGCGGCACCGGGGCCGTCGCTGAGCCCCTGCGGCGCCGATTCGTCGTGCGGGACGGGTGTTGCTATAGTTCACTGCTGCTGCACCAGTCCGGGTGGCGGAATAGGTAGACGCGCTAGCTTGAGGTGCTAGTTCCCTTTACGGGGAATGGGGGTTCAAGTCCCCCCTCGGACACGACGGCCCAGAGCCCCTCCCACCTCGGTGGGCGGGGCTCTCGTCGTCCCGGGGTCCGGTCAGCCCTCTGCGGGGCTCCCGAGCCCCAGCTCCGCCCGCCAGCGGTCGAGCACCCGGGCGTTGCCGAGGGAGTCCGCGTGGCTCATCTGCGGGGCCTCCCCGACGCCGACGCTGTCGGCCAGCGCGTCGGCCTCCAGGGCGAACGGCGCCACGCCGGTGAAGGCGGTCCGCTCCGGCCCGCCGTCGGTGGTCGAGAGCACCAGCTCGGAGTCGGGGCCGTGCGTCCAGGGCTCGGGCAGGTGCAGCGTCCCGCGCGAGCCGTGCACCGTCGCCGTGCGCGCCCCCGCCAGCCGGATCCCGGCGCGCACCGAGGCCGTGATGCCGCCGGGGAAGTCGAGCTGGGCGACGCTCCACTCGTCGACACCGGTGGGGCCGATCGCACCGGTCGCCCGCAGCCGCTCGGGCTCGGCGCAGGGCTGCCCCCGCGCGGCCCCGGCCACGGCGCGCGCGAAGGCGACCGGGTAGCCGCCGACGTCGAGGACGCCCCCGCCGGCCAGCGCCGGGTCGAAGAGCCGTCCGGTGCGCTCGGCCACCCGGAAGGTGGAGGCGGCGTCGACGTGGGTGACCGTGCCGATCCGGCCCTCCGCGACCGCGGCCAGCAGGGCCGCCGTCTGCGGGTGGAAGCGGAACTTGTAGGCCTCGACGAGGCTCCGTCCCGCGCTCCGGGCCGCGTCGACCATCGCCTGCACGTCCACCGCGGTCGGGGCGAGCGGCTTCTCGCAGAGCACGTGCTTGCCGGCGGCCAGGGCGTCGAGGGTCAGCCGGGCGTGCGTGGTGTGGACGGTGCCGACGTAGACGGCGTCGACGTCGGGGTCGGCGAGGACCTCGGCGTAGCCGGTGCCCGCCGCGGCGGGCAGGCCGTGCTCGAGGGCGAAGGCCGCCGCCCGGGCGGGGTCGGAGCTGCCGACGGCGACGAGGACGCCGCGCCGGCTGGCGGGCAGCTGGGCGAGGAACTTCCGGGCGATGACGCCGGGGCCCAGGACGGCCCAGCGGAAGGGGGCGGGAGCGGTCACGGTGCGTCGTCCTCCGTCGGCGCCGGGCCGCGGGTCGGCGCCGACGTCCGCCGACGCTAGCGGGCCGGTTTGAGCGGGCGCCCGGCTGGCTACCCGGGCGACGTGCGCCCCGCCCGACCCCGGACCCTCGCGGCCGCGGCCTGGGGGCTCCTCGTCCTGCTGACGGCGGTGCTGGTCCAGATGGCCCTGACGCTGCCCGCCGGGCCCGACGGGCTCTCCGACCTGCGCGTCTACCAGCAGGCCGCCGGCGCGCTGGTCCGCGGCGAGGGCCTCTACGCCTTCCGCGCCGCGAACGGCGACGGCTTCAGCTACCCGCCGGTCGCCGCGCTGCTGCTCGCCCCGCTCGCGGGCCTGCCGCCGGCGGCGCTCGGGGTGCTCTGGACGCTCGCCCTCGTGGGGCTCACCGTGCTGCTCGCGCACCTCGTGCTCCTCCGGGGCGACCACCCGGTGCTGCGCCGGCCGCCCCCGGCGGCCGCGCTGCCGCTCAGCGCCTGCGTCCTGCTGGCCAGCTACCCGGTCTTCAGCGGGGTCTTCCTCGGCCAGGTCAGCCTGCTGGTGACGGTGCTGGCCCTGCTGGACGCCCTCGACGTGGTGCCGCGCCGGCTGCAGGGCGTGGCCACGGGGCTGGCGGCCGCGGTGAAGCTCACCCCGCTCGTGTTCCTGCCCCACCTCTGGCTGACGGGCCGGCGCCGCGCGGCGGTCGTGGCCGCGGCGACGTTCGTCGTCGCGGGAGCGGCGGCCTGGCTGGTGCGGCCGGCGGACTCCGGGCTCTACTGGTCGACCGCGCTGGAGGTGCCCGCCTTCATCCCGCTGGAGCAGCTGGACAACCAGTCGCTGCGGGGGCTGGCGGCCCGCGCGGGCCGGACCGGGCCGGCCGCCGGCGCCCTGGTCCTGCTGGCCTCCGCGCTGCTGGCGGGGCTGGCCCTGCTCCGGGCCCGCGCCCTGCACCGGCAGGGCCGGCGGCTGGCCGCGGCCGTCGTCGTCGGCGCGCTGGCCGTCGTCGCCTCCCCGGTCTCCTGGAGCCACCACCAGACCGCGCTGGTGCTGGCCGCCGGCTGCGCCGTCGCCGGGCCAGCCCGCTGGGTGCGGACCTGGCCGGTGCTCGTGCTGGTCCTGATGACCCTCCCGCTGCCGTTCCTGCTGCCGCTGCTGCCCGGGGCCGTCCGGCCGGTGGCCGACGAGCTCGTGCTGCTGCTGGCGCTCGCCGTGGCCCTGGGCCTGCCGTTCCGCCGCCGGCGCCCACCGGTGGCCTCCCCGGCCCCCGCCGTCGCGTCCTCGGAGGCCCGGACCCCGGCCCGGCGGTGAGGGGCTGGGAGGATCGGGGCGCGGCCGCCGGGCCGCCCGACGAGAGGACCTCCATGAACGCCGCCGCCCTGCCCGCCGTCGCCGTCACCGGCGTCACCGGGGCAGTCGGCGGGCTCGTCGCCCGCGCCCTGGCCGACGCCGGGGTGCCGCTGCGGCTGCTGGCCCGGACGCCCGCCAAGGTCGCCCCGCTGCCGGGCGCCGTCGTCGTCGCGTCGAGCTACGGCGACGGCGAGCGCTCGGTCGAGGCCCTCCGCGGGGTGCGGACCCTGCTGATGGTCTCCGCCGCCGAGCACGAGGACCGGCTGGGCCAGCACCGCGCCTTCGTCGCGGCGGCCGCGGAGGCGGGCGTCGAGCACGTCGTCTACACCTCCTTCGCCGCCGCCGGGCCGGACGCCGTCTTCACCCTGGGCCGCGACCACGGGGCGACCGAGCGGGCGGTCGAGGAGGCGGGGCTGGCGCACACCTTCCTGCGCGACTCCTTCTACCTGGACTTCCTGCCGGAGACGGTGGGCGAGGACGGCGTCATCCGGGGTCCGGCGGGCGAGGGCCGGGTGGCTGCGGTGGCCCGCGCCGACGTCGCCCGGGCCGCGACCGCGGTGCTGCGGGACCCGGCCGCGCACCGGGGAGCCACCTACGAGCTGACCGGGCCCGAGGCGCTGTCCTTCGCCGACGTCGCGGCGCAGGTCTCGGCCGCGCGCGGCCGCCCCGTGCGCTACCACGCCGAGACGCTGGAGGAGGCCTACGCCTCCCGGGCCCACTACGGCGTGCCCGACTGGCAGGTCGACGCCTGGGTGAGCACCTACACCGCGATCGCCACCGGCGAGCTGGCCCGCGTCACCGACGACGTCGAGCGGCTCACCGGCCGGTCGCCGCTGACCCTGCGCCAGCTGCTCGCCGCCGCCTGAGCGGCCGCTCGCGACCGGCGCTGACGAGTCAGCCGGCCGCGGCCGATCCGGCCCGCCGGACCAGGGCGTCGACGGCATCGACGACCTGGGGCCACAAGGCCTCCGGGAGGTCGTGGCCCATGCCGTCGAGCACGACGAGCTCGGCCCCGGGCACGGCCGCCGCCGTGGCCCGGCCGCCCGAGACGTCGATCAGCGGGTCGTCGGCGCCGTGCAGGACCAGGGTCGGCACGGCGACGTCGGCCAGCCGGGCGGTCCGGTCGCCGGAGGCGTAGATCGCGGCCAGCTGGCGGCCGACGCCGGCGGGGTCGTGGTCGCGGTCCCAGCCCTCGCCGGCGCGACGGCGGACCTCGTCGGGGTCGGCCGGGTAGCCCGGGGAGCCCAGCACGCGGGCGGAGACGACGCTGCGCTCGAGCGCCTCCTCCCGGCTGCTCACGGGCGGGGCGAGCAGCGTCGCCGTCGCCGCCTCCGTGGCCCGGCCCACCGACCGGTCGCCGGTCGTGGACATGATCGAGGTGAGGCTGAGCACCCGCTCGGGGTGGTCGACCGTGAGCGTCTGGGCGATCATCCCGCCCAGCGACGCGCCGACGACGTGGGCCGCGGCCAGCCCCAGGTGGTCGAGCAGCCGGACGGCGTCGTCGGCCATGTCCGAGAGGGTGTAGCTGGCCGAGGACGGGTCGCCCGCCAGCAGGGCGCCGAAGTCGGGCCGCGGCGCCCCGTCGAGGTGCGTGGACAGCCCGATGTCGCGGTTGTCGTAGCGGACGACGAAGAGGCCGCGCTCGACCAGCGCCGCGCAGAACCCCTCGCGCCAGGCCAGCAGCTGTGCCCCCAGCCCCATCACCAGCAGCACCGGCGGGTCGGCCGGGTCCCCGAAGGTCTCGTACACGATCCGGATGCCGTCCGCCGTCCCCGCCGGGACCTCGCCTGACTCGCTCACGTCCGTCACCGTACCGGGGGCCCGGCTGGCACGATGACGGGCGTGCGGATCACCGGAGCGGTCCTGGAGGAGGTCGGGCGGCCGGCGCCGTTCGCGGCGTCGCGGCCCCTGACCCTGAGCGCCCTGGAGCTGGCGCCGCCGGGCCCCGGCGAGCTGCGGGTGCGCGTCGAGGCCGCCGGGCTCTGCCACTCCGACCTGTCCGTCGTCGACGGGAACCGGCCGCGGCCCACGCCGATGCTGCTGGGCCACGAGGCGGCCGGGCTGGTCGCCGAGGTGGGCGCGGGGGTCGACGACGTCGCGGTCGGCGACCGGGTGGTGATGACCTTCCTGCCGCGCTGCGGCCGCTGCCCGGGCTGCGCCACCGGCGGCCGGCTCCCCTGCGGCCCCGGCTCGGACGCGAACGCCGCGGGCGACCTGCTGGGCGGCGGCCGGCGGCTGACCCGCGACGGCGTCCCGGTCGCCCACCACCTCGGGGTGTCGGCCTTCGCCGAGCAGGTGGTGGTCGACCGGCGCTCGGTGGTGCCGGTGCCGGCCGACGTCCCCGCCGAGGTGGCGGCCCTGCTGGGCTGCGCCGTGCTGACCGGCGGCGGCGCCGTGCTCAACGCCGCGTCCCCGGAGCCGGGCAGCCCGGTGCTGGTGGTGGGGCTGGGCGGCGTCGGGATGGCGGCCCTGCTGGTCGCGCAGGCGCTGGGGCACCCGGTGACCGCCGTCGACCCGGTGCGCGGGAAGCTCGCGACGGCCGCCGAGCTGGGGGCGGTCGCCGCGCTCACCCCGGCCGAGGCGCTGGAGCGCGGCCTGCGGGCGCCCACCGTCGTCGAGGCGGCCGGCAGCGCCCGGGCCTTCGAGACCGCGCTCGCCGTCACCGCGCCGGGCGGGACCACGGTGACGGTCGGGCTGCCGGGCCCCGACGCGCGGGCCGCGGTGTCCCCGCTGCTGCTGACCGCCGAGGCCCGCACCGTCGTCGGCAGCTACCTCGGCTCGTCGGTCCCGGCCCGCGACGTCCCGCGCTACGTGGAGCTGTGGCGCGAGGGCCGGCTGCCCGTCGAGCGGCTGGTCTCGCACCGCCTCGAGCTCGGCGGCCTGCACGAGGCCCTCGACGCCCTGGCGCTGGGCGTCGTGCTGCGCCAGGTCGTCACCTTCTGAGGACCGTCACCGTCGTACTGCTCAGACGAAGGCCTGGTGCCCGGTGATGGCGCGGCCGACGATGAGGGAGTTCATGTCCCGGGTGCCCTCGTAGGAGTAGATCGCCTCGGCGTCGGCGAAGAAGCGGGCGACGCCGTGCTCCAGCACGATCCCGTTGCCGCCGAGGATCTCCCGCGCCCAGCCCACGGTCTCGCGCATCCGGCTGGTGGCGAAGGACTTGGCCAGCGCGGAGTGCTCGTCGCGCTGGACGCCCTCGTCCTGCATCGCCGAGGCCTGCAGGCAGAGCGCGATGCTGGCGGTGATGTTGCCGACGCAGCGGGCCAGCAGGTCCTGGACCAGCTGGTGCGCGGCGATGGGCTTGCCGAACTGCTCGCGCTGCAGGGCGTAGGCCAGCGCCGCCTCGTAGGCCCCGACCGCGATGCCGATGGCCTGCCAGGCGACGTCGCAGCGGGTCAGCCGCAGGACGGTCGCGACGTCGCGGAACGAGCGGATGCCCGGCAGCCGGCGGTCCTCGGGGACGACCACGTCGTCCAGCATGATGTCGGCGTTCTGCACCGAGCGGAGGCTGATCTTGTCCTCGATCTTGGACGCGGTGAAGCCCGGGCTGTCGGTGGCCACGAGGAAGCCCTTGACCTGGCCGTCGGCGACGTCCTTGGCCAGGACGACGACGACGTCGGCGAAGGTGCCGTTGCCGATCCAGCGCTTCTCCCCGCGCAGCACCCAGTGGTCGCCCTCGCGCCGGGCGGTGGTCCGCAGGCCGCGCGCGGAGTCCGAGCCCGAGAGCGGCTCGGTCAGCCCGAAGGCCCCGACCACCTCGCCCGTCGCCATCCGCGGCAGCCACCACGCCTGCTGCTCCGGGGAGCCGCCGACGTGCACGGCGCCCATCGCCAGGCCGGACTGCACGCCGACGAAGGTCGCGACGCCGGCGTCGACGCGGGCGAGCTCCAGGGCGATCCAGCCCCGGTAGACCGCGGTGTTCTCGAAGTGCCGCACCTCGGGCACGAAGGCGCCGAGCAGGCCCAGCTCGGCCAGCGCCGGGATGAGGTGGCGCGGGAACTCCGCTCGCGACCAGAAGCCGTCGGCGACCGGGCGGACCTCGGTCTCCATGAAGGTGCGGACCCGCAGCGCCGCCGCCTGCTCCGGCCCGCTCAGCCGGCCCTGGAAGCCGAAGAAGTCCGACGCCAGCCGGGGGGCCGCCGGGGCCGCGGCCTGCGCCGTCGGCGTCGCGCTCGGGTGGGTGGTCTCGGTCAGCGTCACGGCGTTCCCCTCGGTCCTAAGTTACTCACCAGTAGGTTACTCACCAGTAGTGTAGACGCCTCTCCCGCCGAGCGGGCCGGGACCGGCGGTCTAGGCTCGCGCGGTGACCGGCTACCCCTACCGCCAGGCCTTCGGCACCCGGTGGAACGACAACGACCAGTACGGGCACGTCAACAACGTCGTGCACTACGAGGCGATGGACACGACCATCAACCGCTGGCTCATCGAGCGGACCGGCCTGGACCCGCGAGCCGGCACCCGGATGGCCGTCTGCGCCGCGTCGTCGTGCCGCTACCGGCGCCCGGTGTCCTACCCGGACACGCTGGAGGTGGGGCTGCGGGCGGGCCGGGTGGGGACCACGAGCATCACCTGGGAGCTCGGCCTCTTCGTGGCCGGGGACCCCGAGCCCGCTGCGGAGGGCACCTTCACCCACGTCTTCGTCGACCCGGCGACCGGGCGTCCCGTCCCCATCCCGGACGACGTCCGGAGCGCGGTCGAGCGCGAGCTCCGCTGAGGCGCTGACCGGGTCGGACCGGTCGCGTCGTCCACCTCGGGCCGGCGCGTCAGCCCGCGGCGTCGAGCAGCTGCCGCTCGAGCGCCGGCGGCAGCCCGTGCACCGGCCGGTCCGGGCGCTGGGCCAGCGGGCCGTGCGCCCGGAGCCAGGCCCAGGTGTCGGCCACCGTCTCCCGCACCGGCCGGCAGACCAGCCCGGTGGCCGCGGCGAGGCGCGTGTCCGCCTCGAGGAAACCGGCGAACTCCCCCGACTCGGGGACCCAGCACGGCAGCTGGGTCCACGGCTCCGCACCCGCGGCCGCCAGCGCCTCCTCCCCCACCCAGACCAGCTCGGCCCCGCCGCCGGTGACCTCGACGCAGGCCTGCAGCAGGTCGGCGGTGGTGGCGTGCCCCGAGCGGCTGATGGTGTCGACGGGCCCGGCCAGCCCCGAGGCCAGGCCGTCCAGCAGCCAGGTGGCGAGGTCGCGGGCGTCGACGAGCTGCAGGGGCCGGTCAGGTCGCCCGGGAGCGACCACCCGGCCGCCGGCGGCGGTCCGGGTGAGCCACCAGGGCAGCCGGCCGACGTCCTCCCAGGGGCCGAGGATGAGCCCGGCCCGGGCCAGCAGGGCGTCCGGGAAGCTCTCCAGCACGCCCAGCTCGGCCCCGCGCTTGTCCGCGGCGTAGTCGGTGCTCCCAGCCGTCGGGTCGGCCGGGACCAGCGGGGAGGACTCGTCGACGTGCTCGCCCCAGACGTAGACCCCGCTGGTGGAGACGTAGCCGAACCGCTGGGCCCGCCCGCGCAGCAGCCGGGCGGCGGTGGTCGCGACGACCGGTGCCCCCGCCCAGGTGTCCACCACGGCGTCGACGCGCACGTCGGCCAGGGCGGCGGCCAGCGCCGCCTCGTCGGTCCGGTCGGCGTGCAGCGCCCGGACGCCGGCGGGCAGGCCCGGCGTCACCCCCCGGTGCAGGGCGGTGACGCCCCACCCCCGGGCGACCGCCTCGGCGACCACCGCCCGGCCGACGAAGCGGGTCCCGCCCAGCACCAGCAGCTCCATGTCCCGATCCTGGACCACGGCACCACGGCGGCGCACCCCGTTCTGCCGGGGGCGGACCGCCGTGGCCGCCGGCTCAGCGCTGGGTGGTCGGTGCGACCGCGGCGGCGGTCACCTCCGAGGCGGGGGCGTCGACCGGTGCCGGCTCGTCGCCGTGGTCGTCGGTCATCGTCGTCTCGTCGAACGGCCGCTGGCCGGCCAGCACCGCGTCCAGCTGCTCGCGGTCCAGCGACCGCGTCCAGGAGCCGACGAGGACGGTGGCCACGGCGTTGCCCGCGAAGTTGGTCACCGCCCGCGCCTCGGACATGAACCGGTCGATGCCGACGATCAGGCCGACGCCGTCCACCAGGTCGGGGCGGTGCGAGGCCAGGCCGCCGGCCAGGGTGGCCAGCCCGGCGCCGGTGACGCCCGCCGCGCCCTTGGAGGCGATCATCATGAACACCAGCAGGGAGATCTGCTCCGGGATCGTCAGCGGGTCGCCGAGCGCGGCGGCGATGAACAGCGACGACATCGTCAGGTAGATGGCCGTGCCGTCCAGGTTGAACGAGTAGCCGGTGGGGACCACGACGCCGACGGTGGGCCTGGCCACGCCGAGGTGCTCCATCTTCGCGATGAGCCGCGGCAGGGCCGACTCCGAGGACGAGGTGGAGACGATGAGCAGGAACTCCCGGCCGAGGTAGCGCAGCAGCTTGAAGATGTTGATCCCGGTGAAGGCCTTGAGCAGCAGGCCGAGGACGCCGAAGACGAAGATCGCGCAGGTCGTGTAGAAGCCGATCATGATCACGGCCAGCGCCTTGAGCGCGTCGAGGCCCGTCGCGCCCACGACGGCGGCGATCGCCCCGAAGGCCCCGACCGGCGCCGCCCACATGATCATGGACAGCACGCGGAAGACGAGCCGCTGCAGGTGCCCGATCCCCACCAGGATCGGCTCGCCGGAGGTCCCCATGGCCTGGATCGCGAAGCCGACGAGGAGCGCGACCAGCAGCGTCTGCAGCACGGTCTCGGTGGTCAGGGCCGAGAAGAGGGTCTCGGGGATGATGTTGAGGATGAACTCGGCCGTCGTCGCGGCCTCCTTCGGCGCCAGCCCGGCGCCCTTGCCGGCCAGCTCCTCGGTCAGCCGCAGCCCCTCGCCGGGGTGGATGATGTTGCCCACCACCAGCCCGATGACCAGCGCGACCGTCGACATGGTGAGGAAGTAGACCAGCGCGAGGCTGCCCACCTTGCCCACCTGGGCGGCGCTGCGCAGCGAGCCGATGCCCAGCACGATGGTGCAGAAGATCACCGGGGCGATCATCATCCGGATGAGGGCGACGAACCCGTCGCCGAGCGGCTTGAGCTCCACCGCGAAGTCGGGGGCGACGAAGCCGACGACGATGCCGAGCGCCACGGCCGCGATGACGGCGATGTAGAGGTAGTGCGTGCGGTCGCGCCGCTTCGGGGCGTCGGTCGCGGCGCCGACGGGGGGCTCGGTGGCCATGGGGTCTCCTCGTCGAGGGGTGGGGGCACGTGCCCGAGCAGTGTGTCCCACGTCTCACCGGCGCGTCGAGCGCCACGCCCGGTGGGCTCAGCCGTCCACGAGCGGCCACTCGACGAGGTCGACCTCCTGCACGGGTGCGGCCGGGTCGGCGGGCACCCGGAAGGTGCGGATCTGGTGCGCCCCGAAGTCCTCCTCCAGCACCCGGTCCAGCAGCCCGAGCACGATCCGCGACCGCGCGGGCCGCCCGGACGTCTCGACGGCGCGGACGACGAGGTCGGCCCCGCCGGGGTGGTCCACCGGGTCCTCCGAGCCCTTGACCGCGGTGACCAGCACGGCCCCCCCGCCGTCGTCGACGAAGGAGGCCACCGGCGGCAGCGGCCCCGGGTGGGAGGACTCGACCATGGCCCGGACGCCGGTGGCCAGCACGGCGGCGCGGCGGGTCGGGGCGGCGGCGCGGTGGTCGCCCGCGTGCGGCACCAGCTCGTAGCGGAAGCGCTGGACCCCCTGGTCCTGGTAGCTGTAGAAGCCGTCGGGGTCGAGCAGCTGGGGGTCGTGCCAGGAGTAGACGGGGCTGCGGACTGCGGTGAGGCCGATGCTCGGCTCGGCGCCGGGCGAGACGTCGTAGCCGTGCTTGTCCGTGGTCACCAGCGTGAGACCGGCCGGCCGGCCGGCGACCGTGCCCGTCAGGTCCACCCAGGCCTGGGCCGGCTCCTCGGCGCCGTCGACCGGCCGCTCCAGCTGCCCGAAGGGGATCTCGTAGGTGGCGCGCGGGTCGGCCAGCACCGTCGGGAACCGCAGCTTGAGCAGGTGGGCGGGCTCGCGCCAGTCCAGCGTCACCTCCACCCGCAGGACGGGGCTGTCGTGGTCGAGCACCAGCTCCTCGACCAGGGTCGAGGCTCCCCAGGCCCGCTCCACCCGGACCCGGGTGCGCAGCGGGCCGGTCTCGCGGACGACGACCCGGCGCAGCTCCATCGTGGCGCCCGGCCAGGCGTAGGAGACGACGCGGTGGCCCCAGGTGTCGGTGGGGTCGGCGCAGACCTGGGTGTGGGTGGACCCGTCGACCCCGGCCATCACGTCCACGCCGCTCGCCCGGTCGGCGTAGGAGCGGATCCAGCCGGTCTCCGGGTCGAGCTCGATGCGCACGTGGTCGTTCTCCAGCACCGAGGTGTCGGCGCGCAGCGGCTGCGGCGGCCCCGCGCTCCAGCCCGCCGCCGCCGGAGCGGGCGACGCCGGCACCAGCCGGTACAGCCGGTAGCCGAGCGCGGGGACGTCGGCGCGGAAGACGACGGCGCCCCGGGTCAGGTCGGCCGTCGTCGAGGTCGACTGCGTGGGCTGGGCGACGACCAGGCGGCCCGCCTCGTCGACGACCCCGACGCCGGAGCGCTGGGCGGCGTAGGTCATGACCACGTCGGTGCTGACGGCCCAGGGGTGCGGGTTGAGCACGAGCACCGGCTGGGTGCCCTCCTCGAACGGCACGTCGACCTGCCGGGCCAGCACGTTGTGGGCCCGGACGACCAGCCGCTTGGCGATCGCCGTCGCCTCGCCCAGCTGGTCGCGGGCGTCGTCGTAGGCGGTCTCGATGGCGGAGCCGGGCAGCACGTCGTGGAACTGGTTGAAGAGGATCTGCTGCCACGCCCCGGTCAGCTGCTCCCGCGGGTAGGGCAGGCCGTCCCGGAGCGCGACGACGGCGGCCCACCGCTCCGCGGCCAGCACGGCGTGCTGGGCGCGGCGCTGCCAGGCCTTGACCCCGGAGTGGGCGGAGTAGCAGCCGGGGGCGTGGTGCTGGAGGTCGTCGCGGCGGACGACGAGGCGCTCGGCCAGCCCCGGCGTGGCCAGGGCGGCGTCCAGGTACTCGCGCGGGGAGGCCATGCGCAGCCGGCCGAAGGAGCCCATCCGGTCGAAGCGGTGGATGGAGTCGATGTTGGCCCGCGTCGGGCCGCCGCCGTGGTTGCCGACGCCGTAGAAGACCATCCCGTCGCCAAGGCCGCGGTCCATCGAGGCCAGCGACTTCTCGACCTGGCCGTCGACGGGACCGGGCGGGCTGCCGTACTCGTAGGGGATCCGGTAGGCGAGGACGCGGGAGCCGTCGGGCGACTCCCACCAGAACAGCGTCGGCTCCAGGTCGCCCTCGTGCGGGCCGGGCCGCAGGAAGAGGTAGGAGTCGAGGCCCTGGCCGCGCAGGATCTGGGGCAGCATCGCGTGGTGGCCGAAGGGGTCGACGTTCATCCCCACCGTGGCCGGCCGGCCGAACCGGGAGAGCAGGTAGCGCTGCCCGAGCAGGCCCTGGCGGACGAAGGACTCCCCCATCCCGAGGTTCCCGTCGGGCTCCACCCACCAGCCGCCCGCGTTGACCCAGCGCCCCTCGGCCTCGCGGGCGCGGATGGCGGCGAACAGCTCCGGGTCGGACTCCTCCACCCAGCTGAGCAGCACCACCTGGTCGCAGGTGAAGACGAAGTCGGGGTGCTCGGCCATCCGCGCGACGGCGGACGCGAACGTCGCCCGGGCCTCGGCGTAGCCCTCCTGCCAGGGCCAGAGCCAGACCGGGTCGAGGTGGGCGTTGCCGATCATGTACAGCGTCCGGTCGGGGGTGGCCAGCGGACGCGGGCCGGCCGGGCGGTCGCCCGGCTGCGGTCCCGAGGGCGCGTTGGACAGGGGTGCCGGGCTCACGCGGGGGACCCGGTCCCGACGACGTGGTCGTCGGCCGCCGGGGCGGCGGCCGCCTCGGCGGCGGGCTCGGTGCCGACGGCCCAGAGGTCGACCACCTCCGAGACGGCGTGCAGCAGGAAGGTGTGCATCTCCTGGATGCGGGCCGTCGTGGTGCTGGGCACCAGCAGGGCGTGGTCGGCGTGGGCGGCGGCCGGTCCGCCGTCCCCGCCGCCGAAGAGGACCGTCGTGGCCCCCCGCCCCCGGGCGACCCGGAGCGCGTCGACGACGTCGGGCGAGCGCCCGCTGGTGGTGAAGGCGGCGACGACGTCGCCCGGCCGGGCCAGGGCGAGCAGCTGGCGGGAGAAGACGTCGTCGAAGCGGTAGTCGTTGGCGATGCAGGTCATCACCGTCGGGTCAGTGCTGAGCGTGACCGCGGGCAGCGGGCGGCGCTCCCGCTTGAACCGGCCGACCATCTCCCCGGTGAGGTGCTGGGCGTCGGCGGCGCTGCCCCCGTTCCCGAGGGTCCACAGGCCGTGGCCCGCGGCGAACCGCTCGCACAGCAGCGCGGCCACGGCCCGCGCCGCCGGCAGCAGGGTCGCCGTGGCCTCCGCGGTGCGCAGGTGCTCGGTCAGGTCGTCGGTCATCGGCTCGGGCATGCAGGCTCTCCGTCGGCTGGCGGTCGGGGGCGGTCGGCGCGCGGGGGCGGCGCGCGCACCCCGACGCCGTTACCCAGCCCGGGGTGCTCCACCCACGGCACGGCGGCGAGGACGGCCCGCACGTCCGTCCCGCGCCCGGGACCGCCGACGCCGACGCCGACCTCGGGCACCGGGTGCTGCGGGGCTGCCACGCGAGGCCTTCCGTCCGGGGGCCACAGGTGCTGTGGCAACGTTCCCAGGCAGCCTAGGCAGGGCCCCGGGGGCGGTCAACCAGCGGGGTCGCCGACGCGCGGGCCGGGGACCTTGACACCGTCCGGGCCGGGCCGAAGACTCGGGGCGCCATGAGCACCCCCACCGCACCCGCCCCGTCCCTGCGCGTCCTGGTCTGGGGGGAGAACCGGCACGAGCAGGTCGAGCCGCACGTCGCCGCCCTGTACCCCGACGGCATGCACGCCACCATCGCCGCGGGCATCGCCGAGAACCTCGGCGACGCGGCCGTGGTCACCACCACCACCCTCGACGAGCCCGAGCACGGGCTGACCGAGGAGGTGCTGGCCGCCACCGACGTCCTCGTCTGGTGGGGGCACGCCGCGCACGGCGAGGTGGCCGACGCCGTCGTCGACCGCGTCCATCAGCACGTGCTGGCCGGGATGGGGCTGCTGGTGCTGCACTCGGGCCACTGGTCGAAGATCTTCGGCCGGCTGATGGGCACGACGTGCACCCTGCGCTGGCGCAGCGAGCAGGACCGCGAGCTGGTCTGGACCGTCGACCCGACGCACCCGATCGCCCAGGGGGTGCCCAACCCGATCGTCATCGACCAGCAGGAGATGTACGGCGAGACGTTCGACATCCCGGCGCCCGACGAGCTGGTGTTCATCTCCTCCTTCACCGGCGGCGAGGTGTTCCGCTCCGGCTGCACCTTCCGGCGCGGCCACGGCAAGATCTTCTTCTTCTCCCCCGGCGACCAGGACTACCCCGTCTACCACCACCGCGACGTGCGCCGCGTCATCGCCAACGGCGTCGCCTGGGCGCGGACGGCCCGGGCCGAGCGCGCGGTCCCGACGCTGCTGCGCTACGAGTCCGGCGAGTTCTACCGCGGGCACGGCTACCAGGGCGCGATCGCGGACGCCGATGCCTGAGCCGCTGCGGCTGCTGCAGGTGGGCGCCGGCGGGATGGGCCGGGCCTGGCTGGGCACCATCGCCGCGAACCCCGACGTCGAGCTGGTCGGGCTGGTCGACCTCGACCTCGGCACCGCCCGGGAGGCCGCCGACGCGACCGGGCACGCGGGCGTCCCGGTGGCCAGCACGCTGGCGGGGCTGGCGGGCCCGACGGGGGCGCAGGCCGTCGTCGACGTGACCGTCCCGCGGGCGCACCACCCCGTCAACACCGAGGCGCTGCTGGCCGGGCTGCCGGTGCTGTGCGAGAAGCCGCTGTCGGAGTCGCTGGCCGAGTGCCTGTCGATGGTGGCCGTCTCCGAGCTGACCGGGCAGCTGCTGATGGTGTCCCAGTCGCGGCGGTACTGGCGCCACCTCGACCGGCTGCGCTCCCAGCTGGGCGCGCTGGGGCCGGTCGGGCTCGCCTCCTGCACCTTCGCGAAGGCCCCGCACTTCGGGGGCTTCCGGGACACGATGCCGTACCCGCTGCTGGTCGACATGGCCATCCACCAGTTCGACCTGGCCCGCGACCTCGTCGGCAGCGAGCCCGTCGAGGCGTTCTGCTCCTCGTCCAACCCGCCCTGGTCCTGGTACGCCGGCGACGCGGCCGCCACCGCGGTCTTCCGGTTCGCGAACGGCGCCCGCTTCACCTTCGACGGCTCGTGGTGCAGCCCCGGCCGGGAGACCTCCTGGAACGGCTCCTGGCGGCTGACCACGGCGGAGGGCTCGGCGGTCTGGGACGGGGACACCGCCCCCGTCGCCGAGCGGGCCGACGGCAGCCCCGTCGAGGGCACCGGCTCGGAGGCGCCCGAGCAGATCGCCGGCTCGCTGGCCGAGTTCGTCCGCGTGCTCCGCGACGGCGGCGAGCCGTCCGGGGAGGTGCACCGCAACGTGCTCAGCGTCGCGATGGTCGACGCCGCCACCGCCTCCGCCGAGCAGAGCCGCTGGGTGCAGGTCGCCGACCTCGTCGAGCAGGCGCACCGGCGGGCCGTCGCCGAGGAGCGGCGCCCGGACGTGCGCGCGGTGCTGGAGTCCTGGCCCTCCGCCGCCGCCCGGGTGGGCCTGGGCTGAGCCCGGCCCGCTCCCCGCTCCCCGCGCTCGTCGAGGGGCCCTTCGACAGGCTCAGGGAGCGGTGAGGTCAGGGGACGGGTGGCTCAGGCCGCGTCGGAGTCGAGGACGTCGACGAGGGCCTCGGCGTGCTGGCCGAGCCGGAGCGCGCCGATGGTGAGGTCGACGGCGACCCGGCGGTGGTGGCCGGGCGGGCCGCTCGCGGTGGCCGTCCAGGTGACGTCGGCGCTCTCCCCCGGTCCCAGCCGCAACGTCGGGACCGGTGGGCTCGTCCAGCCCCGGGGCAGCACCGGGACCAGGTCCACGTCGGCCGCCTCGGGCAGCGGGTTGCGGACCTCGAGGGTGAAGCCGAGGGTGCCGCCCGGGCGCACCCGCGAGCGGTAGGGGCGGATCCGGGCCAGCACCGAGTCAGCGCCCAGGTCGAGCTCGTCCAGCGGCAGCAGGGCGCGGTGCACCGCGACCAGCTCCTCGCCGCGGCGGCTGAGGTCGTCGAGGTAGGCCTGGTCGACGTCGCGCGGGCTCCAGTGCCCGGTGAGCATGAGCCCCGGCGCCACCCGCTGGTAGAGCGCCGCGCTGCGCCGGTAGTCCTCGAGGCCGAACCGGTTGCGGTACTGGTAGTTGAGGACCTCGGCCCGCACGCCCGGCTCCCCCAGCCCGTCCTGCTGGTCGCCGGTGAAGAGGGCGCGCACGCCGTCCACCTCGACCTCGTAGGCGGCGGCGTAGCGGGTGTGGCCCGGCAGGTCGTGCACCGTCAGCGTGTACTCGTTCCAGCGGAACGACTCCCCCAGCGGGAGCCTGCGGTCGGCGACGACGGGGTCGAACCAGCGGCAGGGCAGGTCGAGGTCGTCGGGCTCGGCCAGCACCCGCGCCACGTGCTCGGGGGCCCAGATCTCGGTGCCCTCGACCGCCCGCAGCAGCGGCATGCCGGCCACGTGGTCGTCGTGGTAGTGGGTGGGCAGCGCGACCGACACCCGGCGGACGCCGTACAGCTCCCGGAGCGCCCGCAGCGACGCCAGCCACGGCCGGCGGGCGGCCCGGTCGGCGGCGCCCGGCAGACCGGTGGTGACGTCGTAGCCGTAGTCGACCAGCAGGGCCTCGCCGGTGCGCGAGAGCAGCACGTAGCTGGCCGCGAGGCTGCTGCGGTTGAGCAGCAGGTGCTCGGTGAGCGGGGTGAAGGGGTCGCGCAGCCAGCGCCGGAGGTCCCAGGGCCGGGGGCGCCGGCTGTCGACGTAGGTCTGCATCCGCTCGGCGAGCAGCGCCAGCGCGGCGCGGGCCTCCGGCATCGGCCGGCCGTGCGAGGGCAGCAGCAGGTCCGGCTCCTCGTCCCCCAGCAGCAGGGCGCTGAGGACCGTCATGGCCGGGCCCTCGTTCTCGGTGTAGGACCACTGGGTCGAGGCCAGCGACCACACCTGGCCCGGGCCGTACAGCAAGTCACCGGTGAAGGCCGTCCGCTGCCCGCCGCGGTCCAGCAGGTAGCTGACCGAGCCGACGGTGTGCCCCGGGGTGGGCAGCGCCCGCAGCCGGACGCCCCCGTAGTCAGCCTCCCGGTACTCCGGCACCGTCCCCGTCACCGCCACGGGCTCCAGCAGGGACAGGTGGTCGTCGCGCAGCAGGTAGCGGTTGTCGAGCTGGCGGCCCTCCCACATCCGGTCGACGGCGGTGAAGAGCTCGACCTCGACCGGGGGCACGTGCACCCGGACGCCGGCCGCGACCGCGCGGGGCAGGCCCTGGCCCTGGTCGCGGTGGTGGTGGGTCATCACGACGTCGGTGATCCGGTCCAGGCCGAGGGCGGGCAGCAGGTCCAGCACCCGGCCCGAGCCGAAGTCCACGCAGACGCCCGTCCGCTCCCCCACGGCGCCCGCACCCGGCTCGGCGCGGACGACGTAGACCGCGCACGTGTCCTCGACCCGGACGACGTCCGGGGCGACCTCGCTCCAGCCCGGACCGGCCGCTCCCCCGGTCCGCGCGGCGGGGGCTGTCGTGGCGGTGGGGGCGGTCGCACGGGCCGTTTCTGGGATCGTTCCCACAGGGGTGCCGGGCTCTCTCGGTCGGGGTGGTCGGGCGGGTGGGTCAGCCGGTCGGACGGGCGAGAATCCGCGGGGTGCGGCGGCCCGCCGGGCACGGCGGAGAAGTGTGCAGAGTTGAACACTTCTCGCCAGTCTAGGACACTCGCCGAGGGGCCGTTCGGGACCCCGGCGGCCCGGGTCACGGGCGGGAGAGGAGCGGGCCGTGCGGTACCGGGAGGCAGCGGTCCGGCGCGACGAGCTGCGCCGCCGGGTGGAGCAGCAGGGCTACGTCGCGTCGCGGTCGGTCGCCGCGGAGCTGGGCGTCTCGGACATGACGGTCCGCCGCGACCTCGACCAGCTGGCCGAGCAGGGCCTCGTGCTGCGCGTGGTGGGCGGCGCCCGCCGTCCCGACGGCGCCCCCTTCGTCACGCGGGCGGTCGCGGCCGCCGCGGCCAAGGAGCAGGTCGGCGCCCTCGCCGCGGGGCTGCTGGCCGGCGAGCTCGTCGGCCCGGGAGCCGTGGTCGCCCTGGACGCGGGCACGACCGTCGAGCAGGTGGCCCGCCGGCTGCCGGGCGGGCTCACCGTGGTGACGCACTCGGTCCCCGTGATGGCCGCCTGCGCCGACCGCGACGACCTCACCCTCGTGGGCCTGGGCGGCGGGTACCACGCTCCCACCCGCTCCTTCGGCGGCCCCGAGACCTGCGCCCAGCTGGCCGGCCTGGCCGTCGACCTCGCCGTGCTGTCCGCCTCGGCGCTGCGCGCCGACGGGCTCTCCTGCCACGACGCCACCGAGGCCGCGACCAAACGCACCCTGCTGGCCGCCGCCGCGCAGGTGCTGGTGGTGGCCGACGCCGGCAAGCTGGGCGCCCGCGCCCCGGTGCACGTCGCGGGCTGGGACGCGGTGGACGGCCTGGTCACCGACGACGGGCTGGACGACCGCGGTCGGGCGCGGCTGGCCCGCTGGGCACCGCGGGTGCCGGTCCGCACCCCGGCCGGTCGGCTCGACCCGGAGCCGCGCTGACCGACGCTGACGTCCGGCGCGCGGGCTCAGGTGGGGCGCGGGGCGGCCGTCGAGCCGCGCGGCCTGATCTCGGCCTCGAGCACGACGGTGCGCGGCTCGGCGTCGGGGACGGCGACGCGGGCCAGCAGCAGGTCGAGCGCGGCCGCCCCCAGCGCCACCACGTCCTGGGCGACCGCGGTCATCCCGGGGCTGACCATGCTCATCCAGCGGGCGTCGTCGAAGGAGACGAGGCTGACGTCCTCGGGCACGGCGAGCCCGAGGTCGCCGACGGCGCGCCACACCCCCTCGGCCAGCACGTTGTTCGCGGCGAAGAGGGCGGTCGGCCGCTCGCGGCGGGTGAGCAGGGCGACCGCCGCCCGCCGGGCGCCGTCGACGTCCCAGCCGACCGGGACCAGCAGGCCGGGGTCGACGGGCAGCCCGGCCCCCGCCAGCGCGTCGGCGTACCCGCGGGCCCGCTCGGCCCCCGTCGTCCAGTCGGTCTCGTCCACCAGCAGGGCCACCCGCCGGTGGCCGAGGTCGAGGAGGTGCTCGGTGACCCGGCGGGCGACGTGGTGGTTGTCCACCACCACCGCGTCGCAGCGACCGGGCGAAAACTGCCGGTCGGCCTCGACGACGGGGATGCCCTGGTCCAGCAGGTAGTCGGTGACGGCGGCCGAGACCGGGGTGACGACGACGCCGGCCGTCCGGGTGGAGACGAAGGTGCGGGCCGCGGCCAGCTCGTCGTCGGCCGATCCCTGGTCGTCGACCAGCAGGACGGTGTAGCCGTGCGCCCGGGCCCGGGCGGCGACGCCCGCGGCCAGGTCGGCGTAGAAGGTGTTGCGCAGGTCGGAGACGACGACGCCGACGGACCGGCTCACCTGGGTGCGCAGCCCGCGGGCCATCGCGTGCGGCACGTAGCCCAGCCGCTCGGCGGTGTCGCGCACCCGCTCGCGGACGGCGGCGGCGACGTAGCCCTCGCCCGAGAGCGCGCGGGAGGTGGTCGACTGGGAGACGCCGGCCGCCCGGGCCACGTCCTTGAGCGTCGCCCTCCGGCGGGCCGGGCCGGGTCGGGGAGGTGTGCTCATCAGGTGGCTCTCCCCTCGGACGACGCCGTCCGGTGCGTGCGGATGGAGCAGGACCAGGGGTTTCGGAGGCGACCGGGGTGGGTACGCCTGGCTCGTGCTGACGACACCTGCGACTTCCTTGCACTCCCCTGGGGCAGCACCTAGAGTCGCCGTCGTGGTGACGATGCCACACGTCCCAGAAGGAGTCACCGGGGTGTCGAGCGTCGAGACGACGGGGCGTGAGCACGCCGCAGTGCGCAGCCGGAGCGGGGCCTGATGGCCGTCCTCACCCGGGAGCCCCGGGCGGGCGACCGCGGCGGCCGACGACCACCCCGCGACACCAGCGTCATCAAGAGCCGGAAGTACAACAAGCGCGAGGCCATCGCCGGGTACCTGTTCATCTCGCCCTGGATCATCGGCTTCCTGGTCTTCACCCTGGGCGCGATGGCCTACAGCCTCTACATCTCCTTCAGCTACTACAACCTGGCGAAGAACACGACGCGGCCCGCGGGCCTGGCGAACTACCAGGCGCTGATCGACGACCCGAAGGTCGCGCTCTCGCTGAAGAACACGCTGTTCTACGCGGTCATGGCCGTGCCGCTGGAGATCGTCTTCGCCCTGCTGCTGGCCGCCTTGCTGAACAAGGTGGGCCGCGGCGCCGGGATCTTCCGCACCCTGTACTACCTGCCGAAGATGACGCCGTCGGTGGCCACCGCCGCGGTGTTCTTCCTGCTCCTCAACGGCAACACCGGCGCCATCAACCAGGGCCTGGGGCTGATCGGCATCGAGGGCCCGCAGTGGCTGATCGACCCCTCGTGGGTCAAGCCCTCGATCGTCCTGATGACGCTCTGGGGCGTCAGCGGGACCATGGTGATCTTCCTGGCCGCGCTGAAGAACGTGCCGCGCGAGCTGTACGAGGTGGCCTCCCTCGACGGCGCCGGTCCTGTCCGGACGTTCTTCACGATCACCGTGCCGATGATCTCGAGCGCGATCTTCTTCAACGTCATCGTGCTCACCATCGCCGCGCTCCAGG
Source organism: Microlunatus capsulatus (assembly GCF_017876495.1). Classification (NCBI taxonomy): domain Bacteria; kingdom Bacillati; phylum Actinomycetota; class Actinomycetes; order Propionibacteriales; family Propionibacteriaceae; genus Microlunatus; species Microlunatus capsulatus. Next base: position 3,894,685 of record NZ_JAGIOB010000001.1, on the reverse strand, counting down.
TGTTCGACCAGGCCTTCCTGCTGTTCTGGCGCGACCAGAACAACGCCTCCCCGGAGTCGTCGCTGTTCTACGGCATCTACCTCTTCCAGCAGGCCTTCCGGACCTTCGACTTCGGCTTCGCCGCCGCCATGGCCTGGCTGCTCTTCGTCATCATCATGCTCATCACCGCCGTGCAGATCCGCTTCGGCAACCGCTTCGTCTACTACGAGGGAGACCGGGACTGATGTCGGTGACCCAGCCCACCTCGGGCACCGTGCCCGCACCGGCCCAGGCCGTCGGCCTCGCCGTCGCCGACTCCGCCACCACCGCCCGGCGCCCGGTCAACCGCTGGTACAGGCCCAAGAGCGTCGTCGCGAAGGTCCTGCTGTGGGTCGCGCTCATCGCCTTCTCGCTGCTGTTCCTCTACCCGTTCGTGTGGCTGCTCGCGGCGAGCCTCAAGCCCCGCGGGCAGGTCTTCGACAACCGGCTGTTCCCCGAGACGGTGCTGACCAGCAACTACGTCGAGGTCTGGGACCAGCTGCCGCTGCTCAGCTGGATGGGCAACAGCGTACTGATCGCGGTCCTCGCCGCGCTCTTCGTCGCCGTCTCCAGCTCGGCGGTGGCCTTCGGCTTCGCCTACTTCAAGTTCCCGCTGCGGAACTTCCTGTTCGGCCTGGTGCTGGCGACGATGATGCTGCCGGGCGCGGTCACTCTGATCCCCCAGTACCTCATCTGGAAGAACCTCGGGTTCCTCGGCACCAACGTGCCGCTGTGGGGCGCCAACCTGTTCGGCTCGGCCTTCTACATCTTCCTGCAGCGCCAGTTCTTCCTCGGCCTGCCGCGCGAGCTCTTCGAGGCCGCCCGGGTGGACGGCGCCAGCTACTTCGGGCTGTTCCGCCGGATCGCCATGCCGCTGGCCATCCCCTCGTTCATCATCGTGTTCCTCTTCGAGTTCCAGTCCAGCTGGAACAACCTGCAGGCGGCCCTGATCTACCTCAACGCCGGCAGCGTCGAGGACTTCACCGTCCCGCTGGGCATCGCCTACGCGATGACGAAGTACAGCCCGACCAACGGCGGCCAGGGCGACTACCAGTACGTCATGGTCGCCTCGCTGCTGGTGACGCTGCCGATGCTCGTGCTGTTCGCCTTCGGCCAGCGCTACTTCATCGAGGGCGTCGCCACGCAGGGGCGCAAGGGCTGAGAGCCACGCAGGGGCGCAAGGGCTGAGGGCGACGCAGGGCCGGCACCCCCCACCACGACGACGACCCTCCCGCAGCCGGGCTGCGGGAGGGTCGTCGTCGTGCGGGGGTCCAGCGGGTCAGAACCCGCTGCCGGCGTAGTCCTCGCCCGCGGGCTCGTCGCGGTGGGCGCCGTCGGGGTCGTTGGTGCTCCCCTGCGCGTAGCTGTCCTCGGTGGTCGTCTCCGACCCCAGCGAGGGGTCGGCCGGACCCGGGGGCAGGTCCACCTCGGCCAGCTCCTCCTCGTCCATCGCGCGCGGGTCGTCCATCGGGGTCTCGCTCATGTCCAGCCTCCTGTGCTCGGTCTGCCCCCTTGTCTACCCGCACGGCCCGCCGCGTCCCGGCGGGGGTGCCGGTCCCGGACGCGCGAGCGGCCCCGGACCAGCAGGTCCGGGGCCGCTCGAGGCCTTCAGTCGCGGCTGGTGCTCAGCCGGCGACCTGGTTGTAGGCCCGCATCGCCGACGTCTGCGCGTCGGCGAGGGCGGCGTCCGGCTCCTTGGTGCCGAGCAGCGTCGAGGTGATGGCGTTCTGCACCTCGGTCTGGATCTGCTGGCCGGCCGGCGAGGCGCCGTAGGACTTCCCCGTGCTCACCACGTCGTAGTACGTGGCGATGGTCTCGTTGAAGCCGGTGTTGTCGCTCTCCTTGACGTACTCGCTGCGGATGGCCTGGTCGGCCGCCGGTGAGCCGGTGAAGAGCCCGGTGTTGATGGCGCCCGGGGTGCCGGCGATCGTCTTCGCGCGCGCCGCGCCCGCCGCCATCCACGCGTCCTGGGAGGTCAGGTTGACCGCCCACGCGCACGCGGCGTCGGGGTTCTTCGCCGCCGTCGGGATGACGAAGGAGGTGCCGCCGGCGACGGTGAAGGGCTGCCCGTCGGCGTTCTTGAACGGCACGGCCGAGATCTGCACGTCCTTGACGTAGGGCGTCAGCACGTTGACGTACCACTGGGCGTTGACCTGGGCCCCCACCTGGTCGGCGACGTACTGGTTCTTCTCGCCGAAGGTGTCGAAGGAGTCGGTGAAGCTCTTGACCTTCGCGTAGCCGCCCTGGGCGTCCATCAGCTGCTTGAGGAAGCTGAGCGCCTTGGCGTTGGCCGGGTTGTCCAACGTCGGGACGCCCTCGGCGTCGATCAGCTGGCCGCCGAGGCCGAGGATCCACAGCTCGGACTGGCCGGTCGCCACCGGGTCGAAGCCCAGCGTCTCGGGGTTGCCCCCGCTGGCCACGTACATCTTGCCGGCCGCCGCGAGCAGTGCGTCGGGCTTGGAGGTGTCGATGTCGGCCGCGGTCACGCCGGCCTTCTCCATCACGCGCTGGTTCAGGATGATGGCCGGCGGCTGGTAGAACTGCGGCACCGCCCACAGCTTCTGGTCGTAGGTGACGTCGTCCACGACGGAGGGGTAGTACTGGCTCTTCGGGTCGACCCCGTGGGCCGAGAAGCAGGTGTCGAGCGGGCGGATCAGGCCCTGCGCCGCGTAGGTGCCGACGAGGCGCCGGTCCATCTGCACGACGTCGGGAACCTCGCCGCTGGCCGCACGGGTCGTGAACTTCTGCGCGTCGAAGGCCGTCGCGTCGATCTTGATGCTGACGCCGTTCAGCTTCTGCTTCGCGTAGTCCAGGCGCGACGTGCCGACCTCGTCGGCGTTCTCGAAGCCCCAGGCGCTCAGGTCCCCGGTGGCGTTGGTCGTGAAAGCGGGGCCCGTGTCGGCCGACTCGTCGGAGCCGGCGTCACCGCCCCCGCCGCAGGCGCTCATCAGTCCCAGGCTCGTGGCCAGACCGAGAGCGAGCAGCGTCCTCGTGCTCTTCTTCACCGCGGTTCCTCTCCTCAGGTCGTGGTCGCGCCGTCGCGACCACGCGGAACCGCGGTCCCCGGTCGGGTGGCATCGGTTCCAGGGGGAACGTAGTCCAGCGCCGCAGCAGTGACAAGCGGCGACCGGCCGTGTCGTCCGCACAGGTCCGGCTGAGCCTGAAACGGCCTCTGGTCAGGGCCGGAGAAGTGCTCGGCGGGCTCTGGGAACGTTCCCAGGTCGAGAGGTCGGCATGGTGGGTTACCCGCTCCCGACCCGCGTCAAACCCCGCGTCCGCGGACGCGCGTCAGGGCCTCCTGGGCGACCCAGTGGGGACCGCCGTCGGGGGCCGTGATCCGGCAGACCTGCACCCCGTCGAGCACCGCGACCTCACGGACCACGGACACGTGCGTGGGGCGGATGCGGCGGCCGTCGTCGAGCGCGATCGGGGCGGCGGGCCGGACCACGGTGCCCACCTGCAGCGGTCGCGCGCGGAGCAGCAGCATCCCCAGCAGGGCGATCGGCCCCAGCACGACGCCGAGCACCAGGAAGAGCCGGTCGTCGTAGCCCTTGCGGCGGGCCTCCCAGGCCGCGGCGATGCCGGCGGAGAGGTAGAGGACGAGCAGCAGGAGGTCGGTCACGCGTCCCACTCTGCCGCGCGTCGCGGCTCGGCGCCGCCGGCGTGGCCGAGGATGGACGCCGACCGCCCCGGCGCCCGCCGACGGCGCCGACGGTCCGAGGAGGGCGTGCGCACGTGAGCCCGGACGACGTGCTCCGCGCGGGCGTGCTGCTGCTGGCCGGCATCGGCTCGGGGGTGGTCGGCTACGCCGCCGGGCTCGCCTCGCTGGTGTCCTTCCCCGTGCTGCTGGCCCTGGGCGTGCCGCCGCTGACGGCGAACGTCACCAACTCCGTCGCGCTGACCGGGGTGACGCTGGGCGGCGTCGCCTCCGCCCGGCCCGAGCTGGTGGGCCAGCGACGACGGATGCTCACCTTCGGCGGCATCGGGGTCGTCGGCGGGGCGGCCGGCGCCCTGCTGCTGCTCCGGCTGCCCCCCGGGGTGTTCGAGCGGGTGGTGCCCTGGCTGGTCGCCTTCGGCTCGGTGGTGCTGCTGCTGCGGCCGTGGCTGCGCCGCTGGCACGCGGGCCGGCTGCACGAGCGGCACCCGGCGGTGCTGGCCGTCGTCGGCGCGGTGACCGTCTACTGCGGCTACTTCGGCGCCGCCGCGGGGGTGCTGCTGCTGGCCACGTTCGGCGCCGTGCTGCCGGACCGGATGGCCAGGCTGGCGGCCCTGCGCAGCGTCGTGGTGGGGGCGGCGAACACCACGGCCGCGGTCATCTTCGCCGTGACCGGCACCGTCGCCTGGTGGGCCGTGCCGCCGCTGGTCGTCGGGGCGGTGATCGGCTCGACGCTGGGGCCGCCGCTGGTCCGCCGGCTGCCCGAGACGCCGCTGCGGGTGGGCGTCGCCGTCGCCGGGCTGGCGCTGGCCGTGAGCCTGTACCTCGACCGGGCGGGCTGAGCAGGCGCTCACCGGAAGTCCCGGGACGGGTGCCGGCTGGGCAGCGTGCCGTGCGCCGCGGGGAAGACGGCGCCCAGCGGCTCCAGCTTGTCGGCGACGAGGTTGGTCACGCCCTCGCTGTGCTCGACCCGGCCCCGGATGACCATGGCGTTGGCGTTGCGGCCGACCCGGCGGAAGGCCCGCCACATCGGCTCGGCGCAGACGATGTTGAGCATCCCCGTCTCGTCCTCGAGGTTGAGGAAGGTGATGCCCCCGGCGGTGCCCGGCCGCTGCCGGTGGGTGACCAGACCGGCGACCCGCAGCCGTCGGCCGTCGTCGCCCGGGCCCAGCCCGCTGATCGGCACGATCCCCTGCTCGTCCAGCACCGGGCGGAGGTGGCCCACCGGGTGGTCGTCGGGTGAGATCTGGGTGGACCAGAGGTCGGCCAGCGTCAGCTCGACCGGGCTCATCCCCGGCAGCGCGGGCGGGGCCGCGTCGATCGCCGAGCCGGGCAGGGTGCCCAGGTCGTCGGCGTAGCCGGCGTTCCACAGCGCCTGCCGCCGGGAGAGGCCGAAGCCGTCGAACGCGCCGGCGGTGGCCAGCGCCTCGGTCTGGGCGACGCTGAGCCCGGCCCTCCGGACCACGTCGTTCTGGCTGGTGAACGGGGCCCGCTCCCGCTCGGCGACCAGCCGCTCGGCGACGTCGCGGCCCAGCCCCTGCACCGCGACCAGTCCCAGCCGGACGGCGAAGTGGCCGTCGCGGCGGTGCTCGTGGCTGCGGTCGGGGGCGCCGCGGACGAACCGGCCCACCGGGTCCTGGTCGCGGTCCCGGCAGCGGTCGGACCCCGTCGGCCCGGACCGGCCGGGCCCGACCGGCTCGAGGTCGGCGTCGACGCCGGAGAGCAGCACGTCGGGCCGGCGGACCTCCACCCCGTGACGGCGGGCGTCGCCCACCAGCGACTGCGGGGAGTAGAAGCCCATCGGCTGGGCCCGCAGCAGGCCGGCGAGGAAGGCGCCCGGGTGGTGCAGCTTGAGCCAGGCCGAGGCGTAGACCAGCAGGGCGAAGCTGATGGCGTGGCTCTCGGCGAAGCCGAAGTTGGCGAAGGCCTGGATCTTGGCGTAGATCTCGTCGGCCACGGCGCCGGTGATGCCGTTCGAGGCCATCCCGGCGTAGAGCTTCTCGCGCAGCCGCTCGATCTTCTCCACCCCGCGCTTGGAGCCCATCGCCCGGCGCAGCAGGTCGGCGTCGTCCCCGGAGCACTCCCCCACGGCCATCGCGATCTGCATCAGCTGCTCCTGGAACAGCGGGACCCCGAGGGTGCGCTGCAGCACCGGCTCCAGCTTGGGGTGCAGGTAGCTGACCTCCTCCTTGCCCGTGGCCCGCCGGATGTAGGGGTGCACCGCCCCGCCCTGGATGGGTCCGGGGCGGATCAGCGCGATCTCGATCACCAGGTCGTAGAAGCGGCGCGGCTGCAGCCGGGGCAGCGTCCCGATCTGGGCGCGGCTCTCGACCTGGAAGACGCCGATGGAGTCGGCCCGGCAGAGCATGTCGAAGACGCCGGCCTCCTCCTTGGGCATGGTGTCGAGCGTCCAGCGCTCCCCCACCCGCTCGGCGACGACGTCGAAGCTGTGCTGGATGGCGCTGAGGATGCCGAGGCCGAGGAAGTCGAACTTCACCAGGCCCATCCAGGCGCAGCTGTCCTTGTCCCACTGCAGGACGGTGCGGTCCTCCATCCGGCCCGGCTCGATCGGGCAGACCTCCCCCACCGGGCGGTCGGTGAGCACCATCCCGCCGGAGTGGATGCCGAGGTGCCGGGGTGCGCGCAGCAGCTGGTCGGCCAGGTCGATGACGGGGGCGGGGATGGAGTGGTCGTCGTCGAGCGGCATCGACCCGAAGGCGTCGATCTGCTTGGACCACGCGTCCTGCTGCCCGGTGGAGTAGCCGAGGGCCTTGGCCATGTCGCGGACGGCCGACTTGGGGCGGTAGCTGATGACGTTCGCCACCTGCGCCGCGTTGCGCCGGCCGTAGCGGCGGTAGACCTCCTGGATCACCTCCTCGCGCCGGTCGGAGTCGAAGTCGACGTCGATGTCGGGCTCCTCGTCGCGGGTCAGGGAGAGGAACCGCTCGAACGGCAGCTGGTACTTGATGGGGTCGACGGCGGTGACGCCGAGGACGTAGCAGACCACCGAGTTGGCCGCCGAGCCGCGGCCCTGGCAGAGGATGCCGCGCTCGCGGGCGAACGCCACGGCGTCGTGGACGATGAGGAAGTAGCCGGGGAAGTCCTTCTCCTCGATCACCGCCAGCTCGCGCTGCAGCCGCTCCTCCGCGACCGCCCGGTTGCTCCCGTAGCGCTCGTCGGCCCCGCGCCGGGACAGCTCCCGCAGCCAGCTGATCGGGGTGTGCCCGGGCGGCACCTGCTGCTTCGGCAGCCGCGGCTTGGCCAGCCGCAGCGCGAAGGCAAGCTCGTCGGCCAGCGCCGTGCTGGTGGCCACCGCGCCCGGGTAGCGGGCGAAGCGCTGCTGCATCTCCTCCCCCGAGCGCAGGTGCGTCCCCGGCGGCGGCAGCCAGCCGTCCATCTCGGTCAGGCTGCGGCGGGCCCGGACCGCGGCCATCGCCGCCCCCAGCCGGTGCTCGGCCGGGGTGGCGGCGTGCACGTTGCCGGTGGCCACGGTGCGCAGGCCGTGGTCGGCGGCCAGCGCGGCCAGCGCGTCGTTGACCCCGGAGTCGGTGGGCAGGCCGGAGTCGGTCAGCTCCACCACCACCTGGCTGTGCCCGAACAGGGCCGTCAGCCGGTCCAGCTCCACGGCTGCCGCCTCGGTGCCGCCCCGGGCCAGCGCCGAGCGCACCGCACCCTTGCGGCAGCCGGTGAGCACCAGCCACTCCCCGCCGGCCGCGGCGCCGAGCTCCTCCAGGTCGTAGCGCGGCCGGCCCTTCTCCCCGCCGCGCAGCTGGGCCTCGGTGATCGCCGCGGCCAGCCTGTGGTAGCCCGGGACCCCGGCGGCGAGCACCAGCAGGTGCCCGCCCTCGGGGTCGGCGACGCCGTTCTGCGGCGTGGTCAGGCCCAGCGACAGCTCGGCGCCGTAGACGGTGCGCAGGTCGTGGGCGCTCGCCGCCTCGGCGAACCGGGCGGCCCCGTAGAGGCCGTCGTGGTCGGTGAGCGCCAGGGTGTCCAGCCCCAGCCGGACCGCCTCCTCGACGAGGGTCTCCGGGTCGGCGGTGCCGTCGAGGAAGCTGAAGTTGCTGTGGCAGTGCAGCTCGGCGTAGGGCACGACCGGTCCGGACGGCCGCCGGACATCGGCGCCCGTCGGCTCGTAGGCCGCGCGCTTGCGCTTGTAGCCCGGCGCGGAGTCGTCGGTGGGGTTGTCCGGCGAGACGGCCCGGGCGAAGGGCCGCTCCCCCGGCCCGCCCGGGGCCGGGGGCCCGTCCGGGCGCGGGGCGGACGGCGCCCGGTCCGACAGCCGGCGCTCCAGCTCGGCCCAGGGCAGCGGCGGGTTGTCCCAGCTCACCGCGCACCGCCGCTAGTCATAGCGGGCCTCGCACCACCAGCGGCCGTCCTCGACGACCAGCAGCCACGCGCTGCCGTCCACCCCGACGACCTGGAACCGGGCCACCCGCCGGGCCTGGGCCGGGTCCCACCACAGCTCGTCGACCGGCCACGGCCCGGCCCACGCCTGCACCCGGGTGGGCGGGGACATCCGCTCGACGGTGAACAGCACCGGGTCCCCGGTGACGAGCCCCCGCTCGGTCACCGCGACCGGGCGCCCGTCGGTCCCGGTGACCAGGGCGGGCTGGGGTTCGGGGAACACCCGGGCCGGGGCGGGCGGCGGGATGGAGCCCGGCCAGGGCAGCCCCGCCGGCCGGGAGGAGGTGGCGCGCTCCCCCCACGGCGTGAGCGACTGCCGCTCCCGCGGTCCCCGACCGCCCTGGACGGCGGGGGCCAGCACCTCCTCCGGGCCGAGCATCCCCTGCAGCCGCGCGACCCCGCGCTCCACCCGCTCGTCGGCGGCGCTGCCCCACAGCCCGTCCCCGTGGTCCGCGCTGGACTCCACCGTCTCGGGGACGAACCGCACCTCGCAGACCGGGTCGGGCGCCGGGTCGCCCTGCAGCTGCCAGTAGAGCCGGTCCACCAGGTCGGCGGTGCTGAACCAGCGCGCGTGCAGCCAGACCCGCGAGCCGCTCCAGCCGCCCTCGGTGGTGACCACGACCCGCACCTCGGTGCAGACCAGGCCGTGCCGGGCCAGCTCGGTCACCGTCCGCTCGGCGGTCCGCCGGCTGGAGAAGGTGATCGGCTCGATGGTCTCCAGCGGCGGCTCGAAGGCCACCCGCTGCTCCAGCTCGGGCGGCACCTGCCGGGAGACCGCCGCCCGGTCGTCCACCCCGCGGGCCAGCCGGTGCAGCCGGGCGCCCGACGAGCCGAACCGGGTCAGCACGTCGCGCGCCGGGAGGGCGGCGAAGTCGCCGAGCGTCCGCAGCCCCAGCCGGCGCAGCAGGCTGACCAGCTCGGCGTCCTCGAGCGCCCCGACGGGCAGCGGGGCCAGGAACGCGGCCGAGCCGCCGGCCGGCACCACGGTGCAGTCCTGGGTGGCGGCCCGGCGCGCGGCCTGCTCGGCGGCGAAGATGCCGTCGGCCACCCCCGTCCGGCAGTCCCAGACCCCCAGCGCGACGAGGTGCTCGGCCACGGCCGCCGCGGCCGCCGCCTCGCCGCCGTAGAAGCGACTGGGCACCGACAGCGCGCACAGGCCGGGCTTGACCGGGGCGACGCCGGCGCTGACCTCCTCCACCGCGGCCAGCACCGCGTCGAAGCTGCGGGTCTCCACCTCGGGGACCCGGTCCACCACGACGAGCTCGGGGCAGCGGGCGGAGGCGTCGCGGCGTCGCATCCCGCGCTTGACCCCCTCGGCCCGGGCCGCGGCGGAGCAGGCGAACACCTCCCCGCGCTCGACGACGGCGAGCGGGGCGTCCAGCGACAGCTCGTGCTGCAGGGCCGCCGCCACCACCGGCCAGTCGGGGCACCAGACGACCATCACCCGCCGCCCGCCCGGACCCGTCTCCCCCGCGCCCGACGACCGCCCGGCCGCCTCCGGCCCGGCCACGCGCCCGACCGGCCCCCGCTCCACCAGCGCCGCCATCTCAGCCCGCCCGCACCGCGGTCAGCGGGGCCCGCTGGACGGCCGGCCCGGCCGCGCTCACCCGGGCGTCGACGCCGGGCAGCCAGAGCGACGTCCGCCGCACGGGCGCCCCGCCCCGGCGGACCCCCACCTCCACCGAGCGGCCCTGCAGGTGGCCGTGGCCCTGGCCCAGCCCCGTCCAGGAGGAGGTGAGCACCGAGACCGTGGCGTCCGAGCGCGGCCAGGAGCCCCAGCAGATCAGCGCGGCGTCCTTCTGCCGGAGCCGGGCGCGCAGCCGCTCCGCCTGGTGCTCGCTGACCGGGGACGCGGGCCGCACCAGCACCACCGAGACGACGTCGGCGAGGCCCGCGGTCACGCTCAGCCAGTGCTCGCCGGGCGAGGGCACGACGATGGTCCGCTCCAGCGCGACCCCGAAGCCGGCGGCGGCCTCGAGCCCCAGCTCGGGCACCCCGACGACGGCGCACCACTCCCCGGCCTGCGACGGGCCGGCCATCAGGGCCAGGGCGAGGCTGGGGCTGTCGACGGCGTAGGCGCCCCCGGTGCGCAGCCGCAGCACCTCGCCGAGCGCGGGCAGGCTGTCCAGCGTCCGGGTGACCCCGGCCCCCTGCATCCGCTGGACGCGCTGCTGCAGCTCCTGGATGCGGTCGGCGGCGGGGAGTGCGGTCACCCGTCCATAATCGAACACGTGTTCGAACACGTCAACCGCGGTCTCACCCGGAGGTGGAGGTCGAGCCCGACCCGCCGGGCCAGGGTAACGGGGCTCCGGCGGGGCCTTGACCGGGCGGCCATAATCCTGGTGACGACATCGTCGTCCTCGTGCACCCTGGTCGGGCCGGTCGAGGGGCCGGCTCCCGGGTGGCGGGGAGCTGAGGAGGTGCGGCTTGTCCGGGGTCATCGTGCTCAACACCGACAACACCGCGCTGCACACCGTCTCCGTCCAGCACGCGATCAAGATGCTGGTCCGCGAGGTCGCCATCGTCGAGGAGGCCCGCGACGGGCACTCGATCGGCCCCTACCCGTGGCCGGTGGTGCTGCGGCTCCTCCGCTACGTCCGCACCACGTTCCTCTACGCCCGCAACCCCGCCTGGTCCAAGCGCGGGGTGCTCCGCCGCGACCTGCACCGCTGCGCCTACTGCGGCACCGCGGCCGACACCGTCGACCACCTGCTGCCGGTCTCCCGCGGCGGGCAGAACACCTGGCTCAACACCGTCGCCGCCTGCACCCGCTGCAACAACGTCAAGGCCGACCGCACCCCGGCCGAGGCCGGCATGCGGCTCGACCGGCGTCCCGTCGTCCCGTCCTGGCGCGAGGCCTACCAGCGGCGCGGCTGAGCCCGCGGGCGGAGCGCGCCCTGGTGCCGGTCGCTACGGTGGGCGCGTGCCCGAGCCCGAGCGCGAGACCGCACCGCCGTCCCCCGAGCCCGGGGCGGCCGACGCCGCGGAGGCCGACGCCACTGCCGACGGCGAGGAGACCCCCCGGGAGTGGTGGGACGACCCGCGGATGCCCTGGAAGGGCAGGCCGGGCCGGGCCGACGTGGGCTGCTGGGTCGCCTTCTCCCTGACCGGCCTCTACGCCCTCGTGCTGCTGCCGCTGCGCCCGGTGCTGCTGGGCGCCAACCCGTACCTGCTGGCCGCGCTGGGCGGTTCCCGGGTCTCGGCGGTCACCATCGGCGCGCTGGCCGCGACCGGCGTCGGCTTCTGGCCGCTGGGCCTGCTGCTGGGCACGGTCGGCGCCGTCAAGTTCGACTGGATCTACTGGTGGGCCGGCCGGCTGTGGGGCCGCGGCCTGATCGAGATGGTCGCGGGCCGCTCGCCCCGCGCCGCCCGCAACGCCGACCGGGCGGAGCGGCTCGCGCGGCGGTTCGGGCCGGCCGCCATCGCCCTGGGCTACGTCGTCCCGCTGCTGCCCGGCGCGGTCGTCTACGCCACGGTCGCGGCAGCGGGGATGAGCCTGCGGAAGTTCCTGCTGATCGACGTGCTGAGCGCCGCCGTCACCCGCGGGCTGCTCATCTGGCTCGGCTGGAGCATCGGCGCCCCGGCGGTGCACGTCGTCGAGGTCGTCGCGCAGTACTCCTGGTACCTCTCGATCGTGCTGCTGGTGGGCGTCGTCGTCACCAGCGTCCGGCAGGCGCGCCGGCGCCGGGCCGCCGTCGAGGGCTGAGCCTCAGGCGGGTGGCGGGGCCGCCGGCAGGACCTCGTCGGCCCGGGCCCGGACCGCGGGCCGGACCAGGGTGAGGAAGGCCAGCGACGCGAGCGCGCTGACGACGACCGCGACGACGCCGAGCGGCACCGCGGTCTCCTCGCCGGCGATCCCGACCAACGGCGCGACCACCGCCCCGAAGACGAACTGGCCGAGCCCCAGCAGCGAGGACGCGGTCCCGGCCTGCTCGGGGTAGTCCGACATCGCCAGCGCCGTGGCGGTCGGGAACACCAGGCCGAGCGCGCTGACCATGACGAACAACGACGGCACCAGGAAGGGCAGGCCGAGCCCGAGCAGCACCGTCGTGGCGAGGGCGGCGGCGCCGAGCAGGTTGAGACCGAGCCCCAGGGCCAGCACCTGGACGGGCGGGCGGCGCCGGCTCAGCCGAGCCCCCAGCTGGCTCATCGCCATGATGCCGACCGAGTTCAGCCCGAACACCAGCGAGAAGCCCTGCGCCGACATCCCGTAGATGCGCTGCAGGACGAAGGTCGCCCCCGAGATGTAGGCGAACATCGACGCCCCGGCCAGGCCGGCCGAGAGCGCCGCGCCGACGAAGAAGCGGTCGCCCAGCAGCACCCGGAACCCGCGGAGCGTGGTGGTCAGCCCGCCGGTGCTGCGGCGCTCCGCCGGCAGCGTCTCCCGCTGCAGCAGCCCCGCGACCAGCAGCAGCGCGCCGAACCCGGCCAGCACGACGAAGATCCCGCGCCAGCTCATCACCCGGCTGAGCTGGCCGCCGAGCACCGGCGCGACGACAGGCGCCAGGCCCGAGATCAGGGTGAGCCGTGAGAAGAACAGCACCAGTCGCCGGCCCTCGTAGAGGTCGCGGGCCACCGCGCGGGCGACCACCAGCCCGGCGGCGCCGGCCAGACCCTGCACCAGCCGGAGGACGACGAGCACGGTGACCGACGGCGCGAAGGCGCAGGCCAGCGAGGCGAGCAGGTAGGCCACCAGCCCCACGAGCAGCGGCCGGCGGCGGCCGAAGCGGTCCGACAGCGGGCCCGCGACGAGCTGGCCCAGGGCCAGCCCCACCAGGCAGGCGGTGATCGTCAGCTGCGCGGCGGACGGCGTGCTGGCGAGGTCGTCGGCCAGCTCCGGCAGGGCGGGCAGGTAGAGGTCGAGGGAGAGCGGGCCGAAGGTCGACAGCAGCCCGAGCACGACGATCGAGCGGAGGGCCGGGGCGGCGGGGTCGCGGGACACGAGCGCCACTGTGGCACCGGGTCGCCTCCGCGGGCCCGCCGGGCCGTCCGCCGAGATGGGGCGCGGGGCGACCGGCCGAGCGGCGCGGGTCGCTCAGCCGAGCGGGCGCGGACCCGTCCCCGGGCGGGTGGCCCGCCGGGACTGGACGACGACGTAGGTGCTCTCGAGGGCCTCGACCGCCTGGTCGTAGGAGCGCTGGGCGACGCCGCTGAACAGGCAGTCGACCACGGCGAGCTGGGCGATCCGGCTGGACATCGCCCCCGAGCGGAAGGTCGTCTCCCGCGCCGCGGTGGTGAGCACCAGCTCGGCGTGCTCGGCGAGGAGGGAGCCGGCGAAGTTGGTGACGGCGACGGTCGTGGCCCCGCGGTCGCGCGCGACCTTGAGGGCGTCGACCACCTCGGCGGTCGTCCCCGTGTGCGAGATGCCGATGGCCACGTCGCCGGCGCCGAGCAGGGCGGCCGAGGCGAGGGCCTGGTGGTGCTCGGACCAGAGGAAGGAGACCAGGCCGATCCGGTGCAGCTTGAGCTGCAGGTCCTGCCCCACGAGGGCGCTGGCGCCGGTGCCGTAGACGTCGACGCGACGGGCGGCCGCGACGGCGGTGACGGCGGCCTCGAGGACCCCGATGTCCAGGGCCGCGCCCGTGTCCTCGACCGAGCGGGCGTCGGCGTGGGTGACCTTGGCGACGACCTCGGCGAGGGTGTCGGTCTTGGTGATGACGCCCGTGACCGGGCTGCCGCCGGCCTGGTCGCTCTCCTCCCACTGGGCGGCGCGGGCCAGCGCGATCCGCAGCTCGGGGTAGCCGGCCAGCCCGAGGGCGCGGCAGAACCGCAGGACCGTCGTCTCGGAGGTCTGGCACTGCCGGGCGACGGTGGTGATCGAGCTCTCCGACACCTTCGCAGGGTCAGCCAGCACCGCCTCGGCGACCCGGCGCTCGGCCGGTCGCAGGTTGGGCATCGCGCCGCGGACCCGGATGAGGACCGACAGCGTCGGCCGTGCGGCCGGACCGGCCCCCGTGCTCGTGCTCTCCGACGTGCTCATGCCGACCTCGCTCCCCCGCTCGGGCTCTGCGCGAGCCTACTGTCCAGCACCCCTCAGCGTGCGGACCGCGGCAGAGTCCCGTCCGGGCGCGGCGGCAGGTGCGTGGCGAGGAACTCCGCGGTCGCCGCCCAGGCGGCCCGCGAGGCCTCCGCGTGGTGGAAGGCGGGGGCCGGGTTGTCGAAGGCGTGGCCGGCCCCCGGGTGGCTGAGGAACTCCGCGCCCACGGCGGTCACCGCGCGGCGGATCGCGTCCTGGGTGGAGGGCGGCACGTAGGCGTCCTCGGTGCCGAAGTGGTGCAGGCTCGGCGTCCGCACCTGCTCGGCGAGCGCCAGCAGGTCGCCCAGGGCGGACCCGTAGTAGCTGACCAGCGCCTCCACCGGCTCGACCGCGGCCACGTTGAACGCGAGCCCGCCGCCGAAGCAGAAGCCGACCAGCCCGACGCCGCCCTCGACGCCGTCCAGCCCGCGCGCGTGCCGCACCGTCGCGGCGACGTCCTGCACCGCGGTCGGCCAGTCCAGCCGCTGGACCAGGGCCATCGCGCGCGGCAGCAGGTCGTCGGCCGTCTCGGGCAGCGCGTGGTCGGGCAGCCGCCAGTAGACCTCGGGCACGACGACGACGTAGCCGAGCGCCGCGAGGTCGGCCGCCCGGTCGCGGATGTAGCCGGTGACGCCGAAGATCTCCTGGACCAGCACCAGGCCCGGTCCCGAGCCGCCGGGCGGGCGCAGCACGAGGGCGGGCACCGCCCCGTCGGCGGTCGGCACCGCGTCGTCGCGGGGCTCTGCTGCGGGGGGTGTGGCGGCCGTCATGGCGTCACGGTAGCCCCGCCGGCGGGCTTCCCCGGGGACCCGGACCGTGGTTGTCTTGACGTCAAGACATCTGGAGGAGCACGTCATGGTCGTCTGGGACCCCCGCACCTACCTGCAGTTCGCCGACGAGCGGAGCCGGCCCTTCGCCGACCTGCTGGCCCGCGTCGGCGCCGAGGACCCGGCCGTCGTGGTCGACCTCGGCTGCGGGCCCGGGCAGCTCACGGCGACGCTGGCCCAGCGCTGGCCCGGGGCCGACGTGCTGGGCGTCGACTCGTCGCCGGCGATGGTCGACCGGGCGCAGGAGCACGCCGGTCCGCGGCTGCGGTTCGTGTCCGGGGACGTGCGGACCTGGGTGCCCGACGCACCGGTCGACGTGCTGGTCAGCAACGCGACGCTGCAGTGGGTGCCGGACCACCGCGCCCTGCTGCCCCGGCTGCTCGCCGGGGTCCGACCGGGTGGCTGGCTGGCCTTCCAGGTGCCGGGGAACTTCGACGAACCCAGCCACGCGCTGCTGCACGCGCTCGCGGCCAACCCCCGCTACGCCGACGCGACCCGCGACGTGGCCCGTCCCTCCGCCGCGGGACCGGGCGACTACCTCGCGGACCTGACCGCCCTGGGCTGCACCGTCGACGCCTGGGAGACGACCTACCTGCACGTCCTCACCGGCCCCGACCCGGTGTTCCGCTGGATCTCCGGCACGGGAGCCCGCCCGGTGCTGCAAGCGCTGGACGCACCCCGGCGGGCGGCGTTCGAGGCCGAGTACCGGGCCCGGCTCGCGGCGGCCTACCCGCCCGGACCCGCGGGCACGGTGCTGCCCTTCCGCCGGGTCTTCGTGGTGGCGCGGAAGACGGTGGCCGCGTGAGCGCGCGGTGGACGGCGCCGGTGACCCTGCGCGGGGACCGGTTGGTGCTGACGCCCCTGCGGCTGGCCGACACCGCCGCCTTCCTCGCCGCCCTCGGCAGCGCCGAGGAGGCGGCGGAGGTCACGGCGCACCTGTCCTACCGCTCCCCCGACCTCGCCGGGGCCCGGGCGGCGGTGGCGACCCTGCTGACGACGCCCGGGCAGCTGCCCTTCGCCCAGCGGCTGGCCAGCAGCGGGGAGCTCGTCGGGACGACGTCCTGCTACGAGGTCGACCCGCAGCGGCGAAGCCTGGCCATCGGGCACACCTGGCTGGCCCGGCGGCACTGGCGGACGGGGCTGAACACCGAGTCCAAGCGGCTGCTGCTCGGCCACGCGTTCGACACCCTCGGCGCCGAGCGGGTGGTGTGGCACACCGACATCCGCAACACCCGGTCCCAGGCGGCGGTCGAACGGCTCGGCGCGACCCGCGAGGGCGTCCTGCGCCACCACCGACGACGGCCCGACGGCAGCTGGCGCGACACCGTCCAGTACGCCCTGGTCGCGACGGACTGGCCGGCGGTGCGGGAGCGGCTGCTGACCGCACCCGGGAACGGGTGAGCCCAGGCCGGCGCCGCCTGGAGCAGGGTCGGGCCTTGTGCGGCTCGTCGGTGCCGCGGACGGCGGGTCCGCCGGACGGCGGTCCGGGACGGTCAGCCCGCGGCGGGCTGGGCGGTCGGCTCGCGGACCGGCGCGACCCCTCCCGGCGCGGTGGCCGCAGCGGTGGCGGCGGGCGGCGCGGCGGCACGCCGGGTGCGGCGGCGCTCGGCCAGCCGGACCACCCCGAGCACGGCGAAGCCGTAGGCGCCCATCCCCGCGATGACGCCCCAGGCGACGAGGTCGTTCACGCGCCCGGCCCCACGACCCGGGCGCAGCGGTCGCAGCGCGCGTAGCCGTCGGCGTGCGGCCCCGTCAGGGCCGTCGTCGCTCGGTGTCCGGTGACGTCGCACAGCCGGCGCCGGACCCAGCTGGGCCGGCTGCGGGCAGCGCGCAGCGTCGTCTTGAGCAGCATTGAGATGTCCCCCGATATCTCCGGCCGGCCGGGGCTGGTGCCCGGGCCGCCGATCCCCTGTGGCGTCAGGCCCGCATGACCAGGCGCCGCGCGAACCGTAACGAGGGATCTTCGGAGCCGTCCGGCGAACGGATCGGATCGTTACCCGCCGCCGCCGCGAGGCCACCGGTCCGGCGTCGGCCCGGGTGGCGGTCGTACGCTGCCCGGGGGGTCCGCCCGGGACCCGGCCGGGAGGAGCGACCGATGAGCGACGACGACCAGGACGGCCGCCCCGCGGTGCGGGTGACCCGGGACGACGACCGGTCGCGCTACCAGGGGCTGGTGGACGGGGAGCCGGCCACCGTCATCGACTTCACGCGCCGCGGCGACGTGCTGGTCTTCACCCACACCGGGACCGACCCGCGGTTCCGCGGCCGGGGGCTGGCGGGCGCGACGACGCGGCAGGCGCTCGAGGACGTCCGGGCGGCCGGGCTCGCGGTCGAGCCGCTGTGCTCGTTCACCGTCCGCTACTTCGCCGAGCACCCCGAGGTCGCCGACCTGCACGCGTGAGCCGCGCCGGCCGGGCGCCCGGTCAGGCCCGGGCGCCCAGCAGCGTGGTCTCGTCGCTGACCCAGAGCCCGACGAGGCCGCGGAAGTGGGCCAGGAAGCGCTCGTGCTCCGCCGGCGGGTAGGTGGCTCGCACGGTCTCGACCAGCACCCGGTCGAAGTCGGCCGAGGAGACCCAGGCCAGGACGCGCTCGTCGAGGTCGGGCAGCGCCTCGGCGCAGAACGCCTCGTACTGCTCGCGCTCGAAGTGGGCGTCGGCCAGCTGCTGGTAGCGGCCCAGCTTGGCCTGGTAGTCCAGCTCCGGGTCGTCGGCGACGGCGAACCAGGGCGTCGGGTCCACGTGCAGCCGGGAGCGACGGCCGCTGGCGGCGCAGAAGGCGGTCCAGCGGACCAGCGCCCGCATCGCCCAGGGGAAGTAGTAGTGCAGCGAGGTGACGGCCACGTCGGGGCAGGCGTTCGCGTAGTCGATGGGCAGCACCTGGTCGCCCTGGACGAGCATCTCGCAGGAGTTGAACTCCCAGCGGAAGAAGGCGTTCACCGTCTGCGCGATGGTGATCGCCTCCTGCCCGACAGCGGGGGCGAGGAAGTCGTGGTCGACGGCGTAGCGGTCGTGCATCGGCTCGTCCGGCCGGAAGTGCATGACCATCGTCTCGGGCCCGATGGTGAGCGCGCGGGCGAAGACGTCGAACGGCTCGACGGCCTTCTGCAGGTGCATGAGCATCTCGCCCGACTCGTCGTAGGCGGAGCGGAGCGCCGCCTCGTCCCCGATCCGGGACACCCCGCGCCACCCGCCGCCGTCGAACGGCTTCATGAACAGCGGGTAGCCCATCTCGCCGGCGATCTCGGCCAGGTCGAAGGGGTCGTTGTAGTTCCGGGAGGTGTAGGCCCAGCGGACGTTGTCGACCGGGTGCTTGTGCGGCACCAGGACCGTCTCGGGCACCTTCATGCCCAGCCGGATCAGGGCGCAGTAGGCGGAGTGCTTCTCCATGGACTGGAACGTGAAGGGGGAGTTGAGCAGGTAGACGTCGTCCATCAGGGCGACCTTCTTGAGCCACTCGCGCGGGTGGTAGTACCAGTAGGCCAGCCGGTCGATGACGACCTCGTGGCGGGCGGGGTCGCGCAGGTTGAAGGGGGCGATGTGGATCCGCTCGGTGTCGAGCACGTGCTCGGCGCCCCGGTAGGAGAACGGCCCGACGGCGCGGGTGAGAGCCTCGAACGCCTGCGGCCAGTCCTCCTCCGCTCCGAGCAGCAGACCCACCAGGTGGTGCTGTGACGTCATCGTGTCCCCCTTCGTACGGCCCGCGGGCCCCGGTCGAGCGGTCTCAGCAGAAGCGTGGCAGGTGGTGCGCCAGCTGGCGCTGCCACCACACCCAGTCGTGGCTGACGTCCTCGCCCCACAGGTCGAGCTCGCAGCGCAGGCCCTTGTCCTGCAGGAGCTGGGCCATCGCCCGGGTGGAGGGCAGGGCGCCGGTCGGGTGCGTCTCCCAGGCTCCCTGGCCGACGACCAGGAGCACCGAGAGCCGGCTGCGCAGCCAGTCGAGGTGGTCGCCGTGCAGGTGCGGCACGTAGTCGGTCGGGTTGGCGAAGTAGGTGGCGTCGCCGCGCTCGCCCCACGCCCGCCAGGTGGTGACGTCGTAGTTGCCGGAGAGCCCGATGGCCAGCGGGGCGAGGTCGGCGCGCTGGAGGGAGAACTGCAGGGCGTGGTAGGCCCCGAGGCTGCAGCCGGTGGTGATCAGCTCGGCGCCCGGGCTGGTGTCGGCGTGCACCGTCGGGACCAGGACGTCGGTCAGCCAGCGGTGGTAGATCCCGTGCCGGACCGCCCGCTCCTCGGTCGGCAGGCTGCGGTCGGACCAGGTGTCGGCATCCACGGAGTCGACGCAGTAGAGCGTCACGCGGCCCGCGTGCAGGAGGTCGCCGACGGCGTCGACCATGCCGTTGGCCTCGAAGTCCCAGGCCCGGCCGGCCTCGCTGGGGAAGACGACGACCGGCCTCCCGTAGTGGCCGTAGCGGATCACGGTCATCCCGCGGTCGACGCCGCTGCCCAGCGGCAGCTCGAACTGGTGGCGGTTCACGCGGCCATCCTGGCGCTCGGGGCCCCGGCGGTCGCGGTCCGGGCGCCGACGTCCCGCCGGCTGGTCACCCCCGGCGCCCGTCGGCGTCGGCCGGGAGCCGGAGCGCGTCGGGCAGGTCGAGGCCGCTGCGGCGCAGCTCGACCTCGGCCAGCCGGGTGATGACGGCCCGGTCGCCGCCCCGCCAGGCGGCGACCGGGTCCGGGCTGATCGCGGCGAGGACCGGCAGCGGCTGGGCGGCGAGGGCCCGCAGGGCGAAGAGGTCCAGGTCGGCACCGGAGTCCAGGAAGGCCTGAGCCGCCCGCGCCCGCCGGTGGAAGCGGATCCGGCGGGGCAGCCAGAGCGCGAGGACGACGGCCACCGGGATGACGAAGGCGAGCCAGCCGGTCAGCGCGGCGACCCGCTCGATCACCGCGACCTGCCGGTCGGCCGAGGCGATCAGCTCCCCCAGCGAGCCGGAGGCCGAGTCGAAGGGCCGTCGGAGCTGGTCCCCGAGGCCGGGCACCTGGGCCGCCTGACCGGCCGCGTCGGAGAAGCTGCCGGCGATCCGCTCGGCCGTGCGGGCGGTCTCCCGTGCCGGCCCGGCCAGCAGCGAGACCGTCCGGTCCACCAGCACGCCGACGACCGCCCAGCCCAGCACCCAGGCAGCGACCAGGCCGTCGCCGAGGAGCTGACCGGCCCGGCGAGCCGGCTGTGCGGCGTAGAGGCCCATGCCCGGACCCTACAAGTGACGCCCCGGCGGGCCCGTGCAGCACGGGGACGCCGGACGGCGGTGGCACGATGAGGCGATGCGCCCGTTCTCCCCCGACGTCGCGCGCGCCCGGCCGGCGCGGCGCCCCCGCTGGACGTCGCTGGCGGTGGCCGCGCTGCTGCTCGCCGGCTGCACCTCCACCCCCGGTCCCGACCCCGACGACGCCGGCGCGCAGGCCGCGGCCGACGCCCTGGCCGCCGGGCTGGCGGCGAAGGACCTCACCCCGGTCGCCTTCGAGGGCGCGACCGGCGCGGAGGCCGAGGCCCGGCTGGACCCGCTGGTCGCGGGCATGGGCCCGCTGGCCCCCGTCGTGACGGCCGGCCCCGTCAGCACCGACGGGGACACCGCGCGCAGCACCCTCACCTACCGCTGGACGTTCCCCGGGGTCCCCGCGCCGTGGACCTACGAGGCCCCGGCCCAGCTGGTCCGCGAGGCCGGCACCTGGAAGACGCGGTGGGCCCCCACCCTCCTGGAGCCGTCGCTGAACGGCAGCCAGCGGCTGTCGCAGCGCCGGCTCTACCCCGAGCGCGGGGAGGTCCTCGGCGAGGACGGCGACCCGCTGGTCACGCAGCGCTCGGTGATCCGGATCGGCCTGGACAAGACCGCGGTCAGCGGCGCCGCCGCCACGCGCTCGGCCCGCCAGCTCGCCGCGCTGCTCGACATCGACGCCGGCGACTACGTCGACGAGGTGGCCGACGCCGGCCCGCAGGCCTTCGTCGAGGCTCTCACCGTGCGGGCGGAGGCCGACGACCGGCCCGACGACGGGGACGTGCGCGCGATCACAGGTGCCCTGGCCCTGGAGGACCGGCAGATGCTGGCGCCCACCCGCACCTTCGCCCGCAGCCTGCTGGGCACCGTCGGGGAGGCGACGAAGGAGGACGTCGACGCCGCCGGGGGCGCCGTGGTCACGGGGGACCAGGTGGGCCGCTCCGGCCTGCAGAAGCGCTACGACGAGCAGCTGCGCGGCGTCCCCGGGGTCCAGGTCGTCCGGGCCCCCCTCGCCACCGGCGCCAGCCCCTCGCCCAGCCCCTCGGCGGACCCGTCCCCCTCGGCGAGCCCGTCGCCGGCCGCCGACCTCTTCCGCGTCGCGCCCACGGCCGGTGAGCCGCTCGAGCTGACGCTCAACCAGACCCTGCAGCAGCTGGCCGAGGACGTGCTGGCCGACACCGGGCCCGCCAGCGCCCTGGTGGCGGTCCGTCCCTCGACCGGGGCCGTGCTCGCCGCCGCGAACGGCCCCGGCGCGGGCGACCAGGCCCTGGCCACCACCGGCCAGTTCCCGCCCGGCTCGACGTTCAAGGTCGCGTCCTCGCTGGCGCTGCTGCGCGCCGGGCTGACCCCGACCTCGCCGGTGCGCTGCCCGGCGACGCTGGAGGTGGACGGGTTCCGCTTCAAGAACTACAGCGACTACCCCGGCGGAAGCCTGGGCCGGATCGACCTGCGGACCGCGCTCGCGCAGTCCTGCAACACCGCCTTCATCGGCGAGCGCGACGAGCTCGGCCGGGGCGACCTGGCCGACGCCGCCGCCTCGCTGGGCCTTGGCACCGACTACGACGTCGGCTTCCCCTCCTTCTTCGGCGCCGTGCCCGAGGAGTCCAGCGAGACAGGCCGGGGCGCGGCGATGATCGGCCAGGCCAAGGACCAGGCGTCGCCGCTGGCCATGGCCGCCGTCGTCGCCTCCGTCCAGGCCGGGAAGACCGTGGTCCCCCACCTGCTGGACGGGACCGTGGCCGAGCCGACCGCCGCCCCGCTGACCGAGGACGAGGCCGACCAGCTCCGCGCCATGATGCGCCGGGTGGTGACGCAGGGCAGCGCCGGCGGCGTGCTCGGGGACCTCGACGGCCCGGCCGTCCTCGCCAAGACCGGCACGGCCGAGTACGGCGACGACGAGCCGCGCAAGACCCACGCCTGGATGATCGCGGCGCAGGGCGACCTCGCCGTCGCCGTCTTCGTCGCCGACGGCGCCTCGGGCTCCCGCACCGCCGGACCCCTGCTGGCGGACTTCCTGCGCGGCACCCGGTGAGCCCGCGGACGGCCGGTCGGCGCCGGCGGCGCTGAGTAGGCTGGCCGCCCGGCCCGACGGGCACGTGGAGACGGACCGGCCCGGACCGGGCCCGAGCAGCGGAGGAGCACCAGGATGGGCGGCAGCCACGGCCACGGGTCCTCCCACAGCCACCACCCCACCGGGCCCGGCGACCACCGCCGCGTCCTCGCCCTGGTGCTGGGCCTGACCGCCGCCAACTTCGTCGCCCAGGTCGTCGGGGCCGCCCTCTCGGGCAGCCTGGCCCTGCTGGCCGACGCCGGGCACATGCTCACCGACGTCATGGGGCTGACCCTCGCCCTGGTCGCCGCCGGCCTGATGACCCGGGCCGCCTCCACCCGGCGGACCTGGGGCTTCGTCCGGGCCGAGGTGCTCTCGGCCGCCGTCCAGGCCCTGGTGCTCAGCGCCGTCGCGGTGTACGTGCTGGTCGAGGGCGTCCGCCGCCTGCTGGACCCGCCCCCCGTCGCCTCCGGCGCCATGCTGGCCTTCGGCGTCGTCGGGCTGGTCGGCAACGCGCTGGCCATCGCCCTGCTGACCCGCAGCCGGACGTCGAACCTCAACCTCCGGGCCGCGTTCCTCGAGGTGGTCAACGACGCGCTGGGCTCGGTCGCGGTCATCGTCGCCGCCGTCGTCATCGCCACCACCAGCTGGCTGCGGGCCGACGCGGTGGTGTCCCTGCTGGTGGGGTTGCTGATCCTCCCGCGGGCCCTGCTGCTGCTGCGCGAGGCGGCCGCCGTGCTGCTGGAGTCGACGCCGCGGGGGCTGGACCTGGCCGAGGTGCGCCGGCACCTGCTGGAGACCCCGCACGTGCACGACGTCCACGACCTGCACGCCTCCCAGATCGCCACCGGCCTGCCGGTGCTGAGCGCCCACGTCGTCGTCGACGACTCCTGCTTCAACGACGGGCACCTGCCGACGATGCTGGACGCGGTGCAGCGCTGCGTGGCCGACCACTTCCCCGTGAGCATCGAGCACTCGACCTTCCAGTTCGAGCCGGTCAGCCACGTCGAGCACGAGCACGCCACCCACGCCTGAGGCTCGTCGCCGTCCGCTCGCGTCTGCGCCGCGCCCCCCGGTCGCGCCCGACCAGCGGGTGCACGCACGCCGAGGGCGGGCTCCGGGAGGAGCCCGCCCTCGGGTCGTGCGGTGGTGCTGCCCAGCGGCTAGCCGCTCGTGAGGGTGAACGGGGCGCTGGCCCCCAGCTCGTTGCCGCTGCCGTCGAACAGCTTGGCGACCACCTGACCGGGGTTCGTGGTCCCGGTCAGCGCGCTGGTGCGGAACCGTCCGTCGAAGGTGGACCCGGTCGCCGGGGCCACCGCGGCGACCAGAGCGGAGGGCCCGGCGTACTGCGTGCTGTAGGTGCCGTCGGCCGACTTGCGGTAGAACCGCACGACGCTGGAGGTCAGGGCGGGCTGGTCGGTCGTGCCCTGGATCCGCGTGTCGGCGTTCTTCCACCGGCCGGTCGTGATGGCCACCCTGGCGGAGGCCAGCGGGGTCGTCGCCGTCGCTGCCGGCGACGGAGAGCTGGCCGCGGCGCCGTACAGCGCCTTGACGGTGAACGCGTACCTCGTGCTCGAGGCGAGCCCGGTGACGACCTGGTTGGTGTCGGTGGTGACCGTCGGCTGCACGGGGAGCGGGGTCGTCGTGCCGTCGGCGGCGACCGTCGAGGCCTCGACCTGGTAGCCCGTGACCGCGGTGCTGCTGCCCGACGGGGCGACCCACTTCAACGCGACCTGACCGATGCCCGGCGTGGCGACGAGCCCGGTCGGCGCGTTGAGCACCTGGGCGCCGACCGGCTTGTAGAAGCCGATGGCCTGCGCGGAGATGTTGCCGGCCCGGTCGATGGCCACGGCGTGGATCTCGGTCAGCGCGGTGATGGCGATCGGGGACCTGTAGAGCTGGGCCGTGTCGCCGGGCAGGTCGCCCAGGACGGCCTCGCTGCCGTCGGTGGTGACGTACACGTCGGCGGCCGACTCGGACCCCAGCATGACGCTCGACGCCTCGACCGCGGTCTCGGCGGTGTTGCCCGAGGCGGCCGGGCTGATGGTCAGCCTGGGCACCGTCTGGTCGGCCGGGAGCTCGCCGGAGCCGGTGGTCGGAGCCGGCTCGAAGGGGACGCCCATGGTGGTGCCCGCCATCGAGCGGACCTCGACGGTGTAGTCCACGACCGCCGGGTCGACCGCGAGGGTCGCGCCGGTGGCGCTCGCGCCCACCCGGGCCCCGACGGAGGTGTCGTCGGCCTTGAAGGCCTGCACGTTGTAGCTGGTGACGGCAGGGGTGCCCGCCGGGGAGTCAGCCGGGGTCCACCGGACGGCCAGCTTGGCCTTGTCCACGGACCGGGTGATCGAGTAATGGCCCCGGGGCGGAGCCACGTCCGCCGGGCCAGCAGGGCAGCCCCCCATGCCGGGGCCGCCGAGCTCGCCGAACTCGGAGATGGTCAGGCCCTGGCGGTTGGCGTCGCCGTCCTCGACCTGCCAGGACATGAAGCGCTCGACCTGGGTCGCCTCTGCGATCTGCGCCGCCTTGAGGGTGTCGAAGACGAAGGTGGCGGTGAACCGGCCACCGGCCATCTCCAGGTTCGAGGAGTACCCGCCCTTGGGGGCGACGGTCAGGCCGCCGGTGACGGCCCGGACGTCGCGGCGGCCGACCTCGGCGGTGAGGTCGGGGTTGACGATCCGGACCTCCGCCTGCCCGGCGACCACGTCCGGGCCGTAGGTGCCCTCGACCTTGACGGTCTGGCCGTCGCGGGCTGCGTGGCTGGTGGCGGAGCCGGTGCTGGTGGTCGTGTCACCGCTGGCGCCGTCGGGGAACGCGATCGAGACCTTGTCGCCCTTCCGGATGTCCGGCGTGACGTTGAACCCGGTCCCCGCGCCCCAGCACACCCCACCGGGGTGGTTGATCTCGAAGGCTACGTCGCCCTCGGCCACCCGGCCGACGGCGGAGCCCACCACCTGGCCGTTGCGCGTCACCGTGACGGTGCCCTGCTCGCCGATGTGGTCCTGGTACCCCTCGATGGTCACGAAGTCGCGGTCGGGGAAGACGACCACGTTGTCCGGGAAGGCGGGCACGGCCGCCGAGGCCGGTCCCGAGCCGAGGCCGGCCAGCCCGCCGACGCTCATCAGGCCGGCCACGGTCAGCGCGACACCACGCCCCGTCCGGCTGCCTCTCCGCGCTGACGGCGTGGCCGTCGGCCCTGCTGCTGATCTGTTCACGCTGTTCCCCCTGGGTTGGTGGCGGGGTCTGGGTGGACCCTCGCTCGGCCCCGACGGGCCACCGACCACTCTGCTGAGGGGTCGCTCCCCGGGGAGGCCTCATCGAAGGGGGTGGGGACCACCCAAGTGAGGGGGTGGTGCGCCGCTCACGCGGGAGCCGGCAGCATCGCCCGGTGCGGCACCGCCCGCCAGCCGCGCTCGCTGCCCTCGACCAGCCCGCGGTCCTCGAGGGCGTGCAGGGCGGCGAGGCAGGAGGGCACCGGCACCCCCGCCGCCAGCGCGATCTCGCCCGAGGAGACCCGGGACCGCGCCGGCGTCGCCTCGAACACCGCGAGCTGCTGCTCGGTGAGCGCGTCGGTGGCCCGCTGCGGGGTGACCCCGGCCGCGACCGGGTGCTGACCCAGTCCGCCGACCAGCTCGACCACCTCGGCCGCGCAGGTCACCAGCGTCGCCTGGCCGTTGCGGATCATCAGGTGCGGGGCGGTGGAGGCCCGGGAGTGCACCGGTCCGGGCACCGCCATCAGCGGCCGTCCGCACTCCAGCGCCCAGCCGGCCGTGTTCCGCGCCCCGCTCCGCAGCGCCGCCTCGACGACGACCGTCCCCTGGGCGAGCGCGGCGATCAGCCGGTTGCGGGCCAGGAAGCGGACCCGCGTCGGGTGCGCACCCGGCGGCAGCTCCGAGACCACGAGGTGGTCCCGGGCCACGGCCTCGAACAGCGGGGTGTTGCCCGGCGGGTAGGCCACGTCGACGCCGTTGGCCAGCACGGCGACCGTCGGGCCGCCGGCGGCCAGCGCGCCCCGGTGGGCCGCGGCGTCGATCCCGAAGGCCAGTCCGGACACCACCGTCACGCCGTGCTCGGCCAGCTCGGCCCCGAGGTCGGTCGCCACCCCCGCGCCGTAGGCGGTGGCGGCGCGGGAGCCGACGACGGCGACCGCGCGCTGGGTGAGCGCGCCGAGGTGGCCGGGACCGCGCAGCCAGAGCCCGAACGGCAGGCCGCCGCGGCGCTGGATGGGCTCCACGTGGGCGAGGTCGTCCAGCCCGGCCACCCACTCGTCCTCCCCCGGGACCACGAACCGGGCCCCCACCCGGGCCGCCAGCCGCTCGACCACCTCCACGTCGGTCGCGGCGGCCCGGCGGGCCAGCGGCTCGCCGAGCGCGCCCTCGGCGATCTTGGCCCACGCGCCCTGGGCGCCGACCCGGGCGACCAGCCGCGCGGCCTCCGGCTCCCCGCCGTCCACCGCGCAGGAGAGCGCCGTCCGCGCCCGCTTCTCCGACCACATCAGCCCGCCTCCGTCCGGTCCAGCTGCTCGCCCCGGCGCATCGCGAGCGCGACCGCCACCTCGTCGGTGCCGGGCGCGTCCCGGCCGGCCAGGTCGGCCAGCGTCCACGCGACCCGCAGCACCTTGTCCACGCCGCGCGGGCTCAGCCGCCCGCGGTTGACGGCGTTCTCGACCACCTGCAGCCCGTCGGGCAGGGGCAGCTGCCGGCGCAGGTACGGCCCGGACACCTCGCCGTTGGTCCGCCAACCCGTCCCGGCCAGCCGCCGCTCCTGCCGGTCCCGCGCCTCGCGCACCCGCTCGCCGACCACCGCCGAGGACTCCGTGCGCTGCAGCGCCGCCGCCAGGTAGGCCTTGCGCAGCGGCAGGAACACGCAGCTGATGTCGATCCGGTCCTTGATGGGACCCGAGATCCGCTCGGCGTAACGGCGGACCGCCTGCGGCGGGCACGAGCAGTGCGCCCCCGGCGTCGCGGCCTGGCCGCACGGGCACGGGTTGGAGGCCATCACCAGCTGGAAGCGGGCCGGGTAGCGCGCCTGCACCTCGCTGCGGCCGAGCGTGACCGTGCCCGACTCCAACGGCGTGCGCAGGGCGTCGATCACCCGCGTCGGGAACTCCGGCGCCTCGTCGAGGAAGAGGATGCCGCGGTGCGCGCAGGAGATCGCCCCGGGCTTGGCCATCCGGGTGCCGCCGCCCACGATGCTGGCGACCGACGCCGAGTGGTGGGGGTCGCTGTAGGGCGGCCGGGTGATCAGCCCGTCGGCGAGGTTGAACCCGGCCAGGGAGTGCACCGCGGACACCTCGAGCGCCTCGGTGAGCGTGAGGTCGGGCAGCAGCCCGGGGATCCGCTCGGCCACCATCGTCTTGCCCACCCCCGGCGGCCCCGAGAACATCAGGTGGTGACGGCCGGCGGCGGCCACCTCGACCGCCCACTTCGCCTCCACCTGGCCGACCACGTCGGCCAGGTCCAGCGGCCGCGTCCGGTGGTCCGACGGCGCCTCGCCGAGCACCTCGACCGGCTCGGCCTCGGGGACCGGGTCACCGCGCAGCAGGGCGACGAGCTGGGCCAGCGAGCCGACGCCGAGGACGTCGAGCCCCTCGACCAGCGCCGCCTCACCGGCCTGGCGGACGGGCACCACCACCCGGGTGAAGCCCGCCTGGGCGGCGGCCAGCACCGCCGGCAGGATGCCCCGGACGGGCCGGACCCGGCCGTCCAGCCCCAGCTCCCCGAGCAGCACCGTCCCCGCCAGCTCGGCGCGCGGGATCACCTCCGCCGCGGCGAGCACCGCCGCGACGATGGCCAGGTCGTAGTGGCTGCCCGTCTTCGGCAGCGTCGCCGGGCTGAGGTTGATCGTCAGCAGCGACGCCGGCCACGAGTGCCCGGTGTTGCCCACCGCCGCCTTGCACCGGTCGCGCGCCTCGGACAGCGCCGTGTCCGCCAGACCCACCAGCACCGTCCGCGGCAGCCCCGCCCCGATGTCGGCCTCGACCTCCACGATCCGCCCGTCGAGCCCCACCAGGGCCACGCTCCACGCGCACGCCTGCATCAGCCCCTCACCGCCCGGTCGACCCGCTCCCGCGCCCACCGCGCGCCCCGCACCCGCTCCGTCATGTGCACCTCCGACGGGGACCATCGGCACGGCGCCGGTCGGCGCGACGTCGGCGTCCGGACCTGTGGACACGGCCGGCCCACCGGCTGTGGACGGTGACGGGTGCGGTGGCGGGCCCTACCGTGGGACCACCTCCCGCCGTCGACCCGTCGAGGTGCGCCATGACCGTCCGTCCTCAGCCCGACGCGCCGCGCGACCGCGCCCGGTGAGCACCGGACCCCGCTCGCGCGCGCAGCGCCGGCGCGACACCGAGCACCACCTCGCGCACGACGTCGACCTCTGGGTGGCCACCGCCTCGGCCGACGGCGCGCCGTACCTGGTGCCGCTCTCCTTCGACTGGGACGGCCGCGCGCTGCTCCTCTCCACCGCGGCCGCCAGCCCGACCGGCGCCAACCTGAGCGCCCGGCCCGTCGCCCGGCTGGCGCTGGGCGGGACCCGCGACGTCACCCTGGTGGACGGCGACGTCGAGGTCCTCCCGGTCGACGCCCTGCCCGCCGCGGTGGGCGACCGGTTCGCCGCCCGGACCGGCTTCGACCCGCGGACGTCGGGACCCGGCTACCGCTGGTTCCGCGTCACGCCGCGCCGCGTGCAGGCCTGGCGCGAGGTGGACGAGCTGGCCGGGCGGGACCTGATGCGCGAGGGGCGGTGGCTCCGCTGACCCGACGGCCCGCACGGCCGGACAGCCGCGCCGGTCCGGGCCAGGATGGACCCGACCACCGCGAGCCGGGGCCCCATCCCGGATCGTGGCCGCACCGCACCGCACCGCACCGCACCGCACCGCACCGCACCGCACCGCAGCGAGGAGAGACCATGACCACGACGCCGGAGGCGCAGGCGGCGGAGCCGCACGTGGCGGACCGCCACGACCTGATCAGCGTGCAGGGGGCCCGCGAGAACAACCTCCGCGACGTCAGCGTGGAGATCCCCAAGCGCCGGCTCACCGTCTTCACCGGCGTCTCGGGCTCGGGCAAGAGCTCGTTGGTGTTCAGCACGATCGCCGCGGAGTCGCAGCGGATGATCAACGAGACCTACAGCGCCTTCCTGCAGGGCTTCATGCCCACGATGGCCCGCCCCGACGTCGACCGGCTGGACGGGCTGACGACCGCGATCATCGTCAACCAGGAGCGGATGGGCGCGAACCCGCGCTCCACCGTCGGCACCGCCACCGACGCCAACGCGCTGCTGCGGATCCTGTTCAGCCGGCTCGGCCAGCCGCACGTCGGCTCGCCGCAGGCGTTCTCCTTCAACGTCGCCTCGGCCAGCGGGGCCGGCGCGGTGACCTTCGAGCGCGGCGGCCAGACCGTCAAGGAGCGCCGGGAGTTCACCGTCACCGGCGGCATGTGCCCGCGCTGCGAAGGGCTGGGGCGGGTCACCGACATCGACCGCTCCGAGCTCTACGACGAGAACCTCTCGCTGAGCCAGAACCCCTTCACCATCCCCGGGTACAGCACCGACGGGTGGTTTGGCCGCATCTTCGCCGGGTCCGGCTTCTTCGACGTCGACAAGCCGATCAAGGACTACAGCGCGGCCGAGATGGACGCCCTGCTGCACAAGCCGCCGACCAAGATCAAGGTCGAAGGCATCAATCTCACCTACGAGGGCCTGATCCCCAAGCTGCAGAAGTCGATGCTGAGCAAGGACCGCGAGGCCATGCAGCCGCACATCCGCGCCTTCGTCGACCGGGCCGTCACCTTCACCCCCTGCCCGGACTGCGGCGGCACCCGGCTGAACGAGGCGGCGCGCTCGTCGCGGATCGGCGACCTGAGCATCGCCGACGCCTGCGCGCTGCAGATCAGCGACCTGGCCGCCTGGGTGCGCGACCTGCAGGAGCCGTCGGTCGCCCCGCTGCTGAGCACCCTGACCGAGATCCTCGACTCCTTCGTCGAGATCGGCCTCGGCTACCTCAGCCTCGAGCGGTCCGCCGGCAGCCTCTCCGGCGGGGAGTCCCAACGGACGAAGATGATCCGGCACCTCGGCTCGGCGCTGACGGACGTCACCTACGTCTTCGACGAGCCCACGATCGGGCTGCACCCGCACGACATCCAGCGGATGAACGACCTGCTGCTGAGGCTGCGGGACAAGGGCAACACCGTGCTGGTCGTCGAGCACAAGCCCGAGACCATCGCCGTCGCCGACCGGGTCGTCGACCTCGGCCCCGGCGCCGGCAGCGCGGGCGGCACGGTCTGCTTCGAGGGGACGGTCGAGGGCCTGCGCCGCAGCGGGACGCTGACGGGTCGCCACCTCGACGACCGCGCGCGGCTCAAGGACGCGGTGCGCACCCCGACCGGTGCGCTGGAGATCCGCGGCGCCCGGCAGAACAACCTCCGCGACGTCGACGTGGACATCCCGCTGGGCGTCCTCACCGTCGTCACCGGCGTCGCCGGCTCGGGCAAGAGCTCCCTCATCCACGGCAACCTGGCGAAGCGCGAGGGCGTGGTGGTCGTGGACCAGACGGCGATCAAGGGCTCGCGGCGGTCCAACCCGGCGACCTACACCGGCCTGCTCGAGCCCGTGCGCAAGGCGTTCGCCAAGGCCAACGGGGTGAAGCCCGCCCTGTTCAGCCCGAACTCCGAGGGCGCCTGCCCCACCTGCAACGGGGCCGGCGTGGTCTACACCGAGCTGGGGGTGATGGAGACCGTCGCGACGCCGTGCGAGGAGTGCGGCGGCAAGCGGTTCCAGGCCTCGGTGCTGGAGTACCGGCTGGGCGGGCGGGACATCAGCGAGGTGCTGGCGATGGCTGTCAGCGAGGCCGCGGAGTTCTTCGCCGCCGGGGAGGCCCGGACGCCGGCGGCCGCGGAGATCCTGCGCCGGATGGCCGACGTCGGCCTGCACTACCTCACCCTGGGCCAGCCGCTGACGACGCTGTCCGGCGGGGAGCGGCAGCGGCTGAAGCTCGCCACCCAGATGGCCGGCAAGGGCACCGTCTACGTCCTCGACGAGCCGACGACGGGACTGCACCTCGCCGACGTCGAGCAGTTGCTGGCCCTGCTGGACCGGCTCGTCGACGCCGGCCGGTCCGTGGTGGTCATCGAGCACCACCAGGCGGTGATGGCGCACGCCGACTGGGTCGTCGACCTCGGCCCCGGCGCCGGGCACGACGGGGGCCTGGTCGTGTTCCAGGGCCCCCCGTCGGCCCTGGTGGCCGACCGCTCGACGCTGACCGGCCAGCACCTGGCCGCCTACGTCGGCGCCTGAGAGCGGCGGACCGTCGACGGGGTGCGCGGGCGCGGGGAGGAGGGCCGCCGGTCCGGGCTGGTCGTCGTCCTGACCGTGCTGGCCCTGGAGCTGGTCCGCGCCAGCGGACCGCTGCTCGACAGCGTCTACGGCCGGGACGGGGTGGCCGCGGTGGCGGCCGTCGCCGTCCTCAGCTACGCGGCCCCGGCCCCGCTGGCGGCGCTGCTGCTGCTGACCGCGCGGCGGGCGGCCCGGCCTGTCCGCACCGCCGTCCTGACCGGGACCGCCCTGCTGGCCGGGCTCCGGCTGCTGCTCCAGGCGGCCGACGGCGAGGTCCGGCTGGTCGTCGGGCTGGTCGCCGTCGCCGTAGCCGTGGCGGTGCTGGTGCTGGCGGCCGCCGCGCTGGTCGCGGCTCCCGGCGGCGGCCGGACGACGGCCGCCGCCGTGCTGGCCGGGGTGGCCGGCTCCGTCGGGCTGCAGCTGGTGCTGGGCACCTGGGACGCCGCCTGGCGCGCCGGACCGCTCGGCTGGGGGGTGGCCGTCGGCCTGGGCGGCCTGGCCCTCCTGCTGGCCGCGCGACCCACGTCCGAGCCGCAGGTCGACGGACGGGCGACCGCGCGGCTGGGGCTGCTCGGGCCGGTCCTCGCCCTGGCCGCCGCGGTGCTGGCGAACCCCGCCGCCCTGACGGCGCAGTCGGGCCTGCCGCTGGCCGTGGCCGGCCCGCTGCTCGGGACCGGCCTGCTGCTCGCCGCCGGTCTGACGGCGCGGGCACGGCCTGCGGTGTGGTCGCGCCTCGCCGCCGGGGTCGCGCTGCCGGGCGGCACCGCCGTCGCCCTGCTCGCCGCCCCCACGGGGGCCGTCGGGGGCGTCCTGGTCGTCGGGGCCGCACTGGCGTCCGCGCTGGCAGCAGGCGTCCTGCTCGCGGCGGCGTGGTCAGCACGGCCGGGCCGCCGCGCCCCGACCGCGACCGCCCCACCGCTCCGGACGGCGACGGCAGCGGGGGCGGCCGGGCTCGCCACGATCCTCCCGCTGCTGCTCTTCCAGCTGGACTACGACCTGCCGCTCGGGTTCCCCAACGTGTGGGTGCTGGTGGTCACGGCCACCGTCCTGGCGCTCGCCGGGCTGGTCGCCCCGGCCGCTCCGGCCGGTGAGCCGGCGACCCGCGGCGGCGCGGGTCGCCCGCTCGCCGCCGTCGCCCTCGTCCTCGCGCTGGGGACGACCACCGCCGCAGTCGGCGGGACCGGCCCCGGCTCCGGGACGAGCGCCCCGACCGGACGGGTCGTCTCCTGGAACCTGCACTACGGCGTCAGCGGCGACGGCACCGTCGACCTGGAGTCGGTGGCCCGGGTGATCGAGGCGCAGGACCCCGACGTCGTGCTGCTGCAGGAGGTGTCCCGCGGCTGGGTGCAGGGCGGCGGTGCCGACATGGGCACCTGGCTGGCGCGGCGGCTCGATCTGCACCTGGCCTTCGGCCCGGCGGCCGACGGCCGCTTCGGCAACGTCGTGCTGGCCCGGGCGCCGCTGACCGACGTCTCGGTGCAGGCGCTGCCGTACGGGGCGGGGCCGCAGCGCCGGTCGGCGCTGACGGCACGCACCGACGTCGGCGGGCGGCCGGTCACCGTGACCTCCCTCCACCTGCAGCACCGGGCGGCCAACGGCCCGACGCGGGTGGCAGAGGTCGAGACCTTCCTCCGGGCGCCCGTGGCGCTGCCGCAGGTGGTGGGCGGCGACCTCAACGCGGTGCCGGGGTCGCCGGAGGTGCGGCTGCTGACCGGAGCCGGCTACGTCAGCGCCGTCGACGCGGTCGGGGACCCGGCCGCCCTCACCGAGCCGAGCGAGCGCCCGAGCCGCCGCATCGACTGGGTCCTGGGTCGCGGCCTGGGCTTCACCGACGCCCGGGTGCTGGCCGCTTCCCCGCTCTCGGACCACCGCCCGCTCGTGGTGACCCTGGCCCCCTGAGCTCAGCCGAGGCTGTGCGCCGCGACCGCCTCGTGCACGACGAGCAGCCGCGCCACCTGGGCGTCGGCGCGCTCGACCAGCGCCGCCAGCCCGGGCTCGCCGTCGTCGGCGACGTGCGCCGCCGCCAGGGCGCGCCACCCCGCACCCTTCAGCGTGAGGGCGCCGAGGATCCCCTGCACCTCGACGAGGTCGCTGAGCGGGGCCCGGCGGACCAGGTGGCCGTTGGGCTTCAGCCGGCCCGCCCGCTCGCCGAGCCGCAGCGCCGAGCCCAGCAGCGCGTCGGGGGCGACGTGCAGGCGGCCCATCAGCCCGCGCAGCGACGCCAGGTCCTCCTCGGCCTCCCGGGCGAGCGCGGCCAGCTCGTCGCCCCAGGGCCGCTGCCGCTGGCCGCGTGCGGCCCGTCGGACCAGGTCGAGCCCGGCCCGGGCCGCGGCCTCGTGGTCGCGCAGGAAGATGCTCAGCTGGCTCGGCACACCCGCCCCGTACCCACCACGGCCGGTCTCACGCCCCTGGCCCCCTCAGCCCACGGCCCGCACGTGCCGGACGGTCGGCGCCCGGCCGCGGACCAGCAGCACCCCGACCGCGTCCAGCCGGACGGCGGCGGCGCTCACCTCGTGCACCCGCATCCACTCCGCGGCCAGGGTCCGCAGCCGCCGGAGCTTGGCCCAGGTGATGGCCTCCAGCGGGTCCCCGAAGCCCAGCCCGGAGCGGCACTTCACCTCGCAGAACACCACCGTCGTCCGGCCCGCCACCGTCTCGGTGGCCACCACGTCGATCTCGCCGAGCCGGCAGCGCCAGTTCCGCTCGACGACCTCCATCCCCTGCCGGCGCAGCTCCGCCACCGCCAGCTCCTCGCCCCGGACCCCCAACGCCTGCCGCGCGCTCTGCGCCATCGCCCACCTCCACCAGGGAGCATCAGGACCACCCGTCCGGCCGGACGCCGGCCGCCCGGGCCTGTGGACGGCGCCGGCGACGGGCCTGGGGACGACGGCCGCAGGGCCCGCGGAGGGCAGGTCAGCCGTCGAGCAGCTGCTCGGTGGCCGGGTCGGGACGACCGCCGTAGCAGCGGTCCAGCACGGCCCGGAACACCGGCTCGTCGGGCGCCGCGCGGGCGAAGAGGGTCATCGACGACCGCAGCTTCAGCGCGTCGACCGGTCCGAGCAGGTCCTCGGCCGGCACCCCGGGCCGGGCGGCGACCACCCCCGCGGCCTCGCGCAGCCGGGGACCCAGCACCGGGTGCGCGAGGTAGTCCTCGGCCTCGGCGAGCGAGCCGAGCGCGAAGAACCGGGCCGTGCTGCTGCGTCCGAGACCGGCCAGCTGGGGGAACACGAACCACATCCAGTGGCTGACCTTGCGGCCGCTGCGGAGCTCGGTGAGGGCGGTCGCGTAGGTGCCGCCCTCGTCCTGCGCCCGCACGAACCGCTCGAGCCCGTCCTGCGTCACCCGTCCGACCCCCCTCCGGGGCCTCCGCCCCGTTCCCTAGATTGGCTGTCCGTGAGCTCTGACGACGCCACCCCGGCGCCCCCCGACCCCGCGCGCTGGCGGGCCCTCGCCGTCTGCCTGGTGGCGGGGGCGATGACGCTGCTCGACGTCAGCATCGTCAACGTCGCGCTGCCGACGCTGCGCGAGGGCCTGCGGGCCGACGACAGCGACGTCCAGTGGATCATCGCCGGCTACGCGCTGGCCTTCGGGGTGGCCCTCGTGCCCGCCGGCCGGCTCGGCGACGCCCGCAGCCGGCGGAACGTCTTCATGGCCGGCATCGCCCTGTTCACCCTCTCCAGCGCGGCCGCCGGCGCCGCGCCGGACCCGACGTTCCTCTCCGTCGCCCGCGTGGTGCAGGGCCTGGCGGGCGGGATGATCTCCCCCCAGGTGTCGGGCTTCATCCAGAACCTCTTCCGCGGGCCGGAGCGCGGGCGGGCCTTCGGCCTGTTCGGCGCCTCCATCGGCATCTCGACCGCCGTCGGTCCCCTGCTCGGCGGCCTGCTCGTGGGGGTCGGCGGACCCGACTTCGGCTGGCGGCTGGTGTTCTACGTCAACGTGCCGGTCGGCGTCGTGCTGCTGCTGATGGCCCGCCGGCTGCTCCCGGCCACCCCGCCGGGACCGCGGCAGTCGCTCGACCCCGTCGGCGTGCTGCTCTTCGCCGCCGCGATCCTGCTGGTCCTGCTCCCCCTCGTCGAGGGCCAGCAGGACGCCCCGCTGAGCGAGCGCCCGTGGTGGCTGCTGGGCCCGGCCGCCGTGCTGCTGGCGCTGTTCCTGCTGTGGGAGCGGCGCTGGCGCGCCCGCGGCCGGGAGACCCTCGTCGAGCTCTCGCTGCTCAAGGTGCGCTCCTACGTCTTCGGGCTGGTGCTGGGCACCTTCTACTTCGCCGGGTTCACCGCGATCTTCCTGGTCATCACGCTCTACCTCCAGGTCGGGCTGGGCTACAGCGCCCTGCAGGCCGGGGCCACCCAGACCCCGTTCGCCATCGGCTCGGCCGTGGCCGCGTTCCTCGGCGGCCGGCTGGTCGGGCGCTACGGGCGGGTGCTCGTCGTCGGCGGGCTGGTGCTGGTCGCCGTCGGGCTGCTCGCGGTCGACCTGCTCGTGCCCGTCCTGGAGACGTCGGTCGGGCTCAAGCTGGCGCCCGCCTTCCTCGTCGCGGGCTTCGGCGGCGGCCTGGTCGTGAGCCCCAACGTGACCCTGACCCTGGCCGAGGTGGACCCGGCCCAGGCCGGCTCCGGCGGCGGGATGCTGCAGACCGCGCAGCGGGTGGGCTCGGCCATCGGCGTCGCGGTCGTGCTGGCGCAGTTCTTCGAGCGGGTGGCCGCCAGCCAGGGCCGGGACTACGCCGGCGCGCTCTCGGTCAGCCTGCGGACCACGATCGCCTTCGTGGGGGTGGCCCTGGTCTTCGCGGTGGCCGACCTCGTCCGCCGGCGCACGCAGCACGCGGAGCCCCGGCACGCCGCCGACGAGCCGGGGCCGCGGCACGCGGCCTGACGGTCCTGGTGCGGGGCGGGTGGCCCTTCGACGGACTCAGGGAGCGGGGGTCCGCAGCCCTTCGACGGGCTCGGGGAGCGAGGATTCCGGGGCCCTTCGACAGGCTCAGGGAGCGGGGGTCCGGAGCCCTTCGACAGGCTCAGGGAGCGGGGGTTCCGGAGCCCTTCGACATGCTCAGGGAGCGGGGTCCGCGGCTCGGTGAGCGGGGGCCTCAGGGGACGTTCTTCGGCACCTGGAGGTCGCTGTGGGTGATCTCCTCGATGGAGACGTCGCGGAAGGTGAGCACCTTGGCGCTCTTGACGAACCGGGCGGGGCGGTACATGTCCCAGACCCAGGCGTCGCCCATCGAGACCTCGTAGTAGACGTCGCCGCCCTCGGTGCGGACCTTGAGGTCGACGGCGTTGCAGAGGTAGAAGCGGCGCTCGGTCTCCACCGCGTAGGTGAAGATGCCGACGACGTCCTTGTACTCGCGGTAGAGCTGGAGCTCCAGCTCGCTCTCGTACTGCTCGAGGTCCTCCGCGCTCACGAGACGGCTCGCTCGGCGTCGAGGAGGCCGGCGTCGGCGACGGCGGCGGGGCGGGGTCGAGCAGGCGCGGTCATCGGGTCGACTCTAGTGGTTCGCGCGACGTTGTCGAAGCGCATCCGGTGCGTGGCCGAGGGGCCGTGGAGGTCGAGCCGCTCCTGGTGCAGCGGGGTGCAGTAGCCCTTGTGGACCGCGAAGGCGTACTCGGGGTGGACGGCGTCCAGCTCGGTCATCACCCGGTCCCGGGTCACCTTGGCCAGGATCGACGCGGCGGCCACGCAGGCGGCCACCCGGTCGCCCTTCCAGACCGCCAGCCCGGGCACGCCGAGGCCGTCGACGGGGAAGCCGTCGGTCAGCACGTAGGTGGGGGCGACGTCGAGGCGCAGCAGCGCCCGGCGCAGCGCCATGATGTTGGCGACGTGCATGCCCAGCCGGTCGCACTCCCCCGGCTCCACCGCGACCACCGACCAGGCCAGCGCCTTGTCCGTGATCTCGTCGTAGAGCCGCTCGCGGGTCCGAGCGGTCAGCAGCTTGGAGTCGGCCAGGCCCTTGATCTGGCGGTGCCGGGCGTCGGACAGGATGACCGCGCCGGCCACCAGCGGACCGGCGCACGCCCCGCGACCGGCCTCGTCGGCCCCGGCCACCGGGCCCAGACCCACCCGGCCCAGGGCGCGCTCGTAGCCGTAGAGCCCGCTGTCGCGGCGCACCACGACCGCCGGCACCTCGACGGGCGCGGGGCCCGGCTCCTGCTCCCCCGGGACGGCCATCAGCAGCTGACGCCGGCGGGCTCGATCACCGCGCGGTCGGGAGCGGGCGCCGAGGGCGCGGGCACGTCGGCGAAGGTGGCCGGGGTCCGCAGCCGCTGGGCGCGGTCGAACGGGGCCGCGATCGCGAACGCCGGGCCGACGACCAGGGACTCGGGCACGAACGCGATGCCGCCGCGCGGCAGATCCGGCCAGACGTCGTTCAGGTGGCAGCGCGAGTCGGCGCTGAGGTCGCGGTGGTCACCCATGACGAAGATCCGGTCCCGGGGCACGACGACCTCGAAGCGGACGTCGGAGGGGGCCACCTGGTCGCCACCGGGGTTGACGTAGAGGTAGGAGGTCTCGTCGAGCGGCTGCCCGTTCACGCTCAGCCGGCCCTCGTCGTCGCAGCAGACGACCCGGTCGCCCGGCATGCCGATGACCCGCTTGATGAGGTGGCCCGGGGTGCTGGCGGTCGGGATCCCGACGAACTCCAGCACCTTGTCGAACGGGCCGGGCTCGGCGACCGGCTCGTCGGCCAGCCAGCCGCCCGGGTCCTCGAAGACGACGACGTCGCCGCGGTGGAAGTCGGTGATCTTCTGCACCACGACGCGGTCGCCGATCAGCAGCGTGCTCTCCATCGACTGCGACGGGATGATGAACATCTGGCCGACGAAGGCGCGGAGCAGCGAGGAGACGACGAGCGCGCCGACGACGACGAACACCAGCTCCTTGAGGAACGAGCCGGCCTGCTGGCCCGCGGTGCGGCGCGGGCGGGGGGTCCCGCCCGCCGCAGCAGCGCTGCGGGCGTCTTGGTCAGTGGTCAACAGCTCGCCTCGGGTCCGGCGTCGATCGCGGCTTGCGCGGGTGCCGCGGCCGCGGCGGGAACAGCGTCCACCGTAGCCGGGATCGGCAACCAGCGCGCGTGACCCACCGGCCACGTCACGGCGATCGCGCGGCCGACCACCAGGTCCTCGGGCACGAAGGCGGCCGCACCCTCGGGCTCGCCGGGGCGGCGGTCGTGCAGGTGGCAGCGGGAGTCGCGGCTGCGCTCGCGGTTGTCGCCGAGGACGAAGAGCCGTCCGGCGGGGACGGTGACGGCGAAGGCGATCGTCGAGGGCTGGACCTGCCCGCCGCCCGGCACCACGTCGAGGTAGGACGTCTCGTCGAGCGGGTGCCCGTTGACGCTGACCCGGCCGCGGTCGTCGCAGCAGACCACCTCGTCGCCGGGCAGCCCGACGAGCCGCTTGATCAGGTGCTCGGTGCTGGAGTCGGGGAGCACGCCGACGAGCTCGAGCGCCCGGCCGACGGGACCGCGTCCCGGGGCGGGGGGCCCGCTGAGCCAGCCGCCGGGGTCGGCGAAGACGACGACCTCGCCGCGCTGCAGGCGGCTGATCTTCTCCACCACCACCCGGTCGTCGACCCGGAGCGTCTGCTCCATCGACGCCGAGGGGATGAGGAAGAGCTGCCCCACGAAGGCACGGAGCAGGAACGCCACGACCACGGCGCCCACGACGACACCGGTCAGCTCGCCGAGGAAGGCCCAGACGTGCTGGGCCGCCGTCAGCGGCTGCGGTGCCGGCCGCGGGACGTCCGTGGTCGGGTCGGGTGCGTCACCCACCGCGCCGGCTCAGGAGCACGGGGCGGCGGGGACGGTCACGGAGCCGGGGCTCAGTGAGCGTCGCGCTTCTCCTTGATCTTGGCGGCCTTGCCGCGCAGGTCGCGCAGGTAGTACAGCTTGGCCCGACGGACGTCACCGCGACGGTCGACGTCGACGTGGTCGATGATCGGGCTGTGCAGCGGGAAGGTGCGCTCGACGCCGACGCCGAAGCTCACCTTGCGGACCGTGAAGGCCTCGCGCACGCCGTCGCCGGCGATGGAGATGACCACGCCCGCGAAGACCTGGAGCCGGGAGCGGTTGCCCTCGACGACCTTCACGTGCACCTTGACGGAGTCGCCGGGGCGGAAGGAGGGGATGTCGGTGCGCAGGGACGCCTGGTCCAGCGCGTCGATCAGCTTGCTCATGGGTGTTTCCTCGCCGGTGCCACAGGTCACCACGTCGGTGGGTTTCGGAGGTCCCCGGCGGCGGACGATCCCCCTGTGGCAGGAGCCGCGCATCCGGACGGACAACAGCGAGCCAGTCTGCCACACCGGCGTCCGGCCCCGAAATCGTCAGGCCGACCCGTCCTCCACCGCCCGCGGTCCTTGCGGGGTCGCCCGCAGGACCCGTGCAACCGGTCGCCCGCCGCCCGCGTAGAGGGAGCAGGACGGCCCGCCCGTCCCGCCGCACCGCGGGTGCGGCCGGCCCACCGGGAGAGGACCACGATGCGACCGACGACGGAGGTGGCGGGCCGGCCCCCGGGACCGCCAGGATGGGCCGGCCCGGCCGAGCAGCCGGCCGGGACGGGGAGGACGGGGATGGACGAGGCCGCGTTCGACGCCTTCTACGAGGCCTCCTTCGGCCGCCTGGTCGGCCAGATCTACGCGATGTGCGGCAACCACGCCGAGGCCCAGGACTGCGTGCAGGAGGCCTTCGTCCGCGGCTGGGACCGCCGGCGCACCCTCGACGTCGACCAGGCCCCCGAGGCCTGGGTGCGCACGGTCGCCTACCGGCTGGCCGTCAGCCGCTGGCGCCGGGCCCGGAAGGCCCTGCTGGCCCCCGACCGCGCCCACGCGGCCCGACCGCCGCGGGAGCCCGACGTCACCCACGTGGCCCTGGCCCGCGCCCTGCAGGCGATCCCCGCCGACCAGCGGCGCGCCATCGTCCTGCACCACCTGGCCGACCTCCCCGTGGCCGCCGTGGCCGCCGAGGTCGGCGCCCCCGTCGGGACGGTGAAGGCCCGGCTGTCACGCGGCCGCGCCGCCCTGGCCCTGCTGCTGGCCGATGACCCCGAGGAGGGACGGCGATGACCGGACACGACCTGGACGAGCTCCTGCGCGGGCT
Source organism: Microlunatus capsulatus (assembly GCF_017876495.1). Classification (NCBI taxonomy): domain Bacteria; kingdom Bacillati; phylum Actinomycetota; class Actinomycetes; order Propionibacteriales; family Propionibacteriaceae; genus Microlunatus; species Microlunatus capsulatus. The sequence continues at coordinate 3,854,094 of NZ_JAGIOB010000001.1, read as the reverse complement.
CGGCGCCGACGCCGAGCGCGGCGCCGCCCCCCTCGAGCCGTCCCACGTGCGCCGGCTGGGCACCCGGCGCCGGCACCGCCGCCAGGCCGCCACCGCCGTCGTCGCCGCGGTCGTCGTCGTGCTGGCCGGCGGGGGCGTGCTCAGCCAGCTGCCCGGGCAGGACGGCACGGCCCCGCCCCCGGTGGCCTCCGCGGTCCCCTCGCCCGTCCCCACCGCACCCACGCCGACCCCGAGCCGGGAGCGCACCGTCGGCACGGCGCAGCTGCTGCGCGCCCAGGACGTGCCGACCCGCGGCGGGCCGGCGCTAGAGGTGGCCCCCGCGGGCACCGGCCGGGTCCCCGACGAGATCTCCGCGTGCGTCCCCGACGGCTTGGCCCCGCTCCGTGCCACCGGGCAGCAGGCCCGGGACTTCCGCTACCCGGGCCAGGAGCTGGTCGCGGTGCAGACCCTCGCGCTGCAGTTCGCCGACGCCGACGCGGCCCGGGCGGCCGAGCGGGTCGTCGACGGCTGGGTGGACGACTGCGCCGCCACCCTGGAGGACCACGGGAACACCCTGCTCGACGCCGCCGGGGAGCCCGTGCGGGTCGACGTGGCCACCCCCCGCGGCACCTCCGGGACGTTCGCCGTGGTGCCCGTCTACACCCAGCAGGGCGGGGAGAGCGACCAGGAGGGCTTCTTCGAGAGCCTGGGCGTGACCCGCGTCGACGACCGCCTCATGCTCACCGTCGAGGTGGTGCGCGGGATGGACGACAACGTCAGCCTGCAGCCCGGGGGCGACCCGGACAACGGCCTGCCGGAGCACCCCCAGTTCGGCCTGGTGCGGGCCGCCGCCGAGCGGCTGGCGGGATAGCCCCGCAACGGCACCGGCCACCGACCCGGGAGGGTCGGTGGCCGGTGTGCCGTGCGGTCGGGCTCAGCTGTTGGGGTGCGTGAGCGCCCCGTAGAGGTCCCGGTTGAGCCGGGAGATCGTCTCGAAGGGGATCTCCTTCGGGCAGACCGCGGTGCACTCGCCGATGTTCGTGCAGCCGCCGAAGCCCTCCTCGTCGTGCTGGGCGACCATGCCGAGGACGCGCGAGTGGCGCTCCGGCTGGCCCTGGGGCAGCAGGCCCAGGTGGGTCACCTTGGCGGCGGTGAAGAGCATCGCCGAGCCGTTGGGGCAGGCCGCCACGCAGGCGCCGCAGCCGATGCAGGCGGCGGCCTCGAACGCGTGGTCGGAGTTGGCCTTGGGGATGGGCGAGGCGTGCGCGTCGGGCGCCGTCCCGGTCGGGGCGGAGATGTAGCCGCCCGCCTGGATGATCCGGTCGAACGCGCCGCGGTCGACCATCAGGTCCTTGACCACCGGGAAGGCGTCGGCCCGCCACGGCTCCACGTCGATCGTGTCGCCGTCGGCGAACGAGCGCATGTGCAGCTGGCAGGTCGTCGTCTGCTGCGGGCCGTGGGCCACGCCGTCGATGACGACGCCGCACTGGCCGCAGATACCCTCGCGGCAGTCGTGGTCGAAGGCGATCGGGTCGTCGCCCTCGAGCGTGAGCCGCTCGTTGAGCACGTCCATCATCTCGAGGAAGGACATGTGCTCGGAGACGCCGGGCACCTCGTAGGCCACCATCCGGCCCTCGGCCTGGGCGTTCGGCTGGCGCCAGACCCGGACCGTGATGGTCATCAGGCGGGTGCCCTCGGTGCCGGCGGCCTGGGCCTCGCCGGCCTCGTTCTTGTCCTGCGCTGTCAAGGTCACTTGTAACTCCGTTGCTTCATCTCGACGTACTCGTACACCAGGGGCTCCTTGTGCAGCACGGGCTTGCCGCCCTCGCCGCCGAACTCCCAGGCGCTGACGTAGGCGAACTCGTCGTCGTGCCGCAGCGCCTCGCCGTCCTCGGTCTGCGACTCGGCACGGAAGTGCCCACCACAGGATTCGCGTCGCGCGAGCGCATCGATGCACATGAGCTCGCCCAGCTCGAGGAAGTCCGCCACCCGGCCGGCCCGCTCGAGGGCCTGGTTGACCTGGTCGCCCTGGCCGAGGACCAGCACGTCGGACCAGAACTCCGCCCGCAGCTCCCGGATCCGGGTGATGGCCTTGCGCAGACCCTCCTCGGACCGCTCCATGCCGCAGTAGTCCCACATGATGTGGCCCAGCTCGCGGTGGAACGAGTCCACCGTCCGGGTGCCCTTGACCGCCAGCAGCTTCTCGACGCGGGCGCGCACCTCCGCGACCGCCTCGACCGCGGCCGGGTGGGTCTCGTCCACCTTGGCGAACGGACCGGCCGCCAGGTAGTCGTTGACCGTGTTCGGCAGCACGAAGTAGCCGTCGGCCAGGCCCTGCATCAGGGCGCTGGCGCCGAGCCGGTTGGCGCCGTGGTCTGAGAAGTTGGCCTCGCCGGTGACGAACAGGCCCGGGATCGTGGACTGCAGGTCGTAGTCGACCCAGAGGCCGCCCATCGTGTAGTGCACGGCCGGGTAGATCCGCATCGGCGTCTCGTACGGGTTCTCGCCCGTGATCTGGGCGTACATGTCGAAGAGGTTGCCGTACTTGGCCTCGACGCTCTTGCGGCCCAGCCGGGAGATCGCGTCCGCGAAGTCCAGGTACACGCCCAGCCCGCCGGGCCCGACGCCGCGGCCCTCGTCGCAGACGTTCTTCGCCGCGCGGGAGGCGATGTCGCGGGGCACCAGGTTGCCGAACGCCGGGTAGATGCGCTCCAGGTAGTAGTCGCGCTCGTCCTCGGGGATCTCGCGCGGGTCGCGCTTGTCCTCACCGCTCTTCGGGACCCAGATGCGGCCGTCGTTGCGGAGCGACTCGCTCATCAGCGTCAGCTTGGACTGGTAGTCCCCCGACACCGGGATGCAGGTGGGGTGGATCTGGGTGAAGCACGGGTTGGCGAACAGCGCGCCCTTGCGGTGCGCCCGCCAGGTCGCGGTGACGTTGCAGCCCATGGCGTTGGTGGAGAGGAAGAAGACGTTGCTGTAGCCACCGGTGGCCAGCACGACGGCGTCGGCGAAGTGGGTCTCCAGCTCCCCCGTCACCATGTCGCGGACGACGACCCCGCGGGCCTTGCCGTCGACGACGACGACCTCGAGCATCTCGTGCCGGGTGTGCATCTCGACGGTGCCGGCCGCGATCTGGCGCTCGAGGGCCTGGTAGGCGCCGAGCAGCAGCTGCTGGCCCGTCTGGCCGCGGGCGTAGAACGTCCGCGACACCTGCACGCCGCCGAAGGAGCGGTTGTCGAGCAGGCCGCCGTACTCGCGCGCGAAGGGCACGCCCTGGGCGACGCACTGGTCGATGATCTGGACGCTGGTCTGGGCCAGCCGGTAGACGTTCGACTCCCGCGAGCGGAAGTCACCGCCCTTCACCGTGTCGTAGAACAGCCGGTAGACCGAATCGCCGTCGTTGCGGTAGTTCTTCGCCGCGTTGATGCCGCCCTGGGCCGCGATGGAGTGCGCGCGCCGGGGCGAGTCCTGGTAGCAGAAGCTGGTGACCTTGTAGCCGGCCTCGCCCAGCGTCGCCGCCGCCGCGCCGCCCGCGAGGCCGGTGCCCACGATGATGACGCTCAGCTTGCGCCGGTTGGCCGGGTTCACGAGCTTGGCGTTGAACCGCCGCTCGTCCCAGCGCTGGTCGATCGGCACCTGCGGCGCCTTGGTGTCGGCGATGTCGTCGCCCTCGAGGTAGATCGCGTCGGCGTCGACGGAGTTCAGGAGGTCGCCCACCGCGTGCCGGGCGGCGCCGACGAGGCGCTCGGCCAGGCCGGGCTCCTCGGGCGTCGTGCGGTCCGTCGTCGGGACGTCGTTCGTACGGTCGTTGCTCATCGATCAGCTCACCAGCCCCAGGAGAATGCTGTACGGAGGAAGGAGGAAGCCGACGGTGACGACACCGGCGACCACGTAGGCCAGGACGTTCAGCCGGTGCCGCATGGCGGCGGAGGTGTTGGCGCCCAGCGTGGTGAAGGCGCTCCAGGTGCCGTGCCGCAGGTGGAAGCCCACCGCGACCATGGCGAGGGTGTAGGCCACCACGACCCACCACACGCCGAAGCCGTTCACGACGCGCTGGTAGGGGCTGTCGCTCGCCCCGCCCGGGTGGATCGTGTTCCAGGTGAAGTGCAGCAGGTGGAAGACCACGAACAGCGCGATGACGATGCCGCCCCACCGCAGGGTGAAGGAGGCGTAGGTGCGCTGGACGCCGGTGCGGCCCTTGGTCGACTGGTAGCGCTTGGCGCCCCCGCCGCCGCGGGCCTTGCGGGCGCGGGCCCACAGCTTGAAGGCCGCGTAGCCGTGCCCGAAGACCGCGGCCAGCAGCACGACGCGGATGATCCAGAGCAGGCCGGTGTGGGGCAGGATCGGCTCGCCGAGCGTGCGCAGGTGGTGCGCGTAGTCGTCGAACGCCTGCTGACCCGCGAAGACCTTGAGGTTGCCGTACATGTGGGCCAGCAGGTAGCCGATCAGGATCAGCCCGCTGACCGCCATCAGCGCCTTGAGCGCGACCGTCGTGCGGACGGCGCGCTGCGTCGGCGACAGGGTTGTCGTTGCCACGCGCCCAACCCTAGGACCCCGCACGGGGAAGTGACGAATAAGACCAACGGCGGCACTGGTGTTCTTCGCCACGTCGCCGGGCGCATCCGTCCGGGCCGTGGCCGCGGTCGTCGGCCGACCCGGCCCATCAGCGGGCCGGCAGCACCTTCGCCAGGTCGAGCACGTCGACGCCGGGGTGCGAGCGGCGGCCCAGCACCCGGTAGCCGCGGCGTCGGTAGAAGCGCACGTTGGCCTCGCTGAGCACGCCCGTGACCAGCACGACCCGGCGGGTGCCCTCCGGCGCCAGCGCCTCGACGCGCTCGAGCAGCGCGCTGCCCAGGCCCTCGCCCTGCAGGTCGGGGGCCACCATCAGCCGGCCGACGTACCAGTCACCGCCCTCGCGGGCCTCTCCGCGCACCGAGCCGACCAGCCGCCCCGCGCGTCGGGCCACCAGGACGAGACCGTCGTCGAGGGAGGTACGGACCTCCGCCAGCGACTCGACCAGCGGGGGGATGTCGAAGGTGGCGTGCCGGCGGCCCTCGACGAGGTAGGCGGCCTGCTGCAGCGTCCACAGCTCGCCGGCGTCCTCGGGCACGGCGCGGGTCACGACCAGCGGCTCGTGCCGCGCCGGCAGCAGGTCGGGGCGGCGCTCGCGGGTGCGCTCGACCGCCTGCTCGCGCCGCCAGGCCGCGATCCGGCCGTGGTGGCCGGAGAACAGCACCTCCGGCACGTCGAGGTCCCGCCACTGCGGCGGCTTGGTGTAGACGGGGTACTCCAGCAGGCCGTCATGGTCGGCCGCGTGGGACTCCTCCGTCAGCGACGCGGGGTTGCCGACGACGCCGGGCAGCAGCCGGACGACGGCCTCGGTGACGACCAGGGCCGCGGCCTCGCCGCCGTTGAGGACGTAGTCGCCGATGCTCACCTCCAGCACCCGCAGCCGCGTCCGCGCGTGCTCGACGACGCGGGCGTCGATGCCCTCGTAGCGCCCGCACGCCACCAGCAGGTGCTGCTCGGCGGCCAGCTCGGCCGCCAGCGCCTGGTCGAAGCGGCGGCCCGACGGCGTCATCACCAGCAGCAGCGGGTCACCGGGTGCGCCCGGCGGGACGAGCGCGTCCAGCGCCTCGCCCCACGGGTCGGGCCGCATCACCATCCCGGCGCCGCCGCCGTAGGGGGTGTCGTCGACGGTCCGGTGCCGGTCGTGGGTCCACTGCCGCAGGTCGTGCACGCCCAGCTCGACGATCCCGGTGCGGACGGCCTTGCCGACCAGCGACAGCTGCAGCGGGGCCAGGTACTCCGGGAAGATCGAGACGATGTCGAGACGCATCAGGCGTCGTCGTCCCCCGCGCGGTCCGCGCCGGCCCCGTCCTCGCCGGCCCCGTCCTCGCCGACCCCGTCCTCGCCGACCCCGTCCTCGTCGGTCCCGTCCTCGTCGGCGTCGACGAGCAGGCCGGGGACGTCGGCCAGGTGCACCTCGCCGGCGGTCAGGTCGACCCGCGGCACCAGATCGGTGACGAAGGGGACCAGCCGGACGCCGGCGTCGGTGCGGATCTCGAGGGTGTCCTGCAGGGGCAGGTGCAGCACGTCGGTGACGGTGCCGACCGCGGAGCCGTCGGCGGCGCGCACGGCGAGCCCGATCAGCTGGCGGTCGTAGAACTCGTCCTCGTCCTCGGGCTGCTCGTCCGGGTCGACGTCGGCGACCAGGACGGTGCCGCGGGCGGCCTCGGCCAGCGTGCGGTCGGGCAGCTGGTCGAAGTGCACGAGTAGCCGGCCGGAGTGGTCGCGGGCGCTGGCGACGGTGAAGGTGCGGCGGCCGTCCTCGGCGCGCAGCACCTCGCCGACGGCGAAGCGGCGCTCCGGCTCGTCGGTGCGGACGTCGATGGTCACGTCGCCGCGGATGCCGTGCGCGCGGCCGATGATGCCGACGACGACCTCGACGGTCTCAGCCATGGGTTCTCCTCAGGAGCAGGGACCCGCGGAGACGCCGACGCCCCGGCCCCGCGGAGGGGGTCGGGGCGTCGAGCGGTCCTCGGGACCGGGGTCAGCGACGGCGGGCGCCGCCACCTCCGGGTCCGCCGGTGCGGCGCGGACCCTTGTCCACGTCGACGAAGTCGACCCGGACCTGGTCGCGCCCCGCCAGGGCGGCCACGACCGTGCGCAGCGCCGTGGCCGTGCGGCCGTTGCGACCGATCACCTTGCCGATGTCCTCGGGGTTGACCCGCACCTCGAGCATCCGCCCGCGGCGCAGGTCCTTGTCCTTCACCACGACGTCGTCGGGGTTGGTGACGATGCCGCGGACGAGGTGCTCGAGCGCATCGGCCAGCACGTCAGGCCCCGGTGCTCTCGGTGGCGGGGGTCTCGGTGGCGGGGGTCGCGGCGGCGGCCACGCCGGCGTCGGCGGCGTCAGCGGCCTCGGCCGGGGTGCCCTCGACGGTGCCACGGCCGCGCTTGCCGGAGATGGCCGCGGTCTGCGGCTCGCTGCCGGCCTCGGCGAGGGCGGCGTTGAACAGCTCGGTCTTGTTCGGCTTCTCCCGCTGCGGCTCGACGCCGGAGGGCGAGGTGTCGCCGGAGTAGCTCTGCCAGTCACCGGTCCGCTTGAGCAGCGCGACCACGGCCTCGGTCGGCTGGGCGCCGACGGAGAGCCAGTACTGCGCGCGCTCGGAGTTGACCTCGATGACCGACGGGTCGTTCTTGGGGTGGTACTTGCCGATCTCCTCGATCGCGCGCCCGTCCCGCTTGGTCCGGGAGTCGGCGACGACGATGCGGTAGTGCGGCGACCGGATCTTGCCCAGGCGCTTCAGACGAATCTTGACAGCCACGTGTGTGGTTTCTCCTGTGTGAGCTGTGGCCGGCTGCGCCGGCCACGAGATGGGTGAGACCGTGTCACGCGGTGGGGAAATCACTCGGCGACGACCTCGGGTGAACCCGTGCCGTGCGGACGGTGAGAGGGCGCCCACGACACAGATGCGGCCAACATTCTGCCAGAGCCCGCGCCGGGACGCGAACCCGCCGCGGCGGGGCTCGTCGCGGCCGGTGGCGACCGGTCCTAGGGTGCGCCCATGCAGACCGTCGCGATCGACACCCGGCTGGACGGCCGGCTGGCCGTCCTCGTCCGCCCCGCCGCCCCCGGACCCTGGCCCGGGGTGGTCATGGTGCACGAGGCGTGGGGCCTCGACGACGTGCTGCGCCGCCAGGCCGAGCGGCTCGCCTCGGCCGGCTTCGTGGTGCTGGCCCCCGACCTGTTCGACGACGGCCCGCGGCTGCGCTGCGTCCGGTCGGTGTTCCGCTCGCTCGGCGCCCGGTCCGGTCCCCCGTTCGCGCTGCTGCAGGCCGCCCGGGCCCAGCTGCTGGAGGACCGCCGCGTCAACGGCCGCGTCGGCGTCATCGGCTTCTGCATGGGCGGCGGCTTCGCCCTGCTGGTCGCGGCCGAGGGCTTCGACGCCAGCGCGGTGAACTACGGGATGGTCCCGGCCGACGTGGAGGAGGTGCTGCGCGGCGCCTGCCCCGTCGTCGCCAGCTACGGCGGCCGCGACCGCCAGCTCGTCGGCGAGGTCCCCCGGCTCACCGCCGCGCTCGAGGCGAACGACGTGCCGCACGACGTCCAGGTCTACCCCCGCGCGGGCCACAGCTTCCTCAACGACGCCCCGAACGGTCCCCGGGTCCTGCGGCCGCTGCTGCGGCTGGCCCACGTCGGCCCCGAGCCCGAGGCCGCGCAGGACGCGTGGCGCCGGATCGAGGCCTTCTTCGGCACCCACCTCGCGGCGGACATGCCCGGCGACCCGGCCGACGCGACGCCGGCCGGGACCTGAGACCCGGCTTAGCCCGTGATGAGCGTCAGGCCGTAGGCGTTCAGCGCCTCGCGGACCGGCTGGATGTAGGAGATGTTCGGCTGGCCGACCTTCTCCCCGCAGACGGCGTCGGCGCCGTAGCCGGCGCCCCCGCTGGTCAGCCCCTGCGCCTGCGTACCGGCCAGGTTCGCCCCGCCCGAGTCCCCGCCCTCGGTGCAGGTGCTGGTCTCGGTCAGCCCGGAGACGACGCTGGTGCTGCCGTCCTCGTTGCTGTAGCTCACCGTCTGCCCGGTCGCCTGCACGGTGCCGCAGGTCCACCCGGTGGTCCGGCCGCTCTTGCAGACCGCCGCGCCGACGGCGGCCGGCGCCGAGCCGGTCACCGCCACCGAGTCGCCGTCCCACGTGCTGACGCGGCCGCGGGGCGTCCAGCCGGCGGCGATCGGCGCGCGGGCGTAGTCGTCGCCGGGGAAGCTGTAGGCCGTCGTCGTGCCCACCGGCGTGCCGCCGCTGGTGAAGGTCGCGTAGTCGGCCCCGCAGTGGCCGGCGGTGAGCATCACCGGCGACCCCTGGGCGGTGCGGGCGGTGAAGCCGACGGAGCAGACGTAGCCGCCGAACTCGATCTGCTGGCCGCCGAGCAGGTCGGCCATCGGCTGCACCCGCGCCGTCGTCGTGGTCACCGCGACCTTGCTGCCGTGGGTCCGGGCGTGCCGCAGGAAGGCGCTCGTCCGGGCGTCGTCGGCGCCGGCCGTGGTGCGGACGCGGACGGTGCCGGTCGCGGCGTCGACGCCCCAGCTGACCACCCGGCCGGCACCCTCGCTCCGCGCCCAGCCGTCGAGGTCCTCGCGGACGCGGGTCAGCTGGGTGCCGCTGTGGGCCACCCGGTGCGGCACCGCCCCCAGGGCGCGGGCCTCCGCGGCAGCCGCGTCGGTCGTCACCGCGACCGCGACCGTGCCGGTCCGCGCGTCCAGCCAGCTGCCGGCCGAGACCGACGGCGACAAGGCGGCCTCGACGGCGGCGCTGGTGCGGCTGAGGGCGGCCTGGGCCGCGACGCGGTCGCGGGCGACCGACGGGGAGATCCCGCTGTCGCGGGCCAGCGCCTCCGCGGCGGCCTCCGCCGGACGGGCGGGCGCGGGAGTGGGCGCGGCGCCGGCGGGACCGGCGGCGGTGGCCGCCAGGGCGAGGGTCGTCGCGGCGACGCCCAGGACCAGGCGGGACCGGCGACGGGCGGCGCGGGAACGGGGTGCGGGGGAACGAGGTGCAGGAGAACGGGGTGCGGGGGTCACGGGGGTCTCCGGAGGTCGGGTCAGCGAAGATAACGATCCGATAACGGGACGGTCAAGGGGCCCCTCGGCTCAGCTGGTGACGTCCTTGCGGCGGAAGTGCCAGGCCCCCAGCGAGACCAGGACCACGGCGTAGCCGACGGACCAGAGCGCGCCGGACGCCATCCCCGACCAGTCGACGGTGGGCGACAGCGCGTCGGCCCAGGCGAAGGCGTAGTGCCCGGGCAGCCCCTGCCGGAGGTCGCCGAGCGCGGTGATCGTGTCGAGGATGGCGCTGAGGATCATCAGCAGCACCGCCCCGCCGACGGCGGCCAGCGGGGCGTCGGTGAGCACGCCGAGGGCGAAGGCGAGCGCGCCGACCACGCTCAGCTGGACGGCCAGGTAGACCACGACGACCGCGAACCGGCCGAGGAGCTGGGGCCAGCCGATCTGGTCCCCGGTCGGGCCGACGTAGGGCCCCCAGCCGTAGGCGACCCCGCCGACCAGCAGGGTCCAGACCGGCAGGGCCACGAGCGCGGTCAGGCTGGACAGGGCGGCGACGACCAGCTTCTGGCGCAGCAGCCGGCCGCGCGGCACGGGGGCGGCCAGCAGGTAGCGCAGCGTCGACCAGCTCGCCTCCGAGGGGACGGCGTCGCCGGCGAACAGCGCGACCAGCACCACCAGCAGGAAGCCGGTGGAGGCGAAGAGGGTGAACACCGTGAGGTTGGCGCCGCTCTCCTGGGCCAGGTCGACGAAGCCGCGCGCGCCGGTGGCCGGCCCGCCGTCGTCGTCGGAGCCCAGGGCGAAGGCCCCGACGAGGACCAGCGGCAGCAGCAGGAGCACCCAACCGACCGCCTGGGTCCGGCGGCGGCGGAGCTGGCGGCGCAGCTCGGCGCGCAGCGGCAGCGCCCGCCGGGGACGGGCGGGCGTCGTCGGCGTCGCGGGCGCGGTGGTCGGGTCAGCCACGGCCGCCCTCCCCGCCCTCGCCGGGTCCCCCGCCGACCAGCCCCATGAAGACCTCCTCCAGCTGACGGCGTCCGTCGACCTGCTCGACCCCGACGCCCGCGCCGACGAGGGCGGCGACCACCGCGGCGCGCGGCCGGTCCCCCTGCACGCGCAGCAGGCGGTCCTCGGCCGTGCCCACGACGAGGCCCAGCCCGCGCAGCACCGCGACAGCGGCCTCGCGGTCGGCGTCGGCGGACAGCCCGACGAGGGTGACGTCGTCGCTGGCCGTGAGCTCCTCGACCGAGCCGGCCAGCACGACGCGGCCGCGGTCCATGACGACGACGTGGCTGCAGGTCGCCTGCACCTCGCCCAGCAGGTGGCTGGAGACCAGCACCGTGCGGCCGGTGGCGGCGTAGTCGGCGAGCACCCCGCGCATGGCGAGGATCTGCGGCGGGTCGAGGCCGTTGGTCGGCTCGTCGAGCAGCAGCAGCCGCGGGCGGCCCAGCATGGCCTGGGCGATGCCGAGCCGCTGCTTCATGCCCTGGCTGTAGCCGCGCACCCGGCGGTCCAGGCCGCCGCCCAGGGCCGCGACCTCGAGGGCCTCGTCGAGGTGGGCCTCGGCCGCCGGCCGGCCGGTGGCCTGCCAGTAGGCCTCGAGGTTCTGCCGGCCGGTGAGGTGCGGCAGGAAGCCCGGCCCCTCGATGAAGGCGCCGACCGCGCCGAGGACCTCGGCGCCGGGCTGCACCGCCGAGCCCCCGACGTAGACGGCCCCGGCGTCGGGCCGGATCAGCCCGACGAGCATCCGCATCGTCGTCGTCTTGCCGGCGCCGTTGGGGCCGAGCAGGCCGACGACCTGGCCCGGACCGGCGGTGAAGGACACGCCGTCGACGGCCCGGAAGCCGTCGCCGTAGGTCTTGACCAGGCCGTCCACGGCCAGCGGGAGGTCGGCCAGGTCCGCGCGGTCGGGCACGGCGGCGACCCGGCGGCGCAGCACCAGCGCGGTCAGCCCGGCCGCGAGCACCACGCCGGCCACCGCGAGGACCAGGGGCAGCGGCACGTCGAGGCCGCCGCCGCTGGTCTGCGCCGACTCCAGCCGGGGCAGGGTCAGGACCGGGTCGCCGGCCAGGGCGACGGTGTGCACGGCGGCCGTCCGCGGCAGCGCGTAGGCCTGGTCGGTGCTGGACACGACCACCTGCAGCCGGTGCCCGACCGGTACCTGGTGGGCGACGGCCGGCAGCGCGACCTCGACCCGCCGGGCCTGGCCCGGGACGAGCCCGGTGAGCCGGACCGGGGCGACGGCGGCGCCGGGCAGCACCGCCGACGAGGGCGCGGCCGACCGCCCCGGCGTCCCGGAGCCGGCCGCGCCGGGGTTCGTCGAGCCGGGGTCCGTCGCGTCGGGGCCGAGGTCCCAGACGGCGGCGAAGAGGGTGGCCGAGGTGGCCGTGCTGGTGACGTCGAGCACCACCCGGCCGCTGCCGAGGAGCCGCAGCGGGGCGTCGAGCGGCGCGGTGGTGAAGGTGGCCGCCTGACCGGGCAGCACGCCGAGGCCGTAGCCGGCGACCCCGGTGACGGCCGCCAGCGCGGGCCCGGTGCCGGGCAGGCTGGTCAGCGCGGCCGGCGCGCCGCCGGCGGGCGCCAGCACCTGCTGCGGGCCGCCGTCGAGCGCGCGGTCCTCGGTGGCCAGCGGTGCTCCGCGGCCGGGGTAGGCCGAGGTCTGCAGGGTGAGCGGGGCGTCGTCGTCGGCCTGGCCCACGAGGGCGGTCTGCGGGACGACGGCCGAGAGGCCGGGGGCCGCGGGGGTCCCGTCGCCGCGCAGGTAGCGGCCGAACCAGGCCTCCAGCTCGCCCACCTGGTCCTGGACGTCGACCGACGCGTCGTGCCCGCCGCTGGCCCAGACCACCCGGCTGGGCGTGCCGGCCGGCAGGCCGCGGACCGTCGCGTCGGCCTGGTCGAGGCCGAAGAGCGTGTCCTGCTCCCCCTGGACCAGCAGGGTCGGCGCGCTCACCCGGGACAGCAGCCGCGCCGGCGCGATCCGGTCCAGCCGGGCGACGAGGTCGGCGTCGGGCCGGCCGGACCCGGCGGTGGCCAGGTAGCCCCGGCAGAGCTCTGGGGCGAAGCGCCCGCAGAGCGCTGCGGTGCCGTCGCGCGGGCCGTCGCCGGCGCCCGGCGCTCCCCCGGCGGCCGAGCCGCTGCGGAAGAACAGCGCCGCCCAGCGCTGCTTGAACACCCCGGTGTCCTGCGGCGCGACGTCGGCCAGCGAGGTCGCGGGCCCGGCGACGGCGCTCTGCGGGAAGAGCGCCGTCCGCAGGCTGTTCCAGGTGAAGGCGGGGGCGATGGCGTCGACGCGGGGGTCGAGGCCGGCGGCCACCAGGGCCAGCGCCCCGCCGTAGGAGGCGCCGGCGAACCCGACGACGGGGTCGTCACCGGTGCGCTGCACCTCGGGCCGGGTCGCCAGCAGGTCGACCAGCCGGACGGCGTCGGCCCCCTCGTAGTCCGGGTCGTCGAGGTGGATGAGCCCGCCCGAGGCGCCGAACCCGCGCGCGGTGGCGGTCAGCACGGTGTAGCCGGCGCGGGCCAGGTCGCGGCCGAGCGGGGCCAGGTCGTCCTTGCTGCCGCCGAACCCGTGGGCCAGCACCAGGGCCGGCCGGGGCACCGCCGGGTCGGTGGTCATCAGGGTGACGTCGAGGTCGACGGGACGGCCGTCCGGCTCGGGCGTGCCGGGCACGGACAGCACGGTCTCGACGACGGGCGCCTCGTCCGCCGCGGCCGCCGGCGCGGCGGGCAGCAGCCAGCCCAGCGCGGCGAGGACGGCGAGCACCAGGGCGGGGGGACGCCGCCGCCGGATGCCGCGCAGACCGGCCGGGCGGCGCGGCTCAGCCAACGACGCGTCCGCGCAGCACGACGTGCCGGGGGTGGCGGAGCACGCCGAGGTCGGCGCGCGGGTCGGCGTCGAAGACGACGAGGTCGGCGGGCGCTCCCTCGGCCAGGGTCGCGGGCCGGCCCAGCCAGGCGCGGGCCCGCCAGGAGCCGGCCCCGAGGGCGTGCTCGGCCGAGGTGACGGCGCCGAGCAGCCCCATCTCCTGCCCGACCAGCCCGTGCGGCAGGTAGCCGCCGGCGTCGGTGCCCGCGTAGACCGGCACGCCGGCCTCGTGGGCCCGCCGGAGCACCCCGAGCCGGCCCGCGTACAGGGCCCGCATGTGCGCCGCGTAGGTCGGGAACTTCTCCTGCGCGCTGGCGGCGATGGACTCGAAGTTCTCCAGCTGGACCAGTGTCGGGACCAGGGCCACCTGCCGGGCGGCCATCGCCTCGATCGTCGCGTCGTCAAGCCCCGTGCCGTGCTCGATGCCGTCGATGCCGGCGGCCACCAGCTCGGTGGCGGCCTGCTCGCCGAAGACGTGGGCGGTGACGCGGGCGCCGAGCGCGTGCGCGCGGGCGATGGCGGCGGCGGCCACGTCCTGCGGCCACAGCGGGGCGAGGTCGCCGACCCCCCGGTCGATCCAGTCCCCGACCAGCTTGACCCAGCCGTCGCCGCGGGCCACCTGGCGCTCGACGGCCTCGACGAGCGACTCCGGCTCGACCTCGTCGGCGTAGTTGCGCAGGTAGCGCTTGGGCCGGGCGATGTGCCGGCCGGCCCGGATGAGCCGGGGCAGGTCCTCGCGGTCGTCGACCCAGCGGGTGTCGGCGGGCGAGCCGGCGTCGCGCAGCAGCAGGGCGCCGGCGGCGCGGTCGGCCAGGGCGTGCTGCTCGGCCACCGCGGGCTCGACGGCGCCGTGCAGCTCCAGGCCGACGTGGCAGTGCGCGTCGACCAGGCCCGGCATCACCCAGCCGCCGGTCGTCAGGGTCGTCGCGTCCCGCACGGGCTCGGTGCGGACGACGCCGTCGACCACCCACAGGTCGCGCGGCTCCCCCTCGGGGAGGAGCACGCCCTGCAGGTGCAGCCGCGGCGCCCCCTCCACCTGCAGCCCGGTCACCTACTTCCCGAGCCGGCCGCGGAGCTCGGGCGGCAGCTGGAAGTCGGCCATGGCCTTCTCCAGCGCGGCCTGGTCCATCGTCCCGGCGCCGAAGGCGGCCGCGGCGTCGCCCGGGTCGGCGGCCCGGGCGGCGACGGCGTTGCGCTTGGCCGGGTTCCCGGAGACCCCGCGGGAGCCCTTCTTCTTCTGCTGCTTGGCCGGCTGCTTCTTCGGCCCGCCGCCCATCCCGGGCAGGCCCGGCATCCCGGGCATCTTCCCGGAGGCCATCGACGTCATCATCTTGCGCGCCTCGAAGAACCGGTTGACCAGCCCGTTGACCTCCGAGACCTCGACGCCGGAGCCCTTGGCGATCCGGGCGCGGCGGGAGCCGTCGATGATCTTGGGGTTGTCGCGCTCGGCCGGGGTCATCGAGTGGATGATCGCCTCGATCCGGTCGACGTCGCGCTCGTCGATGTTGTTGATCTGGTCCTTGATCTCCCCCATCCCCGGCAGCATCCCGAAGATCTTGGAGAGCGGGCCCATCTTGCGGACCATCTGCATCTGCTGCAGGAAGTCCGCCAGGCCGAACTCGCCGCCCTGCCCGGTCAGCTTGGCCGCGGCCTTGGCTGAGGACTCGGCGTCGAACGTCTTCTCGGCCTGCTCGATCAGGGTGAGCATGTCGCCCATCCCGAGGATGCGGCTGGCCATCCGGTCGGGGTGGAAGACGTCGAAGTCCTTGAGCTGCTCGCCGTTGGAGGCGAACATGATCGGGCTGCCCGTGACCCGCGCGATCGAGAGCGCCGCACCACCGCGGGCGTCGCCGTCCAGCTTGGTGAGCACCACGCCGTCGAAGCCGACGCCCTCGGCGAAGGCGTTCGCGGTGTTGACCGCGTCCTGGCCGATCATCGCGTCGACGACGAAGAGGATCTCGTCGGGGCTGACGGCGTCGCGGATGTCCGCGGCCTGTTGCATGAGCTCGGCGTCGACGCCGAGGCGGCCGGCGGTGTCGACGATGACGACGTCGAAGAGCCGGCGCTCGGCCTCGGCGATGGAGGCCTTGGCCACCGCGACCGGGTCCCCCGTCCCGTTGCCGGGCTCCGGGGCGAACACCTGCACGCCGGCCCGCTGCCCGACGACCTGGAGCTGGTTGACCGCGTTGGGGCGCTGCAGGTCGCAGGCCACGAGCAGCGGGGAGCGGCCCTCGCTCTTCAGCCACAGCGCGAGCTTGCCTGCGAGCGTCGTCTTGCCGGCGCCCTGGAGGCCGGCGAGCATGATCACCGTCGGCGGGCGCTTCGCGAAGCGCAGCAGCCGGGTCTCGCCGCCGAGGATCTCGACCAGCTCGTCGTTGACGATCTTGATGACCTGCTGGCCGGGGTTGAGCGCGCCCGAGAGCTCGGTCTCGCGCGCCCGCTGCTTGACGGCCGCGACGAAGTCCTTGACCACCGCCAGGTTGACGTCGGCCTCGAGCAGCGCCACCCGGATCTCGCGGGCGGTGGCGTCGATGTCGGCCTCGGTGAGCCGGCCCTTGCCGCGGAGGTTCTTGAACGTCGCGGCCAGGCGGTCCTGCAGGGTGTCGAACACGGCGGAGTCCTTCGGTGGGCGGAGCTGACCCGGGCCGTCCCGGGAGGACGGGTCGAGGTCGGGGGACGCGGCGCAGGCGCACCTGCGACCGCGTGGAGTCGGTCCGGCCCAGCCTACTCAACCGGCGCGTCCCGGCCCGCACCCGCGACCACTAGCCTGACCGGCCATGAGCACCCCCGCGTCCCCCGCCGCCGCCCGCACCGCCGTCGTCACCGGTTCCTCCCGCGGCCTCGGCGCCGTCATCGCCCGACAGCTGGCCGCCGACGGGTGGGCGGTGGCCGTCAACTACGTCGCCGGCGCCGCGTCGGCCGAGGCCGTCGCCGCCGGCATCCGCGAGGCCGGCGGCCGCGCCCAGGCCTACCGCGCCGACGTCACCGACCACGAGGACGTGCACGCCCTCGTGGCCGCGGCCGAGGCCGACCTGGGCCCGGTCGAGGTGGTGGTGGCCAACGCCACCGGCCCGCAGCCGGGGATCGCCGTCGAGGACCTCACCTGGGAGGACCACCTCGACCAGCTGCGCTTCTTCGTGCACAGCCCGACGCTGCTGGTGCAGGCCGCGCTGCCGACGATGAGGCGGCTGGGCACCGGGCGGGTGGTGCTGGTGGGCTCGGACATGGTGGGCCGCGCGCTCCCCCGGGCCTCGGCCTACACGGCGGCGAAGGCCGCGCAGATCGGGCTGGTCCGGTCGTGGTCGCGCGAGCTCGGCCCGCACGGGGTGACGGTGAACCTCGTCCAGCCGGGCTGGGTCCCGGTCGAGCGGCACGCGGGGGCCGACACCGCCGCCTACGAGGCCGAGGTGCCGATGGGCCGGATGGGCACGCCCGAGGACGTGGCGGGCCTGGTCGGCTACCTGGCCGGCGACGGCGCCGGCTTCGTCACCGGCCAGCAGATCACCGTCAACGGCGGCCACACCCTCTGACCCACCGCCGGGCCGGGGTCCCCGCCGCGGGGGCCCCGGCTACGTTGGCGCCATGGTCGAAGACACGAAGTCCGTCAAGAAGGTCGCCTTCCTCGTCGCCGCCGAGGGCATCGAGAAGGCCGAGCTCGTCGAGCCCTGGGCGGCGGTCACCGACGCCGGTCACGAGGCCGTGCTGCTCAGCCCCGCCAGCGGTGAGGTGCAGCTGTTCGAGCACCTCGACAAGTCCGGGACGCAGGCGGTCGACGCCACCGTCGGCGAGGTCGCCGTCGGCGACTTCGACGCCCTCGTGCTGCCCGGTGGCGTGGCCAACCCCGACGCCCTGCGCACCGACGCGGCCGCCGTCGCGTTCGTCCGGGAGTTCGTCGAGTCGGGCAAGGTCGTCGCCGCCATCTGCCACGCGCCGTGGACGCTGATCGAGGCCGACGTGGTCCGGGGCAAGCAGCTGACCTCCTGGCCCAGCCTGCAGACCGACCTCCGCAACGCCGGCGCCTCCTGGGTGGACGAGCGGGTCGTCGTCGACGGCAACCTCGTCACCAGCCGCAACCCCGACGACATCCCCGCCTTCACCAACGCCCTGCTGGAGGCCCTGCACCACGGCGTCGGCAGCGCGCAGACGGTCAGCGAGGCCTGAGGCCCACCACGGGCTGAGACCCACCCCGTTCCCTGGACTCGTCGGAGGCGCCCTTCGACAGGCTCAGGGAACGGGGAAGGCCAGCGGTGACGCAGCACACGGACTAGCCGTGCCCCGGCGGCGGTTGTCCCGGACATGACACGCACACCCGAGAAGATCGTCTACACCGCCTCCGCCACCACGACCGGCGGCCGCCAGGGCCGCGCCGTGAGCAGCGACGGCGTGCTGGACCTCACCCTGACCAGCCCCAAGGAGATGGGCGGCACGGGTGAGGGCACCAACCCCGAGCAGCTCTTCGCCGCCGGCTACTCCGCCTGCTTCAACAGCGCCCTGATGATGGTGGCCCGCCGCGCGCGGGTCGACGCCTCGGCCGCGCAGGTCAGCGTGCACATCGGCTTCGGGCCGGAGGGCCAGGGCTACGCCCTCACCGCCGACCTCGAGGTGGCCGTCCCCGGCCTCGAGCTGGCCCAGGTCCAGGAGCTGGCCGACGCCGCGCACCAGGTCTGCCCGTACTCCGCGGCCATCGCGGGCAACGTCCCGACCACGGTCACCGCGGTCGCCGCGGCCTGAGCCCGTCCGTGTGGTGACTTCCGGGTCGATGTCGACCCGGAAGTCACCACAGGATCAGCCCGCGTCGAGCAGCGCGTCGACGAACACCTCGGCGTCGAAGGGCGCGAGGTCGTCGACGCCCTCCCCCAGCCCCACCAGCTTCACCGGCACGCCCAGCTCGCGCTGGACCTGCACCACGATCCCGCCCTTCGCCGAGCCGTCCAGCTTGGTGAGGACGATGCCCGTGACGTCGACGACGTCGCGGAAGATCCGCGCCTGGGTCAGGCCGTTCTGACCCGTGGTCGCGTCGAGGACCAGCAGCACCTCGCCCACCGGCGCCTGCCGCTCGATCACCCGCTTGACCTTGCCCAGCTCGTCCATCAGGCCGGTCTTGGTGTGCAGCCGGCCGGCGGTGTCGACCAGGACGACGTCGACCTCCTGCTCGATGCCCACCTTGACCGCCTGGTAGGCGACGCTGGCCGGGTCGGCGCCCTCGGCACCGCGGACGGTGGGGACGCCCACCCGGTCGCCCCAGGTGGCCAGCTGGTCGGCGGCGGCGGCGCGGAACGTGTCGACCGCGCCCAGGACGACGTCCTTGTCCTCGGCCACCAGCACCCGGGCCAGCTTGCCGACCGTCGTCGTCTTCCCCGTGCCGTTGACGCCGACGACCATGATCACCGCGGGGGTGTCGCCGCGGTCGGCGCGCACGGCGCGGTCCAGGGTCGGGTCGACCAGCCGCACCAGCTCCTCGCGCAGGATCTCCCGCGCGCGGGCCGGGTCGGACACGCCGTCGACCCGCAGGCGGCTGCGCAGCGCGTCGACGAGCTCGGTCGTCGGGCCGACGCCGAGGTCGGAGGTGATGAGGACCTCCTCGAACGCCTCCCAGGTGTCCTCGTCGATCCGGTCGCGGCTGATCAGCGCCAGCAGGCCGCGGCTCAGCGGGCTGTCCGAGCCCGCCAGCCGGCGGCGGAGCCGGGCCAGCCGGCTCTCGCGGCTCTCGGGCCGGTCGACGGGGACGAGCTCGGCCTCGACGACCGGCTCCTCGTCGGTGACGAGGCCGCCGGGGCGCTCTTCGAGGTCGACGGCGGAGCTGCCGCGCCGGCCGGCGCCGTCCCCGTCACCGGGGGCCCCGCGCAACTGGGCGGTGTCGCGGGCGCGCTGCAGCGCCGCCCGACGACGGGTGGCGACGACGCCCACCACCACGAAGGCGGCGAGGACGACGGCGCCGATGACTATCCAGAGGGTCAACGGATCCACCGGGTCATCCTAGGGGCGGGCCAACCCTCCACCGGGCCGCGCAGCCGCCGGAGACGACCCGCTCCGGGCGCGTCAGGAGAAGCGGCGCAGGAAGGCGGCGGGCGGGGTGCCGTCGCCGTTGAGGTGCTGGGCCGCGCGGGCCATCCGGTCCGCGACGCGGGGGGCGCGGTCCTTGAACCGGCCCTCGATGCCGACGACCACGACGCCGGCGGTGCCGGCGACGACGGCGAGGATGACGAGCATGGCGACGACGATCGATGCCACAGGGAGCCTTTCAGACAGTCGGGCAGCGTCCGGGGAAGGGGCTGTCGTGCGGGACCCGAGTCGACGGGGCGCCCGCGCGGGGCACCCGTCGAGGACGATCGTGGCACCGCCGGGGCCGCGCGACGGCGAGGCGCGACGCACCGTCGCGCTCACGGTCCGGTAACGGCAGACCCTCGCGAGCGACCGGCCCCCGCCGCCGGTCCCGAGAGCCCTCAGGAGCAGACTCGCGAGCAGCACCGACCACGCCGCCCCGGCGGCCGAGGAGAGGACGCCCGCATGACGATGCCGCCGCAGGAGCCCGTCGGACCCGTGCCGCCCGGGCCCGCCCCGATCCCGACGCCCGACCCCGGTCCGCCGGTCAGCCCGCCCGGGGACCCGCAGCCGATCCCGGACCCAGGCCCGATCGAGCAGGCCTCAGGCCACTGACTCCGTCTCGCGCAGCCGCTGGGAGATGACCGCGGAGACGCCGTCGCCGCGCATGGTCACGCCGTAGAGCGCGTCGGCGATCTCCATCGTCCGCTTCTGGTGGGTGATCACCAGCAGCTGGCTGTTGGCGCGCAGCTCCTCGTAGATCTCCAGCAGCCGACCCAGGTTGGTGTCGTCCAGCGCGGCCTCGACCTCGTCGAGGATGTAGAACGGGCTGGGGCGGGCGATGAACAGCGACACCAGGAACGCCACCGCGACCAGCGAGCGCTCCCCGCCGGAGAGCAGCGAGAGCCGCTTGACCTTCTTGCCCGGCGGACGCGCCTCCACGTCGACGCCGGTGGTCAGCCAGTTGCCGGGCTCGGTGAGCACCAGCCGGCCCTCACCGCCCGGGAACAGGCGGGCGAAGACGCGGACGAACGCCGCCTCGACGTCGGCGTAGGCCTCGGCGAAGACCTGCTCCACGCGGGCGTCGACGTCGGCGATGATGTCGAGCAGGTCCTTGCGGGTGCGCCGGAGGTCCTCCAGCTGCTCGGAGAGGAACCGGTGCCGCTCCTCCATGGCGTCGAACTCCTCCAGCGCCAGCGGGTTGACCCGGCCCAGCGCGGCGATCGAGCGCTCGGCCTTGCGCAGCCGGGCCTGCTGGACGTCGCGGACGTAGGGCACGGGCGGCGGCTGCTCGTCGTCGGGACCCAGCGCGGTGCCGTCGGGCCGGGCCAGCACGGGGACCGGCTGGTCGGGGCCGTACTCGGCCATCAGCGCGTCCGCGGCGATGCCCACCTCGACCATCGCCTTCTCCGTCAGCGCGTCGACCCGCATCCGCTGCTCGGCCCGGGCCAGCTCGTCGCGGTGCACGGCGTCGACGAGCTGCTCGAACTGGCTGCCCAGCGAGCGGACGTCGGTGCGGACGGCGCGCAGGGCGGCGTCGGCCTCGGCGCGGGCGGCCTCGGCCTCGGCGCGGCCGGTGGCGGCCCGCGCGAGCGAGCGCTCCAGCTGGGCGGCCAGGTAGGTGCCGGCCGTCTGCACCGCGGTGGCCTCGCGGGCCTCCCGCTGCAGCCGCTCGCGCCGCGCCTGCGCCCGGGCGCGGGCCTGCCGCTCGTTCTCGGCCGCGCGGCGCAGCGCGTCGGCCCGGCCGGCCAGCGACCGGGCCCGCTCCTCCTGGGTGCGCAGGGCGAGCCGCGCATCCATCTCGGCGCTGCGGGCCCGGCGGGCGGCCTCCGCCAGCCGGTCGCGCTCGGCGGGGTCGGGCTCCGGCTCGTCCTGGCTGGAGGCGGCCAGCGCCAGCCGCTGCTCCAGCTCCGCGAGCCCGGCGACGTCGCGGTCACGGGCCGCCTCGGCCTGGCCGATGGCCTGCCGCAGCCGCTCGGCCTCGCCGCCCGCCGAGCGGGCGGTGCTGCTCAGCTGGCCCAGCTCCTCGGCCAGGGCGGCCATCGCGGCGTCGGACTCGTGCAGCTTCTCCAGCGCCACCTCGACGGCCTCGTCGGCCGCCCGGCGGCGCTCCTCCAGCTGGCTCTGCGCGAACCGCAGCCGGTCCGCGGTGTGGCCGGCCTCGGCCAGCCGGCGCTCGGCGTCGTCGACGGCGGCCTGCAGCTCGATGAGGCTGGGCTGGGCGCTGGAGCCACCGGCGGCGGTGACCGCGGACAGCACGTCGCCGTCGCGGGTCACCGCGGTCAGCACGGGGTGCTCGGCGACGAGCCGGCGGGCCGCGGCCAGGTCGGCCACCAGGGCCACCCGGTCCAGCACGGCGGTCAGGGCGGGCCGCAGCGCGTCGGGCACCCTGACGACGTCGACGGCGTAGCGGGCCTCGGCGCCCAGGTCGGGCCAGGGCCCCGCGGGCGGCGGGGTGGCGCCGCCCAGCAGCAGGGCGGCCCGGCCGAGGTCCTCGGCCTTGAGGTGGGCGACGGCGGCCAGGGCGGCGTCGGGACCCTCGACGGCGACGGCGTCCGCGGTCCGGCCGAGCGCCGCGGCCAGCGCGACCTCGAAGCCGGCCTCGACCTCCACCAGGGCGGCGACGGCGCCGAGCAGCCCCGGCACGGGGACGCCGTCGGCCAGCAGGGCCGCGGCCGCGTCCTTGCGCTGCAGGCCCACGGCCAGCGCCTCGACCCGGGCGGCCAGGGCCGCGCGCTCCGAGCTGGCGGCGGCCTCCTGCCGGCGGACCTCGGCCAGCTCGGCGCGCACGGCCTCCTGCGCCTCGACGGCGCTCTCGTGTTCGGCGTCCAGGCCCAGCTCGCCGTCGTCGAGGCCGGCGACCCGGCTCTCCAGGGCGGTGAAGGCGCGGGTGGCCTGCTCGGCCCGCTCCTGGGCCTGCGCCGACGCGGCGGTCAGCCGGCCGATCTCGGCCTCGGCCGCCTCGGCGCGGCTGCGCAGCGTGTTGACCTGACCGGTCAGCCGGGCCAGGCCCTCGCGGCGGTCGGCGGCGGCCCGCAGCAGCGCCGTCAGCCGGGACTCCTCGGCGCGGTGGGCCTCCTCGGTCGCCGCCCGCTCGGCCGACGCGCGGGTCAGCGCCTCCGCCCGGGCGGTGACCTGGGCCGTGAGCTCGCGCTCCTGCGCGGCGACGGCGGCCGCCTCGCGCTCCAGGTCCTCCGGGTCGCGCCCGGTCCGGGTCTCGCCCGGGTCGGAGGCGGCGTTGCGCACCCGCTCGCGGGCGATGGAGACGGTGCTGGCCACCCGCTCCCGCAGGGCGGCCAGCCCGTACCAGGTCTCCTGGGCCGCGGTCACCGCCGGCGAAGCCTCCCGGACGGCCTCCTCCGCGGCGACCTCGCGCTCGCGGGCGTCCTCGAGGGCCTGCTCCAGCTGGGCGCGGCGCTGCCGCAGGGCGCGCTCGTCGGCCAGCTCGGACTCCAGCGCCAGGGTGGCCTGGACCAGGTCGTCGGCCAGCAGCCGGGCGCGGGCGTCGCGGAGGTCGGCCTGGATGACCGCGGCGCGCCGGGCGACGTCGGCCTGGCGGCCCAGCGGCTTGAGCTGACGACGGATCTCGGCGATGAGGTCGGAGAGCCGGTTGAGGTTGACGTCGCAGGTCTCCAGCTTGCGGAGCGCCTTCTCCTTGCGCTTGCGGTGCTTGAGGACGCCGGCGGCCTCCTCGATGAAGCCGCGGCGGCCCTCCGGCGTCGCCTGCAGGATCCCGTCCAGCTGGCCCTGGCCGACGATGACATGCATCTCGCGGCCGATGCCGGAGTCGCTGAGCAGGTCCTGGACGTCCATCAGCCGAGCGGCCGAGCCGTTGATGGCGTACTCCGAGCCGCCGTTGCGGAACATCGTCCGGCTGATCGTGACCTCGGTGTAGTCGATGGGCAGGGCGCCGTCGGTGTTGTCGATGGTCAGCGACACCTCGGCCCGGCCCAGCGGGGCGCGGCCGGAGGTGCCGGCGAAGATGACGTCCTCCATCTTGCCGCCGCGCAGCGACTTGGCGCCCTGCTCCCCCATCACCCAGCTGAGGGCGTCGACGACGTTGGACTTGCCGGAGCCGTTCGGCCCGACGACGCAGGTGATGCCCGGCTCGAAGTTCAGCGTCGTCGCCGAGGCGAACGACTTGAAGCCCCGCAGGGTCAGGCTCTTGAGGTACAACGTCGACCTTTCGCCGAGATCCGGGGCCGGGGCGCGGGTGGCACCGGATCGGTCAGGACATGCCGCGGGAAGGCGCGATCACTGTAGCCGAGGCGGTCGGGAGCCCCGGGCAGCCGCGACGGCGCGCCCCGCCCCCCGGCTCGGCACGTCCGCTCAGCCCTCCGGCTCGCCCTCCGCCCGGTCCCCCGCCCGCCCGCGGCCGCCCGCCAGCACCGCGTGCCGGCGCCCGTAGCCGAGGTAGATCGCCAGGCCGACGGCCAGCCAGACGAGGAACCGCAGCCAGGTCTCCACCGCGAGGCTGGTCATCAGGGCCAGGCAGAGCAGGGCGGAGACGATCGGCAGCAGCGGCACCTGCGGGGTGCGGAAGGGCCGTGGCATCCGCGGCTTCGTGCGCCGCAACACCGCCACGGCGATGGAGACGACGAAGAAGGCGAAGAGCGTCCCGATGCTCACCATCTCGGCCAGGGTGGCCAGCGGCACGAAGGCGGCG
This sequence comes from Microlunatus capsulatus, assembly GCF_017876495.1. NCBI lineage: Bacteria > Bacillati > Actinomycetota > Actinomycetes > Propionibacteriales > Propionibacteriaceae > Microlunatus > Microlunatus capsulatus. The sequence continues at coordinate 3,829,983 of NZ_JAGIOB010000001.1, read as the reverse complement.
AGCACGGCGATGACGACGGTGGCGATCGCGGTGAACCGGTACGGCGTCCGCCAGCGCGGGTGGATCCGCCCGACCGAGGGCGGCAGCAGGCCGTCCCGGCAGACGGCGAAGCCGATCCGGCCGACGGCGACGATGTCGACGAGGATCACCGAGGTGAGGCCGGCGATCGCGGCGATGCCGATCAGCAGCCCGGCCCAGCCGAGGCCCACCTGGTCGAAGGCGTCCGAGAGCGGTGCGCCCTCGCTGAGGTCGGTGTACTTGACCATCCCCGTGAGGACGACGCAGACGCCGACGTAGAGCAGGGTGCAGATGACCAGCGTGCCCAGCAGCCCGCGCGGCATGTCCTTGGCCGGGTCCCGGCTCTCCTCGCCGAGGTTGGCCACGGCCTCGAAGCCGGAGTAGGCGAAGAAGACGACGGCCGCCGCCACCAGCAGGCCCGGCACCCCGAAGGCCGCGGGCTCGACGCCCGAGGCGAACTGCCACAGCGGCTGGGTCAGCCGACTGCCGCCGCCGTCGGCCGGCGGGGCCGTCGGCGGGATCAACGGCACCAGGTTGGAGGCCTTGACGAAGAACGCGCCGACGACGATGACGAAGAGGCAGACCGAGACCTTCACCACCACCAGGGCGTTGGTCACCCACTTCGACTCCTTGATGCCCACCATGGCCACGGCCCCCAGGACGAGCACGATCGCCACCGCCCCGAGGTTGACGACCGAGCCCTCCTCGCCGAAGAAGGCCCGCGGCAGCCCGAACGCCTCCTGCAGGTACCCCGACCAGCCGCGCGCGACGACGGCGGCGCCGAGGCTGAACTCCAGGATCAGGTCCCAGGCGATCACCCAGGCGAAGACCTCGCCGATGGTCGTGTAGGCGTAGGTGTAGGAGCTGCCCGCCGTCGGGACGGCGGCCGCCAGCTCGGCGTAGCAGAGGGCGGCCAGCAGGCTGACCACCCCGGCGAGCAGGAAGCTGATGACGATGCCCGGGCCGGCGTTGTTCTTGGCCTGCACGCCGGTCAGGGTGAAGATCCCGGTGCCGATGACGATCCCGATGCCGAACCCCATCAGGTCACGGGCCCGGAGACGCCGGCTGAGCCGGGTGTGGTGCCGGTCGCTCGGCCCCTCGTCGGAGTTCTGGGCGATGACGTCGTCGACGTCCTTGGTGCGCAGGAGACCGGTCTTGGCTGCCATGGCGAAGAACTTAGGTCACCTCTGCAGAGCCCCGCCAGCGACCCTCCGGCGCCGGGTCGGGCGGGGCGGGACCTCAGGGGCGGCGGGCGTGCCGGGCGTGCGCCGCCGCGGCCTCGGGCGAGCCGTCGACGGCGGCGTCCTCCGGGCCGGGCTCGGGCGGCAGCGCCGGGCGACTGCGCACCGAGGAGAAGGTCCAGAGCTTGTTGAGGACGAAGGAGACCGGCGTGGTGACGACGATCTGGATCAGCTGGGCCCAGTAGAGCCGGGTGCGGAAGCCGGAGGAGTCGTCGAAGAACGTCGGCGACAGCGACAGCCAGGAGCCGGGGTGCAGCAGCAGGGTGAGGATGCCGAGCCCGACGAGGTGGGCCAGCAGCCCGACGGCCATGAACGGCAGGTACTCGCCCAGCCAGCCGGCGTGCTTGTTGCTGCGGAACGTCCACAGCCGGTTCAGCTGGAAGTTCCACAGGTTCGCCACGACGAAGGCCGCGGTCGCGAACACGTGGTACCAGCGGATGTTGAAGTCGGTGAGCGGGAGGCCGGCGAACACGCCCTCCTCGTCGGGGCCGAGCTTGTTGAGCAGCACGACCACCAGCAGGTTCACGAGGACGCCGGAGCCGCCCACCAGGCCGAACCGGAGCAGGAGGATCCAGTTGTGGCCGTGCCGGACGAACAGGAAGTGCCTCAGTCGCTCCACGATCGGATGAGGATACCCGCGCCGCCCGTCCTCGTCAGCACCGCTCGGGCGCGCCGCGCGGGCGTCCCCGGGGCCGCGCTCAGCCACCGTAGGAGGCCCCGGACGGCGTCCGCTGGCAGCGCGGGCAGCGGAACGCGGAGCGGTTCATGAAGGGCTCGCGGCGCACCGGTGTGCCGCAGCGCGGGCAGGGCCGGCCCTCCTGGCCGTAGACCGCCAGCGAGCGGTCGAAGTAGCCGCTGGAGCCGTTGACGTTGACGTACAGCGCGTCGAAGGAGGTGCCGCCCTGCTCCAGGGCGGTGGCCATCACCTCGCGGGCCGCGGTGAGCACCGCCCGGGCCTGGGCCTGGCCGAGGTTGCTCGTCGCCCGCGCGTAGTGGGTGCGGGCCCGCCACAGCGCCTCGTCGGCGTAGATGTTGCCGATGCCCGAGACCAGGGTCTGGTCCAGCAGCGCCCGCTTGACGCCGGTGCGCTTGGCCCGCATCCGCCGGGCGGCGGCCTCGAGGTCGAAGGCGGGGTCGAAGGGGTCGCGGCCGATGTGGGCGACCTCGGCGGGCAGCTCGGCGCCGCCCGGGGACAGCGAGAGCCCGCCGAACATCCGCTGGTCGACGAAGCGGAGCTGGGGGTCGCCGTCGGCGAAGGTGACGAGCACGCGGGTGTTGGCGACCAGCGGCGCGTCGGCCGGGTCGAGCCGGAACTGCCCGCTCATCCCGAGGTGGGCCAGCAGGGCGTCGCCGTCGGCGAAGGGCAGCCAGAGGTACTTGCCCCGGCGCCGGGGCTCGGTGAACGTGCGCCCGACCAGCTCGGCGGCGAAGGACTCCGGTCCCGCGAGGTGCCGGCGGACGGGCCGCGGGTGGAGCACCTGGACGGCCGCGATGGTGCGGCCGTCGACGCCGGGGGCCAGGCCGCGCCGGACGGTCTCGACCTCGGGCAGCTCGGGCACGGGAGGGCCGTCAGCGGGTGGCGGGAGCCGCCTCGGCGGTCCCCCCGGCACCGGGCACGTCGGCGGGGGCGTGCGCGGCGGCCGCGTCCGCCTCGGCCTTGAGGGCGGCGAACGCGAGGGCGGCGGCGTTCTGCTCCGCCTCCTTCTTGTTCCGGCCGGCCCCGGGGCCGTAGCTGTGCCGGTCGAGCACGACCATCGCCTGGAAGGTCTTGGCGTGGTCGGGGCCGGACTCGACGACCTCGTAGACGGGGACGCCCAGGCCGGCGAGCGAGGCGCTCTCCTGCAGGCTCGTCTTCCAGTCCAGGCCGGCGCCCAGCGTGGCCACGTCGACCATCAGCTGGTCGAACAGATGGTGCACGAAGACGCGGGCGGCGTCGATGCCGTGCTCGGTGAACACCGCCCCGATGACGGCCTCCATGGTGTCGGCCAGGATCGAGGACTTGTCACGACCGCCGGTCGCCTCCTCGCCACGGCCCAGCCGGACGAGCGCGCCGAGGTCGAGCCCGCGGGCCACGTCGGCGAGCGCGCGCGAGTTGACGACGGCCGCCCGCAGCTTCGCCAGCTGCCCCTCCGAGAGGTCGGGGTAGGAGGTGAACAGGTGCTCGGTCACCACCAGGCCCAGCACGGAGTCCCCGAGGAACTCCAGCCGCTCGTTGGTCGGCAGACCGCCCTGCTCGTAGGCGAACGAGCGGTGCGTGAGGGCGCGGTCGAGCAGCTCGGGAGCGATGTGCATCCCGAGCTGCGTCAGCACCTCGACCATCGAGGGGCGGGGCGAACCCGCCCGCTCGTCGGTGATCAGGACGCGAGGACCTGTCGACGGGCCGCGCGCGGCCCGTACTGGCCGCACGAGGGGCACGCCACGTGGGGCAGGTGCTTCTCGCGGCAGGCCGGGTTCTGGCAGGTGACCAGCGTGGGCACGGTCGCCTTCCACTGGGACCGACGGTGCCGCGTGTTGCTGCGCGACATCTTCCTCTTCGGGACGGCCACGGTTCTCTCCTCGCTCCTCCACCGGTGCGGTGGACGGACTTCAACTAGCTCTGGGACTGGCTCTGGACATCGTAGGAGCCGCTGTCCCCGCCGTCGAGGCGGCGCAGCTTCTCCCACCGGGGGTCGATCGGCTCGTCGTGGCCGTGCTGGGGATCGTCGTTGAGGTTGGCGCCGCACTCGACGCACAACCCCTGGCAGTCCTCCCGGCACAACGGCTGGAACGGCAGGTCGAGCACCACGCCGTCGCGGAGCAGCGGCTCGAGGTCGACGAGGTCGTCCTCCAGCCGGCTGGCCTCCTCCTCGGTGGCCTCGCTCTCGGGGTGGACGAACAGCTCCTGCACGTCGACCTCCAAGGTGTCGGAGACCTCCGTCAGGCACCGCACGCACTCCCCGCGGACCTGGACCGTGGCGGTGCCGGTCACCAGCACCCCCTCGACCACCGACTCGAGCCGGAGGTCCAGGACGACGGGTGACCCGGGTGGTACCCCGATCACGTCGATGCCGAGGCCGTCCGGCGCGTCGACGGTCGTCTGAACCTGCTTCATCCCGCCCGCGTGACGACCCAGGTCGTGGGTGTCGAGGACCAGCGGTGAGCGGTGGTCCAGCGGGCGATGCGGCGAGCCCATCGCGATCCCTCCATGCCGAACGGTCCTGACAGCGTCACGACCGACGTCCTACGTTACCGGGTGCGGACCTCCGCGGCCAAAACGGCCGGGACGGGCCCGCAGCCGTCCATCCTGCCACGGGGCTCAAGCGCCGGGCGCGGTGCCCTTCGCGCCGGCGGCGGGTGCCGTCGTGCCGGCGGCGGCGGTGGCCCGGGCGCGGTCGGCGGGGTCGAGGTCGCTGCGCTCGGCCAGCCGGGCGCGGGCGGTGCGGACCTGGCTCGAGGTCTTGTGCAGCACGGACTCGAAGCCGGCCATCCGGGAGTCGATGAAGAGGTCGGTCTCCTTGCGGAGCGCGGCGGCCTCGGCCTCGGCGTCGGCGGTGATCTTCGCGGCCTGCTCCTCGGCGACCTTGACGATCTGGCTCTCGCGGGCGAGGGCCTCGGCCTCGTCGCGCGCCCGGGCGAGCAGCCGCTGCGACTCGGCCTCGCCCTCGGCGATCTTGGCCTGGGAGCGGTCGATGACGCGCTGGGCGTCGCTGATCTCGTCCGGGAGGCCGTCGATGACCTCGTCGATGGCGGCCAGCACCTCGCCACGGTTGACCACGCAGGACGCCGACATCGGCATGGCGCGGGCGTTCAGGACGAGCTCGCGCAGGCGGGAGAGCTTCTCCTCGGCGGTGGTCTGGTCAGGCACGGGAACTCCTCGAGCACGGAACTGGTGTCCGCTCCCGGCGGGGGTCCGGGGGCGGTCGGTCATCCGGTCCAGACTAACGGCCGCGCTCCTCCGCCCGGCGACGCACGTGCGCGGCGACAGCGGGGGTGAGGAGGGCCGAGACGTCGCCGCCGAGGCCCGCCACCTCCCGCACCAGGGAGGACGAGACGAAGGACCAGGCGGGCGCGGTGGCCACGAAGACGGTGTCGACGCCGCTGAGGTGGGCGTTCATCTGGGCCATCGGCAGCTCGTAGTCGAAGTCGGCGGCCGAGCGCAGGCCCTTGACCACCGCCCCGGCGCCCTCGGCCCGGCAGAAGTCCACGAGCAGGCCGTCGAAGAGCGCGACGCGCACGTTGGGCCACGCCGCGCAGGCCTCCTCGAGCATCGCCACCCGCTCGGCCGGGGTGAACCAGGCCCGCTTGGACTGGTTGGACCCGACCGCGACGACGACCTCCTCGACCAGGGCCGCGGCCCGGCCGATCACGTCGAGGTGGCCGAGGGTCACGGGGTCGAAGCTGCCGGGGCACACCGCGCGCGTCATGGGGCCACGCTAGCGGCGGGCCCGGCGTCCCCCGGTGCGTCCTCGGCCCCGTCCTCCGGGCCGGCGCAGGAGGCGTAGTGCAGCACGGTCTCGCCGTAGCCCCGGCTCCAGGTGTCGACGACCGGCGCGGGCCAGGCCAGGTCCGGGGTGCGCCGGCTGCGCTCGACGACCAGCAGGGCGTCGGGGGTCAGCCAGCCGCCGTCGGCCAGCGACGTCATCACCCCGGCGAGCACCGCGCCGTCGAGTTCGTAGGGCGGGTCGAGGAAGACGACGTCGTAGGCCTGCTCGGCGGGGGCGGCGACCACGGTCTCGACCCGCCCGGTGCGGACGAGGGCAGCCAGGCCCAGGTCGCGGACGTTGCGGGTGGTGACCGCGGCCGTCCGCTTGTCGGCCTCGACCAGCAGCACCGGCCCGGCGCCCCGGCTGGCCGCCTCCAGGCCGACGGCGCCGGAGCCGGCGAACAGGTCGGCGAAGGCCAGCCCGGCCAGCGCCTCGTCGGCCGGGGAGTCGGCGGTGCCGGCCCAGGCGGCGACGGCGGAGAACAGCGCCTCGCGGACGCGGTCGGTGGTCGGGCGGGTCCGGGAGCCGGGCGGGGTGGTCAGCCGTCGGCCGCCGCGGGAGCCGGCGATGATCCGGCTCACGTGCGCTCCAGCCAGTCCCCGGCGGCCTGGCGCTCCATCAGCGCCACGGTGTCGGCGAGGCCGGCGTCGGCCAGGCCCGGGTCGGCGGCGACGCAGCGCTCGGCCAGGTCGCGGGCGCGGGCGATGACGTCGGCGTCGTCCAGGACGCGGAGCAGCCGCAGGCTGGAGCGGTGACCGGACTGGCTGGCGCCCAGCACGTCGCCCTCCCGGCGCTGCTCCAGGTCGACCTCGGCGAGGGCGAAGCCGTCGCGGGTCCGGGCCACGGCGTCCAGCCGCTCCCGGGCCAGGCTGCCGTCGGGGGCGGCGGTGAGCAGCAGGCAGACGCCGGGGTGCTCGCCGCGGCCGATCCGGCCGCGCAGCTGGTGCAGCTGGGAGATGCCGAAGCGGTCGGCGTCGCAGATGACCATGACGGCGGCGTTGGGCACGTCGACCCCGACCTCGATGACGGTGGTGGCCACGAGCACGTCGGTCTCGCCCGCGGCGAAGCGCCGCATGACGGCGTCCTTGTCCTCGGCCGGCAGCTGGCCGTGCAGCACCTCGACCCGGACGCCGGCCAGCGGGCCGGCGCTCAGCTCGGCGTACAGGTCCTCGACGGCGGCCGCGGGCGGCAGCGGCTCGGTGCCGTCGTCCAGCACCTCGTCCTCCCCCGGCCGGGCCGCGGACCCGGTCGAGGAGATGCGGGCGCAGACGACGTAGGCCTGCCGGCCGGCGGCCACCTCCTCGGCGATCCGGCCCCAGGCCCGGCCCACCCAACCGGGGTGGCGGCGGCTGTCGACGACGACGGTGCCGACGTCGGCGCGCCCGGCCGGCACCTCGCGCAGCACGGAGGTCTCCAGGTCGCCGAAGACGGTCATCGCCACCGAGCGCGGGATGGGCGTCGCCGTCATCACCAGGACGTGCGGGCGGGCCGTCGCCTTGGCGGCCAGCGCGGCCCGCTGCTCGACGCCGAACCTGTGCTGCTCGTCGACGACGACCAGGCCCAGCTCGGCGAACTGCACCCCGGTGCTGAGCAGCGCGTGGGTGCCGACGACGACGCCGGCCTCCCCCGAGGCGGCCTGCAGCAGGGCCTCGCGCTTCTGCGCGGCGGTCATCGAGCCGGTCAGCAGGGTGACCCGGGTGGCGTGCTCGGCGCCGCCGAGCATCCCGCCCTGCGCCAGGTCGCCCAGCATCCGGGTGATCGTGCGGTGGTGCTGGGCGGCCAGCACCTCGGTGGGGGCCAGCAGGGCCGCCTGGCCGCCGGCGTCGACGACGGTGAGCATGGCGCGCAGGGCGACGAGCGTCTTGCCCGAGCCGACCTCGCCCTGCAGCAGCCGCTGCATGGGCCGGTCCAGGGCCAGCTCCCGCTCGATCTCGGCCCCGACCTCCACCTGCCCGGCGGTGAGGGTGAACGGCAGCCGGGCGTCGAAGGCGTCCAGCAGCCGGCCAGGGCGCCGCGGCCGCGGGACGGCGCCGTGGGCGGCGGCGTCGGCGCGGCGCTGGGCCATCGTCAGCTGCAGGGCGAAGGCCTCGTCGAAGCGCAGCCGGTCGCGGCCCTCGTCGATCTCGTCGCGGCTGGCGGGCTGGTGCAGCGCACGCAGCGCCGGCAGCAGCTCGATGACCTCCGCCTCCTCCCGCAGCCACGCGGGCAGCGGGTCCTCGAGGCCGTCGAGGGTCTCCAGGGCGAGCCGCGCGCACTCCGCGATCGTCCAGGTGCGCAGCTTGGCCGTCTGCGGGTAGAGCCCGATCAGCGGCGAGGACACCGCGGTGGTCATGGCGGCGTTGCGCTGCGCACCGCCGATCATGGCGCCGTCGGCGTCGACGATGACGAAGTCCGGGTGGGCCAGCTGCAGCTGGTTGTTGAACTCGCGGACCTTGCCGGCGAAGATCCCCCGGGCGCCGGGCGTCAGCTGGTTCTGCCAGTAGGTGATCACCCGCGGCTGGCCGAAGAAGGTGAGCGTCAGCGAGCCGCGGTGGTCGGTGATCCGCGCCTCCAGCCGGGGCTTCTTCGCCGTGTGGTAGCTGCCGGAGGGCATGTTGTGCGCCCGGCTCTCCACCACCTCGGCGACGACGGCGACCTCCTGCTCGGGCTGCAGCACCGACAGGTCGCTGAGCTCGGCCGCGGAGAAGTAGCGGCGGGGCAGGTGGTGCATGAGGTCGCGGACCGTGCGCACCTTGAGCGGCTCGAACTGCTTGGCCGTCTTGTCCCCCAGCACCCGGTCCAGCCGCTCGGTCAGCCGGCGGAAGGTGTCGGTCCGCCAGGCCTGGACCACGGGCCCGGTCGCGGCGCTCACTCCGCCCCCAGCAGGACCGGGTAGCGGGGCTGTCCGCCGTCGAGGACCTGCACCTCGACGGCGCCGGGGAGCCGGCGGGCCCAGGCCGTCAGCGCCTCGGCGAGCCCGGCGGGCGCCTCGGCCCCGAGGACGACGGTGAGCAGCTCCCCGCCCGGGGCCAGCAGCCGGGCCGCGACCCGGGTGGCCACCGCGGTGACGTCGTCGCCGATCTCGACGAAGTCGCCGTCGACGACGCCCAGCACGTCCCCGACCTCGCAGCGGCCGGCCATCGTCATGGCGGCGCCCTCGGCGACGGTGACGGCCCCGTGCCGCGCGTGCCCGGCGGCCGCGCCCATGGCCGCGACGACGCTGTCGAGGTCGGTGTCGGGGTCGTGCACGGCGAGCGCGGCGAGGCCCTGCACCTGCGCGACGGTGGGGATGACGACGAGGTGCCGGCTGCGGCCGCCGCGCTCGGCGCGCAGCCGCCCGACGAGGTGGGTCGCGGCCTCCAGCGTCTCCATGTCGTTGGGCAGCACGACGACGTCGCCGCCGGCCCGGCGCAGGGTGGCGCTCAGCTCCTCGGCCAGCGGGTGCGGCCCGTGCCGGTCCAGCGCCACGCCGCCCGCCGCCGTGACGGCGCGGGCCAGCCCCGGCCCCGCGACGACGGAGACGACGGTGCGGCTGGGGGCGGCGACCGGGTCGAGGGCGGTGATCCGGATCTGGGAGATCCGGCCGGCCCCCAGCGCCGCCTCGACGGCCGCCCCGGGCTCGGCGAGGTGGACGTGCACCTGGGCCAGCCCGCCGGCGCTGGCGTCCTCGCCGACGACGACGACGCTGTGCCCGAGGGCGGCCAACCGGTCGCGCAGCTCGTCGAGGGCCGCCGCGGTGGCGTCGTGGACGACGTACATCACCTCGTACTCCGGGCCGCCCGCCGCGGGCAGCGGGCGGGGCGCGACGTCAGCGGCGGCCAGCGGGACCGCGGGCTCCCCGCCGAGCACCTCCACCAGCGCGTCGACCAGCAGCGCGTAGGCCTGGCCCCCCGCGTCGACCACCCCGGCGGCGGCGAGCACGTCGAGCTGGTCGGGGGTCCGCAGCAGCGCCGCCCGCGCCTCGGCCTGGGCGGCGCGGGCCACGGCCAGGGCGTCGTCGGGGGTCTGCTCGGCAGCCTGCTGGGCGGCGCGGGCCGCGTCGGCGGCGACGGTGAGGATCGTCCCGGCGACGGGCCGGGCGACGGCGCGGCGGGCGGCGTCGGCCACGGTGGCCAGCAGCACGGCGACGCGGGTGCCCGCCGGACCGGCGCCGGCGCCGGGCAGCCCGCGCTCCAGGCTGCGGCAGACGCTGGAGAACATCTCGGCGACGATGGCCCCGGAGTTGCCGTGGGCGGAGAGGATGGCCGCCTGGACGACGGCGCCGAGGTTGCCCCGGTTGACGTCGGGGACGGCGCGGGCGATGCCGGCGAGGGTGAGCTGGAGGTTCGAGCCGGTGTCGGCGTCGGAGACCGGGAAGACGTTGAGGGCGTCGAGGGCGTCGGCGGAGTCGCCGATCACGGTGCTGGCCCGGCGCAGCCAGGCGTCGAAGGTCTCCCAGACGCTGGACCCCGCGACGAGCGGGGCCGGCGCGCCGGCGCGGGAGGAGGGCAGCACCCGCTCACCCTATCCGCGCGGCCGGACCGGGCTGCCGCACCCGCTCCCGGCGGATTGGTCCCCGCGCCCGCGGTTCGGGTACGCTGTTCCGGTTGCCCGTACGGGTGACCCAAGGACGCCGCCCGCGGGGCGGCACTTCATGTCAGACAGCAATGGGAGCAACTCCAGTGGCAGCGGTATGCGACGTGTGCGGCAAGGGACCGGGCTTCGGCCACAACGTGCCCTGGTCGAAGAAGAAGACGAACCGGCGCTGGAACCCGAACATCCAGCGCATCCGCGCGATCGTGTCGGGCGCGCCGAAGCGGGTCAACGCCTGCACCTCCTGCATCAAGGCCGGCAAGGTCACCCGCTGACCTGATCGCCCCTGACCCGCCTCCTCCGGGAGGCGGGTTTTGTGCGTTCCCGGACGCCTGCAGCACCACGAGCTCCCTCCCCCACGTCCAGCCGGACGTGCGGGAGGGACCTCGACGTGCGTGGGGCCTCAGGCCTGGATGACGACCGGGATGATCATCGGGCGGCGGCGGTGGGTGTCGTTGACCCACTTGCCCGTCCGGCGGCGGACGGCCTGCTGCAGGCGGTAGGGGTCGTCGATGCCCTCCTGCAGGGCGTTCTCCAGCGCCTCGACGACCAGCGGCCGCAGGCTGTCGAAGACGTGCTCGCCCTCGACGAAGCCGCGGGCGTGGATGTCCGGTCCGCTCGTGATCGTCGAGGTGTGGGTGTTGACCACCGTGACGATGGAGATGAAGCCCTCCTCGCCGAGGATCCGCCGGTCGGTCAGCGCCGACTCGGTGATGTTCCCGACCGTCGAGCCGTCCACGAAGATGTAGCTGGCGTCGACCTTGCCCACGATCCGCGCGCGGCCGTTCTGCAGGTCGACGACGGAGCCGTCCTCGGCGATGATCGTCCGCTCGCGCGGGACGCCGGTGGCCACGGCCAGGTCGGCGTTGGCGATCAGGTGGCGGCTCTCGCCGTGCACGGGCATGACGTTCCTGGGCTTCACGATGTTGTAGCAGAAGAGCAGCTCGCCGGCGCTGGCGTGACCCGAGACGTGCACCATGGCGTTGCCCTTGTGCACGACCTTCGCGCCCAGCTTGGTCAGGCCGTTGATGACGCGGTAGATCGCGTTCTCGTTGCCCGGGATCATCGAGCTGGCCAGCACGACGGTGTCGCCCGGCTTCAGCGAGATCACCTGGTGCTCGCGGTTGGCCATCCGGGACAGCGCCGACAGCGGCTCGCCCTGGGAGCCCGTGGAGATGATCACGACGTCCTGCGGCCGGTGCTTGTCGATGTCGCGCATGTCGATCAGCGTGTTCTCGGGCACCTTGAGGTAGCCGAGGTCGCGGGCGACGCCCATGTTGCGGACCATCGAGCGGCCGACGTAGACGACCTTGCGGCCGTGCTCGGCCGCCGCGTCCATCACCTGCTGCACGCGGTGCACGTGGGAGGCGAAGCAGGCGACGATGACGCGCTGCTTGCTGCGGCTGAACACCCGCTCCAGCGCCGGCGCGATGTCGCGCTCGGGGGTGGTGAAGCCGGGCACCTCGGCGTTGGTGGAGTCGACGAGGAAGAGGTCGACGCCCTCCTCCCCCAGCCGGGCCAGCGAGCGGACGTCGGTGATCCGGTCGTCCAGCGGGAGCTGGTCCATCTTGAAGTCACCGGTGTGCAGGAGCAGGCCCGCGGGCGTCCGCACGGCCACGGCGAGCGCGTCCGGGATCGAGTGGTTGACGGCGATGAACTCGAGGTCGAAGTGGCCGACCGTGATCCGCTCGAGGTCGGTGACCTCGCGCTTCACCACGCCGCGGATCTGGTGCTCGCGGAACTTCTCGCTGACCAGGGCCAGGGTGAGCTTCGAGCCGATCAGCGGGATGTCGGTGCGCTGCCGCAGCAGGTAGGGGACGCCGCCGATGTGGTCCTCGTGGCCGTGCGTCAGCACCACGCCGACCACGTCGTCGAGCCGGTCCTCGATCACGCCGAAGCCCGGCAGGATCAGGTCGACGCCGGGGTGGTTCTCCTCGGGGAACAGCACGCCGCAGTCGATGAGCAGGAGCTGGCCCTTGTACTCCAGGGCCGTCATGTTCCGGCCGATGTCGCCGAGACCGCCGAGGGGGATCACCCGGAGGGCGTTCCCCTGCTGGGCGGGAGGGTTCTTCAAGCTGCTGGCTGCCACGTCGGACCACGTTACAGGGGAGTGCCGACAGGAGCGGTGTCGTGCGGACGGCGGGCGCGCGCTCCGGGGGCGCGTCGCGACGCGTCGGGGGTCGTGCGGCCCTCGGCTAGCATCGCGCGGGTGAGCTCCCCCTCGACGCCGGTCGCCGACTCCGTCCGGCTCGCCTGGCCCGCGGAGGCCGTCGCTATCGCCGACGTCCAGCGCCGGGTGTGGGCGGCCGAGCTCGACCCCGACGTCGCCGCCGAGGTGCTGGCCGGGGTGGGCGCCGCCGAGATGGCCGCCGCCTGGGAGCAGGCCATCGCCCGCCCGCCGCAGGCGCGCTTCCGGGTGCTGGTGGCCGTCGAGGAGTCCCGCGTGGTCGGCTACGCGACCACCGTCCCGGCCCAGGACCCCGACGCCGACCCCGCCGCCGACGGCGAGGTCCAGGAGTTCGCCGTCGACCCGCCGGCCCGGCACCGCGGTCACGGCTCCCGGCTGCTGAATGCCTGCGCCGACACCCTGCGCGCCGACGGCTTCACCCGGGCCCGCTGGTGGGTCGGCACCACCGACGACGCCCTGCGCCGCTTCCTCACCTCCGCCGGCTGGGCCCCCGACGGCAGCAGCCGCGAGCTCGGCTCCGACGACGTCGACGTCCGGCTGCGCCAGGTGCGGCTGCACACCGACCTGGGCTGAGGAGCCCTTCGACGGGCTCAGGGCGCGGGGCGCGCCCTTCGACGGGCTCGGGGAGCGCAGCCCTTCGACCGGCTCGGGGAGCGCGGCTCGGGGAGCGGAAGCGCTCAGCGGCTGAGCTCGACGTCCTCGCCCAGCAGGCCCACGTCCACGGCGTCGTCGCCGGCGGTGACGGAGATGACCCGGAGCCCGAGCGGCAGCCCGCGGACGGGGATGGGCTGGACCACCGCTCGCAGCAGCGCATCGGCGGCCGTCTGCGGCAGGGTGACGCCGGCGACGTCGATCGTCGGGTCGGTGAGGGTGAGGGTCTGGGCGTCCGGGTCGAGCCGGGGCAGGCCGGTCACCGTCGCCTTGACCTCCGCGCCGAAGAGCGACGTGGTCCGCTCCAGCTGCACCCGGCCGCCGCCCGCCGGCGCCAGCGGCACCCCGGCCAGCGCGCCGAGGGCGTCGTAGTCGAGCCGGGCGGTCCCCTCGACGCGGGCGGCCTCCAGCGTCCGGAACCAGTCGGGCGTGGTGACGTCGGTGAGCAGGAGGTCGGCGTGCGCGACGGGCACCGCGGTGCCGCCGTCGGCGCCGAGGTCGTCGGCGACGACGTGCACCCGGGGCAGCCGCTGGGCGACGACCTGGGTGAGGAAGGGCCAGCCCTCGACGTCGACGGCGGGCGGCGCGGGGCTGCCGAGCTCGGCCTGGAGCTGGGCGGCGGCCTCGCGCTCGACGCGCTGCTCGACGTAGCGGTCGCCGAGGACCAGCCCGAGGGCCACCAGGACGGCGACCACCCCGAGGACGACGAACCCGGTGAGCGGGGACCGGCGGCGGCGGGCCGCCATCAGCCGAGCCCGAGCACGGGCTCGATGCCGACGGTCAGCCCCGGCCGGTCGCCGACGGCGCGGACCGCGGCCAGCACGCCGGGCATGAAGGAGACCCGGTCCAGGGAGTCGTGCCGCAGCGTCAGCGTCTCCCCCTCCGAGCCCAGCAGGACCTCCTGGTGGGCCACCAGGCCGCGGAGCCGGACCCCGTGCACACGGATGCCGTCGACGTCGGCGCCGCGCGCGCCCGGCAGCTCCTGCATCGTGGCGTCGGGCGGCGCGGGCAGGTCGGCGGCCGCCCGCGCGGCCGCGACCCGACGGGCCGTCGTCGTCGCGGTGCCCGAGGGGGCGTCGGCCTTGCCCGGGTGGTGCAGCTCGACGATCTCGACGCTCTCGTAGAAGGCGGCGGCCTGCTCGGCGAAGCGCATCATCAGCACGGCACCGATGGAGAAGTTGGCGGCCACCAGCACCCCGACCTCCGGACGCTCGGCGAGCAGGGCCCGCAGCCGTTCCAGGCGGGCGTCGTCGAAGCCGGTGGTGCCGACGACGGCGTGCACGCCGTGCGCGACGCACCAGGCGAGGTTGTCCATCACCGCGTCGGGGTGGGTGAAGTCGACGGCCACGTCGGCGCCCTCGGCGGCGCGGAGGTCCTCGCCGGCGTCGACCGCCGCGACCAGCTCCAGGTCCTCGGCGCCCTCGACGGCGCGGCACACCTCGGCGCCCATCTTCCCGCGCGCGCCGAAGACGGCCACCTTCGTCATGTCCTGCTCCTCCTGGCGTCCCGCGGCCACCCGGCCGACGTCAGGACCAGTCTCGCAGCACCTTCGCGGGCACCCGGGGACCGACCAGGCCCAGCACCGGCTCACCGGCGAACAGCGCGGCCGCCGCGGCCTGGACCTGGCCGACGTCGACGGCGTCGAAGCGGTCCAGCACCTCGGCCAGCGTGCGGTCGTCGCCCAGCACGGTGTTGCCCCCCAGCCGGCTCATCCGGCTGCCCGGGCTCTCGTAGGACAGCACGGTCTGCCCGCGCATCTGGCCCTGCGCGCGGGCCAGCTCGGCCTCGGTGACGCCGTGCTCGGCGACCTCGGCGAGCGTCGCCCGGACGAGGTCGACGATGGGCGCCAGCTTGTCGGGCGCGCACTGCCAGTCGACGCTCCACAGGCCGGCGTCGGAGTAGGTGGTCTCCCCCGCGTCGATGCCGTAGGTGAGGCCGCGGCGCTCCCGCACCTCGACGAACAACCGCGACGCCATGCCGCCGCCGACGACGAGGGAGAGCAGGCCCAGCGGGTAGCGCGCGTCGTCGAAGAGGCCCGGGCTGGGGTAGGCCAGCACCGCGCTGACCTGCTCGACCCGGCGCTGGGCCGTGACGAGCCCGCCGCGCGGGTTGACGACGGTGGGCCGGGGCGGCTTCAGCGCGGGCGCCGACGGGCGGGCGTCGAGCGGCGCGAGCTGCTCGACCAGCCGGTCGTGGTCGACGAGGCCCGCGGCCGCCACCACCAGCGACGACGGACCGTAGTGCCGGCGCCAGTAGCGCACGACCTGGTCGCGGCTCAGCGCGGCGATGGAGCCGGGCGAGCCGATGACGGTGCGACCCAGCCCGGAGCCGGCGAAGACGTGGTCGGCGACGAGCTCCTGCACCACCTCGCCGGGGTCGTCGGCGTGCATGGCGATCTCGTCCTGGATGACGT
Source organism: Microlunatus capsulatus (assembly GCF_017876495.1). Lineage (NCBI taxonomy): Bacteria > Bacillati > Actinomycetota > Actinomycetes > Propionibacteriales > Propionibacteriaceae > Microlunatus > Microlunatus capsulatus. The sequence goes on along the minus strand of NZ_JAGIOB010000001.1, from coordinate 3,814,458 downwards.
CGCGCTCGCCGTCGAGGTCGGCGGCGGTGATCCGCGAGGCCGTGATCATGTCGGTGAGGACGTCGACGGCCAGGGGGGCGTCAGCCGCGAGCACGCGCGCGTAGAAGCACGTGTACTCCTTGGTGGTGTAGGCGTTCAGCTCGCCACCCACCGCCTCGACGGCGGCGGAGATCTCCTCCGCGGTGCGCCGGGCCGTGCCCTTGAACAGCACGTGCTCGAGGAAGTGCGACGCCCCGTGCAGGGCGGGCGTCTCGTGCCGGGAGCCGACGCCGGCGAAGACGCCCAGGGAGAACGTCCGGCTGGCGGGCATGTGCTCGGTGACCACCTGGAGCCCGTTCGCCAGGGTGGTGCGCCGCACGGCGCCACCCACGATGGGGTGACGCCGTGCGGTTCGCCGCGGAGCGGCAGGTGAGGCCGTGGGGGTCAGACCGACGCCTCTTCCTCGACGACGGGGATCAGCGAGAGCTTGCCCCGGTCGTCGATCTCGTTGATCTCGACCTGGATCTTCTGGCCGACGCTGACGACGTCCTCGACGTTGTCCACGCGGGCACCGCCGGCGAGCGGGCGCAGCTTGCTGATGTGCAGCAGGCCGTCCTTGCCGGGCAGCAGCGACACGAAGGCGCCGAAGGCCGTGATCTTGACGACGGTGCCGAGGTACCGCTCGCCCTTCTCCGGCATGGTCGGGTTGGCGATGGCGTTGATCATCGCCCGCGCCGCCTCGGCCTTGTCGCCGGAGTCCGCGCCGACGTAGATCGTGCCGTCGTCCTCGATGGAGATCTGCGCGCCGGTGTCGTCCTGGATCTGGTTGATCACCTTGCCCTTCGGGCCGATGACCTCGCCGATCTTGTCCACCGGGATGTGGATCGTGATGATCCGCGGGGCGAACAGGCTCATCTCGTCCGGGCCGTCGATCGCCTCGGCCATGACCTCGAGGATCGAGGTCCGGGCGTCCTTGGCCTGGTCCAGCGCCTGGGCCAGGACCGACGCCGGGATGCCGGCGAGCTTGGTGTCCAGCTGCAGGGCCGTGATGAAGTCCTTGGTGCCGGCGACCTTGAAGTCCATGTCGCCGAAGGCGTCCTCGGCCCCGAGGATGTCGGTCAGCGCGACGTAGCGCGTCTCGCCGTCGACGGTGTCGGAGACCAGACCCATGGCGATGCCGGCGACCGGGGCGCGCAGCGGCACACCGGCGTTCAGCAGGCCCAGGGTGGAGGCGCAGACCGAGCCCATCGAGGTGGACCCGTTGGAGCCCAGCGCCTCGGAGACCTGGCGGATCGCGTAGGGGAACTCCTCGCGCGTCGGCAGCACCGGCAGCAGGGCGCGCTCGGCGAGCGCTCCGTGCCCGATCTCGCGCCGCTTCGGCGACCCGACCCGACCGGTCTCACCGGTGGAGTAGGGCGGGAAGTTGTAGTTGTGCATGTAGCGCTTGGACGTCTCGGGCGAGAGGGTGTCCAGCTTCTGCTCCATGCCCAGCATGTTCAGCGTGGTGACGCCCAGGATCTGGGTCTCGCCGCGCTGGAAGAGCGCCGAGCCGTGCACGCGCGGGATCACGTCGACCTCGGCGGACAGGGTGCGGATGTCGCTCAGCCCGCGGCCGTCGATGCGCACCTTGTCGGTGAGGATCTTCTGCCGGACGAGCTTCTTGGTGAGCGCCCGGTAGGCCCCGGTGATCTCCTTCTCGCGGCCCGCGAACTGCTCGGACAGCCGGGCGACGAGGGAGGCCTTGAGCGCCTCGGTCGCCTCCTCGCGGTCCTGCTTGTCGCCGATCGACATCACCTGCGACAGCTCGGCCGTAACGGTGTCGGAGACGGCGGCGTACACGTCGTCGGCGTAGTCGGCGAAGATCTTGAACTCCGCCGTCGTCTTCGGGAAGTGCGTGGCCAGCTCGGCCTGCGCGTCGCACAGGGCCTTGATGAACGGCTTGGCGGCCTCGAGGCCGGAGGCCACGACCTGCTCGGTCGGGGCGGTCGCGCCGCCGCGGACGAGGTCCCAGGTCTGGGTGGTCGACTCGGCCTCGACCATCATGATCGCGACGTCGCCGTCGGCGAGCACGCGGCCGGCCACGACCATGTCGAAGGTCGACTGGCCCAGCTGGTCGACGTCGGGGAAGCCGACCCACTGGTCGCCGATCAGGGCGACGCGGACGCCGCCGATCGGGCCGGTGAAGGGCAGGCCCGCCAGCTGGGTGGACATCGAGGCCGCGTTGATGGCGACGACGTCGTAGGTCTTGTTCGGGTTGAGCGCCATGACGGTGACGACGACCTGGACCTCGTTGCGCAGGCCCTTGACGAAGCAGGGGCGCAGCGGGCGGTCGATCAGCCGGCAGGTGAGGATCGCGCTCTCCGACGGGCGGCCCTCGCGGCGGAAGAAGGAGCCGGGGATGCGCCCGGCGGCGTACATCCGCTCCTCGACGTCGACGGTCAGCGGGAAGAAGTCGATGGCGTCGCGCGGCTTGCTCTGGGCCGTCGTGGCCGAGAGGAGCATCGTGTCCTCGTCGAGGTAGACGGTCGCCGAGCCGGCGGCCTGCCGGGCCAGCAGGCCCGACTCGAAGCGCACGACGTGGCGGCCGTGGGCCCCGTTGTCGATGACGGCTTCGGTGAAGTGCAGTTCAGGTCCCTCCACGGGAATCCTTTCTGTGGCGGCCGGATCGGCTCGCCGGAGGTGTGGACCACATCCGCACACCTGTCGCCTGACGGCGGCTGCTCGACGGCCTCGTGCCACGAGGCCCTGCTCCCCCGGAGCTGTGGAGGCCGGTCTTCGATCGAGGTCCGCGGGTCGGGCAGGTGACGACCTGCGCGCCGCCGGCACGAGGCCGGCGGACCCGAAGACCACTACCGAGGACCGAAGCTCTCCGCGTCGAGTGCGTGCGGGATGCGGTTCAGCGGGTGGTTGACGACTGTTCAGTTGTGGGTGGTGCCGTGCGGGTGGTGCGGGGAGGAGCGGTCCCCCGTCCCGGGGGCCGGGAGGACCGCTCCGACGACGTCAGCGGCGCAGGCCGAGGCGCTCGATGAGCGACCGGTAGCGGTTGATGTCGGTCTTCGCCACGTAGTTGAGCAGGCGACGGCGCTGGCCGACCAGGAGCATCAGACCACGACGGCTGTGGTGGTCGTGCTTGTGCTCCTTGAGGTGCTCGGTCAGGTGCGCGATGCGCCGGGTCAGGACCGCGACCTGGACCTCGGGAGAACCCGTGTCACCTTCGTGGGTGGCGAACTCGTCGATGGTCTGCTTCTTGATGGCAGCGTCAAAAGCCACGTTCTCTCCTTCGGTTTCCCGTTGCGCGGCGCCCCCGGGCCCCGTGTTCTGGGGGTTCACTCGGTGTGAGGGGAGCTCTTGGTGGTCCGCGGCCGATCGAACGGCAGCCCCCAACTTACCAGCGCGGCCCGAGGAGGACGAATCCCGCACGAGCGCGGCCGCCGCGCTGTCAGGGGCCTCCGCTACCGTCGGCCGGGTCAGGCCGGCGCCGGCCGGCACCGGAGGACGAAGGAGTTCGCCATGACCACCCTGTCACGTCGCCACCTGCTGGCCGGCGGCCTCGCCGCCACCGGGACGGCCGCCCTCGGCGGCGCCGTCGCCCCGCTCCCCTCCGCCGCCGCCCGAGCCCGGCACCGCAGCCCGCTGCGCCGCTGGGCCGGGGACACCTGGACCTCCCTGGTCGCGATGACCGACGAGACGACCGGGCTGACGGCCGACAACGTCGAGGGCCCGGTCACCGACCCCGTCCGCAGCGGCTACACCTCTCCGACCAACATCGGGGGCTACCTGTGGAGCACCGTCGTCGCCCGCGAGCTGGGCCTGATCGGGCGGCGGGAGAGCCGGCGGCGCCTGCGGCAGACGCTGGACAGCCTCGCCGGCCTGCGCCACCACCGGCCCAGCGGCATGTTCTACAACTGGTACGACGAGGCGACCGGGGAGGTGCTCACCCAGTGGCCGGGCAGCGGGGACCGGGTTGACCCGTTCCTGTCCAGCGTGGACAACGGCTGGCTGGCGGCCGGCCTGATGGTCGTCCGGTCGGCCGAGCCGGCCGTCGCCGACGAGGCCGCGCGGCTGCTCCGCCGGATGGACTTCGGCGCCTTCTACGACCCGGAGCCGGCCGACCACGGCGACCTGGGCGCCGGCCTGCTGCGCGGGGGGTTCTGGGACGCCGAGCCGCCGGGGGCCGCCGTGCCCGGCGTGGTCCCGGGCACCGACGACGCGGTCTGGTTCACCCCGAACTACTACGACACGACGGTCTCGGAGACCCGCATCGCCTCCTACATCGCCATCGCCCGGGGCCAGGTGCCGCCCGAGCACTACTACGCGACCTGGCGGGTGCTGCCGCTGGACCGCGACTGGCAGGAGCAGCAGCCCGTGGGTCGGACCCGCCGCTACGCCGGGATCGACGTCTTCGAGGGCGCCTACACCTACCGGGGGATGCGCGTCGTCCCCGGCTGGGGCGGTTCGATGTTCGAGGCGCTGATGCCCGACGTCTTCGTCCCGGAGGCGCGGTGGGCGCCCCGCTCCTGGGGGGTCAACCACCCGCTCACCGTGCGGGCGCACCGCGAGCACGGCCTCGAGGAGGCCGGCTACGGGTACTGGGGCTTCTCACCCGCCAGCGAGCCGGGCGGCGGGTACCGCGAGTACGGCGTCGACGCGATCGGGATGAACCCGGCGGGCTACTTCTCCGACGCCGAGCGGACCGACGTCGACCGCGGCTTCGGCACCGTGCGCCCGGGGACGAACCCGTCGCCGACGTTCGGCGACGGCGTGGTCACCCCGCACGCCTCGTTCCTGGCCCTGCAGCACGAGCCCCGGCAGGCGCTGGCGAACCTCAGGAAGATGGAGCGCGACCTGGGCGTCTACGGCGACGGCGGCTTCTACGACGCGGTCGCCGTCGGCTCGGGGACGGTGGCCCGGCGCTACCTGTCGCTGGACCAGGCGATGGTGATGGGCGCGATCGGCAACGTGGCCGGCCGCGACGTCGTCCGGCGGGCCTTCACCCGCGGCGCGGTGGAGCGCACCATCCGGCCGCTGATCGCCCCCGAGCGGTTCGGGGCCGGCCTGGTGCGCTGAGCCCGGTCAGCGCTCCAGCCAGGCCCGGACCTCGCGGCGCAGGAAGGCCAGGTCCTCGGGGTTGGTCCGCGGGTTGCCCGCCCGGTGGCCCCAGACGCTGGGGATCGGGTGCAGGACGCCGTCGCGCAGGTGCTCCAGCTCGGCCTCGTTGTCGGCGACCCGGAAGTAGAGGTCGGTCGCGCCGGGCAGCAGGAGCACCGAGGCCTGCAGGGAGGCCAGCGCCGCCGGCAGGTCGCCGCCGGCGACGCCGCGGCTGATGTCGGCCTCGGCCCAGGTGCGGGCCTGCGCGTAGAGGTTCCCCGCCCGGGAGGTGGCGAAGGACTCCTCCCAGTCGGTCCGCAGGAAGGTCTCCAGGTCCGGGGCGCCGAGGGCGGTCTCGTGCAGCCGCTCCCGGTAGAAGTCCTGGCTGAGGCCCCAGCCGGCGTAGACGTGGGCGAAGGCCTTGAGGGCGGCCACCGGCTGGGCCGAGAACCGTCCGCCGCCGAGGTGCTCGGGCGCGGCCTCCAGGACCCGCAGCAGGCCGGACAGGAACACCCGGTTGTGGACGGCGGTGCGCGCGCTGCCGCAGACCACCACGGCCCGCTGCACCAGCTCCGGGTAGAGGGCGGCCCAGTGGTAGGCCTGGCCCGCGCCCATGGAGAACCCGTAGGCGCACGCGACGCCGGTGACACCGAGGTGCTCGGTGAGCAGCCGGTGCTGGGCGCGGACGTTGTCGGCCATCGTCACGACGGCCGGGAAGTCCGGGTCGTCGGCGGCGGAGGAGGAGAGGCCGTTGGAGAACATGTCCGGCACCACGACGAACCAGCGCTCCGGGTCCAGGACGCCGTCGGGGCCGATCTGCCAGGCGAGGTCGTCGTGGTCGGCCCCGTAGCTGCAGGGGTGGACGACGACGTTGTCGCGGGCGGCGTTGAGCGTGCCGTGGGCCTGCCAGGCCAGCTCGGCACCCCGGATCGTCCCGCCCAGCTCGACGTCCAGGTCGCCGAGCGCGAAGCGGCCGCCGGTGACGGGCCAGCTCACCGCAGCGCGCCGCTCGGCAGCAGCGCGTGCACGCCCCACGTCTGGTTGGCGACCTGGGTGACCCGCAGGTCGACGACAGTGCTGGCCAGCGCGAGCGCCGTCGCCTTGTCGACGTCGTGCAGCCCCGCCATCCAGACCACCATCGCGTCGAGGGCGTCGCCGGTCGCGGCGTTGAGGTCGGCGTCGAAGCCGAACGTGACCAGCCCGGCGGGCGTCTCGGCGTGCACCCCGGCCAGCGGCCGGTCCGCCACGACGTCGACGGTCAGCTCGGTGGTCATCGGGCACTCGATCGCGGTCCCGCCCACCTCGCCGTCGCCCTGGGCGGCGTGCCCGTCGCCCAGGTAGAGCAGCGCGTCGTCGACCGCGACCGGCAGGTAGAGGGTCGACCCGGCGACGAGGTCCTTGCAGTCGATGTTGCCCCCGCTCGCGGCCCGCGGCGGGATGGTCGAGTGCTCACCGGGCTCGGCCGGGGCGACCCCCATCACGCCGAGGAAGGGCGCCAGGTCGCGGACGAGGCCCCGGGACTCCCGGCCGGTGCCGGCGTCGGCGTCGAGCTCCCACAGCAGCCAGGAGGGCGGGCCGTCCGCCAGCCCCAGCCGTCGGGTGACCGGGGTGTCCGCGGCCGCCGCGACCGTCCAGCCCCACGGGTCGGGGCGCAGCGCGTGCAGGCGGAGCGCCAGGTGCTGGCCGGGCCGGGCGCCGCGCACCGCGACCGGGCCGGTCAGGCAGTGCCCGCGGCCCTCCGGGTGCAGCGTCGGCTGCTGCTGGCCCGGGTGCTCCTGGGGGTGGAGGTAGCCCGAGGCGTCGAGGGAGCGGACGCCGAGCCGGGTGCCCGGGTCCACGGTCAGCACCGGGGCGTGACCGGCGGAGAAGACGTCGGCGGTGGTGCCGGGGGCCGGGTCGAGGCGCACGGGCCCGGCGTCGGCGGGGGTCGGCGCGGCCACGTCAGAGGACCCCGAGCAGGTGCCGGATGTCCTCGACGTCGTGGTGCATCTGCTCGATCAGCGGGTCCATGCCGGCGAAGCGGATCTGGCCGCGGACGCGGGCGTAGAAGTCGACGGCGATCTCGACCCCGTAGAGCTCGAGGTCGTCGCGGTCCAGCACGTAGGACTCGATCCGGCGCTGGACGCCGTCGAAGGTCGGGTTGGAGCCGACCGAGATCGCCGCCGGCCAGCGGTCCGCGCCCGGCTGGTCCAGCCGGGTGACCCAGCCCGCGTAGACGCCGTCGGCCGGCACGGCCATGCCGGGCGCGACCAGCAGGTTGGCGGTCGGGTAGCCCAGCAGCCGGCCCCGCTGGTCGCCCTGGACGACGACTCCGGTGAAGCGGAAGGGGTGGTCGCTGAGCTCGCGGACCCGGCCGAAGTCGCCCTCGGCGACGGCGTGCCGGACCAGCGTCGACGAGCTCGGCTGCGCACCGTCGGTGACCAGCCCGACCGGCTGGACCACGAAGTCGCCGGCGCCGAGCGCGGCGAGGGTCTCGACGGTCCCGGCGGCGCGGAAGCCGAAGCGGAAGTTCTCCCCCACCACCACGCGGCGGGGGTGCAGCGGGCGCAGCACCGTGTCGACGAACTGCTCGGGGCTCCAGCCGGCCACCTCGGGGGTGAAGTCGACGACCACGACGTCGTCGGCCCCGGCCTCGCGCAGCAGCTCGACGCGGTGCGGCAGGGTGCTGAGCAGCGGCGGGGTCTGGTCGGGCCGGACCACCGACATGGGGTGCGGCCAGAACGTGACGACGACGAGCGGGGCGTCGGGCTCGGCCGCACGGGCGGTGCGCAGCAGCGCGACGTGCCCGCGGTGGACGCCGTCGAAGTTGCCGATCACGACCACCGGGTCGCTGGTCATCCGCTCCGCCTCCCTGCACCGCCTCGAGCACGCGGTCGCGGCTCCGGCCGCCCAGTCAACCACGCTCCCCCGGGCGGTCCGGCCGCCCTCAGCCGCAGAACACGGCCTCGGCGACGGCGCCGTCCCCGCGGCGGCGGTAGAGGGCCAGGAACTCGTCGTCGGCGCCCAGCAGGGCGGCCTGCTCGGCGGGCAGCGCCAGCCCCGGCAGTGCCCGGCCGACGCGGACGGCGGCCTCCTGCTCGGCGTCCAGCACGACGGTGGCGAAGGTGCGCCGGACGACGTCGGCCATCCCCAGCACCGGCAGCGACGCGGTGGCGTCGGTCAGCGGCACCGCCTCGTCGAGGCCGAAGGGCCCGACGGCGGTGCGGCGCAGCGCCGTCAGGTGACCGGCGGAGCCGAGCGCGGCCCCGAGGTCGCGGGCCAGCGCGCGGACGTAGGTCCCCGAGCTGCACTCGACGACGACGTCGAGGTCGGCGCACGGCACGCCGTCGACGACGAGGTCGCGGCGGGCGAGCACCTCGAGCCGGTGCACGGTGACCGGCCGCGCGCTCAGCTGGACGTCCTCACCAGCCCGCACCTTGGCGTAGGAGCGGACGCCGTCGACCTTGATGGCCGACACCGCCGTCGGGACCTGGGCGATCGCCCCCCGCAGCGGCACCAGGGCCGCCTCCAGCGCGGCGTCGTCGACCGGGCCGAGGCCGGGGCGGGACGTCACCTCGCCCTCGGCGTCGTCGGTCACGGTGCCGACGCCGAGCCGCACCGTGGCCGCGTAGGCCTTCCGGGTCAGCATCAGGTGGCCCAGTAGCCGGGTCGCCCGGTTGACGCCGACCAGCAGCACGCCGGTCGCCATCGGGTCGAGGGTGCCGGCGTGCCCGACCTTGCGGGTGCCCAGCAGCCGCCGGCAGCGGGCCACCACCTGGTGGGAGGTGAGACCGGCCGGCTTGTCGACGACGACGAGGCCGGAGCCGGTCGTCGCGCCGGCCGCGCGGGTGGAGCCGCTCAGCGGTCCAGGTCCACGTCGTCGCTGTCGTCCTCGTCGGGGTGCTTGTAGGGGTCCTCGTCGCCGGCGTAGGTCTTGCCGTGCGCCGTCTGGGCGACCCGGGCGTCGACGTCGCGGGCCCGCTGCAGCAGGTCGTCGATCTGCCGGGCGTTCTCGGGGATCGCGTCGGCCACGAAGGTGACGGTCGGGGTGAACTTCATCCCGAGCTGCTTGCCGACCTGGGAGCGGATGAGCCCGGTGGCCGAGGTCAGGGCCGCGGCGGTGCCGGCGGAGTCCTCCGCGGACCCGAGCACGGTGTAGAAGACGGTCGCCTCGCGGCTGTCCCCCGTCAGCCGCACGTCGGTCACGGTGACGAAGCCCAGCCGGGGGTCCTTGATCTTGCGCTCGAGCATCTCGGCCACGATCACCTTGATCTGGTCGGCGAGCTTGAGCACCCGGGGCGATGCCATGGTTCCTCCTCTGACGGACAGCCTTCCATTGTGCCGCATCGCCCCGGACGTCAGGACCGCGTGCGGCGCCCGGCCGGGCCGCGAACGCGTCGAGCGCCCCGAGCACCTCGTCGGCCCGCCAGGCCCGCCCCCCGCCGGTGGAGCGGGAACGGCGTCAGCACCCCCGCCTCGCTCAGCCGCTCGAGGTGGCGGTGCACGTTGGTGACGCCGACCCCGGTGGGCAGCTGGCGGACCGGTCCGGTGTGGATCGGCCGTTCGGCCACCAGCCCCGTGGGCGCCGACCACATGGCGCCGCGGGCCGCCCTGGTCCCCGGGCTGTGGAGGACCTGATGGCCTGGGCTGCGCGCCCGGACCTCCCCGTGCTGGCCCAGGCGTCGCCGTCGGCCAGCAGGGCGCGGTGCAGGGCCAGCACCGTGCCCGCCGAGAGGTCCTGCGCCAGGTCGAGCGCCGAGCGCAGGGCGTGCACGTCGGCGACCACGAGGCCGGCGTTGGTCCGGCCGGGTCGCCGGGTCGGGGCGCCGGAGCCGCTGTCCCGGGTCAGCCGCTCCCAGCCGACCGCCGGCCAGCCCGCCGCACCCGACGCTGTCATCCGCCGATGATCATCACCTCGGAGGTGACGTGATGGTGGACGTCGCCTCCCGGGGAGACGCCGGAGGGCGGGGTCCGTGTGGACCCCGCCCTCCTGCGCACTGTGCTCCCTACCGGGTCAGCTGCGAGCCTTCTCGCGCATCTCGAAGGTCTCGATGACGTCGCCCACGCGGATGTCGGAGTAGTTCGCGAGCGTGAGACCGCACTCGAACCCTTCCCGCACCTCGGTGGCGTCGTCCTTCTCCCGCCGCAGCGAGGCGATCGTCGTCTCGTTGATGACGACGCCCTCCCGCAGCAGCCGGGCCTTCGAGTTCCGGCGCAGGGTGCCACCGGTGACCATGCAGCCCGCGATGATGCCGGCGCGGGAGCTGCGGAAGATCTCGCGGATCTCCGCCTGGCCCAGCGCGGCCTCCTCGTAGATCGGCTTGAGCAGGCCCTTGAGCGCGGCCTCGATCTCGTCGATCGCGGAGTAGATCACCGAGTAGTACCGGATGTCGACGCCCTCGCGGTCCGCCATCTCCGTCGCCTTGCCCTGCGGGCGGACGTTGAAGCCGACGATGACCGCGTTCGACGCCGCCGCCAGGCTGACGTTGGTCTCGGTGATCGCACCGACACCGCGGTCGATGACCCGCAGGCTGACCTCGTCGCCGACGTCGATCTTCGCCAGCGCGTCCTCCAGGGCCTCGACCGAACCAGCGCCGTCGCCCTTGAGGATGAGGCGGAGCTCGGAGTCCTCGCCCTTCTCGAGCTGGTCGAACAGCTGGTCGAGCGTCTTGCGCCGGGTGCCGGCCGCCTGGGCCGCCATCCGGAGCCGGGACGCCCGGCGCTCGGCGATCTGCCGGGCCATCCGGTCGTCGTCGACGACGATGAAGCTGTCGCCGGCGCCGGGGACGGCGGTCAGGCCGAGCACCTGGACCGGGAACGACGGCGGGGCCTCGTCCACGTTCTGGCCGTGGTCGTCGAGCAGGGCGCGGACACGTCCGTACCCGGTGCCGGCCACGATCGAGTCGCCGACGTGCAGCGTCCCGCGCTGGACCAGGACGGTGGCGACCGGGCCGCGGCCCTTGTCGAGGTGGGCCTCGATGGCCACACCCTGGCCGTCCATGTCCGGGTTCGCCCGCAGGTCGAGCGCCGCGTCGGCGGTCAGGATGACCGCCTCGAGCAGCGCGTCGAGGCCGACGCCGGTGATCGCGGAGACGTCGACGAACATCGTGTCGCCGCCGTACTCCTCGGGCACCAGGCCGTACTCGGTCAGCTGGCCGCGGACCTTGGTCGGGTCGGCGCCCTCGCGGTCGATCTTGTTGACCGCCACGACGATCGGCACCTCCGCCGCCAGCGCGTGGTTCAGGGCCTCGATGGTCTGGGGCATCACGCCGTCGTCGGCCGCGACCACCAGGACCGCGATGTCGGTCGACTTCGCACCACGGGCACGCATGGCGGTGAACGCCTCGTGGCCCGGGGTGTCGATGAAGGTGATCTTGCGCTCCTCGCCGTCCACCTCCGTGGCCACCTGGTAGGCGCCGATCGCCTGGGTGATGCCACCGGCCTCGCCGGCGACCACGTTGGTCTTGCGGATCGCGTCGAGCAGCTTGGTCTTTCCGTGGTCGACGTGACCCATGACGGTGACGACCGGCGGGCGCGCGGCCAGCTCGTCCTCGCCGCCCTCGTTCTCGCCGAACTCGATGTCGAAGCTCTCCAGCAGCTCGCGGTCCTCGTCCTCGGGGGAGACGACCTCGATCTTGTAGTTGAGCTCGGTCGCCAGCACCTGGAGCGTGTCCTCGGACACGGTCTGGGTGGCGGTGACCATCTCGCCCAGGTTGAACAGCACCTGGACGAGGTTCGACACGTCGACGTTGATCTTCTCCGACAGGTCGGTCAGCGACGCGCCACGGGCCAGGCGGACGGTCGACCCGTCGCCCTGGCGGACACGCACGCCACCGATCTCCGGCGCCTGCATCTGGTCGAACTCTTGCCGACGCTGACGCTTCGACTTGCGACCACGACGGACGGGCCCACCGGCGCGCCCGAAGGCACCCTGGGTGCCGCCGCGACCGCCACGGCCACCGCGACCCGCGGGCGGCGGACCGCCACCGGGACCACCGGTACGACCAGGAGGACCACCGCCACCGGGACGGCCACGACCACCCGCGGGTGCGCCGCGGCCACGGGGGCCGGCCGCACCGGGAGCGCTCAGCTGGCCGGAGCTCTGCCGGGGCATCATCGCCGGGTTGGGCCGGGGCATGCCCGGCACACCGGGACGCGCGCCCGGGGTGGGGGCGCCACGGCCGGCCGGGGGCCGGGGACCACCCGGACGAGCGGCCTCAGGAGCACCGGGAGCACCCGGGGCCTGACGCGGCGGACGGGCCTGCCCCATGCCCTGGGAGGGCGAGAAGGGGTTGTTGCCCGGACGGGGGGCACCACCGGGACGCCGGGCGCCGGGAGCGCCCGCACCGGGGAGGCCACCCGTGGAACCCGGGCGGGGACGGGGGCCGGGGGTGCCGGCCTGGCCGTCGGTGCGCGGGGCGGAGGGCTGACCGGTGCGCGGGGCACCGGGCTGGCCGGTGCTCGTGCCACCGGTCTGACCCGCGCCGGGTGCGCCGGACTGCGGGCGGGCCGGCGGCTGGCCGGGTGCCCGCGGCGTGCTCGGACGCGGACCCGGGGCCGGGGTGCGGCTGGCCGGACCGGGGGCGGGCGTGCCGGTGCCCGGACGGGGCGTCGTGCGCGGCGCCTCGGTCGGGGCCGGGGTGGAGGCGGTCGGCGCCGGGGTCGCGGGAGCCGCCGGAGCGGGGGTCGACGCGGTCGGGGCGGCCGGGGCCGGGGTGCTCGGCCGGGCCTGGGCAGCAGGTGCTGTCGAGGCCGGGTTCGGCCGGACGGGGCCCGGGCTGGGCACCGGCGGACGCCGGGTGCCGGCCGGGGCCGGGTTGCGGGTGGCGGCGGGGGCCTGACGGGCAGGCTCCTTGCCGGCGGAGGAGCCGTTGCTCAGCTTCTCCTTGAGCCGCCGCTCCACGGGGGGTTCCACCGTGGAGCTGGCGGAGCGGACGAACTCGCCCATGTCCTTCAACATCGTGAGGACGGTCTTGCTCTCGACTCCGAGCTCTTTCGCGAGCTCATAGACGCGGACCTTGGCCACTGCTCTCCTTGTTGGCGGTCCGGGTCTTGTGTGCGCCGGACCAGTTAGTTGTCTTGCATGCTCATTGAGGGGTTCTCATCGAGTGGTCATGAGCGTGAGCCCACTTTCTGGTTCGGCGCCCCTGGTCGGAGGCGCTTGACTGCGGACCCCACGGAGCGGGCGCGCGGACGCACCCCGACCGTGAAGTCAATGAAGAACTCTATCCTCGTCCGGCCCGATCGCCTAAGCGAGTTGTCCCGCTCCGGCCTCGTCCCAGCGGCGCGCGAGCACCTCGGGGTCGACACCGGTGACCCGCAGGGCGCGGCCCAGGGCCCGTCGCTTGACGGCCAGGGCCACGCAGTCGGGTCCGGGGTGCAGGTAGGCGCCGCGACCGTGCTCCCGCTGGGCGGGGTCGACCACGACGGACTGCTGCCAGACCAGCCGGACGAGCTCGGACTTCCCCGCCTTGCGGCGGCAGCCGACGCACGTGCGCACCGGCTGACTCACGGAGCCAGCCTACCCGCTCGCCGCGGCGGGCCCGACGGCGCCGGCCCCGTCCTCCCGCTCAGGCCTCGACGGGCGCGGCCTCGGTGTCGGAGCGGATGTCGATCCGCCAGCCGGTGAGCCGGGCGGCGAGCCGGGCGTTCTGGCCCTCCCGGCCGATGGCCAGCGAGAGCTGGTAGTCCGGGACGACCACGCGGGCGGCACGGGCGGCGAGGTCCACCACGGTGACCGAGCTGACCTTGGCCGGCGACAGCGCCTGCGCGACGAACCGCGCGGGGTCGGCGTACCAGTCGATGATGTCGATCTTCTCCTCGTTCAGCTCGTGCATCACCGCCCGGACGCGCTGGCCCATCGGGCCGATGCAGGCCCCCTTCGCGCTGACGTCGCCGTTGTGGCTGACGACCGCGATCTTGCTGCGGTGGCCGGCCTCGCGGGCGGTCGCCTTGATCTCGACGGTGCCGTCGGCGATCTCGGGCACCTCGAGCTTGAAGAGCTTCTCGACCAGGCCGGGGTGGGTGCGGGAGACGACGACCTGGGGCCCGCGCAGCTCCTTGCGGACGGCGACGACGTAGACCCGGATCCTCTTCCCGTGCGGGTAGCTCTCCCCCGGCACCTGCTCGGCCAGCGGCATGATCGCCTCGATCTTGCCGAGGTCGACGAGCACGGTGCGGGTGTCCCGGCCCTGCTGGACGACGCCGGAGACGATGTCGCCCTCGACGCCCGCGAAGTGGCCGTACTTCTGCTCGTCCTCGGCGTCGCGCAGCCGCTGCAGGACGACCGAGCGGGCGGTCGAGGCGGCGACCCGGCCGAAGCCCTCGGGGGTCGCGTCGTACTCCCCGATCCGCTGGCCCTCCTCGTCGCGCTCGGGCACCATCACCGCGACGTGCCCGCTCTTGCGGTTGAGCTCCACGCGGGCGCCGGGGACGGCGCCGTCGGTGCGGTCGTAGGCGGCGAGCAGGGCCTCCTCGATGGCGGCGGCGAGCACCTCGAAGGGCAGCTCCTTCTCGCGCTCCAGCAGGCGCAGCACCGAGATGTCGATGTCCATCAGTTCTCGTCCTCGGTCTCGTCGTCGTTCTCGTCGTCTTCGGTGTCGTCGTCGGCGGGGTCCTCGTCGAGGTCCTCGTCCGCAGCGATGGTGCGGGGGCGGTTGAGCTCGACCTGGACGAGGGCCTTGGCCACCTCGGCCAGCGCCAGCTCGCGCGCGCTGCCCTCGACGTCCAGGGTCACGGCCTCCTCGCCGGCGGCGCTGACGCGCCCGGTGAAGGTCTCCCCCGTCGTGGTCGTCACCGCAACCAGCCGGCCGACGTTGCGCCGCCAGTGCCGCGGGAGCTCCAGCGGACGGCTCACGCCCCGGGAGCTGACCTCGAGGGTGTACGGGGCGCTGCCGACGGCCGGCGACTCGTCCAGGGCGACGGAGATCGCCCGGGTCGCCTCGGCGATGTCGTCCAGCAGGGGGCCCTTGCCCTCGGGCCCGTCCCCGTCGACGACGACGCGGAGCAGCCGGCGCTTGCCCGCGGGCAGCACCTCCACGGCGTCGAGGTCCAGCCCGTGCTGGGCCAGGACGGGGCCCAGCAGGCCGACGATCTGGCTCTCTCTCATGGCAGGTCCCTCGATCCGGTTGTGGTGGAGCAGTTGTCGGTGGTGCGGCGCGGCACGGAGGTCGACGACCCCCGGCGCGCACCGTGATCATACCGGCGGCTGGGATACCGTCGGTCCGTGCCCGACCCGACCACCGCCCCCGCGGCGGGGCCGTGGCGCTGGTCGCGCCGGGCCGTCCTGCTGGCCGGTCTGGCCCTCGGCGGGGCGGGCTGCAGCCTCAGCGACCCGGCCGTCCGCGGCCCGGTGCCCGCCGCCGGCGGGTCCCCGCGGCCCACGCCGACCCCGACGCCGCTGCCCCCCGGGCTGGTCCGCGACGTGGCCGCCGAGACCGCGCTGGTGGCCGGCGCCCGCGCCCAGCGCCGTCGCACGGCCGCCGACGACGACCGGCGCCGCGACCTGCTGGAGCTGCTGGAGCGGACCCACGCCGAGCGGGCGACGGCGCTGGCCGCCCCCGACCCGGCGCGGCGGCCGACCACCGGACCCACGACCGGCCCGAGCCCCAGCCCGAGCCCCAGCCCCTCCTCTGGCGCGGCACCCGGCACCGCCCGGCTGGTGGCACAGGAGCGGGCCCTGGCCACGCGCTACCGGACGGCGGCGCTGGCCGCGAGCGGGCCCGAGGCGCTGCTCTGGGGCTCGATGGCGGTCGCCAGCGGCGCGTTCGCGCGGGGGCTGGGCGCCGATCAGCCGCCGCGCACGGCCGCCGTGGCCGCCCACCGCCCGCTCACCGTCGTCAGCGACACCGCGGCCGTCTCTGCGCTGGTCGCGGCGCTGCACGCCGCCGTCTGGGGCTACCAGCTGGCGCTGGGCAAGCTGCCCGCCGACGGCGAGGCCCACGACCGCGCCCTCGCGGGGCTGCGGACCCGGCGCGCGCTGCAGGACCGGCTGGTCGACCGGCTCCGCCGCGCGGGGGCCGACGTCCCCGCCGCCGCCCCGGCCTACGACCCGGACGGCGAGGTGCGCGACGCCGACGACGCCCGGCTGCTGCTGCGCGGGGTGGAGACCCGGCTGCTGCCCTTCGCCGGCCTCTGGCTGGCCGCGGCGGCCCGTCCGGCGGACCGGGCGGCCGCCCTCGACACCCTGGCGGCGACCGCGTCGACCGCGACGGCCTGGGGCGCCCCGCTGCGGGCCTGGCCCGGCTGGCCGGACTGAGCCCGGCCAGCCGTCAGGTGAGCTGGCGCACGGTGTCGTAGGCGAGCTTCACGACGAGCGCGGCGATGACGACGAGGAAGACCTTGCGGACGAAGCCGTTGCCCTGCTCGATCGCGGTGCGGGCGCCGATGAAGCCGCCGACGAGGTTGGCCGCCCCCATGGACAGGCCCAGTGCCCAGAGCACCGAGCCGTGCGCGGCGAAGACCGCCAGCGCGGACAGGTTGGTGACCAGGTTGGCGATCTTGGCCTTGGCGCTGGCTTCGAGGAAGCCGTAGCCCAGCACGCCGACCAGCAGGATGACGAAGAAGGAGCCCGTGCCCGGGCCGAGGAAGCCGTCGTAGGCGCCGACGGCCAGGCCGATCAGCGCGGTGCGGCCGTAGTGCGCCCCGCCCTCGTGCTTGCGCTCGGACACCATCCCCAGCTGGGGCCGGCGCCAGGTGTAGAGCCCGACGACCACCAGGGCCACCAGCACGATCGGGGTGAAGTACTCCTTGGGCAGGAACTTCGCCAGCTGCGCGCCGCCCACCGAGCCGGCGCCGGACGCGACGACCAGGGGCAGCAGCGTCCGCCAGTCGGGCCGGATCCGGCGGGCGTAGGTGACCGAGCTGGTCGCCGTGCCGAAGATCGAGGAGACCTTGTTGGTGCCCAGCACCGCGGCCGGCTCGGCGGTGCTGGGCAAGCCGATCAGGAGAGCGGGCAGCTGCACGAGCCCGCCCCCGCCGACGACGGCGTCCACCCAGCCGGCGGCGAAGGCGGCGAGGACCAGCAGGGCGAGGGTCAGGACCGGCAGGTCCAGGCCGTCCACCGGCTCAGCCGGCCGCGCGCGTCAGAGCTGGTCCGCGCGGTCGAACTCGGGCCGGCCGCGGACGGCGGTGACGACCTCGCCCAGCGCGTCGGCGACGGGCACGTCGGTGCGCACCCCGGTGCGCCGGTCACGGACCTCGACGACGCCGTCGGCCAGGCCGCGGCCGACGACGACGATCGTCGGCATGCCCATGATCTCGGCGTCGGCGAACTTCACCCCGGGGCTGGCCTTGCGGTCGTCGAGCAGGACGGCGACGCCGGCCTCGTCGAGCTGGCGGGCCAGGTCGGTGGCGAACTCGAGCACCTCGGTGCCCTTGCCGGTGGCCAGCACCTGGACGTCGAACGGCGCGAGCTCGCGCGGCCAGACCAGGCCGCGCTCGTCGCAGGTGTTCTCGGCCACGGCGGCGACGGCGCGGGAGACCCCGATGCCGTAAGACCCCATGGTGACGGTGACGAGCTTGCCGTTCTCGTCGAGCACCTTGAGCCCCAGCGCCTCGGCGTACTTGCGGCCCAGCTGGAAGATGTGGCCCATCTCGATGCCCCGGGCGAGCTGCAGCGGACCGCTGCCGTCCGGGGCCGGGTCGCCTGCGCGCACCTCGGCGGCCTCGACCGTGCCGTCGGGGGTGAAGTCGCGGCCGGCGACCAGGTCGAAGACGTGCCGGCCCGGCTCGTTCGCGCCGGTCACCCAGGCGGTGCCGGTGCTGACGCGGGGGTCGACCAGGTAGCGGATGCCGGTGGCGGACTCGGTCCCGAGGGCTGCGGTGGCCTGCTCGCCAGGGCCGCCGCCCAGGAGGGAGGGCCCGATGTAGCCCTTGACCAGCCCCGGGTGGTCGGCGAAGTCCTCCTCGGTGAACGGCTCCACCTCGGCCGGCTCCACCTGGGCGCCCAGCCGCTTGAGGTCGACCTCGCGGTCGCCGGGCAGGCCGATGACCAGCGGCTCCCGGGTGCCGTCGGGCTGGCGCAGCACGACGACGACGTTCTTGAGGGTGTCCGCCGCGGTCCAGGGCCGGTCGGCGCGCGGGACGCGCTCGTTCGCCACGGCGACGAGGGTCTCGATGGTCGGGGTGCCCGGGGTGTCCTCGACGTGCGCGGCCGGCAGGTCGTCGAAGGGGACCGGGTCGGGGGCCGGCGTGCGGACTGCCTCGACGTTGGCCGCGTAGCCGCCCGGGGAGCGGACGAACGTGTCCTCGCCGGTGTCGGAGATCGCGAGGAACTCCTCGCTGCGCGAGCCGCCCATCGCGCCCGACATCGCCGAGACGATGACGTAGGAGAAGCCGAGCCGGTCGAAGACCTTGACGTAGGCGTCGCGGTGCAGGTCGTAGGACTTCTGCAGGCCGGCGTCGCTGACGTCGAAGGAGTAGGAGTCCTTCATGACGAACTCGCGGCCGCGCAGGATGCCGGCGCGCGGACGCGCCTCGTCTCGGTACTTGGTCTGGATCTGGTAGAGCGAGAGCGGCAGGTCCTTGTACGAGCTGTACAGGTCCTTGACCAGCAGCGCGAAGATCTCCTCGTGCGTCGGCCCCAGCAGGTAGTCCCCGCCCCGGCGGTCCTGCAGGCGGAAGAGGTTGGGCCCGTACTCGGTCCAGCGGCCGGTCGCCTCGTAGGGCTCCCGCGGCAGCAGCGCCGGCAGGTGCACCTCCTGCGCGCCGATGGCCTCCATCTCCTCGCGGATGACCCGCTCCACGTTGCGGAGCACCTTGTAGCCCAGCGGCAGCCAGCTGTAGATGCCGGGGGCCACGCGGCGGATGTAGCCCGCCCGGACGAGCCAGCGGTGGCTGGGGACCTCGGCGTCGGCCGGGTCCTCGCGCAGGGTGCGGACGAACAGCTCCGACATACGGGTGATCACTGAGCAGGCCTCTTCCGACGACGACGGCGCCCGCGACGGGCGGGAGCCGCCGCTCACCCTACCGACGCGGGGCCGGTCCCCACGACCCGGAATCGGGCGCGGACCCGGACCGCGGGGGCGGCCGGGTGCTCAGTAGTGGATGGTCGCGAACTCCCCGACCTGGGCGAAGCCGACGCGGGCGTAGGTCGCCCGCGCGGGCCGGTTGTAGTCGTTCACGTAGAGCGAGACCGTGGGCACCACGGACCGCGCCATCTGCACGACCGCCGCCATCGCCGGCGCGGCCAGCCCCTGCCCGCGGAGCTCGGGGTCGAGCCAGACGCCCTGCACCTGGGAGACCGTGCCCGAGACCGAGCCGAGGTCGGCCTTGAACACCGCCCGGCCGCCCTCGAAGATGCCGAAGGCCCGGCCGGAGGTGATGAGCTGGCGGACGTAGAAGCGGTAGCCGGCCGGGTTGCCCTGGACCGGGGAGACGCCGATCTCCTCGGTGTACATCTTCACGGCGGCGTCGGTGTAGGCGTCCCACTGGTCGAGGGTCACCCGGCGGACGCGCGGGTCCGGCGCGACGGCCGGCTCCTGGTCGATGGCCATCACGGGCTGGTGCGGGCGGACGTCGCGGGCCTGGCTCCAGGCCGGCCCCCACCGCTCCCCCAGCCGCTGCCACAGCGACATGGCCACGTCGGACGGGCCGATGATCGACGCGCACATCCGCTGCGGACCGGCGAACTCGGTCCAGGCGGCCAGAGCCTCGGGCCCCGCCCCGACGGGGACGAGGTTCGAGCCGGCGTGGCACAGCGCCCGCAGCACGCCGTCGCGCTCGTAGCCCCAGACGGGGCAGCCGAGGCTGGCCGGGTCGAGACCGGCCGCGCGCACCCGGGAGGCGACGAAGACGTTCTCCACCGGCCGGGCGGACAGCACCCGGATGGCCGCCGGCAGGTCGGCCCGGCCGAGGACGCGGACCGCGCCGTCGTCCCGCAGCCCCGTCCCGGTCCTGCCCGCGGCCTCGGTCACCGTCGGCCCGTTCAGACCCGGGCCGGCACGGGACCGCCGGCCACCGAGACCTCGGGCCCGCCCTCGCCGGCAGGCATGGACTCGGCGAGCCGCAGGGCCTCCTCGATGAGGGTCTCGACGATGTCGGCCTCGCGGACGGTCTTGACGACCTCGCCGCGGACGAAGATCTGGCCCTTGCCGTTGCCGGAGGCGACGCCGAGGTCGGCCTCGCGGGCCTCCCCGGGGCCGTTGACGACGCACCCCATGACGGCGACGCGGAGCGGCACGGTCAGGCCCTCGAGCCCGGCCGTGACCTCCTCGGCCAGCTTGTAGACGTCGACCTGGGCGCGGCCGCAGGAGGGGCAGGAGACGATCTCGAGCTTGCGGGGGCGCAGGTTCAGCGACTGCAGGATCTGGATGCCCACCTTGACCTCTTCGACCGGCGGGGCCGAGAGGGAGACGCGGATCGTGTCGCCGATCCCCTTGGACAGCAGGGCGCCGAAGGCGACGGCGGACTTGATCGTCCCCTGGAACGCCGGGCCCGCCTCGGTGACACCGAGGTGCAGCGGGTAGTCGCAGGCCTCGCTCAGCAGCTCGTAGGCGCGGACCATGATCACCGGGTCGTTGTGCTTGACGCTGATCTTGAAGTCGCGGAAGCCGTGCTCCTCGAACAGGCTGGCCTCCCACAGCGCCGACTCCGCCAGCGCCTCGGGCGTCGCCTTGCCGTACTTGGCCAGCAGCCGCTTGTCGAGGGAGCCGGCGTTGACGCCGATCCGGATCGAGGTGCCGTGGTCGGCCGCCGCGCGGGCGATCTCCTTGACCTGGTCGTCGAACGCGCGGATGTTGCCCGGGTTGACCCGGACGGCCGCGCAGCCCGCCTCGATGGCGGCGAAGACGTACTTGGGCTGGAAGTGGATGTCGGCGATCACCGGGATCTGCGACTTGGCGGCGATGGCCGGGAGCGCGTCGGCGTCGTCCTGGCTGGGGACCGCGACGCGGACGATGTCGCAGCCGGTGGCGGTGAGCTCGGCGATCTGCTGCAGCGTCGCGTTGATGTCGGAGGTCAGCGTGGTGGTCATGGACTGCACGCTGACGGGGGCGTCGCCGCCGACGTCGACCTTGCCGACCTTGATCTTGCGCGTCTTGCGGCGCGGGGCGAGGACGGGCGGGGGCAGGGCGGGCAGGCCCAGGTCGATGCTCATGCGTTCTTCCGGGTTGGGGTGGCGTGCGGGCGTACGGCGGTCAGAAGAGGCGGATCGGGTCGATGATGTCAGCCAGGATCAGCACGACGCCGGAGACCGCGATGACGCTCCCTACAAGATAGGCGACGGGCAACATCTTGGCCGTGTCCACGTGCCCGGGGTCGGGCCGGCGGAACAGCCGGGCGAGGCCGCGGCGCAGCCCCTCGTAGAGCGCGCCGACGATGTGGCCGCCGTCCAGGGGCAGCAGCGGGACGAAGTTGAACAGGGCCACGAACAGGTTGACCGAGCCCAGCACCGTGAACAGGCTGGCCACCTTCGCCGACGCCCCGATCTGGTCGGTGCTGGCGATCTCGCCGGCCGCCCGGCTGGCGCCGAGGATGCTCATCGGCCCGTAGACGTCGCGCGGCTTGCCGGTCACCAGGTTGTAGGCGGTGAAGTAGACCTTGGCCGGGAAGGCGACGAGCGCGACCGCGGTCTGCTTCGTCATCCCCCACATGTCCTGCACGACGGCGACGGGGCCGCCGCGCTGGCGCTCGACCACCGGCTGCACGCCGAAGAACCCGGCGGCGACCCGCTTGCTCGGGTCGTAGCGGTCCGGCACCCCGGTGATGACGGTGGGGACGGGCGTCAGGTCCACCCGCTGGCCGTCGCGCAGCACGGTGATGGCGGCGGTGCGGTCGAGGTTCGCGCGGATGGCGGTGGAGACGTCGTCCCAGCTGCTCACGACGCGGCCGTTGAAGGCGACGATGGTGTCCCCGGGCCGGATGCCCGAGCGGGCCGCCGGGCTGGCCGGCTGGCCGGTGCAGCTGCGGTCGGTGGCGTCGGCGGCCACGATGCACTCCGGCACGCCGGCGACGGTCAGCGTCGAGCGGTTGACGCCGTAGGTGGCGGTGACGCCCAGCAGGATGAGGAAGGCCAGCAGGACGTTCATCAGCGGGCCGCCGGCCATGATCACCAGCTTCTTCCACCACGCCTTCTGGTAGAACAGCCGGCCCTCGTCCTCGGGCAGGATGTCGACGTACTCGGCGGCGCGGGCGTTGTCGGCCATGCTCTGGAAGAGCCCGGTGCGACCGGCCCGGACCTGGCCAGGCCGCTCCTTCGAGGGCGGGAACATGCCGACGAAGCGGACGTAGCCGCCGAGCGGGATGGCCTTGACCCCGTACTCGGTCTCCCCGCGCCGGCGCGACCACAGCGTCCTGCCGAAGCCGACGAAGTACTGGGTGGTCTTGACGCCGAAGAGCTTGCCCGGCACTAGGTGGCCGATCTCGTGCAGGCCGATCGAGGCCATCACCAGGGCGAAGAAGAGGACGGCGCCGCCGAGGTAGATGACCAGGTCCATCGGGGAGCCTCTTACTCGTCGGGGTGCTGCGCGGTCAGGGCCCGGGCGCGGCCGCGCGCCCAGCGGTCCGCGGCCAGCACCAGCTCGAGGCTGAGGTCGGACGACGGGACCAGCGACGAGCCTACGTCGGCGGTGGGAGCAGCGCCGGGCCGTGACCCGGGCGCCGGGGCGACGTGCTCCTCGAGGACGGCCTCGACGATCTCGAGGATGCGCAGGAAGCCGATCCGCCCGTCGTGGAAGGCGTCGACGCACTCCTCGTTGGCGGCGTTGAACACCGCCGGCGCAGTGCCCGCGAGCCGACCGGCCCGCCGCGCGAGCTCGACCGCGGGGAAGGCCTCGTCGTCCAGGGGCTCGAAGGTCCAGTTGGCCGCCTGGGTCCAGTCGCAGGAGGCGGCCGCCCCCGGCGTCCGGTCGGGCCAGCTGAGGCCCAGGGCGATGGGCAGCCGCATGTCGGGCGGGGACACCTGGGCCAGCGTCGAGCCGTCGACGAACTGCACCATCGAGTGCACCACTGACTGCGGGTGCACGACGACGTCGATCCGGTCGAGGTCGACGCCGTAGAGCAGGTGCGCCTCCAGCAGCTCGAGGCCCTTGTTGACCAGGGTCGCGGAGTTGGTGGTGATGACCCGGCCCATGTCCCAGGTGGGGTGGGCGAGCGCCTCCGCCGGGGTGACGTCGGCCATCTGGGCCCGGGTGCGGCCGCGGAAGGGCCCGCCGCTGGCGGTGAGCACCAGCCGGTCGACCTCGGCGGCGGTGCCGCCGCGCAGGCACTGGGCGATGGCGGAGTGCTCGGAGTCGACGGCGACGACCTGGCCGGGCGCGGCGGCACCGGTGACCAGGGCGCCGCCGATGACGAGGGACTCCTTGTTGGCCAGGGCGAGGGTCCGGCCGGTGGCCAGGGTGGCGAGCGTCGGGGCCAGGCCGGCGGAGCCGGTGATGCCGTTGAGGACGACGTCGCAGGGGTGCGCGGCCAGCAGGGTGGCGGCGTCGGGGCCGGCGAGGATCTTGGGCAGCCGGGTGTCGCCGGTGGCCCAGCCGCGGCGGCTGGCCTCGGCGTAGAACGCGAGCTGCAGGTCCTGGACGGCCGTCGCCTGGTGGACGGCGACGACGTCGGCGCCGGTCTCCAGCGCCTGCCGGGCCAGCAGCTGCACCTGGCTCCCGCCCGCGGCGAGCCCCACGACGCGGAACTCCTCCGGCCGGGCGGCGATGACCTCCAGCGCCTGCGTGCCGATGCTGCCGGTACTGCCCAGGATGACCACGTCGCGCACGGGGTCAGTGTGCCCTACCGGGGCCGGCCCGCCCGGTGCCCGCGGCGCCGCACCCGGGCCCCGGCGCTGTCAGCGGCCGCGGCTAGGGTCGCGCCATGCCCGTCGACGACGCCCCGGCCCTCCCCCGCAGCACCCCGAGCGCGCAGGGGGTGTCCAGCGCCGGCATCGGCGCCCTGCTCGACGCCGTCGAGGCTGCGCCCGACCTCGAGCTGCACAGCCTCATGGTGCTGCGGCACGGGCACGTCGTGGCCGAGGGCTGGTGGGCGCCCTACGGCCCCGACGAGGCGCACCTGCTCTACTCGTTGAGCAAGAGCTTCACCGCCACCGCCGCCGGCCTCGCCGCGGCCGAGGGCCTGCTGTCCTTCGACGAGCCGGTCGTGTCCTACTTCCCCGAGCTGGCCGACGCCGCCGTCGACGAGCGGAGCCGCGCGATGCTGGTCCGGCACGTCGCCGCGATGGCCTCGGGCCACGTCGAGGACACCCTGGACCGGGTCGTCACCCTCGACCCGGAGGAGCCGGTCCGCGCGTTCCTCGGGCTCGCGCCGGAGCAGGACCCGGGGTCGGTGTTCTGCTACAACAACGGCGCCACCTACGTGCTGGGCGCGATCGTGCAGCGGGTCACCGGGCAGACGCTGCTCGGCTACCTGCGGCCGCGGCTGCTCGACCCGCTGGGCATCGGCCCCGGCTACTGGCACCAGCGCCCCCAGGGCCGCGAGCTGGGGTTCAGCGGGCTCCACCTGCGGACCGAGGACCTCGCCCGCTTCGGCCAGCTGTACCTCGACGACGGCGTCTGGCGGGGCGAGCGGCTGCTGCCGGAAGGCTGGGTCGCCGACGCCAGCGCCGTGCACACCCCCAACCCGGCCGAGCCGAACCCGGACTGGCAGCAGGGCTACGGCTACCAGCTGTGGCGCTCCCGGCACGGGTACCGGGGCGACGGCGCCTACGGCCAGTTCTGCCTGGTGCTGCCGGAGCAGGACCTCGTCGTCGTCACCACCGCGCAGACCGAGAACATGCAGGGCCTCATCGACACCGTCTGGGACCACCTGCTGCCCGGCGTCGACGCCCCCACCCCCGACGAGGACGCTGCCCTCGCCGACCGCCTCGCCGGGCTGGCCCTGCCGGCCGACGGGGGCGGTCTGCTGGGCACGGCCGCACCCGAGGCGGCGGCCGAGGTGGAGGTCGCCGCGGTCGAGGACGAAGCCGACGGCGGCTGGACGCTGACGCTGGTGGAGGACGGCGCCCGGCTGCCCGTGCGCTGCGGCGACGGCCGGTGGGTCCGGTCCGAGGTCGCCCTGGGCGAGCGCCGGCTGGTCGTGGCCGCCAGCGGATCGCTCGCCGGCGACCGGCTGGTGGTGCAGCTGGTCCTCCTGCAGACCCCGCACCGGCTCGTGGTCGAGGTCGACCGGGCGAGCCTGCGCGCGGAGGGCCGCTGGCTCACGGTGCCCCTGCACCGGCCGGGCTTCGCCGGGCTGTCCACGGGCACCTGGGCCTGACCGCGGAGCGGGAGTCGCGCGCGGATCAGCCCTGCGCGCCCCCGCGGAGCACTACGGTGGGTGGCCGACCGGGCGGCAGGCGCCCGGGCCGACGACGAGGGACAGGACGACGGACGTGAGCCACCCAGGGCACGAGACGCACGACGGTTCGACGGGCGACGGGTCGCCGCAGCCGCAGCAGCCCCAGCAGCCGGGCGACCAGCAGCCGCACGGGGCGTACGACCAGGGCGGGTACGGGGCGCCGGGCGCCGGCCAGGGTGGGTACGCGCAGCCGTCGTCGGGCGCGACCCCCTACGGGCAGCCGGGCTCGGCGTCGTCGGCGTCCGACCCGCAGGCCTGGGGCCAGTCCCCGCAGGGCTACGGGCAGCAGCCGTACCCGGCGCAGGGCGAGCAGGGCGGCTACCCGCAGCAGGGCTACGAGCAGCAGGCCTCCGGTCAGCAGGGGTACGGCCAGCAGGGGTACGGGCAGCAGGCGTACGGGCAGCCGCAGGGCCACGGGCAGGACCCCTACGGCCAGAACCCCTACCAGCAGAACGCCTACGGCCAGCCCGACTACGGCTCCGCCTGGCCCGCGCAGCAGGGCGGCACGCCCACCCTCGACCAGCCCTGGTACGGCATCGGACCGGTTGACGCGGTCAAGCGGGCCTTCCAGAAGTACGCGCGCTTCGACGGCCGCGCCAGCCGCAGCGAGTACTGGTGGTTCACCCTGGCGTACACCATCGTGGGGCTCCTGCTCTACGTGCCGTTCCTGGTGTCGGTCGGCGTGGCCAGCGAGAACGGGAGCTCCGACTTCCCGGCCGGGGCGGCCGTCATCCTGGTGATCGGGATCCTGGTGTTCCTGGCGACGATCGTCCCCAGCATCGCGGTGGCCGTGCGCCGGCTGCACGACGGCGGCTTCAGCGGCTGGCTCTACCTGCTGAGCCTCGTCCCCTCCGTTGGCGGCATCGTGGTCCTCGTGCTCATGGTCCTGCCGTCGAAGCCCGAGGGCGCCCGCTACGACCGGCAGCCGGTCGGCGGGGGCTACTACCAGGGCTGAGGACGCGCGCCGGCTCATGGCCGGCGCACAGGCGACGCCCATCCCTCTCACCGGCGCCCGCGGTTGGCTCGAGACCTCGAGCCGATCAGCGGGAGGAACACCATGGGGCGCAGGTACGGATGGGTACGACGGGTGGCGGCGGCGACCGCCCTGACGGCGACCGTGGGGCTGGGAGGCCTCCCGGTCGCCGCGTCGGCGTCGGGGGCCGCCGCCGCTGCCGTGGTGGCGCCGGCCGGTGTCGTCGTCCCGGTGGCGTGGGGCCGCGGACCGGGCGGCGGCGGCAGCTGGACCGGCCCCGGCTCCGCGGACGGCTCCGGGACGGCTGCGGGGACCACCAGCACCGCGGTCGACTCCGACCCGGCGACCGACGCCGAGTCCACCGGGGTCGTGCTGGTCGACACCGAGCTCGGCGACGAGGGCGCGGCCGGGGCGGGCACGGGCATCGTGCTGACCGCCGACGGCGAGGTCCTCACGAACTACCACGTGGTCGAGGGCGCGACCGCCATCCGGGTCACCGTCGCCAGCACCGGCCGCAGCTATCCCGCCGAGGTGGTGGGCCACAGCGCCGTGGCTGACGTCGCCCTGCTCCGGCTGGACCGCGCCAGCGGCCTGACGACCGCCGCGTTGGACGACGACGCGCTCGCGGTCGGCGACGCCGTCACCGCCGTGGGCAACGCCGGCGGCACCGGCACCCTGACCGCCGCCGACGGCACGGTCACCGCCCTCGACGCCTCGATCACCACCGCCGCCGAGGGCTCCGTGGCCTCGGAGGAGCTCACCGGCCTCGTCGAGACCGACGCCGACGTCGTGCCCGGGGACTCGGGCGGCCCCCTGCTCGACGCCGAGGGCGAGGTCGTCGGCCTCGACACGGCCGCCTCCAGCGGCGGCGAGATCGACGGCTACGCGGTGCCCGTCGAGGACGCGCTGGCCGTCGTCGAGCAGATCACCAGCGGCCGCGCGAGCGCGACCGTGCAGGTCGGGGCCTCGCCCTTCCTCGGCGTCCAGGTCACCGACACCGCGACCGGCTACCCGGGCGCGGCCTGGGGCTGGGGCCGGGGCACCCTGGCCGCGACCGCCGGCGGGGCGTCCGTCGTGGGCGTGGTCGCGGGCTCCCCCGCCGAGGCTGCCGGGCTTGCGGCCGGGGACACCATCACCGCTGTCGACGGCGACGCCGTCGCCTCGGCCGCGGACCTGAGCAGCGCACTCGAGGGCCGCGCCGTCGGTGACCGGGTCGCGGTGACCTGGACCGGGGCCGACGGCACCACCCGCACCGCGGAGGTCACACTGGCGGCGAGCCCGACCGCCTGAGGCGGCCGGGTCCGCCGGAGCTCACCAGCGGGCGTGCACCTGGGCGCGGATCCGCCGGTCGTACAGGTCGGCGACCGCGCCCAGGAACTCCTCGGGCAGCTTCGCGAACGAGCCCGCGGCCGCGTTGCCGCGGGCCTGCTCGACGGTGCGGGCACCGGGGATGACGGTGCTGACGCCCGGCTGCTGGGCCACCCAGGCCAGCGCGGCCTGCGCCGGGGAGACCTCGAACGGCAGCGCCGCGACGAGCTCGGAGAACTCGACGGCGGCGGCCACCCCGGTCTCGTAGTCGACGCCGGAGAAGGTCTCGCCGATGTCGAAGGCCGAGCCGTCGCGGTTGTAGCTGCGGTGGTCGCTCGCGTCGAACTGCGTGTCCGCCGTGTACTTCCCGCTGAGCAGGCCGCTGGCCAGCGGCACCCGGGCGATGATCCCGACGCCGGCCTCCTGCGCCGCGGGCAGCACGTACTCCAGCGGCTTGAGCCGGAAGGCGTTGAGGATGATCTGGACGGTCGCGGTGCCCCGGCGCGAGATCGCGGTGAGCGCCTCGTCGCAGGTCTCGACGCTGACGCCGTAGTGCGCGATGGCGCCGTCGGCGACCAGGGTGTCGAGCGCGTCGTAGACGGCGTCGTGGGAGTAGACCGAGGTGGGCGGGCAGTGCAGCTGGACGAGGTCCAGCTGGTCGACCCCGAGGTTGCGCCGCGAGCGGTCGGTCCAGGCCCGGAAGTTCTCCAGGGTGTAGTTCTCTGGCACCTGGTCGACGCGGCGGCCCATCTTCGTCATCACGGTGAGGTCGAGGTCGGCGTGGTCGCCCAGGAACCGCCCGATCAGCTGCTCGCTGCGCCCGTCGCCGTAGACGTCGGCGGTGTCGAGCACGGTGACGCCCGCCTCCACCGACGCCTCCAGCAGAGCGAGGGCGTCGGACTCGCTCACCTCGCCCCAGTCCCCGCCCAGCTGCCAGGTGCCGAGGCCGATGACCGAGACCGGCCGTTCCGTCTTGCCCAAGATGTTCGTCTCCACCCGGTGAGCGTAGGTCCCGCGCGCCGCGACGGGCCACAGCGGCTGGCAGGATCGGCGCACCATGACGCGCCGCCTCGTCGAGATCGACTCGCTGACCGACTTCGACGCCCGCAGCCGCGCCGCCGCCCGGATGAGCGGCTGGGTGGTGCAGTCCCTCGACCTCACCGGACGCTCGGCGGAGCTGCTGGCGCACGACCCCCGCGGCGCCGTCCTGCTGGGCTGCGCCTTCGCCCCCGGCGTCGAGGAGGAGCTCCGCCGGCGCGGCGCCCTGCTGTTCCCCCGGCTGCCGGACCTCCCCTTCGACCCGTACCGGCCGGCGCTCTACGACGCGGCTGCCCTCTTCGGGGACGGGCCCTACGCCGCCAGCCCGGATGCCGCCGTCTACGCCTGGTCGAAGGTGCCGGCGCCCGCCCCGCTGGACCACACGCTGGCCGCCGCCCTGCACGACCACGCCGTGACCGACGCCCTCGACGAGGCGACGGCGGGCACCGACCCGCGGCGCCTGGTCGGGGTGATGGGCGGCCACGCCCTGCAGCGCGGCGAGCCGGGCTACGCGGCCGCCGCCGCCCTGGGCGCGGAGCTGGCCCGGGCCGGGCTCACCGTGCTGACCGGCGGCGGGCCGGGCGCGATGGAGGCGGCCAACCTCGGCGCCTACCTCAGCCCCTGGCCCGACGCGCTGCCGGCGGCGCTGGACCTGCTGGCCGCGGCGCCCACCTACCGGGCGGCGATGGACCCCTGGCTGTCCGCGGCCCTCGCGGTCCGCGCGCGCTGGCCGGTCGAGGAGGCCGGCCGCAGCCTGTCGGTGCCCACCTGGTTCTACGGCCACGAGCCGACGAACGTCTTCGCCACGGGCATCGCCAAGTACTTCGCCAACGCGCTGCGCGAGGACACCCTCTTGCACCGCTGCCGGGGCGGCATCGTCTACCTGCCCGGCCAGGCCGGCACCGTCCAGGAGATCTTCCAGGCCGTCACCGAGAACTTCTACGCCGCCGACGCCTCGCTCGTCGCGCCGATGGTGCTGGTGGGCGTCGAGTACTGGACGCGCACCTACCCCGCCTGGCCCCTGCTGCGGGCGCTCGGCGAGGGACGGACGATGGGTGCGGTCGTGCACTGCGTCGACACCGTCGAGGAGGCGGCGGCACTGGTGGGGTGAGGTCACCGTCACGGGGTGAAAATCGGCCCGATCACACGGGTCGAGAGTCGCTTTCCACCCCTGCGCACGAGTTTCCCGTAGTTCCGACGGGGCCCCGACGCAGGTCCTAGAGTCTGTCGCGGTCGAGGGATGCGACCGGTTCTCGGGGGGGAATGGCCATGCGCAAGGTTGTCTGTGCCGTGCTGCTGCCGGCCGTCGCCGTGCTGGCCGCCTGCAGCCCCGACCCCGTGACGGTGTCCGGGGCGGCGGAGGCCTCGTCGGCGACCACCCCGACCGCCAGGCCGACCCCGGCCGCAGCCGAGCTCGGGGTGCAGCTCGAGGACCGCCCGGTCGAGCGGAGCTTCAAGTCCGGACGCCTCACCTTCAGCGTGACCTACGCCCCGACCTCGGCTGTGACGGGGTGGACGGCCGAGGGGCCGAAGGCGGTCGAGGTGACCGTCACGGTCAACAACAACGCCGACCCGGGCCAGAAGATCTACCTGACCAGGGTCAGCCTGCGACCCGGCGTGCGCGGCGCCGACGGCGACCTGCCCGGCCCGGACGCCGTGGTGGACACCGCCAACCTCGTGCCGGGTTACCTCGTCACCTTCCCCTACAGCTACCAGCAGACCTTCGCCGTGCCGCCCGTCGACGCCTCCGCCGCCCGCATCACGCTGGGTTTCAAGTACGAGTTCGTGACGCTCGTCGACCCGAAGGCCAAGGACTACACGAAGCAGACCACCTCGGACGCGGTCCAGATCACCTTGGCTGCCTGACCTCGCTCGACGGCTCCACAGGGGCCGGACCGCCTCCACGACGCGTCCGTGCTCACCGCTGACGGCACCCCCGGGTGCCGGCGGCAACGCCAGGTTCGACGGCGGTCCGGTCGGTCCGGACCACCGCACTCCCCGCCTCGGGGAACCAGTTCGGGGGAAGCATGACCGCACAGCTGCACCTGCAGGCCGCATCGCGCCGTTTCCTGGTCGCGATGATCGGGCTCGCGCTGCTCGCCGCCGCCCTGGTCGCCGTGCCGTCGACGGCGCAGGCCGCCTGCACCGGCAACGTCGTCGTGTGCGAGAACGAGCAGCTGGGCACCGACCGCGAGATCTGGGACGTCGACGGCCGCGGCGACGACTCGATCCAGGGCTTCGCGACGAGGATCAGCGTCAACGTCGGCTCCCCCGTCCAGTTCAAGATCGACACCGACTCCCGCGACTACTCCATCTCGATCTACCGGTTGGGCTACTACCAGGGCAAGGGCGCCCGACTCGTCGACACCATCCGGCCCTCGGCACCGCTGCCCCAGAACCAGGTCGCCTGCGCCACGAACGACGCCACGCAGGTCTACGACTGCGGCACGTGGGCCGTGTCGGCCACCTGGAACGTGCCGACCAGCGCTGTGTCCGGGGTGTACATCGCCCACCTCGTCCGGGCCGACGGCAGCCGGGGCAGCTCGCACATCCCCTTCATCGTGCGCAAGGACGGGAACACCTCGCAGGTGCTCTTCCAGACCTCCGACCCGACCTGGCAGGCCTACAACACCTACGGCGGCTCGAACTTCTACTACGGCGGCCCCAACGGCCGGTCGTTCAAGGCGAGCTACAACCGTCCGTTCAGCACGCGGGACGTCGGCGCCGGCCGGGACTTCCTCTTCTCCAACGAGTACCCGACGATCCGCTACCTGGAGCAGAACGGTTTCGACGTCTCCTACGTCTCCGGCCAGGACACCTCCGTCGACCCGGCCCTGATCCCCAAGCACAAGGTGTTCCTCTCAGTCGGGCACGACGAGTACTGGTCAGCGGACCAGCGCAAGAACGTCGAGAACGCCCGTGACGCCAAGGTGAACCTCGCCTTCTTCGGCGGCAACAACGTCTACTGGAAGACCCGCTGGGAGCCGTCGCAGGACGGGAGCGCCACGCCGAACCGCACGCTCGTCTGCTACAAGGACACCTGGGCCAACAAGGACAACGGTCCGGTCACCGCACTGGACCCGGTGACACCGACCGCCACCTGGCGGGACCCGCGCTTCGGCGACCTGGGCGGCGGCCCGGAGAACAGCCTGCTCGGCACGCAGTACCAGGCCAACTCCGTCGACCTCGCCATCAAGGTCAGCGCCGAGGAGGGGAAGCTCCGGCTGTGGCGGAGCACCAGCCTCGCCTCGCTGCCGGCGGGTGATACCGCCACCCTGGCCGCCCACACCGTCGGCTACGAGTCGGACGAGGACGTCGACAACGGCTTCCGACCGGCCGGGCTGATGCGTCTGTCCACCACCACCGGTCCGACCGCAGAGCTGCTCACCGACTTCGGCAACACCGTCGTCGCGGGGACCACGACCCACCACCTGACCCAGTACCGGGCTCCGAGCGGGGCCCTCGTGTTCTCCAGCGGCAGCGTGCAGTGGGCGTGGGGCCTCGACAGCAACCACGACGGCCTCGACATCCAGCCACCCGACCCGCGGATCCGCCAGGCCACGCTGAACCTGCTCGCCGACATGGGCGCGCAGGCGACCACCCGGGCCGGCGACCTGGCCCCGGCGGTGCAGACCACCGACACGACGGCGCCGACCAGCACCATCACCTCGCCCGCGTCGGGCTCGAGCGTCGGCGCTGGAGACCTCGTGACCGTCACCGGCACGGCCAGCGACGTCGGCGGCACCGTCGCCGCCGTGGAGGTCTCGGTCGACGGCGGGGCGACCTTCCACGCCGCCGAGGGCCGGCGGGGCTTCCGCTACACCTCCGTCCAGACCGGCACCGGACCGGACGCCATCCAGGTCCGTGCCGTCGACGACTCCGGCAACATTCAGACCACGCCGACCAGGGTCGCGGTCACCACCAGCTGCCCCTGCTCGGTCTTCGGCGCCATGACGCCCACCACCACGGCCATCGCCGACGGCGGCGCGATGACGCTCGGCACCAAGATCGTGCCGGCCGCCGACGGCTTCATCAGCGGGATCCGTTTCTACAAGGGGTCCGGCAACACCGGGACGCACACCGCCACGCTCTACGACAGCAGCGGTGCCACCCTGGCCACCGCCACCTTCGCCAACGAGACCGCGGCGGGCTGGCAGACCGCCAACTTCCCGAGCGCCGTGCCCGTGCAGGGGGGCGCCACCTACCTCGCCTCCTACTACGCGCCGAACGGGCACTACGCCGCGGACAGCCTCTTCTTCTCCTACCGCGGGTACTCCTCCGGGCGGCTGAGCACCCCCGGCGGCAACAGCACCGCCAACGGGGTGTTCGCCTACAACAGCCAGCGACCCGGTGACAGCTTCCGTCAGACGAACTACTACGTCGACGCGGTCTGGAGCCCGACGGACACCACACCGCTGGCCGTCACCACGACCACGCCTCCAGCGGAGGCGACCTCGGTCCCGGTGACCTCCTCGATCGCGGCGACCTTCACCCGGTCGGTGACCCCGAGCAGCCTGGGATTCACCGTCGTCGACGGCGACGACGTGGCCGTGCCGGGCACGACCACCTACGACGACGCCACCCGGACCGCGACCTTCAACCCCGCGCAGTCGCTCACCAGCGCCACCCGCTACACCGTCTACGTCACCGGTGTCGCCACCTCCGGCGGCGGCATGCCCGCCCCTCACCAGTGGTCCTTCACCTCAGCCAGGGCACCCTCGCCCGACGGCGTCTGCCCCTGCACCGTCTTCGACGACGGCGACCACCCGACGAACCCCCCGGAGACCGAGACCTCGACCCTGCAGCTCGGCATGGCCTTCACGAGCAGCGAGGCCGGCACCATCAGCGGCATCCGCTTCTACAAGGGCCCTGGCAACGGAGGTGCCCACACCGTCAGCCTGTACGACCGCACCGGTCGCCGGCTCGCGACCGCCCCGGTCTTGTCGGAGAGCACGACCGGCTGGCAGCAGGCAGACTTCGACGCTCCGGTGGCCGTGGCCGCCGGCGCCACCTACATCGCGTCCTACCTGGCACCCCAGGGCCGCTACTCCGCCGCCGGTGGCGGCCTCGCGGCCAAGATCACCCGTGGACCGCTCTCCACCCTGGCGAACGGCGGACGCTACGTCTACAGCTCCACGGGTGCGCCGCTCAACGCCTCCTCGGCCAACTACTTCGTCGACCCCGTCTTCAACGTGGCCCCGGGTCAGCCGCCGGAGGTGGTCGACAGCAGCCCGGGGACCGGCGCGACCTCGGTACCGGTGTCGGCCCAGGTGACCGCCGTCTTCAACGGCAGCATCCAGCCAGGGACGGCGCAGATCGCGGTCAAGCGCAGCGCGGACGGACAGCCGGTCACGGGCAACATGGCCAACGAGACGGCCGGCACGACCGCCTCCTTCACCCCGGCCGGCCCCCTCGACGCGGGCACCCGGTACACGGTGACGGTCACCGGTGCCGCGTCGGCCGCGGGCACCGCGATGACGACCCCCTTCACCAGCACCTTCACCACCTCCGGCGCCGCCGCCTGCCCGTGCTCGCTGATGGACACCTCGACGACGCCGGCGCTCAGCGACTCCGGTGACACCAGCGCCGTCACGCTGGGCCTCACCTTCAGCCCGACCGTGAGCGGGTTCGTCAAGGGCCTGCGCTACTACCGCGACGCCGCGAACACCGGGACCCACACGGGACGCCTCTGGGGACCGGACGGAGCCGAGATCGCGAGCCTCACCTTCGTCGACCGCGACCCCGGGTGGCAGACCGCCACCTTCGCCGCGCCCGTGCCGGTGGTAGCCGGTCGCAGCTACACCGCCGGCTACTACGCACCGCGGGGCCACTACTCGGCGGCGAACGGCTACTTCAACGCACCCGTCACCAACGTGCCCTTGGTGGCCCCCGTCGACGGCGGGGTGTACGCGCTCGGCGACAACCGCCCCGTCCAGAGCTACCTGAGCTCGAACTACTACGTCGACGTGGTCTTCACCACGGCCGACGACGACCCGCCCGTGGTCACCACGGTCGCTCCCGCCGCAGGTGCGGCCGCAGTCCCGGCTGACTCCTCGGTCACCGCCGTCTTCGACCGCGCGATCACGGAGAGCTCCCTGGCCGTGACGGTCGCCGACGCGGCGGGCCAGCTCATCGGCGGGCAGGTGTCCTACGACGAGACGAGTCGTCGAGCGACCTTCCTGCCCGCCGCACCTCTCGTCGCAGGCAGCACCTACACCGCCTCGGCCGCCGCCGACAGCTCGTCCGGGGTGTCCATGCCGAGGGCGCGCACGTGGACGTTCAGCACGGCGTCGACGACGCCGACCGTCACGGGTGTCACGCCGGCCGACGCGGCGGTCAACGTCCCGCCCGCCTCCACCGTCACCGCGACCTTCACCGGTGACGTCGCCCCCGCCTCGGTGGCGTTGACGCTCAGGACGCCGGCAGGGGTCGCGGTCGGCGGGACGACCACCTACGACGCCGCCGCCCGCCGGGCGGTGTTCACCCCGGCCGCACCGTTGACCGGCTACACCCGGTACACGGCCACCGCCACGGCCAGCACCCCGAGCGGCGTCGCCATGGCCGCGCCGCGCAGCTGGAGCTTCACGACGGCCGATCCGACCGCCCCGACCACCACCTCCACGAGCCCGGCGGCCGGAGCCACCGGCGTCGCGGTGACTGCTGCCGTCACGGCCACCTTCGCGCGGGACGTCGACCCGGCGTCGGTTCAGGTCCGGGTGACGCGGGCCGGCGTCGTCGTCGCCGGGGCCACGAGCTACTCGGCCAGCCGCGTCGCCACGTTCACCCCGTCCTCGGCCCTGGCGGGTGCGACCACCTACACCGTCAGCGTGACGGCCAACAACACCTCCGGCGTGCCGATGGCGGCACCGCGCACCTGGTCGTTCACCACGGCTGACGTCGATCCGCCCGTGCTCACCGGCCGCTCGCCGGCCGACGGCACCGCCGGCGTCGCCGCCACGACCACGGTGACGGCCACCTTCGCCCGCGCGATCACCACGGGGTCCGCGACCTTGACACTGCGGACGGCGGCGGGCGCCTCGGTGGCCGGGACCACCACCTACAGCACCACGACGCGGACGGTCACCTTCCGTCCGACGGCGGCGCTGACCAGCTCGACCACCTACACGGCCTCGGTCAGCGCCCGGAGCGCCACGGGCGTCGTGATGCCCGCGGCGGCGACCTGGTCCTTCACGACGGCGGCGCAGAGCGTGAGCCTCTACGCCACGACGCGGTTACCCAGTGCCACCAGCGCCTCGAGCGTGCCGACCACACTCGGCGTCTCCTTCTCCTCGAGCCGCGCCGGCCAGGTGACAGCGATCCGCTACTACGCCTCGTCGCTCAACACCGGTCGCACCGTCAAGCTCTGGAACGCCAACGGCACCAGCGTGCTGGCCACCGCCTCCACCGCCCAGACCGGCACCGGTTGGCGGACGGCCACCTTCACGACGCCGGTGGCGATCACCGCCGGCACGAGCTACGTCGCGTCCTACCACGCCCCGGTCGGGCGGTGGTCGACCACGTCGTCCGGCTACGGCAGCACCTACGCCTCCGGCCCGCTGAGCGTCCCGGTCTCCGGTGGCCGGACCGCCAACGGTGACGTGTTCCCGGCCAACCCCAGCTCGACCAACTTCTGGGTCGACGTGCTCGTGCTCGTCTGAGCGCCAGCACACGACCTCTCGTCCTCACAGGAAGAACAACAGCCATGCGTTCGATCGCCGTCATCGGAGCCGGTTACTGGGGCCCCAACCTCGTCCGGAACTTCCGCAACAGCCCGGCCTGGGACCTCGTAGCGGTCTGCGACCTCGACGAGGCGCGCGCCCGCAAGGTCGTCGGGGCCCGGTCCACCGTCGAGGTCGAGACCTCCGTCGAGCGGTTGCTGGCCCGCGACGACGTCGACGCCGTCGCCATCGCCACCCCCGCCCGCACGCACGCACCGCTGGCCCTCGCCGCCTTCGAGGCGGGCAAGCACGTGCTGGTCGAGAAGCCGCTGGCCGACAACGCCGAGACCGCCGCGCTCATGGTGGCGGCGGCCGAGGCGGCCGACCGGGTGCTGATGATCGACCACACCTACTGCTACACCCCGGCGGTCCGCCACATCCAGCAGGTGGTCGCCTCCGGCGAGCTGGGCGAGATCCTCTACGTCGACTCCACCCGGATCAACCTCGGCCTGGTGCAGCCCGACGTCGACGTCTTCTGGGACCTGGCCCCGCACGACCTGTCGATCCTCGACTTCATCCTGCCCGGCGGGCTGGACCCGCTGACGGTGAGCGCGAACGGCGCCGACCCCCTGGGCGCCGGCAAGGCCTGCGTCGGGTACCTCACCATGCCGCTGGCCTCCGGCGGCATCGCCCACATCAACGTCAACTGGCTCTCCCCCACCAAGATCCGCCAGATGGTGGTGGGCGGCAGCCGCCGCACCCTGGTCTGGGACGACCTCAACCCGCAGCAGCGGATCTCGGTCCACGACCGCGGCGTCGACCTCGGCACCCAGGCCGCCGACGCCCAGCAGCGGGCCGCGGTGACGGTGTCCTACCGGATGGGTGACATCACCGTCCCCGCCCTGCCCGAGACCGAGGCGCTGGCGGGGATGGCCGCCGAGTTCGCCGCCGCCATCGAGGAGCGCCGGGCCCCGCGGACCGACGGCCGTGCCGGGCTGCGCGTGCTCTCGGTGCTCGAGGCCGTCAGCACGAGCCTGGCCACCGGTGGCGCGGTGAGCCCGGTGGACCACGCCGGCGCCGACGAGAAGGAGCTGGTGGCGTGAGCGTCGTCGACCTCCGCGGGGCCACCGTCCTGGTGACGGGCGGTGCCGGAACCATCGGCTCGACGATCGTCGACCAGCTGCTGGCCGCCGAGGTGGCCGAGGTGCGCGTGCTCGACAACCTCGTCCGCGGCCGCCGGGCCAACCTGCGCGAGGTGCTCGACGACCCGCGGCTCCGACTGGTGGTGGGCGACCTCCGCGACCGCGACCTCGTGCACGACCTCACCCGAGGCGCGGACCTGGTGCTCCACCAGGCCGCGATCCGGATCACCCAGTGCGCCTCCGAGCCCCGGCTGGCCCTGGAGGTGCTGGTCGACGGGACGTTCAACGTCATCGAGGCCGCCGCCGAGCACCGGGTGACGAAGCTGGTCGCGGCGTCGTCGGCCTCGGTCTACGGGCTGGCGGAGGAGTTCCCGACCCGCGAGGACCACCACCCCTACGCCAACGACACCTTCTACGGCGCCGCCAAGACCTTCAACGAGGGCATGCTGCGCAGCTTCCGGGCCATGAGCGGCCTCGACTACGTGGCGCTGCGCTACTTCAACGTCTACGGGCCGCGGATGGACATCCACGGCCTCTACACCGAGGTCCTGATCCGCTGGATGGAGCGGATCACCGCCGGCCAGCCGCCGCTGATCTTCGGCGACGGGAAGCAGACGATGGACTTCGTCCAGACGACCGACATCGCCCGGGCGAACCTGCTCGCCGCGACCAGCCCGGTGGCCGAGGGCACGTACAACATCGCCAGCGGCGTCGAGACCTCGCTGACGGGCCTCGCGGAGGCGCTGCTCGCGGCCATGGACTCCGACCTGGGCGTCGAGCACGGCCCGGACCGCCCGGTCAACGGGGTCACCCGCCGGCTGGCCAGCACCGAGGCGGCCAGCCGCGACCTGGGCTTCACCGCAACGGTCGGCCTGACCGACGGCCTGCGCGAGCTCGTGGCCTGGTGGCGCGGCGAGCGCGAGCGCGACGCCGCCGAGGCGGCCGGGCGCGAACCGGTCGGGGCTCCGGCATGAGCCGCGTCAACGTCATGCTCCCCTACCTCGGCGAGGAGGAGATCGAGGCGGTCACCGAGGTCCTCCGCTCGGGCTGGGTGGCCCAGGGCCCGCGGGTCGCGGCCTTCGAGAGCGCCTTTGCGACGGCCATGCAGGCCGAGCACGCCGTCGCCGTCTCCTCCTGCACGACGGCGCTGCACCTGGCCCTCGAGGTGGTCGGGGTCCGGGCCGGCGACGAGGTCGTCGTGCCCTCCTTCTCCTTCATCGCCACCACCAACGCCGTCGTCTACCAAGGCGCGACGCCGGTGTTCGCCGACGTCGACCTGACCACCGGCAACCTGACCGCCGAGACGGTGGCCGGGGTCCTGACCGCGCGGACCCGGGCTGTCATCGTCGTGGACCAGGGCGGCGTCCCCGTCGACCTCGACGCCATCCGGGCCGTCTGCGACCCCCGCGGCGTCACCGTCGTCGAGGACGCGGCCTGCGGGGCCGGCTCGACCTACCGCGGCCGGCCGGTGGGCGCCGGCGCCGAGATCGCGGCCTGGTCCTTCCACCCGCGCAAGATCCTCACCACCGGTGAGGGCGGGATGCTGACGACCTCGGTCCCGGCCTGGGCGGCCCGCGCCCGCACCCTGCGCGAGCACGCCATGAGCGTCTCCGCTGCGGACCGGCACGGCCAGGTGCTCGCCCCGGCCGAGAGCTACGACGAGGTCGGCTTCAACTACCGGATGACCGACCTCCAGGCGGCGGTGGGGCTGGTCCAGCTCCAGCGGCTGCCCGGGATCGTCGAGCGCCGCCGCGCGCTGGCCGCCACCTACGCCAAGCACCTCGAGGAGATCCCCGAGCTGCGTGCGGTGGCTGACCCCCCCTGGGGGACGAGCAACTTCCAGTCCTACTGGGTCGAGGTCCATCCCACCTCCCCCGTGGGACGGGACGAGTTGCTGGTCCGGCTGGCGGAGGCCGACATCTCGGCCCGCCGCGGGATCATGTCCACCCACCGTCAGCCACCGCACGCTCACCTGGCCGTCCCGGGCTCGCTGCCGGTCACCGAACGGCTGACCGACGGCACCCTGATCCTCCCCCTGTTCCACCAGATGGACGAGACGCAGCAGGGCCGGGTCATCGACGTCCTCGTGTCGGTCGGGACGGACTGAGGTGTCCGACAGCGTCATCCTCGTCGCGGCGGGAGGCCTCGCCCGCGAGGTCGTCGCCGCGCTCGAGACCAGCACCGACCTGAAGGTCGTCGGCCTGGTCGACGACGACCCGGTTCGGCACGGCACGACGGTCGGAGGACACCCCGTGCTGGGTGGCACGGAGGCCCTGCACGACCACTCGGAGGCGCTGCTGGTGCTGTGCGCCGGCCGCGGGCAGGGCCGCCGCGCCCTGGCCGAGCGGCTGGCCCGGGACGGCGTCTCGGCCGACCGGTGGGCGACGGTCGTCGACCCCTCGGTCCGGGTGCCGGACTCGTGCCGGGTCGGGAGCGGCAGCGTGCTGCTCGCGGGCGTGGTGCTGACGTCGGACGTGGTCGTGGGCCGGCACGTGGTCGTCATGCCGCAGGTGACGCTGACGCACGACGACGAGGTCGAGGACTACGCGACCCTCTGCGCGGGGGTCCGCCTGGGTGGCGGCGTCCGTGTCGGCTCCGCCGCCTACCTGGGGATGAGCAGCAGCGTGCGCCAGGGCGTCGAGGTGGGGGCCGGCGCCACCCTCGGCATGGGCGCCGTCCTGCTCCAGGATCTCCCCGCGGGCCAGACCTGGGCCGGCGTGCCGGCCCGATCTCTCCGGGATGCCGCCGGATGAGGTTCGTGCGCCCCCAGCCGCTGCGCAGCACGCCGACCGTCAGCGTCGTCGTCCCCTGCTACAACTACGGCCGCTACCTGCCTGCCCTGGTGCAGGGCCTGCTCGACCAGCCCCAGGTCGTCGTGGACGTCCTCGTCGTGGACGACGCCTCCCCGGACGGCAGCGGCGAGGTGGCCGAGGAGCTCGCCGCTCGGCACCCCTCCGTCTCGGTGCTGCGGCACCCGGTGAACCGCGGGCACATCCGCACCTACAACGACGGCCTCGAGCAGGTCCGCGGTGACTACGTCGCCCTGCTCTCCGCCGACGACCTGCTCCCCCCGGGCGCGCTGACCCGCGCGGTCGCCCTGATGGAGGCCCACCCGTCGGTCGGGCTCGTCTACGGCTACGCCCGCTCGTTCAGCGGGGAGGCGCCCGCACCGGCGGCCACGGTCCGCAACTGGACGGTCTGGAGCGGCTCCAGCTGGCTGCGCAGCTCGGCCCGGCAGGCGCGGTGCTTCATCTCCAGCCCGGAAGTGGTGATGCGCCGCGCAGCCCTCGACCAGGTCGGTCTCTACGACCCCCGGCTGCCCCACTCCGGCGACCTCGACCTCTGGCTGCGCACGGCCCTGCACTGGGACGTCGGACGCGTCAACGGCCCCGACCAGGCGCTGTACCGCGTGCACGAGGCGAACATGCACCTGACGACCTACAACGGCTGGCTCACCGACCTGGTGGAGCGCCGCACGACGTTCGGGCTGCTGTTCGACGAGCACGCCACCGGGCGGGCGGAGGTGGCTGCGCTGCGGCCCGTGGTCATGCGGCGGCTGGCCGTCGAGGCCCTCCGCCGAGGGCTGCGGACGCACCGCGACGGTGGCGACGCGGAGGCCGTCGCGGACTACCGGCGTTTCGCGCTCGAGACGGACGCCGGGATCGGCCGGACCGTCTGGGGTCGCGCCTTCGACCTCGGGCCGGGTCGTGGAGGGCGTTGGCCGGCGGCGTCGTCGCGCCGCTTCGCGTCCCGCGTGACCCACCACCTGGCCTGGCGCCGTGAACGGCGGTACGGGATATGACCGCCGTCGCGGTCGAGCCCACCACGGGACGCGTGGGTCGGAGCCTCGGCTGGGTGACCGCGGGCAACCTGATGCTGCGGATCGGGAACTTCGGCGTCAGCATCATCATGGCGCGGCTGATCGCTCCTGAGGAGTTCGGCGTCTTCGCGGTGGCGCTGACGGTCTGGGCCGTGCTCGGGACGCTGGCCGAGTTCGGTCTCGGGACGGACCTGGTCCGGGCCGCCGACGTCCAGCGCCGGATCCCGACGGTGACCACCCTGGGCCTGCTGACCAGTGGCACCCTGGCGCTGTCGATGGTCATCGCCGCACCGCTGATCGCGCGGGCGTTCGAGAGCCCGGACTCGACGGGGGTGCTCCGGCTGATGGCGGTCGCCATGGCGGTCTTCGGGCTGTCGATCGCACCCGCGGCGCTGCTCCAGCGGGCGTTCCGGCAGAAGGCGCTGTTCGCCGTCAACGGCACGGCCCTGGTCCTCTCGACCGCGACGATGGCGGCGCTCGCCCTCGCCGGCGCCGGGCCGGTGGCCCTGGCCGTCGGGCAGATCGTCACCCAGGTCGTCTCCGTCGTCGGGCAGCACCTGGCGGCACGCGTGCCGGTCCGCCTCGGCTTCGACCGCACGATCGCCGCCGAGTCCATCCGGTTCTGCCTCCCGCTCGCCGCCGCCAACCTGCTCTCGTGGGTGCTGCTGAGCGTGGACAACCTGCTGGTGGCACGGCTCCTGAGCCCGGTGCAGCTCGGTCTCTACGTGCTGGCCTTCAACGTGTCGTCCTGGCCCATGAGCGCCGTCGGGCAGGCCGTCCGGGTGGTCGCGCTGCCCGCCTTCGCGCGGCTGGACGAGGGACGGCGCCGCAACGACACCCTGCTGCTGGTGCTGGCACCCCTGTGGGCGGTGGCCCTGCTGCTCGGCGCCGGGTTGGCCACCAGCGCCGGCGCCGTGGTGCGCCTGCTCTACGGCGACCGCTGGGCCGCCGCCGGCGCCGCGCTGGCCGGGCTCGCCGTCTTCGGGGGCGTCCGCGTCGTCTTCGACCTCCTGGCCACCTACCTGATCGCGGCCGGCCAGACCCGACCCGTGCTGGTGGTGCAGGCGGTGTGGCTGCTCGCCATGGTGCCGGCGATGGCTGCGGGCATCCTGGTCTTCGGCCTGGCCGGCGCCGGCTGGACCCACCTCGTCGTCGCGCTCGCGGTGACGCTGCCCGCCTACCTCGTGTGCCTCCGACGGCTCGGGATCAGGCCGGCCGCCGTCCTGCGCACGGCCGTCGTGCCCGCCGCCGCCGTGCTGCCGTTCGCGCTGGCCTCCTGGTTCGCCAACGAGCGGATCGGGTCCCCGCTGGGCGCCGTCGCCGTCTCCGGCGGCCTCGCGCTCACCCTCTACGTCCTCCCGATGGCCCGCTGGTGGACACGTCGCGTGCACCAGCTGCGGGCCGCCGAACACCTCACCACCGAAGGAACGGGGAACTCATGACCACCACGACGCTGGCCGACGCCGCCCGGCACGATGACGGGCCCGCCGCCCCCGTGCCGCTGGTCGACCTGGGGCTGCAGCACCGGCGCATCGCCGCGGAGGTCCGGCCGGCCATGGACGCCGTCATGGACACCACGGCGTTCGTCCTCGGGCCCGAGGTGACCGCCTTCGAGCAGGAGTACGCGGCGTTCTGCGGGGCGGCGCACTGCGTCGGCGTCGGCAACGGGACCGACGCCATCGAGCTCGCGCTGCGGGGCGCCGGCATCGGATCGGGCGACGAGGTGCTCATCCCGGCCAACACCTTCGTCGCGACGGCCGAGGCCGTGGTCCGCGCAGGCGCCGTCCCGGTCCTCGCGGACTGCGACGAGCACTACCTGCTCGACCCCGAGGACCTCGCCCACCGGGTGACGTCCCGGACGCGGGCCGTCATCGCGGTCGACCTCTACGGCCAGGTGGCCGAGATCGAGCGCATCAGTGAGGCGGTCGGCCCGGACGTCCTGGTCCTCGAGGACGCCGCCCAGTCCCAGGGAGCCACACGTGCCGGCCGGGTGGCCGGCTCGTTCGGCACGGCAGCGGCGACGAGCTTCTACCCCGGGAAGAACCTCGGCGCCTACGGCGACGCCGGAGCCGTGGTCACCCAGGACAGGGAGACCGCGGAGCGGATCCGAGCGCTCCGCTCGCACGGCGGTCTGCGCCGGTACGAGCACACCCACCTGGGGACCAACTCGCGGCTCGACTCGCTCCAGGCGGCGGTCCTCCGGGTGAAGCTGCGGCACCTCCCGGAGTGGAACGACGAGCGACGGGCGGCAGCTGCCCTGTACACCCACCTGCTCGGCGACCTGGAGACCGTGGTCCTGCCCCGGACCCTGGAGGACAACGAGCACGTGTGGCACCTGTTCGTCGTCCGGGTGGCGGACCGTGACCGGGTGGCCGCTCGGCTGCAGGCCGCGGGCATCGGGGCGGCCATCCACTACCCCGCTCCTGTGCACAGGCTGCCCGCGTTCGCAGGGCTCCTGGCCAGCAGTCGAGGGCTCACCCGGTCCGAGCGGTACGCCGGGGAGATCCTGTCCCTCCCGCTCTACCCGGGCATCACCACCGCGCAGGTCGAGCGCGTGGCGCACGAGCTGCGCGGGGCCATCGGGGGCACGTCGGAGGTGCCTCGTGGCTGAGGGCGTCCGACACCTGCTCACCCGGGGCGCGCGTGTGCTGAGGCGTCAGGGACCTCGTGCAGTTGCACGCAAGGCCGTCACGGTGACGGCTCAGCGCTGGGGTGCCGGCAACGAGCTGACGCTCCACGAGCACCTGGTCGCGGACTCGACCGAGCTGCAGCTGCGGTGGCCCACCCATCCCGCCGCCGCTGACCAGCCCCTGACCATCGGATGGATCTGCACACCACCCACACTCGGCTCCGGCGGTCACACGACGATGTTCCGCATGGTCGAGGGCCTCGAGCGGGCCGGGCACCGCTGCCGCCTCTACCTCTACGACCGGCACGACGGGGACCTGGAGGCGCAGCGGCGCACCGTCCGGGAGGGATGGCCCGGAGTGCGGGCCGAGGTGCTCTCCAGCGACGCGCTCCCGGGAGGGAGCCGCCCGACGGGCGGCAGGCCCCTGGACGCCTGCATCGCCACCTCGTGGGAGTCGGCGCACGTGCTGGCCACCCTCGGTGCGGCTCCCATGCAGCGCTTCTACTTCGTGCAGGACTACGAGCCGTACTTCTACCCGAGGGGCACCGAGTACGCCCTGGCGGAGGACAGCTACCGCTTCGGCTTCCACGTCCTCGCCCTCGGTTCGATGGTGGCGGACTGCCTCCGCAGCCAGCTCGGGGTCCCCTCCACCGTGGTGGACTTCGGCTCGGACACCACGACCTACTTCGTCAAGTCGCCGCCGGCCGAGCGCACCGGGGTCGTCTGCTACGCGCGCCCCGGGAACCCGCGACGGGGCTGGGCCATGGCGGAGCTGAGCCTGACGCGCTTCCACCGGCGTCACCCGGACGTGCCGATCCGGATCTACGGTGCTCACCTGCGCAACCTCCCCTTCCCGGCCGAGATCTACCCCCGGTTGACACCGGCCGAGCTCAACGACCT
Organism: Microlunatus capsulatus; assembly: GCF_017876495.1. Taxonomy (NCBI): domain Bacteria; kingdom Bacillati; phylum Actinomycetota; class Actinomycetes; order Propionibacteriales; family Propionibacteriaceae; genus Microlunatus; species Microlunatus capsulatus. Next base: position 3,769,667 of record NZ_JAGIOB010000001.1, on the reverse strand, counting down.
CTACAACCGTTCCGTCGCCGGGCTCGCCCTCTCCTTCACCAACGTCTCGCTGGTGGCGGAGGAGATGTTGAGCGCCGGCGTGGTCCCGGTCGTGAACGACGCCCCGGAACCCCGCGCGTGCCTGACCAACCCCTCGGTGGTGTGGGCCGCCGGAACGCCGTCCGCCCTCGCCGACGCCTTGGGCGCCACGGTGTCCAGCGGCGCCACCCTGGACCGCCGGGCCACCGCGTCGTCGCCGACGCGAGGAAGCTGGGCCACCACTGCCGGACAGGTGGTGGAAGCAGTGGAACACCACTGCTTCGCCCGCCTGCAGGAGCCGGTGCACGCACCGGCAGGAGCGAGCTGACGTGGACTTCATCGACGCCCTGAGGGTGCTGCTGCGACGCTGGCGGGTGATGGCCGTAGGTGCCGCCGTGGTGCTCGCCGCGGCCGCCGCCGCCGTCGCGCTCGTGCCGACCCAGTACCAGGCCACCGGCCAGTTGGTGATGCTCCTCCCGCCCCAGGCGACGGGCGCCGCGACCCCGACGAACCCCTACCTCAACCTCGAGCCCGGGTTGACGGTCACGGCCTCCCTGATCGCCTCGACGCTGAGCACCAAGGACTCGGCCCGCAGCCTCGAGGCTGCGGGCTTCACCTCCGACTACGCCATCGGCCTCAGTCCCGACGCCGGCCCCGTCCTGGTGATCAGCACGGAGGACACCGACGGCGCCATGGCCGTGCGGACGCGGGACGAGGTCATCCGCAGGCTGCAGGTGGAGCTCGCGCGGATCCAGTCAGCCGTCAACGCTCCGCAGCGTCAGCTGATCGACGCCCGACCCAACAGCGCGCCGTCGGTGGCGGAGCCGCTGCCGGGGAGCAAGATCCGTGCCCTCGCCGTCATCGGCGGCGTGGGGGTGGTCACCACCCTCCTCGTGGCTTTCATCCGTGACCGGCGGCGGCCGGAGGAGGATCGGGAGGAGGTCCGGGCGGCCGCGCCGACGCCGCGCGCGACGCCGCGCTCCCGCGCGGACGAGCGGGTGCGACCTGACGCCGGGGAACGGCTGCGCCCCGCCGAGGACCGCCCGCGGGAGCGGGTGAGCGCATCAGCCGCAGCCCGGTGGTGGGACTCGTGACCGACGCTCTCCGGACGGAGGGGTCCGGTCCCCTCGGCGCCACCGTCTCCTGGGCGGCGGCGCGTCGGGCGGGCCTGGTGCGCTCCTGGAAGGACGGCTCTCTGAGCATCCCGGCCCGCGTGTTCGTGGTCGTGTACGTCTTCCTGCTGTTCTGCATCCCCTCCCAGCTCGTCATCCGGCCGCTGGGCGCCCCCGGCACCCCGGCGAACCTGTGGGGGATCCTGGCGCTCCTCTGGTGGCTGCTCGCCACGCTCGGTGGCCGCAACCCGGTCCGGGGCTTCACCCCCACCCGCGTGAGCGTCGGGCTCCTGGTCGGGGCCGTGCTCGCGAGCTACGTGGCCGGCAACGCCGCCGGCTGGTACTCCCCGGCGGACATCCGCCAGTCCACCGACGAGCTCTGGACGCTGGTCGCGGTGCCAGCGGACCAGCTCAACGCCACGATGATCAGCGCGGCTGACCGCGGGTTGCTCTCGGTCGCCGGCTGGGCCGGTGTCGTGCTGCTGGCCAGCGAAGGACTGCGGACCAGCCACGAGCTGGAGCGGGTGGTCGGATGGGTGGTGGGCTTCGGCACCTTCGTCGCCGCCCTGGGGATCGTCCAGTACTTCACCGCCTACGACATCGCGGCACTGTTCACCATCCCCGGCCTGAGCGCCAACTCCGACTTCGGCGAGGTCGTCTCCCGCTCGGTCCTCAACCGCGTCTCGAGCACAGCAGTCCACCCGATCGAGTTCGGGGTACTGCTCGCCGGGGTTTTCCTCCTCGCGCTGCACCGGAGCCTGTTCGCCGCCAACCGGTCGTGGATCCTGCGGTGGCTTCCCACGCTCGTCATCGGCACCGCGCTCCCCATGTCGGTGTCTCGGTCGGCGATCCTCGCCCTCGCGCTCGCCTGCGCCGTGGTCTTCGTCGGCTGGCCCGCTCGCTGGCGGATCCGGGGGTTGCTGCTGGCCCCGCTGGCCGTCGTCGGCATGCGTCTCGTGGCCCCCGGCCTGGTCGGCACGATCCGCTCGCTCTTCGGCAACCTCGGCGACGACCCCAGCGTGACCGGGCGCACCGCTGACTACAGCGCTGTCCTGGGCCTCTACACCGAGCACCCGCTCCTCGGACGCGGCCTCTTCACCTTCGTCCCCCGCTACTACCGCATCCTCGACAACCAGATGCTGATGACGCTCGTCGAGCTCGGGGCGATCGGCCTCGCGGCCACGCTGGTCTTCCTGGGGACCGGGGTCTACCTGGCCAGGGCGGCCCGGCGTCGGCTGACCTCCGAGCGTGAACGGCACCTGGCGCTCGTGCTCTCGGCGTCGCTCGTCGGCGTCGTGCTCAGCTACCTGACGTTCGACGCCTGGGGCTTCCCGATGGTGGCCGGCTCGACCTTCCTCCTCGTCGGGCTGGCCGGCGCAGCCCACCGCCTCAGCCTCGAGCCGCCGCTCGGAGCGGTCGACGCGCGTCTCCCGTCGCCCGCCGCACCGGTAGGAGGTCCGTCGTGACCCGACCCGACATCGCCATCGTCGTCGTCACGTTCAACAGCGCGGGCCTCGTCGCCGACCTCGTGGCCTCGCTGCCGACGAGCGAAGCCTTCACCTGGCATCTGGTGGTCGCCGACAACGACTCGATGGACGGCACCGTCCAGGAGGTCCGCGCCCAGGCTCCCGCCGCCGACGTGGTGCAGATGGGCCGCAACGCCGGGTACGCAGCGGGCATCAATGCCGCCGTGCTCGCAGCGGGACGCCGTGACGCCTACCTGGTGCTCAACCCGGACGTGCGTCTGCACGCGGGGTGCGTCGAGGGACTGCTCGACGCGCTCGACCAGCCCGGCGTCGGCATCGCCGTCCCGCGGCTCAGCGATGGCCTGGGCCAGCTCATCCTGTCCATGCGCCGCGAGCCCACTGTGGTGCGGGTGCTGGCCGATCTTGCTCTCGGTGCTGAGCGCGCAGGGCGCATCGGGACGCTCGGCGAGGTGGTCAGCGACCCTCGTCGGTACGACCGGTCGACGTCGACCCCCTGGGCGGAGGGCTCGACCCAGCTCGTCAGCCACGCGTGCTGGGAAGCGTGCGGCCCGTGGGACGAGAGCTTCTTCCTCTACTCCGAGGAGGCGGATTTCGACCTGCGGGCGGGCGACCTCGGGTACAGCACCCGCTACGTGCCGGACGCCCGCGCGACCCACCTGGAGGGTGGTTCGGCCGGCTCGCCCCCGCTCTGGGCCCTGCTGCAGGTGAACCGGGTCCGCCTGCACCGCAAGAGGAACGGTCGCGTCGCGGCACTCGCCTTCTGGTCAGCCGTCGTGCTGCGCGAGCTCTCGCGCGCCTGCCTCGGCCGGCCGACGAGTCGAGCGGCTCTCGCCTTCCTCCTCGACCCACGACGCCTGCGCGAGCCGGCGGGTCCCTGGTCGCTCGAGCCCGGGCACGGCCGGTCCCTGCTCCACCCGGCGTCCCGATGAGATCGGCCGGTGAGCTGGTGCGTGACGCCCTCGTCAACACCTGGGGGGCCTCGGTGCTGACCCCGCGGCACCTGCGGTGGGCACTGCTCAAGGCCTACGGCGTCCGGCTCGAGCGGGCCTCGGTCGGGGCGAGGTGCTGGTTCGGCAGCCGGGACGTGACGATCGGTCGGAGCGCCTACGTCAACCGTGGGGTGTTCTTCGACGGCATCGGTCCGATCCGGGTGGGGAAGCGGGTGCACCTGGGCATGGAGGTGATGATCCTCACCGGCTCGCACAGCATCGGCGGACCCGACTGCCGGGCAGGAGCCCTGAGCGCGGCTCCCGTCGTCATCGAGGACGGGGCCTGGATCGGGGCGAGAGCGGTGCTGATGCCCGGTGCCGTCGTGGGGCGAGGATCAGTCGTGGCCGCCGGTTCCGTCGTCACGGGGACCTGCGACCCGGACACCCTCTACGCAGGCGTCCCGGCCCGCAAGATCCGGGTGCTCGGCCCGGAGGACCGCGAGACCGGGCCATGAGCTCGGCCACGCGTCCCGGCGCCCGTCCTCGACCTCGCCGAGGCTTCCTCGCGGTCGTCGCGGTGCTGATCGCACTCCTCGTCCTCGGCCTGGCAGCAGCGCTGGCGGCGCGAGCACTCGGGGGCGCGACGAACCAGCCGCCGGTCGGCCGGCCCGCGGCGAGCGCCGGACAACCACCGGCGTCGATGCCGGACGACACGAACACCGGGGTTCCCGCCGGCACCGTTCTCTCGGACTACAGCGGCCCTCTCGTCCTGGACGAGCCCGGGGCCACCATCGACGCCCGCACGATCCGCGGGAACGTGGTCATCGCCGCCCCCGACATCCGCATCACGAGGAGCCACATCCTCGGAACGGTCAGCAACGAGCTCGCCTCAGCCTCGTTCACCATCACGGACTCGACCGTGGACGCCGGCCCGCTCATGGTGACGGGAATCGGCTCCCTGAACTTCGTCGCCACCCGGGTGCAGGTCACCGGAGGCAATCGCAGCATCCTCTGCGGCTCCGACTGCCTCGTCGAGTACAGCTACGTGCACGGCCAAGCCACCGACAGGACCGGCGTCGCGCACGAGTCCGGGATCCGGATGTCCCAACGTTCCGTCATCCGGTTCAACACCATCGCCTGCGATGCGCCCGACGTACCTCCTGACGCCGGGTGCTCTGCGGCCCTGACCGGGTACGGCGACTTCGAGCCGGTACAGGACAACCTCGTCCAGGGAAACCTCTTCCGGCACGGCAGCGGAGGGTTCTGCGCCTACGGGGGGTCGTCCGGCGCCGACGGCTCCAAGCCGTTCGGCGCCGACGCCTCCGGGATCCGCTTCGTCGACAACGTCTGGGAACGCGGCACCCAGCCGGGAGACCACGGCGAGCCGGTGTGCGGGCACTGGGGACCGGTCACGGACTTCGACCCGAGCCGGCCCGGCAACGACTGGTCGGGGAACACCTGGGACGACGGACGACCCCTCGAGCCCTAGGAGATCGGGATCCTCATCGCCACCGCTTGACGGTCATCCTCGCCCTCTGCAACGTCCGGTGAACGCCATCGGGACGGAGCAGGATGGCGCGGACCGTCGCGCCGCTGTCACCGGCCCGGATGCTGTAGCGCGGCTGCAACCAGCTCGAGCGTCGCGCCGGCGCCCGGTCGCTGGAGTAGACGTGGTCGTACCCCTCCGCTCGAAGCCTGCCCAGCACCTGTCGGTCGTAACGGCCGAGCGGCAGGGCCGCCTCGTCGACCGCTCCACCCGAGGCCTCGACGAGCAGGCGACGCGCCTCGACGAACTCCCGCCGTTGTTGGTCCTCGTCCAGGTGCCGCCACGGGCGGTGGTCGAACCCGTGGCTGCCCACCGTCATGCCGGCTGCTCGGAGTGCCCGCAGCTCCACCTCCCCGAGGCTCCCGGGCTGCTCCAGCCGCCCGGCCAGTGCGAAGAACGTCGCCACCAGGCCCCGCTCGCTCAGACCCGGCAGCCCGTGGGTCACGTCCGACCGGTTGCCGTCGTCGAAGCTCAGGGCCACGTCCTCGCGGCCGACCACCTCGTCGAGGACCTCCGAGAAAAGCTGGGGCGTGATCCAGTAGGCCTCCTCGCCCGGCTCGAGCTGACGCTCGGGGTTCCCGATCCCGTGGAAGCAGATGTTGAACTGCGGGCCTCTCATGCCGCCTCCTCCGCCGCCGAGCCCGGACTCGACCCCCGTGTGCTGTCGTCACGGGCCCAGCCCTTCGCCCCCGGCGTCATGCGCGCCCAGAGAGCAGCGGCGGTCGTGATCCCGACGTAGACCGCTGCTGAGGGCCAGAGCTGAGGTCGCGTCCGCACCACGCCCCACCAGGCCCACCGGTCCGCGGGTCGGATCGTCGCCGTCACCAGGCCCTTGACGCCGGCGCGGCGCATCGCCGCGTTGCCCCGGCGCACGCGTACAAGGCGGCGGAGGAGATCGCGCGAGCGACGAGGTGCCTCCACGACCACCACGACCGAGGTCACCGTGCGCTTCTCCTCGGGACCGAAGAGCGAGTCGAGGAACAGGTCGTCGGCCACCATGCGGGGAAAGCCGGTGAAACGGCTGCGACCACGGTCGGAGACAGCGATGAGCCCACGGCCGAACAATCCATCGCGGTAGGCGGGGAGCCGACCGTTGACGGCGAAATAGGCCCGCACGAGCAGGGGTCGCCCGCTCACGTCGACCCGTCGGGACGGCACGGCGGCCAGGACGCCGTCCGGCTGCCCGAGCGCTGCGACCAGGGCGGCCACCCCGCCGGAGGGGACGACGATGTCCGCGTCGAGGTAGAGGCGTGGGAAGGAGGAGGCGACCGCGTCCCCCGCGTCGAGTGCCGCGGCCTTGCCCGGGGCCGCGAGCTCGAGCACGCGTGCACCGGCCCTGCGCGCCCGGTCGGCCGTGTCGTCCGCGCAGCCGTTCGCCACGACGACGACATCGAGCCCCGGCCCGTTCGCACGGAGACCCTCCAGGCACCTCTCGATGACCGCCGCCTCGTCGTGGGCGGCGATGACGACAGACGTCACCGCTGGTCCTGCTGGCCGGACGTCACGTCCATGGTCCCCCCGGGTCCTCGCGGCTCGCTCCCGAGATCAACCTAGGACAGCAGGAAGCATCCGCGGGGCGTTTGGCTGCAGTTGCCCCCGGACCGGCGGACTGCCGTACGTTACGGCCATGGACGCGCCCGTCTCAGGACACGGAGTCGCCCTGTCCGCCATCCACCCCTCCGACGTGGGGCGGGTGGCCGCCTTCCTGCACCGCGAGCTGAACCCCCGGGTCGCCGCTGCTGACTGGGTTCGCGGGATGCAACCCTCCTGGATGGCCGGAGCACCCAACCACGGCTACATGTTGACCGTCGACTCAGAGGTCGTGGGAGCCAACCTCGCGTTCTACTCCACCCGGTGCGTCGACGGGCGTCCTGAGAGCTTCTGCAACCTGGGCGCCCTCTGCTGCCTCGACTCCTACCGCACCCACGCGCTACGGCTGGTGAGGGCTGTGCTCGCTCAACGGGGGATGACCTTCACCGACCTGTCCCCGAGCGGCAACGTCGTCGCCATGGACCGACGGCTAGGGTTCCGCGATCTCGACACCCGGGTGTCCCTGGTCCCGAACCTGCCCTGGGCCCCGGTCCCCGGGGTCCGGGTGACGTCCGACGTCCAGGCCATCGAGCGACTCGTCCCCGAGCAGCAGCGAGAGCTCTTCGAGGACCACCGGCATGCACCGGCTGTCCAGCACGTGCTCCTGCGGGAAGGGGCGCAGAGCTGCTACGTCATCGTCCGGCGGGACCGGCGGAAGGGGCTGCCGCTGTTCCTGAGCCTGCTCCACATCAGCAACGCCACGCTCTACGCCCGCCGCTCGCGCCTCCTGCACTCCCATCTCCTCCACCGGACCGGAGCACCGTTGGCGCTGGTGGAGCACCGGATCAGCCGGCTACGTCCTCCCGGTGCGCTGTGGCGGGGTGGAGGGCGGCCCAAGCTCTATCGCAGCAGCTCGGTCGAGCAGCGACACGTCGACGACCTCTACAGCGAGCTCACGCAGATCGCCTGGTGAGCTGACGACGGGCGAGGAGGACCAGAGCCGCCCCGCCCGCCGCCAGTTCCGACCTCAGTTCGAGGCGGCGACCGTCCCGCCGTCGGACCAGACGTTGCCGGACCAGATGTTCCCGCTCAGCCGCGTGTCGAACGAGGTGATGGGTCCGTAGAAGCCGCACCGACCTGAGGGGCCACGCTCGAAGACGTTGTCGCGGAACACGATCCCGGACGTCTGCGAGGAGTAGGGCTTGCCCTGCGACGACCCGCCGTAGGCGCAGAAGCCGCCTGTCGTGGCCTTGAACAGGTTCTTCTCGACCACGTTGTTCCGGACCGGGGCGAAGTCGCCGTAGCCGGTCAGGCCCGCCGAGCAGCCGGCGTCCGGCGGCACGTCCGGCGCGTCGCAGGTGATGGAGTTGTGCCGGATCGTCGCGCCCGATCCCATCCTGATGCCGGACTCGTGCATCCGGCCGGTGTCGTCACGGTACTGGCCGTGGACGTAGGAGTCCTGGATGACGCAGTCGCGGTAGCAGTGCATGGACCGGTTGCCGCCGTTGACGTGGACCCGGGTGGCGGTGAAGTTGACCGCGCCGACCCCGGTGCCCTCACGAGCACCGATGCGGACCTCGGAGTCGGAGATGCTGAAGGAGTACCCGGTGGTGTTCTCCCCGGTACCCACCGTGCCGTTGATGAGGGACCGGGTGATCTTCACCCCGGAGGCCCTGATGTCGAGGCTGCAGCTGATGGTCTTGGCGTCGATCACCGTGCCGGCAGCGGTGATGGTGCACGGACCGGTGTAGGGGGACAGCGTGGTCCCTGTCGGCACCCCGGTGTTGGCCGCGGTCGGCCAGCCCGTCATGGCCGGGGCGGTCGTGGGGGTCGGAGTGGTGGGTGCGGTGGTCGGCTTCGGCGTGGCCGTGGGCGCGGCGGTGGTGGGCCGCGCCGCCACCGGGGTGCCCGTGCTGAACGCCACGTCGACGTAGTAGGCCGAGCCCTGGTAGGTCTGGGTGGGGCGGCCCGAGCCGTAGGTGTAGACGCCGGCGGACGCGGTGAGCGATCCGTTGCGCACGGTGCGACCGGAGGAGAAGACGCCGTGGTCTCCGGCGTAGCGGCCCTGGGGGGCCCGGTAGGACACGGTGTAGCCCTGGCCGACGACGAGGTTGACCGGCTTCGACAGCGCGGCCTGCCGCCACCCGCTGCTGGTGGTGGTGGCGAACGTGGCCGTCGCGAGGGCACGTCCCTGGGCGTCCCAGAGCGTTCCGACGTGCGGCCCGACGTTGGCGCTCGTCCCGTAGAAGCGGAGCGCGGTGACCGATCCGGCGGTCGAGGTGGAGAACACGGTGCCGATCTCGACCGAGGAGCGGTCGGCGTCGGCGGGCACCTTCGGAACCGTCGTGGACGACCACATGGTCGTGGTCGTGGTCGCGGCCTGGGAGGTCAGTCCTCCGACGAGACCGGTCATCCCGGCGACCACCGCCGACGCGGCGGCCAGGAAGGCGACGGCGCGACGGAGGGTTCCGGGGCGGGGTGAGGGACGTGCGGCGGCGGAGGGCGGGGCGGCCGTTCCGGTGCGCGGACGGGGGGCTCGAACGGGCATGCAGATCTCCTAGCGATGCGCCCGAGCAAGGGGGAACAGTAGCTCAGGCGGCAGGGTCCCGCTGACGATCTGGCTGATCGGCGTCCTGCGGGTGTCGATGGGGCTGTCGACGCACGCACTGTAGGGAGCGATCGTTGTAGAAACGAAATCAAGAAGGCAGCGCTAACCGCCCTGCTGTGCTAAGAGGGACGGCTGTGACCTGAGGTGACGACGAGCGATGTGAGAAACGCCACAGTGCTCGGCGTCGCCGCGACATCCTTCGTCACCAGATCGTCCACCCACCGCTCGTCCAGGAACCCCGTCTTCCGGGACTCGTCGAGGAGCTGCGGGTTCTGCCGCCAGTGGGTGAGCACCCGCGCGGCGAGCACCTCACCTCCCACGGGGGGTCGCTGGGCTCGACGCAACTTCTGCACGGCCTTCCGGACCAGCTTGTGCCCGGTGCTGCCCACCCGCGCGCCGGCGGTGCGGGCCCCGGGCTGGGCGTAGACGGCTGGAGGCGGCCGACCGTCGAGGGGGATCCGCCCGAGGCCGTCGTCCAACGTCATCTGCAGCCGCGCGAGGAAGACGGAGCCACGCTTGTCCCGCGGGTCGAGCCGTCCCACGAGGTCCAGGAACTCCGGGTCCAGCATCGGGTTGACGATCTCGCGCTCGAGGCACCAGGCGGTCTCGGTCACCCCCGCCCAGCGCTGCATCCGATTCCGGAGGTAGAGGTCATCGGTGGCCTGCAGCCAGGGCAGCCCGGAGGCCGCGAGCTCCCGGTGGACGGCACGCTCTGCCGTCGAGCGCGACCACGAGGCGAACTCCGGCGTCAGGGCCTCCCGCTCCACGGCCTCGTTGACGAAGAGCCGCCAGCCCGCGAGCCGTCGCGATCGGGCGCTGGTCACCGGTCGGGTGCGGCCCGACGCGTCGTAGTAGAAACCCCGGGCGACCTCGCCGCCGAGCCCCGACAGCCGGGGCGACGGGGTGAAACGCTCCTCCGCCCACCCCAAAGCCGCGGTGGCGAGCGGGTCGGCCATCCCGTCCAGCTGCCCGGCGGCCCGCGCGACCCGTCCCCACGCCTGCTCGGGGGTCAGGTCCTCGATGCCGTCGAGACCGTGCACCTCGTGCTCAAGTCCCACCCGCGCGGCGAGCGAGCGGGCGACCTCGACGTCGGGGTCGCCCGGTCGCCCCAGGGTCATCGCGCCGAGGCCACGACGGCGCGCGGGCTCGACCGCGCTCAGCAGGATCCGGGAGTCCTGGCCGCCGGTGAGCTGCAGGACGCCCTCCGGACGCTCGTCGAGGAAGCGGGCCAGGGAGGTCCGCAGCAGCGCGGCCGCTCCCTCGAGGGCCTCCCCCAGGGGGATCGGCCCGTCCGCATGAGCTGCGGCCGGCCGCAGCCGAAGCCCTGCTGGCCCCAGCCGTGCCTCCACGCCGGGCGCCAGCTTCTGCACACCCGCCCAGAGCGTCCTCTGCCCGAGCTGCCAACCCAACCAGCCCTGCACGGCGACGCCCTCGGGGTCGGGTCGTACGCCCAGACAGGCGGCGAGGAGTGCGGCCGAGGTGGAGATCCCGGCCACCCCCTCGTGCTCACCCTGGTACAGCTGCCGCAGCCCCATGCTGTCCGCCTGGACGCTGAGGTCCCCGTCCGGCAGGCAGCGCAGGACCGCAAAGGGCGGGAGCAGGGTCGCGACGCCTCCCGCGTCCAGCACGGTGCCGAGCTCGCCACCGTGCAGGTATCCCTCACGGGTGCGGGCGGTCAGCGTCAGGGGCTGCACCCCGGTCGCGACCGGCTCGGGCAACCCCCAGCGGACGACCAGCGCTGAGCCGTGCCATCCGAGGTCCGCCTCAGCGGGCCCACCGGAGCCCGCCCAGCGTCGCTCCAGCTCCTCCCGACGGCCGGCGGGAGCGGTCAGGGCGACGAGCCCTGCCGGCGGGATCACCGAACGCCCCCTCGCAGCAGCAGGAGCGGCTGCTCAGACGCTGAGGCGCTTGCTCTCGACGAAGTCCGCAAGGCTCCCGACCGTCTCGAACAGCTCGCCGCTGAACTCCTCGTCCTCGATGGTGAGGCCGAGGTCGTCCTCGAGCGCCTGCACGAGCTCGAGGACGGCGAGGGAGTCGAGCTCGGGAAGGCTCCCGAAGAGACCCGTGCTCGCGTCCATCTCCGCCAGACGGTCCTCGATGCCGAGGGTCCGGGCGACGAGAGCGCTGACCTGCTGGACGGTGGCGTCATCGGCCATGGGTGGTCCTCCTGTGGTGTGCGGTGGGCTCGACCGGCCGGGCCGGTGGAGTGGATGCGAGGCCGGGAGCGGGCCGGCGGACCTTCGCCGGTCATCAGACGAGAACTTCGAGCGGGGCCGGGTGGCCGAGGAACGCGGTGGGGCTGGCGGTGAGCCCGTAGGCCCCCGCCTGGAACAGGACGACGAGGTCGCCGACCTCGGCGGGTGGCAGCTCGACGTCGTTGCCGAGCAGGTCCAGCGGGGTGCAGAGGCAGCCGACGACCGACACCGTCTCGGCGGGCGCCTCGTCGGCCCGGCTGCCCACGACGAGCGGGTAGTTGCGCCGGATCACCTGCCCGAAGTTGCCCGACGCGGCGAGCTGGTGGTGCATGCCGCCGTCGACGACGAGGTAGGTCTTGCCGCGGGAGACCTTCCGGTCCACCACCTCGGTGACGTAGACCCCGCTCTCCCCCACCAGGTAGCGCCCCAGCTCGATGACCGGGCGCGCCTGCGGGAACCGCTCGGCGATGACGCCGTCGACGAGCTCGTGGAGGTTCTCGGCCACCCGGGCCAGGTCGAGGTCCTCGTCCGCGGCGAAGTAGGGGATGCCGAAGCCGCCACCCAGGTTGAGGTAGCGCAGGGGCGACGCCAGGTGGTCGGCCAGCTGCAGCACCAGGTCCACGGTCCGGCGCTGGGCCTCGGCGAGGATGTCGGCGCGGAGGTTCTGCGAGCCGGCGAAGACGTGGAAGCCCAGGATGTCGACGTCCGCCCCCGCCAGCTCGCCCAGCAGGGCCGGCACCTGCTCGGCGTCCACGCCGAACTGCTGCGGCCCGCCGCCCATCCGCATGCCGGACCCCTTGACCGCGAAGTCGGGGTTCACCCGGACGGCGACGCTCGCCCGCACACCCAGGGCGTCGCCGGCCGCCAGCACCCGGCGTGCCTCGGTGGCCGACTCGACCTCCAGCACGACCCCGGCCGCGACGGCCCGCCGGATCTCGGCCGGGGTCTTGCCGGGGCCGGCGAAGCTGACGCGCTCAGCAGGCACCCCGGTGTCCAGGGCGACCAGCATCTCCCCGGCCGAGGCCACGTCGAGGGAGTCCACCAACCCGGCGAGGTGCTGCACCACCGCCGGCATCGGGTTGGCCTTGACGGCGTAGGTCAGCTGCAGCCGCTCGGGCAGCACCGAGCGCAGCAGCTGCACGCGCTCGGTGATCAGCCGCCGGTCGTAGGCGAAGAACGGCGTCGACCCGACGCGCGCCGCCAGCAGGCCCAGCGGCAGGCCGCCGACGGACAGCTGCCCCTTGACGGTGCCGAAGGAGCGCAGCAGGTTCTCGGTGCTCACGCGGTCAGCTCCGCCCGGATCAGGCTGCGGTCGTACTTCCCGTTCGGCGAGCGGGGCAGCTCCTCGCGCACCAGCACCGTCGAGGGGACCATGTACAGCGGCAGCTGCTTGCGGAACGCGGCGACCAGCTGGTCGGGCCGCAGCTCGTCGCCGTTGACCGGTGTGGCCACGAGGACGATCCGCTGCCCCAGCCGCTCGTCCTCCACCCCGAGGGCGACGGCGTCGCGGACCAGGCCGGTGTCGTAGGCGACCTCCTCGACCTCGGTCGGGCTCACCCGGTACCCGGAGGTCTTGATCATGTCGTCCGTGCGGCCGACGAAGTAGAGGAAGCCCTCCTCGTCGGCGACGACGTGGTCGCCCGACCAGACGGCCACCTCGGGCGTCCGCCACGCGGCGGCCTCCCCGGGCACCGGCTTGAACCGCTCCGCCGTCTTGACCGGGTCGTCCCAGTAGCCCAGCCCGACCAGCGCGCCGCGGTGCACCAGCTCGCCCTCCTCGCCGGGACCGCAGCGGGTCCCGTCGGGTCGGACGACGAGGATCTCGGCGTTCGGGATCGCCTTGCCGATGGAGTCGGGGCGGCGGTCAACCTCCGCCGGGTCGAGGTAGGTGGACCTGAACGCCTCGGTCAGGCCGTACATGAGGAAGGGCTGCGCGGCAGGGAAGAGCGCCCGCAGCCGCTCCAGGGTCGACTTGGGCATCCGCCCGCCCGTGTTGGCGAAGTAGCGCAGCGACGCCCCGGCGCCCTCGGGCCAGGCGGCGCTGACCACCTGCAGCCACAGCGGCGGCACCCCGGTCAGCCCCGTCACCCGGTGCGCGGCGACCAGCTTGACGATGTCGGCGGCCACCAGGTGGTTGTGCAGCACCACGTGGGCGCCGACCGCGAACGCGGTGGTCACCTGGCTGAAGCCGGCGTCGAAGCTGAGCGGCAGCGCCGAGAGGATGACGTCGTCCGCGGTGTTCGCCAGGTAGCTGCTCACGCTCTCGGCCCCGACCAGCAGGTTCCGGTGGGACAGCACGACGCCCTTGGGCCGGCCGGTGCTGCCCGAGGTGTAGAAGATGGCGGCGACGTCGACGTCGACGGCGGGCGGGGGCACCAGCGGCGCGTCCGCGCCCTGCAGGTCGGCCCAGAGGTGCACCGCGAACCCGCGGCCAGGACGCAGGTCGTCCTGGTCGGCGGACTCGTCGACCAGGACGACCTGCTCGAGCGCGGGCAGGTCGTCGAGGGCCTCGCGGACCAGGGCCAGCCGCTCCCGGGTGGTGACCAGGACGCGGACGCCGCAGTTGCCCAGGATGTACGTGGCCTGGGCCGCCTTGAGCACGTGGTTGACCGGCACCACGACACCGCCGGCCGCCGACGTGGCGAACAGGGCGACGACGGTCTCGACCCGCTTGTCGACGAAGACGGCGACCCGGTCGCCCCGCTGCAGCCCGAGGCCCTGGAGCCCGGCCGCCACCCGCTGCACGGCGGACCAGACGTCGGCGTAGGTCGCGGTGCGGGTGCGGTGGGTCAGGCAGGGCGCGTCCGGTCGCCGGTGCGCGGCCTGCTCGAGCAGGTGGTGCAGGTTCGTGCGCACGGCGGCGCTCCTCACGGTCGTCGTCATCGTCGTCCCAGCGCCCGGTAGCTCCAGCCGGCCGCCCGCCAGGTCTCGGCGTCGAGGGCGTTGCGGCCGTCGAGCACCCGCGGCCGGCGGACCAGCGTGCGGACCCGGGCCGGGTCGAGCGCGACGTACTCGGGCCACTCGGTGAGCAGCAGCACGAGCTCGGCCCCGCGCACCGTCTCCTCGACGGTCTCGGCGAAGACCAGGTCCGGCCACTTCGCCGACGCGTTGGCGATCGCCTGCGGGTCGGTGACCACGACGTCGGCGCCCTGCAGCGACATCTGCGCCGCGACGCTCAGCGCCGGGGAGTCCCGGACGTCGTCGCTGTCGGGCTTGAAGGCCGCGCCGAGGACGGCGACCCGCCGGCCGGCCAGCGAGCCGCCGCACTCCTCGCGGGCCAGGTCGACCATCCGCACCCGGCGCCGCATGTTGATCGCGTCGACCTCGCGGAGGAACGTCAGCGCCTGGTCGACGCCGAGCTCCCCGGCCCGGGCCATGAAGGCCCGGATGTCCTTGGGCAGGCAGCCGCCGCCGAAGCCGAGCCCGGCGTTGAGGAAGCGGCGGCCGATCCGGGCGTCGTACCCGATCGCCTCGGCCAGCTGGACGACGTCGCCGCCGGTGGCCTCGCACAGCTCGGCCATCGCGTTGATGAAGGAGATCTTCGTGGCCAGGAAGGAGTTCGCCGCCACCTTGACCAGCTGGGCGGTGGTCAGGTCGGTCACGACGACGGGGGTGCCCTCCGCGACCGCCTTGCCGTAGACGCGGTTGAGCACGGCCACCGCCCGCTCCCCCGCCGGCCCCTCGGGGACCCCGTAGACCAGCCGGTCGGGGGCCAGGGTGTCCGCGACGGCGTGCCCCTCGCGCAGGAACTCCGGGTTCCAGACCAGCGTCGCCGCCGGCTCCACGGCCCGCACCTGCTCCGCGATCCGCTCGGCGGTCCCCACCGGCACGGTCGACTTGCCGACGACGAGGTCGCCGGGCTTGAGGTGCGGCAGCAGCTGGGCCACCGCGGCGTCCACGTGCCGCAGGTCCGCGGAGTTCTCGCCGCGGCGCTGGGGGGTGCCGACGCAGAGGAAGTGCACCTCGGCCGCGGTCAGCGCGGCGACGTCGCTGGAGAAGTGCAGCTGGCCGCTGCGCGCGCCCTCGGCCAGCAGCTCGCCGAGCCCGGGCTCGAAGAACGGCGCCCGGCCGGCCGCGAGGTCGGCCACCTTGGCCGTGTCCACGTCGAGGCCGACGACGTCGTGGCCGAGGCTGGCCATCGCCGCGGCGTGCACGGCGCCGAGGTAGCCGCAGCCCATCACCGAGATCCGGACGGCGGCCCCGGGGTCCCCGACCTCCTGGTCGGCGGGGCGGTCCTCGAGCGCCCCGTCGTCGGACGTGCTCCAGTCCGGGATCACGCGGAGCTCCGCTGCAGGATGAAGCGGTCGAGCGCCGCGACGTCGCCGAGGTCGACGTAGCGGCGGCCCCGGTGGTCGAGCTCGACCACCGGCTCGGCGGCCACCGCGGCCGCGTCGACGATGACGGTGGCGGGCACCCGGCGCTCGGCGGGCGACCAGGCCGCCACGCGGTCGAAGACCTCGACGTAGCCGGTGGACTGGGTGCGCCAGTCCAGCTCCTCCTGGACGCGGCGGCGGGCGCTGCGGCCCATCGCGCAGCGCAGGTCGTCGTCGTCCAGCAGCGACGCGACGGCGTCGGCGAAGGCGCCCACGTCCCCCGAGGGGACGTACAGCGCGCAGTCCCCGCCGGAGACCCGGGTCTCGGTGAGGTCGAAGGCCACCGAGGGCAGCGCGTAGGCCATGTACTCCATCGTCTTGTTCATCGTGGAGACGTCGTTCAGCGGCGACTTGAGGTCGGGGCAGACGCCCACGTCCGCCGAGCTCAGCTGGTCGGCGATGACGTCGAGGTCGGCCCGGCCGGTGAAGGTGACGACGTCGTCCAGCCCCAGCTCGGTGCAGCGGGCGCGCAGCTCCTCGTAGCAGTCCCCGAAGCCCATCAGGACGGCCCGGACGTCACGACGACCGCGGCGGTGCACGAGGTCGTCCATCACGTCGAGCACGACGTCCACCCCGTCCTGGGGCCCCATCACGCCCAGGTAGACCAGCGTCTTCGGGCGGTCGGCGGCCGCCGGGTCGGCGGCGTAGACGGGCCGCATCCGGCTGGTGTCGGGGCCGCTGCGCACCACGACGACGTCCTCGCCCCGCCGGTGGCCGCGGCCCATCGCGACGGCCCGGTACGACTCGTTGGTCGAGATGACCATCTCCGCCGTGCGGTAGGTCATCCGCTCCAGCCAGCACAGACCCCAGTACTGCAGCCGGGCCGACGGCGTCGTCGGCTCGCCGAAGCGGGACAGGAACAGCTCGGGGTTGAGGTCGTGCTGGTCGAAGACGAAGCGGACGCCCCGCGAGCGCCAGAGGCGGGCGAGCAGCCAGTAGGTGTCCGGCGGGTTGCACGCCTGGATGACCTGGAACGGCTGCGCGGCCCAGACCCGCGTCGAGAGCCAGGCCGTCCGGAGCCAGCTGTAGGCGAACTCCAGGACGAAGCCGGCCACGCCGCCGGCCTCCGGCGCCGGGCGGTACTTGTGGATGGTGATCCCGTCGATGACCTGGAGACCGGGGTCGCCGGGGCCCTTCGGGCAGATGACGGTGACCGCGTAGCCGGCGGCGGCCAGCGTCTGGCACTCCAGCCAGACGCGGCGGTCCAGCGGCACCGGCAGGTTCTGGACGATGACCAGGATGTGGGGACGGCTGTCCCAGGCGCGCTGCTGGCGGCGGCTCGGCTTGCGGGGCCGCATCTTCAGCATGCTGGCCATCAGCGCCGGCCCGGGTCGGCGGCGGTGTCGGGGGTGGGGTCGGCCGACGCCGGGAGGCTGCGGGTGACGGGGACCTGGGGCAGGGTCGGCAGCGCCGGGCCGGCGTCACCCGGGTGGGGACCGGCGATCCGGTGGTGCACGGTGGTGGTCATCGTTGACAGCTCCTTCGTGGGGACAAGCCGTGGGGGTGCAGGAGAGTGCGCGGGGGTGGGCGGGTCGCCGGTCAGCCGGTGCGGACCACCGCCGGGGAGGAGGCCTGCGGGATGAGCACGACCGGCGTGCCCCCGCCGTCGGCGGGGACGCTCCAGACGTCGGTGGTGGTGGCCTCGGTCCCCTCGCGGGGCAGGGCGTAGAGGAGCGAGCTGTCGTCCAGCCACTCCACCTGGTCGTCGACGCTGCGGGTCTCGGCCAGCAGCGTCTCGGTGCCCGAGGCGAGGTCGAGGACGGCGAGCCGCCACACCCCCGGGCGGGCGTCGTCGGGGCGGGTCTTGTAGGCGACCCGGAGGCCGTCGGGTGAGAGGGACGGGCACTCGGCGTTGGTGCGGAGCGCCGTCATGGACCGGTCCGCGAGGCTGCCGCGGACCAGCCACGTGGTGCCGCCCGAGGCGGCCGTGGCGTAGAAGGTGTCGTCGTCGGGGGCGAAGGTGACGCCCCAGTAGTTGCGGTCGACGGCGTCGAGCCGCTGGCCGTCCGGCAGCGTGGTGCGCCAGCCCTCGAGGCTGCCCAGGCTCTCGCCGTCGCGGCGGACCACCGTCTCGGTGGAGAACGAGGTGGAGGCGTAGGAGTGGCCGGTGACGAAGGTGGTGGTGGACACCAGCCGGCCGTCGCGCGACATCCGGGCCCGGCTGGGCTGGCCGACCAGCGCGGTCGACGACGTCGGCCGCAGGTCCGGGCCCAGCGCCGAGACGCCGTAGCTGGCGGCCATCCCGCGGGTCGCGGTCACGCAGACGCCGTCCGTCGCGGTCGCGTAGAGCCGCTCGCAGCTGACGTCGGTGACCGCCCGCGGTCCCCCGGGGTCGGCGAGCGGGACCAGGGCCAGCCGGGAGTAGTCGGCGCCCAGCGCCGCGTTGCGGAAGACGATCCGCGGCCCGGCCAGCACGGCGGCGACGGGCAGCGTGGCGACCGCGGGACCGGTGGCGCTGGCCTGCTGGCGGGCGTCGAGGAAGTACCCCGAGGCCACGGCCAGGCTGGCCACCAGGACGAGGACCAGCAGCCCGACGCGGGTCCGGGTCACCTCGTCACCGCCGTCCGCGGGGCGCGGAGCAGCGCGGCGGCGACCGGCAGCACCAGCGTCATCCCGACGCCGACGACGAGCAGCGCGGTCGAGCGGCCCGTCAGCTGCCAGAGCAGGCCGAAGCCGACGGAGGCGCCGAAGCGGCTGAGGGCGACGACGGTCTGGGCGGCGGCGATCCCGCTGGCCCGGCTGGCGGCGGGCACCAGCCGACTGGTCAGCGCGGCCAGCACCCCGTCGGTCGCGGCGTAGAAGACGCCGAGCAGCAGGAGGACGGCGACGACGGCCACCGCCCCGCCCGGCCGGGTCGCCGTCAGCGCGTAGGCCGCCACGAGCAGCACGTGCCCGGCCAGGAACACCCGTCCCCGACCCACCCGGTCGGCCAGCCGGCCGAGCGGGACCGCGGCCAGCAGGTAGGCCGCGTTCGTGCCCACCATGAGCAGCGGGAACCAGCTGGCGCCGAAGCTGCCGGAGGCGGCCAGCACGAGGTAGAGGAAGCCGTCGCCCACCGTGAGCAGGCCCAGGAGGCCCGCCGCGACGAGCACGCGGCGGAGCCGGCGGTCGGTGAGGTCCCGCCAGCGCATCCGCGGTGCGGCGACGGCGGCCGCGGCGACGGCCGGGTCGGCGCGGCGCCGCTGGGGCACGGCGATGACCAGCACCGCGAGCCCGATCACCGCGGCGGCGGCGCTGAGCACGAAGACCGAGCGGTAGCCGCCGACCCCGACGGGGATGGCGACCAGCACGGCGAAGGCCAGCAGCGGGCCGACCAGCGCGCCCGCGGTGTCCATGGCCCGGTGCACCCCGAAGTCGCGCCCCAGCCGGGAGGGGTCGCTGGCGTCGGCGATCATCGCGTCCCGCGGCCCGGTCCGCAGGCCCTTGCCCAGCCGGTCCAGCGCCACCACCCCGGTGAGGGCGGCGAAGCCGGTCACCGGCAGCAGCAGGAAGCGGGACAGGGCGGAGACGCCGTAGCCGGTGACGGCGACCCACTTGGGCTGCCGGCTGCGGTCGGCCCACCACCCGCCGAGGATCCGGACGGCCGCCGAGACCCCCTGGTGCACGCCGTCGAGGAAGCCGTAGGCCACCGGGCTCAGGCCGAGCACGGCGGTGACGTAGAGCGGCAGGACCGCGACGACGGCCTCGGAGGAGATGTCGGTGAAGAAGCTGACCACGCCGAGCGCGAGCACCGTGGCGGGCACCCCGCGGACGAGGCGGCGCGACGGCTCCCCCGGCCCGCCCGGCTCGGGCGCGGAGGAGGCCGGAGCGCTCGCCGTGCTGCCGGGGACCCCCCGGACGGTGACGTACACGGGCGCCTACCCCTGCACCGGGCGCAGGCCGCCGGGCGCCGCGGTCCACGCCCGGCCGCAGCCGCAGCGCAGGTCGGCGGGCAGCCGCTCCCCGCAGGTGCAGGCCCAGCCGATCACCCGGCCGGGATTGCCGACGACGAAGCCGTGGTCGGGCACGTCCCGGGTGACCACGGCGCCGGCGCCGACGAAGGCGTGCCGGCCCACCGTGACCCCGCAGACGACGACGACGCCCGCCCCCAGCGTCGCGCCCTCGCGCACCAGCGTCGGGGCCAGCGCGTCGCCGGTGCGGGTGATGTGCGCCCGGGGGCGGAGGTCGTTGGTGAAGATGACGCCGGGGCCGAGGAAGACGTCGTCCTCGACGGTCACGCCGTCGAAGACCATCACCTGGTTCTTGACGGTGACGCGGTCGCCGATGACCGCGCCGCCCTCGACGAAGGCCCCGCCGCCGACGTTGCAGTCGCGGCCGACGCGGGCGCCGGGCAGGACGTGGGCGAAGGCCCAGACCCTCGTGCCGTCGCCGACGTGCTCGCTCTCGCACAACCCGGCCGGGTGCACGAAGACGGCAGAGATCCCCCCTGTGGCGCGCATGCCTCATCCCCCGATTTCGCCAGCGCAGCGTCTGCGGTTCCCGCCGTGGCCTGAGGAGCAGGCACCGGTGCGGGACGCGTGACCACTATGGCCCGGGGGGCCGGGCGGGGAGCGGAATACCGAGAATTCGGGCACCCCGCAGCAGATTGCTTTGTGACCCCTCTCACGCTGCCGAGGTCAGAAGATCACCGTGCGGTCACGGCGGCGCTCGCGATCAGGGCCGGAGGGCCTTCTCCTCCGGCGTCGCCAGGGTGAGGACGGCCTCCTCGACCAGCTCGTCCTCCTCCAGCAGGCCCTCGAGCCGGCGCAGCCGCACGGCGAGGTGGTGCTCGACGTCGTCACCCGCCATGTCGACCGCCGCCACCAGGTAGAGCCGGCCCGGGCCGAGGAACTCCAGGTGGAGGTAGGTGACCCGGTCGACGTCGTCGCGCTGCAGCAGCTGCTCGAGGACGTGGGTGCGCACCTCGGGCCGGACGGCCTGGCCCACGAGGAAGCGGCGGTTGCGGTCGATGAGCACGACTGCGACCACGCCCAGCAGCAGCCCGACGAGGATCGAGCCGACGGCGTCCGGGACGGGCGAGCCCGTCACCTGGTGCAGCACCACGCCGGTGCCGGCGATGAGGATGCCGAGCAGCGCCGCCGCGTCCTCGAAGAAGACGGCCCGCAGCGTCGGCACGGAGGTGTTGAGGACGTGGTCGGCGAAGCCGCGGTGCAGCCGGCGGGCGCCCCGCCGGGTCTGCACCACCGCCTGGGTGAACGAGACGCCCTCCAGCACGAAGGACAGCGCCAGCACCACGTAGGCGACGGCGAAGTCGGACGCCTCCTCGGGGTTCCGGAGCTCGGTGATCCCGTGGAAGACCGAGACGACCGCGCCGGCGGTGAAGAGCCCGAAGGCGGCGAACATCGACCACACGTAGGCCTCGCGGCCGTACCCCATCGGGTGCCGGGCGTCGCGGCCGCGCCCGGAGCGCCGGTCGGCCACCAGCAGGAAGATCTCGTTGCCCGTGTCGGCCCAGGAGTGGGCCGCCTCGGCCAGCATCGACGCCGAGCCGGTGACCACGGCGGCGAAGGACTTGGCGACCGCGATGAGCAGGTTGGCCAGGAAGGCGATGACCACCGTCCGCAGGCTCTCACCGCCAGCTGGCGCCGCGGCGGGGTCGGTCCCGGTCACCCCGACGGGGGACGTCTGCTCCTGCACGTGCCGAGCCTAACGATGCTCCTGAACCCCTCGTCGGCAGTCCGGCGAAAGGTGCCGGCGGTGGTTGACAGCCTCCTGCCAGGTCCGTCCCAGTCCCGGCCCAGGTCCGGCGGCGAGGCTACGGGCTCACCACCACCGACGTCGCGCCCCACGGGTGCCGCGACACGAAGGAGCCACCATGCCCGGAGTCCGCAGGACCGTCGCCGCCGCCACCGGAGCCCTCGCCCTCGGCGTGGGCCTGGGGGTCGCCGGCCTCGCCTCCGCCGCCCCGACGCCCACCCCGTCCGCCAGCCCGTCCGCCAGCAGCTCGCCCTCGACCGGCACGTCCGGGACGCCGGGCGACCACCGCGGCGGCCCGGGCGGGCGGCACGGCGACCGCGACGGCCTGGCCTCGGGGCTGGCCGGGAAGCTGGGGGTCGAGCAGTCCGCGGTCGAGACCGCGCTGCAGGACTACCGCGAGGCCAACCGCCCGACGACCCCGCCCGAGCCGGGCACGAAGCCGGCCGCGCCGGACGACGCCGCCCTGGCGAAGGCGCTCGCGAAGGCCCTCGACAAGCCCGAGGCCGACGTCACGAAGGCCCTCGCCGACCTCCGCGGCGAGCGCGACGCCGCGCGCGAGAAGGCGGTCGCCGACAGGCTGGCGGAGGCGGTCACGGCCGGGACCCTCACCCAGGCCGAGGCGGACGCCGTGCAGAAGGCCGCCGACGCGGGGATCGTGCACGTCGGGCGCTGACCCCCGCCCTGGTTCTGCAGACGCAGTGGGGCTCCGAGGGCCCCGGACGGGGCCTCTTGGTCCACTGCGTCTGCGTTCTCAGGGTCAGCCCTCGAAGACCGCGGCCAGGGCGGCCGCCCGGGGGCTGGCCAGGACGTCCTCCAGGCTGAGCGGCTCACCCGTCGGACCCGTCAGCGGGACCCGCCAGTTGGGGTACTCGTCCGTCGTCCCGGGCTGGTTCTGCGCCTGCCGGTCGCCGACCAGGTCGGTGAGGGCGACGCAGAGCAGCCGCGCCGGGGTCAGGGTGAGGAAGCGGTGGAGGGCCTCGATCATCTCCTCCTCCCCCGCCCCCTCGGTCATCAGCCCCGTCCGGACCAGCGCCTCGGACCAGGCCCGCCGCTCCTCCGTCGCCGCGGCCAGCTCCTCCTCCAGCGGCCGGGTGAGCACGCCGAGCCGGTCGCGCAGCCGGACGTGGTCCCCGGCCAGGTAGGCCGCCGTCGGGGGCAGGTCGTGGGTGGTGACCGAGGCCAGGCACAGCTCGCGCCAGCGCTGCGGGGGCAGCGGCTTCCCGTCGCCCTCCCAGTCGAACTCGAACCACAGGATCGACGTGCCGAGGATGCCCCGGGCGCTCAGGTGGTCCCGGACCCAGGGCTCGACGGTGCCGAGGTCCTCCCCGACCACCAGGGCCTCGGCGCGGTGCGCCTCCAGCGCGAGGATCCCGATCATCGCCTCGTGGTCGTAGCGCACGTAGGTGCCCTCGGTCGGGCCGAGGCCGGCGGGGATCCACCACAGCCGGAACAGCCCGATGACGTGGTCGACGCGGATCCCGCCCGCGTGCCGCAGGATCGTCGACACCATCGCCCGGAAGGGCGCGTAGGCCGTCTCGGCCAGCCGGTCCGGGCGCCAGGGCGGCTGGCTCCAGTTCTGGCCGTTCTGGTTGTAGGGGTCGGGCGGGGCGCCCACGGTGATGCCGCGGGCGTAGTCGTCCTGCAGGCTCCAGGCGTCCGCCCCGGCCGGGTGCACGCCGACGGCGAGGTCGTGCATGACGCCCAGCGCCATCCCGGCCCGCAGCCCGGCCTGCTGCGCGGCGGCGAGCTGCTCGTCCAGCTGCCACTGCAGCCAGCACTGCAGCTCGACGGCGCGGGCGTGCTCGGCGGCGAACTCCTGGACGGCCGGCGAGCTGGGGTGCCGGTAGCGCTCGGGCCAGCCGTCGACGGTGGCGCCGAGCTGCTCCGACAGGACGGCCCAGGTCGCGAAGTCCTGCAGGCCGCGGCCCTCGCGGCGGCGGTAGGCCTGGAAGGCGAGCTCTCGGCCCGGTGTCCGGGGCACGTCGAAGACCAGCTCGAGCGCCGCGCGCTTGGCCGTCCACGACCGGTCGCGGTCGATCGGCGCCGGTCCCCCGCCATCGACGGCCGGGGCGGCCTCGGCCCGCAGCGCGTCGACGCGGCGGCGGACGTCCTCGTCCGCGGCCGCGTACTCGGGGATCCGCTCCACCCGCAGGTAAAGCGGGTTGGTGAAGCGGCGCGTGGTGGGCAGGTACGGCGAGGGCTCCAGCGGCGCCACGGGCTCGGCGGCGTGCAGGGGGTTGACCAGCACGTAGTCGGCGCCGTGCTCGGCCGCCGCCCAGACGGCGAGGTCCTCGAGGTCGGCCAGGTCGCCGACGCCCCACGACTGCGCCGAGCGGACGCTGTAGAGCTGCGCCGCGACGCCCCAGCCCTGCCCGGCCAGCCGGGCGGGCAGCTCGAGGCGGCGCGGGGTCACGATCAGCGTCATGGCGGACGGGGCGCTCCCCGTGCGGGCGCAGAGCCGGTGGTAGCCCAGCGGCAGGTCGACGGGCAGCGCGACCTCGAGCTCGACGACGGGGCGGCCGTCCACCTGCCGGGTCGCCCCGGACTGGGGCGGGAGGGGCAGGTCGCGGCGGTCCCCGGCCTCCAGCTCGAGCCAGAGGTCGAGCGTCCCGCCCTCCGGCACGTGCACGGCCACCGTCGCCGGCTCGCCCTCGCGCAGCGCCCGGCAGGCGGGCAGCACCCGTCGCCACGGCGCGACCTCCTGCGCGGCCAGGGCGGCGGCCGCGGCCTCCGGCGTGCCGGCGTCGACGCCGAGCGCGGCCAGCACCGCCACCAGCGTCGCCGGGGCCACCGTGACGTGCCGGCCCTGCCAGTCCCAGTACTCGGTGGCGATGGCGAAGGCCTCGGCGAGGGCGTGCAGCGTCGGGTCGGGGGTCGCGTCGTGATCGGCCATGGCTCCATCCTCGCGGGTGCCGGCCGCGGGCTGCGTCCGGGCGGCGGCGCGTCGGCCGACGGCTCAGCTGCAGCCGGAGAGCAGGCCCAGCAGCACGGTAAAGGTGCGCGAGGGACTGCTCAGCGACGTCCAGGTCGTCTCGGGGGCGAGAGCGGGGAAGGACTCGCGGCGCTGCAGCACGGCGGTGCCCGAGCCGGTGCCGAGCAGCCCGGGCGTCAGGACGTAAGAGGTCTGCGTGGCCGGCACGGACACGGTGGCGGTCCGGGTGCCCGCGACGAAGACCAGGTCCAGCGCCCCGCTGCCCGTGGGCCAGGTGAAGGTGACCGTGCCGAGACCGCCCGTGCAGCTGAGCGCCGGCGGCGGCGGCACGGTGTAGGAGGTCAGGCTCGCGCTGGTGGCCGGCGCGGCGTCGGTGAAGGCCGCGGCGGTGTCGGCGGGCCGGAGCGCGGGCAGCAGCACCAGCCCGACCAGCAGGACGGCGAACGGGGGCCCGGCCGACCCGCGGCGCTCGACCGCGCCCGAGCGGGCCTCCGGAGAGCGGCCCGACGGGGCGGGCGGGGCCGGGTCGGCCCGGCGCCGGGCCGCCGTCGGGGCGGCGGCGCGACGGGCGCCACGGCCCGCCCGGACCCGGGGCACCGCGCGAGCGGACGACCCGGTCCCGGCGTCGGCCGGCGAGCGCGCGCCGCGGAAGGCCCAGGCCGCCCCGACGCCCACGAGGAGACCGCCGAGGAAGGTGGCGGGCCGGCTGCTCAGCCAGGCGACGACGTAGCCCGCCCGCGGGACCGAGGCGATGACCCGGTCGGCCTCGGTCACCGGGTAGGCCTGGGCGTCCTCGACGTCGTTGGCGTCCCCGCGCAGCCGCAGCACGGCCGTGTCACCGGCCCGGCTGAGCCCGACGACCCGGTGGGTCACCCGCCGTCCGGCGGCGTCGGTCACGCTCACCACGTCGCCCACCGCGAGCGCGGTCGCCGGCACCGTCCGGGCCAGGGCCAGGGACCCCGTCGGGATCTCGGGCCCCATCGAGCCGGACCGGAAGACCAGCGGGCGCAGGTCGAGCACCGCGCCGGCCAGCACGACGAGCACGCAGAGCACGCCCGCGACGGCCCCGAGCGTGAGCGCGCTCTCCCGCGCGGCGGCGGTGAGCCGTCGGGACGGGGGTGCGGGAGCGGGGAGGACCACGGCGGCTCAGGTGTTGGTGGCGCTGAAGGTGAAGGTGTAGCTGCCGGTCTGGGACTGCAGGCCCGTGCCCGCGCTCGCCGGCAGGGTCGCCCGGAAGCAGAGGGCCTCGCTGGCGCCGGCGGCGAGGGTGCGGGGGCTGGCCAGGCTGGCGCTCGCGACGGTGGACCCGGCGGCCGATACCGTGGCCCCGGTGCCGCAGGTGGCCTCGTGCACCACCAGTCCGAGGGCGGGGCCGAGCGTCGCCGAGCTGCCGGCGACGGTCGCGCTGGAGAGCGTGTAGGTGAAGGGCAGGGTGCCGGCGTTGTACACCTTGAGGGTCCCGTCGACGGTCGAGCCGGGCTTGAGGGACGTCGCGGTGAAGGTGCTGAAGCCGAAGGCGTCCGTGCCCGTCGAGCTCCCGCTCGCGCCCAGCCGGATGTCGATCGAGCCGGTGCTGAAGGGACCGCTCGTCGCCGTCGAGTCGTCGGTCCAGGCGGCCAGCGTGCCCACGGCCCCGAGCCCGAGGACGCCGCCGGCCGCCAGCAGCACGCGGACCCGGTCACGGGTCCGGGGTGGGGTGTCAGCTCTCATGGTCGTGACCTCCAGGATCGGGACGGTGCCGGACGGCCCAGCCGCCCAGCGAGACGGTGAGCAGGGCGAGCAGGACGGCGGCCAGCGGGGCCCCGCCGGTGGTGGCGAGACCGCCGGCCGCCCCACGCGACGGGGCGGGGTCGGCGTCGGGCCGGTCGGCGGGGCGCCCCTGGTCGGTGCGGTCGCCCGGCCCGCCCGGGTCGGCGGGACCGCCGCGGTCGGCGGGCGCGTCGGGCTCCGGCGCCGCGGGATCGGGACCGCCGGGTTCCGGGGGCTGCTCGGCCCCCTCTCCCCCGACGCCGGCGGTGGCGGCCAGCCGCACGTGCAGCACGAGCCGGGCGGCGAGCAGCTGCTGGTCGTTGCCGGTGCTCGCGGGCAGCTCGACCCGGACCCGCACGGGGACGGCCCGGCCCGGCGGCAGCAGGGTCGCGGCGCCCGCCGGGACGGCCCGGCCCTCGACCGCCGTGGAGGTGACCAGCCCGCCGAGCAGCAGGTCGTCCCCCGCGCCGGTGACCGCGAGGTCGAGCCGGGCGGGCTCGGTGCTCTGGTTGCGGGCCCAGAAGCGGGCGTCCACCCGGTCCCCCGGCACCCAGAGCCGCGCCGGGTCCAGCAGCGGCCGGCGCAGCGTGGCCGACCACCGGCGGCCGTCCTCGCTGAGCTCCAGCCCGGGGCCGGACGCCGAGGCCGACGGCACCGGCGTCGCGGCCACCAGCACCGCCGCCAGCGCCAGCAGGGCCAGCACCCGGCGGGCACCGCCCGCGGTCACGACGCTCCCTCCGCCGCCCGGCGGCGGGCGCCGTCGCGCAGCTCCCCGGCGAACATCACGAGGGCGTAGAGGACGAGCAGCCCTGCGCCGGCCCCGACGGCGACCAGCCGCCGGTCGCCAGCCAGCCAGCCGTTCACGTGCCCCAGCCACGGGACGCCGTAGACGACCTCGCCGCGGACCTGCACGGCCCGCACCGGCTCCCGGTCGTCGGCGCCGTTCGCGTCGCCGCGGGTGGTGAAGGTGCGCTCGCCCCGGGTGCTGGTGCCGACCGCGACGACCCGGTGGGTGACGACGGCGCTGCGGCCCGAGGCCACCTGGTAGGTGATGACGCTGCCCAGCCCGATGGCCTCCGGGTCGACGGGGCGGGTGACCACGAGCGACCCCGGCGGGTAGCCCGGGCGCATGGAACCGGTGAGGACGCTCCAGGCCTGGCCGCCGAGCAGCCGCGGCACGACGACGGCGACGGCGAGGACGGCCAGCAGGAGCAGCAGCGCGCACCAGCCGAGGACGGCGCCGAGGAACGACCACCAGCCGGGGCGGGTGGCCGCCGCCGTGCGGCTCACGCGACCTCCGCCCGGAAGGTGAGGACGACGGTGCTGGTCAGGGCCTGCAGGGTCGACGGCGCCTGTGCCGCCAGGCCGACGCGGACGCAGACGACCTCCCGCGCGCCCGGCGCCAGCACCCGAGGCGCGCTCGGGGCGGCGGAGCCCAGCGGGGCGTCGACGAGCGGGGTCCAGGCCGGGGCCGCCGCGTCGGGGCCCGACGGGCAGGCCGCGGTGGTGGGGACGGGGGTGAGGACGAGCCGGAGCGCCGCCCCCAGCCGCGGCTCGCTGGCGGTGGCGCCGGCCAGCACGTGCCGCAGGGGCACCGACCCGGCGTTGGCGAGCACCAGCGGCGCCTGGCCGTGGTGGCCCGGCCGGAGCCGGCCGGCCTGCAGCTGGTCGAACCGGTACGCCGACACCTGCGTCACGGCGTCCCCGGTCAGCAGGGAGAGCTCGCCGCTGCGCACGACCCCGCCGTCGAGGTCGGCGCTGTCCACCCAGGACGCGCCCGTCCCCGCCGTCGACCACCCGGTCACGACGAGGAGGGCGGTCGCGGCGACGACGACCAGGAGGCGGACCCGGCGCACGGTCGGGTCAGCGCGGGCTCTGCTGCAGGACCAGCTCGAGGTCGGCGAGGTCGAGGTCCTGGAGCTGGGTCACGTTGGTCGAGGCCTCGTCGAAGGCGAGGGTGACCACGGTCTGGACCGTCTGCCCGTCGTTCGCCTCCGTGATGGTCGGCACGAGCGCGCCGCCCACCCGCACGGCCGTGGTGATGGCCATGTCGGCGAGCAGCTCGGCGTCGCCGGTGACCGAGGTGGGGTCGGCGGTGAGGGTCGCGCTGAGGTTGTCGCCCTTGGCCAGCACGGTGGCGCCGACGGTGTAGGTCAGGGTGTCCCCGGGGACGACCAGGAAGCCCGCGATGTCGGTGATGACCGTGCCCGCGCCGCCCGCGGAGACGTCGCGCCAGACGCCGGCCGTGGCTCCGGTGATCTTGAGCTCGCCGGAGGCGACGGCCCCGCCGTCGAGGGACTCGGTGTCGTTCCACAGGGCGTAGGTGCCGGCTCCGCCGAGCAGCAGGGCGGCGGCGGCGGCGAGCGCGGCCGCGCCCTTGGCGGTCTTGTTCATGGGTCTCCTCGGAGGTCGTCGTGCTGGTCGATCCCCGAGTGCCGGCCGGGCCGACGGCGCGCGGCTCCCGCGTGCAGTGGGAATGCTAGGCGGGAATTCCTCGCGAAACCAAGCAGAAAAGGGCCTTCTAAATTACTTTCTTCTCCGAATTAGTGATCATTTCTGCGGTCTCAGGAATAACAACCCGAAGGGCCCCGGCACCAGGTCCCGGTGCCCTGGGACGATGGTCCCGACGAGAGAGGGGGCAGGCGTGCGACCTGCTGTGGACCGCGACGACCTGGGGGCCTGGCTGCTCAAGGCCAACCCGGCCGTCTGGGACCTGCGCGGCTTCCTGGACGCCGGGGAGCGACGGCTCACCTCCTGGGCCGTCCGGCCGGGCTACCGCAGCGCGCTCATGCGGCCGGACGACCGGGTGGTCTTCTGGGTGTCCGGCGACGGGCGCAGCGGCTTCGAGCGCGGCATCTGGGGGCTGGGCGCGGTGCTGGCCCCGGCCGAGCCCTGGCACGACGCCGAGCGCGGCTTCTGGACCGACGAGGGCTCCCGGCACGGCGTCCGGGCGCGCGTCGAGGTCGACGTCCGGCTGCTCGAGGAGCCCGTGACGGCCGCGTCGCTGCGGGCCGCGGGGGTCCTCGACCTCGAGGTGCAGCGCCAGCCGTTCGCGGCCAACCCGTCCTTCGTCAGCACCGCCCAGCTGGCCCGGCTCGCCGAGCTGCTGCCCGACTGGCCGGTGCCCGCGACCGGTGCCGGGGCGGTGGAGCGGTGAGGGTGGTCGTGCTGTCGGACACCCACGCGCCGCGGTTCTGGAAGGGCTGCCCGCCCGCGGTCGCGGAGCACCTGGCCGGCGCCGACGTCATCCTGCACGCCGGCGACGTCTGCACCCCCGACGTCCTGGACCTGCTGGCGGGCTACGCCCCGGTGCACGTCGTCCGGGGCAACAACGACGGGGCCGAGATCGCGGCCTGGGGCGCCCCCGAGACCCTGCAGCTGGACCTGGCCGGGGTGCAGGTGGCGATGATCCACGACAGCGGCCCCAAGGACCGCCGGACGGCGCGGATGCGCCGCCGCTTCCCCACCGCCGACCTCGTCGTCTTCGGCCACTCCCACATCCCGATGGACGTCACCGGCGACGGCGTCCGGGTCTTCAACCCCGGCTCCCCCACCGACAAGCGCCGCCAGCCCCACCGCACCCTGGGCCTCCTCGACCTCGCCGACGGCGAGATCCAGAACGCGGAGATCGTCGCCCTCCCCTGACCTGTCAGACGCCCGTTGACCCAGAGGTCAACTCACGTCTGACAACTCGGCCCGGGTGCCCACGTCGGCACCCACCCGACCGACGCAGCACCTCGCGCCGGCGCCTGGACGACCGGAGGGGCAGGACACGCTCTTCGTCCTGCCTCGGAGGGAGGAAGGCGCCCGATCAGAGCGAGGGGCGCGACCGAGCGGAGCGAGGTCCATCAACCACAGAGGTCAGAGACCCTCATCCACCTCGGTCGCCGCCAGCTGCCCGCAGGCCCCGTCGATCTCGCGACCGCGGGTGTCGCGGACGGTGACGGGGACGCCCTTGGACTCCAGCCGGCGGACGAACTCGTCCTCGTCGCGGCGACGGGAGGCGGTCCACTTGGAGCCGGGCGTCGGGTTCAGGGGGATGAGGTTGACGTGCACCCAGCCCCAGTTGCCCCGGCGGCGCAGCACCTTGGCCAGCAGGTCGGCGCGGAAGGCCTGGTCGTTGATGTCGCGGATGAGGATGTACTCGATGGAGACGCGGCGCTTGGTCGTCCGGGCGTACTCCCAGGCGGCGTCGACGACCTCCTCGACGTTCCACCGGGTGTTGATCGGCACCAGCTCGTCGCGCAGCTCGTCGTCGGGCGCGTGCAGCGACAGCGCCAGCGTGACGGGGACGCCCTCCTGGGCCAGCTGCTGCATCCGGGGCACCAGGCCGACGGTGGAGATGGTGATGCCACGGGCGCTCATCCCCAGCCCGTCGGGGGCCGGGGTGGTGAGCTGGCGGACGGCGCCGACGACGGCCTTGTAGTTGGCCAGCGGCTCGCCCATGCCCATGAAGACGACGTTGCTCACGCGGTCGCGCGCACCGGGGTCGGCACCGGGCGGCGGCCCGCCGGCGATCTCGCCGCGGTCGAGGCGGCGGGCGCCGTCGACGACCTGCTCGACGATCTCGGCGGTGCTCATGTTGCGCTGCAGCCCGCCCTGGCCGGTGGCGCAGAAGGGGCAGGCCATGCCGCAGCCGGCCTGGCTGGAGACGCACATCGTCACCCGGTCGGGGTAGCGCATGAGGACGCTCTCCACCAGGGCGCCGTCGTGCAGCCGCCACAGCGTCTTGACGGTGGTGCCGGCGTCGGCGAGGGAGGTCTTGACCGGGTTGAGCAGCGTCGGGAGGAACTTGGTGGCCAGCTGCTCGCGCAGGGCGGGCGGCAGGTCGGTCCACTCGGCGGGGTCGGTCCGCAGGCCCTCGAAGTAGTGCGAGGACAGCTGGCGGGCCCGGTAGGCGCGCTGGCCCTCGGCCTCGAGCGACTCGCGGCGCTCGGCGGGGGTGAGGTCGGCCCAGTGGACCGGGGGCTTGCCCCGGCGGGGCGCGGTCATGACCAGCGGCAGGGTGCGTGCGGGGGACGCGGCGGGAGCGGGGGCTCCCGCGGCGGGGGGCGGGGTGCTCATCCGCCGGGAACCAGTACGTACATGATGAGCCAGGCTACCGGGGCCGAGATGAGGAGCGAGTCCAAGCGGTCCATCACCCCGCCGTGACCGGGCAGGAACGAGCTCATGTCCTTGATGCCGAGGTCGCGCTTGATGAGGGACTCGACGAGGTCGCCGCAGGTGCCGACCGCGACCAGGCAGACGCCGAGCAGCACGCCCACCCAGACCGGGGCCTCGAGGCCGTAGACGGCCATCAGCACGGCGGAGACGATGCCGAACAGCATCGAGCCGGCGAAGCCCTCCCAGGACTTCTTGGGGCTGATCCGCGGCGCCATCGGGTGCTTGCCGAACAGCACGCCGGCCACGTAGCCGCCGGTGTCGTTCATCACGACGACGAGCAGGAAGAGGATCATCCGGGCGACGCCGTCCTCGGGCGCGGCCAGGATGAGGGCGGCGAACGAGCCGAGCAGCGGCACGTAGGCGATGATCAGCATGCTCGCGGCGGTGTCGCGGACGTAGCCCTCGGCCCCGCCGCGCATCCGCCAGACCAGGCTCGCGATCACCGTCAGGGCCAGCGCGGCCAGCAGCACGCTGGTGGTGGAGAACACGACCGGGCTCTGCCGGCCCGCCAGGTAGGAGCCGATGGCGATGGCCACGCTGCCGATGACGATCGGCACGACGGCCGCCCGCATGCCGACCCGGCGCAGCGCGTTGTAGAGCTCGACCGACGCCAGGGCCAGGGCCAGGGCGATCAGCAGGACGAACCCGAAGCGCCAGAAGACCAGGGTGAGCACCACGTAGGCGCCCAGCCCCAGGCCGACGGCGAGGGCCTGCGGCAGGTTCCGCCCGGCCCGGCCGTGTCCGGGCGCGGTGGGTGCGCCGCCACCGCCCCCGGTGGTGGGGGGCGGGGCCGGGGTGCCGGTCACCGCGGTCTGCTGCCGTTCACGAGATCAGGTCCGACGCGCGCTCAGACGGCGAGCAGGTCGGCTTCCTTGTGCTTGAAGAGGTCGTCGACGGCGTCGGTGTGCTTCTTGGTCGAGGCGTCGAGGACCTTCTCGGCCCGCACGACCTCGTCCTCGCCGACCTCCTTGTCCTTGACCATCTTGTCGAGGGCGTCCTTGGCGGTGCGGCGCGCGCCGCGGACCGAGATCCGGGCGTCCTCGGCCTTGGTCTTGGCCAGCTTGATGTACTCCTTGCGCCGCTGTTCGGTGAGCTGGGGCAGGGTGACGCGGATGGTCTTGCCGTCGTTCGACGGGTTGACGCCGAGGTCGGAGTCGCGGATCGACTTCTCGATGGCGTTCACCGACGACTGGTCGTAGGGGGTGATGAGGACGACCCGCGCCTCGGGCACCTGGAAGGTGGCCAGCTGCTGCAGGGGGGTCTGGGCGCCGTAGTAGTCGGCCGTCAGCTTGGCGAACATCGCCGGGTGGGCCCGACCGGTGCGGATGGCCGCGAACTCCTCCTTGGCGTACTCGACCGCGCTGGCCATCTTGGTCTCGGCGTCG
The DNA here is from genome assembly GCF_017876495.1 of Microlunatus capsulatus. Classification (NCBI taxonomy): domain Bacteria; kingdom Bacillati; phylum Actinomycetota; class Actinomycetes; order Propionibacteriales; family Propionibacteriaceae; genus Microlunatus; species Microlunatus capsulatus. Next base: position 3,736,943 of record NZ_JAGIOB010000001.1, on the reverse strand, counting down.
CGGATGATGTCGGAGATCACGGGTCTCGCTCCTTCGGTCGTGGCGGGACCCGGCGGCGGGTCCCCGGGCGTGCGGCGTGCGGGGCGTCCGCGCTCAGGCGTGGACGGTCGTACCGATCTTCTCACCCGCGCACACGCTGACGATCGTCCCGTCGGTGTCCAGGCTGAAGAAGATCAGGGGCAGGCGGTAGTCGCGGGCCATGCTGATGGCCGTCGCGTCGGCGACCTTGAGGTCGCGCGCCAGGTAGTCGTCGTAGGTCAGCTCGTCGAACTTGACGGCGTCCTCGTGCCGGTTGGGGTCGGCGGAGTAGACACCGTCGACGCCCTGCTTGCCCATCAGCAGCACCTCGGCGCCGATCTCCAGCGCGCGCTGGGCGGCGACGGTGTCGGTGGAGAAGTAGGGCATCCCGGAGCCGGCGCCGAAGATGACGACGCGGCCCTTCTCCAGGTGCCGCTCGGCCCGGCGGGGGATGTAGGGCTCGGCGACCTGGCCCATGGTGATGGCGGTCTGCACGCGGGTCTGGACGCCCTCCTTCTCGAGGAAGTCCTGCAGCGCCAGGCAGTTCATGACGGTGCCGAGCATGCCCATGTAGTCGGCGCGGTCGCGGTCCATGCCGCCCTGCTGCAGCTCGGCGCCGCGGAAGAAGTTGCCCCCGCCGACGACGATCGCCACCTGCACGCCGCTGCGGACGACGGTGGCGATCTGCCGGGCCACGGAGGAGACGACGATCGGGTCGACGCCCACCTGGCCGCCGCCGAACACCTCCCCGGAGAGCTTGAGCATCACGCGCTTGTACGGGCCGGCCGTCGCGGGCGCGGCGTCGGTCGTGGGAGCGGGGCTGGTCATGGGTCTCCTGGTCGGGTCGGCGGCGGGGGCAGCGAACGGCGCCACGACTGCGGGCAGTCGTGGCGCCGGTCGGTGCTCAGCGGTGGTTCCCGCGGGCGTCAGGCGCCGGCGGCCTCGAAGCGCGCGAAGCGCTTCAGGGTGACCCCGGCGGCGGCGAGCTGCTTGCCGACCGAGGTCTTGTTGTCGGTGACCGACGGCTGGTCGAGCAGCACGACGTCCTTGAAGAACGCGTTCACCCGGCCCTCGACGATCTTGGGCAGCGCCTGCTCGGGCTTGCCCTCCTCCTTGGCGGTGGCCTCGGCGATGCGGCGCTCGTTCTCCACCAGGTCCGCCGGGACCTCCTCGCGGCTCAGGTACTGCGGGCGCATCGCGGCGATCTGCATCGCCGCGGCGCGGGCCGCGGACTCGTCGGTGCCCTCGTACTCGACGAGCACGCCCACCTGGGGCGGCAGGTCGGAGGCCCGGCGGTGCAGGTACACGACGGTCTGGCCGTCGAAGTACGCAGCGTTGGAGACCTCGAGCTTCTCGCCGATCTTGACGGCGAGCTCGCCGACGGCGTCGCCGACGGTCTGGCCCGAGGGCAGCGCGGCGGCGTTGGCGGCGTCGACCGAGTCGGCCTTGGTGGCGGCGACGGCCTGGACCGCGGCGTTGGCCAGGGTCTGGAACTCGTCGTTCTTGGCCACGAAGTCGGTCTCGGCGCCCAGCTGGAGCAGCGCGCCGTCGACCGAGACGACCAGGCCGTTGGTGGCGGAGCGCTCGGCGCCCCGCTTGGCCGCCTTGGCCTGGCCGTTCACCCGCAGGAACTCGACGGCCTTCTCGTAGTCGCCGTCGCTCTCGGTGAGCGCCTTCTTGCAGTCCATCATCCCGGCGCCGGTGGCGTCGCGGAGCTTCTTCACGTCAGCGGCAGCAATGGTTGCCATGCGTTCTCGTTCCTCGTCTTCCGTGTGTGGTGCGGTGGGGACGTCCGGGCCGGTCGCTCAGTTGGCGACGGGCTGGTCGTCCTGCTGCTCGACGTCGACCTGCGCGTCGGCGGAGGCCTCGGCCTCGACGGCCGCCTCGCCGGGCTGCTCGGAAGCGGGCACCGGGGCGGCGTCGTCCGCCGGGGTGGCGTCGGGCTGCGCCGGGGCGGTCTCCTGCGAGGCGCCCAGGAGCTCGCGCTCCCAGTCGGGCATGGGCTCGGCCGGGTTGGTCGCCGCGGCCTCGCCGCCGCCCTGGGCGCCGGAGCGGGCCACGAGGCCCTCGGCCACGGCGTCGGCCAGCACGCGGGTCAGCAGCGCGACCGAGCGGATGGCGTCGTCGTTGCCCGGGATCGCGAAATCGACCAGGTCGGGGTCGCAGTTGGTGTCGAGGATGCCGATGACCGGGATCCGCAGCTTGCGGGCCTCGTCGACGGCGAGGTGCTCCTTGTTGGTGTCGACGATCCAGACCGCCTGCGGGGTCTTGCCCATGTCGCGGATGCCGCCCAGGGTCTTCTCGAGCTTCTCCATCTCGCGACGGAAGCCGAGCAGCTCCTTCTTGGTGAAGCCGGAGCCGGCGACGTCGTCGAAGTCCATGCCCTCCAGCTCCTTGAGCCGCTGGACGCGCTTGATGACCGTCTGGAAGTTGGTGAGCATGCCACCGAGCCAACGCTGGTTGACGTAGGGCATCCCGACCCGGGTCGCCTGCTCGGCGATGGTCTCCTGCGCCTGCTTCTTGGTGCCGACGAACATGACCTGGCCGCCGCGGGCGACGACGTCCTTGACGAACGCGTAGGCGCTGTCGATGTAGGTCAGCGACTGCTGCAGGTCGATGATGTAGATGCCGTTGCGCTCGGTGAAGATGAAGCGACGCATCTTGGGGTTCCAGCGACGGGTCTGGTGCCCGAAGTGGACGCCGCTCTCGAGGAGCTGGCGGGTGGTGACGACGGCCATGGCCGTATTCCTTTCCTTACCGGCCTCCGCTGGGGCCGGCGTGCGGTTGGCTCGGTGCCGAGCTCTTCGGCACCCCTGATGCCCGGCACGGCACCAGCTCGGCGGACCGAGACCGGAGGCGCCGCCCCACCGGTGGCGGGACGCGGGCATGCGAAGTCAGCCCTCGCGGGCTGCTGCCCCGAGTCTACACCGGGCGGGCGGCCCGGCCGGCCCGCTCGCTCCCCGCCTGGACCCGCTCGGAACGGGTGCGCCAGGCTGGGTCCGTGACCACGACGACGACGCCGACCACGACGCCCGCGACCGACCCCGCGCTCCCCCGTCCGGAGTACCCGCGCCCCCAGATGGTGCGCTCCCGCTGGCTCTGCCTCAACGGGAGCTGGGAGTTCGAGGTGGACCGCTCCGACTCCGGCCTGGAGCGCGGCCTGCTCGAGCGCCCGCTCGCCGGTGCGATCACCGTCCCCTTCGCCCCCGAGTCGGAGGCCTCCGGCGTCGGCGACGTCGACTACCTCGGCGCCGTCTGGTACCGCCGGACCGTGGCGGTGCCGGCGGAGTGGGGCGACGCGTCGGTGCTGCTGCACCTCGGCGCCGTCGACCACGACGCGACCGTCTGGGTCGACGGCACCGAGGTCGTCCGGCACCGCGGCGGCTTCACCCCCGTCACCGCCGACCTCACCGGCCTGGCCCGCGGCGGCCAGGAGGTGACGGTCGTCGTCCGCGCCCGCGACCCCAAGGAGGGCCCGCAGGCGCGCGGCAAGCAGTCGGTCCGCTACGCCAACCGCGACTGCCACTACACCCGCACCACCGGCATCTGGCAGACGGTGTGGATGGAGCCGGTCCACCCCGTCCACCTGCGCCGGCCGCGGGTCACCCCGCAGCTGGCCAGCAGCAGCTTCGCCGTGACCACCCCGCTGTCGCGGAACCTGCCCGGCAGCCGGGTCACCGCGGTGCTCTCCGACGCGGACGGCGAGGTGGCCCGCGCCGAGGTCGCCGCCGACCTCGACCTGGCGCCCTCCCTCGTGCTGGCGGTGCCGGAGGACCGCCGGCGCACCTGGTCGCCGGAGGACCCGCACCTCTACGACCTCGAGCTGGTGCTCACCGGGCCCGACGGCGAGCTGGACCGGCTGCAGAGCTACGCCGGCCTGCGCTCGGTCGCCCTCGACGGCGACGCCGTCCTGCTCAACGGCCGGCACGTCTTCCAGCGCCTGGTGCTCGACCAGGGCTACTGGCCGCAGAGCCTGATGACCGCGCCCAGCGACCAGGCCCTGGTCGACGACATCCGGCTGGGGCAGGAGGCCGGCTTCAACGGCGCCCGGCTGCACCAGAAGGTCTTCGAGGAGCGCTACCTGCACCACGCCGACCGGCTGGGCTACCTGGTCTGGGGCGAGTTCGCCGACTGGGGCGCCGGCGGCCACGGCGTGCCAACCGACCACCAGCAGCCGACGGCCAGCTTCGTCACCCAGTGGCTCGAGGCGCTCCAGCGCGACCACAACCACCCGGCGATCATCGGCTGGTGCCCGCTGAACGAGACCTACCAGCCGCTCGGGGACCGGGTCACCCAGCTCGACGACGTCACCCGCGCGATGTTCCTGGCCACCAAGCTCGCCGACCCGTCGCGGCCGGTGCTGGACGCCTCCGGCTACTCCCACCGGGTGCTGGAGACCGACATCTGGGACAGCCACAACTACGAGCAGGACCCGGCGGCCTTCGCCGAGCAGGTCGGCGGGCTGGCGGAGGGCCGCGGCTACACCAACGTCCACGACGGCGCCACGATCTCCCAGCCGCACCGGGGCCAGCCCTACTTCGTCAGCGAGTTCGGCGGCATCTGGTGGAACGCCGAGATGGCCGCGGCCGACGCCGTCCAGCTCGGCCGGGAGACCTCCTGGGGCTACGGCCAGCGGGTGGGCGACGAGGAGGCGTTCTACGTCCGCTTCGCCGGCCTGGTCGACGCGCTGCTCGACGACCCGGGCATGTTCGGCTACTGCTACACCCAGCTCACCGACACCTTCCAGGAGCAGAACGGGATCTACGACGAGCGCCGCCGGCCGAAGTTCGACACGCCGCGGCTGCACGCCGTCCAGACCCGGGCGGCGGCCTACGAGGCGCGCTGAGGGCGCGCCGCACGGCGCAGCGTCGTTGCCGCACCGGGTCGGGCGCGGTTAACCTCCGCCCATGCGAGCAACGGTCCGCGACGTCGCGCGCCGGGCCCAGGTCTCGCCGAAGACGGTGTCGAACGTCGTCAACGGGACGTTCCCGGTCAGCCCGGAGACCCGTCAGCGGGTCGAGGACGCCCTGCGCGAGCTGGACTACGTGCCGAACCTGTCGGCCCGCGGCCTGCGCAACGGGCGGACCGGGGTCATCGCGGTGGCGCTGCCGGACCTCAGCACCCCCTACTCCGCCTCGATCACCCGTGCGTTCGTGCAGGCGGGTGCCGTCCGCGGGTTGACGGTGCAGATCGAGGAGTCGGCGGGCAGCGTCGAGCGGGAGGCCCAGCTGCTCTCCCGCGCCCGCTCCCACCTCATCGACGGGCTCGTGCTCAACCCGGTGCTGCGCGAGACCTCCGCCGTCCAGCCGGGGATCTCGCTGCCGCCGGTGGTGATGATCGGGGAGGTCGAGCAGCCCGCCGTCGACCACCTGTGGACCGACAACGTGGCGGCGCTGCGCGAGCTGACCGGGCTGCTCGTCCAGGAGGGGCACCGCCGGATCGCGCTGCTGGGCGGGATGCCCTCGGCCAGCTACCAGCTGCGGCGGCAGGGCTACCGCGAGGCGCTCACGGAGGCGGGGCTGCCGCTGGACCCGGAGCTGGAGATCCCGGTGCACGGGTGGACCTCCGCGGCCGGGGCCGACGGCGTGCGCGCCCACCTGGCCCGGCACCCGCTGCCCGACGCGCTGGTCTGCTGCACCGACACCCTGGCGATGGGCGTGCTCAGCGCCCTGTGGGCCGACGGCCACCGGGTGCCCGACGACGTCTCGGTGGTCGGCTACGACGACATCCCCGAGGCGGCGTTCACCGTGCCCCCGCTGACCACCGTGCACTTCGACAGGCGGGCGGTGGCCGAGGCCGCGCTCGACCTGCTGGCGCGGCGCATCAACGACCCCGGGCACCCCGCCACGAGCACCGTGCTGCCGCACCGCGTGGTGCGCCGCGCGAGCACCCGGGCACGCTGAGAAACGGCTGGGAAACGATCGAGCGTTTCTCTTGTCGGCGCTAGTACAACGATGTAACGTCCTCCCCACGTCACCGGGGCCCCAGGGGCACCGGCCGGCTGGCACCACACGACGCTCCACCTCCGTCATCGTCGACCCGAGGAGAAACGCCCCCTCATGCCCGCTGCACGACTCGTCCTGGACGCGGCCTTCAGCATCGCCCCCGTCCCCCGCCGGCTCTTCGGCTCGTTCGTCGAGCACATGGGCCGGTGCGTCTACACCGGGATCTACGAACCCGGCCACCCGAGCGCCGACGACCAGGGCCTGCGCACCGACGTCCTGGAGCTGACCCGCCGGGTCGGCCCCACCGTCGTCCGCTACCCCGGTGGCAACTTCGTCTCCAACTACCGCTGGGAGGACGGCATCGGGCCCCGCGAGGACCGGCCCCGCCGGCTCGACCTCGCCTGGCACTCGGTCGAGACCAACCAGTTCGGCCTGCACGAGTTCGACGCCTGGGCCCAGAAGGCCGGCACCGAGGTGATGATGGCGGTCAACCTCGGCACCCGCGGCCTCCAGGAGGCCTGCGACCTCCTGGAGTACACCAACCACCCCGGCGGCACCTACTGGTCGGACCGGCGGATCGCCAACGGCGCGCAGCAGCCCTTCGACTACAAGCTGTGGTGCCTGGGCAACGAGATGGACGGGCCGTGGCAGGTCGGGCACAAGACCCCGGCCGAGTACGGCCGGCTCGCCAACGAGACCGGCAAGGCGATGCGGCTCATCGACTCCGAGATCGAGCTGGTGGCCTGCGGCTCGTCCAACTCCCGGATGCCGACCTTCGGGCGCTGGGAGTCCGAGGTCCTCGAGCTCTGCTACGACACGGTCGACTACGTCTCCTGCCACGCCTACTACGAGGAGCGCGACGACGACCCGCTGAGCTTCCTCGCCTCCGCGGTGGACATGGACTACTTCATCGACAGCGTGGTCGCCACCGCCGACGCCGTGAAGGCCCGCGGCCGGCACACGAAGACGCTCAACCTCTCCTTCGACGAGTGGAACGTCTGGTACCAGAGCCGCTTCAACGGCGACGGGCCCAAGCCGAAGACGGCCGAGTGGCGCGCGAACCCGCGGCTGATCGAGGACGAGTACACCGTCACCGACGCCGTGGTGGTGGGCACGCTGCTCAACTCCCTGCTGCGGCACGGCGACCGCGTCACCATCGCCAACCAGGCCCAGCTGGTCAACGTCATCGGCCTGATCCGCTCCGAGGAGGGCGGGGAGGCCTGGCTGCAGACCATCGCCCACCCCTTCGAGCAGGTCCGCCGGCTGGCGACGGGGCAGATCATCCAGGTCGTCGCCAGCAGCGACCTCTACGACTCCCCCACCTACACCGACGTCCCGGTCGTCGACGCGGCCGCCACCCACGACGCCGAGACCGGCCGCGCGGCGCTCTTCGTCGCCAACCGCAGCCTGACCGAGAGCGCCACGCTCGACGTGGACCTCCGGGGCCTGGGCAGCACCCGCGTGCTGGCCGCCACCACCCTGCACGCCCGCGGCGACCAGGACCGCCACACCACCAACCTCGAGGACCACGGGGCCGTCGCCCCGGTGGCCTTCGACGACCACGCGGTCGACGCCGGCCGGCTCACCGCGACCCTCCCGGCGCTGTCCTGGACCGTCTTCGAGCTCGACGCCGCCCGCGGCTGAGATGTCGGCGACGACCCGGGGGCGAGCCTCCCTCCCGCGGACGGCGGGCGTGTGTGACGATCGCCACACCCACGTCCGCCCGACTGACCGCACCATCCCGCTCGACCCCTGCCCGGGCGACCCGTCCTCACCGCGAGGCGGGCACCGGCAGGCGCTCACCACCCACCACACCGGAAGGACCACGCCATGACAAAGACGTTCAGCGCAGCAGGTACCGGAGGCTCCTTCGCGGGGAGCGCCATCACCCGACGAGGACTCCTCGGCGGAGCACTCGGCACGGCCGTGGCCGCCGGCCTCGCGGGCTGCAGCCCCGGCTCGGCGGGTGCCCCCGGTACCCAGCAGTCGGTCGCCGGCGGCGGCGGGTCGCAGGGCTACGACGGCCCCAACGTCGAGCTGGCCTACTGGAACGGCCTCACCGGCGGTGACGGGCCGATCATGCGGAAGCTGGTCTCCAACTTCAACAAGGAGCACCCCAACATCAAGGTCACCATGACCGCGATCGCGTGGGCGGAGTTCTTCCAGAAGGTGCCGGCGGCGGTCAGCAACGGCAAGGCGCCGAACATCGGCATCATGCACAACGACGACCTGGGCACGAACGCCGCCCGCCGGGTCATCGACCCCCTCGACGACGTCGCGACGGCGCTCAACCTGACCGAGGCCGACTTCGCCCCGCTCGCCTGGAACGGCGGCCTCTACAACGGCCAGCGCTACGGCATCCCGCTGGACATCCACCCCGCCGGCTTCTTCTACAACAAGACCGTGATGGAGAAAGCGGGCCTCGACCCGACGAAGCCGCCGACCACCGGCGACGAGCTGATGACCCAGCTGGAGACCCTGAAGTCCAAGGGCATCCAGGGCATGTGGACCTCGGCGCTCAGCGTCTACAACGGCCCGACCGCGCACATGCTGACCTACCAGTTCGGCGGCAAGATGGTCAACGACGACGGCCTCACCGTCGGCTGGGCCGAGGAGCCGGGCGTCAAGGCCATCCAGTGGTTCAAGGACCTCATCGACCAGGGCTACAGCCCGAAGAACGCCGCCGGCGACGGGGACTTCGTCTCCATCAGCAACGGCAAGTCGGCCTTCATGTTCAACGGCCCCTGGATGACGACGCCGATGGACGCGGTCAAGGGCCTGGAGTGGGGCGCCTCGCCGGTGCCGAACGTCGGCGGCCAGCAGGTCACCTGGGCCGGCTCGCACCAGTTCGTGCTCCCCCGCCAGATCAAGGCCGACGAGAACAAGGCCATCGCCAGCCGTGTCTTCGTCAACTGGATCTCCCAGCAGTCGCTGGGCTGGGCCGACGCCGGCATGGTGCCCGCTCGCAACGAGGTGCGCGAGTCCCCCGAGTTCGCTTCGAAGGGCCCCGTCACCGAGTTCGCCAAGGAGCTCGACTACATCCGCTTCGTGCCCTCGGTCCCCGGCGTCACCGACGTCTTCACCGAGTACAACCAGGCGGTCAGCAGCGCGATGCTGGGCAAGCAGCCCGTCGCCGACGCCCTGGGCCAGGCGGCCGAGCGGGCGAACAAGATCCTGGCCGCCAACAAGAAGAAGTACGGCTGATGAGCACCACCACCACTCCGGCCCCGGCGACGACCGCGTCGTTGCCGGGGGCGGGTGGTGCCCGCGGCGCCGGGAAGCTGCGGTTGCACCACCCGCTGACGCCGTACGTGATGTGCGCCCCGTACCTGATCCTGCTGTGCATGTTCGTGCTGGGCCCGGCGGTCTACGGCATCTGGATCAGCCTGCACGACTGGGACTTCATGCTGCCGCAGAAGCCCTTCGTCGGCCTGCAGAACTACGTCGACCTGACCGACCCGTCGTCGGTGATCTTCCAGGACTTCTGGCACGGCATGCGGGCGACGGCGATCTTCACCGTGGCCAGCGTGCCGTTCCTGGTGCTGATCCCGCTCGGCATCGCGATCATGCTGAACCGGCGGTTCAAGGGCCGCTCGTTCTTCCGGGCGGTGATTTTCGCGCCGTTCGTGCTGGGCATCGCCGTCATCGGCGTGCTGTTCACCTACCTGCTGGACGCGCAGTTCGGCCTGGTCAACGGGTTCCTCGGGCTCTTCGGCATCCCGCCGGTCGGCTGGGCGCAGACCCAGCCCTGGGCCTGGGTGGCGCTGGTCGGCATGACGGTGTGGTGGACGCTCGGCTTCAACACCGTCATCTACCTCGCCGGGCTGCAGGAGATCCCGCAGCAGAACTACGAGGCGGCCTCGCTGGACGGCGCGGGCGGCTGGGGGAAGTTCGTGCACATCACGATCCCCGGGCTGCGCAACGTGCTCGTCTTCACGATCACCACGACGGTGCTGGCCAGCGCCAACATGTTCGGCCAGTCCTACCTGGTGACCAAGGGCGGACCGGGTGACAGCACCCGCACCGCGATCATGGTGATGACCGAGGAGGGCCTGCGGAACTTCAAGATGGGGACCGCCTCGGCCATGAGCTACGTGCTCGCGGTCTTCCTCGGTCTCGTCTCCGTGATCATCTTCCTGGCGCTGCGCGAGAGGAACCCGAAGTGACGACCCTGCAGGACCCGGCCGTCGACGTCGACGCCCCGAAGACCGAGGACCGCAAGCACCGCAAGGCCTACAACCAGCACCGCAACGGGCCGATCTTCTGGGTCGGGATCGTGCTGCTCGCCCTGGTCTTCGTCGTCCCCATCCTGTGGATGTACCTGACCTCGGTGCGCCCGGTGGACGACGCCCGGCGGATCCCGATCTCGATCATCCCGGAGCGGTTCACACTGCGGGCCTACGAGCTGATCTTCGCCGACGCCGAGAACCCGGTGCTCCAGTGGGCGCTGAACTCCCTGCTGGCGGCCACGGCGCACGCGTTCCTGGTCATCGTCGTGGCGGCGCTGGCGGCCTACCCGCTGGCCCGGATGGAGTTCCGCGGGCGGAACCTGATCTTCAGCGTCATCATCGCGACGCTGCTGGTCCCGTCCTTCATCTTCCTGATGCCCAACTACCTGCTGATGAGCCGGCTGGGCTGGCTGGACACGCTGCTGGCCCTGATCGTGCCGGGCGCGGCCGGGGCGTTCAGCGTCTTCTTCCTGCGCCAGTTCTTCCTGGCCATGCCGAAGGAGCTCGAGGAGAGCGCCCTGATCGACGGGGCCAACACGTGGCACATCCTCACCCGGATCGTGCTGCCGATCTCCAAGCCGGCGCTGGTGACGCTGGGCACGCTGACGTTCCTCGGCAACTGGAACGACTTCATCTGGCCGGTGTTCGTGCTGTTCTCCCCGGAACGGCTCACCCTGCCGGCCGGGCTGGCCACCCTCCAGGGGTCGTACAACATCGACTACCCCGTGGTGATGGCGGGCGCGACCATCGCCTCGATCCCGGTGATGATCCTGTACATCTTCGTGCAGCGCTACGTCATCGAGGGCGTCGCCACCAGCGGCCTCAAGGGCTGACCCACCACCCCACCTGCAGCACCGGACCGCCGGCTCCCCACGGGGCCGGCGGTCCGCTGCTCCCCGACCCCGACGGAGGCCCCGATGGGCGCCACCCCACCCGCTCCCCCGGAGCAGCCGTGACGCGGCGGCGGACCTACACCAACCCGGTGTGGCCCGAGTACTTCGCCGACCCCTTCGTGCTGCGCTGGGAGGACCGCTACGTCGCCTACGGCACGGGCCCCTGGGTCGACGGCCGCGCCTTCCGGGTGCTGACGTCCACCGACCTGGTCAGCTGGTCCTCCGTCGGCGGGGCCCTGCAGCCGCTGCCGCCGGAGCAGGGCAGCGACTACTGGGCGCCAGAGGTCGTCGCCGCGGAGGGCCGCTGGTGGATGTACTACTCCGTCGGCTTCGAGGACCGCGGGCACTCGCTGCGGGTGGCCTCGGCCGGGTCCCCGCTGGGGCCCTTCGTCGACTGCGGCGTCGACCTCACCCCCGACGAGGTGTTCGCCATCGACCCGCACCCCTTCCGCGACGTCGACGGCCGCTGGTACCTCTACTACGCCCGCGACGTGCTGGACGCCGCCCGGGTCGGCACCCACCTCGCGGTGGCGGAGCTGGACGGGATGACCGCGCTGGCCGGGCCCGGGCGGTCCGTGCTGGAGCCGACGGCGGACTGGCAGATCTTCCAGCGGCAGCGCTCCCTGCACGGCCGGGTCAGCGACTGGCACACCCTCGAGGGGCCGGTCGTCCGCCGCCACGACGGGCGCTACCACCTGCTCTACTCCGGCGGCTCCTACCTCGGCGAGGGCTACGGCGTGGCCTGGGCGCACGCCGACCACCCCCTCGGGCCCTGGACCGAGCCCGCGGGTGCGGGGCGGCTGCTGGCCACGGTGCCCGGGCACGTGCGCGGGCCGGGGCACAACAGCGTGGTCACCACCCCGGCCGGGCACGACGTGCTCGTCTACCACGCCTGGGACGAGACGATGACCCGCCGCTGCCTCTGCATCGACCCCCTGCTGTGGGAGGACGGCGAGCCGCGCACCCCCGGTCCCACCTGGACCGAGCAGCCGCGCCCGCTGTGACCCGTCCGGCCTGAGCCGTGACCGCGGGCCGGACGAACACCCCGGTCACGGCTCAGACGGGGCGGCCGTCCCGCGGTCCGAAGGCCCGGAGCGCGTCGGCGTCGCTGGCGGTGGCCCGGAGGTACTCAGCGGCCCAGGCCGCCCGGTCGGGGTAGCTCGAGCCGGCCACCACCGCCGCCACCGCCGCGTCCAGGTCCACCGGGGTGTGCCGCAGGCTCACCTGTCCCCCGCGGAGCAGCGCCCACGCACCCCCGGGCCGCCCGTAGGGCATGCCGACGCTGCCCGGGTTCACCACCAGCCGCCGGTCGACGAGGCGGACGAACGGCATGTGGGTGTGGCCGCAGACGACGGTCCGCTCGTCGGCCGCCAGCCCGGCGAAGGCCTCCGCCCAGCGCTCGAGCCGGGTGTCGACGAGGACGACCTCCTCGTCGTCGCGGGGGGTGCCGTGGCAGAACACGACGGGGCCGAAGCCGTCCACCTCGAGCCGCACCGGGTGCGGCAGGCCGTCCAGGAGCTCCACCTGGTCGGGCCGGAGCTGCCCGGCCGCCCAGACCGACTCCGGGTAGGGGGCGGTGCCGCCGCGGGCCAGCGCGACCAGCTCGCGGTCGGCGTTGCCGCGGACCAGCAGGACCCGCGACCCGAGGCCGGTGAGCCGGTCGAGCACCTCCACCGGCATCGGGCCGGCGGCGTGGTCCCCGGTCACCACCACCCGGTCGGCCGCGCGCACGTCCGGCTCGGCCAGCACGGCGTCGAGCACGGGCAGCACCCCGTGCACGTCGGACAGAACGGCGACGCTGGCAGGCACGTCCCGACCCTACGACCGTCCCCAGGCGGCGGGAGCCGCCGCCGGTCGTCCACAGGGTCGGACCTGGACGGCCGGGACCGGTCCCGCCTCCGGAGGGTGCCGTCATGGGAGAGACGTCGTGAGGACCACCGCGGCCGGGCGGGCCGCTCTCGTCACCGCCGTGCTGCTCGTGCTGGCCGCCCTGCTGGGCCGCGCCCAGCCGGCGGCGGGCGCCCCGCGGGAGCCGGCGGTGCCGGGCGGCGGCTGGCCGCTCGCGGGTGCCCCGCGGGTGCTGCGCCCGTTCGAGGCCCCGGCCCACCGCTACGGACCGGGGCACCGGGGCGCCGACCTCGCCGCCCGGGTCGGCACGCCGGTCCTGGCGGCGCTGCCCGGGCGGGTGGCCTTCGCCGGGCTCGTGGCCGGGCGGGACGTCGTCAGCGTGGACACGGGCGGGCTGCGGACCACCTACGAGCCGGTCGCCGCCCAGGTGGTGGCCGGCGACGTGGTGGCGGCCGGCGACCCGCTCGGTGTCCTCACCACCGGCTCCCACTGCCGGGAGCCGTGCCTGCACTGGGGCCTGCGCAGCGGCGAGGACTACCTGGACCCGCTGCGGACGCTGCGGGCCGGCGACGGGGTGGCCCTGGTCGCGGCGGACCGCCGAGCCGGCGTGGCCGAGGCCGCGGCGGAGCGCGCCCGGCTGGGCGAGGCGTCGACGGCCGGGCTGGGGGCCGGCTGGGTGGCCCTCCCCGGCGGCGCGCACGGCTTCGCCCGGCCGGCGGCCGGCGCGGTGACCTCACCGTTCGGGCTGCGGCTGCACCCCGTGCTGCACGTGTGGAAGCTGCACGACGGGACCGACCTGGGCGCCGCCTGCGGCTCCCCCGTCCGGGCACCCGCGGACGGAGTGGTGACGGCTGTCGGGCCGGCCGGCGGCTACGGGAACCGGCTGCTGCTGGAGCACGGCCGGGTCGACGGGGTCGCCGTGCGGACCGGGTACAACCACGCGTCGCGCTACGTCGTGCGGCCCGGCCAGCGGGTGGTGCGGGGGCAGCTGCTGGGCCAGGTCGGCAGCACCGGCTACTCCACGGGGTGCCACCTGCACCTGCAGGTCTGGCTCGGCGGCCGGCTCGCCGACCCGCGCCGGTGGTTCACCCTGTGACGGCAGGACGCCGCGGCTCAGGCGCGGGGGTGGGCACGGGCGAAGGCCTCGCGCAGCCGCTCGTCGGTGACGTGGGTGTAGATCTGCGTCGTCGCCAGCGAGGCGTGGCCCAGCATCTCCTGGACGCTGCGCAGGTCGGCCCCGCCCTCCAGCAGGTGGGTGGCCATGGCGTGCCGCAGGCCGTGGGGGCCGAGGTCGGGGGCGCCGTCCACCCGGCCGAGGGCGGTGTGCACCACCCGGCGGACGACGCGGGGGTCCACCCGGCCGCCCCGGCTGCCCAGGAACACGGCCGGTCCCGAGGCAGGGGTGGCCAGCGCCGGGCGGCCCTCGGCGAGGTAGCGCTCGACGGCCCGCAGGGCGGGCAGGCCGACGGGCACGGAACGCTCCTTGTCACCCTTCCCTACGACCCGGACCAGCCGCCGCTCGGTGTCGACGTCGTCCAGGTCCAGCCCGCACAGCTCGGCGACCCGCACCCCTGTCGCGTACAGCACCTCGAGCAGGGCGAGGTCGCGCAGCCCGAGCGCCGGGTCATCCGTCCGCGGCGGGGCGGCGTCGGCGGGGCCCGGCGGTGGGGTCTCGGGGTCCGCGGCGGCGGTGGTCGCGGTGGGCGGGTCCGGCGCGGCCGGGGTGGGCTGCGGCCGGGCGGCGTCGAGCATCGCGGCGGCCTCGGCCCGGGCCAGGTGGGGCGGCAGCGACCGCTCCTTGCGGGGCGACCGCAGGCCGGCGGCGGGGTTGGTCGGCACCCGTCCGGTGCCCTGGGCCCAGGTGAAGAACACCCGGACGGCGGCCGAGCGCCGCTGCAGGGTGGACCGGGCCTGGCCGCGGGTCTGCTCCCGGGCCAACCAGCTGCGCAGCGACCGGACGGTGACGGCGTCCAGGGACGTCAGCCCCAGCCGCTGGAGGTGGCGCAGCAGCCCGGTGACGTCGCCGGTGTAGGCGCGGACGGTGTGCGCGGACAGCTCGCGCTGCAGCCGCAGGTGGCGGCCGTAGTCCTCCACCAGCGCGCGGAACCCGGCGCCCAGGGGCTCCTCGCCGTCGGCGGCGCTCGGGTCCTGGGTGGTCACGTCTCACCCTCGCCCGGCCCGCCGGTCCGGGCAAGCCGCCACTCCGCCCGTCCCTGCGGACCCGCGACCCCCGGTGCGGCGCAGGAGCTGTGGTATCCAGGGGCGATGCAGCCCGCGGTGGGGACCACGCTCCCCGGTCAGGTCGTCATCGGCGGCTACACCCCCGGGCCGGACGGGGACGCCGTCGGGCTCACCTCGCTGCGCCCCGGCCCGGACGGCGACGGGCTGGCCGTCGTCGGCTCCCTGGCGCTGCCGAGCCCCACCTACCTCGTGGCCCACCCCGAACAGCCCTGGCTGTTCGTGGTCGGCGAGGCCGAGGACGGCCAGGTGAGCAGCGTGCGGCTGGAGGACGACGGCGGGCTGACCCTGCTCTCCACGCAGGCCACCGGCGGCAGCGGGAGCTGCCACGTCGCCCTCACCGCCGACGGCCGGCACGTGCTGGTGGCCGACTACGGCTCGGGCACCGTGTGCTGCGTCCCCGTCGGTGACGACGGCCGGCTCGCCGCGCGGACCGGCTTCTGGCGCTCCGAGGGCTCCGGGCCCGACGCCGAGCGGCAGGAGAGCCCGCACGCGCACCAGGTCGTCGTCGACGGCGACGAGGTGCTGGTGGCCGACCTCGGCACCGACCAGGTCCTCCGGCTCCGCGTCGGGGCCGACGGCGACCTCCAGGAGGCCGGCCCCGCCGTGCCGCTGCCGGCCGGCTCGGGACCTCGGCACCTCGTCGTGCTCGGGGACCACCTCGTCGTCGCCACCGAGCTCAGCGGGGAGCTCTGGCTGGGCCGTCGCGCCTCCGACGGCGGCTGGACCGAGGTGGACCGGGTGCCCTGCACGGCCACCACCGGCGACGGCGAGCTCTACCCGTCCGCCCTGCGCGCCGATGGCGACACCGTGCTGGTGGCCAACCGCGGACCGGGCACCGTCGCGACGTTCGCGCTGGACGCCGAGGCCGGCACGCTGCGACTGCTCGAGGAGCGCTCGGGCGGCGGCCGCTGGCCCCGGGACCTCGTCGTCAGCGACGACCTGCTGTGGGTGGCGAACCAGACCGACGACGTCGTCACCGTGCTGCGCCGCGGCGGTGACGACGGCGGGGGCGACGGCGGTGGGGACGGCGAGGGCGAGCCGGTCCTCCTCCTCGCCACCCCGGCGCCGGCCTGCATCCTGCTGGGACCCGCGGGCGTCGATGGATAACCTGGGCCGGTGACCACTACCGACGTGACGACCGGCGGCACCGTGCTGCCGATCGCCCGGTGGGGTGAGCCCGTCATGCACGCGCGCACCCGGCCGGTGACCGAGTTCGACGACCGCCTCCAGAGCCTGGTGGCCGACATGTTCGCCACCATGTACGCCGCGGAGGGGGTCGGGCTGGCCGCCACCCAGGTCGGCGTCGACCTGGCGGTGTTCGTGTTCGACTGCCCCGACGACGACCACGTCCGGCACTCCGGGGTCATCTGCAACCCGGTCGTCGAGCTGCCCGAGGGCAAGGACCGCGTGCTCGAGGCCGCCGACGAGGGCTGCCTGTCCCTGCCGGGCGCCTACATCGAGCTGGCCCGGCCCGACCACGCCGTCTGCCGCGGTCAGGACGTCGAGGGGAACCCGGTCGAGGTCACCGGCACCGGGCTGCTGTCGCGCTGCCTGCAGCACGAGACCGACCACCTCAACGGCACGGTCTTCGGGGACCGGCTCTCGGGCCGCGCCCGCAAGAAGCTGTACCGGCTGCACGAGGACCGCGCCGACGGCTACCCCGACGACTGGCCGGTCTCGCCGCGGGTGCGCGACGACGACGAGGACGACGAGGACTGACGCGGGCCCTGGCCCAGCACGTAGCAGGCGATCGCCGCGGCCGCGGCGACGTTGAGCGAGTCGATGCCCGCGGCCATCGGGATGGTGACGCGGGTGGTGGCCTGGCTGCTCCAGCGCTCCGACAGCCCGGCGCCCTCGGTGCCCAGCAGCACCGCGACCTTCCGCGGCGTCCGGGCCAGGTCGGCGGCCACCTCGGCGAGGTCGACGGCGTCGGGCGCCAGGGTCAGCGCGAGCGTGGTGAAGCCGGCGTCGGCCAGCTGCGCCGGAGCGGCGTGCCAGTCGGGCAGCCGCGCCCAGGGCAACGAGAAGACGGCCCCCATGCTGACCTTGACGGCGCGCCGGTAGAGCGGGTCCGCCGCCCGCGGTGAGAGCAGGACGCCGTCCCAGCCGAGGCCGGCGGCGTTGCGGAGCAGGGCCCCGACGTTGGTGTGGTCGACGACGTCCTCGCAGACGACCAGCCGCTCGCGGGCCAGCAGGTCGGCGACGTCGTGCCGCTGCTCGCGGTGCAGCGACGCCAGCGCCCCGCGGTGCACGTGGAAGCCGGTGACCTCCTCGGCCAGCTGCTCGCTGACCACGTGCACCGGCACGTCCGGCCAGCGCTCCAGGACGTCCTGCAGGCTGTCCAGCCAGCGCGGCGCCAGCAGGAAGGACCGCGGCCGGTAGCCGGCCTCGACGGCCCGCCGGATGACCTTCTCCCCCTCGGCGATGAACAGCCCCTGCGCGGACTCGAGCGAGCGGCGCAGCGACGTCTCGCGCAGCCGGACGTAGTCGGCCAGCCGGTCGTCGTCGGCGCGCTCGACGGGGACGAGCGGCACCTCAGGCCGCCCGTCGCCGGAGCCGGTCCAGCACCCCGACGAGCAGGTCGCGGACCCTGGCCGCCTCGCGCGGGCGCCGGCCCGCGAGCACGGCGACCTGCACGCCGTCGACCTCGCCGGTGGCCGGGGTCCAGGCCGTGGCCTCCTCGGCGCGGTCGGCCCGGACGCAGAACACCCGCAGCCGCTCCGCCTCGGCCGAGACGGCCCGGTTGGCCTCCGCGTCGTCGGTGGCGGCGAGCACGTACCAGGCCCCCTCGAGGTCGCCGGTGCGGAAGGTCCGCGGCCACCACGTCAGCTCCCCCGCCTCGGCGGCCCGGGCCAGGGCGGGGCTGACGGTCGGGGCCACGACGCAGACGCGGGCACCGGCCTCGACCAGCCGGGGCAGCCGCCGGCTGGCGACCTGGCCGCCGCCCACCACGACGACCCGCCGGCCGGTCAGCCGCAGGCCGGTCAGGTAGGGGGCCGCGAGCCCGCCGTCGCTGTCCACAGGTCCATGATGACCCACGCCCCCGCCGCTCGGGCCGCCGTCCAGGCCCGTCAAGCCTGAAGTCTTTCGTCGTGCGTGCGCAAGGCTCTAGACTTGCCCGGTGTTCGTGCTCACCGTCGACCAGGCCGGCTCCCGCCGTCATCCCGACCTCGTGCCGTCGACGACGGAGGCCCTGGCCCCGCTGCGCCCCCGGCTCCCGTTCACCCGCACCGTCGGGGACGAGTTCCAGGGTGTGCTGGAGGACCCGGTGTCGGTGGTCGATGCCATCCTGACGCTCATGCGCAGCAGGACCTGGCACGTCGGCCTCGGCATCGGCGCCGTGGAGGAGCCGTTGCCCGACGACCCCCGGGCGGCCCGCGGGACGGCGTTCCTCGCCGCCCGCCGCGCCGTCGAGCTCGCCAAGCGGGCGCCGGGCCTCGTGCACGTCGTCGCCCCGGACGCGCCCGCCGAGGCCGAGGACGCGGCCGTCGTGCTGCAGCTCCTCGCCGACCTCCGCGAGCGCCGGACCGACGCCGGCTGGGAGGCGGTCGACGCGATGGCGGCCAGCGGCCAGCAGGCCGAGGTCGCCGAGCGCCTCGGCGTCACCCGGCAGGCCGTCGGCCAGCGGCTGCGGGCCGCGGGCTGGGCGCTGGAGCAGCGGACGCTGCCCACCCTGGCGCGGCTGCTGGCCCGGGCTGAAGTCGTCGCCGGCGGCCGGCCGTGACGCTGCTGACCGGGCTGGCCGCCCTGCTCTGGCTGGTGCTGACCGCGCTCAGCGTCCTCGCCTGGCGGGACCCGGGGCGCCGCCGGCCCCGGCTGACCCGGACGCCGGCCCTGGTGGGCGTGCTGGCCGCGGAGGTGCTGGGCACCGGGGCCGTCGCCCTGCTCGGGGCGCTGGGCAGCCCGCTGCCCGCCCCGTGGTCGTGGTTCGCGGTCGTCCTCGCCTGCGCCGCCTCGCTGCTGTGCGGCGGGGTGGTGACCAGCTGCGTGCTGGCGCTGGCCGACGCCTCCACCCGGACCGGCGGCCCGCGGGTGCAGCGCACCGTCCTGCGCGGCGGCACCTGGATCGGCGCGCTCGAACGGCTGGCGCTGACCGCGGTGGTCGTCGCCGGCTGGCCGGCGGGGCTGGCCGCGGTCGTGGCCGTCAAGGCGTTCGCGCGCTACCCCGAGCTGCGGGCCAGCCCGGCCACCGGCGCCGTCGAGCGCTTCATCGTCGGCACCTTCACCAGCCTGGGCTGGGCCGCGGTCTGCGCCGGCACCGTCCTGGTCCTCACCTGAGCGGCGGGCCTGCCTAGGCTGGCCCCGTGGACAGCCCCGCTCTCGGCACCCTCGACTGGCGCCCGGCCCTCGACCGGCCCGACCTGCTCGCCGCCCCGGTGGCCGCGGCGCTCGCGGACGCCGGGCCCGGCTGGTTCGTGGCCCCGATCGACGCCGACCTCGCCGACACCGCCGCCTTCTGCGCCACCTACGACGTACCGCTGGCCGCCTCGGCCAACTGCGTCGTCGTCGCGGGCCGGCGGGGCGAGGAGACGACGCTGGCCGCATGCCTGGTGCTGGCCACCGACCGGGCCGACGTCAACAAGGTGGTCCGCCGGCACCTCGACGTCCGCAAGATCTCCTTCGCGCCGATGGAGGAGGCGGTGAGCCGCACCGGCATGGCCCACGGCGGGATCACCCCGGTCGGCCTGCCGGCGGACTGGCCGCTGCTGGTCGACGCCGGCGTCGCCGGGGCCGGCTGGGTGGTGGTCGGCAGCGGCACCCGGGGCGGCAAGCTCGCCGTCCGCGGCGAGGACCTGGCCCGGCTGCCCGGCGCGGAGGTGCTGGCCCTGGCGGTCAGCGCAGCAGGTTGACGATCGCCGCGAGGCCGACGACGATCACCACGCGGTAGACCTTCGGCGGCAGCCGGCGGCCCACCCGCGCCCCGACCTGGGCGCCGAGCACCGAGCCGACGGCGAGCAGCGCGACGACGGTCCAGTCGACCTCGGAGATCAGGATGAACACCACCCCGGCGACGCCGTTGGCGATCCCGGTCAGCACGTTCTTCAGGGCGTTGACCCGCGCCAGCGTCTCGCTGAGCGCCACGCCCATGACCGCGATGACCAGGACGCCCTAGGCGGCGCCGAAGTAGCCGCCGTAGGCGCCCGTGACCACGACCACGGGCCACAGCCACAGCGGGCCGCGCCCGTCGGCGGTCTGGCCGAGACGCTCACGCCGCGCCGCCACCCGGCGCGACAGGGCCGGCCCGACGACCACGAGCACCAGCCCGATCCCGATGAGGACGGGGACGATGGCGTCGAAGGCCGCCGACGGCAGCCGCAGCAGCAGCAGGGCGCCGACGACCGCGCCGAGCAGCGAGGCCGAGCCGTAGCGCAGCACCCGCGCCCGCTGCCCGACCAGCTCCTGGCGGCCGGCCAGGGCCCCGGCGAAGGAGCCCGGGGCCAGGCCGATGCAGTTCGAGACGTTCGCCAGCACCGGCGGCATGCCGAGGGCCAGCAGGGTGGGGAAGGTGATGAGGGTGCCGCTGCCGACCACCGTGTTGATGAGGCCGGCCGCCGCCCCGACGAGGGCGACGAGCAGCAGCTGCCACCACTCCACCTAGCGCAGCTCGGGCTCCGGCCCGGCCGGGACGCTGTCCTCGGCGGCCGGCTTCTCGAAGCCGCTGGTGGCCGCCTCGATGGCCTCGGGCCGGGTGGACAGGGCCGGCTTGCCCGCGGCGGAGCCCTTCTCCAGCTGCTGGGCCGCTGCGATGGCCTCCTGCATGGTCCGCTCGGACGCGGCGGCCTCGGCCGCGTTCTGCTTGCTGATCTCGGCCTGCACGTCGATCTTCGGCGGCGCGCTGAACTCGCCCTTCGCGCTGGCCGGGATGCCGGAGGTGATCTCGCCGACAGCGCTGCCCAGGCCCTTGAGGGCGTCGTTCAGCTCGCTCGGCACGATCCAGACCTTGTTGGCGTCACCCTTGGCCAGGTTCGGCAGCATCTGCATGTACTGGTACGCCAGCAGCGCCTGGTCGGGCTGGCCGGCGTGGATCGCGCCGAAGACGGTGCTGATGGCCTGCGCCTCGCCCTCGGCCCGCAGCATCTGGGCCTGCCGGTCGGCCTGCGCGCGCAGCACGGCGGCCTCGCGGTCACCCTGGGCCCGCAGGATCGCGGACTCCTTCTCACCGCCGGCGGCGAGGATCTGCGACTGGCGCTGGCCCTCGGCGATGAGGATCGAGGCGCGCTTGTCGCGCTCGGCGCGGGCACCCTTCTCCATGGCGTCGCGGATGGTGGCGGGCGGCTCGATGGCCCGCAGCTCGACGCGGTTGACCTTGATCCCCCACTTGCCGGTGGCCTCGTCGAGGACGAGGCGCAGCTTCTGGTTGATCTCCTCGCGGCTGGTCAGGGTCTGCTCGAGGTCGAGCCCGCCGATGATGTTGCGCAGCGTGGTCATGGTCAGCTGCTCGATCGCCTTGATGTAGTCCTGCGCCTCGTAGGCGGCGCGGACCGGGTCGATCACCTGGAAGTAGATGACCGAGTCGATGCTCACCATCAGGTTGTCCTCGGTGATCACGCCCTGCGGCGGGAACGGGACGACGGTCTCGCGCATGTCGAGGTTGATGCGCACCTTGTCGAGCACCGGCACCAGCAGGTGCGGACCGGACTCCAGGGTGCGGTTGAACTTGCCCAGCCGCTCGACCACGCCCACCCGCTGCTGGCGGATGATCTTGATCGAGTTGGCGAGGATGAAGATCGCCGCCAGCGCGATGACGAGGCTGACGATCAGGGTCGTGGGGTCCACGGGTCTGTCCTCCTAGCCCACCCGCAGCCGGGTGGACCTCCAGTCTGCCCCGCGCTCAGGGCAGGGCGTCGTACTTGGGGTAGACGACGGCGATGGCCCCGTCGATCTCGTAGACCTCGATCTCGGTGCCCGCGTCGATGACGAGGTCGGAGGCGTAGGGGCGGGCCGACCAGCTCTGCCCGTCCACCTTGATCTCCCCGCCCGCGCGGTCGATCTGGGACACGGCGACGCCGGAGCTGCCGACCATCTTGGCCGTCGAGGAGCGGTAGCCGGGCATGCTCCGGACCCGGTCGATGAGGGTCGGGCGCAGCAGCGCCAGCATCCCCACGCTGACGCCGGAGGCGACGAGGACCTGCAGCCACCAGAGGTCGGGCGCGGCCACCGCGACGCCGGCGCCCGCGAGGGCGCCGACCGCGAGCATGATCAGCACGAGGTCCAGCGAGACGATCTCGGCCACGGCCAGCAGGAACGCGAGGCTCAGCCAGATCGCCCAGGCGTGGTCACCCAGCCAGTCGGTCAAGTTCACCTCCACGGTGCGCCTCCCGCGGTCGGGTCGACCGGCGGCGGGCCTGCCCCCATGCTGCCAGACCGCCGAAGGCCCGGACCGGACCCGGCGCGGGACCCGCCCCTGCTAGACGGCACGGGCGGCCCAGCGTCCGTCGGTCTCGGTGAGGGCCAGCGGCAGGTCGAACGTCGCGGTGAGGTTCTCCGCGGTCAGCGTCTCGCGCAGCGGGCCCGCGGCGACCACCCGCCCGTGCTTCAGGAGCAGTGCGTGGGTGATGCCGACGGGGATCTCCTCGACGTGGTGGGTGACCAGCACCGAGGCGGGCGCGTGCGGGTCGGTGGCCAGCTCGCTGAGCGTGCGCACCAGCGACTCCCGGCCGGTGAGGTCCAGCCCGGCGGCCGGCTCGTCGAGCAGCAGCAGCTCGGGGTCGGTCATCAGCGCGCGGGCGATCTGGACGCGCTTGCGCTCGCCCTCGCTGAGGGTGCCGAAGGTGCGGTCGGCGAGCTGGTCGATGTGCAGGGAGGCCAGCAGCTCGTCGGCGCGCTCGTGGTCGAGGGCGTCGTACTCCTCGCGCCAGCGGCCCACCACGGCGTAGGAGGCCGAGACGACGACGTCGTGCACCCGCTCCCCGCGCGGCACCCGCTCGGCCAGGACGGCCGAGGTGATCCCGATGCGCGGCCGCAGCTCGAAGACGTCGACGGTGCCCAGCACCTCCCCGAGCAGCCCGGCGACGCCGCTGGAGGGGTGGATCTGGGCGGCGAGCACCTGGAGCAACGTCGTCTTGCCGGCCCCGTTGGGACCGATGACCACCCAGCGGTCGGCCTCGTCCACGGTCCAGTCCACGTCGTCCAGCAGCGTCGCGCCCCCGCGGACGATGCTGACGCCGGCGAGGTCCACGACTGCTGACATGACGACCAACCTAGCGAACGCCGCCGCGGGGGCGGAGCGCCGTCCGCCCGCGCCGGTGCGGACCCCGGCGCGCCGGGGCCGCACGTACGGTGGTCCGGTGCAGTCGCTCCCCTCGCTGCGGCTGACGGCCAACCTCAACGCCGTCCTCCGCTTCCAGGTCGGCGTGCCCGAGGCCGTCGCCGCCGTGGTGGCCGGTGACGTCGCCCACCACGTCGTCGACCCCGACGACCTGCTGGGCCTCGACCCGCTCGCCGCCACCCCGCTGTCGGCCGCTCTGCCCGCCCTCGCCGCGCGCGAGCCGGAGCACTGGGTGCTCGCCCTCCCCGTGCCCGGCGCGCTGACCCCGCTGCGCGGCCCGGCGCCGCTGAACCTGGCGGCGGTCGAGGCCGGCGAGGCCGTCGTCGCCGCGGGCGGCGGGCTGGCCCTGGTCCCCCACGTCGTCGGGCGCGGCGTGCAGTGGCGCGTCCACCGGGCCGAGCGGCCGGCGTCCCCGCCCAGCTCCTACGACGCCGAGCGGGCCCTCGGCGAGACCGTGCTGAGCGCGGCCGAGACGCTGACCCGGCTGGGCGTGGCGGGCGGCAGCCGGCCCGAGGACACCGGCGCGGTGCTGGCGCCCGGCTACAGCCCCCGGCAGCGGCTGGCCGCCGACCGCGCCGCCCGGCTGCTCGTGGCCTGCGACGTGGCCCTGGCCGACGACGGCGGGGCGATCAGCGTGCACGAGGCCGAGGTCCGCGCCCGGGAGCTGCGCCGCCTGCGCCGCGCGGCCGCCGACGCCCTCTGCTCCGCGGTCACCTGGATGCAGCGCTGACCACGACCTGCCCGCCGGCGGAGCGGCCGCCGGTCTCCCGACGGCCGTCCGCCCGCCGTGGCCGCCCCGGCCGGGGCGTCGGCGCCCCGTAGCCTGGGGCCCATGCCGGACCCGTCCCCCACCTCCGTCGGCACCCTCTTCGCGATCGGCGGCGCCGAGGCGAAGCTGCGCCGCCGCACGGTCCTCCGCGCCTTCGTGGCCGCGGCCGGCGGGGCCGACGCCCGGATCGCCGTCGTCCCCACCGCCTCCTCGCTGGGCCCCGAGGTGATCGAGGTGTACCGCGCCGTGTTCGCCTCGCTCGGCGCCGGCGAGGTGGTGGCGCTGCGCCCCGAGAGCCGGGCCGAGGCCCAGGACCCCGCCGTCGCCGCCCCGCTGGCCGACGTCACGGGCGTCTTCATGACCGGCGGCAACCAGCTGAAGCTGAGCGCCTTCATCACCGGCACCGTCTTCGGCGACGCGGTGGTGGCGGCGCACCAGCGGGGCGCGGTCGTCGGCGGCACCTCGGCCGGGGCCAGCATCCTGGCCGAGCACATGATCGCCTTCGGCGGCGCCGGCTCCACCCCGCGGCAGCGGATGAGCCAGCTCTCGGTGGGCCTCGGGCTGCTCCGCGGGGCCGTCGTCGACCAGCACTTCGCCCAGCGCAACCGCTACGGCCGCCTCCTCAGCCTCGTCGCCCAGTCCCCCTCGCTGCTGGGCATCGGCGTGGACGAGGACACCGCCGCCGTGGTCAGCGACGGCACCCGGCTGGAGGTGGTCGGCCGCGGCGCGGTCACCCTGGTCGACGGCCGGCACCTGGTCTCCAACGCCTACACCGCGCAGCCGACGGCCCCGCTGCTCGTCTCCGGGGCGGCGCTGCACGTGCTGCCCGCCGGCAGCAGCTTCGACCTCACCACCCGTACGCTCATCGGCCACCACACCGCCGTGGCCGACGTCGAGGTGCAGGAGACGCGGGCCGCCGAGGCGGACCTGCGGCAGCTGGCCGTCGAGATCGCGGCCGAGGGCGTCTCGCCGACGAACTACCGCCGGCACGTGCGGCGCGGGCAGGCCTAGCCCCGCCCGCCGCCGCGGTCGGCGGCGCGGCCCGGGGGCGGCAGGTGCGAGGATCAGCGCAGCCGACCTCGTGAGGAGTTGCCCTGTGACGTCCGAGCCCGGGCCCACCAGCCCGTCCCCGCGTCCGGACCTGCGGATCCTGTCCAGCCGCGTCTACCGCGGCCCCAACGTCTGGCACTACGAGCCGGCGATCCAGCTGGTCGTCGACCTCGGCGTGCTGGAGGACTTCCCGACGAACCTGCTGCCCGGCTTCGCCGACGGCCTGGTCGAGCGGCTGCCAGGGCTGGCCTCGCACAGCTGCAGCCGCGGCCGCCGCGGCGGCTTCGTCGAGCGCCTGCACGAGGGCACCTGGGTCGGCCACGTCGCCGAGCACGTCGCCCTGCAGCTGCAGCAGTCGGTCGGCCACGACATGCGGCGCGGCAAGACCCGCCAGGTCCGCGGCGAGCGCGGGCGCTACAACGTCATCTACGCCTACGCCGACGAGAACGTCGGCCTGGCGGCGGGCGAGCTGGCCGTCCGGCTGGTCAACGACCTCGTCGAGCACGACCCGGAGTTCGACTTCGAGGCCGAGCTGGAGCACTTCATCGTCCGCGGCGAGCGGACGGCCTTCGGGCCCTCCACCCAGGCGATCGTCGACGAGGCGGTGAGCCGGGACATCCCGTGGCTGCGGCTCAACACGTCCTCGCTGGTGCAGCTGGGCCAGGGCGTCCACCAGCAGCGGATCCGCGCCACCATGACGTCGAAGACCTCCTCGATCGCCGTCGACATCGCCGGCAACAAGGAGCTGACGCTCACCCTGCTGGGCTCGGCGGGCCTGCCGGTCCCCCGTTCGCAGTCGGTGCGCACCGTCGACGAGGCGGTCCGGCTGGCCGAGCGGACGGGCTACCCCGTCGTCCTCAAGCCGCTGGACGGCAACCACGGCCGCGGCGTGATGCTGGACCTGGCCGACGCCGACGCCGTCCGCGCCGCCTTCCCCACGGCGAAGGAGGAGTCGCGCGGCGGTTGGGTGATCGTCGAGAGCTACATCACCGGGCGGGACTACCGCTGCCTGGTCATCGGCGGCCGCATCGCGGCCATCGCCGAGCGGGTGCCGGCGCACGTCGTCGGCGACGGCACGGCCACGGTGGCCGAGCTCGTCGAGCGGACGAACGCCGACCCGCGCCGCGGCGTCGGCCACGAGAAGGTGCTGACCCGGATCAAGGTCGACGACGCCGCGGTGGCGCTGGTGACCGAGCAGGGCCTGGCGATGGACGACGTGCCGCCCGCCGGGACCACCGTCAAGCTGACGCTGACCGGCAACATGTCGACCGGCGGGATCTCCATCGACCGCACCTTCGAGGCGCACCCGGAGAACATCGAGATCGCCGAGGAGGCCGCCCGCGTCGTCGGCCTGGACATCGCCGGCATCGACTTCATCGCCCCCGACATCACCCAGCCGGTCCGCGAGACCGGCGGGGCGATCTGCGAGGTCAACGCCGCCCCGGGCTTCCGCATGCACACCCACCCGACCGTGGGCGACCCGCAGTACGTGGCCAAGCCCGTCGTCGACATGCTCTTCCCGCCGGGCACCCCCAGCCGCATCCCGATCGTCGCGGTGACCGGCACGAACGGCAAGACGACGACCTCGCGGATGATCGCGCACATCTTCAAGGGCATCGGCAAGAAGGTCGGGATGACCTCGACCGACGGCGTCGTCGTCGACGAGCGGCTGATCATCCGGGCCGACGCCTCGGGGCCGCGCTCGGCCAAGATGGTGCTGCAGAACCCCCGCGTGGACTTCGCCGTCTTCGAGGTCGCCCGCGGCGGCATCCTGCGCGAGGGCCTGGGCTACGAGCGCAACGACGTCGGCGTCGTCCTCAACGTGCAGCCGGACCACCTGGGCCTGCGCGGCATCGACACGGTCGAGCAGCTGGCCGACGTCAAGGCCGTCGTCGTGGAGGCGGTGCCCCGCAGCGGTTTCGCGGTCCTCAACGCCGACGACCCGCTGGTCCGGGCGATGCGCCGCAAGTGCTCGGGCCGGGTGGTGTGGTTCACCATGGCCGAGCCGGGCAGCGAGATCCGCGAGTCGGTCGACGACCAGTGCCGCCGCGGCGGCCGCGCCGTCGT
This sequence comes from Microlunatus capsulatus, assembly GCF_017876495.1. Taxonomy (NCBI): domain Bacteria; kingdom Bacillati; phylum Actinomycetota; class Actinomycetes; order Propionibacteriales; family Propionibacteriaceae; genus Microlunatus; species Microlunatus capsulatus. The sequence continues at coordinate 3,709,614 of NZ_JAGIOB010000001.1, read as the reverse complement.
CCTCGAGCACAGCGACCTCGGCGACATGATCGTGGTCAAGGAGGGGCGCCGGGCCATGCAGCTGGCCTGGACGCACCTGCTGCCCTCGACGTTCGGGGGCCGGGCCACCATGAACGTCCAGAACGCCATGGCCGCGGCCGCCGCGGCCTTCGCCGCCGGCGCGTCGCTGCACGACATCCGCCAGGGCCTGCGCTCGTTCTCGACGAACTACTACCTCTCCCCGGGCCGCCTCAACGAGGTGCCGGTGGAGGGCCGCACGGTGATCGTCGACTACTGCCACAACGCGCCGGGCATGACCATGCTCGGGGACTTCGTCGACAAGACCGCCGACCAGCTGGCCGGCGCCAGCGACCTCGGCAAGGTCCAGCGGATCGGCGTCATCGCCACCGCCGGCGACCGCCGCGACGACGACATGCGCGAGCTCGGCGCCATCGCCGCCCGGCACTTCGACGTCGTCGTGGTCCGCGAGGACGCCCAGCTGCGGGGCCGCGCCCGCGGCGAGGTGGCCGCGCTGGTGGCCGAGGGCGTGCGCACGGCCATGGACGCCGGCGCCCGCTGCCGGCAGCTGGAGACGGTGCTGGACGAGATCGAGGCCACCCGGCACGCCATCGCCCGCTCCAACCCCGGCGACCTGATCGTCATCTGCGTCGACCAGCACGCCGTGGTGATGGCCGAGCTGGAGTCCTACGGCCGCCAGGCCCAGCCCGGCGCCCGGGGCGACGGCGAGCCCGCCTCCGGCGTCGCCCGGGTCGGCGACCCGGACTTCTCCCCGGCCGCCACCACGGTCGAGCCCGAGGAGACGCTCACCCTCCCCTGACCGCAGACGCACGACACCCCGCCGCAGCAGCGCTGCGACGGGGTGTCGTCACGTCAGGGGCAGGGCACCAGGTGCGGTCCCGACCACCACCGCTCCGCGCGCCGCCGGAGCGAGGAGGAGCCGGCGGACGGGAGCGCGGACCACGTCCGAGCGGAGCGAGGACGAAGACTCAGTTCCCGGGCCAGGATCCCGTCAGCTTCTCGAACCCGCGGGCGCCGCCGCGGTCGATGGCGGCCTTGACGACGGCGAAGATGGCGCCCTGGATGGCGGCGGCCAGCAGCACCTTGCCGAAGGTGTACTCCGACTGGAGGGCGTCGGGCGCGTCGTCCTCGTGCGCCACCCGCTTCCAGATCTGCTTGAAGATCGCGCCGGCGAGGGAGCCGGCGGCGAGGCTGGCCAGCAGCCCCACCGGGCGGTAGGCGAGCTGGGCGGACTTGGAGGGCATCAGTTGTCTCCGATGGTCGCGGGGCGGGTCAGGAACGGATCTTACGGACGACCAGGACGACCAGCAGGACGACCGGGGCGACCGCGAGGGCGATCTGGGCGGGCCGGGGCAGGCCCTGGTAGCGCTCGGTGACCTCGCGGGTGCCGGCGGCGACCTTCTCCCGGCCCTCCTCGGCGCGCGCCTGGGCGGCGACCTTGACGTCCTCGACCTTGTCCTGGGCGCGGCCCTTGACGTCGACCTTGTCGGCCAGGGCGTCGACGTTGTCGGCGAGCCGGGCGCGGGTCGCGGCGATGTCGGCCTCGATCTCCTCGGGGGTGGCGTCGGGACCGGGTCCGGTCTGGGTGGGCTCGCTCATCGCTTCACGCTCTCCTTGATCTCCTGCACGTCGGTCTTGACGCTCTCGACCGCCCGGGTCGGCACCGGCGGCGCCGCCTCCTGGACCTTCTTGCGGCCCACCAGGGCCGCGACGCCGGCCACGAGCAGCACGACGACGCCCACGATCAGCGCCGCGAGCCAGCCCGGCAGGACCGTGCTCAGCCCGAGGACGGCGGCGGCCAGCAGCACGCCGACGGCGTACAGGGCCAGCACGCCGGCGGCGCCGAAGGCACCCACGCCGATGCCGGCCTTCTTGGCCTTGGTGGTGACCTCGGCCTGCGCGAGGCGCATCTCGTCGCGGACGAGCCGGCTGAGGTCGGTGGACAGCGAGCTGACGAGCTCGCCGACGGAGCGGTCGGCCGGGGCGGCGGCGCCGGCCGGGGTGTCCAGCGCGCTGGCCCCGGCGCCGGTCGGCGTCGGGTCGTTCGGGGTGGTGCTCATGCGGTGCTCCTGGGGTGCGGGGGGACGAGCGGTCAACGTGCTCCTCCCGAGCTCGCTGCGGGGTCCGGGTCGCCGGCCTGGGTGTCGGCCTTGACGGCGTCGCGCTCCCCCATCGGCTGGGCCGGGCCCTTCGTGGTGTCGGCCGCGGTCTGCTGCTCGGACTCGGCGTTGATCTCGGCGCCGAGCAGGATCGCGTAGGACGTGATGAACAGCCACAGCAGCAGGATCACGATGCCCGCGAGGGCGCCGTAGGTCTTGGCGTAGCTGCCGAAGTTGGAGACGTAGAGGGACAGCCCGACCGAGGCGACGATCCACAGCACGGTGGCGATGATCGCGCCGACCGAGGTCCAGCGGATCTTCGGGGCGTCGCGGTCCGGGGCGACGCGGTACAGCACGGCGAGGGCGACGGCGATGACCACGACGATGAGCGCCCAGCGGACCACCTGGATGCCGACCGTCACCAGCGTGCTGGTGCCCAGCACCTGCAGGACGCCGGGGAGCACCGCGACGAGGGCGACGACGACGAGCAGGAACACGATGGCGCCGAGGGTCAGCGCGAGGGCGATGGCCCGCTTCTTGACGAAGCCGCGGGTCTCGTCCTCGTCGTAGGCGGTGTTGATGGCCGTCATCATGTTGCCGACCCCGCCGGAGGCGCTGAAGAGGGCGAGCGCGATGGCGACGACGGCACCCCAGCCCGCGCCCCGGCCCTCGGCCAGGGTGATCTGGTCGGTGATCGTCTGGCGGATCTCGGCCGGCAGCGCCGAGCCGAGGTTGTTGACCTGCTCGGCGATGGTGGCCGGGTCGGCGAAGAGCGCGTACAGCAGCACGGCGGCGATCAGCGCGGGGAAGATCGCGAGGAAGGCGTAGTAGGCCATGCCCGCGGCGAGCAGCGGCACGTTGTCGGCCTTGGCCTCGGCCCAGCCGCGCTTGGCGATCTGGACCCAGCCCTTGGCGGGGACCTCGGTCGGCTTCTCAGCGGTGCCGCCGGGGACGCCGTCGGCCTGGGTGGAGGTCTGGGTGGCGCCTGGAGTCATCGTCAGCTTCCTGGGGTGGGGGACGGCGCGCCCGCCCGGTCACGGACGAGCGCGTACAGCGTAAGCGACCGCGCCGCGGCCTGAATCCGGTGGGCCGCACGCGGCCGAAGAGTGGTCGTCGGGTCCAGGTATCCCACCGGCGACCCCGTCAAACCCCGCCCCACCCCCGCCCGTCGCGGCGGGCACGAGAGGATCGACCCATGGACATCTTCGAGCGCATCCGTTTCGCCCGCGACCAGGCCCTCGCGGCCGAGCGCACCGAGCGCCAGCGGCTGGCCGAGGCCGACAACGCCGACCTGCAGCGCGCGGCGTCGGTGCGGCTGGCCACCCGGCAGGCCGTGCGCGAGGCCCTGGACGACGTGCTGGACGAGAAGTCGGACCCCGAGGCCGAGCTGGACGGCGCGGCGGCCGGCGCCGAGGACGGCGACGACCTCGGCGGCCAGGACTCCCCGACCGCCCAGTAGCACCCCTGCGACGCCCCCGGCGCCGGCCTAGGCCGGGTCCGGGGGCGTCGTCGTCCCCGCGGCCGCGCGCACCTTGGCCCGCAGGGTCGTGGGGTCGTCGCGGGTGGCGCCGTGCTCGAGCAGCCAGCGGTCGACGGCCGCGCGGTCCTGGTGCGTCATCAGCCCCACCACGTCCCCGTCACCGGCCTGGCCGGTCAGCGAGACCAGGCAGCCGAGCTCGTCGTCGTGCTCGCGGAGCGACTCCACCCCGGCGTGCCGGGCGCCCTCGGCGATCAGCCGCCCCATCTCCTCCGGCGTCCGGCCGCGGAGGTACTCGCTCTTCCGGGCGACCTCGACGACGTCGGCGCCGACGGCGGCGATCTCGCCCAGCCGGACCAGGATGTCGTCGCCCCGGTCCCCGGCCGTGCCGACGCCGAGCAGCAGCCGGGCCCCCGGCCGGGCGACACCGGCCATGATCTCCAGCAGCGCCTCCAGCCCGGCCTCGTTGTGAGCGAGGTCGACGACCACCGTCGCGGACCCGCCGGCCGGCCGCGGCAGGGTCCACAGGTTCATCCGGCCCGGGTTGTCCTCGCCCGGGCGGAACGAGCGCAGGCCGTCGGCGACCTGCTCGGGGGTGAAGCCCAGCGCCAGGGTGGCGGAGGCGACGGCCAGCGCGTTCTCGACGTTGACCCGGCTGAGCCCGGCCAGCGTCATCGGCACGTCGGCGACCTCGACGACGGCCAGCGGGTCCGCACTCGGCCGCAGCACCGCCACCCAGCCGTCGAGCACGGTGGTCACCCGGCCGCCGGCGTCGAGCACGGCGCGTCCCGAGGGCGAGTCGGGGTCGCGGCTGAAGACCCAGACCCCGGCGCGGGTGCCGGTGCGCATGGCGAAGGTGCGAGGGTCGTCGGCGTTGAGCACGCACCAGCCGCCCGGCCGCGTGATCTTGGTGATGACGGCCTTGACCTCGGCCAGCTGGTCGAGCGTGTCGATCCCGTCCACGCCGAGGTGGTCGGCGCTGATGTTGGTGACCACGGAGACGTCATTCCAGGCGACGCCGACGCCGCGGCGCAGGATGCCGCCCCGGGCGGTCTCGGTGACGGCCAGCTGCACGCCGGGGTGCCGCAGCACCTGGCCGGCTCCGCTGGGGCCGGAGAAGTCCCCGGCCTCCACCAGCACGCCGTCGAGGTAGACCCCGTCGGTGCTGGACCAGCCGACCGACCAGCCGGCCCGCTGGGCGACGTGGCCGATCATCCGTGACGTCGTGGTCTTGCCGTTGGTCCCGGTGACCGCGACGACGGGCACCTGCGGGCGCAGCAGCGCGGGCCCGCGCCCCCGGGGGGCGTCGCGGACCGCGGCACCGGCCCGGGCCAGCACCGGGTCGAGCTGCCCGGGGTCGGTGCCGTCCGCGAGGGCGTCGAGGACGGCGGCCACCGCCCCGCCGAGCGCCTCGGCGCGCCCGGAGCTGCGCCAGGGGTAGGCCACCACGAGCTCCTCGGTCACCGTGCCGGGCCGCGACCGGACGGCGAGCCGGGAGACCCCGGCCTCGGCCGCCAGCCGGCGCACCAGCCGCGCCACCCAGCGGGCGACGGAGCGCTGCCGGAACGACGAGCGGGGCGGCCCGGGCCGCGACCCCGGCAGCCCCAGGGCGGCGGCCACCGCGCGCGCGTCGTCCACCCCGAGCCCCAGCAGGTGGCTGACGTCCAGCGTCAGCTTGGCGGCCGGGCGGGGGAAGTAGAGGTTGGGGCCGACCAGCAGCCGCACCTCGACGAGCGCGGACGGGGGCACGCCGGGCTCAGGCGCCGGTGGAGTGCAGGCCGCCGTCGACGTGCACCATCTCACCCGTCGTCTTGGGGAACCAGTCGCTGAGCAGGGCGACGACGGCGCGGGCCGTCGGCTCCATGTCCTTCGGGTCCCAGCCGAGCGGGGCGCGCTGGCCCCAGACCTCGTTGAAGGTGTCGGCGCCGCCGATCGCCCGCTTGGCCAGCGTCTCCAGCGGACCCGCGGCGACGAGGTTCACCCGGACGCCCTCGGGACCGAGGTAGCGGGCCAGGTAGCGGCTGGTGCTCTCCAGGGCCGACTTGGAGACGCCCATCCAGTCGTAGACGGGCCAGGAGACCTGGGCGTCGAAGGTCATCCCGACCACCGAGGCGGACGGCGCCAGTAGCGGCTTGCACGCCATCGTGAGCGAGGCCAGGGAGTAGGCCGAGACCTGGAGCGCGGTGGCGACGTCGGCCCACGGGGTGCTGAGGAACTTGCCGCCCAGCGCGGTCTCGGGGTTGGCGAAGGCGAGGGAGTGGACGACGCCGTCCAGCCGGTCGACGTGCTCGCCGAGCTTCTCGGCCAGCCCGCCCAGGTGCTCCTCGTTCGTGACGTCGACCTCGAGCAGCGGCGGCACCGGGTCCAGCTTCTTGATCACCCGGCCCGTCAGGCTCATCGCCCGCCCGAAGTTGGACACGACGACCGTGGCGCCCTCGGCCTGCGCGATGCGCGCGACGTGGAAGCCGATCGAGGTGTCGAGGGTGACACCGGCCACCAGGATGTTCTTGCCTTCGAGGATTCCCACGTGCTGCTGCTCCTGCTCTTGACGGTGTGACGACGCCGGTCGGACGGTCCGTCAGTGTCCCATGCCCAGCCCGCCGTCGACCGGGAGCAGCGCCCCGGTGACGTAGCCCGCCGCGTCGGAGGCGAGGAACTCCACGGCCGCAGCCACGTCGTCGACGGCGCCGAGCCGGCCCAGCGGGATCTGCGCGGCGTACTTCTGCACGGTCTCCTCCCCCAGCTCGGCGGTCATGTCGGTCTCGACGAACCCCGGGGCGACGACGTTGGCGGTGATCCCGCGGGAGCCCAGCTCGCGGGCCACGGACCGGGCCAGGCCGACGAGGCCGGACTTGGAGGCGGCGTAGTTCACCTGGCCGGCCGAGCCCAGCTGGCCGACGACGGAGGAGATGAAGACCAGCCGGCCGAACCGGGCCCGGACCATCGGGCGCGCCGCCCGCCGGGCCAGCCGGAAGGCGCCGGTGAGGTTGGTGGCCAGCACCGCGTCCCAGTCCTCGTCGGTCATCCGCATCAGGAGCGTGTCGCGGGTGATGCCGGCGTTGGCCACCAGCACCTCGACGGGACCCAGCTCGGCCTCGACGCGGGCGAAGGCGGCCTCGACCTGCTCGCCGTCGGTGACGTCGGCCTGCACGCCCAGCACGCCCTCGGGGACCCCACCGCTGCGGTAGGTGGCCGCCACCCGGTGGCCCGAGGCCGCCATCCGCTCGGCGATGCCGCGGCCGATGCCCCGGCTGCCGCCCGTGACCAGGACGGTCCGGGGGGTGGGGGCGGGCGCGGCGGGGCTGGCGGTGGTGGTCACGGCCACACGGTAGCGAGCCCGCGAGGGCTCTGGCGACCAGGCGTACGCTGGCGCGGTGGCCGACCCCGAGCAGGACGCCGACCCGGGCCGCCGCCCTCCGCAGCGCCCGTCCGGCCCCGGATCCCGGGCCCGCAGCCGACCCGTCCCCGCCGCCGTCATCACCGACGCGCGCGGCGCCTCGAGCCGTGAGCTGTCCGGCCGGATGCGGCGCTACACGATCACCATGGCGTTCCGGATGGCCTGCTTCGTCAGCATGATCTGGGTGCAGGGCTGGTTGCGGTGGGTGCTGCTGGCCTGCGCCGTCTTCCTGCCCTACGTCGCCGTCGTGCTGGCCAACCAGGCCGACGAGCGCACCAAGGGCAGCGAGGTCGAGCACGGGGCCCCCGAGGACGCCCCGCAGCTGACGACGGGCGTGGTCGTCGTCGAGGGCGATGTCGTCGAGGGTGACGTCGTCGCGGAGGGCCCGGTGGAGGGGTCCGTCGTGGACGGGCCCGAGGACGAGGACGAGCGGAGGGATCGCGTTGCCTGAGCCGGGAGCGGACCCCGGGTCGGTGCTGCGCGGGGTCGACCCGCTGCCGGTCGGGCCGGACGGCCTGGTCTGCTCGGCGAAGGGCTGCCGCGAGCCGGCGACCACCGACCTGCGGTGGAACAACCCGAAGATCCACCCCGAGGACCGGCGCAAGCACTGGCTGGCCTGCGACGCGCACCGCGAGCAGCTGCGCTGCTTCCTGGCCTCGCGCGGCTTCCTCCGCGAGGTCGAGCCGCTGGGGGCCGAGAGCGCCTGAGCCCGGGCACCGGGCCCTCGCGCCCGTCAGGCCGGGGCGGACGAGGTCTCAGCCGCCGATGGCGGACATCGGCCGGTCGGGCTGCAGGAAGGACGGGTCGTCGATGCCGTGCCCGGCCTGCTTGCCGGCCACGGCGACCAGCCAGCGGTCGGCGATCGTCGCGTCGTCGGCGCCGGCCCGCAGCGCCCCGCGCAGGTCGGACTCGGTGCGGGAGAACAGGCACGTGCGGATCTGGCCGTCGGCGGTCAGCCGGACCCGGTCGCAGCTGCCGCAGAACGGCTTGGAGACCGCGGCGATGATCCCGACGCTGTGCTCGGTGCCCGCCACCCGGAAGAGCTCGGCGGGCGCGCTGCCGCGGGCCAGGGCGTCGGCCGGGTCCTCCACGAGGGGCAGGTGGGGCTCGATGCGGGCGCGGATCTCGGCCGCGGTCACCATCGTCTCCCGCTCCCAGGCGTGCTGGGCGTCCAGCGGCATCTGCTCGATGAAGCGGAGCTGGACGCCCTCCTCCATCGCCCAGCGCAGCAGCGGCACGGCCTCGTGGTCGTTGACCCCGCGCATCAGCACGGTGTTGATCTTGACCGGGTCCAGCCCCGCGCGGCGAGCCGCCCGCACGCCGGCCAGCACGTCGTCCAGCCGGCGGCGGCGGGTCAGCTTCGTGAAGGTGTCCGCCTGCAGCGTGTCCAAGGAGACGTTGATCCGGTCCAGGCCCGCGGCGGCCAGCGCGTCGGCCCGGCGGGCCAGCCCGATGCCGTTGGTCGTCAGGGCCACGACCGGCCGGGGCCGGAGAGCCGTGAGCTCGGCGACCAGGTGCTCGAGGTCCTTGCGCAGCAGCGGCTCGCCGCCGGTCAGCCGCAGCGTGGTGATGCCGAGCCGCTCGACGCCGATCCGGGCCAGCCGGACCACCTCGGCGTCGTCGAGCACCTCCTCGTGCGGCATCCAGTCGAGGCCCTCGGCAGGCATGCAGTAGGTGCAGCGCAGGTTGCACCGGTCGGTGAGCGAGATCCGCAGGTCGGTGGCCACCCGGCCGTACCGGTCGCGGAGCGCTCCCGCGCCGGGTCCGGGCGCGGGAGCCGGCTCGTCGCCGGGTCGCACGCTCGGCATCGCCAGGTCGGTGGTCACCACGGCCCGAGTCTAGGTCCCGCCGCCGGGTCCGGGGGCGCGGCCGCCGGGACACCCGACCCGGGCCGGGTGCGGCCCAGGCCCGGGACCGAGGTCCCGGAGGTCCCGGGGAGGGGCCCGGGACGGCCCGGGCGGACCGGGACCTCAGGGCCGTCGCAGAGGGTGCTTTGTCCTCTGCACCCGCCCGCGGGGCCTCGGCAGGATGAGGTCATCAGCTTCTGCTCGGGGGGCAGGAACCGTGTTCCACCACCGAGGAGAGCCATGTCCCCCACCACCACCCGCCGCGGCAGCACCTCGCGGGTGGGCGCCGTCAGCCAGGTCGACGACGCCGGTGGTCAGGGGACGCGCCCCTTCCGGGCCCTCCTCCGGTAAGCCGCCCCGCGGTCCCCGCCCCCGGCGCCACCTCCCCGGCGCCACCCCTCCCCCGGCCGACGACGGCCCTCCCCACCCGTCCGGGCGCTGCCCTGCGCCCTCACCCCCTGGAGCCTGCGCCATGACCATCCCCCGCCCCACCCCCGACCAGCCGGCCCCCGCCGGCCCGAGCGCCTTCCGGCGCGCCACCCGGATCATCGTCTCCGCGGCCCTGACGCTGGCCGCCGGCGCGGCCCCGCTGCTCCTCCCGGGCACCGCCGCGGCCGCCACCAACCTCGTCGTCGACGGCTTCGACCGCTCGGTCACCAGCGGCTGGGGCAAGGCCGACGCCGGGAGCGCCTGGGCCGACATGATCGGCGGCAGCTCCACCTCGGTCTCGGGCAGCGAGGGCAGGGTGACGAACATCCTCGGCGGGCGCAGCTTCCGCGCCTACCAGAAGGCGGTCGCCGCCGAGGACACCGAGGTGCGCGCCGAGTTCACCGTGCCGGCCGCGAAGGACTTCATCTACACGATCGAGGCGCGCAAGCAGGCGGACCTCTCCGCCTACCTGGCTCGCGGCCGGATCGACTCCGCCGGCAAGCTGCACATCGAGGTCCTGCGGACCCAGGGCGCCGCGCTCACCATGCTCAAGGAGATGACGCTGGAGACCCCGGTCGTCGTGGGCCAGAAGCTGACCCTCAAGCTCTCCACCACCGGCGAGGCGCCCGTCATCGTGCGGGGCAAGGTCTTCGTCAGCGGCACGACCGAGCCGGGGTGGCAGGTCACCTTCCTGGACTCCGCCGCCGCCGCGCTCAAGACGCCGGGCTACGCCGGCCTGCAGGCCTACAACGGCGGCGCCAACGCCGCCATCAACCTGGCCACGCAGGCCTTCACCGTCACCGACACCACCCCCGAGCCCGACCCCGAGCCGTCGGTCGAGCCGGGGGGCTCCACCTCCCCGGCCCCCGGTGGCGGCACCACGAGCCCCACCCCCGGCGGCGGCACCACCAGCCCGACGCCCGGCGGCGGCACGCCGACCATCGCCCCGCCGCCGCCCCCGCCGGTCAAGCTGGCCACGAGGCACGGCGCGGACCCGGTCGGCAGCGCCACCTACCCGGTCCCGTCCAACGCGCTGTTCGTCTCCCCGACCGCCGGTGACGACACCTTCCCCGGCACCCAGGACAAGCCGTTCCGGACGCTCAACAAGGCGCTGACCAAGAACTGGTCCGGCCAGACCATCGTGCTGCGGGCCGGCACCTACCACGAGTCCGTGCTGGTCGCCCCGGGTCGCGCCGCCACGATCCAGCCCTACCCGGGCGAGAAGGTCTGGTTCGACGGCACCCGCCCCGTCACCGGCTTCACCAAGAGCGGCCCCGGCGTCGTCGCCGGCGGCTGGACCACCGAGTTCGACCACAGCCCCACCTACACCAAGGGCCAGCCGGACGGCACGGCCGTCGGCTGGACCTGGCTGGACCCGAAGTACCCGCTGGCGGCCAACCCCGACATGGTCTGGATCGGTGACGAGGAGCAGACGCAGGTGGGCAGCGTCGCGGCCCTGGTGCCGGGCACCTTCTACGTCGACTACGCCGCCGACAAGCTCTACCTGGGCAGCGACCCGGGCGACCGCGAGGTGCGCGCCTCAGACCTGCAGGTGGCGTTCTCCCTCCGCGCCCCCGGCACCGTGCTGCGCGGCTTCGGCATCCAGCGCTACGCCGACTCGGTGTGGCAGCAGGGCGTGATCAGCAGCTACTGGGAGCGGATGACCCTGGACAACATGACGGTGCTGGACAGCGCCACCGGCGGCGTCGGCTTCTTCAAGCAGGGCTCGGTGATCAAGAACACCACCATCGACGGCTCCGGCCAGATCGCCCTGCACGCCAACCAGGCCGACGACCTGGTGCTCGACAACCTCTCGATCACCGACAGCAACGACGAGCACTTCAACCCGGCTCCCAGCTCGGGCGGGATCAAGATCACCCAGACCCGCGGCGTGACGCTGAAGAACAGCGAGCTGCTGCGGACCTACGGCAGCCAGTTCTGGACCGACCAGTCGACCTTCAACATCAACGTCTTCGGCAACGAGATCCTCGACGGCTCCCGCTACGGGGTGGTCCTGGAGATCTCCTCCACCGCCACGGTCGCCGACAACATCATCGCCGGCAACGCCTTCGACGGCGTCCTGGTCGCCAACACCGACAAGGTGCACATCTGGAACAACACCCTGGTGGGCAACCGCAAGGCCATCGCCTTCGCCCAGGACTCCCGCCGCATCGAGCAGCTGGCGGTCTCCGGCCACGACCCGCGGCGCACCCAGCCCGACCTGTCGATGCCCTGGGTGATCGGGAACAGCACGATCGGCAACAACGTGATGTCGGCCGGCTCCACCTCCGGCGCCCTGGTGGCCTACGAGGTCTACGAGCTGATCTCCAACGCCAGCGACCTCGGGATCTCCACCAACGGCAACGTCTACTCCCAGACCGCGCTGGGGGTGCCGAACGCGACGGCGGTCTGGGCCCGCAAGGGTAGCCAGCCCTACCACTTCATCATGCTCGACGACTTCCGCGACAACACCGGCCAGGAGCGCACCAGCATCAACCCGATGCTCTCGACGCCGGTGGACGGCGCCTACCGCCCGGTCAGCTCGGTCGCGAGCAAGGTGGGGGCCGTGGCCCAGCCGCTGCCCTCGGAGGTCGCCGACCGGATCGGCAAGCCGACCGGTGAGAAGTACCTCGGGGCGTGGACCCGGCCGACCGCCTGAGCCCGGTCGCACCACCCACCCGCACCAGCCACCCACCCGCACCACCCGCGCACCCGCTCCGGCGTCGAGGACCCCCTCGGCGCCGGAGCCGCGCCCGTCCCGGTCGCCCCGGCAGCGCCGGGGTCACGAATTCCCCCCGGTTTGCCCGATCGGTGACGTGCAGCCGGTGTTTCCGTCATATCGTGTCCGCCAGGATGAGCTCCCCCGATAGCTTTCGAGATATCGGCACGCTCGCTGGCGGGGGACAGCCAGACGCGCCGCACCTGCCGATCAGCACGCTGGTCGAGCAGCTGGTCCAGCACGCCGCTGACGTCGGCGCCGCCCAGGACCGCCTCCGCACGTTCCAGGACGGCAACCGGCGGATCATCGGCGAGCTCGGCCTCCCCGCGCTGCTGCAGTCGGTCCCCGACGTCGCCCGGGAGGTCGTCGGGACCCGCTACGCCGCGCTCGCCGTGCTCGGGCCCACCGGGCACGTCGAGCAGCTGCTGCACAGCGGGCTGTCGCCGGCCGAGCTGCTGGCCGCGGGCGAGCCGCCGAAGGGCCGGGGCGTGCTGGCGCTGGTCGTCGAGGACCCGGTGCCCACCCGCCTGACCAGCGTCGCCGCCCACCCGCAGTCCGGGGGCTTCCCCGTCGGGCACCCGGCTCTGGACACCCTGCTCAGCGTGCCGGTGCGCAGCCGCGACGGGCTGCACGCCGTCCTCCACCTGGCCGAGCGGACGGACGGCCGCGCCTTCACCGAGGAGGACGAGGACCTCGCCGAGGCCCTCGCCGTCACGGCCGGCATCGCGGTCGACAACGCCCTCGTGCACGAGGACTCCCGGCGCCGGCAGGAGTGGCTGCGGGCCGCCGCCGGGCTGACCCGGCTGCTGCTCGCGGGCGACCTGGACCGTGCGGGCGCGCTCGCCCACACCGCCGACGTCGTCCGCCGGCTGCTCGGCGCCGACGACGTGGCCGTCCTGGTGCCGGGACCGGGCCGCACCCACCTCGAGGTCGTCGCGGCCACCGGCCCGAGCGGGCCCGACCTCGTCGGCCTCTCGCTGCCGACCGCGACCAGCCTGGCCGGGCGGTGCCTGCGGCACGGCCAGGGGCTGCACGTCGACCTGGAGCGCGCACAGCACGTCGCGGAGACGGCGCTGGCCGCCGTGGCGCCGGCCGGACCGGCCCTGGTGCTGCCGCTGCGCGCCGACGGACCCGGCGCGGGCGTGCTGCTGGCGGTCCGCCGACCGCGCCGCGCCCCCTTCACCCAGTCCGAGCTCGACATGGCCGAGACCTTCGCCGGCCAGGCCGCCGTCGCCCTGCAGCTGGCGGAGCGCCTCTCCGGCACCCAGCGCCTGGACGGCCTGGAGCAGCGGGACGGCATCGCCCGCGAGCTGCACGAGCAGGTCGTCCAGCGGCTGTTCGCCCTCCGGGCCGACCTGCAGGAGACCGCCGCGGGCGTTACGGACCCACCGGTGCGCGACCGGCTGCTGCGCTGCGCCGAGCAGGTCGAGGAGACCGTCCGCCAGATCCGGGCCTCGGTCTTCACCCTGGCGGCCGACGCCCCCACGACCACGACGGTCGGCGAGGCCGTCCTCGCCGTCGTCGAGGAGCTCGTGCCCGTCCTCGGCCTCCGGCCGCAGGTGGAGCTGGTGGGGCCGCTGGCCTGGCCGGCGAGCGCCCCGCTGGTGCGGGACGTCGAGGCGGTGGTCCGCGAGTCGCTGACCAACGTCAGCAAGTACGCCGGCGCCTCGCGCGTCGGGGTCCGCGTCGTCACCGACGGGAGCCGGCTGGAGCTGGCGGTCGTCGACGACGGCGTCGGGCTGCAGGGAACGACCCGGCGCAGCGGTCTGGACAACCTCCGCCGCCGCGCCGAACGCCACGGGGGACATCTCGACATCGACAACTCAACTGAAGGTGGCCTCAGACTGCTATGGGCAATTCCCCTCTGATCACGACCCCGCCGCTCGAGCCCGGCACGTCGACCATCCGGGTGTTCCTGATGGACGACCACGAGCTGGTCCGGCGGGGCCTCGTCGACCTCCTCAAGTCCGAGCCCGACATCACCGTGGTGGGCGAGGCGGGCACGGCGGCCGAGGCGCTGCGCCGGATCCCCGGCGCGCGACCCGACGTCGCCCTGCTCGACGGGCGGCTGCCCGACGGCAGCGGCATCGACGTCTGCCGCGACATCCGTTCCGGCCACCCGAGCATCCGCTGCGTCATCCTCACGTCCTTCGACGACGACGAGGCCCTGTTCTCGGCGATCATGGCCGGCGCGTCGGGCTACCTGCTCAAGGAGGTCGGCGGCTCGAACCTCATCGCCGGCATCCGGCAGGTGGCGGCCGGGCACTCGCTGATCGACCCGGCCGTCACCCAGAAGCTGCTCGACCGGCTGCGCAACCCGGTCAAGGAGTCCTCGAAGCTCGACCAGCTGACGCCGCGGGAGCGGGAGATCCTCGACCTGATCACCGACGGCTACACCAACCGGCAGATCGGCGACACCCTGTTCCTGGCCGAGAAGACGGTCAAGAACTACGTCTCCATCCTGCTGACCAAGCTGGGCATGCAGCGCCGCACCCAGGCCGCGGTCTACGGGTCGCAGCTGCGCAACACCGCCAACGGCGGTACGAACGGCCCCACCACCGGCTCGGGGCGCTGAAGCCGACGGTCCCGGGCCCGTCCTCGGACGGGCCCGGGTCCGGGGTCAGCCCTCGGCGTGCGGGTCGCCGGTGTCCTCGGCGGCGGTGTCGTCGCCTCGCTCGGCGAGGACGCGGGCCCGCTCGCTGATGAGGTAGGCGGCCGAGGCCACCGCCCCGACCAGGGCGACCGCCCGCAGCCAGGGCTTGTTCAGCGCGTCGCCGGTGAGGGCGTCGAGGGAGTAGCGGCCCGGGCCGCCGGCCGCGACCGCGGCACCCACCAGGCCGAACGTGGCGGGCAGCTCGTAGCCGCCGCCGGTGTTGAAGAAGCCGGTGTGGGTCGAGCTCGCCACCACCATGTTGCCGGCGACGGCAGCACCCGCCGGGCCGCTGGCCAGGCCGAGCGCGAGCAGCGCGCCGCCCCCGGCCTCCGCCAGGCCCGCGGCGATGGCGTTGCGCTCGCCCGGCACGAAGCCGACGGACTCGAACCAGCCCCCGGTGCCCTTGATGCCGTAGCCCCCGAAGGAGCCGAACAGCTTCTGGGCGCCGTGGGCGACGCAGGCGGCTCCGACGCCGACCCGGACCAACAGCAGACCGAAGTCACTTCCCTTGCTCATCTGGCACACCTTCCGCTGGGAGAACCTGTGGGGCGACGCTACCGGTTGTGGGTTCAACCGACGGGTGCGGGGGTGAGCACGCGCCCGGGGTGGGAGTAGACGTTCATCCGGTCGCCCCGCACGAACCCGACCAGGGTCAGGCCGGCCTCGGTGGCCAGCTCCGCGGCCAGCGAGCTCGGGGCCGAGACCGCGACCATCATCGGCAGCCCGGCGAGCACCGCCTTCTGCGTCAGCTCGAACGACGCCCGCCCCGAGACGACGAGCACGAGGTCGGACAGCGGCAGCCGGCCCTGGCGCAGCGCCCAGCCGACCACCTTGTCGACGGCGTTGTGCCGGCCGACGTCCTCCCGGGCGCAGACGATCGTGCCGTCGGCCGTCATCAGCCCGGCGGCGTGCAGCCCGCCGGTCTTGTCGAAGGCCTTCTGGTGCTCGCGCAGCCGGTCCGGGGCGGCCGAGACGAGGGCGGCCGGCAGGGCCAGCCCCTCCCCCAGCGCGTGGGAGGTCTGCTTGACCACCTGGTCGATGCTCGTCGTCCCGCAGACCCCGCACGCGCTCGTGGTCGTCACCCGGCGGAGCTGCTCGGGGGCGGGGGGCCGCGCCGTCGGCGCCAGGGCGACGTCGAGCACGTTGTAGGTGTTGGCGCCGTCGGGCCCGACGCCGTCGCAGTACCGCGCGCCCACCAGGTCCTCGGCGCAGGAGATGACGCCCTCGCTGTGCAGCAGGCCGTGGACGAGGTCGACGTCGTCGCCCGGGGTCCGCATGGTGACCTGGAAGGACTCGCCGTCCAGCCGGATCTCCAGCGGCTCCTCGACGGCGAGGGTGTCGGTGCGGCGCACGGCCGGACCGGGTCCGAGCTTGAGCACCGGGTGCAGGCGGGTGACACGTCCCATGCCATCATCCTGGCACCGGCCACCTGACCGGTCACGACCACGGGCCCGCCCGCGGTCGTCGCGGACGTCGCGCAGCGGCGGAGGAGGACACCGTGGAGCTCCCGGAGTGGCTCGAGGCGGTCGCCCAGCGGCTGGACCTGCCGGGCGGCCCGCTGTCCGAGACCGAGGTGTCGGTGCTGCTGGACCTGGCCCGCGACGCCGCGCACGAGGTCGAGCGGGTCGCCGCCCCGCTGACCACCTTCCTGGCCGGGGTGGCCGTCGGCCGGGGCCTCTCCCTGGAGGACGCCGCCCGCACCCTCACCAACCTGCTGGCCGAGCCCGGTCCGCAGGCCGAGGACAGCCCGGGCTGAGCCCGGCCGGGCGCCGGGGCCGGCGCGTACGCTGGGGCGGTGCGTCCTCTGTGGGTCCGCTGGACCTTGCTCGTGGTGTTCGTGGCCGTGCTGGGCACGGTCTTCGTCAACCTCGGGGAGTGGCAGCTGGACCGGCTGGACCAGCGCCAGCAGCGCAACCGCGACACCCTGGCCAACGAGGCCAACCCGGTCGTCCCGTACGAGCAGGTGTTCACCCGCCCCATCGCCGAGGCCGACCAGTGGCAGCGGGTGGAGGCCCGGGGAACCTTCGACGCCGAGCACCAGTTCGTGCTCCGCTACCGCAGCAACGGCGGGGCGAACGGCTACGAGGTGGTCACCCCGCTGCGGACCTCCGCCGGCGCAGTCCTCGTGGACCGCGGGTTCGTGCGGCTCGAGAAGGGCCAGCCCATCCCCTCCGCCGCGCCGGCGCCGCCCGCCGGCGAGGTCACCGTGACGGGCCACGTCCGCCGCGACGAGCGCGGCCGCGGGGCCGCCACCCGCCCCGTCGACGGCCAGATGCGCCTGGTCAGCTCCACCGCGATCGCGCCGACCCTCCCCTACCCCGTCGCCAACGGCTACATCGGCCTGCTGAGCGTCGACCCGGCCCAGTCCGGGGGCTTCGAGACGGTGCAGCTGCCGGAGATCTCCGACGGACCGCACTTCTGGTACGCCGTCCAGTGGTTCATGTTCACCGCCATCGGCCTGGCCGGGGTCGTCGTCTTCATCCGCGGCGACCTGCGCGCCCGCCGAGAGGAGCGCGCGGCCGCGGCGGCCGCAGGGGCCGCACCGGGGCCCGGGGCCGGCGCGGACGCCGACGAGCCGAAGGTCCCCTCCGCCTCCTGAGGGCCGGACCGCCGCACGCTGCCGCCCGGCCGCACCCCTACTCTTCGGGCATGGACCTCGGCCTGACCGGACGCACCTTCGTCGTGACCGCCGCGAGCAGCGGCCTGGGCCGGGCGAGCGCAGCCGCGCTCGTCGCCGAGGGGGCCCGCGTGGTCGTGGTGGCTCGGCGCGGAGCGGTGCTCGCCGACGTCGTCGACGAGCTCGGGACGGGCGCCCCCGCCGCCGACGGGCCCGTCGCGGTGGCCCTGACCGCCGACGTCGCCGACCCCGGCACCGGCCCGGCGGCCGCGGCGCTGGCCCTGGAGACCTTCGGCCGGCTCGACGGCGCCCTGGTGAGCGTCGGCGGCCCCCCGGCCGGCAGCGTCCGCGGCACGACGGCGGAGCAGTGGCGCAGCGCGTTCGACAGCGTCTTCCTGGCCGCGCTCGGCGTCAGCGAGGCCGTGCTGGCGGCCGGCACGGCGCCCGACCTGGCCCTCGCCTGGGTGCTGTCCACCTCGGTGAAGTCACCCGTGGGCGGGCTGGCGGCCTCGAACGGCCTGCGGCCGGGCCTCGGCCTGCTGGTCAAGCAGCTGGCCGACGAGGTCGGGCCGGACGGACACCGCGTCGTCGGGCTGATGCCGGGACGCGTGGACACCGAGCGGGTGCAGCACCTCGACGGCCTGGCCGACGACCCCGCCGCGGCCCGCCGCGCGTCCGAGGCGGGCATCCCGCTGCGCCGCTACGGCCGGCCGGAGGAGTTCGGCCGGGTGGCCGCCTTCGTGCTCTCTCCCGCCGCCTCCTACCTCACCGGCTGCGTCGTGCCCGTCGAGGGCGGGGCCCTGCGCTCGCTGTGAGCGTCCCCGCGGTCCTCGACCTGCTGCGCTGCCCGCTGTGCGGGCAGGGCTTCGCCGACGACGGCGGCGGCGTGCGCTGCGCCACCGGGCACCGCTTCGACCTCGCCCGTCAGGGCTACCTCAACCTGCTGGGCTCCCGGCCGCCGGCGCACGCGGACACCGCCGCCATGGTCGCCGCGCGCGCGCGGTTCCTGGCCAGCGGCGCCTACTCCCCCGTCGCCGACGCCCTGGTCGCCGCCGCCCGGGCCGGGCTCGCGGCCGCCCGGAGCTCCCGGACCGCCGCACCCGCGCTGCTGGAGGCCGGGGCCGGCACCGGCTACTACACCGCCGCGCTGCTCGAGGGCCTGGGCGGCCGGGCCGTCGCCCTCGACATCTCCGTGGCCGCCGCGCGCCGGGCGGCCCGGGCGCACCCGGCCGCCGCCGCCGTCGTGGCCGACGCCTGGGCGGGCCTGCCGCTGGGCGACGGCGTCGTCGACGTGGTGGCCAGCGTCTTCGCCCCGCGCAACCCGGCCGAGTTCGCCCGCGTGCTCCGTCCCGACGGGGTGCTGGTGGTGGTCACGCCCCGGTCCGCGCACCTGCAGGAGCTGCGGGCGGCGCTCGGGCTGCTCGACGTCGACCCGGTGAAGCAGGAGCGGCTGGCCGCCGGCCTGGCCGACGGCTTCACCCCGGCGGGCGAGGTCGACGTCCGGTTCGAGGCGGCCTGGTCCCGCGCGCGGGTGGTGGACCTGGTGGCGATGGGCCCCAACGCCTTCCACCTCGACGACGCGGCGGTGCGGGAGCGGGCGGCCGGGCTGCCGGACCCGGTGACGACGACGGTCGCCGTGGCCGTCTCGACCTGGCGGCCGCGCGGCTGAGCGACGCTCAGCCCGGCCGGGCCGCCGCCCGCAGCAAGGGCACCTGGGCGGTCCGCTCGGCGCGGCGCTGCTCGTCGGCGGTGCGCCCCACCGCGCCGGCGACCAGCTGCTTGGTGGCCGCCAGCACAGGAGCGGGCAGGGCCAGCAGGGCGGCGACGAGGGCGTCGACGGCCGCGTCCAGCCCCTCCTCGCCCGCGACAGCGGTGACGAGACCCCAGGCCAGCGCCTCCGCGGCCCCCACGGGCCGGGCCAGCAGGCAGAGCTCCAGCGCCCGGGCGTAGCCCACCAGCTCGACGAGCACCGCGGTGCCGCCGAGGTCGGGGACCAGGCCCAGCCGGGCCTCCGCCACCACGAGCTGGGCGTCCGCGGCGAGGACGCGGAGGTCGGCGGCCAGCGCCAGCTGGGCCCCCGCCCCCAGCGCCCGGCCCTGCACGACGGCGACGACGACGGCCGGCAGCGCCCGCCAGGGCGTGAACGCCTCCTGGAAGCCGGCGATCGCCGCCGCCACCTCGGCGTCGCTGCCCGGCAGCAGGGCCTCGACCGAGCCCTCGGCGGTCCCGCCCGGCCGGAGCTGGCGCAGGTCCAGGCCCGCGCTGAAGTCCGGGCCGGTGGCGCGCAGGAGGACGACGCGGACATCGGGCGGCAGCAGGCCCGGCACCCGGGCCAGCGAGGACCACGTGGCGAAGGTCTGGGCGTTGCGCACCTCGGGCCGGTCCAGCCACACCGTCGCGACGGGGCCGTCGACGGCGAGCCGCACACCGCCGGGCAGCAGCTCCCCGGCGGCCGACGGGACGGCCGCGGTCAGCGCGCGCCCTTCGTGCCCGACTTCTTCGTCCCGGACTTCTTCCCGGCGCCCGTCTTCTTCGCCGCCTTCGCGAGCTTCTCCGCCTTCTCGGCCGCCTTCGCGAGCTTCTCCTGCGCCTTCGCCGTCGCCTTCTTCCCGCTCCCGGCCCCGTCCTCCTTCTTCCCGGCCTTCCCGGCCTTCCCGGGCTTCGCGGCCTTCCCGACCTTCCCGGCCTTCGCGGTCCCCATCCCCGCGCCGGCCGGGGCGTCGTCGGCTCGGACGGCCTCGACGGTGGGACCGGTGCGGTCGAGCGGCGCGACGGCCGGCGTGCGGGTGCGGCGGGGCTTGGCGGCCGCGGGGGCGGCGCCGTCGGCCCCGGCGGGCGCGGCCCGGCCGGCGCGGGCGGCGGCGGCGCTGCGGGCGGCCGGGCCCCGGGTCGCCCCGCCCCGGCCGCGGAGGTCGACGCCGGACTCCTTGACCAGGCCGTGCACGAAGCCGAAGGAGCGCCCCGTGTCCTCGGCGATCGCCCGGAGGCTCTCCCCCGCGGCGTAGCGCCGGCCCAGCTCGGCGGCCAGCTCCGTCCGCTGCGTCCCCGTGATCCGCGATCCTCGTGCCAGTGCCTGGGCCACCGTGCCTCCTGTGCCGGGTCGCGTGCGCGACGTCGGGACCATGATCGTTGGCGGATGATCATGGGGCAAGCGCCGGGACCCGCCGATGATCATGGCGGCCGGCGGGGACCGGCCTCAGGCCAGCGACACCAGCTCGGCGTACTGCGGGCTCCACAGGTCCTCGACGCCGTCGGGCAGCAGCAGCACCCGGTCCGGGTCGAGCGCGTCGACGGCGCCCTCGTCGTGGGTCACCAGGACCACGGCTCCGGCGTAGTTCCTGATCGCGGCCAGCACCTCGGCCCGCGAGGCCGGGTCCAGGTTGTTGGTGGGCTCGTCGAGCAGCAGCACGTTGGCGCTGGAGACGACGAGCGCGGCCAGCGCCAGCCGGGTCTTCTCCCCACCGGAGAGCACGGCGGCCGGCTTGTCCACGTCGTCGCCGCTGAACAGGAACGACCCGAGCACCTTGCGGACGTCGGTGTCGTTCATGTGGGGCGCCGCGGTCTTCATGTTGTCCAGCACCGAGCGCGACGTGTCCAGCGTCTCGTGCTCCTGGGCGTAGTAGCCCAGCCGCAGTCCGTGGCCGGGCTTCACCGCGCCCGTGTCGGAGGCCTCGACGCCGGCCAGGATCCGCAGCAGGGTGGTCTTCCCGGCGCCGTTGAGCCCCAGGATGACGACCTGGCTGCCCTTGTCGATGGCCAGGTCGACGCCGGTGAAGATCTCCAGCGAGCCGTAGCTCTTCGACAGCCCCTCCGCGGTCAGCGGCGTCTTGCCGCACGACGCCGGCTCGGGGAAGCGGATCTTGGCGACCTTGTCCTGGGCGCGGACGGCGTCCAGGCCGGCGATGAGCTTCTCGGCCCGCTTGGCCATGTTCTGCGCCGCGACCGCCTTGGTGGCCTTGGCCCGCATCTTGTCGGCCTGGGCCATCAGGTGGCCGGCCTGCTTCTCGGCGTTCTGGCGCTCGCGGCGACGACGCTTCTCGTCGGTCTCGCGCTGCTGCAGGTAGCGCTTCCAGTTCATCGCGTAGATGTCGAGCTCGGCGCGGTTCGCGTCGAGGTGGAAGACCTTGGTGACCGTCTGCTCCAGCAGGCCCACGTCGTGGCTGATGACCAGCAGCCCGCCGGAGTGGTTCTGCAGGAAGCTCCGCAGCCAGACGATGGAGTCGGCGTCGAGGTGGTTGGTGGGCTCGTCCAGCAGCATCGTCTCGGCGCCCGAGAAGAGGATGCGGGCCAGCTCCACCCGCCGGCGCTGGCCGCCGGACAGGGTGTGCAGCGGCTGGTTCAGCACCCGGTCGGGCAGCCCCAGGTTGCTGGCGATCCGGGCGGCCTCGGCCTCGGCGGCGTAGCCGCCGGCCGCGGCCAGCTCGGCCTCGGCGCGGGCGTAGGCGGCCATCGCCTTGTCGCGGACCTCGTCGGACTCGTCGCCCATGGCCAGGCCGGCCCGGTCGAGACGGGTGAGCACGGCGTCCAGCCCGCGCGCGGCGAGGATCCGGTTCTTGGCCAGCACGTCGAGGTCGCCGGTGCGCGGGTCCTGCGGCAGGTAGCCCACCTCGCCGCCGTGGCTCACCGAGCCGGCGGCCGGGGCCGCCTCCCCGGAGAGGATCTTGGTCAGCGTCGTCTTGCCGGCGCCGTTGCGCCCGACGAGGCCGATCTTGTCGCCCGGGGCGACCTGGAAGCTGACTCCCTGCAGCAGCAGGCGCGCTCCCGCGCGCACCTCGAGATCCTTGGCGACCAACATGTTCTGCTCTGACTTCCCTCTGCCCGGTCGTGCCGGGCGGTTCTGCGGGTGGGGCGGGTGGTGGCGACGGGCGGGACCGGCGCCGGACGCGCGTCCGGCCGCAGCCCGGGTCGACGAGGACCCGGACGGCGGCCGGTCAGGCGCGGGGCGGAGCGCTCAGACGTTGAAGCCGAGGGCGCGCAGCTGCTCGCGGCCGTCGTCGGTGATCTTCTCCAGGCCCCACGGCGGCATCCAGACCCAGTTGATGACGAAGCCGTTGACCAGGCCCTCCAGGGCCGAGCCGGTCTGGTCCTCGATGACGTCGGTCAGCGGGCAGGCCGCCGACGTCAGCGTCATGTCGATGGTCAGCGAGCCGTCGTCCTCGAGCTTCAGCCCGTAGATCAGGCCCAGGTCGACGACGTTGATCCCCAGCTCGGGGTCGACGACGTCCTTGAGGGCCTCCTCGAGGTCCTCCAGGCTGGGCCGGGAGGTCCAGCCGGCCTCGACGTCGGGCAGCGCGTCGCTGACCAGGTCGGACGGCCGCTGCTCGGCGGCGAGGTCGCCCGCGGGGGCGAGGGTCTCGGTGCGGGGGTCGGTCCCGGTCTGGGTGTCGGTCATCGTGCAGCTCCCTGCTCGTCGGTGGTGCCTGCCTGGTCGGCCTGCGCACGCAGCACGGCGTCCTTGAACGCCGACCAGCCCAGCAGCGCGCACTTCACGCGCGCCGGGAACTTCGAGACGCCGGCGAACGCGATCCCGTCCTCGAGACGGTCCTCGTCCGGCTCCAGCGTGCCCTTGCTCTGCATCAGCTCGAGGAACTCCTGGTGCAGCTCCAGCCCGTGCTCGACGGGGTGGCCGATGACGAGGTCGCTCATCACCGACGTCGAGGCCTGGGAGATGGAGCAGCCCAGCCCCTCGTAGGAGACGTCGCTGACGGTCCCCGCGTCCAGGTGGACGCGCAGGGTCACCTCGTCCCCGCAGCTGGGGTTGACGTGGTGCACCTCGGCCTCGTACGGGTCGCGCAGGCCGCTGTGCAGCTTCGCGCGGTAGTGGTCGAGGATGATCTCCTGGTACAGGTCGTCGACCTTCACCGGGCGGCCCTCCTCGAGCGCGGGGCGGACGTGTCGCGGCTGAAGAACCTCACGGTGGAGTTCAACCCCTCGACGAGCGCGTCTATTTCCGCGCGGGTCGTGTAGAGGTAGAACGACGCACGGGTCGAGGACTGCACGCCGAAGCGCTCGTGCAGCGGGCGCGCGCAGTGGTGCCCGCCGCGGACGGCGATCCCCCGGGCGTCCAGCAGCTGGCTGACGTCGTGCGGGTGCACCTCGCCGCCGTCGGGCGTGCGCAGCGTGAACGAGATCGCGCCGCCCCGGTCGACCGGCTCGGCCGGTCCCACGACGCGCAGCCCCGGCACGGTGGCCAGGCCCTGCAGCGCGTAGGCGGTGATCTCCTGCTCGTGCGCGGCGATCTGGTCCATCCCGAGGTCGCTCAGGTAGCTGGCCGCGGTGGCCAGGCCGACGGCCTGCGCGATGGGCGGCGTGCCGGCCTCGAAGCGGTGCGGCGGCGGGGCGTACGTCGAGCCGCTCATCTTGACGACCTCGATCATCTCGCCGCCGCCGAGGAACGGCGGCAGCTCGGCGAGCAGGTCGTAGCGGCCCCAGAGGACGCCGATGCCGGTCGGGCCGACCATCTTGTGGCCGGTGAAGACCAGCAGGTCCGCGCCCAGCGCCTGCACGTCGACGGCCATCTGCGGCACCGACTGCGAGGCGTCGACCACGACGA
The DNA here is from genome assembly GCF_017876495.1 of Microlunatus capsulatus. Classification (NCBI taxonomy): domain Bacteria; kingdom Bacillati; phylum Actinomycetota; class Actinomycetes; order Propionibacteriales; family Propionibacteriaceae; genus Microlunatus; species Microlunatus capsulatus. Next base: position 3,685,805 of record NZ_JAGIOB010000001.1, on the reverse strand, counting down.
CCGCGCCGACGGCGTGGGCCGCGGCCGCGATCTGGGCGACGGGGTTGACGGTGCCCAGCACGTTGGAGACGTGCACGACGGAGACGATCTTGGTCCGCTCGTTGAGCAGGCCGTCCCGCACGGCGCCGTCGAGGTCGAGACGGCCGTCCTCGGTCACGTCGTACCAGCGCAGCACGGCGCCGGTCCGCTCGGCGAGCATCTGCCACGGCACGATGTTGGAGTGGTGCTCCATCACCGAGACGACGATCTCGTCGCCGGGCCGCAGCCGGGCGCCCAGGGTGTGCGCGCAGAGGTTGAGGGCCTCGGAGGCGTTCTTGGTGAAGACGACCTCCTCCGAGCGCGCGGCGCCGATGAAGTTCGCCAGCGTCGCGCGGGCGCCCTCGAACGCCTCCGTGGCCTCGCCGCCCAGCAGGTGCATGGCCCGGGCGACGTTGGCGTTGTGGTTCAGGTAGTGGTCCTCGACCGCCTCGACGACCACCCGCGGCTTCTGCGAGGTGTTGGCGCTGTCCAGGTAGACCAGCGGCAGCCCGTCGGGCGTGGTGCGCTCGAGGATCGGGAAGTCGGCCCGGATGGCCTCCACGTCGAAGGGGATGCTCTCGTCCGCGGGCAGGTCGCCGACCGGCGCCGCGTCCAGCGGCACCGTCGGCGCGTACTCCGGCAGCCGGGTGGCGGCCTCCGCCTCGGTGGTCATCGGAGCTCCCCCCGTGGTGACGTCATGGCTCACTCGGCTCCGGCGGTCGCCGCGGCGGCCTTGACGTAGCGGTCGTAGCCCTCTACCTCGAGCCGCTCGGCCAGCTCCTGGCCGCCCTGCTCGGCGACCCGGCCGGCGACGAAGACGTGCACGTAGTCGGGCTTGATGTAGCGCAGGATCCGCGTGTAGTGGGTGATCAGCAGCACGCCGCGGTCGCCCTGGGCCGAGAAGCGGTTGACGCCCTCGGAGACGATCCGCAGCGCGTCGATGTCGAGGCCCGAGTCCGTCTCGTCGAGGATCGCGAACTTCGGGTTGAGCAGCTCCAGCTGGACGATCTCGTGGCGCTTCTTCTCACCGCCGGAGAAGCCCTCGTTGACGCTGCGGTTGGCGAACTCGCGGTCCATCTGGACCTTGTCCATGGCGGCGTTGACGTCCTTGACCCAGGTGCGCAGCTTCGGCGCCTCGCCGTCGACGGCGGTCTTGGCCGTGCGGAGGAAGTTCGACACCGAGACCCCGGGGACCTCGACCGGGTACTGCATGGCCAGGAACAGCCCGGCCCGCGCCCGCTCGTCGACGCTCATGGCCAGCAGGTCCTCACCGTCGAGGGTGACGCTGCCGGAGGTGATCGTGTACTTCGGGTGCCCGGCGATCGAGTAGGCGAGGGTGGACTTGCCGGAGCCGTTGGGCCCCATGATCGCGTGCGTCTCCCCGGACCGGATGGTCAGGTCGACCCCCTTGAGGATCTCCTTCACCCCGGACTCGGTGTCGACGGTGACGTGCAGGTCGCGGATCTCGAGCGTGGCCATGTCTGTGTCTCCTGGTGCTGTTCTGCGGTCAGTTCGTGGGGCTGGTGACGTCCACCAGCAGGTCGTCGCCCTCGACCCGGACGGGGTAGACGGCGACCTTCTCGGTGGCGGGCAGCCCGGTCGGCTTGCCGGTGCGGAGGTCGAAGCGGGAGCCGTGCAGGTAGCACTCGATCTCCCCGTCCTCGACGTCGCCCTCGCTCAGCGGGATGGCGGCGTGGCTGCACAGGTCGGCGATGGCGAAGTAGTCGTCGCCGCTGCGGACGACGGCCACGTCCTCGCCGTCGACCTCGACGGCCAGGGCGGTGCCGGCCTTGAGCTCGGCCAGGGCGCAGGCGCGGACGAAGCTCACCCGATCCTCCCGGCCTCGGTGACGGTCTCCTCGTGCACGGGGGTCGGCACCTCGTCGGCGGTGCCCGTCCCGTCGGGGCCCGGGGTGGGCAGGTCGGTGCTGCCGGTGCCCAGCGGGACGCCGACGTTGACGGCCAGCTCGGCCTCGACGGCCTCCAGCAGCTGCGCCTCGACCTCGGGGACGCCGACCTTGCGGATGATGTCGGCGAAGAAGCCGTGAACCACCAGGCGGCGGGCCTCGGCCTCGTCGATGCCACGGCTGCGCAGGTAGAACAGCTGCTCGTCGTCGAAGCGGCCGGTGGTCGACGCGTGCCCGGCGCCGGCGATCTCGCCGGTCTCGATCTCCAGGTTGGGCACGGAGTCGGCGCGGCAGCCGTCGGTGAGGACGAGGTTGCGGTTGGACTCGTAGGTCTCGATGCCCTCGGCGACCTTGCGGATCAGCACGTCGCCGATCCACACGGTGTGGGCGCCCCGGCCCTGCAGAGCGCCGCGGTAGTCCACGTCGGAGCGGGTGCGGGGGGCGTTGTGGTCGACGAACAGCCGGTGCTCGAGGTGCTGGCCGGCGTCGGCGAAGTAGAGGCCGAACATCTCCGACTGGGCACCCGGCCCGGCGTAGGACACGTTGCTGTGCAGCCGCACCAGGTCGCCGCCGAAGCTGACGACGACGTGCTTGTAGGTCGCGTCCCGGCCCACCGAGGCCTCGTGCTGGCCGGTGTGCACGGCGTCGTCGGCCCAGTCCTGGATGCTGACGACCGTGAGCTGCGCGCCGTCGCCGACGACCACCTCGAGGTTGCCCGTGTGCACCCCGGAGCCCTCGTGCCGCAGCACGACCGTCGCCTTGCTGAAGGCGCCCGCCTCGACGACGGTGTGGGCGTTCGAGCGGCGGCCGGCGCCCCGGCCGGTCAGCGTCACCGTCAGCGGGGCGCTCGCCTCGTGCTCGGCGGGGATCCGCAGGTGCAGGCCGTCCGGCGTGCCCGCCGACGCGGCGGCCGCGGGGCCGTCGGTGGGGACGAGCACGGAGCCGCGGACGCCCTCGCCGGGCGCCAGCGTGCCGGCCTCGACGCCGTCGGGCACCGAGACGGCGACGTCGAGCGCGCCGTCCTCGGTGGGCAGCGCGTCGAGCAGGCCCTGCATCCGCTTGAGCGGGGTGAAGCGCCACACCTCCTCGCGCCCGGTGGGGCGCGGGTGGTCGGCGACGTCGAAGGAGCCGACCGGGTGCAGGTGGCTGGCGATCTTGTCCGTCGTCTCGACGGCGCCGGCCACGGCGTCCGCCGAATGGGCGGCGGACTCGGCGGCCGTGCTCGGGTCGGTGTCAACAATCGTCACGGGAAGGCGTTCTCTCTCTGGGGATCCGGGGTGGCCCTCCCGCGCTGGCGCGGGAGGGCTCGGGGCGGGAGCGGGGCCGGCGTCAGCCGACCGCGCCCTCCATCTGCAGCTCGATCAGCCGGTTGAGCTCGAGGGCGTACTCCATCGGCAGCTCGCGGGCGATCGGCTCCACGAACCCGCGGACGATCATGGCCATCGCCTCGTCCTCGCCCATGCCCCGGCTCATCAGGTAGAAGAGCTGGTCGTCGGAGACCTTCGAGACGGTCGCCTCGTGGGCCATCGACACGTCGTCCTCGCGGACGTCGACGTAGGGGTAGGTGTCCGAGCGGCTGATCTGGTCGACCAGCAGCGCGTCGCACTTGACCACCGAGGCGGAGTGCGAGGCCCCCTCCTGGACCTGGACCAGGCCGCGGTAGGAGGTTCGGCCGCCGCCGCGGGCGACGGACTTGGAGATGATCGAGCTCGACGTGTACGGCGCGCAGTGCACCATCTTGGAGCCGGCGTCCTGGTGCTGGCCCTCGCCGGCGAAGGCGATGGACAGCGTCTCGCCCTTGGCGTGGGCGCCCATCAGGTAGACGGCCGGGTACTTCATGGTGACCTTGGAGCCGATGTTGCCGTCGATCCACTCCATCGTCGCGCCCTCCTCGCAGGTGGCGCGCTTGGTGACGAGGTTGTAGACGTTGTTCGACCAGTTCTGGATGGTCGTGTAGCGGCAGCGGGCGCCCTTCTTGACCACGATCTCGACGACCGCGGAGTGCAGCGAGTCGCTGGAGTAGATCGGTGCGGTGCAGCCCTCGACGTAGTGCACGTAGGCGTCCTCGTCGACGATGATCAGCGTCCGCTCGAACTGGCCCATGTTCTCGGTGTTGATCCGGAAGTAGGCCTGCAGCGGGATCTCGACGTGCACGCCCTTCGGCACGTAGATGAAGGAGCCGCCGGACCAGACGGCGGAGTTCAGCGCGGAGAACTTGTTGTCCCCGACGGGGATCACCGTGGCGAAGTACTCGCGGAACAGGTCCGGGTACTCCTTGAGCGCGGTGTCGGTGTCGAGGAAGATGACGCCCTGCTTCTCCAGCTCCTCGTTGATCTTGTGGTAGACGACCTCGGACTCGTACTGGGCCGCGACACCGGACACCAGGCGGGCCTTCTCGGCCTCCGGGATGCCCAGCTTGTCGTAGGTCGACTTGATGTCGGCCGGCAGGTCGTCCCAGGTGGTGGCCTGCTTCTCCGTCGAGCGGACGAAGTACTTGATGTTGTCGAAGTCGATGCCGTCGAGCTCGGCACCCCACGTCGGCATGGGCTTGCGCTCGAACAGCCGCAGGCCCTTCATCCGCAGGTCGAGCATCCACTGCGGCTCGCTCTTGAGGGCGGAGATGTTGGCGACGACCTCGGGGGTCAGGCCGCGCTTGGCCGTCGAGCCGGCGACGTCGGAGTCCGACCAGCCGAAGCGGTAGCGGCCGAGCGCCTCGAGGTGCTCGTCCTGGGTGTGGCCCGTGCCGACGGGTCCGGTGGTGGTGATCGGCTCGTGGATCTGCGTCATGGTGCGGGCCTCTCCTCAGGGGTGGTCATGTCGAGGTCGTGCGGTGGTGTCATTCCGGGTGGTGCGGGTGCGGCGGCGGCCGGGGCCGCGCCGCTGCTCGTGGGGACGTGGGTCGTGCAGACCCCGTCCCCGTGGGCGAGGGTGGCGAGGCGCTGGACGTGCACGCCCAGCACGCGGGAGAACATCTCGGTCTCCACCTCGCACAGCTGCGGGAAGCGCTCGGCCACGTGCGCGACCGGGCAGTGGTGCTGGCAGAGCTGCTCGCCGAGGGCCGAGGGGCGGACCGAGGCGACGTAGCCGTCCGCGGTCAGGGCCGCGGCGAGGGCCAGCGCGGGCGAGACCGACGGGTCGGCCCCGTCGACGGCCTCGCGGTAGCGGGCCTCCGCCGGGGCGGCCCGGCGCTCCGCGAAGGTCCTCACAGCAGAGGAACCCACCTCGTCGGCCAGGAATTCCAGGGCGGCGATGGCGATGTCGTCGTAGGCAGCCGGGAAGTCGGCCCGGCCGGCGTCGGTGAGCGCGAAGACCTTGGCGGGACGGCCGCGACCGCGCGATCCGTAGACGCGCTGCTCACGGGCGGTCAGCACCCCGCGCTCCAGCAGCCCGTCGAGGTGGCGGCGGACGGCAGCGGCGGTGAGGCCCAGCCGGTCGCCGAGCGCGGCCGCCGTCGAGGGGCCGTGCTCGAGGATGGACAGCGCCACCCGGTGCCGCGTCGAGGCGTCCGCCTCGGGGCCGGGACGCGGGGCGTCCTCGGGCGTGCCGGGGCCAGGAGCGCGCGTGGCGACGTCCTGGAGGTTTTTCACAACACCAGTGTGCTCTTATTCGACGAGCCCGTTCAAGCAAGGCCCGCCTTACCCCGGAGCGGGGGTGGTGAGCCTGCTCACGCCCCCGGGAGGGGGCCGTCAGCTGGGGGCGTCGCCCTGGTTGTGCGGCTCGATGCTGACCGAGGGGTCGGTGCCCCCGCCGCCGTCGGCGGCGGGCTGGACCGGGCCCTCGCCCGGCTCCGACCCGCTGCCGCTGGCCGTGCCGCGCGACGAGCGCTCCGGGTCGGTCACGTCGGTCGTGGTCGGGGCCTGCCCGATGCGGCCGGCGTCCTCGCCCGGGCCGACGTCCTCCAGGTCGCCCCCGTGCGCGCTGCCTGCGTCCATGCTCATCTGCTGCTCCCTCGTCGTGGTCGTGAGGGCTCGGGTACCCGGCTCCGGGAGCGGCTAACGGCTACTGCCGGTGGCTGCCCGCCAGGATGTCGGCCAGGTCGTAGGTGACCGGCTCCTCGAGCTGCTCGTAGGTGCACGAGCGCGGGTCGCGGTCCGGCCGCCAGCGGTTGAACTGGGCCGTGTGCCGGAAGCGGGTGCCCTCCATGTGCTCGTAGCGGACCTCGACGACGAGCTCGGGCGAGAGCGGGGTGAAGGACAGGTCCTTGCCGTTGTTCCACCGGCTGCCCTCGGAGTTGCGCGGTGTCCGCGTCCCCTCCTCCTGCTTCGCCCAGGCCCACGGGTGGTCGTCGAAGGTGGTCACGAGCGGCTGCAGCTCGGCGAAGAGCTCGCGCCGCCGCGCCGCCGGGAACGCGCCGATCACCCCGACGCTGGCGAGGGTGCCCTCGTCGTCGTAGAGGCCGAGCAGCAGCGAGCCGATGCTGTCGGGCCCGCTCTTGTGCACCCGGTAGCCCGCGACGACGCAGTCGGCCGTCCGCTGGTGCTTGATCTTGAACATCGTCCGCTTGTCCGGCTGGTAGGTGCCGGCCAGCGGCTTGGCCACCACGCCGTCGAGGCCGGCGCCCTCGAACTGGGAGAACCAGTCCTGGGCCAGCGCGGGGTCCCGGGTGGCCGGCGTCAGGTGGACCGGCGCGCCGACGTCGGCGAGCGCCTCCTCCAGCGCCGCGCGGCGGACGGCGAACGGCTCGCCGGTGTAGTCGACGTCGCCGAGGGCCAGCAGGTCGAAGGCGACGAAGCGGGCCGGGGTCTCGAGCGAGAGCTTGGTGATCCGGCTGACGGCGGGGTGGATGCGCTGCTGCAGCACCTCGAACTCGAGCCGGTCGCCGACCGCGACGACGATCTCGCCGTCCAGCACGCACCGCTCCGGCAGGTGCTCCAGCACCGCGGCCACGACCTCGGGGAAGTAGCGCGTCATCGGCTTCTCGTTGCGCGAGCCGATCTCCACCTCGTCGCCGTCGCGGAAGACGATGGAGCGGAACCCGTCCCACTTGGGCTCGTAGGAGAGCTCGCCGGTGGGGATGGTCGGCACCGACTTCGCCAGCATCGGCTTCACCGGGGGCATGACGGGCAGCTGCATGCCGCTCATCATGGCCGACCGGGCTGACAGCCGTCAGCCGACGGGCGGCGAGGGCCGAGAAGGAGGTCCTGAGCCGCCCGGGGCTCGGTCGAGCGGTTCTTCCTCCTTCTCGGCCGCCGGACGCGACAGCGCCCGCGCCCCGGAGGGCACGAGCGCTGTCGTCAGGTCTGCTGCGGGTCAGCCGCGGCGCGAGCTCCGGCTGAAGCCCGCGGCGCTGTGCGAGCCGGAGGAGAGGCCGGGGCTGGACGTCGTGTAGGTCGACGGCCCGCCGGAGCCGCTGCGAGCCCCACGGCCCTGCCCGCCCGAACGGCCCGAACCACCGGCCGAGCGACCGGAGCCGCCCGCCGAGCGACCGGCGGGCGCGCCACCGCCGCCCTGGCTGGGACCGCGACGGCCGCGGCCGCCACCGCCACCGCCCCCGCCACCACCGCTGCGCGGGGCCGAGCCCGAGGACCGGCGACCGGGGCCCTGGGGCTCCGGGGTGTGCGCCGGGACGAGGCCGCCGGGGACGAGCACGCGCTCGCCCGGGGCCAGCGTCTGGAGCAGCGGGTGGTCGACGCCGGAGACGCGGGTGGTGGTCGGCTTGATGCCGGCCGCCCGGGTCAGGGCGCGGACGTCGGAGACCTGCTCGTCGGTCATCAGCGTGATGACGGTGCCGTCCTGGCCGGCGCGGGCGGTGCGGCCCGAGCGGTGCAGGTAAGCCTTGTGCTCCACGGGCGGGTCGGCGTGCACGACCAGGGCCACGTCGTCCACGTGGATGCCGCGGGCCGCGATGTCGGTGGCCACCAGGGTGCTGGCGGTGCCGGCGTGGAACGCGTCCATGTTGCGGGTGCGGGCGTTCTGGCTGAGGTTGCCGTGCAGCTCGACCGCGGGGATGCCGCGGGCGTTCAGCTGCTTGGCCAGGGCCTTGGCGCCGTGCTTGGTGCGGGTGAAGACCACGGTGCGGCCGGGCGCGCTGGTCAGGTCGGCCAGCACGGGGATCCGCTGGTCGCGGTTCACGTGCAGGACGTGGTGCGCCATCGTCGAGACCGGCGACTGGGCCGAGTCGGCCTCGTGCGTCCGCGGGTCGTGCAGGAACTTGCGGACCAGGCCGTTGACGGCGCCGTCGAGGGTCGCGGAGAAGAGCATCCGCTGGCCGTTCGGGGCGGTCTGGCCGAGCAGCCGGGTGACGGCGGGCAGGAAGCCCAGGTCGGCCATGTGGTCGGCCTCGTCGAGGATCGTGATCTCGACCGACGCCAGCGTGCAGGCGCGCTGCTTGATCAGGTCCTCGAGGCGGCCGGGGCAGGCGAGGACGATGTCGACGCCGTTCTGCAGGCCGCGGACCTGCGGGTTCTGGCCCACCCCGCCGAAGATCGTCAGAGTGGTCAGGCCGGCCGTGGCGGCCAGCGGCTTGAGGGCGGCCTCGATCTGGCCGACCAGCTCGCGCGTGGGGGCCAGGATCAGGGCGCGGGGCGCCTTGGCTGTGCGACGGCTGCCCGACGCCGTGAGGCGGGCGACCAGCGGCAGCAGGAAGGCGTAGGTCTTGCCGGAGCCGGTGCGGCCGCGGCCCAGGACGTCGCGGCCGGCGAGCGAGTCGCGCAGCGTGGCGGCCTGGATGGGGGTGGGGGTCTCGATGCCGAGAGCGGAGAGGACCTTGACGAGCGTGGCGGGGACGCCGAGCTCGGAGAAGGCAGGGACGATCGTCGTGTCGACGGACAAGAGGGACATCACATTCTGTGGCGTCTCACCAGAGGGTTTCGTGCTCACAGGCTCGGGGCCGGAGTCACGGTGCGGCAGTGCACAGCAGCGAGTGAGGAGCAGGTTCGCTCGACGTCACCGGTGCTTCGCGGCGAGACTCAGCGAGGCACTGCGGTCCACAGTAGCGCACCGGCCTCCGGGCCGGGCCCGGACGGGGGCGCAGCACCGGCCCGTCGCCAGCCGGGCGGGGCTCCCGGCGGAGCACGACCGCCGGCCGACGTGAGCCGGCTCACCGCGCGGTCCGGACGGGCGTCGGCGACCTAGACTGCACCGGTGCCCACCGCTGACGACGCCGCTCTCGCGGTCGAGGACCTGCGGGTCGTCCTGGGCGGGCGCGAGGTGCTGGCCGGGCTCACGCTGACCGCCCGGCGCGGCGCCCTGACCGCGGTCCTCGGGCCCAACGGCGCGGGCAAGACGACCCTGGTCCGCTGCTGCACGGGCCTGGTCCGGCCCGGCGCCGGCCGCGTCTCCGTGCTCGGCTCCCCCGCGGGCGACCGCGGCACCGCCGCCCGGGTCGGGCTGATGCCGCAGAGCACCGGCGCCTGGTCGGGCATCCGGGCCGGGGAGCTGCTCCGCTACCTGGCCGGCCTGCACGCCACCCCCCAGGACGTCGACGCCCTGGTCGCCGAGCTGGGCCTGGGACCGGTGCTGCGCACCCCCTACCGCCGGCTGTCCGGCGGCCAGCAGCAGGCCGTCAACCTGGCCGCCGCGCTGGTCGGGCGCCCCGAGCTGGTCTTCCTGGACGAGCCGACGGCGGGGATGGACCCGCACGCGCGCCGGACGACCTGGCGCCTGCTGGAGCGGCTCCGGGCGGCCGGCGTGACCGTCGTGCTCACCACCCACGCCATGGAGGAGGCCGCCGCCCTGGCCGACCAGGTCTTCATCCTCGACCGGGGCCACGTCGCCGTCGCCGGCACCGTCCCCGAGCTGACCAGCGCCGGCCAGAGCCTCGAGGACGTCTTCCTCGCCCACACCACGGTGCAGGCCGGATGAGCGCGCTCGACCTCTCCCCCGCCCCCGGCGCGGCGCCGGCGCGCCAGCGGGTGGTGCGGCACGCGCTGACCGAGACCCGGCTGCTGGTCCGCAACGGCGAGCAGCTGCTGCTCGCCCTGGTCATCCCGCTGGGCATCCTCGTCGCCGGCCGCGTCGTCGGCGGTCGGCTGGGCGCGCTGGAGACGCTGGCCCCGTCGGTCCTGGGCCTGGCCGTCTGGTCGACGGCCTTCACCTCCGTCGCCATCGCCACGGGCTTCGAGCGCCGCTACGGCGTGCTCGAGCGGCTGGCCGCCACCCCGCTGGGCCGCACCGGGCTGCTGGCCGGCAAGGCGCTGTCCGTGGTGGTCGTCGTGACGGGTCAGCTGGTCGTGCTCGCCGTCGCCGCCCTGGCACTGGGCTGGCGGCCCACGCCCACCGTCGGGTCCGTCCTCGTCGCCGTGCTGCTCGTGGTCCTGGCCGCGGCCGCGTTCGTCAGCCTGGCCCTGCTGCTGGCCGGCCGGCTGCGCGCGGAGGCCACGCTGGGGCTGGCGAACCTCGTCTACGTCGTGCTGCTGGTCGGCGGCGGCCTGGTGCTGCCGCTGAGCCGGTACCCCGCCGCCGTGGCGCCCGTGCTGGAGCTGCTGCCCACCGCCGCGCTCGGCGAGGGCCTGCGGGCGGCGGCGACGGGCACGGTCCTCGGCTGGCCCCTCCTGGTCTGCCTCGTCTGGTTGCTGCTCGGCGGCCTCGCCGCCCGGAAGGTGTTTCGATGGACGGCCTGACCACCACCCCCGTGCGCGCCGGCGCCACCTCGGCGGGCGACCCCGCCCCCGGGCCCGGCCCGCTGGACGCCCTCGCCCGGCTCGTCACCAGCCCGCGGGCGCCGCGCCGCTGGGCCATCGCCTCCCTGGTGGCCAACATCGGCATCGTCGTCACCGGCGCCCTCGTCCGGCTGACCGCCTCGGGGATGGGCTGCCCCACCTGGCCGCGCTGCACCGAGGACTCCTACGTCACCCACCCCTCGCTGGGCATCCACGGCGCCATCGAGTTCGGCAACCGGCTGCTGACCTTCGTCCTCGTGGTCATCGCCGTGCTCACCTGGGTCAGCGCGATGCTGCACCGCGACGGCGGCCGGAAGCGCCGCGACCTGCGCTGGATCGCCGCCGGCCTGGCCCTCGGCATCCCCGCGCAGGCCGTGATCGGCGGCATCTCGGTGTGGACCCACCTCAACCCGTTCGTCGTGGCCTTCCACCTGATGGTCTCGATGGTGCTCATCGGGCTCAGCACCTGGCTGGTCCGGCGCAGCCGCGGCCTGCGCCAGCAGCCGGCGGGCCGCCTCGGCGTGCTGGCCGCCCGGTCGACGCTGGTGCTGATGGGCCTGACAGTCTGGCTGGGCACCGTCGTGACCGGCAGCGGCCCGCACGCCGGCGACCTGGACGCCGTCCGGACCGGCTTCGACGGCGCGTTCGTCACCCACCTGCACGCGGTCGCCGTCTACGCCACCGTGGCCACCACCGTCGTCGCCCTCGCGGCCCTGCGCAGCCGCGCGGCGCTGCTCGTCCTGGCGGTGCTCGTCCTGCAGGCCGCGATCGGCATCGCGCAGTACAACCTGGGGCTGCCCATCGGGCTGGTGCTGCTGCACCTGCTGGGCGCCTCGCTGGCCGTGGCCGCCGCCACGAACCTGTTCCTGACGGTGCGCCGCGGGACCCTCGCCGTCGTCGGCTGAGCGGTTCGGACGACCGGGGCGCGGGTAGCGCACGGGCATGAGCGACCACGACAGCCTGCCGCTGCCCGACTACGACCACCTGCCGGTGCCGGCCCTGGCCCAGCGGGTCCGGACGCTCGACGCCGCAGGGGTGCAGGCGCTGCTCGACCACGAGCAGGCGCACGGCCACCGGCTGCCGGTGACCGAGGTGCTCCGCCAGCGGCTCGAGGAGCTGGCCGGCGGGGCGGAGCCGTCCGGCGGCGACCCGGCCGGCCTGGCCCCGGAGGCGGGCGCCGCCCCCGCGACGCCGCGCGCGACCGGGATGAGCACCGACGCCCCGCCGCAGAACCCGCCGTCGCAGGGCGACCCGACGAACCCGGCCCAGCCGCGCACCTGAGCGGGGCGCGAGGCCGCTGGCACAGTGGGCACGTGGACGCGCGCCCCGAGGACCTGCCGGCGCTGGTCGACCGGGTGCCCGAGGGCTGGACGGCGGTCCGCTACCGCGGCCGTCCCTACGGCCTGCGCCGGACCAGCCGGGCGCAGGGCCGCAGCGTCGCGATCTACGCCGAGGAGCTGGGTGGCGCGGACGTCGTGAGCACCAACGTCTACCGCACCGGTTCCGGCGACGTGCTCCGGCCGTGCGAGATGCCCGCAGCCACCGTCCTCGCGTTCCTGGGCGGCTGGCAGCCGGAGACCGGGCACGACCCGGCCGCCGGTGACGCCCCGCCCACCGGCACTCAGCCCGGACGGTGCCAGCCGCGCGGGTCGACGCCGCCGGGCACGACGTCGGCCGGGGCGTAGGGCTCCCGGGTCAGCACGAACGTCGCCAGGTCGAGGTGGCTGACGGCGCCCGTGGCGTCACGGACGACCCGGAGCCGCTCCCCCGCGTAGTAGTTGTCCAGGCCGGTCCAGCCGCCGTCGGCCGCCGGCCGGAACCGCGAGCTGCGGCCGCCGCCGGCCTCCAGCGGGGTGAGCCGCAGCCGGTCGACGCCCTCGACGGCCAGCGTGAACGCCGCCGGCCCCCAGTACCAGGTGCCGGTGAGCGCGAGCAGGTCCGCCGGCACCGCCGCCGGGCGCCAGGGCCGTGGCAGGGCGGGCTCCAGGTCGGCCATGGTGGCCAGCAGGTCCTGGGTCAGCCGGGCGACCGGCACCCCGGCCGTCGCGTTGGTCAGGGCCACCGCGCCGTCGCCGGTCGCGGGCTCGACGAGCAGGCCCGCGAGGAACCCGGGCATCGAGCCGCCGTGCCCCACGAGCCGGCGGCCCCCCGCGCGGACCAGCTGCAGCCCCAGCCCCCAGGCGGTGGTCCAGCTGTCGCCGTCGTCGACCGCGGCGGGCTGCCGCATCTCCTCCAGCGTGGCCGGGTCCAGCACGTCGCCGGTGTCACCCGCGAGGAACGCGCCCCAGCGCGCGAGGTCGCCCACCGTCGACCACAGCTCCCCCGCCGGCGCCATCGCGCCGGTGGCCGCGGACGGCTCGGGCAGCAGGACGTCGGCGTGCGGGTGCACCGCCCAGCCCGCGGCGGACGGGCCGACCGGCGCCGGACCGGTCCGCTGCAGGCCCAGCGGGCGCAGCAGCCGCTCCTCGAGCACCTGCTCCCAGGGGGCGCCGCAGCGGCGCGCCACCACCTCGCCCAGCAGCGCGAAGCCGACGTTGGAGTAGTGCAGCCGCGCGCCGGCCTCGAGCCGCGGCGGCTCGTCCGCCAGGGCGCCGAGCAGCCCGTCCGCGTCCGGGCCGGGCACCCGCTCCCACCAGGCCCCGGGCAGCTCCGAGGTCAGCCCGCCGGCGTGCGCCAGCAGCTGCAGCAGGGTCGCGTGGCCGCCGACCCCGGGGACGTGGTCGGCCAGCGGGTCGGTGAGGGCCAGGGCGCCCTCGTCGCGCAGCTGCAGGACCAGGACGGCGGTGAACGTCTTGGTGATCGAGCCGATCCGGTAGGCCCGCTCGACGCCGGCCCCGTCGGCCCCGTCGGCGCTGCGGGCGGCGGACCAGGCCAGCGCGCCGTCACGCACCGTCCCGGCCACGACCGACGGCGCGCGGCCCTCGGCCTGGGCGACGGCGAGCCGGTGCAGCAGGGCCCGAGCGGTGGTGGGCAGCAGAGCAGTCACCGGGGCACCGTAACGAGCCGCCCCGCCCGTCCGGGCGGCCGGGCCGGGAGCACCGCGGCGGTGCCGGAGCCCCCTCCCCGGGCCGCTCCCTGCGTGCCACGATGGGGCGTGGCCCCCACCTGCTACCTGGTCACCCACCCCGAGGTCGCCGTCGATCCCGGCACCGACGTCACGCGCTGGTCCCTCTCGGCCGCCGGGCGGGCGCGCGCCGAGCGGTTGGCGGCGCTCCCGTGGACGGCCGGACTCAGCCGGCTGGTCAGCAGCGCCGAGCGCAAGGCCTGCGAGACCGCCGAGGTGCTGGCCACCGTCCACGGGCTGCCCTGGACCGTCGACGCCGAGCTCGGCGAGAACGACCGGAGCGCGACCGGGTTCCTGCCGCCGGAGGAGTTCGAACGGGTGGCCGACGCCTTCTTCGCCCGCCCCGACGAGAGCGTCCGGGGCTGGGAGACCGCGCGGCACGCGCAGCAGCGGGTCGTCGCGGCGGTGCGCCGGCACACGGCCGGCCGCGACGAGGCGGTCGGGTTCGTGGCGCACGGCGCCGTCGGGACGCTGCTCTGGTGCGACCTGGAGCGCGAGCCCGTCGACCGCCGGCACGACCAGCCGGGCCAGGGCAGCTGGTACCCCTTCGACCCGGTGGCCTGGACGGCCGGCCACGGCTGGCTCCGGATCAGCTGAGACCGGCCCCCGCCGCGGGGCTCAGACCCGGTGCGCCTGGGCCAGCGGGCAGGCGAACGTGTCCGCCCGGCCCTGCAGCCCGACGTCGTTGAGGTAGCCCAGCACGTGCCGGTAGGCCCCGACGAGGGTGTTCTCGGTGTAGGGGATGTCGTGCTCGGCGCAGTAGCGGCGGACGTGCACCGCGGCCCGCCGCAGGTGGGGCCGGGCCATCCCGGGGAAGAGGTGGTGCTCGACCTGGTGGGCGAGCCCGCCCATGAGGAAGTGCACGAGGGGGCCCCCGGTGATGTTGCGCGACATCAGCACCTGGCGGCGGAGGAAGTCGACCTTGACCCCGCGGTCGACGATCGGCATGGCCACGTGGTTGGGGGTGAACGCCCCGCCGAGGAGGAAGCCGAAGACGCCGACCTGCACCCCGATGAAGGCGAGGGCCATCCCGGGCGGCAGCAGCAGGAAGACGGCGACCGGGTAGCCGACCAGCCGGACGCCGACGAAGAGGATCTCCACCCACCGGTGCCGGACGGGCTGCCTGTCGAGCAGGTGCCGGACGGACGAGACGTGCAGGCTGAGGCCCTCCAGCGCGAGCAGTGGCAGGTAGAAGAAGCCCTGGCGCCGCGCCAGCCACTCCCCGACGGTCCCCCGCGAGGCGACGGCCTCGGCGCTGAACGCGACCGCGCCGCTGACGATGTCGGGGTCCTTGCCCAGCTGGTTGGGGCTGGCGTGGTGGCGGGTGTGCTTGCGCATCCACCAGCCGTAGCTGATGCCGACCAGCAGCCCGGACAGCACCCGTCCCGTCCAGTCGTTCCAGCGGGCGGAGCGGAACATCTGCCGGTGCGACGCCTCGTGGCCGAGGAAGCCGAGCTGGGCCATCAGGACGCCCAGCGCCCCGGCGAGCAGGAGCTGCAGCCAGCTGTCGCCCAGCAGGAGCATGCCGGCGACCAGGGAGCCCAGGGCGACCGCGGCCGCCCCCAGGCAGGTCCAGTAGAAGCCGTAGGCCCGGCCCATCAGACCCTCGGCCTGGACGCGGCGGGTGAGCTCGGTGAAGTCGCTGACGTAGCGCTGGCCGGCCCGGCCGCGGGGTCGCGGCTCGACGGCGGGAAGGGTGGTCATGGGTGCAGCCCCCGGTCCTCGTGCGAAAGGCTGCGCGGGGCGGCAGCTCGCGGCCAACGTACCCCCGGGAGCCGCGACCGGCGGCCTCGCGAGGACAGGACCGGGGTGGTCCCGGGGTGGGCCCTGGCGCCGGTGGCCCGGGCGGTCCATGCTGGGGACAGCACGAGGTCCGTGGTCACCTGCTCGGGGGTTCAGGTGACCACGGACCTCTCACGGACAAGACAACCACGTCCGTCTCGCTCCCGCCGGCGATACCGTGTCCACTTGAGGACATGTCCGATAGAGGACAATCGCGTCAGGGTCCTATCCACCGTGATCCGCCGGTGACAGCATCACCCCGTACGGCGTCCGACGATCGGGGGATCCTCTCGCCGCACGGCTGGCTGAGCCCGCGTCGAGCCCTGTGCTCCGCGGGCTCAGCTACCTCCCCGGGTCGGCACCAGACCCGGGCTCCGTCCACCGCGGTCGTCCGCGCGCGGGCAGCCGGCACCCGGGTGGAGACGTATCAGGGCGGGGCCCCGCGGCTCCTTACCGGTGACCGGGGGACGTCCCCGGGACCCGGACCCCAGGAGATCGCCGTGCCCCACCGCACCGCCCGCGCCGCCGCCGTCGCCGCGGCCTGCCTCACCGCCACCGTCGCGCTCGCCCCAGCCGCGCACGCCGAGACCCGCACGTTCACCGACGGCGGCGCCCACCTGACGAGCGTCCGGGTGTCGCACACCGCGACGAAGGTCGGCGTCCGCGCCTTCGTCGGCCCCTTCGACATCGGCGACCACACCACCTTCTGGCTGGACACCGACGCCGGCAACAGCGGCCCCGAGTACAAGGCGGACGTCTGGCCGAACACCGAGGGCCCCCGGCTGCTGCGCGTCGGCAGCTTCACGAGCGGGGGCACCGCGATGGACTGCGACGGGTTCCGGGCGACGTCGGACGCCTTCGGCCCCGAGGAGGTCGCCCTCAGCATCCCGCGCAGCTGCCTCGGCCGGCCGGCGGAGGTCCGGGTGGCCGTCCGGGCCTTCTACGCCGAGGACGGGGGCGACGTCGTCGACTGGGGCCCGGAGCTCCGCAGCTTCTACGGCTGGGTGGCCCGCTGAGACCGATTCCCGGCCTCTTCTCAGGCCGGGACGGCCTCGCCGGACCCGTCGTCCGTTACCGTGGACGACCCCCTCCCCCTCCGATCGGAGCACCATGGTCGAGCTCACGACGACCCTCGCCCTCGCCGTCGTCATCGCGGTCGTCGTCCTCATCGCGCTGGTCGTGCTGATCCGCAGCTACCGCACCGCCCGCCCCGACGAGGCGCTGATCATCACCGGCCGGAGCGCGACCAAGCCGTCGAAGGTGGTGGTGGGCGCCCGCTCTGTGGTCTACCCCTTCGTCAACAAGGCCTACACGCTGAGCCTCGCGTCGCGCTCGGTGCAGGTGACCGTCGAGGGCATCTCCAAGAACGGCATCAAGCTGTCGCTGCAGGGGGTGGCGCAGGTCAAGGTCGGCGGTGACGAGGAGAACGTGCGGCTGGCCGCCCAACGCTTCCTGCAGCAGCAGGACCAGATCGAGCGCTACACCCAGGACATCCTGGCCGGCTCGCTGCGCTCGGTCGTCGGTACGCTCACGGTCGAGCAGATCATCCACGAGCGGGCCGCGCTCGCGAAGTCGGTGCAGGACGTCGCCCTGGAGTCGCTCAACAACCAGGGCCTGATCGTCGACACCCTGCAGATCTCCAGCGTCGAGGACGACACCAACTACCTGCGCAACCTCGGCCGGCCCGAGAGCGCGCAGGTCGAGAAGGCGGCCGCCATCGCCGAGGCGAACGCCCGGCAGGAGGCCGCGGAGAAGCAGGCCGTCTCCGACGAGGGCATCGCCATCGCCCAGCAGCGGCTGGCGATCCGGCGCGCCGAGCTCAAGGAGCAGACCGACGCCCGGCAGGCCGCCGCCGACGCGGCCGGGCCGCTGGCCCAGGCCGAGCAGCGGCAGGCGATCATCCAGCGCGAGGAGCAGGTCGCCGTCCGGCAGGCCGAGCTCAAGGAGCGCCAGCTCGACACCGAGGTGCGCCGCCCGGCCGACGCCGCGAAGTACCAGGCCGAGCAGGAGGCCGCCTCGCTGCTGGCCCGCCGCCGGGCCGAGGCGGAGGCCCGCCGGGCCGACGGCCTCGCCGAGGCGGAGTCGCTGGAGGCCGCGGGACGCGCGGAGGCGGCCGCCGTCCAGGCGAAGGCCGAGGCGTACCAGCAGTTCAACGACGCCGCCGTCATCGACCGGCTCGTCGAGGTGCTGCCCAAGATCGCGCGCGAGCTGGCGGCGCCCTACGGCAACATCAAGGACCTGACCGTCATCTCCAACGACGGAGCCGGCCAGCTGTCCCGCAACATCGCCGGCAACGTCAACGACACCGTGACCATGCTGGAGAAGATGACGGGCGTCGACCTGCGCCAGCTGGTCAACCGCGTCGCCTCGGACCGGACGCAGCCGCCGGCCCCGGCCACCCCGGCCCCGGTCGTCGTGGACGGCCACCACGACGAGCCGCTCGACGGCCGGGTGGGCTGACCCCGCTCGCTCAGGTCAGCGGGAACCGGTCCAGCCGCGTCGTGGCCAGGTCCCGGAGGAAGGCCCCCTGCCGCGGGTCGGCCCAGGCGTCGTCGTCCTGGTCGGCGAGGGCCCAGCTGCCCTCCTCCCAGAGCAGGTGGTCGACGGTCTCGGCCCAGAGCCGCTGCTCGGCGGCGTCCAGCCGGACGTGGGCGCGGTAGGCGTCGCGGAAGGTGGCCCACTCCCCCGCGTCGAAGAGCCGGCCGGGGGCGGTGGGGCACTCGTGGTGGAACAGCAGCACCGCGAGGGCCAGGTCGAACAGGCGGGGCTCGCGGCCCCCGTTGTCCGGGTCGACCAGCACCGGGCCGCGGGTGCCCGCCCACACGAGGTTCACGGCCTTGAAGTCGCTGCTGACCCCGGCGGCGGGCAGCCCGGCCGAGCGCAGCGCCGGCAGCTGCCGCGCCCAGCGGCCGGCAAGGTCGGCCAGCAGCTCCGGCTCCGGCACCCGCCCGGCCAGCGCCGCCAGCTCGGCGGCCACGGCATCGGGGTCGACGTCGGGCCACCGGTACCCGCGCAGAGCGGACGCGTCGACGGCCAGGGCGTGCTGGCGGCCCAGCAGGTCGCCGGCCTGGCGCACCTGCTCCCGCGCGCCCCGGTAGACCTCGCCCTCCACCCACGGGTAGACCACCCACCAGTCCTCACCCACCCGCTGGGGGTTGTCCACGGCCAGCGGCACCGGGGCCACCACCGGGAACCCGGCGGCCGCCGCGGCGGTGGTCCAGCCCGCCATGGCCCGGGCGTTCTCCGCCCGGTGCGCGGTCCGCTTCACCACGACGGGGGCGCCGCCCGGCGCGGTCGCGCGGAACACCGCCGACCAGGGCGACAGCGAGCCCGGACCGACGTCGACCAGGCCGAACGCGGCGGCCAGGTCGTCCGGCCCGGGGGCGGCGGACGGTGCGTCGGTTGCGGTTCCCACCCGGGGACTCTAGGGCTGACCGGACCGGGGTCCTCGGCTAGGCTGCCGGGACGGCGTCAGCACGCCGCCGGACGAGGCCACCCAGTACCCGGACAGCGACAAGACTGGCGTGCAGGAGGTGGGGTCGTCATGGCCTGGATCGTGCTCGTGGTCGCCGGGGTCCTGGAGGCGGTGTGGGCCACGGCCCTCGGCCGCTCGGAGGGCTTCTCCCGGCTGGTGCCCACCGTCGTCTTCGGCGTCGCCCTGCTGCTGAGCATGGCCGGTCTCGGCTTCGCCCTCCGCGACCTGCCGACCGGGACGGCCTACGCGGTCTGGGTGGGCATCGGGGCCGCGGGCACCGTCACCTGGGCCATGCTGACGGGGACCGAGCCCGTCTCGCTGGTCAAGGTGCTGCTGATCCTCGGCCTCGTCGGCTGCGTCATCGGGCTGAAGCTCGTGGGCGACAGCCACTGAGCCGACGGCTCAGCGCCCGGGCCAGACCACCGCGTCCAGCTGTCGACGGAGCCGGGCCCCGCGGACGGGGTTGACCGCGCTCACCCAGCCCACCCGGCCCTCGAGGTGCGCCCGGAAATCGGGGACGGCAGCCCGGTTCGCCGCGTCGGGGCCGTTCCGGACGGCGTCGTGCAGGACGGCCCGCAGCCGGTCCTCCTCCTCCCGCGGCACGCTCGTCCGGGCGTTGACCACGACGCCGGTGACCTGCTGACGGGCCGAGGACCGCTGCACCCGCGTCTTGGCCGGGTTCACCGCGAAGCCCTCCTCGACGACGACGGCCGACACCGCGCGGACCAGCCGGGGCGCGGCGAGGTCGGCGGGTCCGGAGATGGTCAGGTCGTCGGCGTAGCGGCTGTACGTCGCGCCCAGCGCCGCGGCGTAGCCGGCGAGGCGGCGGTCGAGCCGGGCGCACGCGAGGTTGGCCAGCGCCGGAGAGCTCGCCGCGCCCTGCGGGAGGTGCGGGGCGCGCAGACGCGCGCGCAGCAGGTGCCGCGCGCTGGCGTCGCCGCCCGGGGGCATCGCCGTCAGCACGTGCACCGGGGTGCGGTGCGTTGTCAGCCCGGTGAGCAGGGCGGTGACGCCCTCGGGGTAGCCGACCAGCGTCCACAGCCCCCGCACCCGCGCCGCGGTCACCGCCGCGAAGAAGTGCCGCAGGTCCAGCGACACCACCTGCGCGGCACCGACGTGCAGCCGGGCGTGGCTCAGCGCGCTGCGACCGCGGACGAAGCCGTGCGCCGCGGGGTGGGCGGGCACCCAGACCAGCACCTCGTCGAGCAGCCGGCGCAGGACGTGCCGCAGCAGCGGCGTCGGCGCCTCGAGCAGCCGCGGGACGGCGCCCGGCCGCTCGACCCAGCGGTAGCGGTAGAGGTGCAGCGGCCCGGCGGGGGTGCGGCGCTGCCGGCCCTGGGCGTCGGCCAGCCAGTCCAACTGCTCCAGGGGCACGCCGAGCAGCCGGGCGAGGTCCGGCGCGCCCGCCACCTCCGGCACGGGCCAGCGCGGGGAAGCGGTCCGAGCCGGCACGGCCGGGACCACCCGGACCCGGACGGGGGCGCCGCGGCGGGCGGCCCGGTGCAGCGCGGCCGGAAGCTCGTCGGTGCCGGCCAGCAGCCGCGCCAGCTCGGCGGGCTGCCCCGTCGGTGCGGTCCGGTGCACCACGAGCGCGAGCCGGACCAGCGGGGTGACCCAGCGGTGCCGTCGGCCCAGGGTCGTCCAGGCCGAGCGGCGCAGCTCCGGCTCGGTCCAGGCGGGCGCGGCCAGGAAGGCCCACGCCAGCGCCCGGGCGACGTGCGCGACGGGGTCGGCGCGCCTCACCGGGCGTCCGCGGTCCGGAGGAGCGCACGGCCGCGGCCCGGGGCGTGAGGTGGTGCCGGGCGACCGGTCGTGCGGGTGCGGGTGCCGAGCTGCGCGGAGCGCAGGCGTGCACCTGCGGTCCTGCGGCAGGGTCGACGTGCTGTCACCGGAGGGTTCCTCGGGCGCCGGTCCACGGAGGGACCGTGTCTCGCCGGTAGCACCACCTCACCCGGCCCATCGTGGACCACCGCGGCCCCGGCCCGCCAGCCGTCCGGTCACGATGCGGCGTCGACCGGCGCCCCGCCCTGGCTGCGCGCCCTCCGCCGCGCCTAGCCTGCGGGCCATGAGTCCCCGGACCGCGGACGTCCTGCTCCCCCGCCGCACCCTGCTGGCCCTCGGCGGGCTCGCCGCCCTGGCCGGGGCCGGCGGCCTGGCCGGCTGCGCCGCCGCGGGCGGCGACCTGGTCGCCGCGGACGTCGCCCGTCGGCCGGGCGACCCCGCTCGGGTCCCCGCGCTGGTGGACGCGGTGGGCGCCTTCGGCGCGGACCTGCTCGACGCCGTCGGCGAGGAGGGGAACCTCGTCTGCTCGCCCTGGTCGGTGCTGGTGGCCCTGGCCATGGTCCGGTACGGCGCGACCGGCACCACGGCTGAGGAGATGGACGCCGCCCTGCACCTGCCCGACCTGGCCGCCCTGGGGCCGGGCCTGAGCGCCCTCGACCAGCTGCTGGGGACGCGGTCGGGGCGGCGGGAGAACGCCGCCGGGAAGAAGACGACGGTCGTGCTCGACACCGCGAACCGGGTCTGGGGGCAGCAGGGCTCGGCCTGGGAGAGGCCGTTCCTCGAGGACCTCGCGGCGTGGTTCGGCACCGGGGTGTCCGAGACCGACCTCGCCGGCGATCCCGAGGCGGCCCGGCGGGCGGTCAACGCCTGGGTGGCGGACCAGACCCACGACCGCATCGAGGAGCTGATGCCCGAGGGGTCGGTCCGGCCCGGCACCCGGATGGTGCTCGCGAACGCCCTGCACGTCCGCGCGCCGTGGCGGAAGGCCTTCGACCCGGGCGGGCCGCTGGAGTTCGCCGCGCCCGGGGGGCCCGTGACGGTGCCGTCGATGGCGACGGTGCTCCCCGGGGGCGGCGCCATCGGCGAGGGCTGGACGGCGGCCCGGGTGCCGCTGGCCGGGGACGAGCTGGCGCTCACCGTCATCCGGCCCGACGTGGACCTCGCCACGCTGCGCCCCGCCCTGCGCGGGGACGGCCTCGCGAACCTGCTGCGCCGGGAGCCGGACCGCGGCGTCGCCCTGCGGATGCCGCCCGTCGAGCTGCGCACCGCGCTCGAGCTGACCGACGCGCTGCGGCGCCTGGGGATGCGCCGCGCCTTCACCCCCGAGGCCGAGTTCGACGGCATGACCCGCGCCGAGCGGCTGCTGGTGGCCGCGGTGCAGCACCAGGGCTGGCTGGCACTCGACGAGGAGGGGCTGGAGGCGGCCGCGGCCACCGGGGTGACGATGGAGCCGGTCAGCGCCCCCTCGACGCCGCTGGAGCTGACCCTGGACCGGCCCTACCTGGCCTGCCTGCACGACGTGGAGACCGGGCTGCCGCTGCTGCTCGTCCAGGTCGTCGACCCGACGGCGGCGGCCTCGTGAGCCGGGCGGTCCTGGCCGGGGCCTCGGGCTTCCTCGGGCCGCTGGTCGCCGCCGACCTCGCCGCCCGCGGGCACGACGTGGTCGTCGTCGGACGGACCGGGCCGGACGCGCGCTGGGACCAGCCCGACCGGCTCGCGGCCCTCGTGGACGGGTCCGACCTGGTCGTCAACCTCGCCGGCCGGAGCGTCGGCTGCCGCTACACCGCGCGCAACCGCGCCGTCATCCACGACTCCCGGGTGGCCACCACGGCGGCCCTGCACCGGGCCGTCAGCGCCGCCGCGGACCCGCCACGGCTGTGGCTGAACGCCAGCACCGCGACCATCTACCGGCACGCGACCGACCGGCCGCAGTCCGAGGCGGACGGCGAGCTGGGCGCGGGCTTCTCCGTCGACGTGGCCCGGGCCTGGGAGCGGGAGCTCTTCGCCGGCGCGCTGCCCGGCACCCGCCGGGTGGCCCTGCGGATGGCGATCGTGCTGGGCGACGGGCCCGCGCTGACGATGCTGGCCCGGGCGGCCCGGACCGGCTTCGGCGGGCCGCAGCTGGACGGCTGGTGGTTCCCCCACCACCGCTACGACGGGATCGGCGCCGACGCCACGGGCCCCGCCGCGCCGCACGGCCGCACGCACGGCGAGCAGCGGTTCAGCTGGATCCACGTCGACGACCTGCTGGCCGCGATGGCCTTCCTGGAGGACCACGACCTGTCCGGGCCGGTCAACCTGGCCGCCCCGGTGGCCGGGACGAACCGCGGGCTGATGGCGGCGCTGCGCCGCGCGGTCGGGATGCCCGTCGGCGTGCCGGTGCCCCGCTGGCTGCTCGAGCCGGGGATGTGGCTGCTCCGCCAGGAGTCCGAGCTGCTGCTGAAGAGCCGCTGGGCCGTCCCGACCGCCCTGCTGGACGCGGGCTTCCGCTTCACCTGGACCGACCTGGACGCCGCGGTGGGCGCCCTGGTCGGTCCCGGGTCAGCGAGCGGTCAGAAGCCCATCCCGAGCCGGTAGGCGGCCTGGTTCCAGCGGATCTCGTTGCCGAAGTCGCGGCTGGTGGTGGCGCCGTCGATGACCAGCAGCTCCACCCCGACCATCCGGGCGAAGTCGGTCAGCTCCTCGGTGCCGACCGCCTGCGACAGCACCGTGTGGTGCGGGCCGCCGGCCATCAGCCAGGCCTCCGCGGAGGTGGACAGCGAGGGCTTCGGCTCCCAGACGGCGCGGGCCACGGGGAGCTTGGGCAGCGGCTCGTCGGGGTCGACGACGTCGACCTCGTTGAGCACCAGCCGGAACCGGTCGCCCAGGTCGCAGATGCCGACGACGGCGGCGGGGCCGGTGGCGGCGTCGAAGACGAGGCGGACCGGGTCCTCCCGGTCGCCGATGCCCAGCGGGTGGATCTCGACCCGGGGACGGCCGGCGGCGATCGTCGGGCAGACCTCGAGCATGTGCGCGCCGAGGATCTTCGGGGTGCCCGGGCCCAGGTGGTAGGTGTAGTCCTCCATGAACGACGTCCCCTGCGGCAGACCGGCACCCATCGCCTTGATGGTGTGCAGCATGACCGAGGTCTTCCAGTCGCCCTCACCGCCGAAGCCGTAGCCGTCGGCCATCAGCCGCTGCACGGCCAGGCCGGGCAGCTGGCGGAGCCCGCCCAGGTCCTCGAAGTTCGTGGTGAAGGCGCCGAAACCGCCGGCGGTCAGGAACGCCCGCAGCCCCGCCTCGATCCGCGCGCCGTAGCGCAGGGAGTCGTGCCGGTCGCCGCCCACGGCCAGCTCGGGAGCGAGGTCGTAGAGGTCGGCGTACTCGGCCACCAGGTCGTCGACGGCCTGCTCGGGGGCGCCGTCGACGGCCTCCACCAGGTCGTTGACGCCGTAGGTGTTGACCGAGACGCCGAAGCGCAGCTGCGCCTCGACCTTGTCGCCCTCGGTGACGGCCACGTCGCGCATGTTGTCCCCGAACCGGGCCAGCTTCAGCGAGCGGACGGCGGCGGCGCCGACGGCCGCGCGCTGCCAGGCGGCGACGCGGGCCCGGACGGCCGGGTCGGAGACGTGCCCGACGACGGTCTTGCGGGCGACCCCGAGCCGGGTCTGGATGTAGCCGAACTCCCGGTCGCCGTGGGCGGCCTGGTTGAGGTTCATGAAGTCCATGTCGATCTCGGACCACGGCAGCGACACGTTGGCCTGCGTGTGCAGGTGCAGGAACGGCGTGCGCAGCGCGTCCATCCCGGTGATCCACATCTTGGCCGGCGAGAACGTGTGCATCCAGGCGATGACGCCGACGACGTCGGGGTCGGCGTTCGCGGCCAGCACCGTCTGGTGGATCGAGGTGGAGTCGGTGAGCACGGACCGCCACTCGACGGGTAGGCCGAGGTCACGGCCCTCGTTCAGCTGGTCGACGATCTGGCGCGACTGCTGCTCGACCTGGGCGACGGTCTCGGGGCCGTAGAGGCCCTGGCTGCCGGTCAGGAACCAGACGCGGGGGGTGGAGGTCATGGTCGGCGGTGATCCTTCGGGTCGGGGTGCGGTGCGGGTGCTGGTGGTGCGAGGTGCTGGTGGTGCGCAGTGCTGGTGGCGCGTGCCCGGGGACCGGCGCTCAGCGCTGGCCGTAGGCGTTCTGGTAGCGGTCGTAGAGCCGGTCGACGTCGTCCTGCGGGATGGGCAGCGGCTCGCCCAGCTGCCGGGCGATGTGCACGGTGCGGGCCACCTCCTCGCAGAGGACGGCGGCCTTGACCGCGGCCTTCGCCGTCGCGCCGACGGTGAAGGGGCCGTGGTTCTGCATGAGCACGGCGCGCGAGCGGTACCGGCGCAGCGTCTCGACGATGCCCTGGCCGATGGAGTCGTCGCCGATCAGCGCGAACGGCCCGACGGGGATCTCCCCGCCGAACTCGTCGGCCATCATCGTCAGCACGCAGGGCACGGCCTCACCGCGCGAGGCCCAGGCGGTCGCGTAGGTGGAGTGGGTGTGCACCACCCCGCCGACCTCGGGCATCTGCGCGTAGACGTAGGCGTGGGCGGCGGTGTCGGAGGACGGCGAGCGCTCCCCCTCGACCAGCCGGCCCTGCAGGTCGCAGACGACCATCGTCTCGGGCGTCAGCTCGTCGTAGCTCACCCCGGACGGCTTGATGACCAGCAGGTCGCGACCCGGCACGCGGGCCGAGACGTTGCCGGCGGTCCACACCACCAGCTCGTTGCGCGGCAGCTCGGCGTGCAGGGCCGCCACCTCGCGCCGGACCCGGGTGATGACGTCGTCGACCTCGCTCGCGATGCTCATGCGGCGGTCCGGTCCTGGTGCGGCACGGTGGCTGTCCTCTCGTCACGGGGCCGCGCGGATCGGCAGCGGCCCGGGCCGATGTTAACGTTCACACTCATACCGGTCAACCCGGTCCACCGACGTCGACGGCCGGCCCCGACGGGGGCGGGCCCGTGCTGGCCCGGACCTGCAGGACGGGCTGGACCAGCGTCGCGGGCGGGGCCGGCTCACCAGCCATCCGGCCCACCAGGGTGCGGACCGCAGCCAGCCCCAGCTCGGCGAAGTCCTGCCGGACGGTGGTCAGCGGGGGCAGCGCGAAGCCGGCGGTCTCGATGTCGTCGAAGCCAGCGACCGAGACGTCCTCGGGCACCCGGCGGCCCTGCTCGACGAGCGCCCGGACCAGGCCCAGGGCCATCTGGTCGTTGGAGGCGAAGACCGCCGTCGCGCCCGGGTCGAGGTCGCGGGCCACCGCGTAGCCGCTGGCCGCGGTCCAGTCCCCCCGGACGGTGTCCGGCGCGTCCAGCCCGAGGGCCGCGAGCTCCTCGCGCCAGCCGCCCTCGCGCTCGATGGCGTCCAGCCAGCCGACGGGGCCGGCGACGTGGGCGATCCGGGTGTGGCCCAGGCCGGCGAGGTGCCGGACGACCAGCCGGGCGCCGTGCCGCTGGTCGACCGCGACGGCCAGGGCCCGGCTGCCCGCCTCGACCCGCGGGGCCACGATGACCACCGGCACGTCGAGGGCGACGGCGGAGGCGACCTGGACGGCCTCCTCGACGGGGGCGATGACGATGATCCCGTCGACGCCCTGGTCGAGGAAGTGGTCGAGCGCGGAACGCACCGACTCGGGGTCGTAGACGCTGAGGCTGGCCACGCTCACCCACAGGCCGGCGGCCCGGGAGGCCTGCTCGACGGCGACCAGGGTGGAGACGGGACCGCTGCGGTTGGACGTGGCCGTCAGCAGGCCGACGGTGCTGCTGCGCCGGGTGGCCAGGGCGCGGGCGGCGGAGTTGCGGCGGTAGCCCAGCTCGCGGATCGCCGTCTCGACCCGCACCCGGGTCTCGGGCCGGACGCTCGGGTGGTCGTTGAGCACCCGGGAGACGGTCTGGTGGGAGACGCCGGCGAGCCGGGCGACGTCCAGCATGCCGGGGGCCCGACCGGCGGCTCCCGCAGCGGGGTCGTCGGAGGACATGCCGGGCAGCCTAACCGGTCGTGCACGCCGGACCGGGTCACGGCGCGGCCGCTCAGCGCCCGGTGAGCTCCCAGGTCTCCCGCTGCACGCTGTCCCAGCGGCGGCAGCGCCGGCTGGACGCCGTCAGCTCGGGCAGCTCGCCGAGCGCGGCCACCACCGCCGACAGCTGCGCGACCGGGACCCGTCGGGCCAGGGTGACGTGCGGCGTCCACCGGCCGGGGCCGAAGTGCCCGTCGGGATCGGCGCCGCAGACGGCGGCCACCCTCGTCTGCAGGGCCAGCAGCGCGGCGTCGACGACGACCTGGCGGGCCAGCACCACGCTCCCCTTCCGCGGGCCGAAGGCGAGCAGGCCACCGAGCCGGAGGGGCCGGTCCAACCCGGCGAGCAGGCCGGGCAGGGCGTCGTCGGCCCCCTCGGCCAGCGCGTCGCCGGCGAACAGCGTGACGTGCGGGCGGTGGCTGGGGCTGGGGGTGGTCCGCTGCTCGGTCGGCAGGTCCGCCTCGGCGAGCCGCGCCCAGAGCACCCGGACCGCCTGCTCGGCGTCCCGGTCGAGGAGGAGCTCGACGGACTGGGTCACCGCGGCGTCCTCCGGGTGGTGCTCAGCGCAGCAGCGGGTCGACCGCGGCGGCGACGAAGACGAGCGCGAGGTAGGAGTTGCTCCAGTGGAACAGCCGCATCGGCTTCAGCGCGGCGTCGGTCAGCCCGCGCCGGGCACGGACCAGCAGCTGGACCGACTCCCAGATGAGGGCGGCGCCGGTCAGCGCGGCCACCACCGGGTACAGCCAGCCGGTGCCGGCGACGGGCCACAGGGCCAGCGAGACCGCCACGGTGACCACGGAGTAGGCCAGGATCCGTGCGGCGACGGCCGGGGCGGGCGCGACGACGGGCAGCATCGGCACCTGGGCCGCGGCGTAGTCCTCGCGGTAGCGGAAGGCCAGCGCCCAGGTGTGCGGCGGCGTCCAGAAGAAGACGATGGCGAACAGCACGAACGGGGCCAGCGCCACCTCGCCGGTGACGGCGGTCCAGCCGATCAGCGGCGGGAAGCAGCCGGCGATCCCGCCCCAGACGATGTTCTGGGAGGTCCGCCGCTTGAGCAGCATCGTGTAGACGACGACGTAGAAGGCGTTGGCGCCCAGGGCCAGCAGGGCCGAGAGCCAGTTGACGAAGAAGCCCAGCCACAGCGTCGCGGCCACGCCCAGCACGGCGCCGAAGACGGCGGCGGCCGCCGGGCCCACCGCGTGCCGGGGCAGCGGGCGGCGCCGGGTGCGGCGCATCTGCTCGTCGATGTCGCGGTCCAGGACGCAGTTGATGACGTTCGCGCTGGCGGCCGCCAGGCAGCCCCCGATCATCGTGCTCAGCACGAGCAGCAGCGGCGGGACGCCGCCGGCGGCGAGGAACATCGCGGGCACGGTGGTGACGAGCAGCAGCTCGATGATGCGTGGCTTGGTGAGGCCGACGTAGGCACCGAGGACGTCGCGCAGGCTGACCGCGTGGCCGTCCTGGCCGCCGAGGCCCGACCGGTCGGCGAGGTCGGTCGACGCGCTGCGGTCCTCGGCCGCGGCCCGGCCCACGTCGATGCTCGTCACTCGCCCTCTTCACTCGCTCGCCCGGCTCCCCGTCCGGGGCGCACCTCGGCGAGTCTATGACGGGGCTCCCCGAACTCCACCCCGGCCGCGCCCCGGGGCGGCCGCCGCCACGGCGGTCACGCGGGCGGGGTGGCGAAGGTCACGGGGCCGTCCGCGCCCCGGGAGCCCCGTACCGGGGCGGGCGCCCGCGGCGATAGTGTCGGAGGCGTTCGTGGCCGACGGAGAAGCCGTCAGCGCAGTTCGGAAGGACCACCATCCCGTGACCGACACCTCTGCCTCCACCGCCGTCGTCCCCGAGGGCTGGACCGACCTCGACACCAAGGCCGTCGACACGGTCCGCCTGCTCGCCGCCGACGCCGTGCAGAAGGTCGGCAACGGCCACCCCGGCACCGCGATGAGCCTGGCGCCCGTCGCCTACCTGCTGTTCCAGAAGGAGATGCGGCACAACCCCGCCGAGGCCCACTGGCCGGGCCGGGACCGCTTCGTCCTCTCCTGCGGCCACTCCAGCCTGACGCTGTACATCCAGCTCTACCTCGGCGGCTTCGGCCTCGAGCTCGACGACCTCAAGGCCCTGCGCACCTGGGACTCCAGGACCCCGGGCCACCCGGAGTACGGCCACACGACCGGCGTCGAGATCACCACCGGGCCGCTGGGCCAGGGCATCGCCAACGCCGTCGGGATGGCCATGGCCGCCCGCCGCGAGCGCGGCCTGCTCGACCCCGACGCCGCCCCCGGCACCTCCCCGTTCGACCACCACGTCTACGTGCTGGCCTCCGACGGCGACATCGAGGAGGGCATCAGCTCCGAGGCCTCCTCCCTCGCCGGCACCCAGCGGCTCGACAACCTGACGCTGATCTACGACAACAACCGGATCTCCATCGAGGACGACACCAACATCGCCCTCACCGAGGACGTCGCCGCGCGCTACGAGGCCTACGGCTGGCACGTCCAGACCATCGACTGGACCAACGGCGAGACGCAGTACCAGGAGAACCTCAAGGCCCTGGCCGACGCGCTGGAGACCGCCCGCGGCGTCACCGACCGGCCCAGCTTCATCAGCCTCCGGACGATCATCGGCTGGCCCGCCCCGAAGAAGCAGGGCACCGGCAAGGCGCACGGCTCGGCGCTGGGCGAGGACGAGATCAAGGCGACCAAGGCGCTGCTGGGCTTCGACCCGGAGCAGACCTTCGAGGTCGCCGACGACGTCATCGCCCACACCCGCGAGCTGCGGGACCGCGGCGCGCAGGCCCAGGCGGAGTGGGAGAAGTCCTTCCAGACGTGGGCCGAGGCCAACCCCGAGGGCAAGGCCCTCTACGAGCGCTTCGTCGCCGACGAGCTGAGCCCCGGCTGGGAGGACGCGCTGCCCAGCTGGGACGCCGACCCCAAGGGCGTCGCCACCCGCGCCGCCTCGGGCAAGGTGCTCAGCGCCCTCGCCCCGGTGATGCCCGAGCTGTGGGGCGGCTCGGCCGACCTCGCCGAGTCCAACAACACCACCCCCGAGGGCGAGCCGAGCTTCCTGCCGACCGACCGCCAGACCAAGGCCTTCTCGGGCGGGCCCTACGGCCGGGTGCTGCACTTCGGCATCCGCGAGCACGCCATGGGCGCGATCATGAACGGCATCAAGGTGCACGGCGGGACCCGTCCCTACGGCGGCACCTTCCTCACCTTCAGCGACTACATGCGCGGCGCGGTGCGGCTGTCGGCGCTGATGCGGGTGCCCGTCACCTACGTCTGGACCCACGACTCGATCGGCCTCGGCGAGGACGGCCCGACCCACCAGCCCATCGAGCACCTCGCCGCGCTGCGCGCGATCCCCGGCCTGGACGTCGTCCGGCCCGCCGACGCCAACGAGACGGCGGCCGCGTGGGCGCAGATCCTCAAGAACGGCGACCGCCCCGCCGGCCTCATCCTCAGCCGGCAGAACCTGCCGATCGTGCCGCGCGGCGCCGAGGGCTACGCCGACACCTCCGGGGTCGCCAAGGGCGCCTACGTGCTCAAGGACGCCGAGGGCGCCCCGGACGTGGTGCTCGTCGGCACCGGGTCCGAGGTCCAGTACGCCCTGGCCGCGCAGGAGCAGCTGGCGGGCGAGGGCATCAGCGCCCGCGTCGTCTCCATGCCCTGCCGCGAGTGGTTCGACGAGCAGGACCGGGAGTACCGCGACAGCGTCATCCCGCCGGCCGTCAAGGCGCGGGTCAGCGTCGAGGCCGGGGTGAGCCAGGGCTGGCGCGACATCGTCGGCGACGCCGGGCGGATCATCAGCATCAACCACTACGGCGCGAGCGCCTCGGGCGCGAAGCTCTTCGAGGAGTTCGGCTTCAGCGGCGCCACGGTGGCCGCGGCGGCGCACGAGAGCCTCGAGGCCGCGCAGGGCGACGCCGCCCCCACCCACGCCGCCGCCAGCGGCCCGAAGGCGCCGGCGGACCTCGAAGAGGACCCGGGCGTCACCACCAGCTGACCCACGACTGAGCACTGCTGTCATCCAGCACGACCCCTCTCTCCATCCCTGGAGGAACCATGAGTGACCGTCTGAAAGCCCTCGCCGACGCGGGGGTCTCCATCTGGCTCGACGACCTGTCCCGCGAGCGCCTGAAGACCGGCAACCTGGCCGAGCTGGTGGCGTCGTCGTCGGTGGTGGGTGTCACCACCAACCCGACGATCTTCGCCTCGGCCCTGGCCAAGGGCGAGCAGTACGACGACCAGATGCGCGAGCTGGCCGCCAGCGGGTCCGACGTGGGCGACGCCATCAAGGCGCTGACCACCGACGACGTCCGGCACGCCTGCGACGTCTTCGCCGACACCTACGCGGCGTCGGACGGCTACGACGGCCGGGTCTCGATCGAGGTCGAGCCGGGTCTGGCCCGCGACACCGAGGGCACCGTCAGCGAGGCCGCCGACCTCTTCAAGATCGTCGACCGGCCCAACGTGCTCATCAAGATCCCGGCGACGGTCGAGGGCCTGCCCGCGATCGCCCGCTCGATCGCCGAGGGCATCAGCGTGAACGTGACGCTGATCTTCGCCCTCGAGCGCTACCGCGGGGTCATCGACGCCTACCTGACCGGCCTGGAGCAGGCGGCGGCCAACGGCCACGACCTGTCGAAGATCCACTCCGTGGCGTCGTTCTTCGTCTCCCGGGTCGACAGCGAGGTCGACAAGCGGCTCGACACCGTCGGCACCGACGAGGCGCAGGCGCTCAAGAGCCAGGCGGCCCTGGCCAACGCGCGGCTGGCCTACGCCCTCTACGAGGAGGAGTTCAGCTCCGAGCGCTGGGCGGCCCTGGAGGCCCAGGGCGCCAACCGGCAGCGGCCGCTGTGGGCGTCGACCGGGGTCAAGGACCCCGACCTGCCGGACACGCTCTACGTCGCCGAGCTCGTCGTCGCCGGCACGGTCAACACCATGCCGGAGAAGACGCTGCAGGCCTTCGCCGACCACGGCGAGGTGCAGGGCGACAAGGTGAGCGGCACCGCCGAGGAGGCCCAGCAGGTCATCGACCGGCTGGCCGCGGTGGGCGTCGACTTCGACGACGTCGTGGAGGTCCTCGAGCGCGAGGGCCTCGAGAAGTTCGACAAGTCCTGGGACGAGCTCGTCGAGACGGTGCAGACCGCCCTCGACGACGCCGAGAAGGGCAAGAGCCCGGGCGAGTCGGCCGACCCCGACGTCACGCACGACTCGCAGTAGGCACGGCGCGGGCCGTCACCGGGTGCTCCCCGGTGACGGCCCGCACCCCTGTCCGACGCTCTCCCCCGCCCCACCCCGGAGGTCCGCATGACCCAGCCCGACGTCGACTCCGCGCCCGCCCCGGAGATCCTGCTGCACGCCGACGCGGACGCGGTGGCCGAGGCGCTCGCCGCCCGGCTGCTGGCCCGGCTCGCCGAGATCCAGGGCGAGGGCCGCGTCCCGCAGCTCTGCCTCACCGGCGGCCGGATCGCCACGAAGGCCTACGGCCGGCTGGCCGAGGAGGGCCGCTCGTCCGCCGTCGACTGGGGCCGGGTGGAGCTGTGGTGGGGCGACGAGCGCTTCGTCCCCGCCGGTGACGACGACCGCAACGCCGAGCCCGTGCTGGAGCTGCTGCGGCCGCTGGGCCTGGCCGCCGAGCGGGTGCACGTCATGCCGGCCGCCGACGCCGGCACCGACCTCGACGACGCCGCGGACGCCTACGCGCGCGAGCTGGGCGGCACCCGCTTCGACGTCTGCCTGCTGGGGCTCGGCCCCGACGGGCACGTGGCGTCGCTGTTCCCCGAGCACCCGTCCTCGCACGCGGAGGGCCGGGTCATCGCCGTCCGCAACTCCCCCAAGCCGCCGCCGGACCGGATCAGCCTGACCCTGGAGGTCGTCAACGCCTCGGCCGAGGTCTGGTTCCTGGTCAGCGGGGAGGACAAGGCCGCGGCGACGGCGCTGGCCCTGCAGGGCGCCGGTCCGGTGCAGGTGCCCGGGGCGGGCGCCCACGGCCAGCACCGCACGCTCTGGTTGCTCGACCGCGCGGCCGCCTCCGAGCTGCCGCCGGACCTGGCGCAGCACGGGCGGTTCTGACGAGCGTCACACCGCTGCCTGAGCCCGTCGAGGGCCTTCGACAAGCTCAGGCCGCGGTGGTCGGGAGCGTCCCCGCTCCCTGAGCTCGTCGAAGGGCCCCGGCGAGCTCGGGCCATGGTAAATCCAGCTCAGGCCGCGGTGGGCGAGCTCGGCGTCACCCCGGGCGGGTGCGTCGCGCTCAGGCCCAGCGGTGATCCGTCAGTAGATGACGTCGCCGCGCGCGCGGCGGTCGCGGAGGGTCTGCAGCGCCTCGCTGAGGATGTCGGCCGCCTCGGCGTCGCTGCGACGCTCCTTCACGTAGGCGAGGTGTGTCTTGTACGGCTCGATCTTCGTGGGCGGCGGCGGGTTCAGCGAGTCCCGGTTGCCCGACAGCCCGCAGCGCGGGCAGTCCCACGTCTCCGGCACGGTGGCGTCGGCGGCGAAGGCCGGCCGCGTCTCGTGCCCACGGGCGCAGAAGTAGGAGATGTACAGCCGCGGCGCGGTGTCGCCCCGCTCGGCCTCCCCCATCGGTCCCGCCCCGACCCGGCTCCCCCGGATGGCGCTGCCACCACCAGCCACGTTGACTCCCTCGCTGTCCCTGCTGTTCCTGTGGGCCGTGCCCCGGCGCGCACACCGCCGGATCGTGCGTGTCCTACCTCCAGCGCAGCCCCCCGCCGCGCCCCGGCGTCAGGCGCCGAGCTTGTAGAGCAGGCCCAGGGCCACGATGGCCGCGAGCCAGATGACCGCGACGATGATCGTCAGCCGGTCCAGGTTGCGCTCCGCCACCGACGACCCGCCCATCGAGGAGGAGATCCCGCCGCCGAAGAGGTCGGAGAGGCCACCTCCGCGACCCTTGTGCATGAGCACGAAGAGGGCGAGGACGACGCTGGTGATCACCAGCACGATCGAGAAGATCGTGATCGGCACGGTCATCAGGGGCACGAAAAACACGGACGTAGCCTAACTCACCAGACGGCGATCGGAACCGTGCGCGAGGAGCGCACGGGCGCGGCGGACGGGCCTCAGACGGCGGGCAGGTCGTAGAAGCGCGCGATGGCGGCGAACTCGTCCACCAGCAGGCTCGCGCCGCCGACCAGGCAGCCGTCGACGTCGGGCTGGGCCATGATGGCCGCGACGCTGCCCGACTTGACCGAGCCGCCGTAGAGCACGCGGACGGCGTCGGCGACCTCGGCGGTGTAGAGCTCCCCCACCAGCGTGCGGATGGCCCCGCACACCTCCTGGGCGTCCTCCGGCGTCGCGACCTCGCCGGTGCCGATGGCCCAGACGGGCTCGTAGGCGATGACGAGGCCGGCCACCTGCTCGGCCGGCACGTCGGTGAGGGCGGCGCGGACCTGGGCGAGGCAGTGCGGGACCTGCTCGCCCTCCTGCCGGACGTCGAGGCCCTCGCCGACGCAGACGATCGGCGTGACGCCGCCGCTCAGCGCGCGCAGGGTCTTGGCGTTGACGAGGGCGTCATCCTCGCGGTGGTACTCGCGGCGCTCGGAGTGGCCGACGGTGACGTAGGCGCAGTTCAGCTTGGCCAGCATCTCGACCGACACCTCACCGGTGTAGGCGCCCTTCACGTGGGCCGAGAGGTCCTGGGCGCCGTAGCCGATCTTCAGCCGGTCGCCCTCGACGAGGGTCTGCACCGTGCGCAGGTCCGTGAACGGGGGCAGCACGACGACCTCGGAGCGCTCCGGGTCCCACTTCTTGTCGCTCAGGGTCCAGGCCAGCTTCTGCACCAGACCCGTCGCCTCGACGTGGGTCAGGTTCATCTTCCAGTTGCCGGCCATCAGGGGCTTGCGGGTCATCGGGTTCACGCCTTCCCAGCGTCGGTGGTGTCGAGCACGGCGAGCCCCGGCAGGGTCTTGCCCTCCAGGTACTCCAGGCTGGCGCCGCCGCCGGTGGAGATGTGGCCGAAGTCGTCGTCGGCGAAGCCGAGGTCGCGCACGGCAGCCGCGGAGTCCCCGCCGCCGACGACCGACAGGCCGTCGACCTCGGTGAGGGCCTGGGCGACGGCGCGGGTGCCGCCGGCGAAGGCCTCCCACTCGGCGACGCCCATCGGGCCGTTCCAGAACACGGTCCGCGCCTGCGCGATGACGGCGGCGAACGCCCGCGACGACTCCGGACCGATGTCGAGGCCCAGCTGGTCGGCGGGGATGGCGTCGGCGGCGACCACGGTGGGCGGCGCGTCGGCCTTGAAGTCGGGTGCCACGACGACGTCGGAGGGCAGCACGATCTGCTTGCCCGTCGCCGCGGCCTCGTCGAGGTAGCCCTTGACCGTCTCGATCTGGTCGGCCTCGAGGAGGGACTTGCCCACCTCGTGGCCCTGCGCGGCCAGGAACGTGAAGACCATCCCGCCGCCCACCACGAGGGTGTCGGCGGTCTTGAGCAGGTTGGCGATGACCGCGAGCTTGTCGGACACCTTCGCGCCGCCGAGCACGACGACGTAGGGCCGCTGCGGCTCCTCGGTCAGCCGGCGCAGCACCTGCACCTCGGCCTCGACGAGCCCGCCGGCGGCGGCGGGCAGCCGGGAGGCCAGGTCGTAGACCGAGGCCTGCTTGCGGTGGACCACGCCGAAGCCGTCGGAGACGAAGGCGTCGCCGAGCGCGGCGTAGCGGTCGGCCAGCTCGCCGCGGACCGCCTCGTCCTTGGACTCCTCGCCCGGCTCGTAGCGCACGTTCTCCAGCATCGCGACCTCGCCGTCGGCGAGCGCGGCGACCGTGGCCTGCGCGGACTCCCCGACCACGTCGGAGGCCAGGTGGACGTCCATGCCGAGCAGCTCGCCCAGCCGGGCGGCGGCGGGCGCCAGCGAGTACTGGGGGTTCACCTGCCCCTTCGGACGGCCGAGGTGGGCCAGCACGACGACCTTGGCCCCGGCGTCGCGGAGCGCGGTCAGCGTCGGCACCGAGGCACGGATCCGGCCGTCGTCGGTGATCGTGGTCCCGTCGAGGGGGACGTTGAGGTCGCAGCGGACGAGCACGCGCTGGCCGCGCAGGTCACCGAGGTCGGCGATGGTCTTCATGCAGAGTTCCCTTCACGTGCCCTGAGCCCGTCGAGGGGCAGGACCCCTCGACAGGCTCAGGTGCGGTGGACGAGCTCGGGTGGCGCCGCCCGGGGGCGGGCGCCGGGTGGGTCAGCTCAGAGCGAGCTGCCGACCAGCTTCACCAGGTCGACGAGGCGGTTGGAGTAGCCCCACTCGTTGTCGTACCAGCCGACGACCTTCACCTGGTTGCCGATGACCTTGGTCAGGCCGGCGTCGAAGATGCAGGAGTGCGGGTCGGTGACGATGTCGGAGGAGACGATCGGGTCCTCGGTGTAGAGCAGGTAGCCCTTGAGGTAGCCCTCGGCCGCGGCCTTGATGGCGGCGTTGACCTCGTCGGCGCTGGTCTCGCGGCCGGCCTCGAAGGTCAGGTCGGTCGCCGAGCCCGTGGGCACCGGGACGCGCAGCGCGTAGCCGTCGAGCTTGCCCTTGAGCTCCGGCAGCACCAGGCCGATGGCCTTGGCCGCACCGGTGGAGGTGGGGACGATGTTGAGGGCGGCGGCGCGGGCGCGACGGAGGTCGGAGTGCGGGCCGTCCTGCAGGTTCTGGTCCTGGGTGTAGGCGTGGATGGTGGTCATCAGGCCCTTGACGATGCCGAACTCGTCGTTGAGGACCTTGGCCATCGGCGCCAGGCAGTTCGTGGTGCAGGAGGCGTTGGAGATGATGTGGTGCGAGGCCGGGTCGTAGTCCCCGTCGTTGACACCCATGACGACGGTGAAGTCGTCGTTCTTGGCCGGCGCGGAGATGATGACCTTCTTGGCGCCGCCGTCGAGGTGGGCCTTGGCCTTGGTGCCGTCGGTGAAGAAGCCGGTCGACTCGATGACGACGTCGGCGCCGATCTCGCCCCACGGCAGCGCGGACGGGTCCTTCTCGGCGTAGGACTTGATGACCTTGTCGCCCACCTGGATGCCGCCGTCGACGACGGAGACCGGCTGGCCGAGGCGGCCGAGGATCGAGTCGTACTTCAGCAGGTGCGCCTGGGTGTCGTCAGAGCCGAGGTCGTTGAAGGCGACCACCTCGACGTCGGCGCCGGAGGCCTGCACAGCGCGGAAGAAGTTGCGGCCGATGCGGCCGAAGCCGTTGATACCCACACGAACGGTCATGAATGCGTTCTCCTCGATATGAGACGAGCCCCCTGTGCAGGAGGCGTCTCCCACCCTAACGAACTCGTCACGCCCCGGACACGACCGGAGAACGACTGGTCTGATACCAGCGCAGGAGTGGTGTTACCTGGTCGTAACGGCCGTGGTCGTCACTCGACGTCCTCGAGCATGTCCGCGCTGAGGCTGGCCTCGGTCGAGGGGATGCCCAGCTCGGCCGCCCGCTTGTCCGCGGTGGCCAGCAGCCGGCGGATCCGGCCGGCCACCGCGTCCTTCGTCAGCTGCGGGGCGTGCAGCTGCCCCAGCTCCTCCAGGCTCGCCTGCTTGTTCTGCACCCGCAGCAGGCCGGCCGCCTTGAGGTGGTCGGGGACGTCGTCGCCGAGGATCTCCAGGGCGCGCTCGACGCGGGCCCCGGCGGCGACCGCGGCCCGGGCGGAGCGGCGCAGGTTGGCGTCGTCGAAGTTGGCCAGCCGGTTGGCCGAGGCGCGGACCTCGCGGCGCATCCGGCGCTCCTCCCAGGCCATCAGGGACTCGTGGGCCCCCAGCCGGGTGAGCAGCGCGCCGATGGCGTCGCCGTCACGGATGACGACGCGGTCGACCATCCGGACCTCGCGGGCCTTGGCCGCGATGCCGAGCCGGCGGGCGGCGCCGACGAGGGCCAGCGCAGCCTCGGGCCCGGGGCAGGTGACCTCGAGGGCCATCGAGCGGCCCGGCTCGGTGAGGGAGCCGTGGGCGAGGAAGGCGCCGCGCCAGGCGGCGACGCAGTCGCAGAGGCCGCCGCTGACGACCTGGGCCGGCAGCCCGCGGGCGGGTCGGCCGCGGGAGTCGACGAGGCCGGTCTGGCGGGCCAGGGCGTCGCCGTCCTTGACCACCCGGACGACGTAGCGGGTGCCGCGCCGGATGCCCGAGCCGTTGACGACGACCATCTCGCTCGGGTGGCCGAAGACCTCGCTGATGTCGGTGCGCAGCCGGCGGGCGGCGGCGCCGGTGTCCAGCTCGGCCTCGATGACGATCCGGCCGCTGACGATGTGGAGCCCCCCGGCGAATCTCAACGTCGCTGCGACCTCGGACTTGCGGCAGCAGGGCTTGGTGACCTTGATGGTCGCCAGCTCCGCCTTCACCTGCGCGGTCATAGCCATTGGGACATCTTGCCACGGCACGCGGGGACGTCCGGCACGCCGGGAACGGTGCGTGGACCGGTCCGGGGAGGGCTCAGACGCCCATGATCTCGGCGTAGGCCGAGGCCAGCCGGAGGGTGTCGTGGCGGGGGGAGCCGTCGCGCGCGGCGAGGTCGGCCACGACGAGCTCGGCGCCCAGCGAGCGCGCCCAGCGGTCCAGGTGGGGGTCGTCGCCGGCGAAGCTGGCGTCGGCGAGGACGACGTCCAGCCGCAGGTTCGGGGCGTGCTCGGCCAGCAGCTCGATGTGCTTGGCCGGGGAGAACCCCGCGGTCTCCCCCGCCGGCTCGAGGTTGAGGGCGAGCAGCCGCCGGGCGGGCGTCCGCTCGATCGCCTCCGCGAGCCGCGGGACCAGCAGGTGCGGGATCACGGAGGTGAACCACGACCCCGGACCCAGCACCGCCCAATCCGCGGCCAGCACCGACTCGACCGACTCGGGGCAGGCCGGGGGGTCGGCCGGCTCGAGGTGCACCGCCTGCACCTCGGCCGTCGTCTTCGCCACCGCGGCCTGGCCGCGGACGGTCGCCACCTCGTCGGGGTGCGCGGGGTCCAGGCCGATGACGTCGGCGACGATCTGCAGCGGGACCGCGGCCATCGGCAGCACCCGGCCCTTGGCGCCCAGCAGGCCGGCCACCATGTCGAGACCGGCCACCGGGTCGCCGAGGCGCTCCCAGAGGCCGGCGATGAGCAGGTTGCCGATCGCGTGGTCGCGGAGCGGGCCGGAGCCGGCGAACCGGTACTGCAGGACGTCGGCCCAGGTGCGGCCCGAGGGGTCGTCGCCGCAGAGCGCCGCCAGGGCCATCCGCAGGTCCCCGGGCGGCAGGCAGTCCAGCTCCTCGCGCAGCCGGCCCGAGGAGCCGCCGTCGTCGGCCACGGTGACCACGGCGGTCAGCCGGTCGGTGACCCGGCGCAGCGCGCTGAGCGAGGCGGAGAGCCCGTGCCCGCCGCCGAACGCGACGACCGCGGGCAGCGTCGAGCCGGGCGGGCCCGGCGGGCGACCCGGCGCCAGCGGGCTCATTCCCGGCCCAGGTCCCGGTGCAGGACGGTGGTGGGCCGTCCGGCGGCCCGCAGCCGGCGGGCGAACTCCTCGGCCATCGCGGTGCTGCGGTGCTTGCCGCCGGTGCAGCCGATGCCGATGGTGGCGAACCGCTTGCCCTCGCGCACGTACCCGACGGCGACGGTGTCGAGCAGCTGCTGCAGGTGGTCCAGGAAGGGCTCGGCGCCCTGCTGGGCCAGGACGTAGTCGCTGACGGGACGGCTCAGCCCGGTCTGCGGCCGCAGCTCGGGCACCCAGTGCGGGTTGGGCAGGAAGCGGACGTCGACGACCATGTCGGCGTCGACCGGCACCCCGTTCTTGAAGCCGAAGGAGAGCAGCGTCACCCGGAGCTGGTCCTGCTCGTCGCCGCCGTAGGCGCTGCGGACGCGGGAGCCCAGCTGGTGCACGTTCAGCGAGGAGGTGTCGATCACGAGGTCGGCGGCGGCCCGCAGGGTGGCCAGCAGCTCGCGCTCGCGGGTGATCCCGTCCATCAGCCGGCCGTCGCCCTGCAGCGGGTGGGGGCGGCGGACCGACTCCTGGCGGCGGACGATGACGTCGTCGGCGGCCTCGAGGAAGAGGATCTCGGGCAGCGTGCCGCCGCCGCTGAGGTCGGCGAACATCGTCGGCAGCTGCTCGAAGAAGGAACGGGTGCGGACGTCGAGGACGACGGCCAACCGGGTGATGCCGTTCTGCCGGGCCTGGCTGCAGACCTCCGGCAGCACGTTCGGCGGCAGGTTGTCGACGACGTACCAGCCGAGGTCCTCGAGGTTGTCGGCCGCCGTCGAGCGTCCCGCGCCGGACATGCCGGTGACCACGACGAGCCGGAGCGGCGCCTCGCCGCCCGGGTCCGTCGGCCCCGTCACCGGGGCCGCCTCGGTCACCGCGGGCAGGTCGGTGGTGTCGCTGGTCACGGGCCTAGTATCCCGGGTCGCCGTCGACCGGCCCGGTCCCGGCACGCCCGTCGGACGCCGCGGTGGCCGGCGCCGGCGTGGCGGGGACCGGCGTCACCGACGAAGGCCGGACCAGGGGCTCGTCGGAGATCACCTCGCCGGTCGCGGTGTTGATGGCCTCGCGCTGCGGGGTGGCCTCCAGCGCGTCCTTGATGTTCTGCGCCATCTTCGGCCCGAAGCCCGGCACCATCGCGATCTCCTCGACCGTCGCCTGGCGCAGCTTCTTCAGCGAGCCGAAGTGGGTCATCAGCGCCTTGCGGCGGACCTCGCCGAGGCCCGGCACCTGGTCGAGCAGCGACTCGACCATCGACTTGCTGCGCCGCGTCCGGTGGTGGGTGATGGCGAAGCGGTGCGCCTCGTCGCGCAGCCGCTGGAGCAGGTAGAGGCCCTCGCTGGTCCGGGGCAGGATGACCGGCTCCTCCAGGTCGGGCAGCCAGACCTCCTCCAGCCGCTTGGCCAGCCCGCACAGGGCGACGTCGGAGATGCCCAGCTCGTCCAGCGCCTGGGCCGCGGCCGCGACCTGCGGGGGCCCGCCGTCGACGACGACCAGCGACGGGGCGTAGGCGAAGCGCCGGGGCGCCCCGGTGGTGGGGTCGACCAGCAGCGGGCCCTCGTCGCCGCCCGCGGCCTGGGCGGCCGCCATGGCCCCCCGGTCGTCGAGCAGCCGGCGGAACCGCCGGGTGATGACCTCGTGCATGGACGCGACGTCGTTCTGGCCGTCGACGCCCCGGATGACGAAGCGCCGGTACTCGCTCTTGCGCGGCAGCCCGTCCTCGAACACGACCATCGAGGCGACCACCTCGGTGCCCTGCAGGTTGGAGATGTCGAAGCACTCCATCCGCAGCGGTACGCCCGGCAGCTCCAGGGCCTCCTGGATCTCCTCCAGCGCCCGGTTGCGGGTCGACAGGTCGCCCGCCCGCGTCGTCTTGTGCCGGATCAGGGCCTGGCTGGCGTTGCGGGACACCGTCTCCATCAGCTGCTTCTTGTCCCCGCGCTGCGGCACCCGGATGGAGACGTGGGAG
Source organism: Microlunatus capsulatus (assembly GCF_017876495.1). Taxonomy (NCBI): domain Bacteria; kingdom Bacillati; phylum Actinomycetota; class Actinomycetes; order Propionibacteriales; family Propionibacteriaceae; genus Microlunatus; species Microlunatus capsulatus. Next base: position 3,644,765 of record NZ_JAGIOB010000001.1, on the reverse strand, counting down.
CCGCGCCGCTCGCTGAGCAGCTCCGTCAGCGGCTCCAGCGACGGCGGCAGGGCGGGCACGAGGATCTCGCGCGGCACCGCGTCCCGGTCGGTGGTGGAGGCGTCGGACTCCGCGTACAGCTGGAGCAGGAACTGCTCGACGAGCTCGCCGGTGTCCCCCTCGTCGAAGCGGTCGGCGACCCAGCCCCGCTCGCCGCGGACCCGGCCGCCGCGGACGTGGAAGATCTGGACCGCGACCTCGAGCGGGTCCTCGGCCAGGGCGACCACGTCGGCGTCGGTGCCGTCGGCGAAGACGATGGCGTTCTGCTCCATCGCCCGCTGCAGGGCGCCGATGTCGTCGCGGATCCGGGCCGCGCGCTCGAACTCCAGCTCGGCGCTGGCCTGCTGCATGTCCTTCTCCAGCCGCTTGAGCATCGGCCCGGCCTGGCCGGCCATGAACTGGCAGAAGTCGTCGACGATCTCGCGGTGCTCCTCGGGCGTGACCCGGTCGACGCACGGCGCGGAGCACTTGCCGATGTAGCCGAGCAGGCAGGGCCGCCCCAGCTGGCGGTGGTTCTTGAACACCCCGGGGCGGCAGGAGCGCATCGGGAACACCCGCAGCACCAGGTCGACGGTCTCGCGGATGGCCCAGGCGTGGGAGTAGGGCCCGAAGTACCGGGTGCCCTTCTTCTTCGGGCCGCGGCCGACGGTGACCCGGGGGTACTCCTCGGACAGCGTGACCGCCATCCACGGGTAGGACTTGTCGTCGCGGTACTTGACGTTGAACCGCGGGTCGTACTCCTTGATCCAGGAGTACTCGAGCTGGAGCGCCTCGACCTCGGTCTGGACGACGGTCCAGTCCACCCGGTTGGCCGTCAGCACCATCGACTGGGTGCGGCTGTGCAGCGAGCCGAGGTCGGCGAAGTAGGAGTTCAGCCGTTGCCGCAGGCTCTTGGCCTTGCCGACGTAGATGACCCGGCCCTCGGCGTCGGAGAAGCGGTAGACACCCGGCTGCTCCGGGATCGAGCCCGGTGCCGGACGGTAGGCCAGGGGGTGCCGGGACGTGCGGGAGGAGACGGGTGGAGCCACGTCGACCACTCTAGGTGGGGCCGCTGACAGCCCCGGTGCGCGTGCTGCTGGACCGCGGACGCCCGGCCCCCGGAGCCCGGGCGTCCGCGGCGCCGGTCAGGCCTGGACGACGACGGTGTCGCCCTCGACCGTGGCCGACGCCTGGGCCAGCGGCTCGCTGGCGGGCGGGTTCAGCACGGAGCCGTCCTTGATCGAGAACTTGCTGCCGTGGCAGTTGCAGAGGATGGCGTCGCCCTGGATCTCGGAGACGGGGCAGCCCTGGTGGGTGCAGATGCTGCTGAACGCCTTGAACTCGCCCTTGGTGGGCTGGGTGACCACGTACTTCGCGTCCTCGAGGATGACGCCGCTGCCCACCGGCACGTCGGCGGCCGCGACGCTGGGGCCGGAGGGCGCCGCCGGCGCCGAGGAGGAGGCGGACGCCGAGGGGGACGGCGAGGCGGGGGCGGAGGAGGCGGGGGCGGCCGAGGACGGGGCCGCGCCGGTCGCGGCCGGTGCCGCCACCCCCGCGTCGGAGGAGCAGGCGGCGAGGACGCCCACGCCGCCCCCGGTCAGGGCCACCAGCCCGGCGGCGCGCAGGACGGTGCGGCGGGTCGGGCCGTGCTCGAAGGGGCTCAGGTCGGGGTCGCGCTCGGGCATGGGGGCCTCCTGGGTGCGTGGGACGGTCGGGCGGCCCCGCGGCGGTCCGGCTGGACCGGCGCGGAGGCCGTCGTCGGTGATGACGAACCGCGGACCCGGAAAGTTCGAGGAATCGCTGGAAGAGTCAACTGCTCCGGTGGGTCAGCTGGCCTTCCGGGCGGGCACGCGGGCCGCGGCCGCCTTCTTCGCCGGCGGCTTCCGCGCCGCCGCGCGGGCGGCCACCTCGGCCTTCTTGGCCGCCGCCTTCACGGCGCGCTCCTGCGCCGCGGCCTCGCGGATCGCCTTCTTGGTCACCGGCCGCACCGGGGCGGGCGGCGGCTTCGGCGGGCCGACGGGGACCGAGCGACCCTCCAGCAGCGGCCGGAGGTACTCCCCCGTGTAGGACTCCGGGCAGGCGGCGATCTGCTCCGGGGTGCCCTCGGCGATCACCGTGCCGCCGCGCGAGCCGCCCTCGGGGCCCATGTCGACCAGCCAGTCCGCGGTCTTGATGACGTCGAGGTTGTGCTCGATGACCACCACGGTGTTGCCGGCGTCGACCAGCCGGCCGAGGACGATGAGCAGCTTGCGGATGTCCTCGAAGTGCAGGCCGGTGGTGGGCTCGTCCAGCACGTAGAGGGTGCGGCCGGTCGAGCGCTTCTGCAGCTCGCTGGCCAGCTTCACCCGCTGGGCCTCACCGCCCGAGAGCGTCGTGGCCGGCTGGCCGAGCCGGACGTAGCCCAGGCCCACGTCGACGAGGGTGCGCAGGTGCCGGGCGATCGGCGGCAGCGCCGCGAAGAACTCCAGCCCCTCCTCGATGCTGAGGTCGAGCACCTCGGCGATCGACTTGCCCTTGTAGTGCACCTCGAGGGTCTCCCGGTTGTACCGCGCGCCGTGGCAGACCTCGCACGGGACGTAGACGTCCGGCAGGAAGTTCATCTCGATCTTGATCGTGCCGTCGCCGGTGCAGTTCTCGCAGCGGCCGCCCTTGACGTTGAACGAGAACCGGCCCTGCTGGTAGCCGCGGACCTTGGCCTCGGGCGTCTCGGAGAACAGCCGGCGGACGTGGTCGAAGACGCCGGTGTAGGTCGCCGGGTTGGACCGCGGCGTGCGGCCGATCGGCGACTGGTCGACGTGGATGATCTTGTCGATCTCGTCGGCGCCGGTGATCGAGCGGTGCCGGCCGGGGACGTCGCGGGCGTTGTAGATCCGCTTGGCCAGCGAGGCGTAGAGGATGTCGTTGACCAGCGTCGACTTGCCCGAGCCCGAGACGCCGGTGACGGCGATCAGCTGACCCAGCGGGAACGACACCGTGACGTTGCGCAGGTTGTGCTCGACGGCGTTGTGGACGGTGATCTCGCGGCCCTTGGTCCGCGGCCGGCGGGCCGCGGGCAGCGAGATCTCGCGCCGGCCGGACAGGTACTGCCCGGTGAGCGAGGTCGGGTGGTCGAGCAGCTCCTGCACCGAGCCGGAGTGGACGACGTGACCGCCGTGCTCGCCGGCGCCCGGGCCGATGTCGACGGCCCAGTCGGCCACCTTGATGGTGTCCTCGTCGTGCTCGACGACGATGAGGGTGTTGCCCATGTCGCGCAGCCGGATGAGGGTGTCGATGAGCCGGCGGTTGTCGCGCTGGTGCAGGCCGATGCTGGGCTCGTCGAGGACGTAGAGGACGCCCACCAGGCCGGAGCCGATCTGGGTGGCCAGCCGGATCCGCTGGGCCTCGCCGCCGGAGAGGCTGGCGGTGGGGCGGCTGAGCGAGAGGTAGTCGAGGCCGACGTCGAGCAGGAAGCGGAGCCGCTCGTTGATCTCCTTGAGCACCCGCTCGGCGATCTGCCGCTCGCGGTCGCTGAGCTCCAGGGACAGCAGGAACGCCGCCGCCTCGTCGATGGACATCGAGGAGATGTCGGCGATGTTGCGCCCGCCCAGGGTGACGGCCAGCGACGTGGGCTTGAGCCGGGCGCCCTTGCACGCGGTGCAGGGCACCTCGCGCATGTAGCCGGCGAAGCGCTCGCGCGAGGTGTCGGTCTCGGCCTCGGCGTGCCGGCGCTCGATGTAGGAGATGACGCCCTCGTAGGTGGCGTTGTAGGAGCGCTCGCGGCCGTAGCGGTTCTTGTAGCGGACGTGCACCTGGCCGGGCACGCCGTGCAGCAGCACCTTGCGGGCGGCGGCGGGCAGCCGGTGCCACGGCACGTCGGTGCGGAAGCCGGTGCTCTCGGCCAGCGACTCGATGAGCCGGATGAAGTAGTCGGCCACGTGCGCCGACGCCCAGGGGGCGATGGCCCCCTCGGCCAGCGTCTTCTCGTCGTCAGGGACGACGAGGTCCGGGTCGACCTCCATCCGGGTGCCGATGCCGGAGCACTCGGGGCAGGCGCCCCAGGGGCCGTTGAAGGAGAACTGCCGCGGCTCGAGCTCCTCGATCGCGATGTCGTGGTCGTTCGGGCACGCCATCTTCTCGGAGTAGCGGCGCTCGCGGCCCGGGTCCTTGGCGTCGAGGTCCACGAAGTCGATGGACACGACGCCCTGGGCCAGGCCCAGCGCCGTCTCGACCGAGTCGGTCAGCCGCTGCTTGGAGCTGGGCTTGACCACCAGGCGGTCGACGATGACGTCGATCGAGTGCTTCTTCTGCTTGTCGAGGACGGGCGGCTCGGTGAGCTGCACGACCTCGCCGTCCACCCGCACGCGGGCGAAGCCGTCGGTGGCGAGCTGGCGGAACACCTCGACGTACTCGCCCTTGCGGCCGCGGACGACGGGGGCGAGCACCTGGAAGCGGGTGCCCTCGGGCAGCGCCATCAGCCGGTCGACGATCTGCTGCGGCGACTGCCGGCTGATCGGCTCGCCGCAGATCGGGCAGTGCGGCCGGCCGGCGCGGGCGAACAGGAGGCGGAGGTAGTCGTAGACCTCGGTGATCGTGCCGACCGTGGAGCGCGGGTTCCGCGAGGTCGACTTCTGGTCGATCGACACCGCCGGGGACAGGCCCTCGATGAAGTCGACGTCCGGCTTGTCCATCTGGCCGAGGAACTGCCGGGCGTAGGCCGACAGCGACTCGACGTAGCGCCGCTGGCCCTCCGCGAAGATCGTGTCGAAGGCCAGGCTGGACTTCCCCGAGCCCGACAGCCCCGTGAACACGATGAGCGCGTCACGCGGCAGATCCAGGGAGATGTTGCGCAGGTTGTGCTCGCGGGCGCCCCGCACGACAAGTCGATCCATCACGATCAACCATCGTAGGTGGGCCCTCCGACAGTTCTGGCCGCGCGCCGTCGCCCGGCCGCGCGGGGGGCCCGGCGCGGGCGGCTAGCGTGAGCGCATGCCCCCCGACGCCCCGGCTCCCGACCCCGACGCGCAGCGGGACCAGCAGGACCGGCTGCACGACCTGCTGCGCGACGCCACCTCCCGGCTGCTGGGCGCGACCATCGCCGTCGCCGACGAGGACTGGCAGGCGCCGAGCCGGCTGCCCGGCTGGAGCCGCGGGCACCTCGCGACCCACCTGGCCCGGCAGGCCGACGCGCTGCGCCGGCTGGTCGACGGCGCGCTCGCGGGTCGGCGGGCGGAGATGTACCCCGCCCCCGGGCAGCGCGACGACGAGATCGAGGCCGGCGCCGGCCGCTCCGGGCTGGAGCTGCAGATCGACCTCGACACCTCCGCCGGCCTGCTCGCGGACGCCTTCGAGGCGCTGCAGGAGGCCGGCCGCTGGGACGAGGTGGTCGAGCTCCGCGGCGGCCTGCGGGCCCCCGCCCGGCTGCTGCCGCTGGCGCGGCTGCTGGAGGTCGCGGTGCACCACGTCGACCTCGGCCTCGGCCGCGAGATGGCCGACCTCGACGACGCCACCGCCGACTGGCTGCTGGAGCTGTGCGGCTTCCGGCTGCGCGAGCGCGACGAGTTCCCGCGGCTGGAGCTCGTCTCCCCCACGAGCACGCTCGTCGTCGGCAGCTCCGGCGCCACCCGGACCGTCCGCGGCCGCAGCGCCCTCCTGCTGGGGTGGCTGACCGGGCGGACCGACGGCGCCGACCTCGAGGGCGTCGACGGCCTCCGGCTGCCCGCCTTCTGACCCGGGGGGCTCCCGCCCCGCCCAGATCACCGACCGACCCCACCCCCTGAACCGGAGGACCCCGATGCCCGGACCGCACCACGTCGAGCCCGGTGGCGAGCCGCTGGTGCTGCCGCTCGCCCCGACGCTGACGCTCACGAAGGTGAGCGTCGGCCCGATGGACAACAACGCCTACCTGCTCCGCACCCCGGACGCGGCGCTGCTGGTCGACGCCGCCGCCGAGCCGGAGCGGCTGCTGGCCGTGACCGGCGCCGACCTGGCCACCGTCGTCACGACCCACCGGCACGGCGACCACTGGCAGGCGCTGGCCGCCGTGGCCGGGGCCACCGGCGCCGCGCTCGTCTGCGGGCGCCCGGACGTCGACGCCATCGCCACCGGCGCCTGGGTGGAGGGGCTGGTCGGGGTCTGGGACGGCGACGTCGTCGCCGTCGGGTCCCACCGGCTCGAGGTCATCGGGCTGGTCGGCCACACGCCCGGCTCGGTCGCCCTGGCCTGGACGGGCGAGGACGGCCCCACCCACCTCTTCACCGGCGACGGCCTCTTCCCGGGCGGACCGGGGAAGACCGCGGGACCGCCCGAGTTCGCGTCCCTGCTGGACGACCTCGAGGCCAAGGTGTTCGCGCGCTTCGGCGACGACACCGTCGTGCACCCCGGTCACGGGGACGGGACGACCCTCGGCGCCGAACGGCCGCACCTCGCGGAGTGGCGCGCCCGCGGCTGGTAGGGCTCAGGACGCGCGGCGGACCAGCTGGACCGCGCCGGTCCCCAGCACCGTGCCGTCGGGCCGGACGTGGGCCAGCCGGACCGGCTGACCGGTGGCCCGCTCGACGCTGAGGCCGACGGGCGGGCGGCCGGTCGGCCGGTGGGCGTCGCCCCAGGCGAGCATCGCGCTCAGCACCGGCAGCAGCTCCTCCCCCGCCGGGCTGAGCACGTACTCGTCGCGCTCCCGCTCGCCCGGAGCTCGGTAGCGGCGGCGCTCGAGCACGCCGTGCTCGACCAGCACGGCGAGACGGGCGGCGAGGACGTCCGGGGCCACGCCGAGCCGGGAGCGGAAGTCGGCGAACCGGGTGACGCCCAGGAACGCCTCGCGGACGACGAGCAGGGTCCACTTCTGCCCGACCACCTCGAGGGTGCGCGCGATCGAGCAGCGCGCCGCCACGTCCCGCCGGTCCTGCTCCTCCGCGTCCACGTCTCCAGCGTACCGACCTGAGTTGGAACTTCCTACCCAGGTGCTACGGTGAGCGTCACCCCGGTGCGGCGCCGCATCCCCAGGGCCCCGCACGAGGAGAGCCGATGCCCGCACTGAGCCGCACCGCCAGCTTCTGGACCGCCGCCGCCGTCGCCGGCCTCGCGCTGTGGGCGAGCGGCGCGCCGACGGTCGTCTACCCCCTCTACGCCCGGGCGTGGGACCTCGCGCCGTCCACCACGACGCTGATCTTCGCGGTCTACCCGCTGGTGCTCATCCCCGTCCTGCTGCTGTTCGGCAACCTGTCGGACGTGCTCGGCCGCCGGGTGGTCATGCTGCTGGGCCTCGGCGTCCTCGCCCTCGGCTCGCTGGCCTTCGCGCTGGCCGACAGCCTCGGCTGGGTCCTCGTCGGCCGGGGCCTGATGGGCGTCGGGGTGGGCCTCTCGCTCAGCCCCGCCACGGCGGCCGTCGCCGAGCTGGAGCCGTCGGGTCGTGCCGGCCGCGCCGGCTCGGTGACCACCACCGCCACCGCCACCGGGCTGGCGCTGGCCACCCTGGTGGGCGGGGCGCTCGTCCAGCACGCGCCGGCACCGCGGCACCTGACCTTCGTCGTGCTGGGGGGCGTCACCCTCGGCACCGCCGTCCTGGTGGCGTTCCTGCCCCGGACGGGTGGGCCGGCCGCCGAGCGCTGGCGCCCGCGCCGACCGCACGTGCCGCGCGGCGCCCGCCGGCTGTTCAGCGCGGGCACCCTGGCCATCGCCGGCGCCTACGCCCTGGGCGCGGTCTACCTCGCCCTGGGCGCCCAGATCGCCCACGACCTCGTCGGCTCCACCGACGCCCTGGTCAGCGGGGCGGTCATCTCCGTCTCGGCCGTGGTCATCGGGGCCGTGGCCCTGCTGGCTCGCGACCTGGCCCCGCGGCGCGCCCTGGTCCTGGGCCCGCCCGCCGCTCTGGCCGGGCTGGGCCTGCTGGTGCTGGCCGCCAGCACCCACTCGATGGCCGGGTTCCTCGCGTCCTCGGTGGTCGGCGGGGCCGGCTACAGCCTGCTGTTCTCCGGGGGGCTCGGGCTGGTCACCGCGAGCGCCCCCGCCCACCACCGGGCGGGCGTGCTGTCCGCGGCGTACACCGTCGGCTACCTGGTCCAGGCGCTCGCGGCCCTCGGGCTCGGCCTGGTCGCGACCGGCGCCGGGCTGCTGCGGGCGCTCGAGGTCGGCACCCCCGCGGTGGGGCTGCTGGCCCTGGTGGCGGCCGCGCTGGCGGTGGGCCGCCGACCGGCCCCGGTCGGCCGGGTCTGACCGGACCGGCTCCGTTCTCCACCAGGCGGCTCAGGGCATCCGGACGTCCTGCCAGGCCTCGCCGCCCAGGCCGTCCAGCAGGCCCCGGGCCCGGGCCTCGCGGATCGCCGAGACCCGGTCGTGGGCCTCGAGCCGAGCGTAGAGGTCGCGCAGGTGCTTGCCGACGGTGCTCTCGCTGATGCCGAGCCGGGAGGCGATGGCCCCGGCCGTCAGACCGCCCTGCATCAGGTCGAGGATCTGCTGCTGCCGCCCGGTCAGCCGCAGCGCCGGGTCGGGTCCGTGCAGGAAGCGCCCGTGGGAGGCCACGACCCCGGCCTGCAGCCCGGCGAGGGCGTCGAGCTCGGCGTCGCTCACCGCGCGGTCGGTGCGGGCGACGAAGTAGCCGCTCACCGTCTCCCCCAGGGCGGCGACGGCCAGGTAGGCCGCGTGCCGCAGCGGCTCACCGGTCGGCCCGCGCAGCGGCAGCGCGTCCCAGCCGAGGTCGGCCATCATGACGTCCAGCCGGAACGGCGGCACGACGCCGGCGGTGCGGCAGAAGGCGGTCAGCGGCCCGCTCTCCCACACCGCGCTCAGCCCGGCCTCGAAGGCGGCGCTCCAGTCCGGGGCGTCGGGCCAGCAGCGGGCGCCGGCGGCGCGGGTGCCGGCGACGGCGAAGACCACGACCGCGGCCCCGGTGACGGCGGCGACCACCGGCAGGGTCGTGGCGGTCGCCGCGCTCAGAGTGGGGGTGTCGGCGAGGGCCAGGGCCAGCCGGAGTCCCGCGTGCTCGGCACCCGTCGCCGCGACCGCTGTGATCGGAGTCACAGGGTCAGTGTAGGGCGGGAGGTGGGATGTGTACCCGCGGAGAGTCAGACATGTCAACGGGTAGTAGAGCTACCAGCGCCCGGTGTGACACCCGGGTCATCCTGGGTACGCGGCGCCGCCCGACCAGAGTGACGCTCACGGGCCGGGCTCCGGGGGGACGTCGCACCACCGTCGCCGGGCGGCGCGACGCGGCTAGATCCAGCCGCGGTCGCGCGCCCGGTGGACCGCCTCGTGCCGGTTGGCCGCGCCCAGCTTGCTGACCGCCGAGGACAGGTAGTTGCGGACGGTGCCCGGGGACAGCGACGCCCGCTGCGCGATCTCCTCGACCGGGCTGCCCTCCGCCGCCAGCCCCAGCACGTCGGCCTCGCGCGGGGTGAGCGGCGAGTCGCCGGCCCCGATCGCCTCGGCGGCCAGCTGCGGGTCGACGTAGCGGCCGCCCGCGGCCACCGTGGCGATCACCTGGACCAGCACCGGGGCCGCCACCGTCTTCGGCAGGAAGCCCCGGACCCCTGCGGCGAGCGCGCTCTTGAGGTAGCCGGGCCGCCCGTGGGAGGTGAGGATGACGCTGGCGCAGCCCGGCACCAGGTCGCGCAGCTGCTCGGCGACGGCGATCCCGTCCAGGCCGGGCATCTGCAGGTCGAGCAGCGCCACGTCGGGCTGCTCCCGGCGGGCCAGGGCCAGCGCCTCGGGGCCGGAGGAGGCCACCGCGACGACGGCGAGGGCGGGCTCCAGGCCCAGCAGCGACGCGAGGGCGTCGCGGAGCAGGGTCTCGTCGTCGGCGAGCAGCACCCGCGTCGTCACGCCGGCACCTCCGCCCGGTGGGCCCGGGCGGCCGGCACGCGGGCCTCCACCGTGAACCGGCCGGCGGCGTGGTGGCGCAGCAGCGTGCCCTCGACGCCGGCGAGCCGCTCGGCCATCCCCAGCAGGCCCGTCCCGCGGCCGTCCGGAGCGGTCGTCCCGTCCCCGGCCCCGTCGTTGGTCACCAGGAGGCGGACCGGGTCCGCGGCCTCGAGGGTGATGAAGCACTCGCCGGCGCGGCTGTGCCGGATGACGTTGGTGACGGCCTCCCGCAGCGTCCAGGCCAGGGCCGCGGCAGCGTCGGGCGCCAGCCGGTCCGCCCCCTCGGCGTGCACGACGCAGCGGATGCCGGCCGAGTCCAGCAGGGCCCGGGCGCCGGACAGCTCCTCGGCGAGGTCGACCCGGCGGAAGCCGCGCACCACCTGGCGGATCTCCCCGCCCGTCTGCTCGGCGAGGGCACGGACGGCGCCGATCTCCGCCGCCGCCTGCTCGGGCCGGTCGCGGCGCAGCAGCTCGGCGGCCAGCTCGCTCTTCAGCGCGACCGCGGCGAGCGTCCGCCCGAACAGGTCGTGCAGGTCCCGGGAGATCCGCAGCCGCTCCTCCGCGACCGCGAGCTGGGCGGCGCGGTGCCGCGCCTCGACCAGCTCGCGGACCACCCGGACCATCCAGCCGGAGGACCAGAACGTGTAGACGATGCCCAGCAGCAGGAGCACCGACACCACGACGAGGGGCAGCACGCCCGCCGGGGGCTGGCGGTCCAGCCGCACCAGGGCCAGGGTCGCCCCCACGGCGGCCACCAGCACGGCGGCCAGCAGCACCCGGTGGCCCAGCGCGCAGGCGATGCTGCCCAGGCTCGCGCCCAGGACGACCAGCGCCAGCGGGAAGGGCAGGTCCCCCATCCGCGTGCCGGCGGTGGCCGCGGCCAGTCCGAGCGAGAGCGCCGCCCAGGCGACCAGCCCGGCCGTGGCCCGCCGGCCCGGGCGCAGCACGGGCGGCCGGCGCCCGTTCGTCGACCAGCGGCAGACGACGACGTTCGCGCCGGTGTGCACCAGGGAGAGGACGGCCAGGGCCGGGCGGTCGACGAAGGACGGCGTCAGCACCAGGGGCTCGGCCAGCAGCAGGACGTAGAGCGAGCTCTGGATGTAGAGCTCGAGCCGGCGGGTGTCGGTGCCCAGGCTGGCGGCGCTGCTGCTCACACCCCGATCCTGCCAGCCCGGGTCCCCTGGCCGGGGCCGCCGAGCCGCCCGGCTCACCGCCGCGGCTCCCACCGGAACGACCGCCGGACCAGGGCGAGGCCGCCCACGAGCCAGCCGACGAGCACGGCGACGTCGACGAGCACCGCCCGGACCAGCGCGCCGCCGACGACCACCTCCGTCGTCACCCGAGCGGGCCCGAAGGCCAGGGCGACGAGGTCGACGACCGGGAACATCGGGGTCAGCTGGGCCAGCACCCGGAGGGCCTCGGGCAGCAGCCCGAGCGGCAGCGACAGCCCGGAGAACAGCAGGGCGACGAGGATCAGCGGCAGCGTCGACAGCTGCGCGGACTCCACCGAGCGGGTGACCACGGAGCAGACCAGCGCGAGCACGGCCCACACCGCCGCCCCCAGCAGCACCGCCGGGACGAGCAGGCCGGGCCGCGGCAGCCCGCCCAGGCCGGTGAGGACGGCGGTGGCGGCCAGCCCCAGCAGGACCTGGAGGACGAGCAGCACCACCAGGGGCAGCGTCATCCCGACCAGCACCGTCGCCGGCCGCGCCGGTGAGGTGTAGAGCCGCTTGAGCGTGTGCTGCTCGCGACGGGCGACCACCGAGGTGACGAGGGTGTAGTGGACGACGAAGAGCAGGGCCGAGCCGGTCACCAGGCCGGTGACGGCCGCCGGGCCGCCCAGCCCGCCGGGCAGCGTCGCGTACAGGCCGACGAAGAGCAGCGGCATCGTCAGCGCCGTGAACAGCGCGGTCCGGTTGCGGAGCAGCAGCGTCACCTCGGCCCGGGCCAGGGCCAGGGCGCGCCGGGCCTCGGACCGCAGGACGGCGGGCGCCGGCGTCGCCGTCGGGGACGGGAGAGCGGGGGTCGGGACGGGCGTGGTGGTGGTCATCAGCGGGCTCCTGCCGGGGTCGGGGCCGACGCCGGGGTGCGGGCGACGTCGAGGAAGGCCTGCTCGAGGGTTCCCGGCAGGACGGTGAGGTCGGGGAGGTCGCGGCCGTCGGCCCAGCCGAGCAGGGCGGTGAGGACGGCGGGCGGGTCGAAGGTCTCCAGCCGAGCGCGCGGGCGGCCGCCCTGCTGATCGCAGGTGACGGCGGCGCCGAGGACGGCCCGCAGGCCGTCCAGGTCGGCCGGGTCCTGCACCGCGAACGAGATGCGGGTCGGCTGCCGGGAGACGATGTCGTGCAGCGTCCCGGACGTGGCCACCGCGCCCTCGTGCAGGATGGCGATCCGGTCGGCCAGCTCCTCGGCCTCCTCGAGGTAGTGGGTGGTGAGCAGCACCGTCGTCTCGGCGTCGAGCAGGCTGCGGACCAGGTCCCAGGTGGCCCGGCGGCTCTGCGGGTCCAGGCCGGTGGTCGGCTCGTCGAGGAACAGCACCTCGGGCCGCCCCATCAGCGCCAGGGCCAGGTCCAGCCGCCGGCGCTCGCCGCCGGACAGGCTCTCGATGGGCGACCCGGCGCGGTGGTCCAGCACCACCATCCCGAGCGCCTCCGCGACGCTGCGGGGCCGGTCCAGCGTCCGGTGCCACAGCGTGGCCATCTCCGCCACGGTCAGCGCGCCCGGGAAGCCGCCCTCCTGCAGCATGATGCCGATCCGCGGCCGCAGCCGGGCCCGGTCGGCCCAGGGGTCGAGGCCGAGCACCCGGACGCTGCCGCCGCTGGCCGGGGCCAGTCCCTCGACGACCTCGAGCGTCGAGGTCTTGCCGGCGCCGTTGGTGCCCAGCAGGGCGAGGAGCTCCCCCCGGTGCACCTCGAGGTCGACACCGCGGACCGCCTCGTAGCCGGCGTCCGCCCCCCGGGAGCGACGGCCCGCGCCCCGGTAGCGGCGGCGGAGCCCGCGGACCTCGACGGCGGGGCGCTCGGGGTCCGGCGGGCCGGACCGGAGGACGGAGGAGGGGGCGGGAGCGGTCATGTCCCCACCGTCCCCCGGGTGCGGGCGCCCGGGTAGTGCGCGGCCTCACCGGCTCCGGTGAGCGGCTCCCGGGTCGGGGATGACGTCTGTCACGCGCCGGCGCCGGGCAGCGCCGGGGTCCAGCTGGCCAGCAGCGGGAGCATCCGGGCGGTGGCCGAGCCCGGCCGGGCGGTGTAGACCACCAGGTGCTGGTCCGGGTCGTGCGGCGCGCGCACGACCTCGACGTCGAAGGAGAGCGGCCCGGCCACCGGGTGGTCGATCTCCTTGGCCGCTGGGGCGAGGTCGCGGACGGCGTGGTCGGACCACCAGCGGTCGACGTCGGGGTCGGCGCGGAGCTCGGCGACCAGCGCCGCCAGCCGCCGGTCGTCCGGTTCCCGGCCGGCCTCGCGGCGCAGCGTCGCGACGGTGGCGGCGGCGAAGTCGGCCCAGTTCGTCACCCGCTCCCGCGCCAGCGGGTCGAGCAGCAGGAAGCGCGCGAAGCTCGATCCCGCGGGCAGCTCGGCGACCACCGCGGCGAAGAGCCCGTTCGCCGCCAGCACCTCGGCGCGGCGGCCCAGCAGCAGGACGGGCCGGTGGTCGAGCGACGCCATCAGCCGCAGCAGCCCGGGGTCGGCGCGCTGCCGTCCCGCCGGCGCCGGCCGACGCCCCGCGTCGGGGTCCGCCAGCTCCCGCAGGTGCGCCTGCTCGACGGCGTCGAGCCGCAGCGCCCGGGCCAGCGCGTCCAGGACCGCCCGCGAGACGTGGGCCTGCCGGCCCTGCTCCAGCCGGCTGTAGTAGTCGGCGCTGACCCCGGCCAGGACCGCCAGCTCCTCCTTGCGCAGCCCGGGGACCCGCCGCGGCCCGGGGAACGCCGCGATGCCCGCCCGGGCCGGCGTCAGCGCGTCCCGGCGGGAGCGGAGGAAGGCGCCCAGGGCGGCGCGGTCGCGGCTCACGGGGCCAGCCTAGGAGGCCCCCGTCCTCCGTGCCTGGTCCTGGCGTGCCCAGGTCCGACGGGGTCTGGGCCGGGCGTCCCGCGCGCCGTAGACCTGGGCCCATGACCTCCACGACCGCACGGCGGCCCGCCCCCGAACCCACCACCTCCCGCCCCCTCACCGGGCGGCACGCCCTCGTCACCGGCTCCACCAGCGGCATCGGCGCCGCCGTCGCCCGCGCGCTGTCAGCCGCCGGGGCGGCCGTCGTCGTCAGCGGCCGGGACGCGGACCGCGGCGCCGCCCTGGTCGCCGAGCTCCGCGCGGCGGGCGGCGAGGCGCACGTCGTGGCCGTCGACCTCGCCGGGTCCTACGCGGGGCTGCGCCGCTTCGCCGTCGAGGCCGCCGCGGCGCTCGGCGGGCACGTCGACCTGCTGGTGAACAACGCGGGCCTCTACCCCGTAGGCGCCACCGAGGACCTCCCCGACGCCGACCTCGACGCCATGCTGGCGGTGAACGTCCGGGCCCCGCACGTCCTGGTCGGCGCCCTCGCACCGGCGATGGCCGCCCGGGGCGCGGGCGGCATCGTCACCGTCGGGTCCTGGATGGCCCGGGTCGGCAGCCCCTTCGGCGCCCTCTACACCGCCACCAAGGCGGCGGACGAGCAGCTGACCCGGGCCTGGGCCGCGGAGTACGGCCCGCGCGGTGTGCGGGTGAACGGGGTCGCGCCCGGGGTGACCCTGACGCCGGGGAACGCCGCCGCGCGGCCGGTGCTGGACGCGATGGCGGCCACCACCCCGGCCGGCGTGGTGGTCCGGCCCGAGGACGTCGCCGCGGCCGTCGTCTTCCTGGCCGGCGACGGCGGGCGGATGGTCCAGGGGACGACGCTCGCCGTCGACGGCGGCATCGGCGGCACCCGGCTGGGCTGAGCGAGCGGACGGGGCCGCTCCGCGCGGGAGCGGCCTCCGTTCGCCCACGGCGGACGCCGGAAGAATCTTCTCGGCGACAGCCTTGAGTCGATGTCGCTCAACCACCGGGCGACCCGTTCCTGGAGGTAACCCTCATGTCGACCACCCGGCTCCCCGTCCTGTTCCTGACCGACCTCGTCGTGCTTCCCGGCATGGTCGTGCCGATCGAGCTGGACGACGCCGCCCGCGCGGCCGTCGACGCCGCCAACTCCCACAGCGACGGGCACCTGCTCGTCGCCCCCCGCCTCGAGGACCGCTACGCCTCCTACGGCGTCGAGGCCTCCATCGTGCAGATCGGCCGGCTCGCCAGCGGCGAGGCCGCCGCCGTCATCCGCGCCGAGCAGCGCGTCCGCATCGGCTCCGGCGTGTCCGGCCCCGGCACCGCCCTCTGGGTGGAGGCCGAGGAGCTCGGCACCGAGGGGCACGACAGCGAGGAGGTGACGAAGCTGGCCGCCGAGTACAAGGCGCTGGTCGTCGCCACGCTGCAGCGCCGCGACGCCTGGCAGGTCATCGACACCGTCAACAAGGTGACCGACCCCTCCGCGCTCGCCGACCTGGCCGGCTACGCCTCCTGGCTCACCGACGCTCAGAAGCGCCAGCTCCTCGAGACCCCGGACGTGGCCGAGCGGCTGCGCGTCCTCGTCACCTGGGCCAAGGACCACCTGGCCGAGACCGAGGTCAACGACAAGATCGCCGACGACGTCCGCGAGGGCATGGAGAAGAGCCAGCGGGAGTTCCTGCTCCGCCAGCAGCTCGCCGCCATCCGCAAGGAGCTCGGCGAGGACGAGCCCGACGGCGCCCAGGACTACCGGACGCGCGTCGAGGAGGCCGACCTGCCCGACGACGTCCGCAAGGCCGCGCTGCGCGAGGTCTCCAAGCTCGAGCGGGCCAGCGACCAGAGCCCGGAGTCGGGCTACCTGCGGACCTGGCTCGACACCGTCCTCGACCTGCCCTGGGGGCAGCGGACCACCGACACCACCGACGTCGTCGGCGCCCGCGAGGTGCTGGACGCCGACCACCACGGCCTGGAGGACGTCAAGGACCGGATCGTGGAGTACCTGGCCGTCCGCTCCCGCCGCGCCGAGCGGCACCTCGAGGTCGTCGGCGGCCGCGGCTCCGGTGCCGTGATGGCGCTCGTCGGCCCGCCCGGGGTCGGCAAGACCTCCCTGGGTGAGTCCGTCGCCCGCGCGCTGGGCCGGAAGTTCGTCCGCGTCGCCCTGGGCGGCGTCCGCGACGAGGCCGAGATCCGCGGGCACCGCCGCACCTACGTCGGCGCGCTGCCGGGGCGGATCGTCCGGGCCCTCACCGAGGCCGGCTCGATGAACCCCGTCGTGCTGCTCGACGAGATCGACAAGGTCGGCGCCGACTACCGCGGCGACCCGGCGGCGGCCCTGCTCGAGGTCCTCGACCCCGCGCAGAACCACACCTTCCGGGACCACTACCTCGAGGTCGACCTCGACCTCTCCGACGTGGTCTTCCTGGCCACCGCCAACGTCATCGAGACGATCCCGCAGGCGCTGCTGGACCGGATGGAGCTCGTCCAGCTGGACGGCTACACCGAGGACGACAAGATCGCCATCGCCCGGCAGTACCTGCTCCCCCGCCAGCTCGGCCTCGCCGCGCTGACCGAGGACGAGGTCCGGGTCGACGACGAGGCGCTGCGCGAGATCGCGGCGGACTACACCCGCGAGCCGGGCGTCCGCCAGCTCGAGCGGCTGCTGGCCAAGGCGATGCGCAAGGCGGCCACGAAGCTGGCCCGGAGCGAGAGCCCCGAGCCGCTGGTCATCGACCGCTCGACGCTGCGCGAGTACCTCGGACGGCCGCGCTTCACCCCCGACGCGCACGAGCGCACCGCGGTGCCGGGCGTCGCGACCGGGCTGGCCGTGACCGGGCTGGGCGGCGACGTCCTCTTCATCGAGGCCAGCGCGGTGCCGGCGGGCGAGGGGTCCACCGGCTCCGGGGGCGGCGGGCTGACCCTCACCGGGCAGCTGGGTGACGTCATGAAGGAGTCGGCGCAGATCGCCCTCTCCTACGTCCGGGCCCACGCCCACGAGCTGGGGATCACCGACACGTCGGTGCTCTACGGCCCGATCCACGTCCACGTGCCGGCCGGCGCCGTGCCGAAGGACGGCCCCTCGGCGGGCGTCACCATGGTGACGGCGCTGACGTCTATGGCGCTGGGCCGCCCCGTCCGCGGGGAGGTCGGGATGACTGGCGAGGTCACCCTGAACGGCCGGGTGCTGCCGATCGGCGGCCTCAAGCAGAAGCTGCTCGCCGCCCAGCGGGCCGGGCTGACGACGGTCTTCGTGCCGCAGCGCAACGAGCCCGACCTGGACGACGTCCCCGCGGACGTGCTGGAGGCGATCGACGTCCGGCCGATGACCGACGTCGCCGCCCTGGTCCGGCAGGCCATCGAGCCCGCCGCCGAGCAGGCGGAGCGGCTCGCCGCCTGACGGCGGACGGACGCACCAGCGGCCGGGTCCACCCCTCGGGGCGGGCCCGGCCGCTGCGCGTCCGGCGGTGGTGCGGGTGGCCGTGGCCGGCGGCACCCGCAGGTGCCGTCGGCTGTCGGGCTAGGAGGCGGCCGGCGGGGTGCCGCGGTCGGCGATGCCGGCGGGACGCTCGGCGGCGTCCTGCTCGGTCAGCGGCTCGGTCGGCTCGGCCGGGTCGCGCCGCGACTTCAGCAGGCTGGCCACGGTCGTGATGGCCAGGGTGCCGACGATGACCAGCAGCGAGAACCAGATCGGGATCTCCCCGCCCCAGGGCGCCCAGTCGGCCCAGTGGTACTCGTGCAGGGCGTGCAGCACGAGCTTGACGCCGATGAAGGCGAGGATGACCGAGAGGCCGAGGGAGAGGTAGACGAGCTTCTTCAGCAGGCCGCCGATGAGGAAGTACAGCTGCCGCAGGCCCATCAGCGCGAAGACGTTGGCCGCGAAGACCAGGTACGGCTCCTGGGTGAGCCCGTAGATCGCCGGGATCGAGTCCAGGGCGAACAGCAGGTCGGTGCTGCCCAGGGCGACGATGACGAAGAACATCGGCGTGATGAAGCGCTTGCCCTGCTCCTTGACCGTCAGCTTGGTGCCGCGGAAGTCCTCGGTCGCGTTGAAGCGGCGGCGGACGAGCCGCATCAGCGGGTTGTCCGGGGCGTCCTCCTCGTCGTCGTGCTTGCGGTAGTCGAGGAACAGCTTGACCGCGGTGTAGACGAGGAACGCGCCGAAGATGAAGAACACCCAGGCGAACCGCTCGATGGCGGCGGCGCCGACGGCGATGAAGATGCCGCGGAAGATCAGCGCCAGGATGATGCCGACGAGCAGCGCGAACTGCTGCAGCTCGCGGGGCACCTTCAGCTTGCTCATGATGATGAGGAAGATGAAGAGGTTGTCGACCGAGAGGCTGTACTCGGTGATCCAGCCGGCGAAGAACTCCCCGGCGTACTGGCCGCCCGAGACGAACCAGACCCCCAGGCCGAACAGGACGGCCAGCCCGACGAAGAAGCCGATGGCGATCGAGGCCTCCTTCGTGGAGGGCTCGTGCGGCCGGCGGCCGATGATGAAGACGTCGATCGTGAGGATCGCGACCATCACCACGACGGTGATGGCCCAGGCGTAGGGGTGAACGTGCACAGGGGTACCTTCCGAGACAGGTCAGGAGACGTCGAGGTCTCGGAGGTCTCTTCCGCCAACCGAGTTGACCGGGGCACCGGGAGGCGCGGTCCGGGCGTCGCCCGCCCACGCACGTCCGTGATGACGATGCCGACGCGAGGGAATACTCCCCTCCGCCGGTCAGTATGGCAGCCCGGGCCGCGGATCTCGACCCCGTCCGGACCGGCCCTGGCTGCTAGCGGCTGGCCTCCACCATCTGCCGCAGCTCCTTCTTGAGGTCGGAGATCTCGTCGCGCAGCCGGGCCGCCACCTCGAACTGCAGGTCGGCGGCCGCCCCGTGCATCTGGGTGGTGAGCTCCTGGACGAGGTCGGCCAGCTCGCCCGCCGGCATCCCGCCCAGCCGACGGCCGTGGTCGGCCCCGGCCTTGAGCCCGAGCGCCGGCACCGGGGACTTGCCCTTGCCCTGCGGGCGGCCGCTCAGCAGCTGCTCGGTATCGGCGTCCTCGCGGGCGAGCATGTCGGTGATGTCGGCGATCTTCTTCTGCAGCGGCTTGGGGTCGATGCCGTGCTCGAGGTTGTAGGCCACCTGGATGTCGCGCCGCCGGTTGGTCTCGTCGATGGCCTGGGCCATCGAGTCGGTGATCGAGTCGGCGTACATGTGCACCTGGCCCGACACGTTGCGGGCCGCGCGGCCGATCGTCTGGATGAGGCTCTTCGCGCTGCGCAGGAAGCCCTCCTTGTCGGCGTCGAGGATGGCCACCAGCGACACCTCGGGCAGGTCGAGGCCCTCGCGAAGCAGGTTGATGCCGACCAGCACGTCGTACTCGCCCATCCGCAGCTCGCGGAGCAGGGCGACCCGCTGCAGCGTGTCGACCTCGGAGTGCAGGTACCGGGTCCGGATGCCGTTCTCCAGCAGGTAGTCGGTGAGGTCCTCCGACATCTTCTTGGTCAGGGTGGTGACCAGGACCCGCTCCTTGCGCTCGACGCGGAGCCGGATCTCCCCCATCAGGTCGTCGATCTGGCCCTGGGTGGGCTTGACGATGACCTCGGGGTCGATCAGGCCCGTCGGGCGGATGATCTGCTCGACGAAGCCGTCGCCGCGCGCCAGCTCGTAGTTGCCGGGCGTGGCCGAGAGGTACACCGTCTGGCCGATCCGCTCGACGAACTCCTCGAACCGCAGCGGCCGGTTGTCCATGGCACTGGGCAGCCGGAACCCGTGGTCGACCAGCGTCCGCTTGCGCGACATGTCGCCCTCGTACATCCCGCCGATCTGCGGGATGGTCACGTGCGACTCGTCGACGACGAGCAGGAAGTCCTCGGGGAAGTAGTCGAGCAGGCAGTAGGGCGCGGTGCCGCGGCCGCGGCCGTCGATGTGGCTCGAGTAGTTCTCGATGCCCGAGCAGGTCCCGATCTGGCGCATCATCTCGATGTCGTAGCTGGTGCGCATCCGCAGCCGCTGGGCCTCGAGCAGCTTGTTCTGGCTCTCGAGCTCGGCCAGCCGCTCCCCCAGCTCGGTCTCGATCCGGGCGATGGCCTTCTCCATCCGCTCGGGCCCGGCGACGTAGTGGCTGGCCGGGAACAGGTAGATGTGCTCGTCCTCGGTCACCACCTCCCCGGTGAGCGGGTGCAGCGTGCTGAGCTTCTCGATCTCGTCGCCGAAGAACTCGATCCGGACGGCCAGCTCCTCGTACATGGGGAACACCTCGAGGGTGTCGCCCCGCACCCGGAACGTGCCCCGGGTGCCCGCGAGGTCGTTGCGGGCGTACTGGATGCCGACGAGCTGCCGGAGCAGGGCGTCGCGCTCGATCTCCTGGCCCACCTTGAGCGCGACCATCCGGTCGACGTACTCCTGCGGGGTGCCCAGGCCGTAGATGGCCGACACCGTGGCCACCACGACGACGTCGCGGCGGGTCAGCAGCGAGTTGGTCGCCGAGTGCCGGAGCCGCTCGACCTCCTCGTTGAGCGAGGAGTCCTTCTCGATGTAGGTGTCCGTCTGCGGCACGTAGGCCTCAGGCTGGTAGTAGTCGTAGTACGAGACGAAGTACTCGACGGCGTTCTTCGGGAAGAAGTGCCGGAGCTCGTTCGCGAACTGGGCGGCCAGGGTCTTGTTGGGCTGCATGACCAGGATGGGGCGCTGCACCCGCTCGGCCAGCCAGGCGACGGTGGCCGTCTTGCCGGTGCCGGTGGCGCCGAGCAGGACGACGTCCTGCTCGCCGGCGTTGATCCGCCGCTCCAGCTCGGCGATGGCCGTCGGCTGGTCGCCCGACGGCTCGAAGTCGCTCACCACGTGCAGGGGTGCCACGACGCGCTGGAGGTCTTCGAGGGGACGCATGCGGGAAGCCTACGCGCGGCCTCCGACAGTTTTCCGGCCCGCGCGTCAGCCCCTCGCGAACAGCGGCGAGGGCGCTCCCCCACCCGCCGGAAGCGCCCTCGTCGGGTCGGGGGCTAGCCCGCGACCTGCGTCTTCAGCATCGAGGTCACCATCGAGGAGAAGTCCTCGTCCACCTGCTCGGTGTCGGAGCCGGCGGTGAAGTAGACGGTCCCCAGCACGGTCACGCCGTCGCTCTCCCGCACCGACACGACCGTGTAGACGAGGACATCGCTGGACCCCTGCCCGCCCGACACGGTGACCTGGGCGAGGCAGCTGGCCCCGCTCAGCCCCGACGAGCCCAGGTCGACCTTCTTCGGGTCGGCGAGCTTGGCGTCCGCCCCGCCCTCGGCGACCTGCTTGTGCCACGCGGTGCAGAGCTGGCCCGGGTTGGTGCCCGTCTCCAGCTCGAGCGCCTGGCCGAGGAAGAGCTCGTCGCCGTTGGACAGCTGGGCCAGACCCTTCGCCTTCTTGGTGACCTCCCAGCCCTGCGCGGGCACCAGCGCGATGTCGTTGCCGAGGTCGACCGCATCACCGGCCGGCTGGCCGCCGCCCGAGGAGGGCGTCGGGTCCGGCTCGGGGCTGCTCGACGCGCTGGGCTCGTCGGAGGGCTCGGTGCTCGGCGGCTCGGACGGCTCCGCCGACGGGTCGGCCGAGGGGTCGTCCGGCGGGGCCGTGGGCAGCCCCGGGCTGATGGTCGTCGTCGGCTGGTCGCCGTCGTCCCCGCCGAAGACGAGGGCGATGCCGCCGATCAGCACCAGCAGCGCGAGCGCCCCGCCGACCAGGCCGAGGATGAGCCCGGTGCTCTTGCCGCGCGGGGACGGCCCGGCCGGGCCGCGGCCCCCGCCGCCGTAGCCGGGCGGCTGCTGCCCGTACCCGGGGGCCCCGTACCCCTGGGCCCCGTACCCCTGGCCCCCGTAGCCCTGGCCCCCGTACCCCGGCGGGGGCTGCTGCCCGTAGCCGGCGGGCGGCCCGTAGGCGGGCTGCCCGCCGTACCCGGGCTGGCCCGGCGGCGGCCCCTGCGGCGGCAGGCCGCCCTGGCCCTGGTCCCACGACCCCGGCTGCTGGCTCATGCCCGGTCCTCCTCACCGGCGACCGGACGGCGGACCTCGGTGACGTCCTCCGAGGGCGGTGGCTCCTCCGGCGGGCCCCCGGCCGGGGCGGCCGACGTGGCCCCTGCGGGCGACATTGGTCCGGCCCCGGCCAGGGCCGGGACCCCCGCGCGCTCGGGCTTGGCCTGGACGCGGACGGCGGTCCCGCAGGCGTTGCAGAAGGCGGCGTGGTCCAGCAGCGGCATCTCGCAGCGGCCGCAGAACTGGAGGTCCCCGTCCTCGCCGGCCCCGCGCTCACGGGCTGACCGCTCCAGGGCGGCCTCCATCAGGCCGGTGTGCAGCACGACGCGCAGGCGCAGGATCAGGACGCCGAGGATGAGCAGGCCCCAGAGGACGCTGAGCAGGACGGCCAGGGTGGGGCTGCCGACGAAGGAGAAGAGGTAGGTCCCCGCCTGGTAGGCGACGTTCGCCAGCACGGCCAGCAGCACCGCCCGCACGTAGCGCGGCGTGAAGCCGTCGTAGCCGCGGCCCAGGCCCGAGAACTCGGCGCAGGCGAGGCCGGTCGCGGTGCCCATGACCAGGGGCTTCACGAAGCCCTCGAGGAAGACCAGCGAGGCCCACAGCCCGGCGTTCTGGTCCTGGAGCCCGCCGGTCAGCAGGTCCCAGTGCCGCACCAGGGTGTCGAAGCAGGCGTACGCCACGCCGCTGACCACGCCGAACGTCAGGCCGTCCATCAGGTCGTCGAACGAGGGGCGGCTGGCCAGCACGACGGGCCCGACCTGGCGGATCAGCTCCCCGACCACGGGGACGAGGACCGCGACGAGCAGGAAGGTGCCGAGCCGCGGGGCCGCGCTCAGGGTGCCGTCGAGGCCGGTGGGCGCGAAGGGCACCGGACCGCGCAGGAACGTCCAGAGCACGGTGAACACCAGGGCCAGCCCGCCGGTGAGCAGGAAGGCGAGCGCCGTCACGGGGAGCGGCTCGTCCTCCCACAGGTTCACGTCGTAGAGGTACACGACGTAGACGACCGGGATGGCGAAGGCGGCGACCAGGACGGCGATCGGCATCGCGCCGAAGATCGCGGCGACCAGGGCGACGACCAGCGAGACGGTCAGCGCCAGCCGGTAGGTCTGGGGGCGTTGGCCGGCACCGCGGGGCATGATCGAGGAGATCAGCGCGAAGGACGCGACGGGCTCGTCGGGCTTGGCGGCGAAGGACTGGCGGCGGTCGGTGTCCCCCGACCGCTGGTCGAGCCCGCAGACCTGGCAGAAGTGGGCGACGTCCGGGAGCACGGCGCGGCAGCGTGGGCATTCCACAGTGGTTCGTTCCCTCTCGACGGGTCGGGTCGGGCCCGACGCCTGTGCACGGTGCGGGACCGGGACACCCCGCCCGGCCCGGCGCACGAGGGAGTATGTCAGCCGGGGGTGTCGCCCGGGGTGAGTTCTGCCCACAGCGCGCGGACCTGCCGCCGGAGGTCGTCGGGGCCGCCCTCGTTGTCCAGCACGCGGTCGGCGACGGCCAGCCGCTCGGCCCGGCCGGCCTGTGCCTCGACGCGGGACCGGGCCTCCGCCTCGTCCAGCCCGCTGCGCTCGCGGAGCCGGCGCAGCTGGGTCGCGGGCTCGAGGTCGACGACGACGCAGAGGTCGAAGTCCCCGGCCTGGCCGGTCTCGACGAGCAGCGGGATCACGTGCACCACGACGGCGTCGGGCGGGGCGGCGGCCTCGATCTCGGCGGCGCGGGCCCGCACCCGGGGGTGGACGACCCGCTCGAGGTCACGACGGGCGCCGGCGTCGGCGAAGACGACCCGGCCCAACGCCGCGCGGTCCAACCGGTCGCCGTCGAGGACGTCCCGCCCGAAGCGCTCGACCACCTCCGCGAGCCCCGGCGTCCCGGGCTCGACCACCTCCCGCGCCAGCACGTCGGCGTCGACCAGCACGGCCCCCAGGGCCGCCAGCTCGTCGGCGGCCGTGCTCTTCCCGGAGGCGATCCCGCCCGTCAGACCCACCCGCAGCATGGCGTCAGCCTAGGCAGGTCGGCGTCGCCGGGCCCGGAACGGCACGAGGCCCTCCCACCGGACGGTGGGAGGGCCTCGTGGTCGAGCTCAGCGCTGGTGCCGGACCGGGGTCCGGCTCAGCCGGGGGTGGTGCCTCAGGAGGCGCCGCCCGTCAGCTTCTCGCGCAGGGCCTGCAGGGCCTCGTCGGAGGCCAGCGAGCCCTCCGGCGCGGCGGAGCTGCTGGCCGGGGCCACGTCGGCGGCAGGAGCGCCACCGCCGGTGCTGCCGCCCGAGGAGTAGCTCGCGGGAGCCGCCGCGGTGACCTCGGCGTTCTCGGCGTCCTCGACCTGCTTCTTGTGCGCCTCCCAGCGGGCGTGGGCCTCGGCGTACTGCTGCTCCCAGGCCGCGCGCTGCTCGTCGTAGCCCTCGAGCCACTCGCCCGTCTCGGAGTCGAAGCCCTCCGGGTACAGGTAGTTGCCCTGGTCGTCGTAGGACGCCGCCATGCCGTACAGCGTGGGGTCGAACTCCTCGGAGTTGATGTCGACACCCTCGTTGGCCTGCTTCAGCGACAGCGAGATGCGGCGACGCTCGAGGTCGATGTCGATGATCTTGACCAGGACGTCGTCGTTGACCGTGACGACCTGCTCGGGGATCTCGACGTGGCGCTCGGCCAGCTCGGAGACGTGCACCAGACCCTCGATGCCCTCCTCGACCCGCACGAACGCACCGAACGGGACCAGCTTGGTGACCTTGCCGGGCACGATCTGGCCGATCTGGTGGGTCCGGGCGAAGGCCTGCCACGGGTCCTCCTGCGTCGCCTTCAGCGACAGGGAGACACGCTCGCGGTCCATGTCCACGTCGAGCACCTCGACGGTGACCTCCTGGCCGACCTCGACGACCTCGGAGGGGTGGTCGATGTGCTTCCAGGACAGCTCGGAGACGTGCACCAGGCCGTCGACGCCACCCAGGTCCACGAAGGCACCGAAGTTGACGATGGAGGACACGACACCCTTGCGGATCTGGCCCTTCTGCAGCTGCGTGAGGAAGTTCTGGCGGACCTCGGACTGCGTCTGCTCGAGCCACGCACGGCGGGACAGGACCACGTTGTTGCGGTTCTTGTCCAGCTCGATGATCTTGGCCTCGAGCTCCATGCCCACGTAGGGCTGCAGGTCGCGGACACGGCGCATCTCCACCAGCGAGGCGGGCAGGAAGCCGCGCAGGCCGATGTCGATGATGAGGCCACCCTTGACGACCTCGATGACGTGGCCGGTGACGACGCCGTCCTCTTCCTTGATCTTCTCGATCGTGCCCCAGGCGCGCTCGTACTGAGCCCGCTTCTTGGACAGGATCAGGCGGCCCTCCTTGTCCTCCTTCTGCTGGACGAGGGCCTCGATCACGTCGCCGACGCTGACGACCTCGAACGGGTCGACGTCGTGCTTGATGGACAGCTCTTTGGAGGGGATGACCCCTTCGGTCTTGTAGCCGATGTCCAGCAGGACCTCGTCACGGTCGACCTTGACGACGGTGCCGGTGACGATGTCGCCGTCGTTGAAGTACTTGATGGTCGCGTCGATCGCGGCCAGGAAAGCCTCGGCCGAGTCGAAGTCGTCGACTGCGACCTGCGGGGGTGCCTCGAGGGAGGACGTCATGTAGTAGGGCTCCGATAGTGGAAGGTGTGGGTGTTCCGGTGTGCTGCGGCCGCCCGTCGAGGGGAGGACCTGCTGCGTGACAACCTGCTGCTCAAACCCACACGTGGTGCTTGGACCCAGACCTGACCCGACAACTGACGAACCCTCGACACGCGCGACCTGCTCCGTCCGAGGTCGCGCAGGCCACAGCGACATCTCAGGATACGTTCGGGCTGCGGCAGGGTCAAACGTGCGGTCCCCTCGTGGACCGGCCCCCGCCCGCCGCTCCGGCGGCACCGCCTAGCCTCGCAGGGACGCAGCACGTCCGGGACCACCCCGGGCTCGAGGAGGGGACACGATGAGCGGCTTCCGCGGCACCGACGACACCGGCCGGGTGGCCGACCCGCTGACCCCGGAGAGCCTGCGGCCCCTGCTCTGGGAGGCGGCGGCCTCGGTGCTCGTCGAGCCCGTCGACGGCACCGCGGGGAGCCGGGCGCTGGCCGTCCGCGCCCCCGCCGGGCGGTGGCGCGTCGAGGTGGGCCGGCCGGGTGAGGACGCGGTGGTGGCCACCGTGCCCAACACCGACGCCGCCTTCGACGCCCTGCGCTCGTGGGCGGCCGACGACGGCTGGTGGCTGGAGGCCTTCACCTGGACCCCCGCCGGCTAGGCCCGGCCGGCCGCGCTCAGTGCGCGGCCTCGTGCCAGGAGCGGCCGACCCCCACCGACACGTCGAGGGGCACCGTCATCTCCACGGCCTGGCCCATCTTGTCGCGCACCAGCTGCTCCAGCGCCTCGCGCTCGCCCGTGCCGACCTCGAAGACGAGCTCGTCGTGCACCTGCAGGAGCATCCGGCTGCTCATCCCCGCGTCGGCCAGCGCGCGCTCGACGTCCAGCATGGCGACCTTGATGATGTCGGCGGCCGAGCCCTGGATGGGCGCGTTGAGCGCCATCCGCTCGGCCATCTCGCGGCGCTGCCGGTTGTCGCTCATCAGGTCGGGCAGGTAGCGCCGGCGGCCGAGGATCGTCTCGGTGTACTCGGTCTTGCGGGCGTCGGCCACCAGCGAGCGCAGGTAGTCGCGCACGCCGCCGAAGCGCTCGAAGTACTCCTCCATCAGCGCCTTGGCCTCGGAGGTGTCGATGGTGAGCTGCTGGCTGAGGCCGAAGGCGCTGAGCCCGTAGGCCAGGCCGTAGTTCATCGCCTTGATCTTGGCCCGCTCCGCCGGGGTGACGGCGTCCGGCTCGACGCCGAAGACCCGGGAGGCGGTGACGGTGTGGAAGTCCATCCCCGAGCGGAACGCCTCGACGAGGTCGGCGTCGTCGCTGGCGTGGGCCATGATCCGCATCTCGATCTGGGAGTAGTCGGCCGACAT
Organism: Microlunatus capsulatus; assembly: GCF_017876495.1. Taxonomy (NCBI): domain Bacteria; kingdom Bacillati; phylum Actinomycetota; class Actinomycetes; order Propionibacteriales; family Propionibacteriaceae; genus Microlunatus; species Microlunatus capsulatus. The sequence continues at coordinate 3,617,961 of NZ_JAGIOB010000001.1, read as the reverse complement.
CAGCGACTCGTAGCCGGTCCCGACGACGAACGCCTCGCGGATCCGCCGGCCCTCCTCGGTGCGGATCGGGATGTTCTGCAGGTTCGGGTCGGTGCTGGAGAGCCGGCCGGTGGCCGCGATCGTCTGCACGTAGGTGGTGTGGATGCGGCCGTCGTCGGCGACGGACTTCAGCAGCCCCTCGACGGTCTGCTTGAGCCGGATCGCGTCGCGGTGCACCAGCAGGTGGGCCAGGAAGGGGTGCTCGGTCTTGGCGTAGAGGGACTGCAGCGCGTCCGCGTCGGTCGTGTAGCCGGTCCGGGTGCGCCGCGTCTTCGGCATCCCCAGCTCCTCGAACAGCACCACCTGCAGCTGCTTCGGCGAGCCCAGGTTGATCTGCTTGCCGAGCACCTCGTAGGCGTCGTTCGCCGCCTGGGTCACCTTGGCGCCGAAGTCGGCCTCCAGCGCCTGCAGGTGGTCGAGGTCGACGGCGATGCCCGTCTGCTCCATCCGGGCCAGCGTGCGCAGCAGCGGCAGCTCGACGCCGTTCAGCAGGCTGGTCCCGTTGCGCTGGGCGATCTCGGCGTCGAGCGCGTCGGCCAGGTCGATGACGGCCCGGGCCCGGACCATGGCCGCCTCGGCCGCCAGCCGGGTGCCGGAGTCGTCGTCGCCGAAGTCCAGCGCCTCCTGGTCGGTGTCCAGCGCGTCCGGCAACCCCTCGACCTTGAGCTCGCGCTTGAGGTAGCGGACGGTGAGGTCGGCGAGGTCGAAGGTGCGCTGGTCGGGCCGGGTGAGGTAGGCGGCCAGCTGGGTGTCGGAGGTCAGGCCGTCCAGGTCCCAGCCGCGCGCCCACAGCGCCAGCAGCGGGCCCTTGGCGTCGTGCATGGCCTTGCGGTGGGTCGGGTCGGCCAGCCAGCGGGCCAGCGCCTGGTCGTCGGCCGGGGTGAGCTGCTCGACGTCGACGTACGCGGCGGCGCCGTCGGCAGCGGCCAGGGCTAGCGCGGTGATGTCGCCGGTGCCCGAGCCCCAGTGGCCGATGACGTCGACGCCGGTGCGCTCCCCCGCCGCGTGCTCGACCAGCCAGGCGGCCAGCGCGTCCTGGGCCAGCACCTCACCCGTCAGCTCGAAGCCGCCCTCGGGCAGCACCTCCTCCTCGTTCGGCAGCGCCTCCAGCAGGCGGTCGCGCAGCACCCGGAACTCGAGGCCGTCGAAGAGGGTGTGGGTGGCCTCGCGGTCCCACGGCCGACGGACCAGGTCGTCGACGACGACGTCGAGCTCCAGGTCGCGGACCAGCGCGTTGATCTGCCGGTTGCGCAGCACGTCCTCGGTGCGGGCCTGGAACTCGGTGGCGGCCTTGCCCTTGAGCTCGCCCGCGTGCGCGACCAGCTCCTCGAGGCTGCCGTACTGCTGCAGCCACTTGACGGCGGTCTTGGGGCCGACGCCCGGCACCCCGGGCAGGTTGTCGCTGGTCTCGCCCACCAGCGCCGCCAGGTCCGGGTACATGGTGGGGGTGGCGAAGTACTTCTCCTCGACCGTGGCCGGCGTCATCCGGGCCAGGTCCGAGACGCCCTTGCGCGGGTAGAGCACGGTGACGTTCTCGGTCACCAGCTGGAACGCGTCGCGGTCGCCGGTGCAGATGAGGACGTCGAAGCCCTGCGCCTCGGCCTGGGTGGCCAGCGTGCCGATGACGTCGTCGGCCTCGAAGCCGGGCTTCTGCACGTAGGGGATGTTGAGGGCCTTGAGGACCTCGCGCACCAGGTCGACCTGGCCCTTGAACTCGTCCGGCGTCGCGCTGCGGTTGGCCTTGTACTCGGTGTAGATCTCGGAGCGGAACGTCTGCCGGGACACGTCGAAGGCCACGCCGACGTGGGTGGGCGCCTCGTCGCGCAGGACGTTGATGAGCATCGAGGTGAACCCGAAGACGCCGTTGGTGTGCTGCCCGGTCTGGGTGGAGAAGTTCTCGACGGGCAGCGCGAAGAACGCCCGGTAGGCCACCGAGTGGCCGTCGATGAGCAGCAGCTTGGGCCGGGACGGCGGCGCCGCGGCCGCGGCGGCGGCGTTCTTGGCGGCTCTGGAGGAGGGGGCGGTCTTCGCGGGCACGCGCTGACTCTATCCGCGACCGCTGACAACGCCCGGGTTGCTTAGGCTGGGCCGGTGACCAGCCCCGAGAGCCCCGCCGTCCCCGCCTGGTACGCCGGGATGACCAGTGCGCTGGACGCGAAGATGGGCCTGGAGGTGCTGGAGCTGACGCCCGAGCGGGTGGTGGGCCGGATGCCCGTCGAGGGCAACACCCAGCCGATGGGGCTCTGGCACGGCGGCGCCTCGTGCGTGCTGGTGGAGACGCTGGGCTCCATCGGCGCCGCGGCCCACGCCCGTCCCGGGCGGGTGGCGGTGGGCGTCGACATCAACGCCACCCACCACCGCTCGGTCCGCCGCGGCTGGGTCACCGGCACCGCGACGGCGATCCGGCTCGGCCGCGCCGTGGCCAGCTACGAGGTCGTGCTGACCGACGACGACGGCCGCCGGGTCTGCACCGCGCGGCTGACGTGCCAGCTGGTCGACCCGCGCTGAGCGCCGGCCGGGACCGCCTCAGTCCTCGCCGAGGTAGGCCTTGCGGACGGCGTCGTCGGTGAGCAGCTTCGCGCCGGTGTCCTCGAGGACGATCGAGCCGACCTCGAGCACGTAGCCGTAGTCGGCCAGCGACAGGGCGGCCTGCGCGTTCTGCTCGACCAGCAGGATGGTCACGCCCTCGGACTTGAGCTCGGTGATCGTCGACATGATCCGCTGCATCATCAGCGGCGACAGCCCCATCGACGGCTCGTCGAGCATCAGCAGCTTGGGCCGGCTCATCATGGCCCGGCCGATGGCCAGCATCTGCTGCTCCCCGCCGGAGAACGTGCCGGCGGGCTGGGCGCGCCGGGTGCGCAGGATGTCGAACAGGTCGAAGACCCGCTCGAGGTCCTTCGCGATCCCCGCCTTGTCCTTGCGGGCGAAGGCCCCCAGCCGCAGGTTGTCCTCCACCGTCAGCCGCGGGAAGATCCGCCGCCCCTCGGGCGAGTGCGCCAGCCCACGGGTGGTCACCTCGTGGGCCGGGACGGCGTCGATCCGCTCGCCCTCGAACCAGATCTCGCCCTCCTCCGGCCGCAGCAGGCCGGAGATGGTGCGCAGGGTGGTCGTCTTGCCGGCGCCGTTGGTGCCGACCAGCGTCACCACCTGGCCCTTCTCGACGCTGAAGCTGATGCCCTTGACCGCGCGCACGCGGCCGTAGGCGACCTTCAGGTTCTTGACCTCGAGCATCGCGGTCACGCGTCCAGCTCCTTCTCCAGCTCCGAGGCGTCCTCGGGACCGGTCCCGATGTAGGCCTCGATGACGCGCGGGTCCGACTGCACCTGCGCGGGGGTCCCCTCGATCAGCGCCTTGCCCTGCACCAGGCAGAGCACCCGGTCGCAGAGGGTGAAGATGAAGCGCATGTCGTGCTCGATCACCACGATCGCCAGCCCGGAGTCGCGGATCTTGAAGATCAGCTCCTCCGCCTGCCGGGTCTCCTGGGGGTTCATCCCGGCCGTCGGCTCGTCCAGCAGCAGCAGCTTCGGGTCGGTGGCCAGCGCGCGGGCGATCTCGAGCCGCCGCTGGTCGCCGTAGGGCAGGTTGCGCGCGAGGCTGTCCGTCGTGTGGCCGAGGCCGACGAAGTCCAGCAGCTCCTGCGCCCGGTGCCGGGTCGCGGCCTCCTCGCGGCGGTACTTCGGCCCGCGGATGATCGAGGTGAACGGTCCCGCCGTCGTCCGGCAGTAGCGCCCGACCATGACGTTCTCGAGCGCCGTCATGTTGCCGAACAGCCGGATGTTCTGGAACGTCCGGGCCATCCCGGCCAGCACGACCTTGCGCGGCTTGGGCGGCAGCACCGCGCCGTCGAAGACGACCCGGCCGCTGGTGGGCAGGTACAGCCCCGTCAGGCAGTTGAAGAAGGTCGTCTTGCCCGCGCCGTTGGGCCCGATGAGGCCCATGATCTCGCCGCGGTTGACCCGGAAGTTCACCGAGTCGACGGCGGTGAGGCCGCCGAACCGCATGGTGACGTCCTCCGCCACCAGCATGGCCTCGCCGCTCGCCCGGTCCTGCGCCGGAGCCGTGTCCACCGCCGTCATGTCGTCGCCCCCTTCAGCGTGCTGGGTTGGATCTGGTCGTCGATCCGCTCGGCCAGGTCCTCGTCGTCCTCGTGGAACTCCAGCTGCCGTCGGCGGCTGGCGATCAACCCCTCGGGCCGGAAGCGCATCATGACGACGAGCGTCAGGCCGAAGAGCAGGAGCCGGAACTCGCTGACGAAGCGGAGCTTCTCGGGCAGCAGGATCAGCAGGGTCGCGCCGACCAGCACCCCGAGCACGGTGCCCATGCCGCCCAGCACGATGGCGGCCAGCAGGAACGCGGACTGGAGGAAGTTGTACTGGTCGGGGGTGACCGAGACGTCCTGGTGCGCCTTGACCGAGCCCGCCACCCCGGCGAGGAACGCACCGCCGGCGAAGGCGAAGAGCTTGAGCCCGAAGACGTTGACGCCCATGGCCTCGGCCGCCTTCTCGTCCTCGCGGATGGCCACCCAGCCCCGCCCGATGCGGGAGTTGTTGAGCCGGCTGAAGACCAGGATGATCAGCGCGATCACCACGAGCAGCAGGAAGTAGTAGTTGGAGAACCGGCCCAGCGGGATGCCGAGCAGCTCGTGCGGGTCGCCGAAGTCGAACCCGAGCAGGTTGAGGTCGGGGATCGCCGGGATGCCGTTGGAGCCGCGGGTCAGGTTGGGGCCCGCCTCGCCGTCCAGGTTGATCATGGTGATCCGGAAGATCTCGCCGAACGCCAGCGTGACGATGGCCAGGTAGTCCCCCGACACCCGCAGGGTCGGCGTGCCGATGATGAGGCCGAGGGTGGCCGAGACCAGCCCGCTGATCAGCACCACGACGATGAACGGCGGGTGGACGTCGAGCGTCGAGAACGCCGACCGGGACAGGATCGCCGCCACGAAGGCTCCGGCCCCGAGGAACGCGATGTAGCCGAGGTCGAGCAGGCCGGCTAGGCCGACGACGATGTTCAGGCCCATCGCAGCGGCCGCGAAGATGATCACCTGGGTGGCGATGGACATGTTGGCGTCCGAGCCGTCCTGGGTGAACGGGAACAGGAAGGCCACGAGGAAGGCGGCCAGGATCAGCACCTTCTTGTGCCGCTGCGAGACCGCCGACAGCCAGCCCATCACGCCGACGGCGAAGAGGGTGGCGATGACGGCGCCCGCGAAGGCGATGAAGCTGACGAAGGTGCCGGCGTCGTCGTTGTCGAGGGCGTAGGCGATCCCGAACAGCGCGGCCGCCATCACCACGACGATCGCGAGCAGCTCCAGCCACGACCGCGCCTGCGCCCGGTGGAGCGTGGGCTCGGGGCCGCGGGCGACCAGCCGGGTGCCGCCGAAGGCGAGCAGCGCGCCCACGAGGGCGACCCAGCCGCCGTACTCGACATTGACGAGGCCGCCGAGCTCGGCGGCGATGGAGACCACGACGACGCCGGTGAAGACCAGGGCCCCGGCGGACGCCGCCCGGGCCGCGCGCAGCCAGCCGACGCGCGGCCGGCCCCGGCGGGCCGGCAGGAACCGCGGCCCGAGCAGCGCGACGACGACGAGCAGCCCGAGCACCATGCCCATGAACTGCAGCGGCGACGGGTCGACCAGGTAGGTCATGTTGTCGAGGGCCTCGCGGCTGTAGGCCCAGGGCAGCAGGCCCGAGACCAGGACGAGCGCGCCGCCGACGAGGGCGGCCAGCCGGCCGCGGGAGCCGTGCCGCTCCTGCAGGGCGGGGGTGACGAGCACAGGACGCCTCATGCCCGGTCCACCACCCTCGCGCCGAGCAGACCTTGCGGACGGAAGACCAGCACGAGGATGAGCAGCACGAACGCCCACACGTCCTTCCAGGCCGAGCCGCCGAAGGTGCCGGGGATGTACGAGGTCGCGAGGACCTCGACGACGCCGAGCACCAGGCCGCCGACGACGGCGCCGTTGATGTTGCCGATGCCGCCCAGGACGGCGGCGGTGAACGCCTTCAGGCCGGCCAGGAAGCCGATCTTGAAGTCGATGTTGGTGTAGCGCAGCCCGTACGCGAGCCCGGCCACCGCGGCCAGGGCGGCGCCGAGCGCGAAGGCCACCATGATGATCCGGTCGACGTTGATGCCCATCAGCCGCGAGGTGTCCGGGTCCTGCGAGGTCGCCTGCATGGCGCGGCCCAGCCGCGTCTTGTTGACGAAGACGAACAGGATCACCGCGCAGACGACGAGCGACACCAGGGTGAACAGGGCCGCCCGCTGGATGACGACGCCGCCGGGGGTGAAGGCCGGGCCGGTCACGACGTCGATCTGCGGGAAGGAGATGGCCCGCAGGGAGTCCGGGAAGGTCGGGATCCGGCCGTAGAACAGCCGGACGAACTCCTGGAGGAAGATCGAGACTCCGATGGCGGTGATCAGCGGGGCGAGCCGCGGCGCGTTCCGCAGCGGGCGGTAGGCGAACCGCTCGGTGAGCAGCGCGACGCCGACGGCCACGGCGATGCCGCCGATCAGCATGAGCGGGAGCAGCCACAGGCCCGTGGACCCGCTGCCCCGGCCGAGGACGAGCCACACGGTGAGCGACCCGAAGGCGCCCATCATGAAGATCTCGCCGTGGGCGAAGTTGATCAGCTGGACGATGCCGTAGACCACGGTGTAGCCCACCGCGATCAAGGCGTACAAGGCCCCCAGCGAGAGACCGTTGATCAGCTGTTGCAGGACGTCCACCCGTGGCCCCCTTCCGTTGCGTGGTTGGTCGTGCCGCCCGGGACGGTGCTGTCCCGGACAGAGCACGAGGAGGCAGCGAGCACGTCGTCTGCCTCCTCGGTGCGTGCAGGAGATGGGAAGGGCGGGCGGTGCTGAGCACCGCCCGCCCTCACCGGACTAGCTGCCGGTCTTGTCGGCCGCCCACTTGCCGTCGGTCACCTTGTAGACGGTGAGCACCTTGGTCTTGGTGTCGCCGTACTCGTCGAAGGAGACCGGGCCGGTGGCACCGTCGAAGGAGACCCCGCCGATGGCGGTGATGGTGGCCTCGCGCGCGGACTTGGCGTCCTCGGCGCTGGCCAGGGACTCCTTCAGGCCGTTGATGATGGCGTTGGCCGCGTCGTAGGCGTAGGCGCCGTACGCCCCGTAGGGCTGCTCGAAGCCACCGGCCGAGTAGTCCGAGACGAACTGCTTGGCCGAGTCGAGGGTCTCGGTCGGCGCGCCGACGGAGGTGGCGAGGTCGCCGTCCGAGGTCTTGCCGGCCAGCTCGATGTAGGCCGGGTCGAAGATGCCGTCGCCACCCATGAGGGGGACGTCGAGGCCGGCGGCCTTGGCCTGCTGGGCCAGCGGGCCGGCCTGCGGGTACTCACCGCCGTAGTAGATGGCGTCGGGGTTGGCACCCTTCACCTTGCTGATGACGGCGGAGAAGTCCTTGTCGTCCGGGTTGATCGTCTCGGCCTGGGCGATGGTGCCGCCGCCGGCCTTGAACGCCTCGGTGAAGGCGGCGACGAGGCCCTGGCCGTAGGCCTTCTTGTCGTGGATGGTGGCGACGGACTTGATGCCCTGCTCGAGGAGGTACTTGGCCGCGAACGGGCCCTGCACGTCGTCGGTGGTGCAGGTGCGGAAGTAGCCGGGGTACGAGCGCTGCGGGCTGGCCGGGTCGGCGCCCTTGGTGAGCGTCGGGTTGGTGTTGGCGGGCGAGATCTGCGCGATGTTCGCGCCGCTCAGCACCGGCTGCACCGACTGGGCGACCGAGGAGTTCAGGGTGCCGACGACGCCGACGACCTCGTCGTCACCGGCGAGCTTCGTGGCGGCGTTCTTGCCGGTGTCCGGCAGCGCCTGGTCGTCCTGGGCGTCGACCTCGAGCGTCCAGCCGGGGATGGTGCCCTTCTCGTTGGCCTGCTTGACCGCGAGCTCGACCGAGTTCTGGATGCCGAGGCCCAGCGCGGACAGGTCGCCCGACAGCGGGGCGATGACGCCGATCTTGGCGACCTTCGCGGCGGTGTCGCCGGAGCCGCCGGTACCCGTCTCCTCCGCGCGGGAGCCACAGGCCGACAGGGCCATCGTGGTGGCCAGCAGGGTGACCCCCGTGAGCACGAGTTGCTTACGCACATTTCCTCCAAGTTGAGCTGCTACGTGGCGCAGGGTCCGCGGCGGGCAGGACCCGGCGAACTGGACGGAACCCTACGTCCGGGGGCCCCGGTTGAGGCGGTCGTCCGCCTCGTGTTGCATGTTCGTTACCTGGCCACGCGGGGCCGGGCGGACGCTACTTCTTCTTGCCGCCCGAGCCGTGCTCGATGACACCTTCGGCCACCTCGCGCATCGACTTGCGGAGATCCATAGCCGTCTTCTGGATCCAGCGGAAGGCCTCGGGCTCGGTGAGGCCCAGGCCGGACTGCAGCAGGCCCTTCGCGCGGTCCACCGCCTTGCGGGACTCCAGGCGCTCGGTGAGGTCGCTGACCTCGGCCTCGACGGCCTGGATCTCGGCGAAGCGGGCGCGGGCGATCTCGATCGCCGGCACCAGGTCGGACTTGCTGAACGGCTTGACCACGTAGGCCATCGCCCCGGCCTGGCTGGCCCGGTCCACCAGCTCGCGCTGGCTGAAGGCGGTCAGCATGACCACCGGGGCGATCCGCGCCGTCGCGATCTGCTCGGCCGCGCTGATGCCGTCCATCTTGGGCATCTTCACGTCCATCACGACGAGGTCGGGCGTGAGGTCGGTGGTCAGCTGCACCGCCGTCTCCCCGTCGCCGGCCTGGCCGACGACCTCGTAGCCCTCCTCGGTGAGCATCTCGACCAGGTCCAGGCGGATCAGGACCTCGTCCTCCGCGACGACCACGCGCGTCTTCGCGCCGTCCGTCGTACCAGCTTCTGCGTTCGTCACGGAGGACACCTTAGCCAGGCCGTGTTACGGGTTTGTCGCGGTCGAGGGGGTGCGGACGGCCCACGTCGGGGCCCGGGCGGGACTGCGGCGCTGTGGCATGATGAGCCGCTCCCGTCGCCGTGACGACGGCGGGGTGACCCCGGCCGGGGTGGCGGAAAGGTATACGCGGACGGCTCAAACCCGTCTGTCCGCAAGGACATAGGGGTTCGACTCCCCTTCCCGGCACCGTCTTCCTCTGCCCGTCGGGGCTGGGGCTCGGTCCGCCGGCTGCGCGGACCTCGGGGGCGCGGGCAACCATCCGCACGTCGGCAGCTCCCCGTGCTACCGCGGCCACTGTCCCCGACGTGCTCCCGCCAGACTCATCCACGCCCGCGCCCCCGTGGTCCGCTCCGCCTGCTCGTGCCGCCGTGTCGGTCGCTGATCGGTGCTGGTGGGTCACCCCTCTGGCCTGCGGGGCATCCTCAGCCGGACAGGCCCGACAGGCTCAGCCGCGGGAACGGGAGGCCTTCGACGAGCTCAGGCCGCGGTACGCAGAACGCCCCGGCCCCCAAGGGACCGAGGCGTTCACCTCACTGCGTGCTCACGGGGCACACGGACCGCGCGCCGCCGTCATGAGGAGGAGCGGGTGAACACGTTCTTCGTTCAGCCGCGACGACGAAGACGGCGGGCCAGAGCGCGGTCCGCGTCCGAGCGGAGCGAGGACCGTGTCACAGCGGCGCGCCGATCCTCCGCACCCGGACCATGTTGGTGTGGCCGGCGACCCCGGGCGGGGAGCCGGCGACGATGACGACGCGCTCGCCCTCGGCGATCATGCCGGTCTCGATGAGGGCCTTGTCGACCTGGCGGATCATGTCGTCGGTGTGGCCGACCATCGGGACCAGGAAGGACTCGACGCCCCAGCTGAGGGTGAGGGCGGCCTGGGTCTGCTCGACCGGGGTGAAGGCCAGGACGGGGATCGTCGAGCGCAGCCGGGAGAGGCGGCGGGCCGAGTCGCCCGAGTGGGTGAAGGCGACGAGGAACTTGGCGTCGATCCGCTCCCCCACCTCGGCCGCGGCCTTGGTGATGACGCCGCTGGTGGTGTGCGGGTCCCAGTCGATGTCCTGCATCTGCTCCTGGCCGTGCGCCTCGGTGGTCGAGACGATCCGGGCCATGGTCTCCACGGTGACGACGGGGTACTCGCCCACGCTGGTCTCGCCCGAGAGCATGACCGCGTCGGCGCCGTCGAGGATCGCGTTGGCGACGTCGGAGGCCTCGGCCCGGGTGGGGCGCGGGGCCGAGATCATCGACTCGAGCATCTGGGTGGCCACGATGACCGGCTTGGCCCAGCGGCGGGCCGCGGTGACGATGCGCTTCTGGACCAGCGGCACGTCCTCGAGCGGGAGCTCGACGCCGAGGTCACCGCGCGCGACCATCAGCGCGTCGAAGGCGTCGATGATCTCGTCGAGGTTCTCGACGGCCTGCGGCTTCTCGATCTTGGCGATGACGGGGACGCGGCGCCCCTCCTCGTCCATGATCTGGTGCACGATCTCGATGTCGGCCGCGCTGCGGACGAAGGAGAGCGCCACCATGTCGACGCCCTGGCGCAGGGCCCAGCGGAGGTCCTCGCTGTCCTTCTCGCTCATGGCGGGGACGCTGACGGCGACGCCGGGCAGGTTGATGCCCTTGTTGTTGCTGACCGGGCCGCCGACGACCACCTCGGTGACGACGTCGGTGGCGGTGACGGAGGTCGCCTCCAGCATGAGGCGGCCGTCGTCGATGAGGATGCGGTCGCCCGGGTTCACGTCGCCGGGCAGGCCCTTGAAGGTGGTCGAGCAGCGGTGCACGTCGCCGGCGACGTCGTCGACGGTGATGGTGAAGGTGGCGCCCACCTCGAGCACCTCCTTGCCGCTGGCGAACCGGCCGAGCCGGATCTTCGGCCCCTGGAGGTCGGCCAGGACGCCGACCGGGCGGCCGACGGCGGCCGCGGCCGCCCGGACGTTCGCCAGGTTGGCCTCGTGGTCGGCGTACTCGCCGTGGCTCATGTTCAGACGGGCGACATCCATGCCGGCCTGGACCAGCTCGATGAGGCGCTCGGGCGCTGAGGACGCAGGTCCCAGCGTGCAGACAATTTTGGCTCTACGCACGTCCCGACACTAGCGGGGCCCCCGCGGGCCAGCGAGACCAACCGGGTCACTGGTCCGCTGGGCCGGGCGGCCTCAGGCGGAGCGGACGACGTCGAGCGCGTGCTGCAGGTCCGCCGGGTACGGGGAGGTGAACTCGACGGGCTCGCCGGTCGTCGGGTGGACGAAACCCAGCCGGACCGCGTGCAGCCACTGGCGCTGCAGGCCGAGCCGGGCGGCCAGCACGGGGTCGGCGCCGTAGGTGGGGTCGCCGGCGCAGGGGTGCTTGATCGCCGCCATGTGCACCCGGATCTGGTGGGTGCGGCCGGTCTCCAGCTTCACCTCGAGCAGGGTGGTGCCGACGAAGGCGTCGAGGGTGTCGTAGTGGGTCACGCTGTGCCGGCCGCCCTCGATGACCGCCATCTTGTAGTCGGCGCCCGGGTGCCGGCCGATGGGGGCGTCGATGGTCCCGGTGAACGGGTCGGGGTGCCCCTGGACGAGGGTGTGGTAGGTCTTGTCGACCGTCCGCGCCTTGAAGGCGCGCTTGAGCACGGTGTAGGCGCGCTCGCTCTTGGCCACCACCATGAGGCCCGAGGTGCCGACGTCGAGGCGCTGCACGATGCCCTTGCGCTCGGGGACGCCGGAGGTGGAGATGCGGAAGCCGGCGCCGGCCAGGTGCGCGAGCACGTCCGGGCCGTCCCACCCGACGCTGGGGTGCGCGGCGACGCCCACGGGCTTGTCCACGACCACCACGTCGTCGTCGTCGTGGACGATGCCGACGCCCTCGACGGTGCGGGGGACGACGCGGGCGGTCCGCTCCCCCTCCTCGTCCAGCTCGACCTCGAGCATGGAGCCGCCGAGGACCCGGTCGGACTTGCTGACCGCGGTGCCGTCGAGGCGGACCTGGCCCCGGCTGATGAGGTCGGCGGTGCGGCTGCGCGAGAGGCCGAGCATCCGGGCGACCGCGGCGTCGACGCGCTCGCCCTCGAGCCCGTCGGGCACCAGCACGACGCGGGTCTCAGGCATCCTCGGCCTCGCGGGGTGCGGTCGGCGTGGCCGCGACGGGCTCGGCGGGGGCGCTGCCCCGGCCGTAGCGCTCGCCGCTGATGCCGACGTTCTTGATCACCGACAGCACCATGATCAGCACGGCGGCGGAGGTGATGCACATGTCCGCCACGTTGAAGATCGGCCAGTGCGGCAGCTGGAGGAAGTCGACGACGTGCCCGCGGAGGACGCCCGGCTGGCGGACGAACCGGTCCACGAGGTTGCCGCTGACGCCGGCGCAGAGCAGGCCCAGCGCCACCGACCAGGCCGGGTGGCCGAGCCGGGGCGCGAGCCGGACCACGACGAAGACGAGCACCGCGCAGGCGGCCAGGGCGAAGACGGGCGTGATGCCCTCACCGGTGCTGAACGCGGCCCCCGGGTTGCGGATGAGCCGCAGGGTCAGGAGCCCGCCCAGCAGCGGGACGGGGCGGCCCGGCTCCAGCTGGTCGACGGCGACCACCTTCGTCACCACGTCCAGGGCCAGCCCGACCAGGGCCACCACGGCGAACAGCCACCGCAGCCGGCGGCGGTGCGCCGCCGTCAGCACGGGGGCCGGGGGCGGGCCCGGAGGGGCTACCGTCGCTCCTCGCGCTGCTTGCACTTGACGCACAAGGTCGCGCGGGGGAAGGCCTGCAGGCGGCCCTTGCCGATGGGCTGGCCGCAGTTGTCGCAGCTGCCGTAGGTGCCCAGCTGGATGTGCCGCAGCGCCAGCTTGGACTGGTCTAGCATCTCGCGGGCGTTGTTGGCCAGCGACATCTCGGCGTCCCGCTCGAAGTTGGCCGAGCCGACGTCGGCCGGGTCGCGGCCGGCACCCTCGGTGCCGTCGCGGAGCAGGCCGACGAGCTCGGCGGTCGAGGTCTCGAGCTGCTCGCGGAACCGCACGATGTCGGCCTCCAGCACCTCGATCACCTCGCCGAGCTCGGCCTCGGTCCACGGGTCCTCACCCTGGCGGACGGGCAGCGACGAGGCCCCGGTGGGCTCGACGTGCGCGGTCGACGCGGACTCGGTGACGGGGAGGGCGTGGATCGCCGGGGCCTGGCGCGCTCCGGTGCGGGTCGCGGTGGCAGCACCGTCGCCGGCGGGCGTCGCCTTGGCGGTTGACATGGGGTTCCCCCTGAGGGTTGGAGTGACGCAGAGACAGTAGGCGGTGATCGGCCGCAACTCAATGACCGGTGGACCCGGTGACGACGTCGTCGCCGAAGAATCTGCTGAGCGCCGGGTCCGGACAGCGCGCAGGGCCCGCCGGAGCGGGCCCTGCGCGCGGTGGTCGGGTGGGTCAGCGCTGGTCGCCGAGCAGCGCGTCCAGGCGGGGGGTGTCGCTGGCGGTGGCGGTGGAGCCGCCGCCGCCGGTCGGGGCGTCGTCGTCGTCCGTCGCGGTGGCCTGCTCCGCGCCGGCGGGCGCGGCCCCGGCGGCCGGGGTCTGGCGGGAGGTCGGGGCCTCGTCGAGGGCGGCCGGCGGGTCGGCCGGCTCCTCCCGTCCCGAGGCCAGCACGTCGATCTGGCTCTGCAGATGACGGGTGAGGTTGCCGCGGTAGGTGGCCTCGAAGCTCCGCAGCGCGTGCACCGTGGCGGTGAGCTCCTCGCGCTGCTTCTCCAGCTCGCCGAACATCTCGGTGCGGCGGGTGTCGATGTCGCGGTCGAGCGACTCGGCCCGGCCCAGCGCGTCGGCCTGCAGCCGCTCGGCGTGGGCGCGCGCCTCGGTCTCGACCTTCTCGGCCCGGGCGTGCGCGTCGGCGGTCTCCTGCTGGGCCGACGTCGTCGCCTGCTCGCGGATCTTCGAGGCCTCGGCGGTGGCCTCGGCCACCAGGCGCTCGGCCTGCTCGGTGGACAGCTCGACCAGCCGGACGACGGCGGAGCTGGCCTCCTTGGCGGTCGTGACGACGATCCGCTCGGCCGGCTGCTCGGGAGCGGCGGCGACCGGCGCCGCGGCCGGCTGCTCGGGCACCGGGGCCGGCTTCGCGTCCTCGGACGGGGTCGCGGCGGCGCTCCCGGTGGTCTTCAGCGACTCGACCTGCTTCTTGAGGTTCCGGTTCTCCTCGAACAGCTGCTCGAAGGTGGCCTCCACCTCGTCGACGAACTCGTCGACCTCCAGGACCTCGTAGCCGGACTTGCGGGCCATCCGGAACCGCTTGTTGCGCACATCGTCCAACGACAGCGTCATCGTTCACCTCGAGACATCACAGGGTCAGCTGGGCAGGTTCACCCAACCGGGTCACCGTACCGGGTGGACCTGGGGATCACACATCGCCGGGCCGGGGCCGCCCGGGCGGTTCCTCAGGCGCCGAAGAAGATCAGCCCGACCACCCGCATCAGCAGGCTCACCAGGATGAAGAGGCCGATGAAGGCCAGGTCGAGCATCACGCTGCCGATCCGCACGGGCCGCAGCACGGTGCGCAGGGCGCGCAGCGGCGGGTCGGTGACGGAGTAGACGAACTCGGCGGCCACGAGGAGGGGGCCGCGGGGCTCCCAGTCGCGGACGAGCACGGGGACCCACGAGAGGACCATCCGTGCGAAGAGGAAGACGAGGAAGATCCTCAGCACCACGAGGATGAGCGATCCGACGATCAACACAGTGGGGAACCCTGTTCTGCTACGGCCAGTCGAGGTCGAGCGGCACTCCGTGCTCTCCAGGGTAGGCCCCCGGGCAACGGGTGGCGCCGGTCAGCGCCGGCCGGGGCGGTCCGGCCGGCGCTGCCGGCGTCAGCTCTGGTTGAAGAAGCTCCCGGCGGCGATCCGCTCCTTGTCCTCCGCGGTCACGGTGACGTTCTGCGGGGAGAGCAGGAAGACCTTGCTGGTGACGCGCTCGATGGTGCCGCGGAGGCCGAAGATCAGGCCGGCGGCGAAGTCGACGAGGCGCTTGGCGTCGACGTCCTCCATCTCGGTGAGGTTCATGATCACCGGGACGCCGTCGCGGTAGTGCTCGCCGATCGTCCGCGCCTCGTTGTAGGTGCGCGGGTGGACGGTGATGATGCGGGTCACGTCGGCCGTCCGGGGGGTCGGGGCGGGCGCCGGTGCGGCGCCCTGGATCGGGACAGGGGTCGAGCCGGACGCCGCCGGCGGGGTCGTCCGCCGCGTCTCCAGCGGGGTGACGCTGGCGGGCTGCTTCTCCTGGGCGCCCAGGAGCTCCTCGCGGCTGATGCCCTCGGTGCGCTCGTTGGCGTCGGCGTCGTCGTAGTCCGCGTACCGGTCGTCGGTGACCAGACCCAGCCACGCGGCCGCCCGCTTCAGTTTCTCCGCCATCTGGTCGTCCTGCCTCTGCCGTCTCGGGTGTGCTCGTGGTGCGACCGGCCCCGGGGGGCCGGACCTGCGGGGACGGGTCCGACGTCGTCGGCCGGGTCCCGCGCGCCGCTGGCGACGACGCTACCGGCCGCGGCCGGGGAAGCCAGCCAGGTCCTGCCCGACACGCGGGGTCCGCCCCGGTCGCGGGGACGCGGGCGGCGCGGGCCGCGGCTCACTTCATGAAGTCGGGGATGTCCAGGTCGTCGTCGTCGGCGGGCCGGCTGGGCCGCGGGGCCGGCGGCTGCTGCTGGGGCGCGGGCCGGAACACCGGCGCGGCGGGGGCACCGGCCTGCGTGCCGCCCCCGGAGGGAGCCTGCGCCGGGGCCTGCTGGGAGGCCGGGGCGGAGGTCGGGCCGCCGCCGTTCTGGCCCTGGCCGGCCGGGGCGCCGCCGGGACGGCCCCCGCCCTGCCCGCCGCCCTGGCGGAGGTCGGCGCTGCGGCTGATGCCGGGCTGCCGGCGCGGAGGCTGGCCGCCCTCGAAGCCCGCCGCGATGACGGTGACCCGGACCTCGTCGCCGAGGGCGTCGTCGATCACGGTGCCGAAGATGATGTTCGCGTCCTCGTGGGCCGCGGTCTGGATGAGGTTCGCGGCCGCCGAGACCTCGAACAGGCCGAGGTCGGAGCCGCCGGCGATAGAGAGCAGGACGCCGTGGGCGCCGTCGATGCTGGCCTCCAGCAGCGGGGAGGAGACGGCCATCTCGGCCGCCGCCCGCGCCCGGTCCTCGCCGCGGGCCGAGCCGATGCCCATCAGCGCGGAGCCCGCGTTCGACATGACGGCCTTGACGTCGGCGAAGTCGAGGTTGATCAGGCCGGGGGTGGTGATGAGGTCGGTGATGCCCGAGACACCCTGCATCAGCACCTGGTCGGCCTGCTTGAAGGCGTCGAGGATCGCGATCTGGTGGTCGATCATCTGGAGCAGCTTGTCGTTCGGGATGACGATGAGGGTGTCGACCTCCTCGCGCAGCCCGTTGATGCCGGTCTCGGCCTGGGTCGCGCGGCGCTTGCCCTCGAAGGAGAACGGCCGGGTCACGACGCCGATGGTCAGGGCGCCGAGCGCCCGGGCGATGCGGGCGACGACCGGCGCCCCACCGGTCCCGGTCCCGCCCCCCTCGCCGGCGGTGACGAAGACCATGTCGGCGCCCTTGAGCGCGTCCTCGATGTCCTGCGCGTGGTCCTCGGCGGCCTGGCGGCCCTTGTCCGGGTCGGCGCCGGCGCCGAGCCCGCGGGTCAGCTCGCGGCCGATGTCCAGCTTGACGTCGGCGTCGCTCATCAGCAGCGCCTGGGCGTCGGTGTTGACGGCGATGAACTCGACTCCCCGAAGTCCGGCCTCGATCATCCGGTTGACGGCGTTGACGCCGCCGCCGCCGACCCCGACGACCTTGATGATGGCCAGGTAGTTCTGTGATGCAGAGACCACGGGTATTCCGCCTCTTCTTCGTGCTGACGACATGGGGGGCGCGCGGAGAAGTCTCGACCTTCACTCAACGGGGAAGGGGCTCAGGGACGGACGGACCGGCGTGGCACGAGGCTATCCGAGACCCGTGGGCGGCTGTCCACCTGCGCAGGCCGGACACGCCCGCCGGCCGCGAAAACGGCCCCGATGCTCGACCTGAGGTACACCTTCACCCCTCCGCCGGGCGATCGTCCCGCGTCAGCGGGTGGCGGGGTTGTGCGGGGCGGAGACGTCGATCGCCCGGGTCTTCGACGTCCGCAGCGCCTCGACGACCTGGGCCTTGAGGTCGGACTCGCTCGCGTCGCCCCAGCGCACCGTCGTGCCGGAGCGCAGCTCCAGCACGATGTCGTCGGCCGCGGTGGCGCGGACCCGCTCGACCCGGTCGGCCAGCTCGACCGGCAGCGCGGCCGCCACCACCCCGAGAGCGGTCAGCAGGGGCACGGCGCCCGGGTCGGCGTCGGCCCGCAGCACGCCGTCGGGCACCCGGGCCACCGTCTCGTAGGCGACGCCCTGGTCGTCGACGAGGGCGAAGCCGTCCGGCTGGCGGATGGCCAGCAGGGGCTCGCGCTCGGTGACGACGACCTCGACGGCGTGCGGCCAGCGGCGCTCGACCCGGGCCGAGGCGACCTGCGGCAGCGTCGTCACCCGCCGGGCGATCGCGTCGACGTCCTGGCGGGCCAGGGGCACGCCCAGCGGAACGGCGGCGGCCTCGCGGACCTGGTCGGGGGTCAGCCCCCGCTGGCCGCTGACGTCGACGGTGCGGGCGGCGAGCACCGAGGACGCGGTGAGCAGCCAGACCAGGACCCCGACGAGCACGACGACCAGCCCCGCCACCCCGGCCGCGACCAGGCGGCGCCGCGCCGAGCGTCGGCGGTCGAGCTCGCGGCGCAGCCCGGGCTGCGGTCCGGCGGGACCCGGGGCGGTCGGCCGGGGGCGGGTCCCGGTGGCGGTCGGGCTCATCGGCCCCCTCCTCCTGCGCGGTGCTGCAGCTCGGTGACGATCAGGGGCGCGACCTTCGTGACGTCCCCGCAGCCGACGGTGATGACGAGGTCGCCGGGGCGGGCGATGGCGGCCGCCGTCGGGGCGGCGTCGTCCCAGGACGGCACGTAGGTGACGTGCGCCGTGCCCGGGCTGACGGCGTCGGCGACGAGCGCGCCGTCGATGCCCGGGAGCGGGTCCTCGCGGTCGCCGCAGACGTCCATCACCACCGCCTCGTCGGCCAGCTCGAGGGCGGCGGCCAGCTCGGGCCAGAAGTCGCGGGTGCGGGTGTAGAGGTGCGGCTGGAAGCAGACGACGACCCGGCCGTGCTCCCCCACCCCGGTACGGGCGGCGACGAGGGTGTGGTGCACCTCGGTCGGGTGGTGGGCGTAGTCGTCGTAGACGCGGACGCCGTCCACGGTGCCGACGAGCTGGAAGCGGCGGTTGGTGCCGGCGTAGCCGCCGAGCGCCGTCCGGACCTGCGCCTCGTCGGCGCCGAGCCCGGTGGCGACCGCGTAGGTCGCCGCGGCGTTCAGCACGTTGTAGTGGCCCGGCACGCTCAGCCGGACGGGGCCGCCCGCGCCGTCGCGGTGCAGGGTGAAGTCCGAGCCGGTGCCGGCGAACGCGGTGCCGGCGATCCGCACGTCGGCGTCGGGCGCGACCCCGAAGGTGACGACCCGCAGGCCCTCGGGGGCCCGGCCGTCGGCCAGGGCCGCGCGGACGCGGGCGGTGAGCGCGACCGCGCCCGGGTCGTCGGCGCTGACCACGAGCAGCCGGACGGCCGGGCCGGTCGCGAAGCGCAGGAAGCCGTCCGCGTAGTGCTCGGCGGTCCCCCAGTTGCTGAGGTGGTCCGGGTCGACGTTGGTGACCACGGCCACCTCGGCCGGGTACTGCAGGAAGGAGCCGTCGCTCTCGTCGGCCTCGACGACCATCACGTCGCCGCCGCCGAGGTGGCCGCCGGTCTTGGTGCCGGTGAGGGCGCCGCCGATGACGAAGGACGGGTCGAGCCCCGCGCCGGTCAGCACGTGGGCCAGCATCGCGGTGGTGGTGGTCTTGCCGTGCGTGCCGGCGACGGCGACGCCGCGCCGGCCCAGCATCAGCGACCCGAGGGCGGCGCTGCGGTGCAGCACGCGCAGGCCGCGCCGGCGGGCCTCGGCCAGCTCGGGGTTGTCCGACCGGATGGCGGAGGACGCGACGACCGTGCGGGCGTCGCCCAGCTGCTCGGCGGCGTGGCCGACGTGCACCCGCGCCCCGGCGGCCTCCAGGGAGCGCAGGTAGGCGGAGTCGTTGCGGTCGCTGCCGCTGACCTCCACGCCCAGCTGCACCATCATCGACGCGATCCCGTTCATGCCCGAACCGCCGATGGCGATGAAGTGCACCGGGCCCAGCTCGCGGGCCGCCACCAGCTCGACCGGTTCCACCAGCGCCATCAGACCGCCACCTCCAGGGTTCTCCGCGCCAGCTCGGTCGCGGCGTCCACCCGCGCAACGCCGCGGAGGGCCTCCGTCATCCCGCGCCGCCGGTCCGCGTCGGCCAGCAGGGCCGGCAGCGTCGTGGCGACCCAGTCGGGGGTGCAGTCGGCGTCGGCCAGCAGCAGCCCGCCGCCCACCTCGACGACGAGGGCGGCGTTGCGCGCCTGCTCGCCGTTGCCGTGCGGGTAGGGCACGAAGACCGCGGGCAGGCCGACGGCCGCCGTCTCCAGCACGGTGCTGGCGCCGCAGCGGCCGAGCATCAGGTCGGCCGCGGCGTAGGCGTCCTCCATGGCGTCGACGTAGCCGACGGGGTGGTAGCCGGCGCCGGTGACCGGGTCGCGCGAGGGCACGGTCTCGTCGGTGAGGTTCTTGGGGCCGAGGACGTGCAGCACCTGGATCCCGGCGCCCAGCAGGGCCTCGCGGGCTCCGAGCACGGCCCGGTTGATGCTGGCCGCCCCCTGGGAGCCGCCGCTGACCAGCAGCGTCGTCCGCTCGGGGTCCAGCCCGGCGCGGGCGCGGGCCCCGGCCCGGGCGGCGTCGCGGTCCAGCTCGGTGATGGCCCGGCGCAGGGGCAGGCCGAGGTACTGCGCGTGCGGCAGCGGTGTGCCGGGGAAGGACGTGTAGACGTTCCGGGTGAGCCGGGCGGCGAGCTTGTTGGCCAGCCCCGGCAGCGCGTTCTGCTCGTGCAGCACCAGCGGCAGCCGCAGCCGGCGGGCCGCGAGGTAGACGGGGGTGGAGACGTAGCCGCCGAAGCCGAGCACGACGTCGGCCTCGACGCGGCGGAGCAGCGCGGTGGCCGCGGCCACCGCCTGCCAGAGCCGGACCCCGACGAGGGCCTGGTCCAGCCCGGGACGGCGCGGCAGCGGGACCGGCGGGATGAGCTCGAGGGTGAGCCCGGCCGCGGGGACGACCCGGGTCTCCAGGCCGCGGGCGGTGCCGACGGCGGTGACGCGGACGTCGGGCCGCAGCCGCTGCAGCTCGGCGGCGGTGGCGATCAGCGGCGCGGTGTGGCCGGTGGTGCCGCCGCCGGCGAGGACGACCGAGGGGCCGCTCACCGCGGGGCCCGGGAGCCGACGACGGTGCTGACGCGGGGGCGGTGCCGGTCGGGGCGCTGGGCCAGCAGGGCCCGGGCCTGCGGCTCGCGGCGGGCGCAGGCGAGCAGCACCCCGACGGCCAGCAGGTTGGCCAGCAGCGCCGAGCCGCCGTAGGAGACCAGCGGCAGCGGCACGCCGGCGATCGGGACGAGCCTCAGCACGACGGCCAGGTTGATGAGGGCCTGGATCATGAACCAGGCGGTGACGCCGCCGGCGGCGTAGCGGGCGAAGGGCTCGTCGGAGCGGGTGGCGATCCGGATGCCGGCGTAGCCGAGGACGAGGAACAGCCCCAGCACGACGAGGCTGCCGAACAGCCCGAACTCCTCGCCCAGCACCGCGAAGATGAAGTCGGTGTGCGCCTCCGGCAGGCTCCCCCACTTCTGCCGGCTGGCGCCCAGCCCGACGCCCCACCAGCCGCCCGAGGCGATGGCGTACATGCCGGCCTGGGACTGGTCGTTGGCGCCGTTGAGGTCGGCCGTCGGGTCGAGGAAGGCGGCGAGCCGGCGCATCCGGTTGGGGCTGGAGGCGAAGAGCCCGACCACCCCGAGCGCGCCGACGCCGACCAGGGCCCCGAGCACCCGCAGCGGCGCCCCGACGATCCACAGCACGCCGGCGACGATCCCGGCCATCACGACGGCGGTGCCGGCGTCGCCCTGGAAGACCACGAGCAGGATCAGCAGGCCGCAGACCGGCAGGTAGGGCACGAGCAGGTGCTTGGGCTGGTCGAGCAGCCGCTGCTTGCGGGCCAGCACGTCGGCGCCCCAGACGATCATGGCCAGCTTGGCGAACTCGGCCGGCTGGATCGAGAAGGCCTCCGAGCCGAGGTAGAGCCAGTTCCGGTTGCCGCCGCGCTCGATGCCCAGCGGGGTGTAGGTCAGCGTCAGCAGCACGACGGCCAGCCCGACCGCGGCCCAGCTGAGGGCGCGCAGCGTGCTGACGGGCACCCGGGACAGAACCAGCGCGCCGACCACCCCGGCGACGAGGAAGAGGGCCTGGCGCTTCACGTAGTAGTACGAGTCGTCGAAGTTGACGTAGGCGCTGACGCTGGAGGCCGAGAGCACCATCATCAGCCCGAGCACGAGCAGCAGCGAGACCGAGGCCAGCACCAGGTGGTAGCTGGTCAGCGGCCGGTCCAGCGCGGCGCGGAGCCAGCCGAGCGTCTCGTGCAGGGCCCCGCCGCGGGGGCCCGCCGCCAGCTGCTCGCGCTTGTCGGAGCGGCGCCGGGTGGTCGTCGGCCCGGGGGCCGGGGCACCGCCCCGGGAGGGAACCGTTGTGGTCACGCCTGCTGCTCCTTCGTGCTCGCCTACGCCGTGCCACCCGTCCCGCCCGACCCGGAGGTCAGGTCCCGGATCGCCCGGACGAACGCGTGGCCACGTGCGGCGTAGTCGGTGTACATGTCCAAGCTGGCGCACCCCGGGGCCAGCAGCACCGTGTCACCGGGGCGGGCCGACGAGGCAGCCGCCGCGACGGCCTGCACCATGGCTCCAGTGTCGGTGGCCTCGATCACCTGGACCGGGACATCCGGCGCGTGTCGAGCCAGCGCCCCGGCGATCACCTCGCGGTCGACGCCCAGCAGCACGACGGCGCGCAGCCGGCCGGCGTGGGCGGTGACGAGGTCGTCGAAGCGGGTGCCCTTGGCCTGGCCGCCGGCGATCCAGACGACCTTGCCGGCCGGGTCGTCGGGAGTGGTGGAGCCGAAGGCCCGCAGGGCGGCGTCGGCCGCGTGCGGGTTGGTGGCCTTGGAGTCGTCGACCCAGCGGACGCCGTCCCGCTCGGTGACGGTCTGGATCTTGTGCGAGCCCACCGTGACGCTGCGCAGGCCGTCGCGGACGGCCAGCGGCAGGACCCCGAACGAGCGGGCCAGGGCGGCGGCGGCGAGGGCGTTGGCGACGTTGTGCGGCGCGAGCGGGGAGATGTCGGAGAGCTTGGCCAGCTCCAGCGCGGAGTCGCGGCGCTGCTCGATGAAGGCGCGGTCGACCAGCAGGTCGTCGACGACCCCGAGCATCGAGGGGGCCGGGGTGCCGAGGGTGAAGCCGATGGCGCGGGCGCCCTCGACCACCTCGGCCTGCTCGACCATCGCCTCGGTGGCCGGGTCCTGCACGTTGTAGACGCAGCTGGTGGAGACCCGCTCGTAGATGGAGGCCTTCGCCGCGCCGTAGGCCTCGAAGGAGCCGTGCCACTCCAGGTGGTCGGGCTGCAGGTTGAGCACGGCCGCGGAGTGCAGGGCCAGGGAGCTCGACCAGTGCAGCTGGTGGCTGGAGAGCTCGACGGCCAGCACGTCGTAGGGCTCGGGGTCGAGCACGATCTCCATCACCGGCCGGCCGATGTTGCCGACGGCCGCGGTCCGCAGCCCCGACGCCGAGAGCATCGCCTCGAGCATCTGAGTGGTGGTGGTCTTGCCGTTGGTGCCCGTCACCCCCAGCCAGGGGATGACCTTCGCCGGCCGGCTGAGCCGCCAGGCCAGCTCGACCTCGCTCCAGATCGGCACGTCGCGGGTGGCCGCGGCGGCCAGCAGCGGGTTGGCCGGCGACCAGCCGGTGGTGATGACGAGGTCGGCGTCCTCGGGCAGCACGGCGGTCGAGCCCGGTCCCAGCCGGACGGTGCCGCCGAGCACCTCGAGCAGCGCGCCCTTGTCGGCGTTGACCTCGTCGGCCCGCTCGTCGAGGACGGTGACGCGGGCGCCGAACTGCAGCAGCCCGTCGGCCGCCGCGAACCCGGACACCCCGATCCCGGCGACGACGACGTGCGCCTGCTCCCAGGGCGAGGCCCCGTCAGCAGCGGCGATCCAGGACGGACGACTCATGACGGCAGACCCTTTCTGAACCGGCGCGGTCTGGCGCGCCGCCGGAGTGAGGAACGAGGAGCGGGACACGTTCTCCGTCCCGCGACGAGCGACGAAGCCGGCGGACCAGAGCGCCGGACCCGCCCGAGCGGAGCGAGGGCAGACAAACTAGGTGCCCGCCACCCACTCCGCGTAGAAGATGCCGAGCCCGGCGGACACGAAGAGCCCGGCGATGATCCAGAAGCGCATGACGATCGTCACCTGCGCCCAGTTGAGCAGCTCGAAGTGGTGGTGGAACGGCGTCATCTTGAACAGCCGGCGCGGCGTCCCGTAGATCCGCCGGGTGAGCTTGAAGTAGCTCGTCTGCAGGATGACCGAGCCGACCTCGATGACCAGCAGGCCCCCGAGGATGAGCAGCAGCAGCTCGGTGCGGGTGAAGATCGCCATCCCGGCCAGCGCCCCGCCGAGGGAGAGCGAGCCGGTGTCGCCCATGAAGATCTTGGCGGGCTCGGCGTTCCACCACAGGAAGCCGAAGCAGGCCCCGGCCAGCGCGATGGCGACCACCGCGAGGTCGTAGGGGTCGCGCACCTCGTAGCACTTGGGCCCGGCCGAGGCCGTGTAGGCGCAGGACTGGTTGTACTGCCAGATGTTGATCAGCGCGTAGGCGCCGAAGATCATCACGCAGGTGCCCGCGGCCAGGCCGTCGAGGCCGTCGGTGAGGTTCACGCCGTTGCTGGCCGCGGCGATCAGCAGCATCACCCAGACCACGACGACCACGACCGGCAGCGCGTCCAGCCAGGCGATGTCGCGCAGGAACGAGATGGCCGACGACGCGGGGGTGATCCCCCGCTCGTCGGGGAACTGCAGCGCCAGCAGGGCGAAGATGATGGCGACGACCGACTGGCCCGCGATCTTGGCCCCGCTGCGCAGGCCGAGCGAGCGCTGCTTGCTGATCTTGATGTAGTCGTCGAGGAAGCCGACGACGCCGAGGCCGGTGAAGAGGAACAGCACGAGCAGGGCCGACGCCGACGGCAGCGTCCAGGTCAGCAGGTGGGCGCCGAAGTAGGCGACGAGGACGGCGGCGATGACCACCAGCCCGCCCATCGTCGGGGTGCCGCGCTTGACGTGGTGGGTCGTCGGGCCGTCGTCGCGGATCAGCTGGCCGTAGCCGCGCTTGACCAGCAGGGTGATGGCCAGGCGGGTGCCCAGCAGGGTGCCCAGCAGGGCGAGGGACCCCGCGAAAACGATGGTCTTCACGCGGGTTCCTCACTGGCGGCGGACGGGTCATCGGGCCGGCCGGGGACCGCGTCGGGAGCGACGAGGGCCTCGGCCACGGTGTCCAAGGCTAAGCCACGGGACGCCTTGACCAGCACCACGTCGCCCGGGCGCAGCTCGGCGCGGAGCAGCGCGAGGGCCTCCTCCTTGCTGGGCACCGGCGTCGCGGCGGCCGCGGGCAGGCCGGCGTCGCGGGCCCCGGCGGCCAGCGTCGCGGCGTGCTCGCCGAGGGCCAGCAGGCGGTCGACGCCCGCCGCGGCGACGTCGCGGCCGAGGTCGGCGTGCTCCCGCTCGGCGGTCGCCCCCAGCTCGAGCATGTCCCCCAGCACGGCGACGGTCCGGCCGCCGCTCGAGCGGCCCAGCTCGGCCAGCGTGCCGACCGCGGCGCGCATCGAGTCGGGGTTGGCGTTGTAGCTGTCGTTGACGACGACGACCCCGTCGGCGCGCTCGTGCAGCTCCATCCGCCAGCGCGAGCGCGGGCCGGCGGCGCTGAGGGCGGCGGCCACGACGTCGAGCGGCAGCCCGAGCGCGACGGCGGCGGCCGCGGCGGCGACGGCGTTGGGCACCTGGTGGCGCCCGGTCGTCCGCAGCGCGACGTCGGCGACCTGCGTGGTGCCGGCCGCGTCGCGGGCGTGCAGCCGGAAGGCGTGCCGGCCGAGCCGGTCGGCCCGGAGGTCCTCGGCCCACAGCGCGGGCCCCTCGGGCGGCGGCGGGCCGCCGGACCCGGCGAAGGCGAGCACCGGCGCGGCGGTCCGGGAGCGCATCCCCCAGACCCGCGGGTCCTCGGCGTTGAGCACGGCCACCCCGGAGGCGGGCAGGGCCTCGACCAGCTCGCCCTTGGCGACGGTGATGGCGTCCTGGCCGCCGAACTCCCCCACGTGCGCCTGGCCGACGTTGAGCACCACCCCGACGTGCGGCGGCGTGATGGAGCAGAGGTAGGCGATGTGGCCGATCCCCCGGGCGCCCAGCTCGGCGACCAGGAAGCGGGTCGTCGGCTCCAGGCGGCAGGCGGTGAGCGGGACGCCGAGCTCGTTGTTGAGGTTCCCGACCGGGGCGACGGTGGGCCCGACCGCCTCCAGCACCTGGGCCAGCAGGTCCTTCGTGGAGGTCTTGCCCTGGGAGCCGGTGATGCCGACGACCTGCAGGCCGCCCTCGACGGCGCGGTCGACGACGCGGCGGGCCACCCGGCCCAGCGCGGTCACCTGGTCGGGGACGGGCAGGCAGGGGGCGGGCGGGACGTCGCGGGCGGTCAGCGCCGCGACCGCGCCGGCCTCCCAGCAGCCGACGACGAGGTCGTGGCCGTCGACGCGGGAGCCCGCGAGCGCCACGAAGAGCGCCCCCGGCCCGACGGCGCGGGAGTCCGCGACGACGGAGGTGACGACGGCGTCGGGGTCACCGGCGGTCAGGTCGGCGC
This sequence comes from Microlunatus capsulatus, assembly GCF_017876495.1. Taxonomy (NCBI): domain Bacteria; kingdom Bacillati; phylum Actinomycetota; class Actinomycetes; order Propionibacteriales; family Propionibacteriaceae; genus Microlunatus; species Microlunatus capsulatus. The sequence goes on along the minus strand of NZ_JAGIOB010000001.1, from coordinate 3,592,163 downwards.
CGACGACCGCGGCGACCTCGCCCACCCGCAGCCCGATCACCGCGGGCTCCCGGCGGTCGCGGTGCGGGCGGCCCACGCGGCGCGGACCACGTCGGCGTCGGCGAAGGGCAGCACGGTGCCGGCCACCTCCTGGCCGGTCTCGTGGCCCTTGCCGAGGACGGCGACCACGTCGTCGGGGCCGGCGAGCTCCAGGGCCAGCGCGATGGCCGCGGCGCGGTCACCGCCGTCGTGCACCTCGGCCCCGCCGGCCGCCCGGGCGCCGGCCAGCACCGCGGCGCGGATGGCGGCCGGGTCCTCGCTGCGCGGGTTGTCGTCGGTCACGACGACGACGGCGGCCGCCCGGGCCGCCGCCTCGCCCATCGGGCGCCGCTTCTGCGGGTCGCGGTCGCCGCCGCAGCCCAGCACGACGACCACGCGCCGGTCGCGCAGGGCGCCCAGGGCGGCGGCCACGGCCTGCGGGGTGTGGGCGAAGTCGACGACGACGGCCGGGGCGCCCGGGCCGAGCGGGACCGGCTGCATCCGGCCGGGGACCACGACGTCGGCGAGCCCGGCGGCGGCCGCCTCGACGTCGCCCCCGGTGAGGGAGACCATGGCCAGCGCGGTGAGGGCGTTGCGGACGTTGAAGTCACCGGGCAGCGGCAGCCGCAGCTCGAGCCGGCGGCCGTCCACCGACACGGTGGCGGCGGTCCCGCCCCCGGGTGCGGGGCGGGCGTCCAGCAGCCGGTGGTCGGCGGCCGGGTCGGAGAGGCTGACGGTGCGCAGGGTGAGCTCCGGGGTGCGGCGGACCTGCTCCAGCAGCCGGCGGCCGGCGTCGTCGTCGACGCTGAGCACCACCTGCCGGGTCCGCTCGGGGGTGAACAGCTGGGCCTTCGCGGCGAAGTAGGACTCCTCGTCGCCGTGGAAGTCGAGGTGGTCGCGGCCGAGGTTGGTGAAGGCGGCCACGTCGAAGGTGATGGCGTCGGCCCGGCCCAGCACCAGGGCGTGCGAGGAGACCTCCATGGCCACCGTGTCGGCGCCCGCCTCCAGCAGGTGCGCGAGCAGCGCCTGGAGGTCGGGCGACTCCGGTGTCGTGATGGTGGTCCGGGACGCGGGCAGCGGCTGGCCGTCCAGCAGGAAGCCGATCGTGCCGACGGTGCCGACGTGGTGGCCGGCCGCGCGCAGCGCCGCGTCCAGCAGGAACGTCGTGGTCGTCTTGCCGTTGGTCCCGGTCACGGCGTGCATGGTGAGCCGCTCGGCGGGCCGGCCGTAGACCGCGGCAGCGGCCCGGGCCATCACCGGCCGCGGCCGCTCGGTCACCAGCACGGGGAGCCCCGTGGCGGCGGCGTCGTCGCGCCCGGCCGGGTCGGTGAGCACCGCGACGGCCCCGGCCGCGGCGGCGGCGGCGGTGAAGGCCGCGCCGTGGTGGTGCCGGCCGGGGAGCGCGACGTAGAGGTCACCCGGCTGCACCTGGCGCGAGTCGAGGGTGACGCCGGTGACATCGGGATCGCCGGCGCCCGTGGCCGTCAGGTCCGGGTCGCGCAGGCCCGCGGCCAGCTCCAGCAGCGGCAGCGGCGGCCCCGGGCGGGGTCGCAGGGTCGGGACGGGGCTCACGGCCCCGACGCTACCGAGCCCGGCGGCGTCCCTCACCATTCCGTCGGCAGCGCCTTGCGCTCCTCGTCGGCGTCCGGCGCCACCGAGTAGCGCGGCAGCGCCTGGTTCATGATGTCGCGGTAGACCGGGGTGGCCACGCTGGTGCCGGTGTCGCCCTTGCGGGGGTTGGTGAGCACGACGTAGGTCAGCAGCCGCGGGTCGTCCAGCGGCGCGAAGCCCACGTAGGACGTCACGTAGCCGCGGTAGCAGCCGCAGGTCGGGTCGGCGCGCTGCGCGGTGCCGGTCTTGCCGCCGCTGGTGTAGGCGTCCAGCCGCAGGTTCTGGACCCCGTTCGGGCTGTCGGTGACCGCGGCCATCAGGTCGCGGACGGCGGCCGAGCTCTCGCTGGAGATGACACGGCGCGGGTTCTCCTGCGGGTTCGGCAGCACCGTGCCGTCGGCGTCGGTCTTCTGCTTGACCAGGGTGGGCGGGTTGTAGACCCCGTCGTTGACGATGCCCGCGATGGCCGCCGCCTCCTGGATCCCCGAGACCGACAGCGCCTGGCCGAAGGCGATCTGGTCGCGCTGGGAGTCGCTCATGTCGGCGTCCGGCAGGATGCCGGCCGCCTCCCCCGGCACCTCGATGCCGGTGGGCGCGCCCAGCCCGAAGTTCGCGAGGTAGTCGTGCAGCGTCTTCTTGTCGAGCTGGCGGGTCAGCAGCGCGGTGCCGATGTTGGAGGAGTTGGCGATGACGCCGCGCATGTTGAGCCGGATCGTGCCGTGGCTGAAGTGGTCCTTGATGTACGCCCCGCCCGAGGAGAGCCGCGCCGGGATCTCGACCTTGGTGCCGGGGTTCGCCGTGCCCGCGTCGATGAGCGCCGCCGAGGTGAGGACCTTCTCCACGCTGCCCGGCTCGTAGGGGGCCAGCACGGCGCGGTTGCCGCGGTCCTCCGCGTCGGCCTTCTGCGGGGCCGAGGAGTCGAAGGTCGGCGCGTTGGCCAGCACCAGGACCTGGCCGGTCTTCACGTCGATGGTGATGGCGAAGCCCGAGTCGGCCCCCATCTTCTGCACCTGCGCCGCGAGCCGCTGCTCGGCCATGAACTGCAGCTCGGAGTCGAGGGTCAGCTGCACGTCGACCCCGTTCTGCGCCGGGGTGGTCGAGCTCTCCCCCAGCGGGATTCGGCTGCCGTTCGGCGCGCTCTCGTAGGTCTCGGTGCCCTCGACGCCGGCCAGCTCGCGGTCCAGCTCGAGCTCCATGCCGGCGAGGCCCTTGCCGTCGGCCCCGACGAAGCCGACGACCGACGAGCCCACGGTGCCGCCCGGGTAGGTGCGGATCGGGTCGCTCTCGCGGAAGACGCCGTAGACGCCCTTCTCGGCCAGGGCCGCGGACAGGGCGCTGTAGGTGAGCGCCGGGACCTTCTTCTTGAGGTAGACGAAGTGGGTGTCGGGCTTGGTCAGCAGCGGCACGAGGTCGGCCGCCGGCATCTCGAGGTAGCCGCTGAGGACGTCGGCGATCTCGGCGGCGCGGGGGCCGGTGAGCGTCGGGTCGGCCGTCACCGCCACGGCGGGCTGGGTGGAGGCCAGCACCTGGCCGTTCCGGTCGGTGATGGTGCCACGCGAGGGCAGCAGCGGGAGCTTGCGGGTGAGCAGGTCGGCCGAGGTGGCCGCGTAGGCCGCGGAGTCGAAGCCCTGCAGCTGCAGGAGCCGGCCGCCGCACAGCGACAACCCGACGGCGATGACGATGAGCACGGCGTGCAGCCGGCGCGGGGAGGACGCCAGCGGCATCCGCAGGGGCGGCCGCGGCGGCGCGCTCGGCCCGCCGGGGCGGCCGCCCGTCCGGGCGCCGGAGCGGGCCGCCGCCGGTCGGCGCGAGCCGGGGGCGCGGCGCTCGTCCTGGGGCCGGCGCGTCGCGCGCTCGGCGCGGGCGTCGGCGCGCGGTGCGGGGCGCGCGGGCTGGCCCGTCCGGGTACCGGCGGCAGGTCGCTGGCCGGTGGCCGGGTGCCGGGGCTTCCGCCCGGCTGCGGTCGGGTGCGGTCGGCGCTCGGCCATCAGCCCTGCCCCTCCTCGCCCTGCCCGGGATCCCTGTCCTTCTTCTCCGCCGCAGCCTTCTTGTCGGCCTCGGCCTTCTTCTCCGCCGCAGCCTTCTTGTCGGCCTCGGCCTTCTTCTCGGCCGCCGCCTTCTTCTCCGCCGCCTTCTTCTCGGCCTCGGCCTCGGCCTTCTTCTCGGCCGCCACCCGCTCCGCCTTCGCCTTGGCTGCGGCCTTCTCGGCGGCGACCTCGGCCGGGGTCTTGACGACCATGCTCGGCACCTCGCTACCGGTGACCGGCTTCGGGTCGCCGACCACGTCGCCGCTGGGCAGCTCGAGCATCGCCGGGTACGGGTTGGGCCGCATGCCCAGGGCCGAGGCGCGACGGGCGAGCTCGGGCGGGGCGGACAGCACGGCGATCTGGCTCTCCAGGTCGGCCTGGGTGTAGGCCAGCTCGGTCGCCTGCCGGTCCAGCGCGCGGGAGGAGAACGCCTGGTTCTGCAGGGTCGTGTTCAGCATCAGCAGCCCGGCCATGCCCAAGCCGAACACGGCGACGAGGACGAGCAGGAAAGGCGCGCGGGAGAGCCGCGGCGCCGGTCGGCCGACGGCTCGCAGCCCCGCGCCACGACGGTCCGGCCCGGTCGTCTCCCGGGTGCCGGGAACGGGTGCCCACAACGCGCTCATGCGCCTACCTCCTGTCGGGCCCGGCGGGGGCCGGGCTCGTCGATGCGTACGGCGGCGCGGAGCCGCGCCGAGGCGGCCCGCGGGTTGATCTCGGACTCGGCCTCGCCGGGCCGGCCGGCGCCGCGGGTGAGCAGCCGGAGCTCGGGCCCGTAGCCGGCCGGGACCACGGGCAGGTCGCGCGGCGCGCGGTCCGCGGCCCCGGCGGCCAGCACCTGCTTGACCAGCCGGTCCTCCAGCGAGTGGTAGGCCAGCACCGCGATCCGGCCGCCCACCGCGAGGGCGGCGACGGCGCTCGGCAGCACGTGCTCCAGCGCCTCCAGCTCGGCGTTGACCTCGATCCGCAGCGCCTGGAAGGTCCGCTTGGCGGGGTGCCCGCCGGTCTTGCGGGTGGCGGCCGGGATCGCGCTGTAGAGCAGCTCGACCAGCCGCGCCGACGTCGTGAAGGGCTCGCGCTCCCGCTCGCTGACCACCCGGCGGGCGATCCGGTCGGCGAAGCGCTCCTCGCCGTAGCGGCGCAGCACCGAGGCGAGGGCGGGCGCGCTGTAGGTGTTCAGCACCTCCGCGGCCGTCAGCTCCTGGCGGCCCATCCGCATGTCCAGCGGGGCGTCCTGGGCGTAGGCGAAGCCGCGGGTGGTGTCGTCGATCTGGAGCGAGGAGAGCCCGAGGTCCAGCAGGACGGCCTGCACCCGCGGGCGGCCGAGCTCGGCCAGCACCTCCGGGAGCTCGTCGTAGACCGCCTCGACCAGGGTCACCCGGTCGCCGAACGGGGCCAGCCGCTCGCGTGCCCGCGCCAGGGCCTCCGGGTCGCGGTCGAGGCCGACGAGGTGGGCCTGCGGGCAGGCCTCCAGCAGGGCGGAGGCGTGGCCCGCGAGGCCGAGGGTGCCGTCGACGAGCACGGGGTGCGGGTGCTCAGGGGTGGGCTGCAGGGCCGGCGTCAGCAGCTCGAGGATCTCGGCCAGCATCACCGGGACGTGGACGGGGGCGCTCACCCGCGACCGCCGCTCATCCGAGCCACCGCAGGAGGAGGTAGAGCGCGAGGGTGAGGGCGACCGAGCCGCCGAGGGAGACGGCGGCCGCCGACAAGCCGTCCCGGGCCACGTGCCGGACCCGCCGGTCCGTGCTCGGGGCGTCCTCGATCTCGGAGTGCGCCATCTCGACCCTTCAGTTCGCGCTGCTCGTGCGCAGGGGTTCCAACCCGAGGTCCGAGCGTCACTACCTGGCACCGGGGAAGGTGCGCCAGGGAGTCGGACGCTCGGGTTGAAGCCTCTGCGCACGCGCTGCGTGCTCGGTGCTGCCGTGCGGTGCTGCCTGTCGTGCGTCGTGCGGGTCCTGCCTGCCGTGCTGGTCGTGCCTGCCGTGCTGGGTACCTGGTCTCAGGCGCCGGGGAAGACGCCCTCGTCGAGGTCGGAGAACGCGGACTCCTTGGCCTCCGCGTACTGCTCCCAGGCGGTGGCGTCCCACACCTCCACCCGGTTGATGGCCCCCACCACCACGCAGTCCTTCTCCAGCGATGCGTAGGTCCGCAGGTGCGGCGGGATGGTGATCCGCCCCTGCTTGTCCGGCGTCTCGTCCGAGGCTCCCGACGCGAGCATGCGCTGGTAGTCCCGGACCTGCTGGCTGGACGACGTCCCCCGCACCGACTGCGCCACCTCGACGAACGTCGCGATCGGCCAGATGGCCAGACAGCGCTCCTGGAAGCGCGTGATGACCAGGCCGGCCGCCAGCTCGTCTCGGAACTTCGCCGGGAGGATCAGCCGTCCTTTCTCGTCGAGCTTCGGGGTGTGCGTGCCCAGGAACACGGCCACTCACCACCCTTCGCTCCACTTTCCGCCACCTTACTCCACTTCCCTCCACTTTGACCGCCCCGCGCTCCCCTGGCAACCCCGGGGCGTGTCCCGGGCCGTCGCGGGGGTACCAGCAGGGCACGCCAGGAATCGCGGTGGCCCTTCACGGCGGCGCATACGATGACGGACGACCGCGACACGACCACGGGCCGTGCGCGGGTGCGGGGACGGCGACGCCGCAGGGGACCACCCCCGGCCAGGCGCGCCCAGGACGGAGGCAGCGTGAGTCTGAGCTACGAGAACACCGACCTCGACGAGGTGACGACGACCTACTCACTCGGTGACGTCGTCGACGTCATGGGCGAGGTCCGGTCGGCGATCGAGGGCGTGATCGAGGGCAAGCGCGCCTCGGTCGACCTGGCCCTCGTCGTGCTGCTGGCCGAGGGCCACCTCCTCGTCGAGGACGTGCCCGGGGTCGGCAAGACGATGCTGGCCAAGGCTCTCGGGCGCTCGATCGCCTGCTCGGTCCGCCGGGTGCAGTTCACCCCGGACCTGCTGCCCTCCGACATCACCGGCGTCTCGATCTTCAACCAGGAGACCCGCGACTTCGAGTTCAAGCCCGGCGGCATCTTCGCCAACATCGTGGTGGGCGACGAGATCAACCGCGCCTCCCCGAAGACGCAGTCGGCGCTGCTCGAGTCGATGGAGGAGCGCCAGGTCAGCGTCGACGGCACGACCTACCTGCTGGAGGCCCCCTTCATGGTGGTGGCCACCCAGAACCCCATCGAGATGGAGGGCACCTACCCCCTCCCCGAGGCGCAGCGCGACCGCTTCATGGCCCGCATCCAGATGGGCTACCCCACCCCTGCCGCCGAGCTCGACATGCTCGACTCCCACGGGACGTCGGACCCGCTGGCCGCGCTCACCCCCGTCACCGACGCCGCCACCCTGCGCGGGCTGATCGACGCCGTGAAGACGGTCTACGTGAGCCCCGCGGTGAAGCAGTACCTGGTGCAGGTCGTCGGCGCGACCCGGAGCTCGCGCGAGCTGCGGCTCGGCGCCTCGCCGCGCGCCACCCTGCAGCTGCTCCGCGCCAGCCGCGCCCACGCGGCCCTCGCGGGCCGGGACTACGTGAGCCCGGACGACGTGGCGACCCTCGGCGTCGCCGTGCTGGCGCACCGGGTGCTGCCCTCGACCGACGCCCAGCTCGCCCGGCGCACGGTCACCGACATCATCGCCCAGGCGATCAGCTCGGTGCACCTGCCCGATCGGCGCTGAGCGTGACCCGACCCTGGCGGCTGCTGACCACCCGCGGCCGGCTGTTCGTCGTCGTCGGCCTGGTGGGCCTGCTGGTCGCGATGTTCGCCGGCCAGCGCGACGTCATGCGGCTGGCCCTGCTGGTGCTGGCGCTGCCGGTCGTCGCCGCCCTGCTCGTCTCGCGGGCGCGGCTGCGGCTGTCCTGCGAGCGCTCGGTCGAGCCGTCCCGGGTGCCGCTCGGCTCGCCCATGCGCGGCCGGATCACCCTGGGCCAGGACGGCCGGCTGCCGGCGGGCATCCTCCGGCTGGAGGACGAGGTGCCCCCCGAGCTGGGGCCGCGCCCCCGCTTCCTCGTCGACAAGGCGGGGCTGAGCTGGCGCCGCGAGGTCGAGTACCCGCTGCTCGGCCGCGTCCGGGGCCGGTTCCGCACCGGCCCGCTGCTGGTCCGCACCACCGACCCCTTCGGGCTGGTCCAGCTGGACCGCCAGTTCGTCGCCACCAGCGAGGTGATGGTCACCCCGCAGGTGGTCCCGCTGCCCCCGGTCCGCTCGACGGGCGGGGGCGGCAGCACCGGTGAGGCCCGGCCCCACCGGATCGGCGTGGTCGGCCAGGACGACGCCCTGGTGCGGGAGTACCGCCAGGGCGACGAGGTGCGCCGCATCCACTGGCGCTCCACCGCCCACCGCGGCCAGCTGATGGTGCGCCGGGAGGAGCAGGCCTGGGATCCCAGCGCCAGCGTCATCCTCGACTCGCGCTCGGCCGCGCACGCCGGCGCCGGGCTGCAGAGCTCGCTGGAGTGGGCCGTCTCCGCCGCCGCCTCGGTCGCCCTGCACTTCCTCGACGAGGGCTACACCGTCGAGGTGTTCGAGGCCGACGGCCCGCTGCACGTCAGCAGCGTCCTCGGCCAGCACAGCGCGGCGTCGGCCGAGGTCGTCGTCAGCCGGCTCACCGACCTCGTGCCCAAGGTGACGTCGAGCCTGCACTACGCGGTCGAGTCCGCCGCCGCCGACCGGCCCGGCCAGCTGGTGGTCGCGGTCCTCGGCCGACTGGACGCCGAGGACGCGAACGCGCTGCTGCGGCTGCAGCGCAACCGGGCGCAGGGTCTGGCCCTGCTGCTCGACGTCGACACCTTCGCCGACACCCCGGCCAGCCCGCGCCGCCGCGCGGAGCAGGAGCTGGCCACCCGGATCCTCCGCGAGAACCAGTGGCGGGTCGTCGAGGTCCCGCGCGGGATGGGCGTCGCCGACGCCTGGGCCGCGCTCGAGAACGCACCCGTGGGGGTCTGATGCGCGCCACCGACCGGATGACGGCTGCCGTCGTCCTCGCCCTGTTCCTGGCCGGCTTCACCCTGGTGCCGCTGACCTCGGACCTCTCCTACCTCGGGGCGTCCTGGTTCTTCCTCGCCGTCCTCGGGGTGCTCACCGCGCTCCTGCGCCGGGCGCGGCTGGGCGGCGGCCTCGTGCTGGCGGCCCAGCTGCTGACGACCGTGCTGCTCAGCGTCGGCCTCAGCCTCACGATGCCGGGCCTCGGCCTGCCCTGGTACCAGCACTACGCCGGCCTCTGGCAGGGCGGCGTGCTGCACATGCAGTCCCAGGGCACCCCGATGGACCCCGACGACGGCGTGACGCTGATCTTCGCGACGCTGGTCGCGGGCCTGCTGGTCATCACCGACCTGCTCGCCGCCGGCCTGGCCCGGCCGGCCTGGGCCATCGCGCCGACCGCCACCCTCTTCCTCGTGCCCGCGCTCACGCTGGGCACCGACACCGGCGTCACCAGCTTCCTGCTGGTGGCCCTCGGCTACGTCGGGGTCCTCGTCGCGGACGGGCTGAACGGCTCCGACCGCTGGACGCGCGGGCTGTCCCGCGACAGCGCCGAGTCGGTCGGCGCCGCCCCCGTGGTCTGGCGCGCGGCCGCGCTCATCGGCGTCCCCGCCCTGGTGGGCACCCTCGTGCTCGGCGGCCTGCTGCCGACGCTCTCGCTGCCCGGCGTCGGCTTCGGCAACGGCCCGGGCGGCAGCGGACCGCTCCAGCTCACCGACCCCAGCCTCGACCTGCGCCGCAACCTCAACCAGCCGCAGGACCAGGAGGTCATCGACTACCGGACCTCCGAGCCCGGCGGGGTCTACCTCCGGCTGGCCTCCCTGCCGCGGTTCGACGCCGACGGCTGGAGCAACGTCCAGATCCGGCTCAACACCGGCAACCAGCTCCCCGCGGTGCCCGGGCTCACCGACGTCCCGGACGAGCAGCGCACCACCCGGATCACCGTCAAGAACTTCCGCTCGCAGTACCTGCCGCTGCCCTACGCCCCGCGCAGCTTCGAGGCCGCCGGCGACTGGCGCTACGACGCCAACTCCCTCACCGTGGTGAACGGCGAGAACGAGGCGCAGGCCCTCACCGATCTCAGCTACTCGGTGCAGAGCCTCGACCTGGCCCCCGACGCCAGCGACCTCCGCGGCGCCGTCGCGGGCACCCCGCTGGACGACTCGGTCACGGGCGCCATCCCCGAGGACCTGCCCGAGGACCTCGTCCGGCTGGCGCAGGAGGTCACCAAGGACGCCGACGGCTCGGCCGACAAGGCCGCGGCGATCCAGGCCTACCTGCGGGGCAGCCGGTTCACCTACAGCACCGAGCCGCTGCCCGGCAGCGGCTACCGGGCGCTGGAGAACTTCCTGCTCCGCGACCGCCGCGGCTACTGCGAGCAGTTCGCCGGGGCCATGGCGATGATGGCCCGCGTCGTCGGCATCCCCTCGCGGGTCTCGGTCGGCTTCCTGCCGGGCGAGCGCGACGGCGACACCTACCGGGTCTCCATCCGCGACATGCACGCCTGGCCGGAGCTGTACTTCTCCGGCTACGGCTGGGTCCGCTTCGAGCCGACGCCGGGCAGCGTCACCGGCTCGGCCCCGCCCTGGACCCTGCAGGGCGCCGAGGACCCCTCCGACAACGCGAGCGAGGAGCCGACGGCCGCCCCGAGCGCCAGCGCGGACGCCCCCTCGACCGCCCCGGAGGACGTGCCCGCCGACCAGCAGACGGCCGACGGCACGGACGGCGCCTTCCCGTGGGCGCGCACGCTGCTGGGCACGGGGGCGGGCCTGGTGCTGCTCCTGGTGCTGGCCGCGCCGGCGACGCTCCGGATCCGGCGGCGCACCGCCCGGCTGTCCGGCGACCAGCTCGGCGACGAGCAGGTCGAGGCGGCGTGGGCCGAGATCCGCGACACCGTCCTCGACCACGGCGGCCGCTGGCCCGAGGGGTCCCCGCAGGTGATCGGGCGCCAGGTCGGCGACCGCCTCGACGCCGGGGAGTCGGCGGCGATGGGGCAGGTGGCCACCCTGGTGGAGCGCTCGCGCTACGCGCGGAGCCTCGACGCCGACACCGCGGCGCTGCCCGCGCTGACCCAGGAGATCCGACGCGGGATCGTGGCACCCCTGACCCGGCGCCGCCGGCTGCTGGGGCTGCTGGTCCCGCGCTCGCTGTTCCGGCGCGGCGGCGGTGACCCCGGCGTCTAGGCCTCAGCCGGCGCGCAGGGCGTCGAGCGCCTCGACGCAGAGCGCCCAGGCCGGGGTGCCGACGGTGATCGGCGCGAAGTGGTCGCCGTCGAACCGCCGGAGCTCGCTGCGGTCCCCCGCCGCGCGGGACGCGGCCACGAACGCCTCGGACTGGCGGAACGGGACGTTGGTGTCCGCGGCGCCGTGCACGCAGACCGAGGCGACGCCCAGCGGCAGCCGCGCCGTCGGCGAGGCCAGCGCGTAGGCCTCCGGCTGCTCGTCGGGGCCGCCGCCCATCAGGTCGGGCACCGCGTCGCCGCCCACCTGCTCGCGCGCGGCGCTCACCAGGTCGAGGACGCCGGCCTGGGAGACGAACCCGCTCAGCCGGACGGCCGGGCCGGCACCGGGAGCGCCGGCCGGCAGCCCCGGTCGGGCGGCGAGCCAGCCGGCCAGGTGCCCGCCGGCGGAGTGCCCGAGGGCGACGACGTGGTCGAGGTCGAGCCGGCCGCCGGCCAGCTCCTGCCCCGGCCCGGCCAGGCCGTCCACGGCGGCCGCGACGTCGAGCGCGGTCCCCGGCCAGCCGCCCCCGCCGTCGGTGCGGCTGCGGCCGACGCGGCGGTACTCGACGACCAGCGCCGCCCAGCCGCGCGGCACCAGGTCGGCGGCCAGCGGACGGGCGAGGTCGGCGTCGTAGGCGTCCCGCCAGAACCCGCCGTGCACCACGACGACGACGGGCACCGGGCCGGAGCCGGCGGGCAGGCTCAGCTCGGCGTACTGGCTGGGGTGGTCGCCGTAGCGGTAGCGCGGCACGGGGCTCTCCTGCGGGGTCGGGGCGGGACCGGTCCGGCAGCCGGTGAGCAGGCCGAGGCCGAGGGCGCCGAGGGCGGGCGGCGCGAGGGCGAGCAGCCGGCGGCGGGTGGTCAGCGGGCACCCGAGCCGGTGCGCACGGGCCCGGAGACGCCACGACGCACCTGCTCGGTGAGCAGATGCGTCGTGGGGGTGGAGGTGGGAGTCAGAAGCCCGACTCGTCGCGGCGCTTGCGCCAGCGCTCCTCCATCTTGTTCATGAAGCCCTGGTCGCCGCCGCCGCGCGAGCCCTGGGCGCTGGTGGCCCGGTCGGGCGTCTGCGCGGACTCGGCCCCCGGGCCGCCGACGTGCTGCCAGGAGTAGATCGCCACCACCGACGCGGCCACCATCACCACGAAGCCGAGGACGCTCACCACGATGCTGACGACGTCGTTCTTGAGGGAGATGCCGGCCACCAGCAGGGCCAGACCCAGGAAGAACCCGACCCCGGCGACCGCCGCTCGACGCCGGTGGACCCGTCGCACGCCGGTCCCGCGCAAGGCGTTGACCAGCTTCGGGTCCTCAGCCGCCAGAGCGGCCTCCATCTGCGCCAGGAGCCGCTGCTCCTCGTCCGAGAGGGCCACTTGACCCACCTCCCGCCGGTCTCGTCGTTGACTCCCCGCCATCGTACGTCGCTACCGGTCACCGGCCAGGGGGTCCCTGGCCGAGCTCGCGGAGGTCTCGTCCATCCAGCGCCGCCCTGCTGGGCGAGTCGAGTTCAGTTTAGGTGGCATATCGGCTAGAGGAAACGGAATCCACCGATCAGTGTCGACGGGTGAGCGCCAGCCGCTGGACCGCGGCCGGGCCGAACTTGCGCACGGCGGCGTCGACGGCCTGGTCGGCCTCCTGCCAGCCGTGCTCCGGGTCGGTGAGCGAGGGCTGCCGGTAGGCCTGGCGGGCCGGGGTGACGCCCTCCACCCGGACCCCGACGCGGCGGATCCGCGCCCGCTCCAGGCCCAGCTTCTCGTAGAGCGCGACCGCGGCGGCGTAGATCTCCTCGGTGACGTCGGTGGGCGTGGTCAGGGTGGCCGAGCGGGTGACCTCGGTGAAGTCGGAGAAGCGCAGCGCCACCGCCACCGTCCGACCGACCAGTCCCGCGCGGCGCATCCGGCCCGCTGTCCGGTCGGCCATCCGGAGCAGCTCGCGGCGGACGACGTCCGGGTCGTCGGTGTCGCGGCCCAACGTCTCCTGGGAGCCGACGCTGCGCTCGGGCTCGGTGGGCACCACCCGCCGGCGGTCCCGGCCGTGGGCCAGCTCGTGCAGCGCCCGGCCGCTGTGCGGGCCGAAGGTCTGCCGCAGGGTGGCGACCGGGGTGGCGGCGAGGTCGGCGACCGTCTCCAGGCCGAGGCCGTGCAGCCGGCGGGCCGTGGCGGGGCCGACCCCCCACATGGCCTCCACCGGGTGCGGGTGGAGGAAGGCCTCGACCCGGCCCGGCGGGACCTCGACGAGGCCGTCGGGCTTGGCGGCGCGGCTGGCCATCTTGGCGACGAACTTGGTGGGCCCGATGCCCACCGAGCAGGTGATGCCCTGCTCGTCGGCGACGACGGCGCGGACGTGCTCGCCGATCCCGGCCGGCGGGCCGAACATCCGCACCGACCCGGTCAGGTCGAGGAACGCCTCGTCGATCGAGGCCGACTCCACGACGGCGGAGACGGTGCCGAACACGGCGACGATGGCGCGCGACACCTCGGCGTAGGCGTCGAAGTCGGGCGGCACGAACGTGGCCGAGGGCGCCAGCCGGCGGGCCTGGCCCGAGGACATCCCGGACCGGACGCCCAGCGCCCGCGCCTCGTAGGTCGCCGAGAGCACGACACCGCGGTGCTCGCCGCCGACGACGACGGGCGTCCCGTGCAGCTCGGGCCGCTCCCGCAGGGCCACCGAGGCGTAGAAGGCGTCCATGTCGACGTGCATGATGATCGGGCCGGTCGGCCGGTCCCGGCCCGGCGGTCCCCCGCTGCTCACGGCCTGCCCCGGCTCAGTCGACGGCGGCCGGGGTCGTCAGGCCGACCCGGGCGAAGAGGTGCACCTGCGGGGCCAGGGCGCGGAAGGCCGGGTCGGTGCTCACCTCGGCCTCGAGCGCCGTCAGGTCCGCGAGCGCCCCGGGCTCGGCCTCCAGCACCTGCTCCGCGACGTGGTCGGCCAGCGCGCCGATGCCGTGGCTGGCCTGGACGTCGAAGCCGGCGCCGGCGAGCAGGTCGACGAGGCCCTCGTGGTCGAAGCGGCGGGGGTCGGCCCAGGCCCGGCGGGCCAGGCCGAGGTGCCCGGCCAGGGCGTGGCCGAGCACGGCCGCGCGGCGCTGGGAGGCGAGCAGGCTGAGCGCGCCGCCCGGGCGCAGCACCGCCGCGACCGCCGTCAGGGCCTCGGCCGGGGACTCCACGACCTCCAGCACCCGGTGGCAGACGACGACGTCGACGGAGCGCTCGCCCACGACGTCGACGAGGTCGGCCGCGTCGCCCTGCCGGCCGACGATGCGCCCCTCGAGGCCCGCCTCGGCCGTCCGCCGCTCGAGGGAGGCGAGGGCGTCCGGGCTGGGGTCGATGACGGTGACGCGGTGGCCGTGCCCGGCGAGAGCGGTGGCCACGCCACCCGTGCCGCCGCCGAGGTCGACGACGTCGAGCGGTGCGCCCGCGGGGTCGAGCCCGCGCAGCTGGCCGGCCAGCAGGTCCAGCAGGAAGGTCGCCGAGACCGACCGCCGGCGTCGGGCCTCGACCATCGTCTCCTCCTGCGTGCCGGGCGGGCGCGGCCCGGGAGGGCCCGCCGTCGAGCCGCAGCCTAGCCGGGCCGGCGCCGTCGCGGCCCTCACGTGGTCCCCCGCCGTGGCCGGTGGGCGGCCGGGCCCGGCGGCGCCACGGCGTGCTCGACCAGCGCGAGGAACTCCTCGGTGTCGCGGAGCAGGTCGTCGGCCTCCCGGGCGCTGACCAGCCCGGTCGCGCCACCGCGCAGCGCGTCGCGCCGGTGCTCGGTGGCGGCGTAGAAGGCGGCCCACTCCGCCAGCTCGGGGGCGACCTCGGCCAGCAGCCGCCAGGCGTTGCGGGGTCGGGCGCCCGGGGCCGGGCGGGCCCGGACGGCGAGGACGACGGCCGCGACGCGGAGCGCCGCCGCCTGGGTCGCGAGGTAGCGCTCGGCCGCCGTCGTCAGGTCCGCGGCCTCGTCCAGGGCCGCGCGGGCCCGGGCCAGGTCGGCCGCCACCGCGCGGCGGCCGCGCTCCCGCGACGCCTGCCGCTCGGCCAGCCGGACGGGCTCGACCGTGCTCACGCCCACGCCGGCTCCCCGGCGCCGGCGCGGGACGGCTCGGCGAGGGTCCAGCGGCCGTCGGCGAGCGCCAGCTCCAGCGGCACCGGCGCCACCCCGGGGCCCGGAGCGGCGGCGACCCGCCACCGCCGGCCGGGCCCGGCGAGCAGCTCGGCCGCGCGGACCAGCCAGAGCCGGTCGCCGCGCAGCAGCTGGGCCGGCGTCTCGACGCCGTCGACGGTCTCGGTCCGGACGTGGACGGGCTCGACGCCGGCGACCGGACGCTCGGGCGGGTGGGCGGACGACGGACCGAGCGCGCTGGCGCTCCTGCGGACGGGCACGGCACTCCTCAGGGCAGGTGGGACGAGGGCGTGACCGGACGCCGGCGCGCGGCCGGGAGCACGGTCAGGGGTGTCGCGGGAGGACGGGCCACCCCGGCGCGGACGGGGGTCGAGGTCCGTGCGCGCCGGGGCGAGCCAGGAGCGCGTGCCGCGAACACGACGCCGCATCCTGCAGGCGTCCGTCCCCGTTCCCCCGCTGCTTCCCCAAGAGCGGAGGTGGTAATCGAACGCCTGTTCGATCTGCGGACCAATCTACACCGCCCCGCTGACACGTCAAGGCCCGACGGCGGGCCCGAGCTCAGCCGGCGGGCGGGGCGGTCCGGGCCGCCGCGGCCCGGTCGGTGTGCCCGAGGCTGCGGCCGGGGGCGACCCGGTCGCGGACCACGCGCTTGAGGTCGGCGAGCTCGGGGAAGCCGCCGTCGACGGAGCGGTCCCAGACGACGTCCTCGCCGAGCCGGACGCGGAAGACCCCGCCCGTGCCGGGGACCAGGGCCACCTCGGCGAGGTCGGTGCCGAACGTCGTCAGCAGCTCCGAGGCCACCCAGGTCGCCCGGAGCAGCCAGCGGCACTGGGTGCAGTAGGTGATCTCCACCCGCGCGGACGCGGGCGTCGCGGCGGGGGCGGCGGGCGGGGTGGCGGCGTCCATGCCCCCAGCCTGGCAGCCGGCGGCTCGCCTACGCTCGTGACCATGCCCGCCTCCCCCGACCCGGTGGTCGTCGTCGGCGGCGGGGTGGCCGGGATGGCCGCCGCGGCCCGGCTGGCCAAGGCCGGGCACGCCGTCGAGCTGCACGAGCGGGCCGACGTCCTCGGCGGGCGCTGGGCCGCCCGGGAGCTGCCCGGGGTGGGGCTGGTCGACGACGCCCGCGGCGTGCTGCCCTTCCCGGCCCCGTGGCGCGACCTGTTCCGCAAGAGCGGTCGGCCCCTGGAGGCCGAGCTGGCCCGGTCCGGGCACGCCCTGGTGCCCGCGCCGCCGGTCCGTTACCGCTTCGCCGACGGGACGGCGCTGAGCCTGCCCACCGAGCGCGGCGCCCAGCAGGCCGCCCTGCGGCCCGTCGTCGGGGCCGCGGCGGCGGCCCGCTGGCAGCACCTGCTCGACGAGCTGGACGAGGTCTGGCTGGCCCTGCGGCCTCTGGGCCTGGAGTACCCGCTGCTGGGCCGCCGGCAGCTCACCCGTCCGGTGCTGGCCCGGCTGCACGCCCGCCGCAGCCTCGCCTGGCTGGCCGCCCGCCTCGACGAGCCGCGGCTGGAGGCCCTGGTCCGCAGCCTGGCCCACCGGCACGGCTCGCACCCGGAGCGGACGCCCGCCTTCGTCGCCGTCGACCTCAGCGTCAGCCGCCGGTTCGGCCACTGGCACCTGGCCGCGGCCGACCCGGCCGCCCGTCCCGCCGACACCGGGCGCTCGTCGGTGCTGGCCGAGGCGCTGGCCGGCCGGCTGGCCACCCGCCGGGTCGCGGTCCACCTCGGCTCGGCCGTCACCGGCCTCGAGGTCGTCGACGGCCGGGTGGTCGGCGTCGTGACGGCGGACGGCCCCCGCCGGGCGGCGGCCGTCGTCGTCACCACCGACCCGTGGCAGCTGGTCGACGCGCTGCTCCCCCGCGACGCGGACCCGGCCCTGCGCCGCCGCACCCACCGGCTCCGGCCCGCGGCGGCGCCCGCCGTCGAGCACACCGCCCTGGACCGGCCCGCCCTCGCCGTCACCGAGACCGTCGAGCTCGCGGCCGACGGCACGCCGGTGGTCAGCTGGGCGCGCCCCGTCGGCGAGCGGACGGTGGTGAGCCGGCACGACCACGGCCGGAGCCGGCCCGACCCGGGGGCGGGAGCGGCCTGGCGCGGCTGGCGCAGCTGGCTGCTGCGCCCGCCGGTGACGCCGGGACCGGCCGGGCTCCACCTGGCCAGCGCCGCGTCCGCCGGCGGGGACGGGCCCTCCCAGGTCGTGCTCTCCGGCGCCCTCGCCTCCTACGCCTGCCACGACGCGCTCGACCGGGCGCCCGACGCCTCCCGCGGAGACGCCTCCGGGGCCGCCCCGGCCCCCGTATAGTGAGTCGTTCGCTTTCTGACCGAGGGACGAGACTCTTTGACTTCCGCGCACCGGGTGACCGCTCCCGACGAGCCCGACGACGACGGCACGCCCGCCGACCAGCCGGGCGGCCCCGCCACCCCGGACCTCGTCGAGCGTGAGATCGCCGTCGAGCAGGCCCACGTCGACCTCGTCTACGGGCGGCTGGCCGAGGCCACCCGCACCGCGCAGGAGGTCGCGACGGCCGGCCGCTCGCTCTTCCAGTCCGACCGCGGCTCCTACGTCCGCGAGGAGGACGGCACCGGGCTCTACGAGCGCGACGTCTTCGCCTTCCAGGCCGCGAAGCGGCTGGCCGTGCTGGACGCCGAGCACGAGGGCCTGGTCTTCGGCCGGCTGGACCGCACCGACGGCGAGGTCCGCTACGTCGGCCGGATCGGCGTCCGCGACGCCGACTACGAGCCGCTGGTGATCGACTGGCGCGCCCGGGCGGCCGAGCCCTTCTACCGGGCCACCCCGCACGACCCCATGCAGGTGGTCCGCCGCCGGGTGCTGCGCTGCCAGGGCCAGCAGGTGATCGGCATCGAGGACGACCTGCTGGACGGCGAGCACGCGCGCGACGACCTGGCCGTCGTCGGCGAGGGCGCGCTGATGGCCGCGCTCACCCGGGCCCGCGGGCACACGATGCGCGACATCGTCGCCACCATCCAGGGCGAGCAGGACGAGGCGATCCGCGCGCCGTACCAGGGCTTCACCCTGATCTCCGGCGGGCCGGGCACCGGCAAGACCGTCGTCGCCCTGCACCGCGCGGCCTACCTGCTCTACTCCAACCGGCGGCGCTTCACCTCCGGCGGCGTCCTCGTCGTCGGCCCCAGCCGGGTGTTCATGAACTACATCGAGCGGGTGCTGCCCTCCCTCGGCGAGGAGTCGGTGACGCTGCGGCCCGTCGGCACGGTCGCCGGCGACGTCGTCCGGCTGGCCGGCGAGCGGGTGGACGACGCCCCGACCGCGGCCGTCAAGGGCAGCCTGCGGATGGTGCGCGTGCTGCGCCGGCTGGTCCAGGAGCCGCCGCAGGCGGTGCCGCTGGAGCTCCGGCTCACCCTGCGCGGCCACGTGCTGGTGCTGCGGGTCGAGGCCCTGGAGCGGATCCGCGCCGAGGTGCTGGCCCACCACAAGCTCAACGCCGGCCGCGAGGCCGCCGAGAAGGCGCTGCTGCAGGCGCTGTGGCGCGGCCGCCCGGCCGCCGAGCTGGACATGGAGCGCGACGAGTTCGACGACGCCGTCACCGACACCGCCGCCTTCACGATGTTCCTGCTGGCCTGGTGGCCCGGCGTCAGCGCCCCGACGGCGCTGGCCCGGCTCGGGGACCGCGGGCTGCTGGCCCGGCTCGCCGGGTCGACGCTGAGCAGCGCCGAGCAGGACCTGCTGGCCGCCTCCTACCCCCGGACCGCCGACCTGCCGCGGACCGCCGACTGGACCGTCGCCGACGGCGCCCTGCTGGACGAGCTGGTCAGCCTGCTGGGACCGGTGCCCGAGAGCGAGGAGCGCGACGAGCCGCTGTTCCTGCCCGACGACGCCGAGTACGCCGAGGTGGTGACCACGGCCGACCGGCTGACCCCCACCCGTGAGGTCGACCCCTTCGCCGAGCCGCACCAGACCTACAGCCACGTGCTGGTCGACGAGGCGCAGGACATCACCCCGATGCAGTGGCGGATGCTCCGCCGGCGCGGCGCGGGGGCGTCCTGGACGATCGTCGGCGACCCGGCGCAGAGCTCCTGGCCCGACGCCGCCGAGACCGACCGCGCGCTCAAGGAGCTCGTCGGCACCGCGCCCGTGCGGCGGTTCCGGATGAGCACCAACTACCGCAGCCCGGCCGAGGTGTTCGACCTGGCCGCCTCCGTCGTCGTCCGGGCCTACCCCGAGGCCGACCTGCCCCGCGCCGTCCGCTCGACCGGCGTCGAGCCGCTGCTGCTCGTCGCCGACGAGCGCGGCGTCGCGGCCGGGGCCGTGGACGCGGTCGTCGACCTGCTGGGCGAGGTCGAGGGCACCGTCGGCGTCATCTGCGCCCCGACCGGCCGGGACGAGGTGCGCGCCGCCCTCGACGCGGCCGCGCTGCCCGGCGCCGAGCGGCTGGCCGTGGTGACCTCGCTGGAGTCCAAGGGCCTGGAGTACGACGGGGTGCTGGTCGTCGACCCCGACCGCATCGTCGCCGAGTCCCCGGGCGGGGTGCGCTCGCTCTACGTGGCGCTGACGCGCCCGACGCAGCGGCTGGTCACCCTCGACGCGGCAGGAGACGGCTCCGCAGGTTGGCGTAGATCTCGCGGGTAGCCCGCGAGCGGTTCTGGGTGTAGAAGTGCAGGCCGGGCGCGCCGCCGTCGAGCAGCGCCTCGGAGAGCTCGGTGCCGATCGCGGTGCCCACCCGGCGGACGGCATCCTCGTCGCCGGCCACCGCCTGCACGCGGTCGACGACGGCGTCGGGCAGGGCGGCGCCGGACAGCTCGGCGAACCGGGTGACCTGGCGGACGTTCGTGATGGGCATGATGCCCGGGATGACCGGGAGGTCGCAGCCCAGCGCGCGGACGCGGGCGACCAGCGCGAAGTAGTCCTCGGGCCGGAAGAACAGCTGGGTGATCGCGTAGCTCGCCCCGGCCCGGGCCTTGGCGACGAGGATGCGCGCGTCGAGGTCGGCGTCGAGGGAGGACGGGTGCGGGTCGGGGAAGGCACCGACGCCGACGCAGAAGTCCCCCAGCTCGCGGACCAGCGCGACCAGCTCGGTGGCGTTGTCGAGGCCGTCCGGGTGGCGGACCCAGGGCTCCCGCGGACCGCCGGGCATGTCGCCGCGGATGGCCAGCACGTGCTTGACGCCGGCGGCCGCGTAGGCGCCGACGACCCGGCGCAGCTGCTCGCGGCTCTGGCTGGCGCAGGTCAGGTGGGCCACGGTGCGCAGCGTGGTGGTGAGGGCGATCTGCTCGGTCGCGCCGATGGTGCGCTCGCGGGTCGAGCCGCTGGCGCCGTAGGTGACCGAGACGAAGTCGGCGCCCAGGGCCTCGAGCTCGCGGACCGTCTGCCACAGCTGCCGCGAGCCCGCCTCGTCGCGCGGGGGGAACAGCTCGAAGGAGAACAGGGGCCGCCCGGCGGTGGCGAGCAGCTCGGGGATGGTGGGGGTCCGCGGACGCGGCGGTGACGCAGTCCGGCCCGGCATGCGAACACTGTATGTGGGGCCCCCGCAGCCCCTCCGTAGGCTCAGCATGTGGTCACCCGTCCCCTGCCCCGGTCCGCCGTCCCCGCGCCCGAGCGATCGGGCCCGGCGCCGGTGCTGGACCCCGACGCCCCGCTCGGCCCCGGCTTCCGGGACGCCGTCGGCGCCACGGTGACCGCGTTCCTCGACTCCCAGCAGCCCGTGCTGGCCGCGCTGGGGCCTGAGCTCGAGCCGCTCAGCGTCCTGGCGGCCGAGCTGCTGGACGGCGGCAAGCGGCTGCGCCCGGCCTTCTGCGTCTGGGGCTACGTGGCCGCCGCCGGGATGCCGGACGCCGCCGCCCTGGCGCCGCTGCTGCGCGCCGCGGCCAGCCTGGACCTGCTGCACGTCTCGGCGCTCGTGCACGACGACGTCATGGACTCCTCCGACCTGCGCCGCGGCCGGCCCGCGGCGCACCGCCAGCTCGAGGCCCAGCACGTCGTCGCCGGCCGGCTGGGCGACGCGGCGGCCTTCGGCCGTGCGGGGGCCATCCTGCTGGGCGACCTGCTGCTCATGTGGTCGGCCGAGCTGCTGCTGCGCTCGGGGATGGAGCCCGCGGCGCTGGCCCGGGCGACGCCGGTGGCCGAGACGATGCGCACCGAGGTCACCGGCGGGCAGTTCCTCGACATCGTGGCCCAGGCCCGGCCGCTGGGCGGCGACGCCGGCGTCGCGCTGGCCGAGGCCGGCCGCGTCGTGGAGTTCAAGAGCGCGCGGTACACGGTCCAGCGGCCCTGCCAGCTGGGGGCGGCCCTCGGCGGCGACGACCCGGACCTGCAGACGGCGCTGGCCGCCTTCGGCTCCCCGGCCGGGCGGGCCTTCCAGTTCCGCGACGACGTCCTCGGCGTGTTCGGCGACAGCGCCGTGACCGGCAAGCCGGCCGGGGACGACCTCCGCGAGGGCAAGCGGACGGTGCTGGTGGCCCACGCGCACGCGGGGACCGACGACGCGGGCCGGGCGCTGCTGGAGGCCCGGCTGGGCGACCCCGACCTGGACGCCGACGGCGTGGCGGCCCTGCAGGACGTCATCGTCAGCTCGGGCGCGGTCGACGCCGTCGAGGCGATGATCGCGGAGGGGCACGCGCAGGCGCTCGCCGCGCTGGACGCCGCGCCGGTCACCGACGAGGGCCGGCGCGGGCTCACCGCGCTGGCCGAGGCCGCCGTCCGCCGGCAGTTCTGAGCCCGCCCGCGCGGTCCTCCCGCAGGTCAGCCGCGGACGAGGACGGCGACGAGGGGCGGGTCCTCGCGGGCCCGCTCGGCGAGCAGGTCCGCGACCCGGCGCGCGTCGACGGGCTCGGCCCGGGCGAAGGCGTCCCAGCCCGCCAGCACCAGCGCCGTCGGCGCCCGGAGCTCGGCGAGGCAGTCCCAGAGGGCGTCGAGGTTGGCGCCGAACCAGTCCGGCAGGTCCAGCGCGGCGGCGAGCGCGGCGTAGAGGTCCGGCGTCGAGCGGGCCGGGGCGACCACCCGCGCGTCCCAGCCGGACCCGCGCAGGGCGGCCGCCGTCGGGCCGGCGCCGCCGGCGCGGTAGACGCCCGGGGTGAGCGGCGGGCGGCCCGCGCTCACCGCTGGACCCGGGCGAACGAGGCGTAGTGGTCGTCGGTCCAGAACAGCTCGCGGTCGTCGTCGCCGGTGACGATGCGCCGCGCGCCGCGGTCGTCCTCGCCCGGCGTGCGGACGGTGTACTCGCGGTAGTAGCCGCCGGGCCGGGCGGGCAGCAGCCGCTCGCGGTTGCCGAAGGTGACGCCGTCGCGGTCGTAGGGGAAGGGACCGCCACGCTCGATCAGCCGCACGGTCTGCTGCGCCTCGCGCGGCAGCGAGGCCAGGGCGACCAGCGGCAGCCCCGACTCCGGGTCGGTGCCGCCGTCGGCGGTGGTGCTGCGACCGCCCGCGCCCGCGGGGGCGCTCGTGGACGCCCCGGGGGCCGCGGGCGGCGCGGCGGTGTCGGTGCCCGTCCCGCCCCACAGGGCGAGCAGCCCGAGGACCAGCAGCGCGGCGACCGCCGCGACGGCCTTGAGCCGCGCGCTCACCGGGCCCGGCCGGGGGTGGCCGCGGCGGCGAAGCGGTAGCGCTCGGCGCCGGGGTCGGCGCGCCAGGCGTCGGCCAGGGAGCGGGTGAGCCGGGCGGCCGCGTCCTGCGGGTCGTCGGCGTCGGCCAGCGCGCTGCCGACCAGCACCCGGCGCGCGCCGGCCGCCAGCAGGTCGTCGAGGGTGGCAGCGCCGACCCCGCCGCCGACGAACCAGGGGGTGCTGGCCACGGCGAACACGGGGGCGGTGCGGGCGGCGCGCGCGACCAGGCCCGGGCCGACGGCGACGAAGTCGAGCGCCTCGTCGGCCAGGGCGGCGTCGAGCTGGTCGCCGTCGTGGGCCGAGCGGCCGAGCAGGGCGTCGGGGTGCAGCGCCGCACGGGCCGCGGACGCGTCGTCGCCCGGGCGCAGGTGCAGCAGGTCGGCCCCGACGGCGCCGGCCCAGGCCGGGTCACCCGCGACGCCGACGACGGCCCCGGAGGTCGCGGCGACGGCGCGGACCTCCTCGAGCACCGCGCGTCCGGTGGCGGCGTCGAGGTCGTCCTGGCGCACCTGCACCACGTCGACACCGCCGGCCAGGGCCGCGGTGAGGAAGGCGGCCAGGTCGCCCTGCCGACGGCGGGCGTCGGTGCGCAGGACCAGCCGGGCCAGCCGCAGGCGGGCCGCCAGGCCCATGAGTGCCGTCACGCGCTCACCCTAGCGACCGGTGGGCCGGCGGGCGGCCCGTCGCGGGACCGCTCAGACGGTCGCGGGCTCCGCGGCCAGCCGCTCGCGGACCAGCGGGGCGACCTCGGTGGCGAAGAGCTCGATCGAGTGCATCGTCCGGGCGTGGTCGACGTGGCTGACGTGCATCTCGAACCGGTCGACGCCCAGCAGCCCGTGCAGGGCGACGATCTTGTCCGCGACCCGCTCGGGGTGGCCGAAGAACAGCGCGCCCTCGGCGCCGATCAGGCCCTCGATCTGCGCCCGCGACATCGGCGCCCAGCCCCGCTCGCGGCCGAGCTTGTCGAAGGTGGCCTTGTAGCGGGGCAGGAAGTCCGCGCGGGCAGCCCCCTCGTCGGTGGCGACGTAGCCGTGCGCGTGCACCGCCAGCGGGGTGCTGACCGGGTGCCCGCCGTGCTCCAGCGCCCGGCGGTAGAGGTCGGCGTGCGGCGCGAACGCGGCCGGCTGCCCGCCGATGACCGCCAGGGCCAGCGGCAGCCCGAGGGTGCCGGCGCGGACGATCGAGCTCGGGGTCCCGCCGACGGCGACCCAGACCGGCAGCGGCCGGCCCTCGGGCCGGGGGTGGACGACGACGCCGTCCAGCGGCGCGCGGAACCGGCCGGACCAGGTGGTCGGGCCCTCCTCGCGCAGGGCCAGCAGCAGGTCGAGCTTCTCGGCGAACAGCTCGTCGTAGTCGCCCAGGGAGTAGCCGAAGAGCGGGAAGGACTCGGTGAACGAGCCCCGGCCGGCCATCAGCTCCGCGCGGCCGCTGGAGAGCAGGTCGAGGGTGGCGAAGTTCTGGAAGGCACGCACCGGGTCCGCCGAGCTCAGCACGGTGACGGCGCTGCTCAGGTGGATGTCCTGGGTGCGGCCGGCGATGGTGGCCAGCACGACCTCGGGGGCTGACACCGCCATGTCGGGGCGGTGGTGCTCGCCGATGCCGTAGACGTCCAGGCCCAGCTGGTCGGCCAGCACGGCCTCCTCGACGACCTGCCGCAGCCGCTCGCCGGGGCTGACCGCCGGGTCGTCGATCTCGGCGAAGGTGGTGAGTCCGAACTCCATGTCTGTCTCCTCGGGGTTGGTCGCCCCAACGACGATTGAGGATTCAATTATTCCGGCACCGGCCCCGTGCCGGGCACCGCTGCGGGCCGGGTAGAACAGACACCATGACAGACGTGGCCGTGCTGGGGACCGGGACGATGGGCGGCCCGATGGCCGCGAACCTGCTGGCGGCGGGGCACGCCGTCCGGGTCTGGAACCGTTCGCCGGGCCGGACCGGAGCGCTCGTCGAGGCCGGCGCGGTGGACGCCTCCTCCCCCGCCGAGGCGGTCGCGGGGGCCGACGTCGTCCTGACCATGCTCTTCGACCTCGACGCCGCCCGGGAGGTGGCCACGGCCGCGCTCGGCAGCGCGGGGCCCGGCGCCGTCTGGCTGCAGACCGGCACCGTCGGGCCGGTCGGCACGGCCGAGCTCGCCGCCCTGGCCGCGGAGCACGGCACGGGGTTCCTCGACGCCCCGGTGCTGGGCACCCGCAAGCCGGCCGAGGACGGCACCCTGGTGGCCCTGCTCAGCGGTGACCCCGCCCTGCGGCCGCGCGTGCAGCCGGTGCTGGACGCGGTGGCCGCCCGGGTGGTCTGGGCCGGGGACACCGCCGGCGCCGCCTCCGCGCTGAAGCTGGCGGCCAACAGCTGGGTGCTGAGCCTGACGGCCGCGACGGCGCAGGCCCTCGTGCTCGCCCAGGCCCAGGGCGTCGACCCCACCCTCTTCCTGGAGGCCATCGCGGGCACCGCCACCGACAGCGCCTACGCCCAGACGAAGGGTCCGGCGATGCTGCAGGGCGCGTTCGCCCCCGCCTTCGGCCTGGACGGCGGGCTCAAGGACCTCGAGCTGATCCTGGCGGCGGTCCGGACGCAGGGCCTGCCCGACCGGCTGCTGACCGCGGTCCGCGACTGCTACGCCACGGCGTCGGCCGGCGGTCACGGCGGGGAGGACATCGCCGCCGTCGTCACCGCGCTGCGCGGGGAGGGCTGAGCGGGGACGTCGGAGCGGGCCCGGCCTCCGGGAGGACCCGGGTGCGCCCCCGGCCGGTCCCCGGGATCCCGGGCGCGCACAGGCGCGTCGGGCATCCTCGACCGGTGGACGGCGACGGGTGGAGGACGGACGGCGTGCCCTCCCCGGTCGAGCCCCCGGACCGGCCTAGGGTGGCCGCCGAGGCCCACACGGCCATCGTCCCCACCGTGTCTGGAGCAGGCGTGACCATGACGAGCGTCGGCGACCCCCTGGTCGGCCAGGTCCTCGACGGTCGCTACCAGATCACCTCCCGCCTCGCCCGCGGCGGGATGGCCACCGTCTACGAGGCCGTCGACACCCGGCTCACCCGCACCGTCGCCGTCAAGGTGATGCACGTCGGGCTGGGCGACGACGCCGAGTTCGCCCGCAAGTTCGACCGCGAGGCGCGGGCGGCGGCCCGGCTCTCCCACCCCTGCGTGGTCTCGGTCTTCGACCAGGGCCAGGCCGTCCTCGACGGCCACACGGTCCGGCCCTACATCGTCATGGAGCACGTCGGCGGCCCGACCCTGCGCGACGTCATCCTGCGCGAGGCGCCGATGGCCCCGGCCCGGGCGCTGGAGATCTTCGAGCCGGTGCTCTCCGCGCTGGCCGCCGCGCACGACGCCGGGCTGGTGCACCGCGACGTCAAGCCCGAGAACGTCCTGTTCAGCGACCGCGGCCAGGTCAAGGTCGCCGACTTCGGGCTGGCCAAGGCGGTGTCGTCGCAGACGTCGACGGCGACGCAGGGCCTGCTGATCGGGACCGTCTCCTACCTGCCCCCCGAGCTCGTCCTCTCGGGCCGCGCCGACGCCCGCTCCGACGTCTACAGCGCGGGCGTGGTGCTCTTCGAGCTGCTCACCGGCCGCAAGCCGCACACCGGCGAGACGCCCATCCAGGTCGCCTACGCCCACGTCCACAACGACGTGCCGGCGCCCTCGACGGTGAACCGCTCCGGCCGCATCCCGCCCTACCTCGACGCCCTGGTCACCGGGGCCACCGCCCGCGACGCCGACCACCGGCCGCACGACGCCCGGGTGCTGCTGACCCAGGTGCGCCGGGTCCGCGCCGCGCTGCGGGACGGCGTCGTCGACGACCCGGAGCTCACCCAGGACCTCAGCGTGCTGCGGACGCAGCCCGTGGACGCCGACGCCGAGCCGACCCAGCTCGTCAGCGCCCCGGCGCTCCCGCGCCCGGACGAGACGCTCCCCCGGGCCGACGCGCCGGCCACGGCCGGTCCGGGACCGGCCCATGCCGAGCCGGTCCGCCCCACCGCCGCCTTCGCCCCGCCGCCGGTCGTGCCGGTCGCCCCCCGCCCCTCGGCCGCCGAGCGCGCGGCGGTGCAGCGGGAGCGGCAGGCCCGCAAGCGGCGGCGCGGCTGGCTTGCCGTCCTGCTGGTGCTGCTGCTGACGACGCTGGCGCTGCTGGCCGGCTGGTACCTCACCGAGGGCCGGTTCACCACGGCGCCCGCGCTGACCCGGATGAGCCGCGCCGACGCCGAGCGGGTGGCGTCCCAGGCGGGGCTGGACCTGCGCGTCGACGAGGCCTACAGCGAGTCGGTGCCCTCGGGCGCCGTCATCTCCACCCAGCCCGGGCCCGGGGCCAAGGTCGTCGACGGCGGGCAGATCGACGCCGTCGTCTCCCGCGGTCCCGAGCGCTACCCGGTGCCCACGCTGGTCGGGCTGTCCCGCGCCGCCGCCGTGGCCGCGCTGACGAACGCCCGGCTCAGCCCCGGCGAGGTCACCGAGGAGTGGAGCGCGTCCGTCCCGGTGGGCACGGTGACCGCGGCGTCGAGCGAGCCCGGCGCCCGGGTGAAGGCCGAGACCGTCGTGGCGCTCACCGTCTCCAAGGGCCCGAAGCCGGTGAAGATCGCCGACTGGACCGGCAAGCCGGCCGACGACGCCGTGGCCGCGCTGCGCAAGGCCGGCTTCGCCGTGGCGGTCAGCACGGCGAACTCCGACGAGGTCCCCGCGGACCGGGTGCTCAGCCAGTCCCCGGCGAAGGGCAGCGGGCAGAAGGGGGACGAGGTCGAGGTCGTCCGCTCGCTCGGGCCCGTCCTGGTGACCGTGCCCAACGTCCGGGCGATGGGGGTCCGGGCGGCCGAGAAGGTCATGCGGGAGGCCGGGTTCCGGACCCGCGTGCAGGCGGCGGCCGTCAACTACATCGGCGTCGGCTTCGTCGTCTCCACCGGGCCGAAGATCCGCTCGCAGGCCCCCAAGGGCTCGACGATCACCCTCTACGTCGTCTGAGCCGACGGCGCCGCCGGGCCTAGGCTGAGCCGGTGCCGCCCCCGTCCCGGACCCGCTCCGACCTCGCCCCGCTGCTGGCCCTGCTGGCGATGACGGCGGCCTGGGGGTCCACCTTCTTCCTCATCAAGGACCTGCTGGTCCGGCTGCCCGTGGCGGACATGCTGGCGCTGCGCTTCGGGATCGGCAGCCTCGCGCTCGTGCTGCTCGCGGGCCGGCGGCTGCGGATGAGCCGCTCGACGCTGCGCTCGGGCGTCCTGCTGGGCCTGCTCTACGGCGTCGCCCAGATCCTGCAGACGGCGGGGCTGGCCCACACCTCGGCCAGCGTGTCCGGCTTCATCACCGGCCTCTACGTGGTGGCGACCCCGCTGCTGGCCGCCCTGCTGCTGCGCACCCGGGTCAGCGGCACCACCTGGGCCGCCGCGTCGCTCGCCACCGTCGGGCTCGGGGTGCTGAGCCTGAACGGCTTCGCCCTCGGCGCCGGCGAGCTGCTCACGCTGGCCTCCGCCCTGGTCTACGCGGGCCACATCATCGCCATGGGGCGGCTCTCCACCCCCGGCGAGGCGCTCCCGCTGAGCCTGGTCCAGATGGTCGTCATCACCGTGGTCTGCACGGTGGCCGCCGTCTGGCCCGGTGCCGGCGGCGCCGGCCTGCAGCTGCCGGCCACGAGCGGGGACTGGCTGGCCGTGCTCTACCTCGCCGTCGTCGCCGGGGCGCTCACGATGGTCCTGCAGACCTGGGCGCAGGCCCGGGTCGAGGCGGCCCGCGCCGCGGTGGTGATGGCCATGGAGCCGGTGTGGGCCGCGGCCTTCGCCGTCGCCCTCGGCGGGGAGCGGCTGACGCTCCGGATGGTGGCCGGGGGGATCGCTATCCTCGCCGCCATGTACCTCGTGGAGCTCGCCCCGCGGCGCCGCCGCCGGGTCCCGGTGGCCGGGCCGGCCGCCCCCGTCGACGCCGTCCGGGACCAGCCGTGAACGGGCAGGTGCTGGGCTGGGTCGTCCTCGCGGTCGTGCTCGTCGGCGTCGCCGTCGGCGTGGCGCTCCTGGTCCGCCGGCACCGCTACGTGACGAGCCTGCGCGAGCGCGGCTGGAGCTTCGAGTCGGCGCCCCGGCTCGAGTGGGTGCTCGACCACCACGCGCCGCCGTTCGGCCTCGGCCTCGAGCGCGCCGTCGACGAGGGGATCGCCGGCACCACCGCCGGCGGTGTGCCCTTCCGGGTGTTCGAGTACGCGGTGAAGGGCGGCGGACCCCGGTCCGACGCCCGGCTGGCCAGCCTGCGGCTGCCCCTGACCCTGCCCGACCTCTTCGTCAGCGCGGGGCCGGTGCGGCCCGGGGTCCGGCTGCCGGCCCTGCCCCTCGAGCCGGCGCTGCAGGTGCACGCGGCCGACCCCGGCTACGCCCGTGCGCTGCTGAGCCCCGCGGTGCTGGCCGCGCTGGCGGCGTTCGGCCAGGCCGGGTACCCGGTCGACGTCAGCGTCGACGGGGCCCAGCTGGTCGCCGTCGGCGCGCCGAAGGACCCCGACCAGCTCGCCGGCTACCTGGAGGCGCTCGCCGCCGTCGTGCTGGCCGTCGACGCGACGGCCCTCGCCCCGTGGTCCCAGCCGCCCGTGGCGCCCGGCTTCACGTTCCACGGCCGGCCCTCATGGGTGCTCGTGGGCTCCGACGACTCCGCGATCGCCCGGTTCGGGCTGACGACGGCCGGCTTCGGGCACAGCACCGAGCAGGTCGTCCGCGGCGAGGACCACGGGCTGGTGGTCGAGGGGCTGGTGCACCGCTGGAAGACCACGCGCACGGAGACCACGACCGACGGCGAGGGCCGGACCCGGACGCGGACGGTCACCGACCACCACGACGAGGTCGTCGCCGGGGTCTGGCTGCCCTTCGTCCTCCCGCAGCTGAGCATCGACGGCGGCTGGGGCGGCGAGCGGGTCAGGTTCGAGAGCGAGGAGTTCAACGACCGGTTCAAGGTCCGCTCCGCGAGTCCCAAGCTGGCCTACGACGTGATCCACCCGCGCACGATGGAGTTCCTGATGGCGGTCCGGCCGCCGGGGATCCAGTTCGAGGGCGACCTCGTGCGGTTCCTCGTCTCCTCCCACGACACCGAGACGCTCGGCTTCTGCGCCGACTTCGCCCAGGACTTCCTGGCCCGGGTGCCCTCGTTCGTGTGGGCTGACCTGGGGGTGACGCCGCCGGCCTTCCGCGCGGGGGCGTTGTCCGCCCCGGTCGCGCCGCCGCTGCCGGCCGGCCAGCCGGTGCAGGAGCTGCGGTGAGCGCCGGCTGGCTGCACGTCGTGCTGGACACGCCGGCGGTGGAGCCGACCGGCGCCTTCTGGTCGGCGGTGCTGGGCTGGCCGCTGGGTGCGCCGTGGCCCGACCACCCGGAGCTGCGCAGCTTCGTGCCGCCGGACGGCGACGCCTACGTGCACCTGCAGCAGGTGGACGGCCCGGTCGGCGCCCACCTCGACCTGGAGGTCGACGACGTCGACGCCGAGGCCGACCGGCTGGTGGGCCTGGGCGCGGCACGGGTGCGCCGGACCGCGGACTGGCTGACCCTGCGCTCCCCCGGCGGGCTGCCGCTCTGCCTGCTCACCGCCCGGCCGCGCACCCGTCCCGGGCCGGTGACCGGGCCGACCGGGACCGCGCGCCGGCTCGAGCAGGTGTGCCTGGACCTGCCGCCGCGGCTCGTCGACGCCGAGGCCGCCTTCTGGCGCGCGGTGCTGCCCTGGGACGAGGTCGTCATCGACGACCCCGAGTTCCTCGGCCGCCGGGTCCCCCCGGCCGGTCATCCGCTCCAGGTCCTGCTGCAGCGCCTCGGCGACGACGGCGACGGACCCGCGCGGGTGCACCTCGACCTCGGCGCCGACGCGCTGGCCGACGGCGTCGCGCTGGTGCAGGACCTCGGCGCCGTCCCCGTGCACGAGGGCGGCGGCTTCGTCGCCCACCGCGACCCGGCGGGTCGCCTCTTCTGCGTCACCGCCAACCGGGCCGACGTCCCCTGACCCGGCTCAGAGGCCGGCGACGGCCTCCGCGACCGGGGTGTCGCCGCTGACCAGCTCGAACTGCGCGCCGACCCCGGCGCCGGTGACCAGCAGCTCGGCGAGGACGGCGGCCACGTCCGCGCGCGGCACGGTGCCGCGGCCGGTCTCGGTCGCCACCCGCACCCGGCCGCTCGGCGGGTCGTCGGTCAGCCCGCCCGGGCGGACGACGGTCCAGTCGAGGTCGCGGCGGCGCAGGTCGGCGTCGGCCTCGCTCTTGGCGCGCTGGTAGACCTGGAAGACGTCCTCGGAGCCGGCGTCGAACTGGTCGGCGCCCATCGAGGAGACCATCACGTAGCGCCGCACCCCGGCCCGCTCGGCGGCGTCGGCCAGCAGGACGGCGCCGTCGCGGTCGACGGTGAGCTTGCGGGCGGCGCCGCTGCCCGGGCCGGAGCCGGCCGCGAAGACGACGGCGTCGGCCCCCGCCAGGGCGGCCGCGACGGCCTCGACGTCGCTGTGCTCGAGGTCGAGGACGGCCGGCTCCGCCCCCGCCGCCGTCAGGTCGCCGGCCTGGGCCGGGTCGCGGATCAGCCCGACGGGGTGGTGGCCGGCGTCGGCCAGCAGCCGGGCGGCGAGCAGGGCGATCTGGCCGTGACCACCGGCGATGACGACGCGCATCTGCTGCTCCTCAGAACTCGTGGACGTGGCCGCCGCGCAGGTCGACGACCCGCGTGCCGGTCATGGCGTCGACCCGGCCGGAGATCAGCCCGCGGCCCCGGTCGTTGAGCAGCTCGTCGTGGATGGGGAAGCCCTCGAGGGCGCCGACGGCGCGCACCCAGTCGACGGTCTCCTTGAGCGCGCCCCACGGCCCGTAGGCGGGCACGGCGACGATGTCGACCCCGCCCGGGGCGGTCTCGTAGGAGTCGCCGGGGTGGAAGAACGTCGGCTCGCCCTCCGACCGGAGCACGAACCCGACGTTGCCGATCCGCGGGATGTCGCGGTGGATGACGGCGTGCTGGCCGCCGACGGCGGTGATCAGCAGGTCGCCGACGGCCGTCTGCTCCTCCGGCGCCAGCGCGGCCGCCTCGCCGAGCGGCGGCAGGTCGCCGGACTGCACCTGCTGCAGGACCGACGGCTCCAGCAGCACCCGGGCGGAGGGGTTGGCGCCCAGCAGGGCGGGCAGCCGCTCGGGGTCCAGGTGGTCCGGGTGGCCGTGGGTGACCAGGACGGCGTCCAGGTCGGTCAGGCCGTGCCAGTCGGACGAGAGGTTGCCGGGGTCGATCAGGACACGGGCGCCGGCGGTCTCGACGAGGACGGCGGCGTGGCCGAGGTGGGCGATGCGCATGGCGCCAACCTAGTGCAGCGCCCCGCGCCGGAACCCGGTGGCGTCGTCGGCCTCAGGCCCGGCACACTGCGGCGGTGAGCGACCACCTCCCCGCCCCGTCCGCCGCGCTCCTGTGCCGGGCCGCCCAGCAGCTGTCGACCCTGGCCGACCTCCAGCGCACCGCGCTGCTCGGCGCGGTGCTGCGGCTGGCCGGGGCCGGGCCGGGCTGCGCCGTGACAGCGCTGGCGGACGACCTGGGCACCGACCTGCGGACGACGACGCGGCACCTCGCGGCCCTGGAGGCGGCCGGGCTGGTGGCGGTGCAGGAGCACCGCGTGCGGCCCCGGCTGGAGGCGCTCGAGGAGACCGCGGCCGCCCTGCTGGCCGCGCTGCCCGTGACCGCCCTGCTGGCGCAGGAGCCCTCCCTGGACCGGCTGTTCCGGCACGGCCGGCTGACCGGGCTGCCGGTGCTGGCGCGGGTGGAGGAACGGGCCCGGCTGGCCGACCTGCTCGTCCGGCTGCTGCCCGCCGGCCGGCCGCTGGCCGAGACCGAGGTCAACGGCGTGCTGGCCACGGTGGCCGACGACGTGGCCGCCGTCCGCCGCTTCCTCGTCGAGGAGTGCCGGCTGACGCGCGGCGCCGGCCGGGACTACCGCCGCGTCGACAGCGGCGCCTAGCGGACCCCCGTCAGCCCGCGAGCAGCGCGCCGAGCACCTTCCCGGCGGCGGCGCACTCCTCGGCGCTGACGTCGAGGTGGGTGACGACGCGCACCATCCGCGGTCCGAGCGCCGAGACGAGCACGCCCTGCTCGGCGGCCGCGGCGGCGACCAGGGCGGCGGGACGGTCGCCCGTCGAGAGCACGACGATGTTGGTCTCCAGGGCGTCGACGTCGACCGCGGCGGGGGCGTGCTCGGCGACGGCCTCGGCCAGCGTGCGCGCGGCCGCGTGGTCCTCGGCCAGCCGCTCGACGTGGTGGTCGAGGGCGTGCAGGGCGCCGGCCGCGAGCATCCCGGCCTGGCGCCAGCCGCCGCCCAGCCGCTTGCGCTGGACCCGGGCGCGGGCGATGTTCTCGGCGCTGCCGACCAGCACCGAGCCGACCGGGGCGCCGAGGCCCTTGGAGAAGCAGACGCTGACGGTGTCGAAGAGCCGCCCGTAGACCTCCAGCGGGACGCCGGTGGCCACGTGCGCGTTCCAGAGCCGGGCGCCGTCGAGGTGGTAGCCGAGCCGGTGCTCGCGGCACAGGGCGCCGACGGCCTCCAGCTGCTCCAGCGGCTGGACGGTGCCGCCGCCGAAGTTGTGCGTGTTCTCGACGGCGACGGCCGCGGTGGAGACGAGGTACGGGCCGGCGGACGGGGAGATGACCTCGGCCACCCGCTCGACCTCCAGCCGGCCGTGGTCGGAGGGCCAGGTCCGCATGGTCAGGCCGTGGACGGCGGCGTGCGCGCCCATCTCGGCGCGGGCCACGTGCGCGCCGACGTCGCAGAGCACCTCCTGGCCCGGCTCGACGAGCATCCGGACGCCCAGCAGGTTCGCCAGCGAGCCGGTCGCGCAGTAGAGCCCGGCCTCCTGCCCCAGCAGGGTCGCCGTCCGCCGCTCCAGCTCGAGGACCGTCGGGTCCTCCCCGTACACGTCGTCGCCGACGGGGGCGTCCGCCATCGCGGCGCGCATGGCGGGGGTCGGGCGGGTGACGGTGTCGGAGCGGAGGTCGATCACCGTGCCTTTCTACCCGGCCGCGCCCGGCCCGGCCGGCCCCGCCCGCCAGGTGGGCGGCGGCGCTCAGAGGGCGAGGGTCACGGTGTTGCTCCAGAGCGGCTGGCCGGACGGCGTGCTGGCCGGGTCGGTGCGGGAGTCGGCGGCCGAGACGGCCACCAGCGCCTGCCCGAGGGAGTTGCGCAGCAGCGTGTCCACGACCACGGGCCCGACGAGCGCGTCGACGGAGCCGTCCGGTCGCGACCCCGTGAAGAACCGGCGGCTGTCCTGCAGCCGGACCGCGTCGACGAGCCGGACCGCGACCCCGGCGGCGTCGGCCGGCAGGCGCGGCAGGAACCCCGTCCCGGTGACGCGCACCATCAGCCCCTCGGCCGTCGGCTCCGCCCGCGCGGTGATCGTCGGCGGCACCGGGCGTGGTGCGGGCGGCGGGGGCGGCGGCGCGGGCGCGGGCGGTGCCGTCACCCGGAGCGCGAACGACCGCTCCCGGCGGACGAACCCGCCGGGCCCCACGCCGTCGCGCCGGACCACCAGCTGCCAGTCCCCCGGTCCCAGCTGCGACAGACCGGGGAGGTCACCGCCCGCGCCGAGGGCGTTCGGGCTGGGCCCGAAGCCGCGTCCGCCCTGCACGGGGAACAGCCGGGTGGACAGGACGAGTCCGTCCTGCGCCGACACCCGGACGCGGAGCTGCAGGGGCGCCTCGCCCGGACCGCTGAGCAGCTCCGCCTCGAGCCGGATCTCCGGCAGCAGGCGGGCCCTGGCCAGCATCGCCGCCAACGACGGCCGCTGCTCCGGCAGCAGGACCGGGGCCATGATCCGGCCGGCCCGGGCCAACCGGACGGCCGGCGGTCCGCCGAGGCCGTCGGAGTCGACGGGGATGCCCAGCTGCTCGCCGAGGCTGCGCAGGCCCTCAGGCATCGCCCCTCACCGGCGCTCCTGTGGTGATCGGGACCCAGGTCGCGCTCCCCGCGCCGACGACGCGCGCGGCCCCGACGCCGAGGCAGAGCCACAGCGTCACCTCGCCGTCGACGCGCTCGGTGATGCGGCCGTGGCCGCCGGTCACGTGGGTCACGAACAGCTCGCCCGCGACGCCGTCGCGGGGCAGGTGCACCTCGGCCTCGCTGGTCTGCACGTGCACCTCGACGTGCGCGTCGTGCAGCCGGACGCCGCCGGGGTAGTCGCCGCCGAAGTTCACCGTCAGCCCGTCGCCCCCGTCGTGGACGAGCGCGCGGCGGAAGCCCGTCGGGTCGGTGCGCCGGTCGCGGGAGTCGAGGATCAGGTCGTGGCCGGTCACGGCCAGCACGGGGGCGTCGACCGCCACCCAGCTGCCGTCCGAGCCCTGGTCGAGCAGGACGTCCGTCGCCATGGGAGTGCCTTCCGTCGTGGGGTGTCGACGGAGAGGACCCGCGAGCGGGCCTGCTGATACCCGGTGGGGCCGGGGCCCGGGCGGCGCCCGGCCCGCGGCTCAGACCGGGACGGCGGGGAAGGCCTGGACGGCCTTGGCCCGGCGGATCCGGCCGGTGGTGAGCCGCTCGGCCACCAGGAACGCGAGCTCCAGGGACTGGTTGCGGTTGAGCCGGGGGTCGCAGAGCGTCTCGTACCGGTTCACCAGGTCGGCCTCGACGAGGTCGTCGCTTCCGCCGACGCACTCGGTGACGTCGTCACCGGTGAGCTCGACGTGCACGCCGCCCGGCCAGGTGCCCAGCTCCTCGTGGACGTCGAAGAAGCCGTTGAGCTCCTCGACGACGTCGGAGAACGCCCGGGTCTTGTAGCCGTTGCGGGCCTCGAAGGTGTTGCCGTGCATCGGGTCGCAGACCCAGGCCACCTGGCGACCGCTGGCCGTCACCTTGGCGACGACCTCGGGCAGCACCTCCCGCACCTTGCCCGCACCCATCCGGGTGATGAAGGTGATCCGGCCGGGCTCGTGGTCGGGGTCGAGCCGGTCGGCCAGCTCCAGCGCGGTGTCGGCCGTCGTCGTCGGGCCGAGCTTGACCCCCAGCGGGTTGCGGATGTGCCGCATCAGCTCGACGTGGGCGCCGTCCAGCTGGCGGGTGCGCTCCCCGATCCACAGGAAGTGGCCGGAGGTGCCGTAGGGCTGCCGGGTGCGGGAGTCGATCCGGGTCAGCGCGTGCTCGTACTCCATGACCAGCGCCTCGTGGCTGGAGTAGAAGTCGACGGTGCGGAAGGCGTCGTCGTCGATGCCGCAGGCCACCATGAAGGCCAGCGCGCGGTCGATCTCGTCGGCCAGGTTCTGGTACTGGACTCCCGCGCCGGAGCTGAGGACGAAGTTGGCGTTCCAGCTGTGCACCCGGCGCAGGTGGGCGAAGCCGCCGGTGACGAAGGCGCGGGTGAGGTTCAGCGTCGCCGAGGAGGCGTTGTAGACCCCGAGCAGCCGCTGCGGGTCCGGCTCGCGCGACTCGGGGCTGAAGGCGAAGCCGTTGACGGCGTCACCGCGGTAGGCCGGCAGGCTGACGCCGTCGCGGGTCTCGGTGCCGGAGCTGCGCGGCTTGGCGTACTGGCCGGCCATCCGGCCGACCTTGACGATCGGCACCTGCGCGGCGTAGGTCAGCACGACGGCCATGGAGAGCAGCGTGCGCAGCTTGTTCTGGATGTTGTCGGCCGTCACGCCCTCGAAGGTCTCGGCGCAGTCGCCGCCCTGCAGCAGGAAGGCCTCCCCCGCCGCGACGCTGGCCATCTTGGTGCGCAGGTCGTCGCACTCGCCGGCGAAGACCAGCGGGGGCAGCGTGCGCAGCTTGGCGATGACGTCGGCGAGCGCGCCCTCGTCGGCATAGGTCGGCTGCTGGAGCGGGTTCAGAGCATGCAGCTCGTCCAGCGAGGGGACCGGGGACGCATCGAGCATCCGCACACTCTAGACGCCGGGGGCGGGACCGGCTCGCCTTTGTCAGGGGGTGGGCGCCCAGGCGGCCGGGCGCTGGTCACGGCCGGCACCGGCCCCTTCCGGGGCCGACCACAGCGCGCGGTCGAACCAGCCCCAGAACTCGGCGACGTCCTCCACCCCGAGGCCGCGGCGGAGCGCCGGCTCGCTGAGGAAGACCTCGCGCGCCGTCCGGGCCAGCCAGACCCGCAGCCCGGCCGCGTCGGCCACCAGCCGCGTCTGCACGGCCGCGCGGCAGCGGACCCGGAGCGCGGGCAGGTCCTGCGGCGGGGTCGTCCCCGGCGCCGGGACGAGCGGGCACCGGACGCCCTCGTCCGCGGCGTAGAGGCGGACGAGGTCGGTCCGCAGGTCGTCGTCATCCACCGCTCGGCCCTCCGCCGGCCGCGGTGCCGAGCGGACCGGCGAGCGGGGCCGACATGACGTATCGGCGCTCGTGGGCGATCCGGCCGTGCCGACCCCGCTCGTAGACGACCACCCGGGCCCGGGTCGGCGGGCCGGCCCCGTCGGGGGCGAGCCGGTCCTCCACCGCGCAGCTGTGGCCGTCGTCGGTGACGGTGCAGATCCGGGGCCGGGCCGGTGCCCCGGGCAGCGCCGGCGCGGCGTGCAGCCGGCGGAGCTCCTCGCGCCCCGTCAGCACCTCCACGCCGCGGTCGAGGACGACGACCACCGCGTCGTCCTCGTAGGTGTCGAGGACGTCGTCCACCTCGCCGCCCTCGAGCGCCCAGCGGTGCTCCCGCAGGAAGAGCGGCAGGTCCGGCTCCTGCGCCGGCGGCTCGGGCAGCTGCGGGAGGTGCGGCTCGGCCGGCGGCCGCAGGGGCCCGCCGTGGTAGATCCGCACGCCGGTGAGCCGGTGCTGCTCGTCCCACTCGGCGACGACCGCCGCGCCGAGCTCCTGCCGCCCGCCGTCGGCCGCCGGGTCGAGCATCACCTCCTCCACCGAGCGGAGCGCCGTCGCCGTGGTGGCCAGCGGGCGGGTGGCGGCGTCGACGAGGGCGAGCCAGTCCCGGGTCCGGCGGACGTACTCCTGGAAGGCCTCGGGACCCTGCACCGCGCCGGCGCGCGGGTCGTCCAGCCGGGGCGGCACCGCCCAGGACGCGAGCAGCACGTCGGGCGGCAGGTCGACGAGGCCCTGGTAGAAGGGCACCATCTGCCAGGCGTCGTCGTAGCGGTCGAGCCCCGCGGGCAGCAGGGCGTCCGGGAACCAGGACATCGGCGTCTCTCTCTCGGGTCGCGGCGACGCGGCTGCGCCGGCTCGCTGGCTGCGGCCACGGGGCGCCGGTCAGGGGGTCGCGCGGCGCCCCGCAGCCGCAGGGTCGACGGGTCCGGACCGCAGCCGGGCGGGTCGACGGGGACGCTCCCCACGCCCCGGACCACGCCCTGCGGTGGAGCCGTCACCCTGGAGACGCCCCGGACGGTCCGGCATGACGCGGGCCGGGTGCAGCAGTCCGGCGAGCGCGCCGCGGGCCGGGCCCGGGAGCCGCTCGTGCGGGGCGTCCTGCCCGCGTCATCCGCCGGGTGCGGAGGCGTCCGGCCCCCCGAGCACGCCCGGACGACGGGCGGACGGCGCTCTCAGGGGCCGGGGCGCAGCCCCCGCTGGGCCATGTCGTAGGTGGCCAGCACCTCGACGAGGAACTCCGAGGCCGCCGACGCGACGTCGCCGAGCTCCTCGCGCCGGGTGGTGCTGATGACCTCGAGCAGCACCTCGTGGTGGACCTGCGCGAGGTCGAGGATGCTCAGCCCGTCCACCACCGCCGCCCGGCCGATCTCGTAGCCGGCGCGCAGCGGAGCCTCCTCGCGGCGGGGCAGGTAGCGCAGGAAGGCCGCGCGGTAGTCGCGCCGGAGGTCGTCGAGACCCGTCATCGACGCTGCGCGGAGCGCGCCCGCGCCGCGGTGGAGGGCTGGCCGCCCGCGCCGCCCAGGTAGGCCAGGCCCTCCTCCAGGTCGAGCGCGGTGTGCACGCTCCCGGTGTCCATCCCGAGCGTCACCATCGTGAAGGCCACCTCCGGCTGGATCCCGACGATCACCGTCGCCGCCCCCCGCAGCCGGGCCATCTCCGCGATGTCGCGGAGGGTCCGGGAGCCGAAGGAGTCCAGCACGTCCAGGGCCGCGACGTCGATGACGACCCCGCGGGCCCGGTGCTCCCCGATCTGGTGGACGAGGTCCTGCTGGAACCGCACCATCTGGGTGTCGTCCAGGGCGGTGTGGATGGAGGCGATCAGCTGGGAGCCCTGGCGCAGGATCGAGACCAGGGCCGGCCCGGTGTCGGTCACGGCGAGCCGTCCGCGCGGGTCACGGTGAAGCCGAGCAGCCGCTCCGCCTCCTCGAGCCCGCCCTGCAGGTCCCCGATCGTGTTCATCTTGCTGAGGTCGACGCCGATGGTGACCAGGGTCTGCGCGATCTCGGGCGACAGGCCGGTGATGATGACGCTGGCGCCCATCAGCCGGGAGGCGTCCACGGTGCGCACCAGGTGGTTGGCGACCGCCTCGTCCACGTCCGGGGCGCCGGTGATGTCGATGACGACGACCTTCGCCCGGTGGGTGCGGATGCCCCGCAGCAGCTGCTCGGTCAGCTGGCGGGCGCGCTCGGTGTCGAGCACCCCGATGATCGGCAGGATCAGCAGCCGCTCGCGGACCGGCAGCACCGGCGTCGAGAGCTCCCGGATCGAGTCCTGCTGCTGGCGGATCACCCGCTCGCGCTCGTCGACGAAGCTCACCGCCACGGTGTTGGCGATCCGGTTGGCGGCGGGCTCGTAGGCGTCCAGGACGCGGTTGAGCAGGTCGAAGTCGTCCTGGTACTTCTCGAACAGCGAGCGGGCCAGCACGTCGCGCAGCAGGAGCACGATGCCGACGACCTCGTGGGTCTCGACGCCGCGCGGGATGATCCGCTCCGAGAGGTCGCGCGCGTAGTGCTGCAGGGCCTCGACGCTGCCGGTCTCGAGCACCTCGACGTAGTTGTCGTAGACCGAGGTGGTCTCCGCCCCGACCTCCTGCGGCGTCATCGAGCTCAGCAGGTGGGAGTCCTGGATGCGGCCCGACCACTCCTGCCGGAGCCGGCTGCGGTGCTCGCGCAGGTGCGCGACCAGCTGGGGCAGCAGCTGCTCCTCGTCCTCCCGGTCGAGGGCCGCGAACTCCACCGCTCCGGTGTCCGACTCGTTCATGCGGTCCCTTCCTTCTTCCACTTGGTCATGGTCACCGTGGTGCCGCGGTCGACCTCGGAGACGACGGCGAACTCGTCCATCAGCCGGCGGGCGCCGGGCAGTCCGAGGCCGAGCCCGTGGTAGGTGCTGTAGCCGTCGGCGAGCGCCCGCTCGACGTCGGCGATGCCGGGCCCGACGTCACGGGCCGTCACCCGCACCCCCGGCCGCGGCTGCTCCAGGAGCTCTACCACGACCTCGCCCCGGCCGGCGAAGCGCACGATGTTGCGGGCGATCTCCGAGACCGCGGTCGCGACGAGGGTGAGGTCGGTGCGGGAGAACCCGATGCGGGCGGCCAGCTCGCGCGCCGCCCGGCGGGCCGCGACGATGTCCGGGTCGGCCTCGATGCGGACGGTCACGACCGTCCCGGCGTCCGGCGAGCGCTCCAGCAGCGGCTCGCTCAGACCGGCGCAGAAGACGCACTCCAGCAGGTGGCGCGCGGCATCCAGCTCGCGCTGGCGCCGCCGGTCGCCGAGGGAGAGCGCGAACAGCACCGGGCGGCAGCGCCCGGTCGGCGGCTCCTCGTCCTGCAGCTGCAGCAGGTACTCCACCCGCAGCCTCGCGCGGCTGCGGTTCAGCTGGGCCGCGACGGCCCCGGCCGAGAGCCCCAGCTCGGAGCCGAGGGAACGGGTGTCCTGGCCGGCCACCTCGTGGGCCAGCAGGGTGCGCCGCTCGCGCTCGCTCAGCCGGTCCAGGGCGGCGGCGACGGCGCCCCGCTCCTCCTCGCGCAGCAGGTCGGCGTCGGGGGCCTCCACCGGCACCAGGTCGACGACCCGGTGCACGTTGCGGCGGTGCCGGTCCCGCTCCTTCCACATCGAGGCGACGACGTTGCGGGCCGTGACGATGGCGTACGGCTCGAGCATCCCGGGCTCCACGCGGTCGGCGGCGGCGAGCACCCGGACCAGGGTCTCCTGGACGAGGTCCTCGGCCGCGGCCTTGTCCTGCACCCGGGCGTGGACGATCCGTCGGACCAGCGGGAGCAGCGCCGCGACGCCCGGACCCTC
Source organism: Microlunatus capsulatus (assembly GCF_017876495.1). Lineage (NCBI taxonomy): Bacteria > Bacillati > Actinomycetota > Actinomycetes > Propionibacteriales > Propionibacteriaceae > Microlunatus > Microlunatus capsulatus. The sequence goes on along the minus strand of NZ_JAGIOB010000001.1, from coordinate 3,551,587 downwards.
GTCGGGGCCGGGCAGCGCCTCGAGCACCTCCGTCGCCCCCATGGCCGCACCCTACGGCCAGCGTCGCCGTCCCGGGGGCCCGGCCGGGGCGAACGCTCAGGCCTGCGGGGAGATCTCGTCCCGCTCCGCCGCCGCCGCCTCGCGGGCCGCGGCCTCCTTCGCCGCCGGGGCGTAGAGGTCGACGTACTCCTGGCCGGAGAGCTCCATGATCGCGTACATGATCTCGTCGGTGACCGAGCGCAGGATGAAGCGGTCGCCCTCCATGCCCTCGTAGCGCGAGAAGTCCAGCGGCGTGCCGAACCGGACGGTCGGGCTGACGATCTTGGTGATGATCTTGCCCGGGGGCGCGATGACGTCGGTGCCGATCACCGCGGTGGGGATCACCGGCACCTTGGCCAGCAGGGCCATCCGGGCGACGCCGGTCCGGCCCTTGTAGAGCCGGCCGTCGTGGCTGCGGGTGCCCTCGGGGTAGATGCCGAAGAGCTCGCCGCGCTCCAGCACCTTGAGCCCGGCCCGCAGGGCGCCCTCGCTGGCGCGACCGCCGGTGCGGTCGATCGGCACCTGGCCGGTGCCGGCGAAGAAGCGGCGCTGCGCCCAGCCCTTGACCCCGACGCCGGTGAAGTAGTCGGACTTGGCCACGAAGGTCACCCGGCGGTCGAGGACCAGCGGCATGAACAGCCAGTCGGCGAAGGACAGGTGGTTGCTGGCCAGGATGGCCGGGCCCGTGCTGGGGACGTTCTCCACGCCCTCGGCCACCGGCCGGAAGATCTTGTCGATGGCGGGGCCGAGCAGGACGTTCTTCAGCACCCAGTAGATGCCGCGACCGCCGCCGCGACCGCGCTCCAGGCTCACCCGGCCGTCGGCCGAGACCGAGACCAGGTCCGTGGGCGGCGGCGCGGCCGGGTCGTCCCCGCCGGGCTCGCCGGCGGCGGGGCCGTCCGCGCGGGCGCTGCGGCTCACGGCGTCCTGCTCACGGGTGGACCTGCTCGTCCACCGGAGGCAGCGGGGCCGGGACCGGCGGCACGGGACGGCCGGCGCCGGGCCGCTCCAGCACGGTGGTCTCGAAGACCCGGCCCTCGGCGGCCGCGCTCTTCACCGAGGAGGCGTAGGCGTCGACGTAGGTCTGGCCCGAGAGCTCCTGGACCGCCGCCATGATCTCGTCCGTCACGTACCGCAGCACGTCGCGGTCGTTGCCCGCGCCGGCGTAGCGGTCGAAGTCCAGCGGCTCGCCGATGCGGACACCGGGCCGGCGCATCACCGGAATGCCGAGCAGCGGCAGGCGGACGAACTGCGTGTCCACCACGCCGATCGGGAGCACCGGCACGCGCGCCTGCAGCACCAGCCGGGCGACGCCCGTCTTGCCCTTGTGCAGCCGGCCGTCGGGCGAGCGGGTGCCCTCGGGGAAGATGCCCAGCAGGTCGCCGCGCTCCAGCACGCCCAGCACGCCGGTCATGCTCGTGGCGCTGGCCCGGCCGCCGGAGCGGTCGAGGGGCAGCATGCCGACGCCCTCCAGGAACCACTTGAGCACGCGCCCCCGCAGGCCGGTGCCCGCGAAGGCCTCGGCCTTGGCCGGGAAGGTGAGCCGCCGCGGGATCAGCGCGGGGATCAGGTAGGTGTCGCCCGCCGAGATGTGGTTGGCCACCAGGATCGCCGGACCCGACGACGGGACGTTCTCCTTCCCCTCGATCCAGGGCCGGAAGGCCACCTTGATCACGGGGACGAAGAGGAACCACTTCAGCACCCAGTAGAGCAACCCGACCTCCGCTTTCCCAGCGCTCCGTGGCCGGGGAGAGGCCCTCCGCCGGTCGAGGAGACGGGCTGAGCCTAGTGGTCCGCACCCGGCGGTGCCGACCTGGTGCGCGCCACGGACGCGCGCCGACCTGGTGCGCGCCGCGGGCGCGGGGCCGGGGCGTCGCGCCACCGGCCCCTTCCGTGGCAGCATGCCCGCGTGAGCCCAGACGCCCCGGTGCGCCCGAGCGGCCCGGGACCCGCCGCCACCCCGTCGGCGTCGTCCCCGGCGCGCGGCCTGCTCGCCCGGCTGACCGGCTACGGGCGGCCGGGCGGCCCGCCCCCGACGTCGGCCCCCGTCAAGCCGCAGGCCGCGCCCTACGTCGGCGGCTCGGGCGCCGTCGGCGTCCTGCTCCTGCACGGGTTCACGGGGGCGCCCTACTCCGTGCGGCCCTGGGCCGCGCACCTGGAGGCGGAGGGGTTCGCCGTCGCCGTGCCCCGGCTGCCCGGTCACGGCACCAGCTGGCAGGAGCTGAACCGGACGGCGTGGACCGACTGGTACGCCGCGGCCGAGCGGGCCTTCGTCGACCTCGGCCGGCGGTGCGAGCGGGTCGCCGTCGCCGGGCTGTCGATGGGCGGCGCGCTGGCCCTGCGGCTGGCCGAGCAGCACGGGGACGCGGTGGCGGCGCTGTCGCTGGTGAACCCCTGCATCAACATCACCGACCCGCGGATCCGCTTCTCCCGGCTGCTCAGCGTGGTCCCGTCGTTTCCGGGCATCGCCGACGACATCGCGAAGCCCGGCGAGGGCGAGTTCGGCTACACCCGCAACCCGCTCCGCGCGCTGCACTCCCAGACCGCCCTGTGGGCCGACGTCCGCGACCACCTGGACCGGGTGACCGCGCCGACCCAGGTGCACTGGTCGCGCCAGGACCACGTCGTCGACCCCTCCTCGCTGGCGCTGCTGCGGGCCGGCCTGCGGACCGCCGGGCTGGAGGTCGTCGTGCTGGAGCGCAGCTACCATGTAGCCACGCTGGACTACGACGCGGAGGACATCTTCCGCGGCTCCGCGGACTTCTTCCGCCGACACGTGGGGGACCGAGCATGACCAGGCCGAGCGAGGACGACCGCGCCGAGATCGACCGCGCCTTCGCGGAGATGATGGCCGGCTACCACCTCACCGCCGAGCGGCCCTCCGACGTCACCAGCGGCGACGGCACGGGTGGCGGGACCACCGTCGCCGAGCCGCCCGCCGACGCCCCGGCCGGCGACGAGCCCGACCGCCGATGGGAGCAGGTCCCGCTCTTCCAGTTCCCCGTCGAGGACGAGCCCCGGCCCGAGCCGGAGCCGGTCGAGGAGGAGCCCGAGCCCTACGTGCCCGAGCCGATGCCGCCGCTCGACCCGCCGGCGCTGCCGGCGCTGCTCGGCTGGCTGGGCATCGGCTGGGCCGCGCTCGTGGTCCTCGCCGCCGCCTTCGGCGCCCGCTTCCCCGGCTGGGTCGGCTGGGTCGCCGTGCTCGGCTTCCTCGGCGGCTTCGCCGTCCTGGTCACCCGGCTCCCGCGGAACCGTCCGCCCGGGTCCGGCGACGGCGCGGTCCTCTAGCGCACCCGCACTCCGGGCCCCGGCCGGCGGGCACGCGTCAGATCCGGGCGGCCCAGCGCTCCCGGCGGGCGCGACGACGTCGGGTCTTGAGCTTGCGGCGGCGCGGCCAGAAGCCGAAGCGGGCCGAGTCGGGCGGCTCCACCATGGCGTGCCGGGCGAGGTCCGCGGCGCCGATGAGGCCGGCGTCGTTGCGGAAGTGCGCCAGCTCCAGCCGGGCCTCCTCCCGGAAGCCGCGGCCGGTCAGCGTCCGGCTGAACGCCTGCCGGGCGGGCAGCAGCAGCAGGTCCCCGGCCGCGCTCACCCCGCCGCCGATGACGACGACCTCGGGGTCGAGGGCGGCGGCGAGGTTGGCGATCCCGCGGCCCAGCCAGGTGCCGACGTCGGCCAGCAGCTCGATCGAGTTGGGCTCGCCCGCGATGGCCGCGGCGGTGACGTCGGGTCCGGTGATCTTGTCCGGGTCACCGCCCACCATCTCCAGCAGCCGGTAGGCCGTCGGGGAGTTGGTCCGGGCCAGCGCCCGCGCCTCGCGGACCAGGGAGTTGCCGGACGCGTACTGCTCCCAGCAGCCGCGGTTGCCGCACTCGCACCAGTGGCCGTCGGGGACGGCGATCATGTGCCCCCACTCCCCCGCCATCCCGTAGGTGCCGCGGAAGAGCTGGCGGTTGATGACCAGGCCGCCGCCGATGCCGGTGCCCAGGGTGATGCAGACCATCACCGACGAGCCGCGGCCGGCGCCGAACCGGTACTCCGACCAGGCGGCGGCGTTGGCGTCGTTGTCGACGATGAGAGGCAGGTCGACGCGCTCGGCCAGCCGCGCCTTCAGCGGCTCCGAGCGCCAGGCCAGGTGCGGGGAGAAGCGGACGACCGCCTGCTCGTTGTCGACCCAGCCGGCGGCGCCGATGCCCACCGACTCGACGCGGTGCCGCGACCGCAGCTGGCCGACGAGCCGGACGATGGCGTCCTCGACGGCGACCGGGCTGTGCGAGGGGGTGGGCTCCTGCAGCCGCTCGAGGATCCCGCCCTGCTCGTCCACGACGCCGGCCGCGACCTTGGTGCCGCCGATGTCGATGCCGATGCTCAGCACCGGGGGCGCGGGCCGGGGAGCCGGGCGGCGCAGGCCGGCTCCCGGCGGGGTGGTCAGCCCTCCACCCGGCGCTTGAGGCCCCGCAGGGCGCCGTCGATGATCGTCTTCTCGGCCTTGCGGCGGAACATCCCGATCATCGGCAGGTTGGCGTCGACGGTCAGCCGGTAGGTCACCGTGCTGCCGGCGCCCCGGGGCTCGACGGCGTAGGAGCCGTCCATCGTCTTGAGCAGGTGGCCCTCGACGAGCCGCCAGCTGACGAGCGCCGGGGCCCACGTGTAGCGGAGCACGTAGTCGTCCTTGACCACCGGGTGGTCGAGCACCATCCGGACCGTCTCGGGCCGGCCGTCCTCGCTGGTCAGCACCTCGGCGCTGCTCATCGAGTCGACCCAGGCGGGGTACTGCTCGACGTCGGAGATGACGGCCATCACCGCCTCGGGCGGTGCGGCGATGTCGATGGACCCGCTCGTCTGGTCGGCCACGTCCAGCCTCTCCCCGGGTCCGTCGGCCGCCCCGATGGGCGGCACCGCTCCTGCTGAGGGACCACGATGCGCTGCTGAGGATACCGGCTGGGGTCCTCGCCGGCGCACGGCCGGACCGGCGTCAGCCCAGGGCCAGCGCGGCGCGCAGGGTGGCCCGGGCGGCGTCGGCGCCGAAGCGGGCGGCGACGTGCTCCCGGCCCGCCGCGCCCAGGGCGGCGGCGCGGTCCGGGTCCTGGAGCAGCGGCAGCAGCACCGCGGCGAGGGCACCCGGGTCGTCGGGGTCGACGACGGCGCCGGTCCGGCCCTCGACCACCGTCTCCGGGGCGCCGCCGGACCGCCCGACGACGACAGCCAGGCCGCAGGCCGCCGCCTCCACGGCGGCGAGCCCGAGCCCCTCGGCGTAGAGCCCGCCCCACCGGCTCCGCACGGGCAGCGCGAACACCCGGGCCGCCCGGAGCTCGGCGAGGACCTGCTCCCGCGGCACCGCGCCGGTCAGCCGGACGGTGCCCGCCAGCCCGAGCCCGCTCACCAGCGCTTCGAGGGCCGGCCGCTGCGGCCCGTCGCCCACGAGGACGAGCTCGGGCCGGGCCTGGCCCCCCGGCCAGCCGGCCAGCACGTCGCGCCACGCCCGGAGCAGGGTGTCGAAGCCCTTCTGCCGGACGAAGCGCCCGACGGCGACGCAGCGGAGCGCCTCGGGCCGCAGGGCCGGCCCCGGCGCTGGCCCGAAGCGGGCGAGGTCGACCGGGGGCGGCAGCCGCAGCAGCCGCGCGCGGGCGGCCGGGCTCAGGGCGGCGCCGACCGCGGCCGTCGTGAAGTCGGAGATCGTCGTCAGGTGGTCGCACGCGTCGCCGACCCGCCGGAGCGCCGCTCGGGCGCCCGGGACCAGCGACCACCACACCTCGTGGCCGTGCGTGAGCGCGACGACGTGCCGGGCGCCGGCCCGCCGCAGCGCCGGCGCGAGCAGCCCGAGCGGGGCGGCCGCCCCGAACAGCACCCGGTCGGCGCCGGAGCGCCGCAGCAGCTCGGCGGCCTCGCGAGCGACGGCGGGGGTGGGCAGCAGCAGCCCGCCCCGGCGGACCACCGGGTAGGGCCGCCCGGCATCGGTCGCGGCCGCGCCGGGCGGCCCGGACGTGAGCACGACGACGTCGTCGTCCAGCAGGGTGCAGAGGTCGGCGACGAAGGACTCGATGCCCCCGATGCGCGGCGGGAAGTCGTTCGTGACGACGAGGGTGCGCGGCACCTCAGCCCCCTGCCTGCCGCACCAGGGCGGCGCGCCAGCCGGCGGTGAACCGCGGCTCGTCGGTGCCGAGCACGTCCTGCAGCGCCGCGTCCAGGCCCTGCCCGCCGTCGACGGCGGTGTAGAGCCGCTGCAGGTCCTCCGCCGACCAGGTGTCGACGACGTGCCGGCACGCCGTCCAGGCCTCGGCGTAGCTGACGGCGAGGTCGTCGGCCCCGGCGAGGAACGCCTCGTCGCCGGGCAGGGCGTCCGGGGCTCCCCCGGCCCGGACCCGGGCCAGCAGCGGTCCGGCCACCCCGGCAGCGGCGTCGGGGTGCGCGGCCAGCGCGACCTCGTCGGCGAGGCCCTCGACGAGCCAGGTGGGGGCCGGTGAGTCGACCGACCGGGTGGCGACGTGCACCGTCTCGTGGGTGAGCACGACGGCGACGCCCAGCGGGGCCAGCGCGCGGCTGACCTCGGGGTTGACGACCACCCGCAGCGCCGCGTCGGCCGGTCCCTCCGCGAGCGCGACGGCGGCGATGCCGGCGTAGCTGCCCGGCTCGGCCCCCAGCACCGCCTCGAAGGCGGCCCGGCTGGCCGGCACCTCGACGACGAGAGCGCCGTCCCAGTCCGCGGCCGCACCGGCGCCCACCCGCTCCCGCACCACGGCGGCGGCGGCGACCGCGCGGTCCAGCCAGGCCGGAGCGGGCTGGCCGGACCCGACGACGACGGTCACGCCGGAGCGGGCGGCCGCGGTCACCGGACCCGTCCACCAGACCGGCTGCGGGCGGTGCGCGTCGTCGGGGTCGTCGGGGTCCGCCGGCGCGGCGGTGCCGGCGAGCCGGGGACGACCGCCGTCGGGGGCGAAGGTGAGCCAGACGGTGTGCTCGGCGGTCGCGGTCTCGCCGGTGAGCCGCCAGCGGACAGCGGCCCGCTGCTGCCAGGCGTCGGCGCCCAGCACCGCCGCGACCCGGCTGGTCACCGGCTCGCGACGGGGGTCGAGCCGGATCTCGAGGAGGTCCCAGGGCAGGGCCGACAGGTTGCCGTAGAGCGCCCGGGCCCGGTCGGCGAAGGAGGGGTCTGCCGTGCTGACGCCGGCGTCGAAGCCGGCCCGGTCACCGGCCCGGCCGGCGCGCAGCAGGCCGTCGACCAGGGACTGCGCGGCGGAGTCGGCGGCGACCGACGCGGTCGGGACCGCGGGGGGTGGCGCAGGGGCGGGTCCGGTGCCGCAGCCGGCCAGCAGCAACGCGAACGCGCCGGCCAGCGCCCCGAGGGGACGCGACCGGCGCGGGGCGGTGCGGGGGACGGTCAGCCCGGGCGACGAGCCCCGGCCCACGGCATCGAGTCGACGTCGGCGTACTTGACGCTGCTGCGGGAGTTCGGGGCGTGGATGATCTGGCCGCCGCCGACGTACAGGGCCACGTGGGTGATGCCGCTGTAGTAGAAGACGAGGTCGCCGGGCTGCAGCGCGTCGCGGCTGACGGACCGGCCGACGCCGATCTGGGTCTGCGAAGTGCGCGGCAGCGTGACGCCGACGGCCTTCCACGCCGCCCCGGTGAGCCCGGAGCAGTCGTAGGCGGCCGGGCCGGTGGCGCCGAAGCGGTAGGGCTTGCCCAGCTGGGACTTCGCGAAGGCGACCGCCTTGGCCCCGCGGCTGCTGCCGCTGACGGCGGCGGTGCCAGACGTCGTGTCGGTGGTGGTGCTGGTGGTCCCCGTGCCCGTGGTGCCCGAGCCCGTGCTCGACGCCTTCTCGGCCGCCTCGGCCTTGGCCCTGGCCTCGTCGGCCGCCTTCTTCTCGGCGGCGGCGATGGCGGCCCGCTCGGCCTCGGTGAGCCGGGCCAGCACCTTCTTGGACTCGGCGACCTTGGCGTCGGACTCGGCCCGCAGGGCGGCGAGCTGCTTCTCCTGCTCGGCCAGCGTCGCGAGGTCGGTCTCGCTGGAGTGCTGGAGCTCGGCCAGCGCGGCCTGCTGCTCCTGGAAGTCCTGGAGGACGGTGTTCTGGTTCTCGCTGACTTTCTCGACCGTCGAGATCTGGCTCATGAAGTTGTCGGAGTCGGAGTTGAAGAAGATCTGCGCGGCGGTGTCGACGTTCCGGTTCTGGAACTGCGCCAGCGCGACCTGGCCGACCTGGCGCTTGACCTGCGCGACCTTGGCCGTCTGCACCTTCACGTCGACCTGCTTGGCGGCCAGCTTGGCGCGACCGGCGTCGAGCTCCTGCTTGACCCCGACCCACTCCTGGTCGATGGCGGAGGCCTCGACCTCCAGCTGCTCGATCTGGGCCTTCGCCTCGGCGATCGTCACGGCCGTCGGCGCGGCCGACGCGCTCGTGGTCGCGGGGATGAAGCTCGCGACCGTCAGCGCCAGCGTGGACAGCCCGATGACGGACTTCCGCACGGTCCGGGAGCTCCGGACGGCGCGGGAGCGCAGGTCGTCGTGGTCAGCCTCGCGGCGGCGTGAGGTCAAGCGTGCTCTCCCTTGTGTCGTCACCAGCCGGTGTCCCGACGGCTCGTCCCTCGGGCGTCGGCCCCGGACCCCAGTCGGTCAGAGCTTCAAGTGTACGTCACGGTGCACCTGCCGGGTCGGCTTCCACCGGACCCGTCGACTCGTCCCGGAGTCGGGTGACACCTTAGGTCACGGTCAGGTCACAGGCAAACGGCTCGGCGGCTCAGGCGTAGTCCTGCCAGCGGAGCGGGCTCTGGCTGGCCTGGCCGCGACGGGCGCCGGGCACCAGCCGCAGCGGGGGCACCAGCCCCTGGTCGGCGAGCGCGGAGAGCGCGGCCTGCTCGTCGTCGTCCAGGTCGACGCCCTGGGGCGGCGACCCCAGCAGCACGCTGATCACGCAGTCGCCGCAGGCCGCCGGGCCCCGGGCCACGCAGCTCGCGCAGTCCACATGCAGCACGTCCATCTCGTTCTCCTCCGCCTCGGGTCCCCGCGCCGGTCCGGCGGCTGCCGTCCCGTCGTGGGGGCTCATGTCCACCCCCGCGTCGAGAACTGTGCGGGAGGGGTCTGACACTTTTCCCGTGGACACCACCCCGGACCCGCCGGCCGCGACCTACTCCCACGGCCACCACGCCTCGGTGCTGCGCTCCCACCGCTGGCGGACCGCGGAGAACTCGGCCGCCCACCTGCTCCCCCACCTGCGACCCGGGCTGCGGCTCCTCGACGTCGGCTCGGGCGCCGGGACCATCACCGCCGACCTGGCCGCCCTGCTGGCTCCCGGCGAGGTCGTCGGGCTGGACAGCGCCGCCGCGGCCGTCGAGGCGACCACGGCGCTGGCCGCCGAGCGCGGGCTCCCGAACCTCCGCGCCGTGCAGGGCAGCGCCTACGACCTGGCCGCCGCGGGCGGGGGCTTCGACGTCGTCCACGCCCACCAGGTGCTCCAGCACCTGGCCGACCCGGTGGTCGCGCTGCGGGCGATGGCCGCCGCCTGCGGGCCCGACGGCCTGGTCGCCGTCCGCGACGCCGACTACGCCGCCATGACCTGGTACCCCGAGGACGCCGGCCTGAGCCGCTGGCTCGAGCTCTACCGCGCCGTCGCCCGCGCCAACGGCGGCGAGCCCGACGCCGGCCGCCGGCTGGCCGGCTGGGCCCGGGACGCCGGCCTGCGCACCGTGTCCGCGTCCGCCTCCGTCTGGTGCTTCGCCACCCCCGAGGACCTGGGCTGGTGGAGCACCACCTGGGCCGAGCGGCTGACGGCGTCGGCCTTCGGCCGCCAGGGCGTCGAGCTGGGCCTCACCGACGCCGGCGAGCTCGACCGGCTGGCCGCGGCCTGGCGGGCCTGGGGGCAGCGCGACGGCGCCTGGTTCGCCGTGCTGCACGGCGACCTGCTGGCCCGCCCCTGATCCCGCGCCGCCCGCTCCCCGGGCCCGACCCGGAACCAGCCCGCTCCCGGCGCCGCCGGTGCTGGTCCCCGGCGGGTAGGGTCGCGCCGCGGTCGTCCGGTCACCGGCGCGCCCGCGGTCCGCGTCGCCCCGGGGAGGGCACCGCGGCCAGGCAGAGCCGATCTCGGGGGAGACATGGCCAAGGCACGTCGCGCGAAGGCCCGGCCCAGCCGGGTGGTGGTCCCGGTGCTGGCCGTGGCGGTGGTCGCCGCGGGGGTGGTCGGCTGGCAGCTCCGCCCCGACCCGCAGCCGGCCCGGCCCACCGCCGCCAGCACCCCCGTCGTCGCCGGTCCGACCCCGTCCCGCAGCGCGACGCCGACCGCCGACCCCGCCGCCGCCGCGGCGCTGGAGGGCTGCCGCGCGCTCGTCGCGGCCGGCGACGCCGTGGTGGCGGCCGCCCGGACCGGCGTCGGGCACTGGGCCGAGCACGTGCAGGCGCAGACCGACGCGGACGAGCAGCGCGTCTCCGTCGCCGAGATGGACGGCATCTTCGCCCGCACCCGGCTGGCCGGCCCGGCCGACCTGGAGCGCTGGGACGACGCCCGCGAGGCGCACGACGACGCCGACGGCGCCTGCGCGGCGGTCGACGGGGCGGCACCGGCGCAGACGAGCGCTCTGCAGCGCTGCGCGGACCGCGACGACGCCCAGCGCGAGCTGGTGCGGGCGGCCGGGCCGGCGATGGGCGCCTGGCGCGACCACCTGCAGGACATGATGCGCTCGCGGATGGAGGACGTCCCCGACGCCGAGCAGGTCTGGCTGGACGCCTGGCGGGCCGCTCCCCCGGCCATCGAGGCCTTCGAGGAGGCCGAGCGGGCCTACGACCCGCCCCGCTGCTGACCCCGCCGCGCCGGGCGCCGGTGCCGCCGGGTCGTCGACGGAGAACTGTCAGCGGCCGTCCCTAGGGTTCCCGTCGTGGCACCCGGACTCCCCCTGCAGGCCTCCTTCGAGGACCTCGGCACCCCCCTGGCCGACGTGACCTTCTGCGTCGTGGACCTGGAGACCACCGGCGGCGCCGAGACCGACCGGATCACCGAGATCGGCGCCGTCAAGGTGCGCGGCGGGGTGGTGCTGGGCGAGTTCCAGACGCTGGTGAACCCGCGGGCGCACATCCCGCCGCTGATCGCCGTGCTCACCGGCATCACCAACGCGATGGTCGCCGCGGCCCCCGGGCTCCCCGAGGTGCTGCCCGCCTTCCTGGCCTTCGCCGAGGGCTGCGTGGTCGTCGCCCACAACGCCCCGTTCGACACCGGCTTCCTGCGCCGGGCCTGCGCCTCCCTGGACTACCCGGCGCCCCGCTGGGCGGTCGTCGACACCGCCACCCTCGCGCGGCAGATCCTGCTGCGCGACGAGGTGCGCAACTGCAAGCTCGGCACGCTCGCGGCCCACTTCCGGGCCGCCGTCACCCCCGACCACCGGGCGCTGACCGACGCCCGGGCCACCGTCGACGTGCTGCACGGGCTGATGGAGCGCGTCGGCAACCTGGGCGTGCACACCCTGGAGGACCTCCACGAGTTCCAGCGGAAGGTCTCCCCGCAGCGCCGCGCCAAGCGCACCTGGGCGACCGACCTGCCGGAGGAGCCCGGCGTCTACCTCTTCGTCTCCGAGCACGAGGGCGAGCGGCAGGTGCTCTACGTCGGCAAGTCGAAGAACATCCGCACCCGGGTGCGCACCTACTTCACCGCGGCCGAGAAGCGGCCCCGGATGGAGGAGATGGTGCGGGTGGCCACCGGCGTGGAGCCGGTGCCGTGCGCCACGCCGCTGCAGGCCGAGGTGGTCGAGCTGCGGCTGATCGCCGCCCACGCCCCCCGCTACAACCGGCGCTCCAAGTTCCCCGAGCGCGTGCAGTGGGTGAAGGTCACCGACGAGGCGTTCCCCCGGCTCTCGGTCGTGCGGGCCGTCAAGGACGACGGCGCCACCTACTTCGGCCCCTTCTCCCGGCGGCAGGCGGCCGAGGACGTGCTGCTCGCCGTCTACGACAGCTTCCCGCTGCGCCAGTGCACGCCGCGGCTCAGCCTCGCCGGCACCGGCACGGCGTGCGCGCTGGCCGGGATGGGCCGGTGCTGCGCGCCCTGCGACGGCAGCATCTCGCGCGAGGCGTACGGCGCGGTGGTCGAGCAGGTGCGCGACGTGCTGGCCCGGGACGCCCGGCCGGCCGTGGCCGGGGTGTCCCACCGGCTCGTCCGGCTCGTCGACCAGGAGCGCTTCGAGGAGGCCGCCACCATCCGCCGGCGGCTGGAGACCCTGACCCGGACCGGGGCCCGCTACCACCGGGTGCGCGCCCTGGCCGGCTGCCCCGAGATCGTCGCCGCCCGCCGCGAGGGGGCCGGCTGGGAGATCCACGTCATCCGGTACGGCCGGCTGGCTGCCGCGGGGGTCGCCCGGCCGCACGACGTGCCCCAGGCCGTCGCCCGCGCCCTGCGCGCCACCGCCGAGACGGTGACCCCGGCGCCGGCGCCGCTGCCGGCGGCGACGATCGAGGAGACCGAGCGGATCGCCGACTGGCTGGAGCGGCCCGGCGTCCGGCTGATGGAGGTGACCGGGGACTGGATGTGGCCGCTGCACGCGGTGGTCGACCACACGAGCCTCGTCGAGCACGCGCTCGGCGCGCGGCGCACCCCGGCGCCGCCGGCCGCGCTCGCCCTAGGGTGAGCCCGTGCCCGATTCGCTCGACCACCTCCGCCACGTCACCGCCGAGACCACCCGGTTCCGCGCGGTGCTCGCCGGCGTCGACCCGGCCGCTCCCGTCCCCACCTGCCCGGGCTGGGACGCCGACGACCTGCTGTGGCACCTCACCGAGGTCCAGTCCTTCTGGGGCCGGGTGGTCCAGCAGCGCTGCACCGACCCCGACCAGCTCACGGGTCCCGACCCGGCCCGACCCGCCGACCGGGACGCCCTGCTGGCCCTGTCCCGGGACAGCACCGACGCGCTGGCCCGGACCTTGCGCCGCACCCCCGCCGGCACGCCGGTCTGGACCTGGGCCGACGACCAGAGCGCCGGGTTCGTCCTCCGCCGGCAGGCGCACGAGGCCCTCGTGCACCGCGTCGACGCCGAGTGCACGGCCGGCGACCGCACCCCGCTGGACCCGGCCCTGGCCGCCGACGGGGTCGACGAGGCGCTGCGCGTGATGTTCGGCGGTGCGCCGGCCGGCGCGGAGCTCGCGGTCGACGCGGCGGCGACGGTCCGGCTGCGCTGCACCGACACCGGCGACAGCTGGCTGGTCCGGCTGGCCCGGGTCAGCGACGCCGACGACCCCGCGGCCGACGGCCCGACGCTCGACGTCGCGGCGGAGGACCACGGGCTCCCGACGGCGGCCACCGTGTCGGCGGGCGCCGGCGACCTGGACTGCTGGCTGTGGGGGCGCCCGCCGCTCGGCGACGTGGAGCTGGCGGGCGACGTCGCGGTCCTCGCCGGGCTGCGGGAGGTCGTCGCGACGGGCATCAGCTGAGCGGCCCCGGCCGGTGGCGGGGCGGCCCCTAGGATGAGCGCCATGGTCACCGCCATCGTGTTCGTCAAGGCCGAGGTCGCCCGCATCCCCGAGGTGGCCGAGGCCATCGCCGCCCTCAGCGGCGTCAGCGAGGTGTACTCGGTGACGGGGGCGATCGACCTCATCGCGCTGATCCGCGTGGCGCAGCACGACCAGGTGGCCGACGTCGTGGCCGACAGCCTCAACAAGGTGCCCGGGGTGCTGAGCACCGAGACCCACATCGCCTTCCGGGCCTACTCCGCGCACGACCTCGAGGCGGCGTTCTCCCTTGGCGGCTGAGCAGCCGGTGCCGGGCCCTCGACGCGCGAGGACCCGGCCGAGGCTGTCCGACCGGGCCCTCACGGCGCTGGTCGCCGTCCTGCTGGTGGTGCTGCTGGCCACCCTCGTGGGGGGCTGGCTGACGCTGCGCTCCCCCGGGCTGGACCCGGTCCCGCTGCCCTCGGTCAGCCAGGCCTGAGAGCCCGGCCCGCAGCCCGCCTCAGAGGAGGCTGAGCCGCAGGGCCACGGCCACCGCGCACAGCACGACCACGCCCGCCAGGCCGGCGACCTGCAGCAGCGACCGGCGCCGGCGCGGGGCGTGGGCCAGGACCCACCCGGTCAGGGCGCCGACGAGGATGCCGCCGACGAGGGTCAGCCAGCCGAGGCCGTTGAAGCCGACCAGCACGGCGTAGAGCACGAGCAGCAGGAGCAGCCCGAGGTCGCCGCGGACGTCCTCGCCCGCCTTGCGCTTGCCGATCGCGTTCGCGGCCAGCAGGCCCACCACGGCGGCCGAGGCCGCGTAGGCGCCGCCGTAGGGCGGCCCCAGGACGAAGTAGAGCGTCGTCCCGCCCAGCCCGGCGGTGAGGTAGAGCGCCGCGAAGCGCCAGGAGCCCAGCTCGGACTCCAGCGCCCGACCGGCCAGCCACAGCACGGCGAGGTTCATCAGCACGCCGAAGAAGCTGCCGGACGTCAGCGACGCGGTCACCAGGCGCCAGACCTGGCCGCCGGCGACCGCGCTGCTGTCCAGGACGAGCAGCCGCGTGGCCAGGCTGCCGGACACGAAGTCGAGCAGCCAGACCACGACCAGGGCGCCCATCAGCACCTTGGTGACGACGGAGCCGCCCGCGCCGGCGGCAGCGCCGAAGCGCGTCCGCGCCGGCCGGGTGGAGGCCCGGCCCCGGTCGATGCACCTCGGGCACTGGAACCCCACCGAGGCCGGCTCCATGCACTCGCCGCAGATCGGCTTGCCGCAGCGCTGGCAGCTGATGCCGGTCATCCGCTCGGGATGGCGGTAGCAGCCGACGAAGCCGGGCGGCGAGAAGTCGGGCCCGGTGGGGTTCGCGCTCACCCGGTGATGTCGACGGACTCGATCACGACGTCGTCGACGGGGCGGTCGTTGCGCCCGGTGCGGACGGCGCCGATGGCGTCGACGACGTCCCGGCTGGCCTGGTCGGCCACCTCGCCGAAGATCGTGTGGCGGCGGTTCAGGTGCGGCGTCGGGCCGAGGGTGATGAAGAACTGCGAGCCGTTGGTGCCGGGGCCGGCGTTCGCCATGGCCAGCAGGTAGGGCTTGGAGAAGGCGAGCTCGGGGTGGAACTCGTCGGCGAAGGTGTAGCCCGGGCCGCCGGTGCCGGTGCCGAGCGGGTCGCCGCCCTGGATCATGAAGCCCTCGATGATCCGGTGGAAGATGACGCCGTCGTAGAACTTGCCGGTCGTCGAGGCGCCGGTGCGGGCGTCGGTGTACTCCTGGGTGCCGGTCGCGAGGCCCACGAAGTTGGCGACGGTCTTCGGGGCGTGGTCGCCGAAGAGGTTGATCGTGATGTCGCCGCGGTTGGTGTGGAGGATGGCGGTCTGTGCCACGTCAGCACCTTTCCTGTGTCGTCGTTCCTGGTCGTTTCCGCCGGCCATCCTCCCAGACGCCGCCAACCGGGGCCGCGTCGACGCCGCCCCGCCCGGCCGGCCGCACCCGCAGCGGCGGTACGCTGCCCGTCACGGCGAACCGGTAGTCGCCCGTGCACACAACGGAGGAAACGTGAAGCGAAAGAACCGCGTCGACGCCGCTCGGAGCAAGGTCCCGGCCGTCGCCGACAGCATCGCCACCACCACGACGGAGAAGATCGTCCCGCTGGCCCAGTCCGCCGCCGAGCGGGTGGCCCCGCTCGCCCAGGGCGTGGCCGCCAAGGCCGTGCCGCTGGCCCAGCAGGCGTACGAGAAGGCGGCCCCGCTCGCCGCCGGCGCCGCGGCCGCCGCCGTCCCGCTGGCCCACCAGGCCTACGAGAAGGCCGCCCCGCTCGCCGCCGGCGCCGCAGCCGCCGCCGTCCCGCTGGCCCACCAGGCCTACGAGAAGGCCGCCCCCCTGGCCGGCCAGGCCGTCGGGGCCGTCGCCCCCTACGCGCACGCCGCCGCCGACAAGGTGGCGCCGTTCACCGAGGCCGCCTCGCACCGCATCGCCCCCGTCGTCGCCGGTGGCGCCGCCCTGGCGCACGAGGCCGCCGAGCGGGTCGGCCCGGCCCTCGGGTCGGCGCGCGACCACATCTCCGACGACCTGCTGCCGAAGGTGGGTACCGCGCTGAGCGCTGCTGCCGCCTCGCCGCTGGCCGTCGAGGTCGCCAAGCGCGGCCGGGCCACCGCCGCCGCCGCCCGCGGCGAGCTGAGCCTGCCGGAGGACAAGAAGGGCGGCAGCTGGGTCAAGCGGATCGCCGTCGTCGCCGCCCTCGCCGGGGTCGCGGTCGTGGTCGTCCGCAAGCTCCTCGGCACCAGCCAGGACTCGGGCTGGCAGGCGGCCCGGCCGTCGACGCCGGCCCCCGCCCCCACGACCCCCGCCCCCGCGACCCCCGCCGCGCCGGCCCCGGTGAGCACCGAGACCGACACCGCCACCACGGTGGAGCCGGGCGTGGCCGCCGCCGACCTGCCCGTGGTCGACGACGAGCCCACGACCACCGGGACCACCCCGGCGGACAGCCAGTACGGCGAGGGCTCCTACGTCGGCGACGAGCCGCCGGAGGGCTTCGTCATCAAGGGCAACGAGAACTCGATGAAGTACCACCTCCCCGACGGCGGCGGCTACGGCCCGACCGTCGCGGAGGTCTGGTTCAACAGCGAGGAGGCCGCGGAGCGCGCCGGCTTCACCCGCGCCCAGGGCTGAGCACCCCCACCGAGCGCCTGCACCACCGGAGGGCCGGTCCCGCACCCGCGGGGCCGGCCCTCCGCCGCGTCCGGAGCCGTCCGCACGCTCCGGCCGCACGTCGTCCGCCGCTGCCGTTAACAACGCCACCCCGTCGCGGGCCCTCCCGGGTGAGGACCACGACCAGGAGGACGAGATGGTGGCAGGAGCAGCGCCCTGGGTGGAGGCCGGACCGTTCCGGGCCCACCTGCGGCACCTGATGGACGTCGGCGGCCTGAGCACGACGGAGGTGGCCGTGCTGGCCGGTGTCCCGCCGCGGATGGCGACGTCGCTGCTCGGCGGCCGGGCCGGCCGGCCCGTCCGCCGGATCAGCGCCGAGAACGCGCGGGCCCTGATCCGGGTGGGGGCGGCCGACGTGCGGTCGCTGCGGACCCGGCAGGTGCCGGCGACGGAGTCCCGGGCCCGGCTCCGACGGCTGCTCGCCCGGCACGGCGGCCCGGCGGCGCTGGCCGAGGAGCTCGGGGTGGCGGCGTCGGCCCTCGCCGAGCTGGCCCGGCCGGGGACGGCCTGGTGCAGCGCGCTGCTCGCCCTCCGGCTGCTGACGGCGTCGCGGACGACGCTGGCCGGTGCGGTCGAGGCCCCGCCCGAGCTGCTCCGGACGGCGGCGTGAGCGTTCGACGGGCCGACGGACGACCCCCTCCCCACCGCCTCCGTAGGATCGGCGGGTGACCCCGGCGCAGCTGCTCGTCTGCACCGTCGTGCTCGTCACCGGGCTGGGGACCGCGCTGGCCACCGGACCGCTGCTGCGCTGGCTGCCCGAGCCGGCCGACCCGGACCCGCCCGGCTACGCCCGGCTGCCGACCCCGCGCTTCGTGCTGGGGGTGGGGCTCACCTCCGGGCTCGCCGCCGCCGTGGCCTGGACGGCGCTGCCGCTGCCCGTGCAGCCGCTGTGGACCGTGCTCGCCACCGGCGGCGTCCTGCTGGCGGCGGTCGACCTCGCGACCACCTGGCTGCCGCTGCGGCTGGTGCACATCACCTGGGCCGCGATGGCCGTCGCCGCCCTGGCCGGTGCCTCCCTGGGCGGCAGCTGGGAGCAGCTGGGCCGCAGCGCCGTCGGGGCGGCCGTCGCGGGCGGGCTGTACCTGGGGGTGTGGACGGTCTCCCGCGGGGGTTTCGGCTTCGGGGACGTCCGGTACGCCCCGCTGCTCGGGGCCGCCGCGGCGGCGGTCGGCTGGCCGCTGCTGCTGCTCGCCCTGCTGGCGGGCACGCTCGTCGGCGGGGTGGTCGGGGTGGTCCGGCTGGTGCGACGGCGGGGCGGCAGCTTCGCCTACGCGCCCTCGATGCTGGTGGGGGCCTACCTGGCAGCGCTGAGCCGGTGGCCGGGCTGAGGCGTCAGGCGGGCACCGGGGCCGCGGCCGTCAGCACGTAGAGCAGGGCACGGCCGTAGGCGTCCGCCGCCACCGGCTCCGCGTCGGTGTGGTGGGCCCGGCCCGGACCGCTGACGGTGACGACGTAGCCCTCCGGCGTGGCGTCCAGGGAGAGGAACCACGAGCCGACGAGCTCGCGGAGCTGCTCCTCGCGCGGCAGCCAGACCACCGCGTCCGCCTCCACCGAGTCGAGCGCCCACTCCGTCGTGCCGTTGAAGTGGAAGCGCGTCTCGCCCTGCTGGTGCACCCGCTCCACGACCATGTCGCTCACGGTGAACACGGACTCGGCGATCTCCTCCCGCGGGATGTAGAACTGGTCGCCGTTCTGCGGGGTCCAGGACAGCAGCGGGGCGAGGGCGGCAGCCAGGTCGCGCGAGATCACCCGTGCAGTATGGCGCGGGCCCCCCAGCCGCCGGTCAGGACCGGGGCCGGGGGCGGGCGGCCCGGCTAGGCTCGCCCGGTGAGCGCTGCCCCGCGGCCCGGCTGGTACCCCGACCCCGCCGGCACGCCCGACCTGTACCGGTGGTGGGACGGCGGCGACTGGACCGAGGCCATCAGCGAGTCGCCCCGCGCCCCCAGCCCGCGGCTGCACTCCCCCGCCCGCCCGCAGGACGACCTCGTCCGCCGCCGGGCCTCGCCCTTCCGGACCGTGGTGGCCCTGCTCGTCTGCCTCGCCCTGTTCCTCAGCGCCACCGTGGGGCTCGGCCTGGCCATCTGGGGGGACGGCCCCGGGGTCCAGCGCGGTGCCCGCTCGCCCGGCGTCGCCGCACCGGCGGACAGCACCGGCGGCAGCGCCGCCGTCGGCCGGCTCGACCAGGCCACCGGGCTGGCGAGCGTCGGGCCGGTCTCGATGACGCTGCCCGGTGCCCCCTACCGGACCCGTCCCGACCCCGCCCGGCTGCCCGGGGTGCTCGACGCCTGCTTCCTGGCCTGGGCCCCGGTGCACACCCGGTCCACCGGGTCGGCCCCCTGGACCGCCGCGGTGCTGCTCGGCCGGCTGCACCCCGACGTCGGGGCCGGCCGCGACCTCGAGGAGCGGGCGCGCGCGGCGACCGCCGAGCTCGGTCGCCGGCTCTTCTCCACCACCACCACCCGCGTCGCCGACGTCCGGGTCGCCGAGCACGCGGTCGACGGGCGCACCGGGGTGCGGGTGACCGCGCAGGTGCACTACCGGGTGGCCGGGCTGCCCAGCCGCTACGACGACCTGACGGCGGTCCTCGTCGGCCTGGACGACGGCTCGGTGGTGCTGGCGGCGACGGCGGTGCCCGACGACGCCGACCCGCAGCTGGCCGGGCTGGCCGCGGCCGCGCTGGCCTCGCTCGCCGTCAGCTGAGGGCGAGCGCGCGGGTCACGTCGACCCACCGGTCCAGCGTCTCGGCGGCCCGGCCCGAGGCGATCGCGTCCTCCGCCACCGCCAGCTGCTCGGCGAGCTGCTCGGTGAGCCGTTCCGGCTCCGGGCCCGCGAAGGCGACCAGCGTCGCGGCCGCGTTCAGCACCACGACGTCGTGCACCGGCCCGGGACGCCCGGCCAGCACGTCGCGCACCACCTGCGCGTTGTGGGCGGGGTCTCCGCCGGTGAGGTCGTCCGGGTCGGCCCGGGGCAGGCCCAGGTCGCGGGGGTCCAGCGCCGTCTCCGTGACGGCACCGCCGGTGTGCACCCACACCCGCGAGCTCGTCGTGGTCGTCAGCTCGTCGAGGCCGTCGCCGCCGTGCACCACCAGGCCCTGGTGGCCGCGCGCGGCGAAGACACCGGCGACCAGCGCCGCCATCCGCCCGTCGGCGACGCCGACGGCCTGCGCGCCGGGCTGGGCCGGGTTGGTCAGCGGGCCCAGGTAGTTGAACGTCGTGGGGATGCCGAGCTCGCGGCGCACGGGCCCGGCGTGCCGCAGCGCCGGGTGGTAGTGCGGGGCGAAGAGGAAGACGATGCCGGCGCGGTCGGCCACCTCCTGCTGGGCCTCGGGCGGCAGGTCGAGGGCGACCCCGAGCGCCTCGAGGACGTCGGCGGAGCCGCACGCGGACGATGCGGCGCGGTTGCCGTGCTTGACCACCCGGGCGCCCGCGCCGGCGGCGACGAGCGCGGCCATCGTCGAGATGTTGACGGTGTTGGAGCGGTCCCCGCCCGAGCCGACGACGTCGACGGCCGCGCCGCCGATCTCGACGGGCGTCGCGAAGTCCAGCATGGTGTCGGCCAGCCCGGCGATCTCCTCCACCGTCTCGCCCTTGGCCCGCAGGGCCACGACGAAGGCGGCGATCTGCGCGGGCGTCGCCGCGCCGCCGAGGATCTGCTCCATCGCCCAGGCCGTGGACGCCCGGCTCTGGTCGCGGCCCTGGACGAGAGCGCCGAGCAGGTCGGGCCAGCCCGTCACCCGGGGCGCGCCGGGGCCGGCGTCCCCTCCTGCCGCCGCCACGTCAGACCGCGGCCGGGGCGTCCGAGGACGCCGCGGCGGAGCGCAGCAGGCCGGCCACGACGGCCGGCAGCCGCACGGGGTCGACCGGGTGGCCCAGGACGCCGTCGGCCCGCGACCAGGTCGCGAGCCAGGCGTCGTCGCGCCGCCCGGTGAGCACCAGCACGGGCGGGCAGCGGAAGACCTCGTCCTTGAGCTGACGGCACAGGCCCATCCCGCCGGGCACGGCCTCGCCGTCGAGGATCGCGAGGTCGATGCCGCCCTTGTCCATGGCCGTGATGACCGCGGGCTGGGTGGCGACCTCGAGCACCTGCACCGGCAGGTCGCGGGCGACCTTGCGGCCCAGCGCCAGCCGGATGTTCTCGCGGGTCAGCCGGTCGGAGGCGTAGAGCAGGATGGTGGCCACCTCGGCGGACGGCTGCGGGGTGCTGCTCATGGCGTCGATCGTCTCCACTCTCCTCGGACGGCGGGCACGAGCCTAGCGCCCCGGGGCCCCGGGGCCGGCTCGCACCACGGGCGTCGGCCCGGCCCGTCCGGCCCGCCGCGATACTGGTCCCGTGCAGCTGCGAGGCGTGACCCCGAGCCGCGACCGCGTCGTCCCCGCCGCGGCCGCGGTGGTGCTCGTCGTCGTCGGGGCCCTGCTCCCCTACCTGCGGATGCAGTACCTCAACTTCACCGTGCAGACCGTCGACGCCCGGCTCACCCTCTTCCCGGCCGCCACCCTGGTCCGCGGCATCGACCCGCTCTGGCTGCCGGCGGCCCAGGTGGACCGGCTGCCGCTGGCGCTCAACGTGTTCAACCTCGGCGCCTCGATGCACCAGGTCGCCGCCGTGGTCGCCGTGCTGGTCTGCTGGGCCCTGCTGCCCGACGAGGTCAACAAGTTCTTCTGGTGGCCGCTGCACCTCGCGGGCTGGGCGCTCGCGCTGGGCGTCGTCCCCCTGCTGGTGGGCCTCGGCATGCTCCGCTCGGCCGGTGCGGTCGTCGGCGTCGGACCCGGCTGGGCGCCGCTGACGCTCGCCGGCGTGGTGATCCTCGTCTCCACCTTCCGCGCGCGTCCACGCCTGGACACCTACGGCGGCATCTGACCTGACGGGGCCCGCGGGCCCCGCACAGTCCGGACCGGGCCGCGCCCCAGGGTGACGGGTGCGGGTCGTGAGGCAATAATGTGCCCGTGGCCATTCACACGCACGCCGTCTCCGGCTCGATGACCAAGCCGGAAGGTGCCCTGCACCGGATCCCCCAGTCACGTCTGCGGGGTCGTCCCGGCCGCCCGGACATGGTCGCCGTCGGCACCATCGTCTGGCTCGCCTCGGAGCTGATGTTCTTCGCGGCGCTGTTCGCGGCGTACTTCACGATCCGCAACGTGACGAACTCCCAGGCGGCGGGTGGCGGCTTCGAGAGCCTGTGGGACCAGAGCACCGAGATGCTCAACGTCCCCTTCGCCATCATCAACACGAGCGTGCTGGTGGCCAGCTCCTTCACCTGCCAGATGGGCGTCTTCGCCGCCGAGCGCGGCCAGGTGTCGCGCGCGGGCGGGCTGCTGGCGCTGGGCAAGTGGGGCCTGCGCGAGTGGTACATCCTCACCTTCGTCATGGGCGCCTTCTTCATCGGCGGCCAGACCTTCGAGTACGCGGAGCTGATCTCGGAGGGCCTGACCCTGTCCTCCGACGTCTACGGCTCGGTGTTCTACCTGGCCACGGGCTTCCACGGGCTGCACGTCACGGGCGGCCTGATCGCCTTCGTGCTCCTGCTGGGCCGCACCTACCTGGCCCGGACGTTCACCCACGAGCAGGCCGTCAGCGCTGTCGTGGTGTCCTACTACTGGCACTTCGTCGACGTCGTCTGGATCGCTCTCTTCGGCGTGATCTACCTGCTGCGCTGACCCGGATCCGCGGACCCCGCGCCGCATCCGCCACGCATCCCACAACCGAATACCTGACAAGCCCCGCAGAGCAAGAGCGATCATCCTGAGAGGGACCTTCACGTGCGATTCCTGTCCTCCCGACGACGGCACCCGGCAGCCAAGGCGCTGCTGCTGGTGCTGGGGCTCTTCGTCATGGGCGCCCTCTACACGGTGATGGCTCCCGCCGGCCAGTCCTCAGCCGACACCGGCACCAGCCAGCAGGTGGAGGAGGGCCGCGCGCTCTTCGCCGTCGGCTGCTCCTCCTGCCACGGCCTGAACGGCGAGGGCCAGGCCAGCGGGGAGATCCAGGGCCCGCCGCTGGCCGGCGTCGGCGCCGCGTCCGTGGAGTTCCAGGTCGGGACCGGCCGCATGCCGATGGCCCGCCCCGAGGCTCAGGCCCCCGTGAAGCAGAACCGGTACACCCCCGAGGAGGTGGCCGCGCTCGCCGCCTTCGTCGCGACGCTGGGCCCCGGCCCCGAGATCCCGGACCCGTCGCAGTACGACCCGGCCGGCGTCAGCGAGGAGGACATCGCCCGCGGCGGTGAGCTCTTCCGCACCAACTGCTCGGCCTGCCACAACTTCGAGGGCGCCGGCGGCGCGCTGCCGGGCGGCAAGTACGCCCCCTCGCTCTACGGCGTCAGCAACCAGCACATCTACGAGGCGCTAATCACCGGACCGCAGCAGATGCCGGTGTTCTCCGACGGCGTGCTCAAGCCCGAGGACAAGCGGGCGATCATCGCCTACCTCAACACGCTGCACGAGGAGCCCAGCCAGGGCGGTCTGACCCTCGGCGGGCTCGGCCCGGTGAGCGAGGGCCTCTGGTCCTGGATCATCGGCATCGGCGGGCTGTCGGCCATCGCCGTCTGGATCGCAGCGAAGGGAACGAAGGCGAAGTGAGCGACCTGATTCCCCGTGAGGGCGGCCACGAGGTCGACTCGGAGGCGCAGCAGCGCGCCGAGCTCGAGACCGTCCGCGACGCGGAGCGCTACCCCGTCCCCGACCCCGGCCTCCCGGAGCACCTGCCCCGGCTGACCGACGTCGACGAGAAGGCCTTCGACCGCGCCACCCGGCAGGTGGCCACCATGTTCGGCCTCGTGCCGGTGCTGGCGATCGCGTTCGTCGTCATCTACTTCGCGGTCCCCCGCGAGGCCGCCTTCCTGGGCACCAACGCCAAGAACCTCGGCCTCGGCCTCACCGCCGGCATGGCCCTGATGCTCATCGGCGTCGGGGCGGTCCAGTGGGGCCGCCAGATCATGGACGACCACGAGATGGTCGACCACCGCCACGGCGCGGCCTCCACGAAGGAGGACGTCGAGTACGTCCTGCGCGAGCTGGACGCCGGCACCGACGAGTCGCGGATCCGCCGCCGCAAGGTGCTGGGCTACAGCCTCGGCGGCGCGCTCGCCGCTCTGGGCCTGCCGCTGATCGTCAGCTTCGCCGACCTGGGCCCCTGGCCCACCAAGCGGGTGCGGGCGGCCACGATCGAGTCGACGATCTGGAAGCAGGGCATCCGGCTGGTCCACGACGTCACCTACGAGCCGATCAAGGCCAGCGAGATGGTCATCGGCCAGCTGGTGAACGCGCAGCCGGAGAACCTGCAGGAGCTGCACGGCACCGAGTTCCTGACCGAAAAGGCCAAGGCCTCGATCATCATCGTCCGGATGGACCCGAACGACATCAAGATCCCCGACGAGCGCCGTGACTGGCAGGTCGGCGGGATCCTCTGCTACTCCAAGATCTGCACGCACGTGGGCTGCCCCATCAGCCTGTGGGAGCAGCAGACCCACCACCTCCTGTGCCCCTGCCACCAGTCGACCTTCGACCTCGGTGACTCCGGCCTGGTCGTCTTCGGCCCGGCGGCGCGCGCGCTGCCGCAGCTGCCCATCACCACCGACGCCGAGGGCTACCTCGTCGCGCGTCAAGGATTCACCGTGCCGGTCGGCCCGAGCTACTTCGAGCGCGACTCCCGCGGGGACTACAAGGGAGAATGACCACTGATGGCTAAGCCAGCCGCGACCGTCGACGACCAGAAGGCCGTCGAGGCGCACGTCCCGCAGAAGGAGCTGGGTCCCGTCTTCAAGGCGGCCTCGGGTCCGGCGAAGTGGGCGGACGAACGTCTGGGTCTGGCGACCCTGAGCCGCCCGTTCATCCGCAAGGTCTTCCCCGACCACTGGTCGTTCCTGCTCGGGGAGATCGCGCTCTACTCCTTCATCATCCTGCTCATCACCGGCACGTTCCTCTCGTTCTGGTACAAGCCGTCGATGGCCGAGATCGAGTACGAGGGCACCTACCAGCTGCTCCGCGGCGTGCAGATGTCGGAGTCGTTCGCCTCCACCCTGGCGATCTCCTTCGACATCCGCGGCGGTCTGCTGGTCCGCCAGATGCACCACTGGGCGGCCGCGCTGTTCCTCGCCGCGATGCTGGCGCACAGCCTCCGCGTCTTCTTCACGGGTGCGTTCCGCAAGCCCCGCGAGATCAACTGGGTCATCGGCGTCGCCATGCTGATGATGGGCCTCATCGAGGGCTTCGCCGGCTACTCCCTGCCGGACGACCTGCTCTCGGGCACCGGCCTCCGGTTCGTCGACGGGCTGGTCCGCTCCATCCCGCTCATCGGCACCTGGGCCGAGTTCTTCATCTTCGGCGGGGAGTTCCCGGGCAGCCTGATCGTCTCGCGGCTCTACATCGTCCACGTGCTGCTGCTGCCCGCGATCATCCTCGGTCTGATCGCCGCGCACCTGGCGCTGGTCGTCTACCACAAGCACACCCAGTTCCCCGGCCCGGGCCGCAACGAGGGCAACGTCGTCGGCTACCCGGTCT
The DNA here is from genome assembly GCF_017876495.1 of Microlunatus capsulatus. NCBI lineage: Bacteria > Bacillati > Actinomycetota > Actinomycetes > Propionibacteriales > Propionibacteriaceae > Microlunatus > Microlunatus capsulatus. The sequence goes on along the minus strand of NZ_JAGIOB010000001.1, from coordinate 3,526,461 downwards.
TCCCGGTGTACGCCGCCAAGGCCGGTGGCTTCTTCTTCATCGTCTTCGGCGTCCTGACCCTGATGGGCGGGCTGATGCAGATCAACCCGCTGTGGACCTATGGGCCCTACAACCCCGCCGAGGTCACGGCCGGCTCGCAGCCCGACTGGTACATGGGCTTCGTCGAGGGCGGCATCCGGATCATGCCGAACTGGGAGTGGCACATCGGCGGGACCACCTGGTCCTGGAACGTGGCCATCCCGGGCCTGGGCCTGATGGGCCTGTTCTTCGGCCTGATGGCGGTCTACCCCTTCATCGAGCAGTGGGTCACCAAGGACAAGTCGGAGCACCACATCGCCGACCGCCCCCGCAACGCCCCGACGCGCACGGCCTTCGGCGTCGCCGCGATGACCTGCTACGGGATGCTCTGGATCGGCGGTGGCAACGACCTGGTCGCCACCCAGTTCCGGGTCTCGCTCAACGCGGTGACCTACTTCCTGCGGGTCGCGGTCTTCGTCGCCCCGGTGCTCGCCTTCCTCATCACCAAGCGGATCTGCATCGGCCTCCAGCGGGCCGACCAGGACCGGCTGCTGCACGGTGCCGAGACCGGCATCATCGAGCGGGACCCGTCCGGCTCCTACTCCGAGCGGCACGCGCCGATCTCGGAGGGCGAGGCCTACACCCTCACCCAGCACAAGCAGCTCCCCGCGCTGCTCCCGGCCCAGGACGGCGACGTCAAGGCGAAGGAGATGCGGATCGAGCAGCTCCGTCGCCGGGCCACCCGGTTCTACTTCATCGACGACCTGCGCAAGCCGACGCGGGCCGAGCTGGAGGAGGCGGCGCACCACGGCCACGACGACGACCACGCGCTGACCGACGGCCACGACGGCAACGGGAACGACAACGGCCACCACTCGATCACCTCGGGGACGCAGCAGAACGTCACCCACCAGTAGCACCAGACGCAGCGCCCCCGGTCCCACGGACCGGGGGCGCTGTCGTGCTCAGGGGCTCCCCCGCCTCAGCGCGCACCGTGATCCGGACCGCTGTGGGTTTGCTCACTTCTGGCCGGGGACGACAACGATCGGCCGACGTGCCGCGTTGGGCAGGGATGGACGCGAGCCGCCCGAGGCGGCCGCACGCCACCGCGCCCGAGACGAGCTGAGGACAGTTGAGCACCGACACCCGACCCCCGCAGGACCCCGCACCCCGTGACGCCGCCGAGGAGCCGGCGAAGCCGAAGATCGAGCTGTCGGCGACGCAGGTGCTGGCCGGGGCCCTGGCCGCCATGACCGCCGCCTACCTCGGCTCCCGGCTCAGCGTGGCCGGCACCGTCGTGGGCGCCGCGGTGGCAAGCGTCGTCGCCGCCGTGGCCAGCAGCGTCTACTCCGCCTCCCTGCGGACCACCCAGCACCACGTGCGGACGGTCTTCCAGGGCCGGGTCGGCGGGTCCGCGGTGCCGGCGGCCGTCGAGACGGTCGAGGACCGCGAGCCGACGACGCCGGCCGCGGCGCCGGCGCAGCCCAGCGCGCCGGTGCAGGAGGCCGGCGCGCCGGTCGGCCGCCGCCCGCGGCTGTCCTGGACGAACGTCCTGGTCGCCGCGGTGGCGGCCTTCGCGCTGGCGGGGGCGGTCCTCACCGGGGTCGAGCTCGCCACCGGGAACGCGCTCTCGGGCGGGGAGGGCACCACCATCAGCCAGGTCGCCGAGCCGCAGCGCCGCGACCCGCAGCCCGCCGCGAGCCCGTCCGCGTCGCCCTCGGACGAGGCGCCGTCCCCGACGCCGAGCGCCAGCGCCGAGCCGTCGGAGCAGCCGACGCCCGCCCCGAGCAGCACGCCCGCGGCCACCCCGGCCCCGACGACGCCCGCGCCGTCCTCGGCGGCGCCGACCCCCGAGTCCCCGGCGCCCAGCGCGAGCAGCACCCCCGAGCCCGCGCCGACGGCGTCGGCCGCCGAGACGCCCGCCGACCAGGGCTAGGCGGTCGCCGCGGCCCACCAGCGGTGCAGCGGCGAGGACGCGAGGTCGGGCAGCAGGGCACGGCCCAGCCAGCAGCCCGGCTCGACGAGGGCGAACCGGCTGGGCCGGTGGCCCGTCGGACCCGCGGGCGCGTCCGGCAGCTCCTCGCCCACCGCCAGCAGGCTGTCCAGCACCCGCAGGTCGCCGAGCATGCCCGGCAGCCGCCGGTGCGTGGCCGGGTCGAGCACGGTGTCCTCCACGAGCACCGGACGGCCACCGCGGCGGGCCGTGGTCGCGCTGCGCAGCCGCCCGCCGAGCTGGCCGGTCCGGCCCAGCACAAGGGTCTCCCGGAGCAGGGCCCGGCCGCCGTCGGCGACGTCCAGCAGCAGGGCCCGGCTGACGTCGGCGCCGTCCGCGACGACGAAGGGCTCCCCCGCCCACCGCAGCCGACCGCCGTCGGCCACCCGGACCTCGACCCGCCAGCCCGCCGGCTCGCCGCGGCCGTCGTAGGCCACCGTGCCGGCGACGTCGACCAGGTCCAGGGTCACGCCCGGGCCGACGTCGACCTCGAGCTCGACGACGTCGCCGCCGAGCAGCAGCGCCGTCGAGGCCAGCAGCCCCACCCGGCAGCGGTCGGGCGGCCCGTGCAGCCGCTGCGGCCGCAGCAGGCCGCCCCGCAGCACCGTCCGCAGCCGGCCGCGCTCGCGCCTCACCTGCACCACCGTCGGGGCGGCGCGGGCGACCGGCGCGGACGGCAGCAGCATCAGTGGGTGTGGACCGGGCCGTCGGCGTGGCTGTGCGGGCCCTGCTCCTCGGCGTGGACGTGCGGCGCCATCGGCCCCGGGTCGCTGGGCACCAGGGTGCCCGCGCGGAAGCGCTCGAGGGTCTCCAGCACCCAGCCCCGCAGCCGCGCCACCGACGCGGCGTCGGCCCGGGAGAGGGCGATCACCGTGCGGCCGTCGCGGGCGTGCTCGGCGTCGTGCACCATCTGCTCGACGTCCACCCCGACGTAGGGGGCCAGGTCGGTCTTGTTGACCACCAGGACGTCGGCCCGCGCGATGCCCGGGCCGCCCTTGCGCGCCACGTCGCCGCCGCCGGCCACGTCGAGGACGAAGAACTGGGCGTCGACCAGCGCCGGGCTGAACGTGGCGGTGAGGTTGTCGCCGCCCGACTCGACGAGGACGACGTCGACGGGCGCGAAGTCCCGCTCGAGGTCCTCGACGGCCAGCAGGTTCTGGCTGACGTCGTCGCGGATGGCCGTGTGCGGGCAGGCGCCGGTCTCGACGGCGCGGATCCGCTCCGGGTCGAGCACGCCGGCCGAGCGCAGGAAGCGGGCGTCCTCGTCGGTGTAGATGTCGTTGGTGACCACGGCCAGGCTGAGCTCGCGGCCCAGCTCGCGGCAGACCATGGCGATGAGCGAGCTCTTGCCGGTGCCGACCGGCCCGGCGACGCCCAGCCGGAGGGCGCGGGGGCCGGGGCCGTGCAGGGCGCCGGGGACGGAGGAGGGTCGGGGGTCAGGCACGGAAGAGCCGCCTTTCGCTGTCGCGGTGCTGCTGTCCCCACTGCTCGAGCAGCGGGGCGGTCGGGGCCGGGAGGTCGGCGGGTGAGAGGAGGTCGGCGACCCGCTCGACGAGCCGCTCCACCTCGGGCTGGGCGCGGACGGCCCAGGCCACCCCGTGGGCGGGGTCGAAGGGCGCGAGCTTGAGCGCGGCCGCCAGCACCGTCTGGACGTCGTCGAAGGCCACCAGGCGGGCGGTCTCGGCGGCGGACAGGCCGGCCGCGGCCGCGGTCACCCCGACGACGACGGCCCGGCACCAGAGCCGCCGGGCCTCGACCAGCGGCGCCAGGTCCCAGACGGCGGCGGCCAGCCGCAGGTGGCTGCGGCCCAGCAGGTCCGCGGCGTCACGGAGCACGTCGGACGGCGTCCGCGCCCGCCAGGCCACGTCGAGGGCGACGAGCGCGGCCACCCGGTCGGGACCGCCGTCGGCCCAGGTGCGGCGGGCCAGCACCGCCGTCGCCGCCTCCACCTCCGTCACGGTGCGCAGCCGGACGGTGAGGTAGTCGGGCACCGCGGCCAGCGGCATGCCGGCCTGGAAAGCGGGCTCGACCCCGCCGGACTGGGTGTGGGCACCCGTCGGCAGCCGGCCGTCGGCCAGCAGCAGGCTGAGGTAGGGAGCCGTCACGGGCGCGCGCCCATCAGAACATCGCGTACAGCTGGGCGAGCGGCAGCGTGGTCGCCGGGGCGGGCCGGATCTCGTCGCCGTCGACCTCGATGCGGTGCGTCTCCGGGTCGATGACGATCGAGGGCAGCGCGTCGTTGAGGACCATGGCGGCCTTGCCGACGTCGCGGGTGGACCGGACCGCGACCAGCTCGTGCTGCAGCCCGAGCCGGTCGGCCAGCCCGTCCTCCAGCGCGGCGGGGGCGACGTAGGTCTGCGACCGGGAGGCGCCGCTCGCGTGGTACAGCGCCGGGCGCATGAGCACCGGCTGCGGGGTGGGGATGGAGGCGTTGGGGTCGCCGAGGGCCGCGACGACGATGCCGCCCCCCTTGATGACCAGGCTCGGCCGGTGGCCGAAGAACCGCGGGTCCCACAGCACGAGGTCGGCCAGCTTGCCCACCTCGACCGACCCGATCTCGTGGTCGACGCCGTGCGCGACGGCCGGGTTGATCGTGTACTTGGCCACGTAGCGCCGGGCCCGGAAGTTGTCCGCCGGCAGACCGCCGGACAGCGCGCCGCGCACGTGCTTCATGACGTGCGCCACCTGCCAGGTGCGGGTGATGACCTCGCCGATCCGGCCCATGGCCTGGGCGTCGGAGGAGGTGATCGAGATGGCGCCGAGGTCGTGCAGGTGGTCCTCGGCGGCGATGGTGGTGGCCCTGATCCGCGACTCGGCGAAGGCCAGGTCCTCGGGGACCGCCGGGTTCAGGTGGTGGCAGACCATGAGCATGTCGAGGTGCTCGGCCACCGTGTTGACGGTGTGCGGGAGCGTCGGGTTGGTGGAGCCGGGCAGCACGTGCGGCAGGCCGGCGATGGTGAGGATGTCGGGCGCGTGCCCGCCGCCCGCGCCCTCGACGTGGAAGGCGGCGATGCTGCGGCCGTCGATGGCCGCGACGGTGTCGGCGACGAAGCCGGACTCGTTGAGGGAGTCGGCGTGCAGCGCCACCTGCAGCCCCCACTCTTGCGCCCCGCGCAGCGCCGCGTCGATGGCGGCCGGGGTGGAGCCCCAGTCCTCGTGCACCTTGTAGCCCGCCGCGCCCGCCAGGGCCTGCTCCGCGAACGCCCCGGGGGCGACGGTGTTGCCCTTGCCCAGCAGCAGCAGGTTGACCGGGAAGCCGTCGAGCGCCCGGTGGGCCTGCCGCAGGTGCCAGGCCCCGGGGGTGACGGTGGTGGCCTTGGAGCCCTCCGACGGCCCGGTGCCGCCGCCGCCGAGGGTGGTCAGGCCGGCGGCCAGCGCCTCCTCGACCTGGGACGGGGACAGGAAGTGGACGTGGGAGTCGAAGCCGCCGGCGGTGAGGATCCGGCCCTCGCCCGAGATGACGTCCGTGCCCGGCCCGATCACCAGGTCCGGGTGCACGCCGTCGGCGATGTCGGGGTTGCCGCTGCGGCCCAGGCCGACGATCCGGCCGGCCCGGATGCCGACGTCGGCGCGCACCACACCCCAGTGGTCGAGGACGACGACGTTGGTGATGACGGTGTCGAGGGCGCCCTCGGCCGAGGTCAGCAGCGACTGGTTGCCCGACTCGCGGATCGACTTGCCGCCGCCGAACACCGACTCCTCCCCGCCCGCGGTGAGGTCCTGCTCGACCTCGACCCACAGGTCGGTGTCGCCGAGGCGGATCTGGTCGCCGGTGGTGGGGCCGTACAGGGCCGCGTAGTCGGCGCGGTCGAGGAAGGCCACCTCAGGCCTCCGCCCCGGCCGGACCGGGTCGGCCGGCACCGCGCCGCTGGAGGCCGGGCACCAGCCGCCGCCCGCGCAGGGCGACGACGCCGACGGTGCGGGAGGCACCGGGCTCGAAGCGCACCGAGGTCCCGGCGGCGATGTCGAGCCGGAAGCCCGCGGCGGCGGCGCGGTCGAAGTCCAGGCCGCTGTTCACGTCGGGCAGGTGGACGTGCGAGCCGATCTGGATGGGTCGGTCGGCGGTGTTGGTGAACGTCAGCTCACCGCGCTCGTCCGGGCCGCGGTCGGCGTTGAGCTCGATGGTGCCGGGCCGGACGCGGACCGCGCCGGGGCCGTCGCCGCTGGTTCCCGCCATGCCTGCTCCTCGGGTCGCTGCTGGGTCGGTCTACTGGATGGGGCTGTGCAGGGTGACGAGCTTGCGGCCGTCGGGGAACGTCGCCTCGACCTGGACGTCGGTGACCATCTCGGCCACCCCGGGCATCACGGCGTCGCGGCCCAGAACCTCGCGGCCCGCGCTCATCAGCTCCTCGACGCCCGCGCCGTCCCGCGCCCGCTCGACGACCCAGGTGCTGAGCAGGGCGACCGACTCCGGGTAGTTGAGCTTGACGCCGCGGGCGAGACGGTCGCGCGCGACCATCCCGGCGACGGCCTGCAGCAGCTTCTCGACGTCCGACGGAGCCAGGTTCACGTCGTCCTCCCCTTCGCGGTCGCCGGTGGGCTGCGGTAGCGGTCACCGTACCGAGGGATTGTTTCGCCGGCGTTGCGGCCGGCCGGCGCCCGGTAGCGTCGGCCGGGTGCTGATCCGCCCCCGGACCGAGGCCGACGTCGTCGCCTGCGTCGCGCTGATGCGCCGCACCCACGAGGCCGACGGCTACCCGCGCTACTGGCGCGACGACCCGGCGGCCTTCCTGCGCGGCGCCGCCGAGGAGGCGGCCTGGGTGGCCGAGGACGACGACGGCACCGTGCTCGGCCACGTCGGCCTGCACGCCGCGGCGGGCGACCCGACCCTGCCCGCCGCCCGGCGGGCGACGGGGCTGCCGCCCGACCGGCTGGCGGTGGTGGCCCGGCTGCTGGTCTCCCCCGGCGCCCGACGGCGCGGGGTCGGCCGGGCGCTGCTGGCGCGGGTGACGGCGCAGGCGCACGCCGACGGCCGCCGGCCCGTGCTGGACGTGCTGCCCGAGGACGCGGGCCCGGTCGGGCTCTACGAGGCGGCCGGCTGGCGGCGGCTGGAGCCGCTGACCCTGGCGGTCGAGGGCCATCCCGACCTGCACCTGCAGGTGTACCTGGGGCCGCCGCCGGCCTGACCCCGGACCGGGCGGGCGGGCCGCGGCCCCGTGCTCAGGCGGCCCCGGCGCCGTGCCCGGCCGGCACGACCTCGGCGGGCCGCGGCGGGGGCGGCGGTGTGCCGTCGCCGAACGGGCGGCCGCCGAGCTGCTCGCGCCCGTGCGCGGTCAGCCAGCCGGACAGGTCGGGGCCCTTCGGCACGATCTGCGTCGGGTTGATGTCGACGTGGACGACGTAGTAGTGCTGCTTGATCTGCACGAAGTCGGTCGTGTCGCCGAAGCCCGGGGTCTGGAACAGGTCGCGCGCGTAGCCCCAGAGCGCCGAGAACTCGCTGAGCTTCTGCCGGTTGCACTTGAAGTGGCCGTGGTAGACGGGGTCGAAGCGGGCGAGGGTGGTGAACAGCCGGACGTCGGCCTCGGTGATGGTGTCGCCCACCAGGTAGCGCTGACCCGACAGCCGCTCCTCCAGCCAGTCCAGAGCGGTGAAGAGCCGGTCGTAGGCCTTGTCGTAGGCCTCCTGGGAGCCGGCGAACCCGCAGCGGTAGACGCCGTTGTTGACCTCGGTGAACACCCGCTTCGCGACCTCGTCGATCTCGTCGCGGTGCCGCTCGGGGTAGAGCTCCGGGGCGCCGTCGCGGTGGAACTCGGTCCACTCCGTGGAGAGGTCGAGGGTGATCTGCGGGTAGTTGTTCGTCACCACCTGGCCGGTCGGGACGTCGACGACCGCCGGCACCGTGATCCCGCGCTCGTAGTCGGGGAAGCGGGCGAAGTAGGCCTCCTGCAGCCGCTCGTAGCCCAGCACCGGGTCGCGGCCGCCCTCGTCGAGGTCGAAGGTCCAGCTGCGCTTGTCGTGCGTCGGGCCGCAGAGCCCGAGGGAGATGGCGTCCTCGAGCCCCAGCAGCCGCCGCACGATCAGCGTCCGGTTGGCCCAGGGGCAGGCGCGGGCGGCGACGAGCCGGTAGCGGCCCGCCTCGACGGGGTAGCCGTCGCGGCCGTCGCGGGTGATCCGGGTCGCGATGTAGTTCGTGTCGCGGGTGAACTCGCTGCCCGTCGTCACGTAGGCGCCCTTGGTGGAGTGGTCGTCGTCCATGGTGCCCACGGTAGACGACCGGGCCGCACCCGGCGGGGCTGCGCTCAGCCCTCCTCGGTGGTCGTGCTGGACGGCGGCACCGGGGTCGTGACGTCGGTCGCCGGGCTGGTCACCCGGTTCTTGTCGGCGTCCACCGCGCGCACCTGGTAGCGGTAGTCGTGGCCGGGCTCGACGGTGGCGTCGGTCCAGGTCAGCGGGGCGCGCGCCCAGAAGTCGGAGACGGCCTTGCGGGGCGCGCCCACGACCGTCGCGGGGCCGAAGGTGCCGTCGGCGAGCCGGTCGCGGCGGACGACGTCGTAGGTGAGGGAGCGCTGGTCGCGGTCGGCGTTGGTGACGGCGTCGACGACCACCGCCCCGGCCTCGACCCGCAGCTGCGGCGCGGTGCTGGCGTCGGTGAGCAGCGGTCCCTGGGTCCGGGCCGGCACCGCCGAGGGCACGGCGAAGCGGACCAGGCCCTGCTGGGGTTTGCCGTTGACGGCGGTGAACTCCCCCGCGGCGGCGACGTAGATCGTGGTCCCGACCACGTTCCAGGCCGCCTGGGTCTTGCCGGTGAAGGTGCCCGGCGTCAGCTCCGGGAACCAGCTGACCAGCGACGGGGCGGGCTGGCCCGCGAAGTTGCCGTAGTTGGAGCCGACCTGGGCGTTGGTGGCCACGGTGCCGCGCGCGGTCTTGGTCAGCGCCACGGCCCGCCGGTACAGCCGCGGCTTCGCCTCGGGGAAGCCGCCGATGTTCTGGCAGGTGTGGGCGTGCCCGACGACGTAGACGACGCCGCCGACCGGGGCGACCCCGTAGCTGTCGCCGTGGCAGTCCTGCAGCCAGCGGACCGAGCCGTCGGCCGGGTTCGCGGCGAAGGCGCCCTCGAAGTTGCCGCCGCCGTAGGCGTAGCCGGTGCCGTAGACGGTGTCCGCGTCGGCGGTCAGGCTGAGGATGGAGGCCTTGCTGCCGTAGTCCTTGACCACGGTGTTGATCTTCCAGGCCCCGACCTTGCCGCTCGTCGCGTCGACGGCGCCCATGCCGAGGGCCCGGGTGCTGCCGATCTTGTCGAACCCGCCGCCGATGACGACGCGCTTGCGGTCCGGGGTGGCGACCAGGGCGTTGACCGCCCCGGAGGGCTTCGGCGCCCAGCCGGTCAGCTTGCCGGTGCTGCCGTTCACCGCCGCGACGCGGGTGCGCAGCGTGGTGCCGACGCGGGTGAACCAGCCGCCGACGTAGACGTTGGCGCCGACGACGGCGAGCGCGTTGACCCGGGTGTTGAAGGCCGGGGCGGCCGCGCGCAGGGCGCCGGTCCTCGCGTCGAACGCGGCGAACCGCAGCCGCTTCTTCGTCCCGACCTGGGTGAAGTCGCCGCCGGCGAAGACGGTCTTCCCGTCGCTGGAGACGGCCAGCGCCTTGACCTGGCCGTTGAGCGCGCCCGGCTTGAAGGTGGTGCTCAGCTTGCCGGTGGTCAGGCTGTAGGCGAGCAGGTTCTTGCGGGTGGTCGTCGAGGTCCCCGGGGCGGCGCCGGCCGGGCGGGCCTTGCCGAAGTCGCCGGCCGCGTAGACGGTGCTGCCGATGACGACCTGGGTCCAGACGACGCCGTCGACCTGCACGGTGGGCAGGCCGTCGGCGGTCACGGCGGCGGCGCTGCGCTCCAGGACCGGGGGCACCGAGGCGGGGACGGCGGCACCCGCCGGGGTGGTCAGCGTCGCGACGGCGAGGGCGGCCGCCACGGCCGTCCCGCCGAGGGCGCGCCAGCCGCGCGCCGTCCGTGCCTGCATGTCGAAAGTCCCCCGATGTCGCCGTCCGCGGTCCTCGCGGACCCCGCTCCCCAGCCGTGAAGCGTACCGGCCGGACCGCCCGCGCACCGGTGAACGGCGGCCCGCCCGGGTGTGAGCCGGATCGCCAGAACCCGCCCCGGCGGGGGAGGATGGACGCCGTGCGCTTCCTGACTCCTCCGCCCGCCCACGACCTGACCTACTCCGACGTCTTCATGGTGCCGCGCCGCTCGTCGGTGACCTCGCGCCTGGACGTCGACCTGGCCAGCACGGACGGCATCGGCACGACCCTGCCCCTGGTGGTCGCCAACATGACCGCCGTCGCCGGCCGCCGGATGGCCGAGACGGTGGCCCGGCGCGGCGGGGTGGCGATCATCCCGCAGGACATCCCCACCGACGTCGTGGCCGACGTCACGGCCCGGGTGAAGGCGTCGCACCCCCTCTACGACACCGCGGTCACGGTCGCCCCGCACAGCACGGTCGGCGAGGCCCTGTCGCTGCTCCCCAAGCGGGCGCACGGGCTCGTCGTGGTGGTCCAGGACGGCCGTCCCGTCGGCACGGTCAGCGAGGCCGACGCGGCCGGGGTGGACCGCTTCGCCCAGGTGCACGAGGTGATGTCCGACGACGTCCTCGCCGTGCCGCCGGGCACCTCGGCCACCGAGGTCTTCGACGCGCTCACCAGCCGGCACCTGCAGGCCGCCCTCGTGGTGGAGGACGGCCGGCTGGTCGGGGTGATGACCCGCAAGGCCGCGCTGCGCTCGACGCTCTACCGGCCCGCGCTGGACGCCGACGGCCGGCTGCTGGCCGGGGCCGCCGTCGGGATCAACGGCGACGTGGCGGGCCGGGCCTCGGCGCTGCTGGCCGCCGGCATCGACGTGCTCGTGGTCGACACCGCCCACGGCCACCAGGAGAAGATGCTGCAGGCGCTCAAGAGCGTCCGCGAGGTGCGCGACGGCCAGGTGGAGCGCGGCGGGCGGCGGGTGCCGCTGGTGGCGGGCAACGTCGTCTCCGCGGCCGGGGTGCTCGACCTCGTCGACGCCGGCGCGGACGTGGTGAAGGTCGGCGTCGGCCCCGGCGCCATGTGCACCACCCGGATGATGACCGGCGTCGGCCGGCCGCAGTTCAGCGCGGTCCTCGAGTGCGCCGAGGCGGCCGCCTCGGTCGGCCGCTCGACGTGGGCCGACGGCGGCGTCCGGTACCCCCGCGACGTGGCGCTGGCGCTGGCCGCCGGCGCCGGCAGCGTGATGATCGGCTCCTGGTTCGCCGGCACCTACGAGAGCACCGGGGACCTGATGACCGACGCCCAGGGCCGGCAGTACAAGGAGTCCTACGGGATGGCCTCGGCCCGCGCGGTCAAGCTGCGGACCCGCGACTCCTCCGGCTTCGACCGGGCCCGCGCCGCCCTGTTCGAGGAGGGCATCTCGACGGGCCGGATGTACCTGGACCCGGAGCGCCCGAGCGTGGAGGACCTGATCGACTCCATCGTCGCCGGGGTCCGGAGCAGCTGCACCTACGCCGGCGCCAGCTCGCTGGAGGAGTTCGCCGAGCTCGCCGTGGTCGGTGTGCAGTCGGGCTCGGGCTACGACGAGGGCCGGCCGCTGCACTCCAGCTGGTGAGCCGCCGGGCCGCCGGCCCGCGTGCGGTGCCGGCGGCTAGCGTGCGGGGGTGACCACCGCCACGGCACCGCTGGCCCGCGCGATGCGCCGGGCCGCCGCCGACCTGCTCGACACCCTCGACCCCGACCAGCGGCGCGCAGTCCTCGGCCCGTTCGCGACCGCGGAGTGGCACACCTGGACCTACCTGCCCGGTGAGCGTCCCGGCCTGCTGCTCGGCCGGCTCACCCCGGCGCAGCGCGACCGCGCCCAGGACCTGCTGGAGACGGCGTTCAGCCCGCGCGGCCGCTCCGACCTCGCGATGGTGCTGCGCACCGAGGAGATCCGCCGCGAGCTCAGCCCCGCCGACGCCTCCCCGGCCCCGCACCTCGACCCGGTCTACTGGCTGCGCGTCCTCGGCCGTCCGGACGGCGCCGAGCCGTGGGCCTGGCGGATCAGCGGCCACCACCTGGTGGCCCAGGCCACCGTCGTCGGCGACGCCGTCGTCACCGCGCCGCAGTTCGTCGGCGCGCAGCCGGCCGAGATCACCCGCGGGCCGCACCGGGGCTTCCAGTCGCTGCCCCGCGAGCAGGACCTGGCGCGGCAGCTCGTGCTGGTCCTGGAGGAGGACCAGCGCCGGGTGGCGCTCACGCCGGGACCGGCGCCGGACGACGTGCTCACCCGGCAGGACCCCGCGGTCGTCGGCTTCCCCGAGCGCGGGCTGCCCCGGTCCCGGATGGACCGGCGGCAGGGGGCGCTGCTGGAGGCGCTGGTGCGGCAGTACCTCGAGCGCTCCCCCGCCGCCGTGGCCGACGCGGCCTGGGCGGACGCCGCCGACGCGGGCTGGGACGAGGTGCGCTTCACCTGGGCGGGCGGGCTGGAGCGGGGCGAGGGCCACTACTACGCCGTCAGCGGGCCGACGTTCGTGCTGGAGTACGACAACACCCAGGAGTCGGGCAACCACGTGCACTGCGTGTGGCGCGACCGGCGGCACGACCTGGGCGGCGACCTGCTGGCCCAGCACTACGCCGTCGGGCACCGCCCGCCGCCCGGCTGAGCGGCGACGGGGAGGGCGTCAGGCCGAGGCGAACCGCTTGGCCGAGCGGGCCCGCGCCTTGGCGGCCTCCTCCTCGCGGTTCTTCGCCGGCCCCGTGGTCACCCAGGTCCGCCAGCAGGTGCTCGGTGGCGTGGGCGATGTCGTGGACGGCTCGCTGGAAGGCCTCCTCGTTCGCCTTCGACGGCTTGCTCACCCCGGCGATCTTGCGCACGTACTGCAGGGCGGCGTCGTGCACCTCAGAGGAGGTGGCCGGCGGCTCGAAGTTGTTCAGCGGTCGGATGTTGCGGCACATGGCCAGACGATAGTGCGACGGCGCCCGAGCCAGAAGGGCTCAGGAGACGGAGCTGCTGTCCCAGCGTCGGTGACCCGCGGCCTGAACCTGAGAGGGCCGGGCCGAGACACGTCCTGCGTCTCGGCCCGGCCCTCTGGAGCTACCGGTCATGAGCGGCCCAGCACGAGGGCAGCCCAGGATCAGCTCAGTGCGCGTGGTCCCCGCGGTAGAACTCGTAGAGCAGGCCCGTCAGGCTGATCGCCCCGAAGCCGAAGCCCAGGATGGTCAGCCACCAGCCGAAGACCGGGCCGAGGAAGACCAGCACCGCGGTCAGCGCGACGAACAGCGGCCACTTGCTCTGCGGGGGGAAGAAGCCGAGCTCGCCGGCACCCTCCGCGATCTCGCCGGTCCGCTTGTCCTCGGGCCGGGGGTCGAGCCGCCGGGCGATGAGCCCGAGGTAGCCCGCGATCATCAGGCACAGGAAGAAGGTGAGGATCAGCGCGGTGGTGCCGGTGGCGTCGCGCGACAGGATCCAGTACACCGGCGCGATGACGGCGGCGAACGCCGTCAGCGCGAGGAAGATGTAGGCCTCGATCTTCACTGGCGACCCTCCTCAGGACGCGGGGACTGGCTCGGGTGGTCCCGCTCGTAGTGCGTGGTCGGGTCGTCCGAGGTGCCGTCGACGCGGGCCTTGAGCTCCTCCGCCCGCCCGGTGTCGTCCGGGGAGTCCACGGTGCTGTCCTCGAACATCCGGCCGTTGGTGCCCTCGTACTCGCTGAGGGCGACCTCGGGGTGGTGCAGGTCGAAGGCCGGGGACTCCGAACGGATCCGCGGGATCGAGGTGAAGTTGTGCCGCGGCGGCGGCGAGCTGGTGGCCCACTCCAGCGACCGGCCCCAACCCCACGGGTCGTCGTTGTTCACCAACGGGGCGTTCCGCGACTTCCACACGTTCCAGAAGAACGGGATCATCGACGCCCCCAACAAGAACGCGCCCGCCGACGACACCTGGTTGAGCACCGTGAACCCCTCGTTGGGGAGGTAGTCGGCGTAACGGCGGGGCATCCCCTCCACCCCCAGCCAGTGCTGCACCAAGAACGTGACGTGGAACCCGATGAACAACAACCAGAAGTGGACCTTGCCCAACGTCTCGTCGAGCATCCGGCCGGTGAACTTCGGCCACCAGAAGTAGAACCCGGCGAACATCGCGAACACCACCGTCCCGAACACCACGTAGTGGAAGTGCGCCACCACGAAGTAGGAGTCCGACAGCTGGAAGTCCAACGGCGGGGAACCCAGGATCACACCCGTCAGACCACCGAACAAGAACGTGGTCAAGAACCCGATCGCCCACAGCATCGGGGTCCGCATCGCGATGTTGCCACCCCACATGGTGCCGATCCAGTTGAAGAACTTCACCCCCGTCGGCACCGCGATCAAGAACGTCATGAACGAGAAGAACGGCAGGTTCACCGCACCCGTCACGTACATGTGGTGCGCCCACACCGCCACCGACAACGCCGCGATCATGAGCGTTGCGCCGACCAGGCCCACATAACCGAAGATCGGCTTCCGGGAGAACACCGGCAAGATCTCGGTGATGATCCCGAAGAACGGCAACGCGATGATGTACACCTCCGGGTGCCCGAAGAACCAGAACAGGTGCTGCCACAGGATCGGGCCACCGTTCGCAGCGTCGAACACGTGCGCACCCAACGTCCGGTCCGCCTCCAGCACCAACAACGCCGCCGCCAGGATCGGGAACGCGATCAGCACCAGGATCGAGGTGACCAGGATGTTCCAGGTGAAGATCGGCATCCGGAACATCGTCATCCCCGGCGCCCGCATGCACAGGATCGTCGTGATGAAGTTCACCGCACCCAGGATCGTCCCCAGACCGGCCATGTAGAGGCCCATGATCCACAGGTCACCACCCACACCCGGAGAGTTCACCGAGTCCGACAGCGGGGTGTACGCGAACCAGCCGAAGCTGGCCGCTCCCGACGGCGACAAGAACCCGGAGACGGTGACCAGACCGCCGAACAGGTACAGCCAGTACGACAGCATGTTCAGCCGCGGGAACGCCACATCCGGGGCGCCGATCTGCAACGGCATGATCGCGTTCGCGAACCCCGCGAACAACGGCGTCGCGAACAACAACAACATGATCGTGCCGTGCATCGTGAAGAACTGGTTGTACGTCTCCCGCGACAGGTACTGCAACCCCGGGAACGCCAGCTCAGCACGGATGCCGAGGGCGAGAACACCACCCAACAAGAAGAACGCCATCGAGGTGATGAAGTACAGGTTCCCGATCACCTTGTGATCAGTCGTCGTGATCCACTTCCACGACACCGTCCCCAGCTGACGGGTGGGGGCCGCGACCTCCTGGACGGTGGCCGTCCGCTGCATCGTCGTCATCGGTCGCCGACCTCTTCTCCCTGGTAGCGCGCGGCGTCACCCTGCGGGTCCGTGTCCTTGGGCCCGCGGTTCTCGCCGATGTTGCCGGCCTCCGCGAGTCCGCGGAGGTGGGCCTCGTACTCGTCCTCGCTGACCACGTGGACGTTGAAGAGCATCGCGGAGTGGTAGGTGCCGCAGAGCTCGGCGCACTTGCCGCGGAAGACGCCCTCCTTGGTGGGGGTCATCTCGAAGTTGTTGTTGCGCCCGGCGATGACGTCCATCTTGTAGTAGAAGGACGGCACCCAGAACGAGTGGTTCACGTCGGCGGCGCGCAGGTTGAACCGCACGCTCTTGCCGACGGGGAGATAGAGGTCGGGCGTCTGCTGGATGGTGCCGCCCTCCCACACGTCGTCGCCGACGTCCGGGTTGCCGGCCTCCTTGTAGTTGAAGACCCACGACCACTTCTGGGCCGTGACGTTGACCGTCACGTCGGGCTCCGCGCTGCGCGCGGTCACCGTGTTCTGCGCCAGGATCGTGTAGTAGAACAGCACGCCGATGATGACGAACGGCGCCGTGGTGTAGAAGATCTCCATCGGCAGGTTGTAGCGGTTCTGGTTCGGCATGTCGTTGTGGTCGGAGCGGTACTTCAGCACCACCCAGCCGATGAGGCCCCACACGAAGACGCCGATGATGCCGGCGGCGATCCAGGCACCGATCCACAGGTCGCCGATGGCCGGGGCGCGGTCGCTCGCGGCCTCGGGCAGGCCGAGGCGCTTCATCTGCGCGACCGTGTCGCCGGAGCACCCCGCCAGGAAGAGCAGGGCACCGGTGGCGGCCGAGGCCGCGACCAGCCGAGCCGTCGTCCGCCGGACCGGCCGTTGGCTGCTAACCACGTCGTGCCTTTCGTCGAAGCTGTGCATCAGGAAGAGGTGCGGGAGCGGCGCGGCCAGGCCACGCACCCCCATCCTCCGCGTTCACCCTAACCCAGTCGCGCGGGCCCGCCGAGTCGGCAGGGGCGTAGGTTCGCAGGCGTGGCGGAGACGGTGACGACGGTGTTCTGGGACGCGTCCTCGGCCGAGCCGGTGCTCCCCGAGGCCCAGCAGGCGTGGCTCGCCGCGCAGGCTGGCGGATGGGGAGATCCGAGCCGGCTGCACCGTCCCGGACGGCTCGCCGCGCAGGCCCTGGACGCGGCCCGGCAGCTGGTCGCGGACGCCCTGGGCGCCCGCCCCGACGAGGTGGTCTTCCCCTCCTCGGGGGTTCATGCCGCCCACGCGGCCGTCGCCGGCCTGGCGCTGGGCCGCCGACGGGTCGGCGAGGTGGTGGTGACGAGCACGATCGATCATTCGTCCGTGCTGAGCGCCGCGGATGCAGCCGGACGCCGCGTCGCGGTCCCCGTCGACCGCTCCGGGCACCTCGACCTCGAGCGCTGGCGGGCCGCTGTGCGGGCGCCGGGGGTCGCGCTGGCCTGCCTCCAGGTGGCCAACCACGAGGTGGGCACGCTGCAGCCGGTGGACGCCGCGGCGGAGGCCTGCCAGGAGGCCGGCGTGCCGCTGGTGCTCGACGTGACGAGCGCCCTGGGCCGGCTGGACCTGCGCCACCTGCCGGCCGGCACCGTGCTCACCGCCGGGGCGCAGGCGTTCGGCGGCCCGCCGTCGGTCGGCGTCCTGGTCCTGCGCCGCGGCGTCCGCTGGCGCGCCCCCTACCCGACCGACGACCACCAGGGCGGCCGCTGGCCGGGTCCGCCCGACGTCGCGGGTGTGCACGCCGCCGCCGCGGCGCTGGAGGTGTGGCTGCGCTCCGGGCGGGCCGTCGGCGACCGCCAGCGCGGCCTGGTCGACCGGCTGCGGGCCGGCATCCTCGCCGGGGTCCCCGACGTCGAGGTGGCCGGTGACCCGGTGGACCGGGTCCCGCACCTGCTCACCTTCTCGGCGCTCTACGTGGACGGGGAGACCCTGACGCTGGAGCTGGACCGGGCGGGCTTCGCCGTGGCCAGCGGCTCGGCTTGCAGCGCCAGCAGCGAGCACCCCTCGCACGTGCTGGCCGCGATGGGGCTGCTCACCCACGGCAACGTCCGGATCGGCCTGACCCGGCGCAGCACGGCGGGCGAGGTCGAGGCCTTCCTCGCCGTGCTGCCGCAGGTCGTCGCCGGCATCCGCGCCCGCCTCGGGGCGCCCGGCAGCCATCCGTGAGCGACGCGGTGGAGGAGCTGGACTGCCGCGGGCAGCGCTGCCCGCTCCCGGTGATCGCGCTGGCCCGGCGGCTGCCCGCGCTGCCGGTCGGCTCGGTGCTGCGGCTGCTGGCCGACGACCCGGCCGCCGCCCCCGACGTCGCCGCCTGGTGCCGGATGCGCGGCCAGACCCTGGTGAGCAGCCACCCGCCGGCCTTCGAGGTCCGCCGGGACCGCTGAGGCCGGGGGCGGCCCCACCACCGGGCGACGAGCCGGTGAACTCCGCTCCCCGCAGGGGCGCCACGGCGGCGGGACGCGCCGCGACGTGCCACTCTGTGCCCAGCAGGGGTGTCGACGTGCACACACCCCGCGCCGGCTCGACCGAGGGGAACCCGTGAACAGAATCCGCACCACCATCGCCGCCGCCGCCCTGGCGGGGCTCGTCCTGGCGGGCGCGGGCTGCGCCCCGCCGGCGGCCGAGCCGTCCGCCGACGCCGCGGCCGCCGCCACCGCGACCTCCGCGGAGGCGCTCGGCGGGATGGACGCGCTCGTCGCCGCCGCTAAGGCCGAGGGCCGGCTCAACGTCATCGCCCTGCCGCCGGACTGGGCCAACTACGGCGAGATCATCAAGGCCTTCGGCACCAAGTACGGCATCGAGGTGAACTCCGCCCAGCCCGACGCCGCCAGCCAGGAGGAGATCAACGCCGCGACGCAGCTGAAGGGCACCGACCGGGCGCCCGACGTCTTCGACCTCGGGCAGTCGGTCGCGCTGGCGAACACCGCGATGTTCGCGCCCTACCAGGTGGCGACCTTCGACAGCATCCCCACCGCCTTCAAGGACCCGTCCGGGACGTGGGTCAACGACTACGGCGGGTTCATGTCCATCGGCTACGACTCCGCGAAGGTGCCCGCGATCACCTCCGTCGAGGACCTGCTGAAGCCCGAGCTCAAGGGCAAGGTCGCCCTCAACGGTGACCCGACCCAGGCCGGCGCGGCGTTCAGCGGCGTGGTGATGGCCTCGGTGGCCAACGGCGGCTCGGCCGACGACATCAAGCCCGGCGTCGAGTTCTTCTCCCGGCTCTCCGACGCCGGCAACTTCCTGCCCGTCGACCCGACCGCGGCCACCATCGAGTCGGGGCAGACCCCCGTCGTCATCGACTGGGACTACACCAACGCCGCCGTGACCTCCAAGCTCTCCAGCTGGAAGGTGGTCGTGCCCGAGAACGCGCAGGTCGGCGGCTACTACTACCAGGCCGTCAGCAAGGACGCCCCGCACCCGGCCGCCGCGCGGCTCTGGCAGGAGTTCCTCTACTCCGACGAGGGCCAGAACCTCTACCTGGGCGGCGGGGCCCGGCCGGTCCGCGCCGACGCCATGCAGGAGGCCGGCACCCTCGACGCCGACGCCTACGCCAAGCTGCCCGAGGTCTCGGGCGACCCGGTGCTGCTGACCGCGGAGCAGAACACCGCGGCGGCCGCGGTGCTCAGCGAGGAGTGGGCGAAGGTGACCGGCTGAGTGCGCAGCCCCGGCCGGGGACGCCCGTGAGGGACGTCCCGGTGGCGGCACCGGCGACCAGGACCCCGCGGTCCCGGTCCCGGGCCGCCCGCCTGCTGCCGGTGCTCGGGGTGGTGCCGTTCCTGGCCTACCTGGCGGTCTTCCTCGTCGTGCCGACCCTGACGGTGGTCGTCGGCGCCTTCGTCGAGGACGGCCGGCCCAGCCTCGCGGTGGTCCGCGACCTCGCCGACCCGGCCGTGCTGGGCTCGCTGGCCAACAGCCTGGTGCTGTCGGCCCTGACCGCGGTGATCGGCGGCGTCGTCGGCGCCCTGCTGGCCTACGCCGTCGTCACCGGCCCGGCGGACGGCGCCCTGCGCCGGCTCGTCACCAGCGTCTGCGGCGTGCTCGCCCAGTTCGGCGGGGTGACCCTGGCCTTCGCCTTCATCGCCACCCTGGGCATCTCCGGGGTCGTCTCGGTCTGGCTGGACGCCACCTTCGGCACCGGCCTGACGAGCAGCACGTGGCTGTTCAGCCTGCGCGGCCTCGTCCTGGTCTACGCCTACTTCCAGATCCCGCTGATGGTCATCGTCTTCCTGCCCGCCCTGGACGGCGTCCGGGTGCAGTGGCGCGAGGCGGCGGAGAACCTCGGCGCCAGCACCTGGCAGTACTGGCGGCTGGTCGGCCTCCCGCTGCTGGCCCCGGCCTTCCTCGGCTCGCTGCTGCTGCTCTTCGCCAACGCGTTCGCCGCGTACGCCACCGCCGCCGCGCTGGTCAGCCAGGGCAACCCGATCATCCCGCTGTGGATCCGCTCGGCGCTGACCAGCGAGGTCGTGCTGGGCCACGCCAACTTCGCCTACGCCCTCGCGCTGGAGATGGTCCTCGTCGTCGCCCTGGTGATGACCGGCTACAGCCTCCTCGTGCGGCGGACGGCCCGGTGGCTCGGGTGAGCGCCCGCTCGCCGCGCCGGGCGGCGCGGACCCGGCTGCAGGTCTTCCGGGTCGTCGTGCTCGTGCTCACCGGGGCCTTCTTCGTCGTCCCGCTGCTCTCGATGCTCGACTTCAGCACCCGGCTGTTCAACGCCGACGGGCGCACCGGCGCGGCCTGGGCCCTCCTGGTCGCCGACCCGCTGCTGCGCGGGGCGATCGGCACGTCGCTGCTGCTCTCCCTGCTGACGGTGGTGGGCATGCTCGTGCTGCTGGTGCCGACGCTGGTCTGGGTCCGGCTGCGGGTGCCGCGGCTGGGCCGCGCCGTGGAGTTCCTCTGCCTGCTGCCGCTGACGGTGCCGCCGTTGGTGATCATCGTCGGGCTGACCAACGTCACCGCCTGGCTGTCCTACCTCTTCGGCGACACCGCGACCTGGCTGGCCTTCCTCTACGTCGTGCTCGTCCTGCCCTACGCCTACCGGGCGCTGGACGCCGGGCTGGCCGCCATCGACGTGGTCACCCTCGCCGAGGCCGCCCGCAGCCTGGGGGCCGGCTGGCTCACCGTCATCGTCCGCGTGGTGGTGCCCAACATCCGCACGGCGCTGGTCTCGGCGTCCTTCATCTCGATCGCCCTGGTCCTGGGCGAGTACACCTTCGCGTCGCTGCTGAACTTCGACACCCTCCAGGTGGCCATCGCGCTGCAGAGCAAGTCGAACGCCCAGGAGTCGGTGGCCGCCTCGCTGGCCTCGATCCTCGTCGCCGCCCTGCTGCTGGTGGGGCTGTCCTTCGTCAGCGGCCGCCGCCGGACCGGACGCGGGGCCGTCGCCGCCGGCGTCGCCCCGGTCCCCGCCGGCACCGCCCCGCCCGTTCCCGAGGAGCCCCGATGACCGCAAGCCCCCGCCCCGCCGAGCCGGGCTCGGTGGAGGTCCGGCTGGAGGACCTGCACCGCCGCTACGGCGACGTCCGGGCCCTCGACGGCCTGAGCCTGACCCTGGCCCCCGGCGAGCTGGTGGCCCTGCTGGGCCCGTCGGGCTGCGGGAAGACGACGGCGCTGCGGATCCTGGCCGGGCTGGAGGAGCCGACGTCGGGCCGGGTGGTCGTCGGCGGCCGCGACCTGACGACGGTGCCGGCCAACAAGCGCGACATGGGCATGGTCTTCCAGGCCTACTCGCTGTTCCCCCACCTCAGCGCCCGGGCCAACGTGGAGTTCGGGCTCAAGCTGCGCGGCGTCCGGCCCGGGCCGCGGCGCACCCGGGCGCTGGAGATGCTCGAGCTCGTCGGGCTCAGCACCCAGGCCGACCGCTACGCCAGCCAGCTCTCCGGCGGGCAGCAGCAGCGTGTCGCGCTCGCCCGGGCGCTGGCCTTCCAGCCGTCGGTGCTGCTGCTGGACGAGCCGCTCTCCGCGCTCGACGCCAAGGTGCGCGCGCAGCTGCGCGACGAGATCCGCCGCGTCCAGCTGGAGGTCGGGACGACGACCCTCTTCGTCACCCACGACCAGGACGAGGCGCTGGCCATGGCCGACCGCGTCGGGGTGATGAACGCCGGCCGGCTGGAGCAGCTGGACGCCCCGCAGGTGCTCTACGCCGCGCCCCGCAGCACCTTCGTCGCCGACTTCGTGGGGCTGATGAACCGGGTGCCGGCCGAGGTCGCCGACGGCCACGTCCGCGTGCTGGGCGCCCGGCTGCCGGCTCTCGAGGGGTCGGTGACGGCAGGCCGCGGCGTGGCCCTCATCCGGCCCGAGCAGCTGGCGCTGGTCCCCGGCGAGGCCGGCGCGTCCCGGGTGGTGGCCGTCTCGTTCCAGGGACCGGTGTCGCGGGCCCGGGTGCGGACGGCCGAGGGCACCGAGCTGGTCGTGCTGCTCGCCGGCCCGGCGGCCGCGGGACTGGCCGAGGGCTCCCCCGTCGACGTCCGGGTGGACGCCGCGGGCCTGCTCGTCGCCGCCCCCTGAGGGCCGGGCGACCCGTCCTGGCGCAGACCTGAGGTGATGCTGAGCCGCACCGGCCCCGGCTCAGCGGGCGGCCTGAGGTCAGCGCGGGAGGCTCGGGCCCACCGGGCGGAGGGGCCGCCCGATCCGCCCAGGAGCACCCGTGAGCAGCCCACCCTTCGTCTCCGTCCTCGTGGCCGCCGTCGGCGACGACGTCGACCTGCCGGCCGTCCTGCCGCCGCTGCCCGCGGAGGTGGAGGTCGTGCTCGTGGTGGACGGCCGGGCGCCGGCGGGCCTCCTCGCCGAGGCGCGTGCGCTGCGGCCCGGCCTGGTGACGGTCACCCAGACGCGCCGGGGACCGGGCAACGCCCTCGCCTGCGGTCTCCGGGCCGCCCGGGGCGACGTGGTCGTCCTGCTCGCCGCCGACGGCTCCTCCGACCCGGCGACGATCCCGCGGCTGGTCGGGGCCCTGACGGCCGGGGCCGACCTGGCCCGGGCCTCGCGCTTCCTCACCGGCGGAGGCTCGGAGGACCTGGCGCTGGTGCGGGAGATCGGCGACGACCTGCTGAACCTCGTGGCGAACCTGGCCTTCCGCACCCGTGCGAGCGACTTCAGCTCCGGCTACGTCGCCTTCTGGCGCGACCTGGCCCCCGTGCTGGACCTGCCCGACGTGGCCGTGCCGGCCCCGTTCGACGGGCACCTGCTGCCGGGCGACGGCCCGGAGGTCACCGCGCTGGTGGCCAGCCGGTTCGCGGCCTCCGGCGCCCGCGTCGTGGAGGTGCCGACCGTCGAGCGGCGACGCCGCCACGGGGGCCGCCGGCTGACCGCCCGGGCCCGGGCTCTGCGGGTGGTGGGCGCCGAGCGCCGCCGGGTGCTCCGGCGCCGGCGCGGGGACCGGACGCTGCACCGCGCCCTGGTGGCCCGGCCGCCGCGGCTGGTGCAGGACCTCATCAACGCGACCTGACGCGAGCGGACCGGCCGAGGACCCCGGGAACGACAGAGCTCCCTGTCCCCGGACTCGGTGGGGGCAGGGAGCTCTGCGGCTCAGGACGCGACGTGCGCGCCGCGGACGCTCAGTGGAAGCTGTCGCCGCAGGCGCAGGAACCCGTCGCGTTCGGGTTGTCGATGGTGAAGCCCTGCTTCTCGATGGTGTCGACGAAGTCGATGGTCGCGCCCATCAGGTACGGTGCGCTCATCCGGTCGGTCACCACATTGACGCCGCTGAAGTCCTTGACGACGTCACCCTCGAGGTTCCGCTCGTCGAAGAACAGCTGGTAGCGCAGGCCGGAGCAGCCGCCGGGCTGCACGGCGACGCGGAGCGCGAGGTCGTCGCGGCCCTCCCCGTCGAGCAACGCCTTCACCTTGTGCGCCGCCACGTCGGTCAGCAGGACCCCGTCGGCCACGGTGGGCATCCCGAGGGTGGTGGTCTGGTCAGTTGCCGTCATATTCGTCTCCCGCTTGGTCTGGGCGCTCTCGGCGGGGACAACCGGGCGTGCAGCGCGGCTATTCCCTGCTGCCAGTGTAAAGGCGGCCTCCGGGCGGTCCAAGCGCCGTGGGCAGACGGGCGGCGGACAGCCTCCTCACCAGCTCCAGGAGCGCCCGACGCGGCGCGCCGTGGCGGCCAGCTCGTCGGCGCCGACGTCGCCCCCGGACGGCGCGTCCCCGGTGGTCCGGCGCACCGCGTAGGCGGCCTCGATCCCCATCGTGCGCATCTCCCGGGCGCCGATCAGCACCTCCCCCGCCACCACGACGCACGGGGCCAGCGCGTCGGCGGCCGCCTGCGCGGCGGCCGCCACCACGCCCCCGCCGCGCGCGGCGAAATCGAAGACGGAGCAGCCGGTGACCACCAGGTCGGGGACGGCCCGGCCCGGTCCGGTGGCCGCGCCGAGGCCCAGCGCCGGCCCGGTGGCGAGCGACCCGCCCAGGGCCAGCACCGCGAGCCCGAGGCCGCCGCCGGCCCCGGCACCCGGCACCGCGCCCAGGGTGGTGTCGGGGCCGGCGAGGGCGGCGAGCCGCTCGAGGTCGGCGTCGGTGCGCAGCAGCACCGCGGGGTCCAGCCCGGCGTCGCGGCCCCGGGAGGTGATGCCCCGCAGCCCCAGCAGCGGCAGCTCCCGGGCCTCCGCCGGCACCACCCCCACGACGACGGTGCCCCGCAGCCGCTCCCGCACCGGGGCGAGGTCGAGGCGGCCGAGGCCGGTGAGCCCGACGACCCCGGCGTCCAGGGGCACGTCGGCCGTGGCCCCCAGCGCGGCCAGCAGACCGGCGCCGCCGTCGTGCACGGCCAGACCGGTGAGGTCGAGGTGCACCCGGCGCGGCGCGCGCTCGTCGAGCAGCAGCGCGAGTGCCGCGCCCAGCGGGCGGGAGGACGCCGTCAGCGGCAGCCCGGGGGCGGCGGGGGCCGCCTGCTCGACCCGCAGCGCGGACTCCACGGGGCCGTCGGCCCGGGTCAGCACCACCCCGTCGGCGGCGGTGGTGACGACGGGGACGCCCCACAGGTCCGCGGCCGCCGCGACGAAGCCGGCACCGGCGGCGCCGACCGGGGCGACGACCACCTGGGCGCGCGGCCAGCCGGACGCGAGCGCCTCCCCGGCCTGACGGCTGGAGAGGGCGCCGATGACGTCGGCGGCGACGACGACGCGCACGCCGGTCATCCTGGCAGCCGCCCTCCGCCGGGGCGCGGGTGGCCGGGCCGGGTGTGAGCCGGATCCCAGCGCGAGCGGGCGGTCCGGGCCCGGCCCGGGAGTAGATTGCGCCGGTGACCACCACCCCGCAGGCGGGTCCTCGCACGCCGACGCCGCTGTCGCTCCACGTCCTCGGCCGCGAGGCCGACCCGCGCTCCGAGCGGGGGGTCGAGTGCCCCGGCGAGCTGCCGCCGGCGTCGGACCCGGCGCTGGTGGAGCGCGCCCGCCGCGCGAAGGCTGCCCTCGGCGAGCGGCTGTTCGTGCTGGGCCACCACTACCAGCGCGACGAGGTCATCCAGTTCGCCGACGTGACGGGTGACTCCTTCAAGCTGGCGCGGGAGGCCGCGGCCCGGCCCGACGCCGAGTTCATCGTCTTCTGCGGCGTCCACTTCATGGCCGAGTCCGCCGACATCCTCACCGCGGACAGCCAGCGCGTGGTCCTGCCCGACCTGGCCGCCGGCTGCTCGATGGCCGACATGGCCCGGCTGGCGCAGGTGGAGGACGCCTGGGACGTGCTGGCCGACGCCGGGGTCGCCGACGTCACCGTGCCGGTCACCTACATGAACTCCTCCGCCGACATCAAGGCCTTCTGCGGCCGCCACGACGGCGTCGTCTGCACCTCCTCCAACGCGAAGTCAGTGCTGGAGTGGGCGTTCCGCCGCGGGGAGAAGGTGCTGTTCCTGCCCGACCAGCACCTCGGCCGCAACACCGCCGTGCTCGACCTCGGCCTGGGGCTGGACGACTGCGTCGTCTTCGACCCGCACCGCCCCGGCGGCGGCCTCACCCCCGAGCAGCTGCGGGCCGCGACGGTGATCCTGTGGAAGGGCCACTGCTCGGTGCACGGGCGGTTCACCCTCGACGCCGTGCACGACGTCCGCCGCCGGGTGCCCGGGGTGCAGGTCCTCGTCCACCCCGAGTGCCAGCACGAGGTGGTCCTCGCCGCCGACCTCGTCGGCTCGACCGAGTTCATCATCAAGACCGTCGAGCAGGCCCCGGCCGGCTCCTCGTGGGCCATCGGGACTGAGCTCAACCTGGTGCAGCGGCTGGCCCGGGCGCACCCGGAGCAGAGCATCACGTTCCTGGAGCAGCACGTCTGCTACTGCGCCACCATGAACCGGATCGACCTGCCGCACCTGGTCTGGACGCTGGAGAACCTGGCCGCCGGCCAGGTCGTCAACCAGATCACCGTCGACCGCGAGACGGAGCGGTTCGCGCTCGCCGCGCTGCAGCGGATGCTGGAGCTGCCGGGCGAGACGGCGAAAGACTGACGGACCCTCCACCCCCGGACGACGACGAGGGCCGGCCCGGGTCACCGGGCCGGCCCTCGTGCCGTACGTGGCGCGCCGTGGGGCGCCGCCGTCCTCAGCCCGGGATCAGGCCCTCGTCGGAGGCGTCCAGCAGCGCGCGGACGTCCTCCAGGGTGGAGCCCGCAGCCGGGAGGATGAGGTCGGAGTCGGACAGCTCGTCGTCCGGCACCGTCGTCCCCTGGGTGCGGACCTCCTCGAGCAGCGCGTGCAGCGCCCGGTCCAGCTCGGCCTGGTCGCCGGTGCCGACGGCCTGCTCGACCTCGTCGTCGAGGCGGTTGAGGTCCGCGACGACGGCGTCCTCGATCCGCCACTGGCCCTCGCCGAGGATCCGGACGATCATCGGAGGTCGCCCGCGTTCGGCTGGGCCTCCGGCTGGGTCTGCGGCGCGGTGTAGCCGGTCTGCACCGGCGGGACCGGCTGGGCCTGGCCGGCGGGCTGGCCGCCGATCGCCGGCTGGGCGCCCCCGGAGCCGGACGGCAGCGACGCGCGCATCCGCGCCAGCTCGTCCTCGACGTCGCTGGTGGAGGCCAGCTGCTCGAGCTCGAGGGTGATGTCGTCCTTGGCGGTGCCGGTCGGGTCGTCGAGCGCGCCGCTGGCGAGGAGCTCGTCGATCGCCCCGGCCCGCGCCTGCATCTGCTGGGTCTTGTCCTCGGCCCGCTGGATGGCCAGCCCGACGTCGCCCATCTCCTCGCTGATGCCGGAGAACGCCTCGTTGATGCGCGTCTGCGCCTCGGCGGCGGAGTAGGAGGCCTTGATGGTCTCCTTCTTGGTGCGGAAGGCGTCGACCTTGGCCTGCAGCCGCTGGCTGGCCCGGGTGAGCTTCTCCTCCTCGCCCTGCAGCTGCGCGTGCTGGGCCTGGAGGTCGCTCATCTGCTGCTGGATGCCCGAGCGGCGGGTGAGCGCTTCCCGGGCGAGGTCCTCACGGCCGACCTCGAGCGCCTTCTGCGCCTGCTGGGTGAGCTTGTCGGCCTGCGTGCTGAGCTGGGTGGCCTGCAGCTCGACCCGCTTGCGGCTGGTGGCCACGTCGGCCACCCCGCGGCGGACCTTCTGCAGGAGCTCCAGCTGGCGCTGGTAGGAGTAGTCCAGCGTCTGGCGGGGGTCCTCCATCTTGTCCAGGGCCTGGTCGGTCTTGGCTCGGAAGATCATGGAGATGCGCGAAAAGATGCCGCTCATAGGGGTCAGCTGGTCCTTCCCGGGTTGCGTCGTACCGCGGCGACACCGTCGCTCACAGATCTCCACCGTATCTCGCGCCCCGGCGGCGGCGCAGCCCCGGCGACCCTCCCCCGGCCAGGGTTTCGGTTTCGGGGGGAACCCCTGAGAGAATCCCGGGGTGGCACTCTTCCGACGGAGCAGCGAGGGCACCGAGCCGACCCCGACCGCCCCGGCCCCGGCGCCCGCGCCGACGCCGGGCGCGAAGAAGGACCGGCCCACCCCCACCCGCCGGGAGGCGGAGGCCGCGCGGCGCGAGCGGGTCAACCGCACGCTGAGCCCTAAGGAGGCCCGGCGGGCGGCGTCGCAGCAGAACCGCGCGGCGCGGATGCGCACCCTCAGCGCCCGGGAGGCGGCTCCGGAGAAGGCGCTGATGCGCGACTACGTCGACACCCGGTTCAGCCTCGGGGAGTTCCTGCTGCCCAGCCTGGTGGTCATCCTCGCGCTGAGCTTCCTGACCGCGGTCTACCCCACCGTCAGCGCCATCACCACGATCCTCATGTACGTCTTCATCCTGGCGGTCCTGGCCGACTGCTACTTCCTGTGGCGCGGCTTCAAGCGGGTGCTGGCCGACCGGCTGCCGGGCGCCCCGACCCGCGGCCTGATGATGTACGGCGTCAACCGCTCCATCCAGATCCGCCGGTTCCGGATGCCCGCCCCGCGGCTCAAGCGCGGCGACACCTACTGAGCGTCTCCCGCTCCCGTCCCGTCGGGGCAACCCCGCGCGCAGGAGTGTCAGCACCGACCGCTTGACTGTGCGGGTGGGCGGCTCGCAGCCGCCCGACCCTCGACGCGGAAGGTTGGACATGGAGTTCAGGTATCTCGGCAACAGCGGACTCAAGGTCTCCGAGATCAGCTACGGCAACTGGGTGACGCACGGCTCGCAGGTGGAGGCCGACCAGGCCACGGCCTGCGTCCGCGCCGCCCTGGAGGCCGGCATCACGACGTTCGACACCGCTGACGTCTACGCCAACGGCAAGGCCGAGACGATCCTCGGCGACGCCCTGGCCGGCGAGCGGCGGGAGAGCCTGGAGATCTTCACGAAGGTCTTCTTCCCCACCGGCCCGAAGGGGCCCAACGACACGGGCCTGTCGCGCAAGCACATCTCCGAGTCGATCAACGCCTCGCTCAAGCGGCTGCGCACCGACTACGTCGACCTCTACCAGGCGCACCGCTACGACCACGAGACGCCGCTGGAGGAGACCATGCAGGCCTTCGCCGACGTCGTCCGCGCGGGCAAGGCCCTCTACATCGGCGTCAGCGAGTGGACGCCGGAGCAGCTGCGCGCCGGTCACGCGCTCGCGCAGGACCTCGGGGTGCAGCTGGTCTCGAACCAGCCGAAGTACAACGCCCTCTACCGGATCATCGAGGCCGAGGTCGTGCCGACCTCGCGCGAGCTGGGCATCAGCCAGGTCGTCTTCTCCCCGATCGACCAGGGGATCCTCACCGGCAAGTACAAGCCGGGCCAGCCGGCGCCGGAGGGCTCCCGGGCGACCGACACCGCGGGTGGCGGCGCCAACTTCATCAAGGGCTCGCTCAAGGACGAGGTCCTCACCCGCGTCCAGCAGCTGGCCCCGCTGGCGGAGGCGGAGGGCCTGACCATGGCCCAGCTCGCCGTCGCCTGGGTGCTCCAGAACGACAACATCGCCTCGGCGATCACGGGCGGCTCGCGTCCGGAGCAGGTGCACGACAACGCCGCGGCCGCCGGCAAGAAGCTCTCGGCCGAGACGCTGAAGGGCATCGACGAGGCCCTGGGCGACGTCGTCGACTCCGACGGCTCCAAGGTCGGCGAGGCCTCGCCGACGTCGCGGCTGACCTGAGCCGTGGCCGCTCCCAGCACGGCCGGCCCGTGGCGCTGGACCGCCGACCAGGACCCGGGTGACGGGTCGCTGGACCGCACGTTCCCCAGCCAGGGCGAGGCCGAGACGTGGCTCGGGGAGTTCTACCCCGAGCTCCGCGAGGCCGGCGTCCGGTCGGTGAGCCTGCACGAGGCGGACCGGCTGGTCTACGGGCCGATGGGGCTGGACCCGGCCTGACGGCGCCCGGGCGCGCCGCCGTCGTCGACGACGGCGGCGCGCCCGGATCGCGGGGCAGAGGGCCCGGCCGCGCCCCCGCCCTAGGATCGGCCGGGTGCCGACCCCCGCCTACATCCTGGAGCTCCGCCGCAGCCTCGGGCACGGCCTGCTCCTGCTGCCGGGCGTCTGCGGCGTCGTCGTCCGCGACGACCTCGAGCCCGGCCGCCGCCACCTCCTGCTGGTCCGCCGCTCCGACGACGGCACCTGGAGCCTGCCGGCCGGCATCGTCGAGCCCGGTGAGCAGCCGGCCACCACCGTCGAGCGGGAGCTGCTCGAGGAGACGCGCGTCGTCGCGGTCGCGGAGCGGCTGGCGTGGGTCGTCGCCGACCCGCCGCTGGAGTACCCGAACGGCGACCGCTGCCAGTACCTGACGTCGGTCTTCCGCTGCCGCTACGTCTCCGGCGAGGCCGGGGTGGGCGACGAGGAGTCGACGGAGGTCCGCTGGGCCGACCTCGACGCGCTGCCGCCGATGGACGCCCGGCAGCACCAGCGGATCGCGGCCGCGCTGGAGGAGACCGCGCGGACGCGGTTCGAGCGCTAGACCGCGGCGGGCCCGGTCGGCTCCGGCGTGCCGGGGCGGCGGAGCTCCCCGGTCAGCAGCACGACCCCGAAGCCGGCCAGCAGCAGCCCGCCGACGGCGATCACCGGTCGGGCGCCGCGGACCGCCGCCGCCCGCTGCTCGTAGCTCTGGGTGCCGACGTCGCCGGCCTTGGCGCAGACGTCACCGGGCCGCATCGTCGTCCCCCGGCAGGTGACGTCGGGCGAGGCGCCGAGGGTGAACGGGTAGAGCAGCACCAGCAGGCCCACGAGGACGACGACGGCGTGGGCGACCACCGCGCGGCGCCGGGGCCCGCGCACGACCGGGGTGCTCACGGCTCGCGGACGCCGGTGGTCACGAACGGCGGGCGGGTGACGAGGAAGCCCTCGCGGCGCTGCCGGACGTCGACGGTGACGGCGTCGTCCTCGGCCAGCCGGGGGTCCAGCAGGGCCAGCCCGATGCCGGACTTCAGCGTCGGGGAGAACGTGCCGGAGGTGACGAGGCCGACGGCGGCTCCCTCGGCATCGCGGACGACCATGCCCGGCCGCGGGATGCCGCGGCCGACGGCCCGGATCCCGCGCAGCACGCGGCTGGGCCCGGCCTCCTTCTCCGCCCGCAGCGCGGCGGCGCCGAAGAACTCCGGCTTCTTCCAGCCGACGGCCCAGCCCAGCCGCGCCTGCACGGGCGTGATCACGGGCGAGAGGTCCTGGCCGTGCAGCGGGTAGCCCATCTCGGTGCGCAGGGTGTCCCGGGCGCCCAGCCCGGCGGGCTGCAGGCCGTAGGGCTCACCCGCCGCGACGACGGCGTCCCAGACGGCCGGGGCGGCAGCCGACGGGGTGACCAGCTCGTAGCCGCGCTCCCCGGTGTAGCCGGTCCGGCAGACGATGAGCGGCGCGCCCGCGTGCTCGACGACGACGAAGGACATGTAGGCGTGCCCGACGGGCAGGCCGGCGCCGGCCAGCACCTCGTCGGCCTGCGGGCCCTGGACCGCCAGCACGGCGTGGTCGTCGTGCTCGTCGACCACGGTGACGCCCTCGGGCGCGGCGGCGCGGAGCATGGCCACCACCTGGGCGCCGTTGGCGGCGTTGGGGATGAGGAACACCTCGTCGGGCCCGACGAGGTAGGCGATGAGGTCGTCGACCACGCCGCCGTCGTCGTTGCAGATGAGGGTGTACTGCGCCTGCCCGGGCCCGATCCGGTCGAGGTCGGCGGTCAGGCAGCGGTTGACGAAGGCGGCAGCGCCGGGGCCGGAGACCCGCGCCTTGCCCAGGTGGCTGACGTCGAAGAGCCCGACGGCGGTGCGGACGGCGGTGTGCTCGGCCAGCACGCCGGCCCCGCCGTACTCCAGCGGCATCGACCAGCCCCCGAAGGCGGCGAACTTGGCGCCGGCCCCCACGTGGCGGTCGTGCAGCGGCGAGCGGCGGAGCCCGGTCCCGGCGTCGCCCGGCGACGCCCCCTCAGTCGGCACAGCCTCGGCCTGCACAGCCACCTCCACCTCTCGTCCGGTCCCCGGCGAACCTATCGCAAGCGGGCCCAGGACCCCGGGCTAGCCTGAGCACCGCGCCCGGCCGGACGGGTCGGGCGCCGCACCACTCGAGAGGAACGTCGTACGTGAGCACTCCAGTCCTCCCCTCCCTGACCGTCGCCCCGGACCTGCCGACGACGGTCGACGTGCTCGTGGTCGGCCTGTCCGAGGAGGGCCTGCAGGGCCTGCCGCCCGACGTCGAGGCGGCCTACCAGCGCCGGCTCGGGACCGGCGTCGCCGCGCTGGCCACCTCCGTCGGCGCGAAGGCGTCGGCCGGCACCACCCGCACCCTGCCGGCCGTCGACGGCGGTCCCCGCCTGGTGGTCACGGGCCTGGGCGAGGGCCGGCCCGACGCCGAGGACCTGCGCCGCGCCGCCGGCGCCAGCACCGCCTACCTCGGCGCGCTGGCCGCGGAAGGCGGACCGCTGACCGCGGCGCTCGGCTTCGGCACCACCACGGTGGAGGAGCTGCAGGCCGTCGCCGAGGGCGCGCTGCTGGGCGTCTACCGCTACGCGCCGGTGAGCGGCAAGCCCGCCCCGGCCCCGGCCGTCGCGGCGGTGACCGTGCTGCACGCCGGCACCACGACCACGGTCGACGGCGCCGACGTCACCCAGGTGGCGCCCGTCGTCGCGGCCGCGGTGCTGACCGCCCGGGAGTGGGTCAACATCCCCCCGAACCTGCTCTACCCCGAGACCCTGGCCGAGGAGGTCAAGGCGCTCGTCAAGGACAGCAAGATCAGCTACGAGGTGCTGGACGGCCCGGCGCTGGTCAAGGGCGGCTACGGCGGCCTGCTGGCCGTCGGCGGCGGCTCCTCGCGGCCGCCCCGCCTGGTCCGGCTGAGCTACAAGCCGAAGGGCGCGACCCGCCACCTCGCCCTCGTCGGCAAGGGCATCACGTTCGACTCGGGCGGCCTGAGCCTCAAGCCCGGCGACAGCATGTACACGATGAAGTGCGACATGGCCGGGGCCGCGGCGGTGCTGGCGGCCACCCACGCCATCGCGAAGCTGGGCCTGCCGGTCCAGGTCACCGCGTACGGCGCGCTGGCCGAGAACCTCCCCTCGGACACGGCCTACCGGCCCTCCGACGTGCTGACGATCTACGGCGGCACCACGGTGGAGAACGGCAACTCCGACGCCGAGGGCCGGCTGGTGATGGCCGACGCGCTCGCCCGCTCCAACGAGGACCACCCGGACCTCGTCGTCGACGTCGCCACCCTGACCGGTGCCTGCATGGTCGCCCTGGGCGACCGGACCGCCGGCCTGATGGCCACCGACGACGAGACCGCCGACCTGGTCCTGGACGCCGCCGAGGCGGCCGGCGAGGACTTCTGGCAGCTCCCGATCCCCCGCGAGACCCGCGCCAAGCTGGACTCCAAGGTGGCCGACCTCAAGTCGACGGGCGGCGACCGCTTCGGCGGCGCCCTGGTCGCTGCGGCCTTCCTCCGCGAGTTCGTCGACGACGGCACCCCCTGGGCCCACCTGGACATCGCGGGCCCGGCCTTCCTGGAGGGCAAGCCCTACGGCTACGTCTCGGCCGGCGGCACCGGCGTCGGCGTCCGCACCCTGGTCGCCCTCGCCCGCGCGATGAGCCGCTAGCACGGGACGAGTGCTGAGGAACCGCACCAGGGAGAACCCCCGGCTGACGGTTTCTCAGCACTGGCAGGACCGCACCGGACGCCAGACCGGAGGGGCACCTGGGCGGACCGCCAGTGAGCGGTAGCGAAGGTGGCCGCGGTAGCGAAACGAGGGCCCCGGCTCCGGACACGTTCTTCGTCCGGGGCCGGGGCCCTCGTCTCGCTACCTGAGGCGGACATCTGAGTCCACCGCGAACGTTCAAACCCGTGCCGGCAGGAGCCCTGGTGCCGCTCAGTCCATCCCTGATGAGCGACACCGCCTGCCGGCACGGGGAGCGGGACGCCGCCCCCTGGAGGTCCGGGATCGTGTCAGGCGACCCCGGTCACGACGTACCACCTACCAGCCCTTCGGAGCGGGTCGCGGATCGGATGGGGCGGTGCGGAACTTTTTCTCGCCGCGCCCTCAGCGCAGGTCGGGGTGCCGCTTGTTGCGCGTGTTGTAGTCCCGCATCCGCTGCGGGTAGCCGACCACCGCGGCGTCGTAGCCGGGGATCTGCAGGTGGCCGGCGAAGGCGTGCGCCCACTCGGGCGAGGGCACGACGCGGCGGGTCCACTCGCCGTCGTAGGCCACCAGCAGCAACGTGACCTGGGTGACGGAGGTGCGCGGCTCGACGAAGGCCTCGACACCGCGGTGGGTGCGGGCGAACTCGGTGAGGTGGGCGGTGACCCCGTCGTCGACGACGCGGTTCCCCGACGCCACGCTGCGGCCCCGTCTGACCCGCTTCGCGGTCCGGTTCAACCAACCCATGGGTCCCAGTATGGCCGCCTGACAAGATGGTCGGATGAACTCGTACGACCTCGTCGTCCTCGGCGCCGGCAGCGGGGGCTACGCCTGCGCGCTGCGCGCCGCCCAGCTCGGGCTCTCGGTGGCCCTGGTGGAGAAGGACAAGGTGGGCGGCACCTGCCTGCACCGCGGCTGCATCCCGACGAAGGCGCTGCTGCACGCCGCCGAGGTCGCCGACGCCGCCCGCGACGGCAGCCGCTTCGGCATCCACGCCACCCTCGACAAGGTGGACCTGGCCGGGGTGCAGAGCTACTCCGACGGCGTCGTCAGCAAGCTCTACAAGGGCCTGACCGGCCTGGTCCGGGCCCGCGGCATCACCGTCGTCAGCGGGGCGGGCCGGCTGGTCCGCGACGCCGACGGGGTGGGCGTGCAGGTGGGCGAGGACCTCTACCGGGCGCCCGCGGTCGTGCTGGCGACGGGCTCGGCCCCGCGGCACCTGCCCGGCGTCGAGGTCGACGGCGAGGTGGTGCTGACCAGCGACGAGGCGCTCCGGCTGGGCACCCTGCCCGGCCGCGCCGTCGTCCTCGGCGGCGGGGTGATCGGCTCGGAGTTCGCCTCGGCCTGGCGGTCCTTCGGCGTGGAGGTGACGGTCGTGGAGGCGCTGCCCCGGCTGCTGGCCGCGGAGGAGCCCGCGTCGTCGGCGGCCCTGGAGAAGGCGTTCCGCAAGCGGGGCATCGAGGTGCTCACCGGTGTCGCCCTGCAGTCCGCCCGCCGCGAGGGCGCCGGCGTCGCCGTGACCCTGGCCGACGGCCGCACCCTGGAGGCGGACGTGCTGCTGGTCGCCGTCGGCCGGGTGGCCGTCAGCGACGGGCTGGGCTACGCCGAGGCCGGGGTCGCGCTGGACCGCGGGCTGGTGGCCGTCGACGAGCGGCTGCGGACGAGCGTGCCCGGCGTGCACGCCGTCGGCGACCTGGTGCCCGGCCTGCAGCTGGCCCACCGCGGGTTCGCGCACGGCATCTTCGTCGCCGAGGAGGTGGCGCACGCGGCCGGCCGGCTGGACGCCGCCCCGGTCCCGCCGCTGGACCGCGACATCCCGCGCGTCACCTACTCCGACCCCGAGGTGGCCTCGGTCGGCCTCACCGAGGCGCAGGCCCGGGAGCTGCACGGGGAGGTGGAGACGCTCACCTACGACCTGACCGGCAACGGCCGCTCGCAGATCCTCGGCACCTCCGGCTTCGTCAAGCTCGTCCGCCGGGCCGACGGCCCCGTCGTCGGCGTGCACCTGGTCGGCTCCCGCGTCGGCGAGCTGGTCGGGGAGGCCCAGCTGATCACCGGCTGGGACGCCTACCCGAGCGAGGTGGCGAGCCTGCAGCACGCCCACCCCACCCAGCACGAGGCGCTCGGCGAGGCCCACCTGGCCCTGGCCGGGAAACCGCTGCACGTGCACGGCTAGGGCAGGATGAGTCCCGCGGTGTCGCGGCGCCGCCCGGATCGGCCCCCGACCGGCGCAGGTCCCCGAAGGCTAGGCTGACCCGCAACCGCACCAGGTCACGTGATGAAGGAGTCCCAAGACACGATGTCGACTGATGTAACCCTCCCCGCCCTGGGCGAAAGCGTCACCGAAGGCACCGTCACCCGCTGGCTCAAGCAGGTCGGGGACGCCGTCGCCGTCGACGAGCCGCTGCTGGAGGTGTCCACCGACAAGGTCGACACCGAGATCCCCTCCCCCGCCGCCGGGGTGCTGCTGGAGATCCGGGCGCAGGAGGACGACTCCGTCGAGGTGGGTGCGGTGCTCGCCGTCATCGGCGAGGAGAGCGAGGCCGGCGGCGGTGGTGACGCCCCCGCGGCGGAGCCGCCCAGCCAGGAGCACGCGCAGGCCGAGGCCAGCACCGAGCCGGAGCCGGCCAACGCCGCCGACGCCGAGATCGCGCAGGACGACCCGCCCGCCCCGACCCCGGAGCGCACCGCCGGTGCGTCCGCGGGCAGCGGCACCGAGGTCACCCTGCCCGCGCTGGGCGAGAGCGTCACCGAGGGCACCGTCAGCCGCTGGCTGAAGAAGGTCGGCGACAGCGTCGAGACCGACGAGCCGCTGCTCGAGGTCTCGACCGACAAGGTCGACACCGAGATCCCCTCGCCCATCACGGGCACCGTGCTGGAGATCCGCGTCCAGGAGGACGAGACCGTCGAGGTGGGTGCGGTGCTCGCCGTCGTCGGCGACGCCTCCGCGAGCACCGGCTCCGACGACGGCGGCGCCCCCGCCGGCGCGGCCGAGGAGCCCCACGGCGACGACGCGGGCGCGGCCGGCACCCAGGACGAGCCGCAGGCCCCGGCCACCGCCACCGTGACCGACGGCACCGACGTCGAGCAGCAGCCCGCCGCCGGTGACGAGGGCGGCCAGGCGCCGATCCCGGCCCCCGAGCCCCGCTCGGCCCCGGCCCAGCCGGCGGCCCGCGAGGACGCCCAGCCCGAGCAGCACGGCCCCTCGTCCACCCGGACCTCCCCGACCCCGGTCGCGGCCGACGGCGACGCCGTCTACGTCACCCCGCTGGTGCGGAAGCTCGCCAAGGAGCACGACGTCGACCTCGCCTCGGTGAAGGGCACCGGCGTCGGCGGCCGCATCCGCAAGCAGGACGTGCTCGCCGCCGCTGAGGAGGCCAAGGCCGCCGCCGAGGCCGCGAAGGCCGCCCCCGCCCCGGCGCCGGCCGCCGCGGCCGCCGCCCCGGCCCCGGCCGCGGCGAAGGCCGCGCCGTCGGTCGAGCCCAGCTCGCTGCGCGGGACCACCGAGAAGATGTCGCGGCTCCGCAAGACCATCGCCAAGCGGATGGTGGAGTCCCAGCAGGTCTCGGCGACCCTGACCGCGACGGTGGAGGTCGACCTGACCGCCATCTCGCGCATCCGCGCCAAGGCCAAGGACGCCTTCAAGGCCCAGGAGGGCGCGAGCCTGTCCTACCTGCCGTTCATCGCCAAGGCGACGGTGGAGGCGCTGAAGGTCCACCCGAAGCTCAACGCCACGATCGACACCGAGGCGGGCGAGGTCACCTACCCGGCCTCGGAGCACCTGGGCATCGCCGTCGACACCGAGAAGGGCCTGCTCGTCCCGGTGATCAAGGACGCGGGCGATCTCAACATCGGCGGCATCGCCAAGAAGATCGCCGACCTGGCCTCCCGGACGCGGCAGAACAAGGTCACCCCGGACGAGCTCAGCGGCGGCACCTTCACCATCACCAACTACGGCTCGGCCGGGACCCTGATGGACACCCCGATCATCAACCAGCCGCAGGTCGGCATCCTCGGCACCGGCGCGCTGGTCAAGCGCCCCGTCGTCATCAAGGACGCCGACCTCGGCGAGGTGATCGCGGTCCGCGACATGATGTACCTGTCGCTGTCCTACGACCACCGCCTCGTCGACGGCGCCGACGCCGCCCGCTTCCTCTCGGCGCTCAAGCAGCGTCTGGAAGAGGGCGACTTCGGGGGCGAGTTCGGGGTCTAGGACACCGACGTGAGCACCTGGTTGCTGGCCGGCGCCTCCGGCTTCCTCGGCACCGCGCTGCGCGTGCGGCTGGCCACCGAGGGCCACGAGGTCGTCCGGCTGGTCCGGCGCGAGCCCGCCACGAGCAGCGAGCGCCGCTGGGACCCGGCGGCCGGCCTGCTCGACCCGGCCGTGCTCGACGGCGTCGACGTGGTCGTCGACCTCGCCGGCGCCGGGGTGTTCACCCACCCGTGGACGACCGCCCGCCGCGAGCTGCTGCTGAGCTCGCGGCTGGAGACCACCGGCACGCTCGCCCGGGCCCTCGCGGCCCGGGCGGGCGACGGCCGGGAGCGGGTGCTCCTCCAGGCCAGCGGGGTCGCCCGCTACGGCACGGAGCCCCGCACCGAGCCGGCCACCGAGGACACCCCGGCGGCGCCGGACTTCCTGGCCCAGCTGACCGTCGCCTGGGAGGGCGCCGCGCAGCCGGCCGTGGACGCCGGGGTGCGGACGGTGCTGCTGCGCACCAGCCCCGTGCTGGCCGCGAGCGGAGGAGCCTTCGTGCCCATGAAGCTCGCGTGGTCGGCCGGCCTCGGCACGGTGATCGGCTCGGGCCGGCAGCGGATGCCGATGATCAGCCTCGAGGACTACCTCGGCGTGACGACCTGGGCGGCGGCCGAGCCGCGGGCCCGGGGCGCCTACAACCTGACCATCCCCGAGCCGACGACGAACGCCGAGTTCACCGACGTGCTGGCCCGCGCGCTGCACCGCCCCCGGCTGCTCAAGGCCCCGGCCTTCGTGCTGCGCCGGGCGCTGGGCGAGCTGGCCGAGCAGCTGGTGGGCGACTGCTGGGCGGTGCCGGCCCGGCTGACCGGCGACGGCTACGTCTTCCGGGACCCCGACGTCCACGCCACGGTCGCCTCCGCGCTGCGGACCTAGACTCAGGGCCATGAGCCTCGACTTCCTCTACCCCGGCCTGGGCAGCGAGCTGGTGGACTACACCGACGCGTGGGAGCTGCAGCGCCGCCTCCACGCCGAGGTCGTGGCGGGCACCGCCCCGGACACCGTCGTCGTCCTCGAGCACGCCGAGGTCTACACCGCGGGCAAGCGCACCGAGGCCCACGAGCGGCCCCTCACCGGGGACGTCCCCGTCGTCGAGGTCGACCGCGGCGGCAAGATCACCTGGCACGGGCCGGGCCAGCTGGTCGTCTACCCGATCGTCAAGCTGCCGGAGGCCGTCGGCGTCGTCGACTACGTGCGCCGCCTCGAGGAGGCGATGATCACCCTCTTCGCCGAGTACGGCCTGGCGACCGGTCGCGTCCGGGGCCGGTCGGGCGTCTGGCTCGCCGCGGCCGACGGCCGCCCCGAGCGCAAGATCGCCGCGATCGGCGTCCGCGTCGCCGGCGGCACCACGATGCACGGCCTGGCCATCAACGTGGACCCCGACATGACGGGCTTCGACCGCATCGTGCCGTGCGGGCTCAGCGACGTCGGCGTCACGTCGATGGCCGCCGAGCTGGGCGAGGCGCCGACGCTGCCCGAGCTCGCCCACCTGTTCCGGCCGCACCTGGAGCGGGTGCTGGCCTTCGAGCCCTACGAGCAGTCCCCCGACCTCGCGGCGGCCCCGGCGACCCCGGGCGTCACCTACGGGCTGACGGTCGGCGCCGCCTGAGCCCGCGGGGAGGCGCCCACCGCTAGGGTGGGCCGACCCTCCCCGTCGAGAAAGGCCGCTCCGTGCCGGTGACCGAAGCCCGACGCGCGCTCCCGCAGGAGCCGGCGGCCTACGCCGTCGAGGTCCGCGACCTCCGCAAGACCTACCGGACGCGCAAGGGCCGGTTCCAGGCCGTGGGCGGGCTGGACCTCAAGGTGCCGCTGGGCGGGGTGCACGGGTTCCTCGGGCCCAACGGCTCGGGGAAGACGACGACCATCCGGATGCTGCTGGGCCTGATCCGCCCCGACTCGGGCGCGATCCGGATCTTCGAGCAGGACATCCCGACGGCGCTGCCCGCGGTGATCGGCCGGATCGGCGCGATCGTGGAGCAGCCCAAGTTCTTCCCCGCCTTCACCGGCCGCCGCAACCTCGAGCTGCTGGCCACCGGCATCGGCGCCCCCGCCCGGCGGGTCGGGGAGGTGCTGGACGAGGTGGGGCTGACCGGCCGGGACAAGGACCGGTTCCGCACCTACTCCCTCGGCATGAAGCAGCGGCTCGCCATCGCGGCCACCCTGCTCAAGGACCCCGACCTGCTGATCTTCGACGAGCCGACCAACGGCCTCGACCCGGCCGGCATCCACGAGATCCGGGCCACGATGCGCGGGCTCGCCGACCGGGGGAAGACGGTGCTGGTGTCCTCCCACATCCTCAGCGAGGTCCAGCTGGTGGCCGACACCGTGTCGATCATCGGCCGCGGCCGGCTGCTGGCCGAGGGCGAGGTGGACGACATCCTCGCCGCGACCGGCGGGCAGGCGGTGCGGGTGCTGGTGGCCGACCCGGCCCGGGCCGCCGCCGCCCTCGCGCCGGCCGGCTTCTCGGTGCTGCCGCTGCCGGAGGGCCGGATGGAGGTCCGCCGGACCGGTGACCAGCCGGGGTTCGACCCCGCGCAGATCACCTGGCTGCTGGCCCAGCAGGGCCTGTTCGTCGCCGAGCTGGTGCCCGTCCGCGCCGACCTCGAGTCGGTCTTCCTCGACCTCACCGCCGAGGAGCACCTCGGCGCCACCGCCGGCGGCCACCCCGCCGGTCCCCCGCCCCCCGGCCCGCCGCCCGTCACCGGCCCGGCCGGCCCCGCCCGTGCCGCCCAGGAGGACTGGCGATGATCCCCCTGCTGCGCGCCGAGCTGCTGCGCATCCGCAGCCGCCGCCT
Organism: Microlunatus capsulatus; assembly: GCF_017876495.1. Taxonomy (NCBI): domain Bacteria; kingdom Bacillati; phylum Actinomycetota; class Actinomycetes; order Propionibacteriales; family Propionibacteriaceae; genus Microlunatus; species Microlunatus capsulatus. Next base: position 3,486,663 of record NZ_JAGIOB010000001.1, on the reverse strand, counting down.
CACCTGGGTCGCCCTCGGTGCCGTGCTGCTCGTCATCGCCCTCAGCCAGCTGGCGGTGGGCGGGTCGATGCGCCCCGTCACCGCGGACGAGCAGGCCCAGGCCCAGGCCTCCTACACCGAGGCGGTCCGCGACTGGGAGACCAACCACGAGGAGTACGAGCAGGACTGCATCGCCACCGGGGCGAGCGCCGCGGACTGCGCCTACCCGCCGCCCGTCGTGGAGGACTTCGTGCCGCGCTCGGTCAGCACCTTCGCCGAGGCGGGGCAGCTGGTCGTGACCATCACCGTCGCGTTCACCGGGCTGGCGCTGCTGCTGGTGGGCGCCTCGGTCACCGGGGCGGAGCTGTCCACCGGGGCGCTCGCGAACTGGCTGACCTTCGTCCCCGAGCGGGGGCGGGTGTTCGCGGCCAAGGTCGTGGCGCTCGTGCTCGTCGCCGCGGCGTCCACCGCCGTCCTCAGCGCCCTGGCCCTGGGGCTGACCGCCGTCGTCGGGGCCGCCGTCGGCGCGACCCTGGACGGCGGGGGCGGCCTCGCCGAGATCGCCGGCCGCGGGGTGCTCGTCGGGGTGGCGGCCGTCGTCGTCGGGTTCGCCCTGGCCCTGCTGACCCGGCACACCATCGCGGCGGCCGGGACGGTGCTGGGCTACCTCATCGTGTCCGGGGTGCTGGCCGTGGTGTGGCTGGCCGTGCCGGCGCTGTCCGGGGTCCAGCGGTTCCTCCCCGAGAACAACCTGCTGGCCCTGCTGCTGGGCGAGCACACCTACTACACCGTCACCCAGGTGCCCCAGCCCGACGGGACCTACGAGTCCTCGGCGGTCGAGCACGCCATCTCCCTGACCCAGGGCTCGGTCTACTGGGCGGTCGTCGTGGTGGTCCTCGTCGCGCTCACCTACGTCGTCTTCCGCCGTCGCGACGTCAACTGAGCCGTCCCCGACCGGCGGGTAGTCTGAGCGGGTGACAATCGCCCCGGAAGGTCGCAAGATGCTGCGGCTCGAAGTCCGCAACGCGTCGGTGCCCATCGAGAAGAAGCCGTCCTGGATCAAGACGACGGCCAAGATGGGCCCGGAGTACCGCGAGCTGCAGCAGATGGTGAAGACGGAGGACCTGCACACGGTGTGCCAGTCCGCCGGCTGCCCCAACATCTTCGAGTGCTGGGAGGACCGCGAGGCCACCTTCCTCATCGGCGGTGACCAGTGCACGCGGCGCTGCGACTTCTGCCAGATCGACACCGGCAAGCCGGCCGACTTCGACGCCGGCGAGCCCCTGCGGGTGGCCGAGTCGATCCAGAAGATGGACCTGCGCTACGCCACCGTCACCGGCGTCTGCCGCGACGACCTGCCCGACGAGGGCATCTGGCTGTACGCGGAGACGATCCGCAAGATCCACGAGCTGAACCCCGGCACCGGCGTCGAGATGCTGGCCCCGGACTTCTCGGGCAACGCCGAGTACCTCGACCAGCTGTTCGAGACCCGGCCCGAGGTGTTCGCCCACAACGTCGAGACCGTACCCCGCATCTTCAAGCGGATCCGTCCCGGCTTCCGCTACGAGCGCTCCCTCGGCGTGCTCCGCGCCTCCCGCGACGCGGGCCTGGTGACCAAGTCCAACCTCATCCTCGGCATGGGCGAGACCCGCGCCGAGGTGACCGAGGCGCTGCAGGACCTGCACGACGCCGGCACCGAGCTGATCACCATCACCCAGTACCTGCGGCCCTCGCCGCGGCACCACCCGGTCGAGCGCTGGGTGAAGCCCGAGGAGTTCGTCGAGCTGGCCGCCGAGGCCACCGCGATGGGCTACGCCGGCGTGATGAGCGGACCGCTCGTGCGCTCCTCCTACCGCGCCGGCCGGCTCTACCGCCAGGCGCTGGAGTCCCGCGGGGCGACCGGGGCCGACCAGCCCGCCGCCGCATTGGCCTGATCGCCCCGGAGGGCGTAGAAAGGGGTGCCCCGACGGGGGCACCCGGAGGAACGAGAGGCAGAGCCACCATGGCCGACCAACCGCGCACCAAGGCGGTCGCCGCGACGCCGCTGAGCCCGAAGCAGGCGAAGCTCCAGGCGCGCGACGCCAAGCGGGCCGAGAAGGCCCGTCGCAAGGCCAGCACCGACCCGGCCGACATGGGCCGGATCCGCCAGGTCCGACGGGCCTACGAGCTGACCCACGAGTACGACAAGCCGCTGCCCTGGCTGCTGCTGGGCGCCCTGCTGGCCCCCGTCGTCGTCGCCGTGGTCGTCGGGCTGCTGTGGGACCACCTCTTCTACCTGATCCTCATCGGCGTGCTGACCGGCGTGCTGCTGGCCATGGTCGTGCTGGTCCGGCGGGCCAAGGCCGCCACCTACAAGCGCTACGCGGGCCAGGCCGGCTCGGCCGAGGTCGCGCTGCAGATGCTGCCCAAGCAGTGGGTCTCCACCCCGGTGATCGCGGCCAACCGGAGCCGCGACGTCGTGCACCGCACCGTCGGCCCGGGCGGGCTGGTGCTGATCGGCGAGGGCGAGCCCGGCCGGGTCCGCCAGCTGCTGGCCGGCGAGGTGCGCAAGCACGAGCGGGTGGCCTACGGCGTCACCGTGCACACCGTCGTGATGGGCGACAAGGAGGGCCAGGTCCCGCTGGGCCGGCTCGCCGACCACATCCGCAAGCTGCCCAAGAGCCTGCAGCCCAACCAGGTGACCGACGTCCGGGCCCGGCTGCGGGCGCTCGACGCGGTGCGGCCGCCCGTCCCGGTCCCCAAGGGACCGATGCCCACCAGCGCGCGGCAGGCCAAGGGCTCGCGTCAGGCGATGCGGGGCCGCTGAGCCTCCCGCGCGGCCGCGGCCTGGCTGCGCGCCCAGCCGCGGTGCGCCAGGTGGGCCAGCGACGCGCCGCCGACGGCCGCCACGCTGCCGCCGAGGAAGCCGAGGACGGCCACCTGCCCCGCTCCCCCGACGGCCAGCCCCAGCATGAGCAGGCCGGCGAGGCCGAGGCAGCCGAGGACCGCCAGCAGGGCCACCACGTCCAGCACGGTCCACGCCGGCCGCACCGGGGGCAGCGGGGCTGCGGGCGGCCGGTCGACGAGCGGCAGGTCGGCGGTCAGCCGGCGCAGCTCCAGCAGGGTGGTGGCGTGGACGGCGGCCTCCAGCCGGGCGTCGAGCTCGTCGTCGCGGAGGCGGCCGGCGGCGAAGTGCGCGGACAGCTGGTCGCAGACGGCGCTGCGGTCGAGGTCGCCCGCCCGCTGCTGGAGCGCGGTGGCGGACCGGGGGGCGAGGGCGTCGGACGGGTGCATGCGGCCAGTCTTGGTCGCGGCACCGGCCACCGCGAGCCCCGGGGCGCAGGTCCAGACCCTGGGCCGAACCCCCCACGCACCATCGAGACCACGGTCTGAGGACCACGACGTGACGCCGGCCCCGCCGGTGCACGGAAGGAGGACGCGGTGAGCAACCTCGTCAACGCCGAGCACGTGAGCATCGGGTTCGGCACCCGGATCCTGCTGGACGACGTCAGCCTGGGGCTCAGCCGCGGCGACGTCATCGGCGTCGTCGGCCGCAACGGCGACGGCAAGACCACGCTGCTGAAGATCCTCACCGGCCTCACCGAGCCCGACTCGGGCCGCGTCACCCGGACGGGGGCGGTGTCGATCGGCTACCTGCACCAGGCCGACGACTTCGCCGCCGAGTCGACCGTCCGCGACGTCATCGTCGGCGGCCGGCCCGACCACGTCTGGGCGTCGGACTCCGCGGCCCGCGCCGTGGTGGAGCACCTGCTGGGCGACGTCGCGCTGGACGCCGCCGTCGGCTCCCTCAGCGGGGGCGAGCGGCGGCGGACGGCGCTGGTCGCGCTCATGCTCGGCGACCACGACCTGCTGGTGCTGGACGAGCCCACCAACCACCTCGACGTCGAGGCCGTCGCCTGGCTCGCCGAGCACCTGCGCGCGCTCCAGGCGCGCGACGTGGCCATGCTCGTCGTCAGCCACGACCGCTGGTTCCTCGACGCCATCTGCACGCGGGTGTGGGAGGTCCACGACGGGGTCGTCGACTCCTACGACGGCGGGTACGCCGCCTACGTGCTGGCCCGCGCCGAGCGCGCCCGGCAGGCGGCCGGGATGGCCGCCCGCCGCAAGAACCTGCTCCGCAAGGAGCTGGCCTGGCTGCGCCGCGGCGCCCCGGCGCGGACGTCGAAGCCGAAGTTCCGGATCGACGCCGCCACGACGCTGATCGCCGACGAGCCGCCGCCCCGCGACCGGCTGGAGCTGCAGCGGTTCTCGGTCTCCCGGCTGGGCAAGGACGTCTTCGACCTCGCTCACGTCGACCTGGCCGTCGGCGAGGGCGAGGCCCGCCGGGTGCTGCTCTCCGACCTCAGCTGGTCGATCGGGCCCGGTGACCGGATCGGCCTGATCGGCGTCAACGGCGCCGGCAAGACGACGCTGCTCAAGCTGCTGGCCGGCGACCTCCAGCCCGACCGCGGGCGGGTCAAGCAGGGCCGGACGCTGGCGCTGGGCCACCTGCGGCAGGACGCGACGGCCGCGGCCGGTGACCTCCGCGTGCTGGAGGCGGTCAACGAGCTGCGCCGGACGACCTCGCTGGCCTCGGGCAAGGAGTCGAGCACCTCCACCCTGCTGGAGGACTTCGGGTTCACCGGCGACAAGCTGACCACCCGGCTCTCCGACCTCTCCGGCGGTGAGCGCCGGCGGCTGCAGTTCCTCCGGCTGCTGCTGTCCGAGCCGAACGTGCTGCTGCTCGACGAGCCCACCAACGACCTCGACATCGACACGCTGACCGTCATCGAGGACTACCTGGACACCTGGCCGGGCACGCTGCTGGTCGTCTCCCACGACCGGTACTTCCTCGAGCGGGTCTGCGACGTCACCTACGCCCTGATGGGCGACGGCACCTGCGTGCTGCTGCCCGGCGGCGTCGAGCAGTACCTGGAGACCCGCCGGCACGCGGCGTCCACGCCGAGCGGCCCGGCCGCCGGGGACGGCGGGGGCGAGGCCAGGGCCTCGTCGGCCACCGAGGCGCGCGCGGCCAAGAAGACCCTGGCCCGGGTGGAGCAGCAGCTGGGCAAGCTGGACGGGCGGATCGCCAAGGTCCACGACCAGATGGCCGCCGCAGCCGCCGACTACGGCCGGCTCGCCGACCTGCAGCGCGACCTCGACGCCCTGACCGCGGAGAAGGACGAGCTGGAGATGACCTGGCTGGAGGCGGCCGAGCAGGCGGGCTGACCTCCGGCGCCCTGAGCACTCCCCCGCTCCCTGAGCCTGTCGAAGGGCCTCCGACGAGCTCGGGCCGCGGGGGTCGAGCCAGGCCGCGGGGGTCTCAGGCCACCGTCGCCGCGGCCTCGCGGTGCTGGCGGGGCGAGCAGCCGTGGCGGCGCTTGAAGGCGGTGCTGAAGGCGAAGGCGTTGGCGTAGCCGACGGAGCGGGCGACCGCCTCGACGGGGCTGCGGTCCTGCGTCAGCCGCTCGGCCGCGAGGTCGAGCCGCCAGCCGGTGAGGTAGCCGATCGGGGACTCCCCCACCGCCGCGCGGAAGCGCCGGCTGAGGCCCGCGCGGGAGCAGCCGACCTCGGCGGCCAGCCGCTCCAGCGTCCACGGCTCGGCCGGGCTCTCGTGCACCAGCGCCAGCACGCGGGCGACCAGCGGGTCGGCGCCGGCCGACCACCAGCGCGGCGGCTGCGCGGCCGGGGAGCCGAACCAGGCGCGGACGGCCTCGACCAGCACGAGGTCGACGTAGCGGTCGACCACCCCGGCCCCGCCCGGCCGCGGGCGCTCCAGCTCCCCGGCGAGCGCCTGCACCAGCGCGGGGGCGCAGGCCGGAGCGGGCAGCACCGCCACCGGCGGCAGGGCGTCCAGCAGCCGGCCGCTGACCTGACCGGGCCGCTCGTAGGCCCCCGCGACGAACGAGCAGCCGCCCGCGGCCACCGCCCCGGTCCGGTTGCCCCAGCGACCCCCCGGTCCGAGGACGATCCCCGGCCTCGGGTCCAGCACCCGGCACCGCTGGCCGGGCTCGACGACGACGGCGGGCGGCCGGTCCGCCCCGTCGGCGAGGTCGTAGGGCTCGGGCCCCCGGACGACGGCGACGTCACCGGCGGCCAGCGCCACCGCCGGAGCGGACGCCGGCCGCAGCACGCAGGTGCCCGCCGTCATCACCACCAGGCCGACGGCGGCGCCGTCGGCGATCCGGACCGCCCAGGGCGGATCCATCGCGCAGGTCAGCACGAAGGCGTCACGGCCGCGGTGCCAGCGCAGCAGGTGCGTCAGGGCGTCCACACCTCACCGTAGCCCGGTGAGACGCTGACGAAGGTCCTGGCGCGGATCACCCATGGAAGTGCGCACCGGGAGGCGGGACTCTGGAGCCATGACCAGCCTCGGCACCGCCCTCGCCCTCGTCACCGCCACCGCGTCCGGGCTCACCGCCGGGGTCTTCCTCGGCTTCTCCGCCCTCGTCATGCCCGCGCTCCGCGGCCGGCCCCCGGCCGAGGCCGTGGCGGCCATGCAGGCGGTCAACCTCGTCGCGCCGCGCAGCCTGCTCATGGTGCCGCTGCTGCTGTCGGCGGCCGGCTGCCTGCTCGTCGGGGTGCACGCGCTGGTCACCCGACCCGCCGGCCAGGGCCTGCTGCTCTCCGGAGCCGCCGCCGGCCTCGCGGCCTTCGCGGTCACCGCCGGCTACCACGTGCCCCGCAACGACGCGCTGGCCCTGCTGGACCCCGCCGCCCCGGGCACGGCGGCCGCGTGGGCCCGGTACGCCGCGGGCTGGACGGTGCTGAACTCCGTCCGCACGGTGCTCGGCCTGGTCAGCGCCGTCGCCCTCGTCGGCGGGGTGCTGGCGCGCGGTCCGCAGGGCTGACGCCCCTCCCCGCGGCCGCCCGGGCCCGACCGACCGGAGGCTAGGGTCGGCGCCATGACGACGACGACGTTGGACGGGCTGGCCGCCGAGCTCGGGGACGCGCTGCTGACCGACCCGGACAGCTGCGCGGCCTACCGGCACGACTGGGCCCGCGAGCCCGGGGCGGGTACCCCGCTGGCCGTCGTCCGGGCGCGGACCGCCGCCGACGTCCAGGCCGCGCTGCGCTGGGCGAGCGCCCACGGCGTGCCCGTCGTCCCGCGCGGCGCGGGCACCGGTCTCTCCGGTGGGTCGTCCGCCGTCGACGGCGGGCTGGTGGTCAGCCTCGAGCAGATGCGCGGGATCGAGATCGACGTGGAGACCCGGGTGGCCGTCGTCGAGCCCGGGGCGCTGAACATCGCCGTCAAGGCGGCCGCCGCCGAGCACGGCCTCTGGTACCCGCCGGACCCCTCGTCCTACGAGATCTGCTCCATCGGCGGCAACGTGGCCACCAACGCCGGCGGGCTGTGCTGCGTCAAATACGGCGTGACCACCGACTACGTGCTGGGCCTGGACGTCGTGCTGGCGGACGGCACGCTGGTCACCCTGGGCGGCAAGCGGATCAAGGACGTCGCCGGGCTCAGCCTGCTCAAGCTGTTCGTGGGCAGCGAGGGGACGCTGGGGGTCATCACCCGTGTCATCCTGCGGCTGATCCCGGCGCAGCCGCCGCGGGCGACCCTGGTGGCCTCGTTCCCCACCGTCACCGCCGCCGCCCGGGCCGTCGTCGCCGTCGGCCGGACGCTGCGGCCCTCGATGATGGAGCTGATGGACGCCGCCTCGATCGGCGCCGTCGAGGACCACAAGCCGATGGGGCTGGACCGCAGCGCCGGCGCCCTGCTGATCGCGCAGTCCGACGCCCCGGCCGCGGCCGCGGCGGAGGAGGTCGCGGTGATGGAGGCGGCCTGCCGGGCCGCCGGCGCCGACGACGTGTTCTGCACCGACGACCCGGAGGAGGGCGAGATGTTCATCGCCGCCCGCCGGCTGGCCTTCCCCGCCATCGAGGCCCGCGGCTCGCTGCTGCTGGAGGACGTCGGCGTGCCGGTGCCGCTGCTGCCCGACCTCGTGGACGGCATCGCCGCCATCGCCGCCGAGCTGGCGGTCGAGATCCCCGTCGTCGCGCACGCCGGCGACGGCAACACGCACCCGATCATCGTCTTCGACCCCGCCGACCCCGCCGCGGCCGCGGCCGCCCAGCAGGCCTTCGAGCGGGTGATGACGCTGGCGCTCTCCCTCGGCGGCACCATCACCGGCGAGCACGGGGTCGGCCGGACCAAGAAGGGCGCCCTCCCCGCGCAGCTGGGCGCCGACGTGATGGCGCTGTCGCACCGGATCAAGGACGCGCTCGACCCGCAGGGGATCCTCAACCCGGGCGCGGTGCTCTGAGGCGGCCGGCGTCCCGGCCGGGCCTCAGCGGCGGTTGACCACGGCGGTGCCCGCCGCGTAGTCGTGGAGGCCGCGGCGGTCGGCGCCGACCACGAGCGGCGGCAGCGCGAGGCTGACGAGCGCCGCCCGGAGCACGGCCCGGGGCAGCCCCAGCGGCACCCGGTCCAGCCGGATGACCCCGATCCGGCAGACGAGCTGGCCGAGGCTGCCGCCCGTCAGCCAGCTGAGCACGGTCGACTCCACGAAGAAGGTGGCCAGCGCCATCCAGGCCTGCCAGCCGCTGCCGGTCATCACGACGGAGCCGAAGAGCCCGACGGCGACAGCCATCGAGACGGCCCAGTCCAGCAGCAGCGCCGCGATCCGCGAGCGCCACGAGGCCAGCGACCCGCGCCCGTCGGGGGCCAGCCCGAGCCGCTCGCCGGGGTACTCCTGCGGGACGGCGCTCGTGGTCACCCGTCGAGGTTACGTCGGCCCCACCGGGCCGCGGCCGGACCGGCGGACGACCGGGGACCCCGGGCCGCCGTCACACCGCCGTCACGGCGCCGGAACACCAGGGACTCCTGCCCTCCGTAGCGTCTCCGGTCGGACGGGGCCTCCAGGGATCACTCGTGCCGTCGGCCCCCGGTCACCCGACGCGCACCGACCCGAGGAGCACGCATGAGTGGAAGCGCCGCCCGTCGCGCCGCCGTCAAGGCCGTCAGCGACTACGCCATCCCCCACAAGGACTTCAGCGAGCCGCTGGGCGAGCTGTTCGGCAAGAACGTGTTCGGCCCCACCGAGATGAAGGCCCGGCTGCCCAAGAACGTCTTCCGCTCCGTCATCGCCACGATCGACGAGGGCGCCCCGCTGGACCCGACGGTGGCCGACGCGGTGGCCTCGGCCATGCGCGACTGGGCGATGGAGAACGGCGCCTCGCACTACGCGCACGTCTTCTACCCGTTGACCGGCCTGACCGCGGAGAAGCACGACTCGTTCCTGGAGCCCTCCAGCGACTCCAGCTCGATGGCGGAGTTCAGCGGCAAGACCCTGCTGCAGGGCGAGCCCGACGGCTCCAGCTTCCCCAACGGCGGCATCCGCAGCACCTTCGAGGCCCGCGGCTACACCGGCTGGGACGTCACCAGCCCGGCGTACATCCTCGAGAACCCCAACGGCAACACCCTCTGCATCCCCACCGTCTTCATCTCCTGGACCGGCGAGGCCCTGGACAAGAAGACGCCGCTGCTGCGCTCGCAGCAGGCGATGAGCGTCCAGGCCGCCCGGGTGCTGCGCCTGTTCGGCCACACCGACATCGACACCGTGGTCTCCTACGCCGGCGCCGAGCAGGAGTACTTCCTGGTCGACGAGCACTTCTACTACGCCCGGCCCGACCTGATGAGCGCCGGCCGCACGCTGTTCGGCGCGCCGCCGGCCAAGGGCCAGGAGTTCGACGACCACTACTTCGGCGCCATCCCGGAGCGGGTGCTGGCCTACATGATCGAGGTCGACCGGGAGCTGTTCAAGCAGGGCATCCTGGCCAAGACCCGGCACAACGAGGTGGCTCCCGGCCAGTTCGAGATCGCGCCGCTGTTCGAGCGCTCGAACCTCGCCCACGACCACCAGCAGCTGATGATGACCACGCTGCGGAAGGTGGCCGGGCGCTACAACATGACCTGCCTGCTGCACGAGAAGCCGTTCGCCGGTGTCAACGGCTCGGGCAAGCACGTGAACTTCTCGATCGGCAACAAGAACCAGGGCAACCTGCTCAACCCCGGCGACACCCCCCACGAGAACGCCCAGTTCCTCGTCTTCTGCGCCGCGGTCATCCGCTCGGTCCACCTCTACGGCGGGCTGCTGCGCGCCGTCGTCGCCTCGGCCAGCAACGACTTCCGGCTGGGCGCGAACGAGGCGCCGCCGGCGATCATCTCGATGTTCCTCGGCGACCAGCTGATGGACGTCTTCGACCAGATCGCCAAGGGCGGGGCGACCGGCTCGAAGGAGTCCGGGACTCTGCACGTGGGCGTCGACACCCTGCCGCCGATGAAGGCCGACCCGGGCGACCGCAACCGGACCAGCCCGTTCGCCTTCACCGGCAACCGCTTCGAGTTCCGCGCCCCCGGCTCCAACCAGTCGATCTCGGGCCCGATGGTCGCGATCAACACGATCATGGCCGAGGCCATGGACCACATCGCGACGGAGCTGGAGACGGCCGTCGCCGCCGGCACCGACTTCAACGACGCCGTCCAGACGCTGCTGACCGCGATCATCACCGACCACGGCGCCGCGGTCTTCAACGGCAACGGCTACAGCGACGAGTGGCAGGAGGAGGCCGCCACCCGCGGGCTGCTCAACCTGCGCACCACCCCGGACGCGCTGCAGCAGTTCTCCGAGCCGGCCGTCATCGAGGTCCTCGACAAGTACGACGTGCTCAGCCCCCGCGAGCTGGCCAGCCGCCAGGAGGTGTACCTGGAGCAGTACATCCTCAGCGTGCACGTCGAGGCGAAGCAGACCGCCGAGCTGGGCCGGACGACCATCCTGCCCGCCGCGCAGCGCTACCTCGGCGAGCTGGCCGGGGTGGCCGCCAGCCTCAAGGCCGTCGACCTGCCCTGGGACACCGGCACGCTGACGGCCATCTCCGGCCTGGTCACCGAGCTGCTCGGCGCCCTCGAGCAGCTGGACGCCGCGCTCGCCCACGAGCCGGAGGGCACCTCCATGGAGCACGCCGTCGCGGCCCGCGACACCCTCATCCCGCCGATGACCGCGGTCCGCGCCGCGGCCGACGCGCTCGAGGGCCTGGTGGCCGACGACCTCTGGCCGCTGCCCACCTACCAGGAGATGCTGACGGTCATCTGAGCGCCGTCCCGGCCTGAGAAGGGGCCGGGCACCCCAGGCGACCGGAGCCGGTCGGCAGACCGCCGCGCGCCGGACGGCCCCCACCCGGGGCGGTCCGGCGTCGCACGTCTGCAACAGCGCTGCAACGTGGCGGTAACGACCGCTGGCGTACCTTGCCGGGGAACCGGGGCGATAGCCTCGCCGTGCCCGCCCGCCAGCTCCCTACTCCACCGGAGGACGAATGTTCCAAGGCGCCGACGACCTGTTGGCTTACATCAAGGACGAGGGCGTCGAGATCATCGACGTCCGCTTCTGCGACCTGCCCGGCATCATGCAGCACTTCACCGTGCCGGCCGGTTCCTTCGGCCCGGAGGTCTTCGAGGACGGCCTGGCGTTCGACGGCTCGTCGATCCGCGGTTTCCAGAAGATCCACGAGTCGGACATGGCCCTGCTGCCGGACCCGACGACGGCCTACCTGGACCCCTTCCGGATCGCCAAGACGCTCTGCATCAACTTCTTCGTCCACGACCCGCTGACCAAGGAGCCCTACAGCCGCGACCCGCGCAACATCGCGCGCAAGGCCGAGGCCTACCTGGCGTCCACCGGCATCGGCGACACCGCCTTCTTCGCCCCCGAGGCCGAGTTCTACGTCTTCGACGACGTGCGCTACGAGACCAAGGCCAACACCGGCTACTACGCCATCGACTCCGTCGCCGGCGCCTGGAACACCGGGCGGGTCGAGGAGGGCGGCAACCGCGGCTACAAGGTCAAGTACAAGGGCGGCTACTTCCCGCTGCCCCCCATCGACCACTTCGCCGACCTGCGCGACGAGATGACCAAGCACCTCGAGGGCTCGGGGCTGGTCGTCGAGCGCGCCCACCACGAGGTCGGCACGGCGGGCCAGGCGGAGATCAACTACCGCTTCAACACCATGCTGGCGGCCGGCGACGACCTGCAGAAGTTCAAGTACATCATCAAGAACACCGCCTGGGCGGCCGGCAAGACGGCCACCTTCATGCCGAAGCCGATCTTCGGCGACAACGGCTCGGGCATGCACGTGCACTCCTCGATCTGGAACGACGGCACCCCGCTGTTCTACGACGAGGCCGGCTACGGCGGCCTGTCCGACGTCGCCCGCTGGTACATCGGCGGCGTGCTGGCCCACGCCCCCTCGATCCTGGCGTTCACCAACCCCAGCGTGAACTCCTACCACCGCCTGGTGCCGGGCTTCGAGGCGCCGGTCAACCTGGTCTACAGCTCGCGGAACCGCTCCGCCGCGATGCGCATCCCGATCACCGGCTCCAACCCGAAGGCCAAGCGCGTCGAGTTCCGCTGCCCGGACCCGTCGTCGAACCCCTACCTGGCGTTCGCGGCGATCCTGATGGCCGGCATCGACGGCATCCAGAAGAAGACCGAGCCGATGGCCCCGGTCGACAAGGACCTCTACGAGCTGCCGCCCGAGGAGCACGCCTCCGTGCCGACCGTGCCGGACAGCCTCGGCGGGGTGCTGGACAACCTCGAGGCCGACCACGACTTCCTGCTGGGTGGGGACGTCTTCACCCCCGACCTCATCGAAGCCTGGGTCGAGCTCAAGCGGGCCGACATCGACGGCGTCCGGCTGCGCCCGCACCCGCACGAGTTCGAGCTCTACTACGACTGCTGAGACCTGAGCGCAGCGCAGGGCGAGCACCGCACGGCACCGCACGGGCCGCGACCACTCCGGTGGTCGCGGCCCGTGCTGCGTCCGGGTGGCGGCGCACCCCGGGGATAGGGTGTCCCGGGCTGCCGGAGGGCGGCCCGGACGGCGGAGGGAGGGCGCGTGGGGGCCCCGGTCGAGTACCCGCAGCGGATCGCGATGGTCAGCCTGCACACCTCCCCCCTCGCGACCCCCGGCGTCGGCGACGCGGGCGGGCTGAACGTCTACGTCGACGAGGTGGCCCGCCGGCTCGGCGAGCGCGGGGTGGCCGTCGACGTCTTCACCCGGGCCGAGGACGACGGGCCCGAGGTCGTCGAGGTGAACGAGCACACCCGGGTGGTCCAGGTCCCGGCCGGCCCGCGCGAGCCGGTGGCCAAGGAGGACCTGCCGGCCCTGCTGCCGGACTTCGCGTCGGCGCTGGCCGAGCGCCTCGACGGCCACGACCTGCTGCACTCCCACTACTGGCTCTCGGGCCAGGTGGCCATGGCCGTCGCCGCTGGGCGCGGGCTGCCGCTGGTGCACACCATGCACACGATGGCCCGGGTGAAGAACAGCGCGCTGGGGGCCGGCCAGAGCGGCGAGCCCGACGTGCGCGAGCGCGGGGAGGCCGAGGTGGTCGCCGCGGCCGACGTGCTGACGGCCAACACCAGCGAGGAGTCCGCGGAGCTGCAGCGGCACTACGGCGCCGACCCCGCCGCGATCGCCGTCGTCCCGCCCGGGGTGGACCTGCACACCTTCCACGCCTGCAACCAGCCCGCCTCCCGCGCCCAGCTCACCGTCGGCGCGGACCGGCAGGTCGTCCTCTTCGTCGGCCGGATCCAGCCCCTCAAGGCACCCGACGTCGTCATCCGGGCAGTCGCCGAGCTGGTCCGCCGCGACCCGGGCCGGCGCGAGCGGCTCCGGCTGATCGTCGTCGGCAGCCCCAGTGGGCCGCAGGCCGCCTGGGCCCGCTCGCTGGGCCCGCTGGCCGCCGAGCTGGGCGTCGCCGACCTCGTCGAGCTCCGCCCGCACTCCCCGCGCGCGGAGCTGTTCCGCTGGTACTGCGCCTCCGACGTCGTCGCCGTGCCCTCCTACAACGAGTCCTTCGGGCTGGTCGCGCTGGAGGCGCAGGCGTGCGGCCGGCCGGTGGTGGCCACCGACGTCGGCGGGCTGCGGCACGCCGTCCGCGACGGCCAGACGGGCCTGCTGGTAGCCGGCCACGAGCCGGCCGCCTGGGCCGACGCCCTGGCCACCCTGCTCGACGACGCCGGCGAGCGCGGCCGGATGGGCGCCAACGCGGCCGGCCACGCCTCCCGGTTCAGCTGGGACAACACCGCCGCCGCGACGCTCGAGGCCTACCACGCGGCCCGGGTCCGGCACGCCGCCCGTGGCTGAGCCCCGCCCGGCGGTCGCGCCCGCGGCCGCCCGGTCGGCCTGGCGGGCCGTCGTCGGGTTCGGCGTGGTCAGCCTCGCCGCGGACATGGTCTACGAGGGCGCCCGCTCCGTCACCGGCCCGCTGCTCGCGTCGCTGGGCGCGACCGCCGTCGTCGTCGGGCTGGTCACCGGGCTGGGCGAGGCCGTCGCCCTGGTGCTGCGGCTGTTCTCCGGCCGGCTGGCCGACCGCACCGGCCGCTACTGGGGGCTGACGCTGGCCGGCTACGCGCTGACCGCCGTCTGCGTGCCGCTGCTGGCGGTGACCCCGTTCCTGGGCGGGGCCGGGCTCGCCGTCGCCGTCGCGCTGGTGCTCGCCGAGCGCACGGGGAAGGCGGTCCGCAGCCCGGCGAAGTCCGCGCTGCTCGCCACCGCCGCCGCCCAGGTGGGGATGGGCCGCGGGCTGGGCGTGCACAAGGCGCTGGACCAGGTCGGCGCGTTCGCCGGCCCGCTGGTCGTCGCCGGGGTGGCCGCGCTGACCGGGGCGCTGTGGCCCGCCGTCGCCGTCCTCGTGGTCCCCGGCGGGATCGCGATGGCCCTGCTGCTGGTGGTGCGCCGCCGGGTGGGCGACCCGCGGCCGGCCGCGTCGCCGTCGGCCCCGGGCTCCCCGCCGGCGGCGGCGCTGACCACCCGGCTGCCCGGACCGTTCTGGTGGTTCGCCGGCTCCTCGGCCGCCGCCACCGCCGGGCTGGTGACCTTCGGCGTCATCTCCTTCCACCTCACCCGCGAGCAGGTGCTGCCCGTCGCCGCGGTGCCGGTCGTCTACGCCGGCGCGATGGCCGTCGGCGCGGTGGCCGCGCTCGCCACCGGCTGGGCCTACGACCGGGTTGCCGGACGGGTGCTGCTGGTGCTGCCCGTGCTCGTCGTCCTCGTGCCGCTGCTGGCCTTCTCCGACGCGGCCGGGCCGGCGGTGGCCGGCGTGCTCGTCTGGGGCGCGGCCGTCGGGGTGCAGGACTCCACCGTCAAGGCCCTCGTGGCCGACCTCGTCCCCGCCGGCCGCCGCGCCGGCGCCTACGGGTCCTTCGCCGCGGTGCAGGGCGGGGCCGCCGTGCTGGGCGGCGCCGGGGCCGGCTGGCTGTACGAGCGGTCGCTGCCGGCGCTCGTGGTGCTGGTCGCCCTCACCCAGGTGGTCTCGCTGGTGCTGCTGCTGGTCAGCCTGCGCCGGTCTGCGGCAGGCTGAGCCGGTGAGCACCCCCGAGCCCGACGCGCTGCCCGGCCTCCGGCTGGACCCCACCTCGGCCGTCCCGGTCGTCGAGCAGATCCAGGTGCAGGTCGTCGACCTGGTCACCACCGGCGCCCTGGCGGCCGGCCGCCGGCTGCCGTCGGTCCGCGCGCTCGCCACCAGCCTGGGCGTCGCCCCGGGCACCGTCGCCAAGGCCTACCGCGGGCTCGAGCAGGAGGGGTTCGTCGAGACGGCGGGCCGCCACGGCACCGTCGTCGCCGACCAGCAGGTGGCGACCACCGCGCACACCCGGCAGCAGCTGCGAGCGGTCCTGCAGCCGCTGCTGGACGACGGGCTGAGCCGGGCCGAGGTGCTGCGGCTGGTCCGCTCCGTGCTGGAGGGTTGACGCGGGAACCGACCTGTGCTGCGGGCCGTTTGCGGGTCCGGACGACGGGTACCGCACCGGTGACAGCTTCCCCGTACCGTCACAGGAGACCCACCATGTCCACCGCTTCGCAGAGCGGACCCCGCACCACCGCGGGCCGCACCGGCACCACCGCCGTCCAGAAGGCCGCCCGGCTCGTCGGGGTCGTCTTCCTCGCCGTCGGCGTCCTCGGGTTCATCCCCGGGATCACGACGGGCTACGACACCCTGCAGTTCGCCTCGCACCACTCCGAGGCCAAGCTGCTGGGCCTGTTCCAGGTCTCGATCCTGCACAACATCGTCCACCTGCTCTTCGGCGTCGCCGGCCTCGTGCTGGCCCGCACGATCGGCGGGGCGAAGGGCTACCTCATCGGCGGCGGGGTCATCTACCTCGTCCTGTTCGTCTACGGCCTGGCCGTGCCGATGGAGAGCTCCGCGAACTTCGTGCCGCTCAACGTGGCCGACGACATCCTGCACCTCGTCCTCGGCGTCGGCATGATCGCCCTCGGCGCCCTGCTGACCCGGCGCCCGGACGTCGAGCGGCACACCGACGTCGCGAACACCTGACGGCCCGCCCGGCCGCCTGCTGATCCGGTGCCCCGCCCCCTCGGACCTCCGAGGGGTGCGGGGCACGGTCGCGTCCAGGGGCCTCCCACGCGCCCTGAGCCTGTCGAAGGGCCTTCGACGAGCTCAGGCAGCGGTGTGTGAGGCGGGCTCGGGCAGCGGTGTGCGAGGTGGGCTCAGGCAGCGGAGGGCTGAGGAGCTCTACTCCAGGCCCCAGAACACCCGGTCGACGACACCGCGGGCCCGGCGGGTGATGCGGCGGTAGTCGGCGAGCAGGTGCGAGGACTCCCCCGGGCCGTAGCCCAGCAGCTCGGCCAGGGCGGCGAGCTCGCGGTTGTCGGCGGGCAGGGAGTCCCCGCCGCGGCCGCGGACCAGCATGATCTGGTTGCGGATCCGGCTGGCGAAGAGCCAGGCCGCCTCCAGGTGGCCGGCGTCGCCCTCGTCGAGCAGCCCCGCCTCCCGGGCGGCGCGCAGCGCGGTGACCGTCCGCGAGGAGCGCAGCGCGGGCACGGCGTGCGCGTGCTGGAGCTGGAGCAGCTGGACGGTCCACTCGACGTCGGCCAGCCCGCCCGGGCCCAGCTTGGTGTGCTTGGCCGGGTCGGCCCCGCGCGGCAGCCGCTCGGCCTCCACGCGCGCCTTGAGCTTGCGGATCTCCGACAGCTGGGCGGCGCTCAGGCCGCCGTCCGGCCAGCGCCGGGCGTCGATCTCGGCCAGCAGGTCGGCCCCGACCTCGACGTCGCCGGCCAGCGCGTCGGCCCGGACCAGCGCCTGCAGCTCCCAGGTGGAGGACCAGCGTCCGTAGTAGTTGCGGTAGGCCGTCAGCGAGCGGATGAGCGCGCCGCCCTTGCCCTCGGGCCGCAGGTCGGCGTCGACGGCCAGCGCCGGGTCGGCGCCCGGGCGGGCCAGCAGCCGGCGCATCTCGCTGATCACGGCGGCCGCGGCCCGCGTCGGGTCCCCGCCGGCGGCGCTGCCGCGGGCCACGTCCCCCATGACGAACATGGCGTCGCAGTCCGAGGCGTAGGACATCTCGTGCCCGCCCCACCGGCCCATGGCGATGACCGCGATCGGCGGCACCGCGGCCGGGTCGGACGCGCCGGCCCGGACCACGGCCAGCGCGGCGTCGATGGTGGCCGAGGCCAGGTCGCTGATCGCCTCGCCGACACCCAGCACGTCCAGCTCGCCCAGCAGGTCCGCCGCCGCGATCCGGAAGAGCTCGCGCCGTCGGATGGCCCGGACGGCCTCGATGCCGGCCTCCGTGCTGCTCTGCCGGCGGGCGGCGGCACGCATCTCCCCGCTGAGGTCGGCGAGCGGGCGCGGTCGCAGCTCCTGCTCCCCGGCCAGCATCTGCACCGTCTGCGGGGCCCGGGTCAGCAGCGAGACCGCGAACCGGCTGGAGGCGAGGATGCGGGCCAGCCGCTCGGCCATGGCACCCTCGTCGCGCAGCGCCCGGAGGTACCAGGGCGTGGTGCCCAGCGCCTCGGAGACCTGGCGGAAGGCCAGCAGACCGGCGTCGGGGTTGGGGGCGCCGGCGAACCAGCCGAGCATGGCCGGCAGCAGCTGGCGCTGGATCTCGGCCTGCCGCGACACGCCCTGCCCGAGGGAGCCGATGTGGCGCAGCGCCGCCCGCGGGTCGGCGTAGCCGAGGGCCTTCAGCCGGTCGACCGCGGCGTCGGTGGTCAGCCGCAGCTCGGGGCTGGGGATCCGGGCCACGACGTCGAGCAGCGGGGAGTAGAAGAGCCGCTGGTGCAGCCGGCGGACCCGGCCGGAGGTGTGCCGCCAGGTGCTGAGCAGCTGCTGGACGGGGTCGCCGTAGCCGAGCGAGCGGCCCAGCCGGCGCAGGTCGGCCTCGCCGTCGGGCAGCACGTGGGTGCGCCGCAGGTGGAACAGCTGGATGCGGTGCTCGAGGGTGCGCAGGAAGCGGTAGGCCAGACCGAAGCCCTTGCCGTCCTCGCGGCCGACGTAGCCGTTGTCGACCAGCGCCTTGAGGGCCGGCAGCGTGGCCCGGGTGCGCAGCCGCTCGTCGACCCGGCCGTGCACCAGCTGCAGGAGCTGGACGGAGAACTCGACGTCGCGCAGGCCGCCCTCGCCCAGCTTCAGCTCCCGGCCCTGCTCGCGGGCCGGGATGTGCGCCACCACCCGCTTGCGCATGGCCTGGGCGTCGCTGACGAAGTTCTCCCGCTCGGCCGCGCGCCAGACCATCGGCGCGACCATGTCGACGAAGTCCTGGCCCAGCGCCAGGTCGCCCGCACAGGGGCGGGCCTTGAGCATGGCCTGGAACTCCCAGGTCTTCGCCCAGCGCTCGTAGTAGGCCTGGTGGCTGGCCAGCCGGCGGACCAGCTGGCCCGCGCGGCCCTCGGGGCGGAGCGCCGCGTCGACCTCCCAGATCGTCCCGGCCGCCGTGTGCGCGGAGCAGATGCGGCTGAGCTCGGCCGCCATCCGGGTGGCCGTGGCCACGGCGGCGTCAGCGCTGAGCAGGGGCTCGCCGTCCTCGCCCAGGGCCGGCTCGGCGACGAACAGCACGTCGACGTCGCTGACGTAGTTGAGCTCCTGGGCGCCGCACTTGCCCAGCCCGACGACGGCGAGCCGGGTGAGCAGGGCCGGCTCCCCCGCCTTCGCGCGGGCGATCGACAGCGCCGCCTCCAGGGTGGCGTCGGCGAGATCGGAGAGCTCGTCGGCGACGTCGTCGACCACCTCGATCGGCTCGGGCGCGCAGAGGTCGCGGGCGGCGATCCGCAGCAGGGCCCCGCGGTAGGCGGTGCGCAGCGGGTCCCCCGTCAGCTCCGTGGCCACCGGCAGGACGGCGTCGGGGTCGGCGCCGGTGGCGGCCATCAGGGTGCGCCGCAGCGTCCCCGGCGACGCCTTGTCCAGCTCGCCGTCGAGCAGGTCGAGGTGCTCGGGGTGGGCCAGCAGGTGCTGGGCCAGCGAGGCGCTGGCCCCCAGCACCATGACGAGCCGGCGCGCCAGCTCGGGCGCCGCGACCAGCCGTCCGGGCAGGTCGGGCTGCTGCTCGTAGAGCCGGCTGAGCCCGCCGAGGGCCAGGTCGGGGTCGGCGCTGCGGACGAGGAGGTCCAGCACCGCCTCCTGGTCGACGTGCCAGCCGTCCAGGGCGGCGAGCGCGGCGGCGGCGTCGAGGAAGCCGCGACGGGCCAGCGTCCCCTGGGTCGTCTGCAGCCGCGTCATGGCGAGCATCGTACTGAGCACCGGCCGGGCCACCCGTCCGTCCAGAGTCCCGTCGTCCGGCGCGGGGCGCGCTGCGGCCCGGACGGCGCATCCAGGCGGCCGTCCCGGACGCACTAGCACCCGTAGGTCCCCTCCTGTTCGACGACGAGAGAAGGAACGCACATGAGCACTCGACGACTGGCCCGGGCGGGCGGCGTCCTCGCCGTGGCCCTCGGCACCTCGGTGGCCCTCGCCCTGCCGGCCGCGGCCCACGGGAAGCCGGCGCACCAGCCCGGCGACCGGAGCCTCGCCACGGTGCTGGCGAAGGACGGCGCCGGGTTCGACCGCGACCCGCGCGACTTCGACATCCTGGACAACGCCGTCACCGCGGTGCTGACGGCCGACCCGGCGAGCCCGGTGGCCGTGCTCGCGGACGGCGACACCGCCCTGACCGCGTTCCTGCCCACCGACCAGGCCTTCCGCCGGCTGGCCCACGACCTGACCGGGACCTGGTACCGCTCGGAGTCGCGGGTCTTCACCGTCCTGGCCGAGGAGCTCGGCGTCGAGACCATCGAGGCCGTGCTGCTCTACCACGTGGTGCCCGGCGCGACGATCACCTACCGGCAGGCGCTGCGCTCCGACGGGGCGGCGCTCACCACCGCGACCGGGGCGACCGTGCAGGTCGACGTCGTCCGCCGCGCCTTCGTGCGCGTCGTGGACGCCGACCCCGACGACGCCGACGCGGTGGTCGTGAAGAAGGACGTCAACCGCGGCAACCTGCAGATCGGCCACGCCGTCAGCCAGGTGCTGCGACCGGTCGACCTCTAGCCGGCCGGGGGTGGGCGCCCGCGGGGGACCGCCCACCCCCGGCGCCCGTCGTCCCGGCCGCGGGAGCGCTTGGTAGCGTCCCCGGCGGAGGTGGGAGCGATGGCATCGCTGCGGCAGCGGCCCGCCGACGCTCTGCTGGAGCAGTCGGCGGCCGTCCTGGACGCCCTGCGCGGGCTCGACGCGGTCAGCGCCGACGCCGACGAGGTGGCGGGCCGGTTGGTCGCCCTGCAACGGGCGCTGCGGGCGACGCTGGCGACCCCGGTGGCCGAGCGGGCGCAGCCGTTGCCCGCGGTGCTCACCCTGGCCGCCGTCGCCCCGGAGCACCCCGCCACCACCGTCGGGGACGCCGTCGAGGAGCTGGCGGCGCACGCGGCCGAGGTGGCCGCCGCCCTCGCCCCCGAGGGCCTCGCGGCCAGCACCGTGGTCCGCACCCCCGCCGGTGCCGCCACCCTGGAGGACGCCCTGGCCGTCCAGCTCGTCGCCCAGGTGCTCGCGGCCGACGACCTCAACCGCTCCCACCCCGAGCCGCCGCTGGTGCCGCTCGGCCGCGGCGCCCTGGCCCGGGCCAGCCGCGCGCTGGTCGCCGTGCTCGCCGACCGGCACCCCGGGCGCTCGGTCGAGGTCCGGGTCCCGCCCTTCGCGGCCGTGCAGTGCGCGATCGGCGACCCCGGCCCCCGGCACACCCGTGGCACCCCGCCCAACGTGGTCGAGACCGATGCTGTGACCTTCCTGAGGATGGCCGTCGGCCGGACGCCCTGGGCGCGGGCCCTCGCCTCGGGCAAGGTCACGGCCTCCGGGCTGCGAGCCGACCTCACGCCGGTCCTGCCCCTCCTGAGACGCGGCTGAGGAGACTTCCGCCCCGGGCCCACCGGTCCGATCTCGCCCTCGTGGGCGAAACTTGTTCGGAAGTCGTAGATTTCTGGTTCCGGCGTCCCTAGCATCCTCGGGTGAGCTCCAGTCCCCGCGATCGTCCCGTGCGGACCCGACCGTCGCCGGCCCCGTCGCCCGGCGGCGATCCTGGCGCGCTCGCCGACCGCTTCCGTGACCTGCTGGGGCGGATCCGCGAGATGGGCCGCGAGACCACGGTGGCGGGTCGGCTCCGGCGGATGGTGGAGCTGTCCGTCGGCCTGACCCGGGCCCAGTACGCGGCCTTCGCCGTGCGCGCGCCCGACGGCGGTGTCGAGCGGTACGTGCTGAGCTCGGCCGACACCGAGGAGGTGGCGACCATCCAGCTGCGGCTGACGCTGCACGGGGTGGACGGGTCGGCGCACCTGCGCGGTCTGGCGGCCAGGACGGCCTCGCGTCCCGAGCCGGCCGCGGGCCGTCGGAGGCTCCCGCGCAGCCCCGTCCTCGAGGTGCCGCTGCAGACCCGGTTCGGCCTCTACGGCACCCTCTACGTCTTCGGCTCCAGCGGCGCCGAGCCCTTCACGGCCGACGACCGCGAGCTGCTGGACCACCTCGTCGAGACGACGGCTCTCGGGGTCGACAACGCCAGCCACCTCGAGGAGGCCCGGCAGCGCCAGCACTGGCTGATGGCCTCGGCCGAGGTCAGCCGGCTGCTGCTGGGCGGCGACGGCGACGAGCGGGCCGTCTGGCGCGAGATCGCCGCGAACGTGAAGTACCTCGCCGGGGCGCGGACGGTCACCATCTCCCGGCCCAGCGAGGACGACCCCGACGAGCTGGAGGTGCAGGTGGCCTCCGGCGTCGGCGCCGAGGCGCTCGAGGGCCGGCGCTACGCCCGCGCCGGCAGCCTCGCCGACCTCGCCATCTCGACCGGGGAGGTGCAGCTGGTGACCGTCGGTGACCGGCGCGGGGTGCACTCCGACGTGGAGCCGAGCATCGGGGTCGGCCCGCTGCTGGCGCTGCCGCTCAAGGGACGCGGCGAGGTGCACGGTGCCGTCGTGGTCAGCCGTCCGCTCGGCGAGCCCGCGTTCGCCGCCGCCGACGTCTCGATGGCCGAGGACTTCGCCACCCAGGCCGCCCTGGCCCTGGAGCTGGCCGAGACCCGGTCGGCGCGGCAGCTCCTCGAGGACCGGGACGAGCACGACCGGATCCCCGACACCCTCCAGGACCAGGTGATCCAGCGGCTGTTCTCGATCGGCCTCAGCCTGCAGAGCACCGCGGGCGAGGTGCTCGGCGCCGCCGCCCGGCCCCGGCTGTTCCGGGCCATCACCGACATCGACGACACCATCCAGCAGGTCCGCGCCTCGGTCGACCCGCGCCGCCGCGGCGAGCGCTCGGCGGCGATGACCCTGCTGCGGACGACGGTCCTGGGCCTGGTCGACGAGCTGGAGCCCGACCTGGGCTTCCGCCCCGAGGTCGTCTTCGCCGGCACCCTCGACACCGTCGTGGACGCCGGCGCCAGCACCGTCGTGGAGCGGGTCCTGCGGACGGCCCTGCAGGACGCGGTCCGGCCGGCCGGGGCGCACCGGGGCCGGGTGGAGGTGAGCGGGGGCGGTGACGGCCTCACGCTCCTGGTCGCCGACGACGGCGCCGGCCTGGCCGAGCGGGGCACGGCGGTGGCCCGGCTCTGGGAGCAGGCAGCCGACGACGGCCAGATCTTCACCGTCGAGCGGCCCGCCGACGGCGGGCTGCGGCTGCGCTGGCTGCTGCCGCAGGGCTGAGGGTCTGACCGCTCGTGTGAGCACGGGGTCGCGGTCACCCCGCCGGCGCCGCTATCCCGCGGCCACCCGCCTCGCCGGGCTCGCGGGTTTCCCCCGGCCGCGCCGGGCTCAGAGGACGGGCAGCAGCCGCCGCAGCTCCATCGGCGTGACCTGGCGGCGGTACTCCTCGAACTCGGCCCGCTTGTTGCGCAGGAAGAAGTCGAAGACGTGCTCGCCGAGGGTCTCCGCGACCAGCTCGGACTTCTCCATCGCCCGGATCGCCTCGTCGAGGTTGCGCGGCAGCGGCTCGATGCCCAGGGCCTGGCGCTCCCGCTCGGTGAGCGACCAGACGTCGTCCTCGGCGCCCTCGGGCAGCTCGTACTCGCCCTCGATGCCGGCCAGGCCGGCGTTCAGCATCAGCGCGAAGGCCAGGTACGGGTTGGCCGCGGAGTCGATGGAGCGCAGCTCGACGCGGGCCGAGGAGCCCTTGTTGGGCTTGTACATCGGTACCCGGACCAGCGCGGAACGGTTGTTGCGGCCCCAGCAGATGTAGCTGGGGGCCTCGCCCCCGCCGGCCAGCCGCTTGTAGGAGTTGACCCACTGGTTGGTGACGGCGGTGATCTCGCCCGCGTGCCGCAGCAGGCCGGCGATGAAGTGCCGCGCGACCTTGGACAGGTGGTGCTCGGCGCTGGCGTCGTAGAAGGCGTTGTTGTCGCCCTCGAACAGCGACATGTGGGTGTGCATGCCCGAGCCCGGGTGCTCGGTGAACGGCTTGGGCATGAAGGAGGCGTGGATGCCCTGGGACAGCGCCACCTCCTTGACGACGACGCGGAAGGTCATGAGGTTGTCCGCGGTCGACAGGGCGTCGGCGTAGCGGAGGTCGATCTCCTGCTGGCCGGGACCGCCCTCGTGGTGGGAGAACTCGACGGAGATGCCCATCTGCTCGAGCATGGTGATCGCCTTGCGGCGGAAGTCGCTGCCGAGGCTCTGCGGGGTGTGGTCGAAGTAGCCGGACTGGTCGACCGGGACCGGCGGCTGGTCGGGCTCCAGCGGGTCCTTGAAGAGGAAGAACTCGACCTCGGGGTGGGTGTAGAAGGTGAAGCCGAGGTCGGCGGCCTTCTTCAGCGCCCGCTTGAGGACGTAGCGCGGGTCCGCGTAGGACGGCGAGCCGTCCGGCATCGAGATGTCGCAGAACATCCGCGCCGTCGCCGGGCTGGTGTCGCGCCAGGGCAGCACCTGGAAGGTGGCGGGGTCGGGGTGGGCGACCATGTCGGACTCGTAGACGCGGGCGAAGCCCTCGATGGCCGAGCCGTCGAAGCCCATGCCCTCGGCGAAGGCGCCCTCGAGCTCGGCGGGCGCGATGGCCACGGACTTGAGGAACCCGAGCACGTCGGTGAACCACATCCGGACGAAGCGGACGTCGCGCTCCTCGATGGCCCTCAACACGAACTCGGTCTGCTTGTCCACGGGCTCAGTCTGCCCGTCGGCCCGTAACGCGCGCGTTACGACCCCGGCGCGCTCAGAAGCGCCGGTTCGCGAGCACCGGGAGGGCCTGGCGGACGGCCGCCAGCTCCCCGGGGTCGACGTCGGCGACGAGCAGCCCCGGCCCGTCCCCCAGGCCGGCCCGCACCACGCCGGTGGGCCCGACGACGAGGCTGTGCCCCACCCCGGTGGGGGCGCGGCCGGAGGAGGTCACGCCCGTCGTCGCCGGGTCGGCCTGCCCGCACGCGGCGACGAAGACGGTGGCGTCCAGCGCCCGGGCGCGGACCAGCAGCTCCCACTGCTCGACCTTGCCGGGACCGGCGCCCCAGGAGGCGCAGACCGCGACCACCCGGGCGCCGCGGTCGGCCAGGGCGGTGTAGAGACCGGGGAAGCGGACGTCGTAGCAGGTGGTGAACCCGACGGGCACCCCGGCCACCTCGACGACCAGCGGCTCGTCGCCGGCCGCGACCGTGTCGGACTCGGCGAACCCGTAGGCGTCGAAGAGGTGGATCTTGGCGTAGGCCGCCTCGACGCCCGGGCCGGTGACCAGCAGCGTGTTGGTGACCCGGCCGTCGCCGGCGGGGGTGAACATCCCGGCCGCGACGACCACGCCGGCGTCCGCGGCGACCTGCCGGACGCCGTCGGCCCACGGCCCGTCGAGCGGCTCGGCGACGCCGGTCAGGTCGTGGCCGAAGGCGCGCATCGTCGCCTCGGGGAACAGGACCAGGTCGGCGCCGGCGTCCGCGGCCTCCCGGGTGCGGCCGGCCACCTGCGCCAAGTTGGCGGCCGGGTCGGGTCCGCTGACGATCTGGGCGAGGGCGAGGCGCATGGCCGCATTCTGCCCCCGGCTCCTCGCCGCCGGCGCCCGGAGGCCGTGCGGCAGACTGGCGCCCGTGGACTTCGACTCCGTGTACGACCAGGGCTTCGCCCGGATCGCGGCCTGCACGGCGCCGGTCACCCTCGCCGACCCGCGCGCCAACGCCGCGTCGGTGCTGGAGCAGGCCCGGGCCTGCGACGCCGAGGGGGTGGCCGTCGCGGTGTTCCCCGAGCTGGCCCTCAGCGGCTACGCGATCGAGGACCTGCTGCTGCAGGAGGTCCTGCTGGACGAGGTCGAGGCCGCCGTCGCCGACCTGGTCGCGGGCACCGCGGACCTGCGGACGGTCGTCGTCGTCGGGGCACCCCTGCGGCACGGCAACCGGCTGCTGAACGCCGCCGTCGTCGTGCACCGCGGGACGGTGCTGGGCGTCGCCCCCAAGTCCTACCTGCCGACCTACCGCGAGTTCTACGAGCGCCGCCACTTCGCCCCCGGCGACGACCGCCGCGACGCCGTCCTGCACCTCGCCGGCCAGGAGGTCCCGCTGGGACCGGACCTGCTGTTCACCGCTGTCGACGTCCCCGGCCTCGTGGTGCACGTCGAGGTGTGCGAGGACGTCTGGGTGCCGCTGCCGCCCAGCACCGAGGCCGCGCTGGCCGGCGCGACGGTGCTGCTCAACCTCTCCAGCAGCCCGATCACCGTCGGCCGCGCCGACGACCGCCGGCTGCTGGTCCGCTCGCAGTCCGCGCGCTGCCTGGCCGCCTACGTCTACGCCGCGGCCGGCTCCGGGGAGTCCAGCACCGACCTGTCGTGGGACGGCCAGACGATGGTCTACGAGCTGGGCCAGCTGCTGGCCGAGACCGAGCGCTTCCCCGACGGCCCGCGCCGGGCCGTCGCCGACGTCGACCTGCTCCGGCTGCGCCAGGAGCGGCTCCGGACGGGCACCTTCGACGACAACCGGCGCACCTGGCAGGACCGGACGGGCGGCGACACGTTCCGCACCGTCCCCTTCACCCTCGACCCACCGCGGCACGACATCGGCCTCCAGCGGCGCGTCGACCGCTACCCCTTCGTCCCGGACGACCCCCAGCAGCTGGCCCAGGACTGCTACGAGGCCTACAACATCCAGGTCTCGGCGCTGGAGCAGCGGCTGACGGCGATCGGCCAGCCCAAGATCGTCATCGGCGTCTCCGGCGGCCTCGACTCGACCCACGCGCTGATCGTCGCGGCCAAGGCGATGGACCGGCTGGGCCGGCCGCGCAGCGACATCCTCGCCTTCACCATGCCCGGGTTCGCGACCAGCGCTGGCACCAAGGACAGCGCCACCCGCCTCGGGGAGGCGATCGGGGCGACGTTCGCCGAGCTCGACATCCGGCCCGCCGCCCGCCAGCTGCTGGCCGACATGGACCACCCCTTCGCCGGCGGCGAGCCCGTCTACGACGTGACCTTCGAGAACGTGCAGGCCGGGCTGCGCACCGACTACCTGTTCCGGCTGGCCAACCAGCGCGGCGGCATCGTGCTGGGCACCGGTGACATGTCCGAGCTCGCGCTGGGCTGGTGCACCTACGGCGTCGGCGACCAGATGTCGCACTACGGCGTCAACGCCGGCGTCCCCAAGACGCTCATCCAGCACCTGATCCGCTGGGTGATCGGCACCGGGCAGTTCGAGGAGGAGACCAGCGCGGTGCTGCGGGTGATCCTCGACCAGGAGATCTCCCCCGAGCTGGTGCCCGTCGCCGAGGGCGAGCGGCCGCAGAGCACCGAGGACGTCGTCGGCCCCTACGCGCTGCAGGACTTCACCCTGTTCCACGTGCTCCGCTACGGCTTCCCGCCCAGCCGGATCGCGTTCCTGGCCCGGCACGCGTGGGAGCACGCCGACCGCGGCGACTGGCCGCCCGGCTTCGACCTCGACTCCCGCAAGGAGTTCGACCTGCCGACCATCCGGCACTGGCTGGAGGTCTTCATCCGCCGCTTCTTCGCCTTCAGCCAGTTCAAGCGCTCGGCGATCCCCAACGGCCCCAAGGTCGTCGCGGGCGGCTCGCTCTCCCCGCGCAGCGAGTGGCGCGCCCCCTCCGACGGCAACGCCACCATCTGGCTGGCCGAGCTCGACCGCAACGTGCCCCCCTCTTCTTGACTGCGCTCGCGCGGGCGGGCTGATGCCCCCGCCTTCGTCGTCGGGACGGGACGAAGAGCGTGTCCCGTCCCTCCTCCTCCAGGCGGGGGCGCCCGACCCTCGACGCTCGCGCAGCAGTTACGGGTTCCCGGGGGCGTCTTGGGCGGTGACCACCATCGACTCGAGGTACGGCGAGCCGAAGGTGGTGGCCATGGCCACGTCGCCGGCGTCGCGGCCCCGGCCGATGAGGACGCGGCCCTTGCGGCGCTGGTTGTTGCGCGGGTCGAAGGTCCACCAGCGGTCGCCGAGGTAGACCTCCATCCAGGCCGCGAAGTCCATCGGGGCGTCCAGCGGCGGGACCTCGATCTGCGGGAGGTAGCCGAAGACGTAGCGCGCCGGGATGTTGAGCGCCCGGCACAGCGAGACCCCGAGGTGGGTGAAGTCGCGGCAGACCCCGTAGCCCGACGCGTGCACGTCCGCGGCCGTCGTGCGGGAGTTGCTGGCCCCGTACTGGAACGTCAGGTGGCTGTTGACGTAGTCGCAGATCGCCTGGACCCGGGTGTAGCCGGGGGTCAGGCCGCCGAAGCGGTTCCAGGCCTCCTTGCCCAGCACGTCGGGCAGGGCGTAGCGGCTGGGCAGGGTGTAGATCAGGACGTCGTCGGGGAGCTTCTCCGGCGCGATCTCCGGGGCGTCCTCGTCGGCCTCCTCGGTGTCGTCGGTGACGATCACCGCGGCGTCGTAGGTGATCGTCGACCGACCGGCCGGGATGGTCAGCCGGCGGCAGAGGTTGCCGTAGAGGTCGGTGTAGGTGCTGCTCACCAGGTCCGGGTCGAACGACCAGGTGGCCTCGACCAGCTCGGCGTCCTGGTCCCCGAGGGGCTCCACCTGGAACACCGAGGGGACGTCGAAGCGCGACTGGTGGACGAACTCGCAGCCGATCTGCAGGGTGCGGGTGCTCACCCGGGTCAGCCGGCGGAGCGCGGCGGGCCGTCGCCCTCGAGGGCGTCGGGGTCCGGGGCGGCGGTCGCGGGGGCGGAGGTCGTCGGGGAGGGCTCCGGGGTCGCCGGGTCGCCGCTGCCGGGGGCGGACCCGCTCGTCGCACCGGTGGCGGAGTCGGTCACCTTGGTGACGACGTCGGCCACCTGGTCGGGCAGCTTCTCGGCGGTCTCCTTGACCTTGTCGGCGACGTTGGCCACGGTCTCGCGCACCTGGGGGCTGCGGGCCAGCCGGTCGGCCTGCGCGCGCAGCTTGTCGGCCTGCACCTTCAGCTCGGCGTAGCGGGTCTGGCCGGCCTTGGTCCCCAGCACGTAGCCGGCGCCACCGGCGATCCCGGCCACCAGCAGGGTCCTGATCTTGACGATCTTCATGCTCACTCCTCCGTCGGGCTGCGGTCGACGCACTCCGTCGGCGCCTCGGAGGGGAAGTTTACGATGAGCGCGCCGCCCCCGGACGGGGGCTCCGGCGTCGTCACACGACGGGAACACACCGAGGAGGACTGATGGCCGTGCGCCGCCTGAGCGCCGAGGGCGCGGCCCCCGCGGGCGTGGCCTGGGAGCGCTACGCGGTGATCGGGGCCTGGCCCACCTGGTCGCCGCAGATCCGCCGCGTGGAGGCCGACGCCGAGCGGATCGCCCGCGGGGTGACCGGCACCGTGCACGTCCCCGGGGGCCTGCGGCTGCGCTTCACCATCACCGACGTCGACCCGGTCGCCCGGCGCTGGAGCTGGCTGGTCCGGCTCGGCCCGGTGCGGATGGACCTGCACCACGACGTGCGGGCCGCGCCCGGCGGCGGCTCGGCCACGGGGCTGGTCGTCGAGGGTCCCACCGCGCTGGTGACGGCCTACGCCCCGCTCGCCTGGCTGGCCCTGCGGGAGCTCGTCGCGCGCTGAGCGGAGAGCCCGTCGACGGGCTCAGGGAGCGGTGGCCCTTCGACGGGCTCAGGGAGCGGGGACGGCACCGGCCGGCACCCGGTGCGGGTGCCGGCCGGTGACCGGGTGGTGCGAGGGGGCTCAGGCCTGGCCGGAGACCCCGGCCGGCAGCGGGCCGCCGTTGAGCGGGGTGCCCCGCTCGATGGTGACCTCCTTGTTGACCGCGGTGTCCGGGTCGTCGGAGGCCGGGGCCGGGCCGTGCGCCTCGGCCGCCGCGCTGCCGTCCAGGTCGGCGACGGCGTCGCCGAGGGCCTGGTCGACGGCCCGCCAGTAGGCGAAGACCCGCTCCTTGATGTCCGGGCGGACCGTGCCCAGCGTCGAGGCGATGGTGATCGCGAGGCGGGTGCGCTCGTCGGCGTCCATCACCTCGTTGACCAGCGTGCGGGCCTGGCCGAAGTCGTCGTCCTCGGAGCGCAGGGCGTAGGCCGTGCGGACCATCTCGGTGTCGGTCTCCCACGAGTGGCCCGAGAAGAGGTCGGTCTTCACCTCCGGGCCGTTCACCGTGTTCGGGAAGTAGACCGGCTGGCTCGGGGTGTAGTTGTAAGCCATCGGGCCGTCGAACTGGTAGGTGTTCACCTCCACCTTCGGCTGGTTCACCGGCAGCTGCAGGTAGTTCGGGCCGATGCGGTAGCGCTGGGTGTCGGCGTAGCCGAAGACGCGGCCGAGGAGCATCTTGTCGGGGCTGAAGCCGATGCCGGGCACCACGGTGCTGGGCGCGAAGGCGGCCTGCTCGATCTGGGCGAAGAAGTTCTCCGGGTTGCGGTCCAGGGTCATGGTGCCGACCTTGATCCGCGGGTAGTCCTTCTTCGACCAGGTCTTGGTGAGGTCGAAGGGGTTGAAGCGGTACGTCTTCGCGTCCTCGTACGGCATCACCTGGACGTAGAGCGTCCACTGCGGGAACTCGCCGTCGGCGATCGAGGAGAAGAGGTCGCGGCGGTGGGCCTCGGGGTCGGTGGCCGCGGCCTGGGCGCCCTCCTCGTTCGAGAGGTTGACGACGCCCTGCTCGGACTCGAAGTGGAACTTCACCCAGCTGCGCTCGCCGGCCTCGTTGACCCACATGTAGGTGTGCGAGCCGTAGCCGTTCATGTGCCGCCAGCTCTTCGGGATGCCCCGGTCCCCCATCAGGTAGGTGACCTGGTGCGCCGACTCGGGCTGCAGCGTCCAGAAGTCCCAGCGCATGTTCCAGTCCTGGAGGCCGGAGTCGGGCTGGCGCTTCTGGGTGCGGATGAAGTGCGGGAACTTCATGGCGTCGCGGACGAAGAAGACCGGGGTGTTGTTGCCCACCAGGTCCCAGTTGCCCTCGGACGTGTAGAACTTCAGCGCGAAGCCGCGGGGGTCGCGGACGGTGTCGGCCGAGCCCTGCTCGCCGGCGACGGTGGAGAAGCGGGCGAGCATCTCGGTCTTGACGCCGGGCTGGAACAGCGCCGCCTTGGTGTACTGCGAGACGTCCTCGGTGGTGACGAAGTGGCCGAAGGCGCCGCCGCCCTTGGCGTGCACGTTCCGCTCCGGCACGCGCTCCCGGTTGAAGTGCGCCATCTGGGCGACGAAGTGGAAGTCGTGCAGCAGGATCGGGCCGGTGCCGCCGGGGCCGGTGCCCAGGGAGAACTGGTCGCTGGGCGCGGGGGCGCCGGTGTCGGTGGTGGAGACGGGCGCGGACGGCCCGGTGGGCGGTGCGGAGAGCTCGGTGGTCATGGTGCCTCTCGGTTCTCGGGGAGGGTGTGCGGGGAAGGTCGTGGGGCGGGCCGGCGTCAGGACGCCGCGGTGGACGCGCAGGGCGCGCAGGTGCCCCAGTAGGTCACCTCGGCCTCGTCGACGACGAAGCCGGCGGTCTCGGCCGGCACGGCGCAGGGGACGGTCCCGACGGCGCAGGCGACGTCGGTCACCGACCCGCAGCGGCGGCAGACGAGGTGGTGGTGGTTGTCGCCGGCGGCGGTCTCGAACCGCATGGCCGAGCCCGCGGGCTCGAACCGGCGGAGCACGCCGCGGCGGGTCAGCGTGTTGAGGGTGTCGTACACCGCCTGGGTGGACACCGCGCCGAGCCGGGCGCGGACGCGCTCGGTGACCTCGTCCGCGGTGATGTGGGGCGTCGCGTCCAGGACCTCGAGGACGGCGAGCCGGGGCCGGGTGACGCGGAGGTCAGCGGCCTTGAGCTGCTCGCCCCAGGGCGCGGCGGCAGCGGAGGTGGTCATGACCCGACCGTAGCACCCTTGTCTGGAACCGTTCCAGATTGTCCGCGCCCAGAGCGGTCAGTCGTCCTTCCAGCGCGGGTCCTCGTCGAACGCCTCGTTGCGCTC
Organism: Microlunatus capsulatus; assembly: GCF_017876495.1. NCBI lineage: Bacteria > Bacillati > Actinomycetota > Actinomycetes > Propionibacteriales > Propionibacteriaceae > Microlunatus > Microlunatus capsulatus. The sequence continues at coordinate 3,455,152 of NZ_JAGIOB010000001.1, read as the reverse complement.
GGCCACCCTGTCCAGCGCCTGCTCCGCCTCCTCGCGGGAGGCGTAGGGGCCGAGCCGGTCGGCGATCTTGCCGGCCTTCGTGTCCTGCACCGCCGACCGGGTCTTGAGGTCGTACCACCACTCGCCATCAGCCATGCCCTGACCGTACAACTAGCCTGGCGGGCGTGAGCCCCGTCCTGCCCGCACCCGTCTCCCCGCCCCGCCCGGTGCCCCGCTCGATCCCCCGTCCCGAGTACGTCGGCCGCCCCGCTCCCCGCCCCTACGAGGGCCCGGACGTCCAGTCCGCCGAGACCGTCGAGCGGATGCGGGTGGCCGGCCGCGTCGCGGCGGGCGCCATCCGGGCGGCCGGCGACGCCATCGCCCCCGGCGTCACCACCGACGAGCTGGACCGCGTCGCCCACGAGTACCTGCTCGACCACCACGCCTACCCCTCGACGCTGGGCTACCGCGGCTACCCGAAGTCCTCCTGCACGTCGGTGAACGAGGTGATCTGCCACGGCATCCCGGACGCCCGGCCGCTGGAGGACGGCGACCTGGTGAAGATCGACGTGACCGCCTTCGTCGACGGCGTGCACGGCGACAGCTGCGTCACCTTCGGCTGCGGCGAGCTCGACGAGGCCTCCCGGCTGCTGGCCGAGCGCACCGAGGAGGCGCTGCGCCGCGCCGTCGCCGCCGTCCGACCGGGTCGGGCGGTCAACGTCCTCGGCCGCGTCGTCGAGAGCTACGCCAAGCGGTTCGGGTACGGCGTCGTCCGCGACTACACCGGCCACGGCGTGCACACCGCCTTCCACTCGGGCCTGGTCATCCCCCACCACGACGACCCCCGGCACGCCACGGTGATGCGCCCCGGGATGACCTTCACCATCGAGCCGATGCTCACCCTCGGCACCGCCGAGTGGTCGATGTGGGACGACGGCTGGACCGTGCTCACGGCCGACGGCAGCCGGTGCGCGCAGTTCGAGCACAGCCTCGTGGTCACCGAGACCGGCGCCGAGGTCCTCACCCTCCCCTGACCGGTCCGCGCCCCCGGTCGCTGGGGCGACCACCGCGGACAACTCGGTTAGAGTGTCCGGCGGACGAGTCGGTCAGGCGGCCGCGGCACCGGCGACGGTGTCGAGGAAAGTCCGGACTCCACAGAGCACGGTGGTGGGTAACGCCCACCCGGGGTGACCCGCGGGACAGTGCCACAGAGAACAGACCGCCCGCGCGGCGACGTGCGGGTAAGGGTGAAACGGCGGTGTAAGAGACCACCAGCGCCCCAGGTGACTGGGGCGGCTCGGCAAACCCCACCGGGAGCAAGACCAAGAAGGGCACGCTCGCGTGCCTGCGGAGACGCCCGAGGGCTGCTCGCCCGAGTCTCCGGGTAGGTCGCACCAGGCCGCTGGCGACAGCGGTCGCAGATGGATGGTCGCCCCCGGCCCTCGTGGCCGGGACAGAATCCGGCTTACCGACCGGCTCGTCCCCTCTCCGTCGCACTTACGTGCGGCGGCTCTCCGCTCGGCCCGGCCCGACCTCGCCGTCCGGTCGACGGCTGACCGCCGCGGTCCCTGTCGTGCGGGACATGACACGTTCGCTCATCCGGCGTGTCCTCGGGGGATCACGGGGGCGGGTCTACGACGCCGCCCTGCTGAGCCGCCGACGACACCACTTCCAGTCCGAGATCGCCCGCGCCCGCGCCGAGGGGGTGGTGCGCGTCAACGTCGGCGCCGGCCGGCGCGCCCTGCCCGGGTGGGTCGACACCGACATCAGCTGGCGCTGCGCCGCGCACCTCGACGCCATCCGGCCCTGGCCGGTGGCACCCGGCAGCGTCGACCTCGTCTTCGCCGACAACGTCATCGAGCACCTGACCCTGGAGCAGGGCCGGGCGCTGCTGCGGGAGGCCTTCACCGCGCTCGCGCCCGGCGGGGTCCTCCGGCTCGCGACGCCCGACGTCGAGGCCAGCGCCCGCAGCTACCTCGAGAACGGCGAGCTCGCCCGGCAGGGGATGGCCCGCAACGCCGAGCTCGGGAACGTGCTCAGCCACCCCGTCCAGCTGCTGTCGGAGGTCTACGTCGGCGCCGAGCACTACCGCGGCTTCTGCTACGACCACGCCGCGCTGGCCGCGGAGATGCGGGCCGCCGGGTTCGCGGTCGAGCGCTGCGTCGCCGGCGACAGCGCCCACCCGGACCTGAGGGGGCTGGAGCACCGGATGCACCCGGCCGAGGTGGCCACCCAGCTCTGCGTCGAGGGGACGCGACCGGCCTGAGACGCGACAGCGCCCTCCCCGCCGAGGCGGGGAGGGCGCTGCTGCGTCGTGCGGCTAGGCCTACTTCGAGGCGTTCGCCGCGCGGCGCTTGTTGAAGATGTCGAAGGCGACGGCCAGCAGCAGCACGAAGCCCTTGATGAAGGACTGCACCTCGCTGCCGAGGCCCAGCAGCGACATGCCGTTGTTCAGCACGCCCATGATCAGACCGCCGATCATGGCTCCGGTCACGGTGCCGATGCCGCCTGTGACGGCCGCGCCGCCGATGAAGACGGCCGCGATGGCGTCCAGCTCGAAGCCGGTGCCCGCACCCGGGAGGGCCGAGTTGCTGCGGGCGGTGAAGGCGATGCCGGCGATGGCGGCCAGCACGCCCATGTTGACGAACAGCCAGAAGTCGACGCGCTTGGTGTCGATGCCGGACAGCTGGGCCGCGTGCAGGTTGCCGCCGCGGGCGTAGACGTGGCGGCCGAACACGAAGCGGTTCATCACCGTCGAGTAGAGCAGCACGAGCGCCGCCAGGATGACGAGCACGATCGGGGTGCCGCGGTAGCTGGCCAGGGTGAAGGTGATGGCCAGGATGAAGACGGCGGTGAAGCCGGCCTTGACCAGGAACCACGAGCGCGGCTCGTCCTCCAGGCCCATCTTCACCCGCTTGGCGCGCTCGCGGAACTGGCTGAGCAGCAGGCCGGCGGTCGCGGCCACGCCGAGGATGACGGTGAGGATCTCGAACGTCGACGTCGCGCTGGGCTGGGGCAGGAAGCCCGAGCCGATGGCCACGTAGGAGTCCGGGAACGGCGTGATCGGGACGTTCTGCAGCACCATCTGGGTGAGGCCGCGGAAGGTCAGCATGCCGGCCAGGGTGACGATGAACGCCGGGATGCCGACGTAGGCGACCCAGAACCCCTGCCAGGCGCCGATCAGGCCGCCCACGACCAGGCCCAGCAGGACGCCGGCCCAGACGGGCATGCCCCACTGGACGATGAAGATGCCGCTCATGGCGCCGACGAAGGCCACCACCGAGCCCACCGAGAGGTCGATGTGGCCGGCGATGATGATCATGACCATGCCGATGGCCAGGATCAGCACGTAGGCGTTCTGGTTGATGATGCTGGTGACGTTGCGCGGGGTCAGCAACGTGCCGCCGGTCAGGATCTGGAACAGGATCACGATCGCGATCAGCGCGATGAAGATGCCGATCTGGCGCAGCCGTCCGGCGAGGAAGGAGAGCACCCCGCCCGAGGACTGCTCGCGCGGCGGCGGGATGACCGGCGACGGGTCCGTCGCGGTCTGGGTGGTCGAGCTCATCGGGATCCGTCCTTGTCCATGGTCATGTAGTGCATCAGGTCCTCGGCCCGCGCGCCCGCCACCTCGACCTCACCGGTGATGCGTCCGGCGGCCAGGGCGTAGATGCGGTCGCAGATGCCCATCAGCTCCGGCAGCTCGGAGGAGATGACGATGATCGCCTTCCCCTGCGCGGCCAGGGAGTTGATGATCGTGTAGATCTCGTACTTCGCCCCGACGTCGATGCCCCGGGTGGGCTCGTCGAGGATCAGCACGTCGGGGTCGGTGAACATCCACTTGCTCAGCACGACCTTCTGCTGGTTGCCGCCCGAGAGCTTCCCGGTCAGCACGCCGACGTTGGGCGCCTTGATCCGCATGCTCTTGCGGTAGTCGTTGGCGACGACCTGCTCGCGGTTCGCGTCCACCCAGCCGGTCTTGGCCAGCTTCTCCAGCGCGGCGCCGGAGATGTTGCGCTTGATGTCGTCGATCAGGTTCAGCCCGTACCGCTTGCGGTCCTCGGTGGCGTAGGCGATCCCGTTCTTGATCGCGTCGCGCACCGTCTTGAGCTGGATCTGCCGGCCGTTCTTGTACAGGTTGCCGGTGATGTTGTGGCCGTAGGAGCGGCCGAACACGCTCATCGCGAGCTCGGTCCGGCCGGCGCCCATCAGGCCCGCGATGCCGACGACCTCGCCGGCGCGGACGTAGAGGTTCGCGTGGTCCACCACGGTGCGGGAGTGCTCGAGCGGGTGCTGCACGGTCCAGTCCTCGATCCGCAGCACCTCCTCGCCGATGTCCGGGGTGCGGTCGGGGTAGCGGCTCTGCAGGTCGCGGCCGACCATCCCGCGGATGATCCGCTCCTCGGAGATGTCGTCGGCGTCGAGATCGAGCGTCTCGATCGTGCGGCCGTCGCGGATCACGGTCACCCGGTCGGCGATGGCTTTGATCTCGTTCAGCTTGTGGCTGATGATGATGCAGGTGATGCCGTGCTCGCGCAGGCCCCGCAGCAGGTCCAGCAGGTGCGCGGAGTCCTCGTCGTTCAGGGCCGCGGTCGGCTCGTCGAGGATGAGCAGGCGGACGTCCTTGGACAGCGCCTTGGCGATCTCCACCAGCTGCTGCTTGCCCACGCCGATGTCGGTGATCTTGGTGATCGGGTTCTCGGCCAGCCCCACCCGCGCGAGCAGCCGGGCCGCCTCCAGGTTCGTGGCGTTCCAGTCGATGACGCCGCGCTTGGCCTGCTCGTTGCCGAGGAAGATGTTCTCCGCGATCGACAGGAACGGGCTGAGCGCCAGCTCCTGGTGGATGATCACGACGCCCGAGCGCTCGGAGTCGCGGATGCCGGAGAAGGACGCCGGCTGCCCGTCGAGGACGATCTCGCCCTCGTAGGTGCCGTGCGGGTAGACCCCCGACAGCACCTTCATCAGCGTCGACTTGCCGGCACCGTTCTCGCCGCAGATCGCGTGCACCTCACCGCGCTCGACGGTCAGGTTGACGTCCTGCAGCGCCTTCACGCCGGGGAACGTCTTCGTGATGTTCACCATCTCAAGGATGTGGTCAGCCATGCTCTTCCTCGTGTGCTGCTTCGGTGGTGCGGGTCGGACCCGCCTCACGCCCTGAGCCTGCCCCGCGGGGCGGGACAGGCTCAGGACGCGTTGGTCGGCTCAGGAGCCGGTCGCCCGGTCCGCGGACCGGGCAGGGCTCACTCGCCCTTCTCGACCTCGGCCTGGGTGTAGTAGCCGGAGTCGACGACCTCCTTGGTGAGGTTGTCCTTGGTGATGATCACGGACTCGTGCAGGTAGGCCGGGACGACCTTGACCTTGTTGTTGTAGGTCTCGTTGTCGTTGGTCTCCGGGGTCTTCCCGTTCAGCACCGCGTCGACCATCGTGGCGGCCGTGTCACCGAGCTTGCGGGTGTCCTTGAAGATCGTCGAGTACTGCACGCCGTCGAGGATCAGCTTGTCCGAGGGCTTCTCGGCGTCCTGGCCGGTCACGATCGGGTTGTCGATGCCCGCCGACTTAGTGGCGTTCAGGATGCCGCGCGAGATGCCGTCGTAGGGCGACAGCACGCCGTCGAGGTCCTTGCCGGAGTAGAAGCCGTTGAGGATGGTCTCCATCCGGGCCTGCGCGGTGTCGAGCTTCCACTGCTGGGTGGCGACCTGCTGGAACTCGGTCTGCTTCGACGGGACGACGAGGGTGCCGTTGTCGATGTAGGGCTGCAGGACGCTCATCGCACCGTTGTAGAAGAAGGTGGCGTTGTTGTCGTCCGGGCTGCCGGCGAAGAGCTCGACGTTGAACGGGCCCTTCTCGCCGGTCTCCTTGCCGTCGGCGTCGAGGATGCCGAGGCCGGTGAGCAGCGAGGTGCCCTGCTGGATGCCGACCTTCTCGTTGTCGAAGGTGACGTAGTAGTCGACGTTCGGCGAGCCGTTGATCAGGCGGTCGTAGGCGATGACCTTGACGCCGTCGGTACCGGCGTCGGCCAGCTGCGTGGTGAGCGCGGTGCCGTCGATCGAGGCCACGATCAGCGCCTTGGCGCCGTTGTTCAGCATCGACTCGATCTGCTGCTGCTGGTCGGGGACCTTGTCGTTGGCGTACTGCAGGTCGACCTTATAGCCCAGGGACTCCAGCTTGGCCTTGACGTTGTTGCCGTCGTCGATCCAGCGCTCGGAGGTCTTGGTGGGCATGGCCACGCCGATCAGGGCGCCGGCGTTGGAGCCCGGCTCGGCGGAGGTGTCGCCACCGGCGCCGGCCCGGCCGCCGCCGCAGGCGGAGAGGCTGAGGGTCAGGGCGGCGGTCGCCGCGAGGCCGGCGAGCATTCGGCGTCTGTTGATCACGAAGGATCCTTTCGGTTGTTGCTGCCGGCACCCACGGGCATGGCGGAGCGGAGCGAGCGGGAGCGGGCACGTGCGGCAGGAGGTCGAGGACCGACCTGGGGCACGGACGTCGCGGACGGGGTGGTCACCGGCGCCGGGATCGGGCGAGCAGCAGAGGGCGCGGTGACCGCGCGGACTACTGGCATCTGTCCGACTCCGTCGTCGTCAGGGGAAGGTTCCCTACGTTTGTGACCGGTCACATCTAAGCACAGGGACTCAACCGGGCGCGCCTCCTTGAGGAAACGCTGAGTATCGCTCACATAACGATGCTCAGCGGGCCGGCGGGGCCGTCGAACCGCGGACGACCAGCTGCGGTTCCAGCGGGGCCGGCTCCTCCCCCTCGCTGCCGCCGAGCAGCCGCGCGACGCAGCGCCGGCCGAGCTCCTCGAAGTCCTGCCGCACGGTGGTCAGCGGCGGCCAGAAGTGCGCGGCCTCGGGCATGTCGTCGAAGCCGACGACGCTGACGTCGCGGGGCACGTCGAGCCCGGCGTCGCGGAAGGCGTGCACGAGCCCGAGCGCCATCTGGTCGTTGGCCGTGAACACCGCGGTGAAGTCGCGGAAGCGGGCCAGCTCGCGACCGGCGTGGTAGCCGAAGTCGGGCGTCCAGTCCCCCAGCACGGGCGGCCGGACGGGCAGGTCGGCGTCGACCATCTCGGCCAGGAAGCCCTGCATCCGGGCCTCCGCCTCGATCCACTCCTGCGGTCCGGCCAGGTGGAAGATGTCGCGGTGCCCGAGCCGCACGAGGTGCCGGGTGGCGGCCCGCGCCCCGGCCAGCTGGTCCACGAACAGCTCGTGCTCGTCGCCCTGGGCGCGGGAGTGCAGCAGGACGTAGGGGATGTCCAGGGCCAGCTCGTCGATCTGGTTGAGCGTGCGGGTCTGCGGGGCGATGATCACCAGCCCCTCGACCTTGTGCTCGACCTGCAGAGCCAGGGCCTCGCGGATCACCTGCGGCTCGGTCGAGGCCAGGTTCGTGGTGTTGACGAGGTAGCCGGCGTCCCGCGCGGCGCGCTCGACCCCCTGGATCGCCGCGGACGGCCCCCACTGCGTGCGCTGGGAGGCGATCACGCCGAAGGTGCGGGAGCGGCTGCCGCCCAGCGCGCGGGCGATGGGGTTGGGCCGGTAGTTGAGCTCGTCGATGACGGCCTGCACGCGGTCGCGGGTCTCGGGCCGCAGGCTCGGGTGGTCGTTGATCACCCGGGAGACGGTCTGCCGCGAGACACCGGCGATCCGGGCCACGTCCCGGATGCTCGCGGGGTGACCGAGCTTGGGCGCGGTCACGGGCAGCACCGGGACACGACGAGCACCCTACCCGCCGTCAGCACCCCGCCGGCCGCCGATGATCATGGTCGCCGACCGGCGCCCGGCGCGCTGATCATGACCAGCCGGCGTCACGCCCCCGCCGTCGCCCGGCCTTGACGCCGGAGCGGACCCGCTTGCCCTGCAGCCGCCGCTCGACGGAGCCGCGGGTGGGCCGGGTCGCCCGGCGCCGCGGGGGCGGGGGCGCCAGAGCGTGCCGCAGCTGCGCCGCGAGCCGGTCGCGGGCGGCCTCCCGGTTGCGCAGCTGGGCGCGGTGCTCCGAGGCGACGACGACCAGGGCGCCCTGGACGAGGCGGCCGGCGAGGCGCGCCGTCAGCCGCTCCTGCAGCGCCGGCGGCAGCCGGCCCACCGACGCCGAGCCCTCGGGCGTCCAGGACAGCTCGACCCGGCTGTCGGTCGTGTTGACGCCCTGCCCGCCCGGTCCGGAGGCGCGCGAGAACCGCCAGCGCAGCTCCTCGGCGTCGACCATGAGGTCGGCGGTCACCACGAGCGGTCCCTCGGCGGCCATGCCCCGACCCTAGCCAGACCCCCGACCGCGCCTTGGTCGCACCGGGCACACTGTCCGCCGTGCCCGAGCTGCCCGAGGTCGAGAGTGCCCGCGCCACCGTCGAGCGGGCGGCCCTGCACCGCCGGATCGCCGAGGTGGACGACACCGACACCTACGAGTGCCGGCCGCACGCCCCCGGTGAGATCCGGACCGCCCTGCTCGGCCGCTCCCTGACCGGCGCCTTCCGGCGCGGCAAGTCCCTGTGGTGCGAGACCTCGGGGACGGGGCGCTCGCGGACCCCGGGGACGGGGCGCTCGCGGACCCCGGGGCCGGTGCTGGGCCTGCACCTGGGGATGAGCGGGCGGATCCTGGTCACCGGGCCCGACGGCACGCTGACCGAGGGCGGCGACTGGCTGGGCGGCCGGTACGGCCAGGGCGGTGAAGAGCCCGACCGCAAGGCGGTCTGGGACCGGTTCACGCTGACCTTCGAGGACGGCGGGACGCTGCGGCTGTTCGACAAGCGCCGGCTCGGCCGGGTCCGGCTCGACCCGGACACCAGCGCGCTCGGCCCGGACGCCGAGACCGTGGGGGCCGAGGAGCTGGCCGCCCGTGTCCGCCGCGGCCGGTCCCCGCTCAAGGCCCGGCTGCTCGACCAGTCCGTCGTCGCCGGCGTGGGCAACCTGCTGGCCGACGAGACGCTGTGGCAGGCCCGGCTGTCGCCCCGCCGCCCGGTCGACGAGCTCACCGACGGCGAGCTCGAGCGACTGCACGAGGCGCTGCACACCGCGACGAAGGCCGCCATCGCGCACGGCGGCGTGCACACCGGCGAGGTCATCCCCTTCCGGGGCGCGGGCCGGCACTGCCCGCGCTGCGGCACCGCCATGGAGCGGGCCACGGTCGGCGGCCGCACCACCTGGTGGTGCCCGGCCGAGCAGACCTAGGCCGGCCGGCGGGAGCCCGGGCCGGGGTCCCGCGGCGGCCACCGCCCGCGGAGCGCCCGGGTTACGATCCTCGGACTCGGGTCCCGCTAGCGAAGGCTTCCCCCATGCGACTGCAGCCCCCTCCCGGCCGGCCGCGCTCCGCGCTGCTCGCCACCGCCCTCGTCGGGCTGCTCGCCGTCGCCCCGGCGGCGGCCTTCGCCGAGACCCCCTCCCCCGCGCCCGCGGCGAGCCCGGCCGCCACCCCGGATCCCGCCGCGACGGCCGGGGCGACCGCCACCCCGGAGGCAGCCCCCACGCCCGTGCCGAGCCCCGGCACGACGGCCGAGCCGGCCGGGCCGACCCCGAGCAGCACCCCCTCGGCCACGTCGACGCCGTCGGCCACCACCCCGACCACCGCCGGCCGCGCGCCGGCGCAGCGGGCCGCGGCGGGAGCCCGCGCGCTGACCCTGCGCGTCACCTCCAGCGGGAGCCCGGTCGCGGGTCGCTTCTACCAGGACATCGGCCGCTACGCCTTCTCCGGCAACGCCACCGGGCTGGCCGCCGGCACGACGATCACCGTCCACCGCCGCGCCGCCGCAGGGAAGACCTGGACCCAGGTGGCCGCCGCGTCCCTGGTGGACGACGCGTTCTCGGCCCGGCTGCCCGTCACCTCGATGGGTCGCTTCGTCTTCGTGGCCACCACCGGTGGGGCGCCCGGCAGCGGCGACGAGCTGGCCAGCGCCGCCGTCACCGTCGAGGTCGCCGACGCCACCACGTCACTGGACGAGCCGGCCGCCCGGGTCGACGCGCTGAAGAAGCCCGCGCTGACCGGGTCGATCGTCCCGGCCCGGGCCGGCGTCGAGGTCCACCTCGACGTGAAGGTCGGCTCGCGCTGGCGGCACCAGGCCACCGCGACGACCAACGCCGCCGGGAAGTTCCGGGTGGCCTTCGGGCACCGCGTCGGCACGCTCGCCCGGTACACGCTGCGCGCCACCACCCACGCCCCGAACCGGGACCGCTGGGACGTCAGCGGCAGCCGCACCCTGACCCGAGTCGCCGTGCTCAACGCCGTCGTCACCAGGACGACGGCGGCCGAGGTCGCGAAGACCTGGCGCAAGGGCTGCCCCGTCGGCCGGTCGAAGCTGAGCACCATCACGATGAACTACTACGGCCGCGACAAGACGATGCACCGCGGCGTCCTCATCATCCGGACCGACCTGGTGCCCGAGATCAGGCGGGCCTTCGGCGACGGGCTGGACGCGCGCTTCCCCCTCGCCAAGATGGACAACCCGAACGTCTACGGCGGCAACGACCCGAAGCAGATGGCGGCCAACAACACGAGCGGCTTCAACTGCCGCAAGGTGGTGGGCAACCCCTACGCCCAGTCCCCGCACTCCTACGGCACGGCCATCGACATCACGCCGGTGCAGAACCCCTACCGCGACTCGAAGGGGAAGTGGTGGCCCAGCAACGGGAAGAGCTACATCGACCGGTCCCCGCTGCGCTTCGGCATGCTGGGCGCCTCGTCGCCGGTGACGAAGCAGCTGAAGAAGGACGGGTTCTTCTGGGGCGGGCTGTGGAACCCGGGACGGGACTACCAGCACTTCGAGTACCGGCGATGAGCCCGCGCCCGTGACCCGCCGGCGCCGGCTGGCGCTCGCGGCCCTGGCCGTCGTGCTGCTGACCGGCTGCACCCCGGCGCCGTCCGCGGGTCCGCCGTCGGGTCCGACCCCGTCGCCCGGGCCCGCCACCCCCGGCGCGGCCACCGCGTCGCCCGCGCCGTCGGAGACCGCGGACCCCGAGCCGACCACCACCAACACCCTGCCGCCGCCCCCGGCACCCACGGGCCCGGCGCCGTCCCGCGCCGGCGACCTGGACGCCGACGCGCTGCCGGTGCCCGCCGGCTGGCGGACGGTCGTCCGGGAGGGCGGGGCCGAGGAGGGCTTCGAGGGCAACGGCACCTGGGTGCGCGCCCGCGACCCGCGCTACGCGGCCCAGGACGTCATCACCCTCGGCTGCGCCGACGTCACCCGTGACGACTACCCCGACCCGGTCGCGGCGCTGGAGGGGAGCTACGTCGACGACGGCGGCGCGCCCGGCGTGGGTGTGGCGCTCGACTTCGCCGACGAGGCCGCCGCCACCGCCTACTGGCAGCGCTACACCGCGCAGGTCGGGGCCTGCCAGGATCTCGACGAGCCCGTCCGGACGACGCTGGAAGCGGACCTGCCCGGCCTCGTCGACCGCCGCACCTACCCCGACGACGGGCAGTGGACCGAGGTCGGCCGGCGCAGCGGCGCCCGGGTCACGCTGGTCATCCTCAGCGACGACGGGCACCGGATCACCCGCGCCCAGGCCCGGACCCTCCTCGAGCAGCTGGCCTGACCCCCGGGAGCGATCCCGCTCCCCTCCCCCCGACGCGTCCGCGAGCCGACGCGCCCGCTGCCGCGCCCCGCGCCCCGTCCGGACGGCCGCGCCCCGGGTACCGGGCGCGGGAGCACCGACGGGGCGCGGAGACCCCCCAACGCCCTCAGGACCGGCCAACGCGCCCTCCGACGGCGCTCGTCGTGTCCAGTATTGGACATGTCCGAGAGTGGACAACCGGGTTGCTTGAACCAGCCGTTCGTGCTGCCTAGAGTTCTTCTCAGCGGGGCGAGGGAATGAACCCCCGAGCTTTCTCTCGCCCCGCCCCACCCGTCCCGCCGCCCCGGTCGCACCCGGCCCGGCGCCGAGGACGGGCCGACGACCTGGCGTTCCTGGGGAGGGACAGCCTGCAGCCCCCGTCCTCCTGGACGGGGGCTGCGCTTTCTCCCGGGCCGGTGACGCACCCGGCGGGTGAGGAGGACTAGCCGACGCGCTCGAAGACGACGGCGCCGCTCGCGAGGTCGGCGGAGACCAGGCGGACCTGGATCTCCTGCCCCAGCGGCAACCCCTCCCCGCGGACCCGGGCCTCCACCGCGGGGTCGGCCACGACGACGGTGCCGTGCCGTCGCTGCTCGTCGACGTCGACCACGGTGGCGGGGAAGAGCTCGCCGACCCGCGGGGCCAGCAGCACCACCTCGACGAGGTCCACCACCGACCGCTCGTACTTCTTCGCCCGCCGGTCCGCCGCGGCCATCTCCGCCGGCAGCGCGGGCAGCGCCTCGCGCACCCAGGCCGGCACCGGCGTCCCGGCGCAGAGCGCCAGGCAGACCTCGCCGACGTAACGGTCCACCAGGCGGCGCAGCGGCGCGGTGCAGTGGGCGTAGTCGGTGGCCAGCGCGGAGTGCTCGGCGTCCAGCGGCACCTCGCCGTCGAAGGCCTGGTAGCCGGCGCCGCGGAAGAGCATCGTGCAGGCGTTGAGCATCGCCGCGTGGGCCGGCAGGGCCGGGTCGAGGCTGCGGACGAACTCCGGGTAGTCGAGCTCGGCCGGCCAGCTGATCCGGAGCGCCTTCGCGGTGGCCCGCAGGGTGCGCAGCGCGCCGGCGTCGGCCGGCGGCATGCTGCGGACGATCCCGACCTGGGCGTAGAGCATCAGGTGCGCCGCCGCCATCCCGGTCAGCAGCGAGATCTGGGCGTTCCAGCCCTCCACGGGCAGCGGGGCGCGGAACTCCAGCCGCCAGCCGTCGTCAGCGGGGACGACCTCCTGCTCGGGCAGCGGCAGGCTCACCCCGCCGCGCTCGCGCTCGCGCTGCTCTCGCCAGCGCCCCACCTCGGCCAGCAGGGCGAGGGAGCCGCGCGGGCTGCCGCCGTCGACCTCGGCCTGGGCCTGGCCGTAGTCCAGCTGCTCCCGGCTGCGGACGCGGGCCCGCACCACCTCGGCGTCGGTCATCCGGCCGTGCGCGTCGAGCGTCAGCGTCCACAGCAGCGCCGGCCGCACCTGGTCGGGCAGCAGGCTGGCCGCGCCCTCGCTGAGGGCCGGCGGGTGCAGGGGGACGCGCCGGTCGGGCGCGTAGAAGGTCATGCCCCGCCGGTGCGCCTCGCGGTCGACCGGGTCGCCGGCGGTGACGAAGGCGGCGACGTCGGCGATCGCGTAGGAGACGACGAACCCGTCACCCTGCCGGGCGATGTGCAGGGCCTGGTCGAGGTCGCGCGCCCCCGGCGGGTCGATGGTGACCAGCTCGAGGTCGGTGCGGTCCAGGTCGGGGAGCGACGCTGCGGCCACGGAGGCCTCCGCGGCGGCCAGCACGTCGGGCGGGAACTCCTCCGGGACCTCCAGCTCGGCCCGGATCCGGGCGAGGCCAGCCGCCAGGTCGGGGGGCAGCACGCCGGGCAGGTCGACCTTGCGGGCAGGCATGGCCCGACCCTACAAGGACCGGTCCCCGCACCGGTCCCCTCGGGAGGGCCTTCGACAGGCTCAGGCCGCGATGGTCGAGGGCTGAGGCCGCGGTGGTCGACGGGGTCGGGCCACGGTGGTCCCGGGGAGCGTCAGAGGCCGGACTCGGACGTCCGGACGAGGATGCGGCCGCACTCCTCGCAGCGCAGCACCTCGTCGGCCGGGGCGGCGGTGAAGCCCCGCAGGTCGGCGGCGTTGATGTCGAGCTGGCAACCGGTGCAGCGGCGGCGGCGGAGCTCGGCGGCGCCCACGCCGGAGTGGCTGGCGCCGATCTTGTCGTAGAGCGTCAGCAGGGCCGGCGGGATCACGCCGGCGATCTCGTCGCGGACGCGCTGCCGCTCGGCGGCCTGCTCGGCCAGCTCGCGCAGCTGCGTCGTGCGCTTGGCCTCCAGCGTCGCCAGCTGGGCGTCGATCTCGGCGGCCTCGCGGCGCAGCCGCTCCCGGTCCTCGGTCGCGGTCTCCAGCTGCTCCATCACGGCCAGCTCCGCGTCCTCGAGGGTCACGATCCGCCGCTCGAGGTGGGAGACCTCCTCGATCAGCGAGCTGAGCGCCTTGGGGTCCGCCACCGTGCCGTCGGCGATCCGGTGCTGGTTGCGGGTGAGCCGCTCGCGCACCGGCTCCAGCTCGTTCTCGGAGCGGTCCTGCTCGCGCTGCAGGTCGGAGACGGCGGTGTCGGCGCCGACGAGGTCGGAGGCCAGCCGGCGGCGGGCGTCCTCCAGCCGGGCGATCTCGGCGTGCTCGGGCAGCGTGCGGCGACGGTGCGCCAGCTGGGCGAGGGCGGTGTCGACCCCCTGCAGGTCGAGCAGGCGCTGCTGGTCCCCCTGGTCGGCTCTGATGGCGTGCTCCCTCCGTGCGCGGCACCCGCTCGGGCGCCGCTGGGCGCACAGCCTACGTCCGGCCGGCCGGCGGGGCGGGAGGACGTCGAGGATCCGGGTGCCGGCGCGCGGAACAAATCCGGACGTGGTGGAGTTCACCCCGTCAGGTCCTGCCCGTGCGCTGCGCGGGAGGGGCCGTCCCGCTCTCGTGGTCACACCGTCGTGCGCCGTCAGAGGAGCTCCCGAGCTCGACCGAAGGACTCCCGCATGACCTCGCTCGCCGAACCGCAGACCACCACCGACACCACCGCCGCCTCACCCGGCACCCGGTACGTGGGCCGTCGCTACCTCCAGCTGGTGCTGGTGCTGGGCGCCCTCAGCGCCATCGGGCCGCTGACCATCGACGCCTACCTGCCGGCCCTGCCGGCGCTGAGCGCCGAGATGGGCGCGACCGACTCCCAGGCCCAGCTCACGATCACCGGTCTGCTGCTCGGCCTCGGGCTGGGCCAGCTGCTGGTCGGCCCGCTGTCCGACGCCGTCGGCCGGCGCAAGCCGCTGCTCGTCGGGCTCGCCGCGCACGGGCTGATGTCCGTGCTCTGCGCCCTGGCACCCTCCATCGAGCTGCTCGCCGTCACCCGGACCCTGCAGGGCCTGGCCGGCGCGGCCGTCGCCGTGGTCTCGATGGCCGTCGTCCGCGACCTGTTCAGCGGCATCAAGGCCGCCCAGCTGCTGTCGCGGCTGATGCTCGTCGTCGGCGTCGCGCCGATCCTCGCGCCCTCCATCGGCAGCGCGCTGCTGGCCTTCACCTCTTGGCGCGGCATCTTCGTCGTGCTCGCCGTCGTGGCCGTCGGCCTGTTCGTGCTGGCCCTGCTGGCGCTGCCGGAGACGCTGCCCGTCGTCCGCCGCCAGCCCGGCAACGTCCGCGGCTCGCTGCGGGCCTACCGCGGCCTCTTCGGCGACCGGCTGTTCGTCGTCATGGTGCTCGTCTCCGGGCTCATGTTCGCCACGCTGTTCGCCTACATCTCGGGCGCCCCGTTCATCCTCCAGGAGCTCTACGGACTCTCCCCGGCCGAGTTCGGCGTGGCCTTCAGCGCCAACGCCCTCGGCCTGGTGGTGATGACCCAGGTCAACCCGCTGCTGGTCAAGCGCTACAGCCCCGTGCGGGTGCTGCTGGCCTCGGTGACGATCTCGACGCTGGGAGCGGTGGCGCTCGTCATCACCACCGCGACGGGCGTCGGCGGCTTCATCGGCTTCATGGTCCCGCTGTTCTTCGTGGTCTCCGCGGCCGGCCTGGCCTTCCCGAACGCCCCCGCCATCGCCCTCAACCGGCACGGCGAGGCCGCCGGCAGCGCCGCCGCCCTGCTGGGCTCGGCGCAGTTCATGATCGGCGGCGCCATCGCCCCGCTGGTCGGTGCGCTCGCCAACGGCACCCCGGTGCCGATGGCCGGCGTCATCCTCGGCGCGAGCACGCTGGCGCTGGTGCTGTTCCTGTCGGCCCGCCGCCGCCTGGACGCCGTCTCCTACGACTGAGGAGCACCGCCCGGTCCGCCCCGTCCCGCAGTGCGGGGCGGGGCGCGGCTGTCTCAGGGCCGGGCGTTCCAGCGCTCGAGCGCGGGCTGACCCTTCTCCTCGCCCAGCACCGACACGGTGCTGGTGTCGAGCGGGAAGTGCACCCCCAGGGTGAGGTCGAAGCCGAGCCAGCGCATCGCCAGCGCCCGCAGGCTGTGCCCGTGGGCGAAGCAGATGGCCCGCTCGACGCCGGAGTCGCGGACCCGCCGGACGACGCGGTCCAGCCGCTCCGCCACCTGGTCGGCGCTCTCCCCGCCCGGGGTGGGGTGGCTCCAGATGGTCCAGCCCGGGACGTCCTCGTGGATCTCGGCGCTGGTCCGGCCCTCGTAGTCGCCGTAGGCCCACTCCGCGAGGTCCTCGTCCAGCTGCGGTGCGTGCGCGCCGGTGAAGCCGGCGAGCTCGGCGGTGTCCCGCGCCCGCCGGCGCGGGCTGCTGAGGACCAGCTGGAAGTCCCGGGGCTCGAGGTGACCCACCAGCGCCCTCGCCTGCTGCTCGCCGCGCTCGGTGAGCGGCAGGTCCGTGACGGAGGTGTGCCGCCCGTTGGCGCTCCACTCGGTCTCGCCGTGCCGGACGACGTACAGCTCGGTCACCGGAGCGCTCCCGCCAGCGGCAGGCGGCCGTCCCGGACCGACCAGTGGCCGCCGTCGGCCCAGCGGTCGAGGATCGCGCGCTGCAGGCTCGTCTCGCGCGGGAGCGCGCTGCGGTCCACCTCCCCGCGGCGGGCGAAGCAGAAGAACAGCGCGTCGTCGTCCCCGGGCATGGGCTCACCGTACAGGCGCCACCGCGCCTGGAAACGGGCCATGTTCGACGCCGGGTCGAGGGCGGCGGCCAGCGCCGGGTCGAGCAGCCAGCTGCGGCACCAGAAGTCCTCGACGGGGCGGTCCGGGAAGTGGGTCGGGAAGAACCGGGCCGCCGCGGCGAAGGAGCGGTCGACGGCGTCGGGGTCCAGCGGGCCCGAGCGCGGGATGTGGGTCGAGCAGACCCGCCCCTCCTCCAGCAGCTCCAGGTTGAACTGCAGCCGGCCCAGCCAGTAGAGCGAGCCGCTCCAGGTGTGCGCCAGCCAGCCGTAGGTGTGCACCCCGAAGCCCCCGAAGGTGAGCCGGTGCACGTGCACCTGCTGGCCGACCTCGCGGACGGTGTCCGCGCTGACGTCGTCGGGGACCCCGCGCCCGCGG
Source organism: Microlunatus capsulatus (assembly GCF_017876495.1). NCBI lineage: Bacteria > Bacillati > Actinomycetota > Actinomycetes > Propionibacteriales > Propionibacteriaceae > Microlunatus > Microlunatus capsulatus. Next base: position 3,438,168 of record NZ_JAGIOB010000001.1, on the reverse strand, counting down.
TGGTAGGCCAGCAGGTCGGGCGTGGTGACGACGACGGCCCACAGGGCCAGCACCCCGACGCCGTGGGCGTCGGCGTCGCCGTCGTAGCCGGGGAACGGGTCGCGGTCCGGCTCGCCCGGGAAGCGCCCGAGGACCCCGCGCAGGGCGTCGGCGAGCCGGTCGACCTCGGCGATTGCCGCCGGGTCCCGGCCGACGTCGGCCGCGCTGGCGAGGGCGTCGGCGACGTCCTCGGGGCGCAGCCCCAGGAGGGTCAGCCGGCCGGCCAGTCCGGGGTCGTCGAGCACCGTGCGCGCGTCCTGCATCCGCCCACCCTAGGGACCGCCGGCCCGGTGCCGGCGACCCGGTCCGGCTCCGGGGCGGGTGCGATGATGACGGCATGAGCGACCGCCAGCCCGCCCTGCCCAACCGCCAGACCCCGTTCTCCGCGGCCTTCCAGGAGTTCATCGCCCAGGGCTGGACCCCGCACGACCCGGTGCTGCCGCAGCCGCTGCCCGCCGCCGGCCCGGCCCGCGCCCGTCGCGAGGCCGTCAGCGCCTTGTTCCCCGGTGAGCGCCTGGTGGTGCCGGCCGGCGGGCTGAAGGTGCGCTCCAACGACACCGACTTCCGCTACCGGCCGCACTCGGCCTTCGCGCACCTGACCGGCCTGGGCACCGACCGCGAGCCCGACGCCGTGCTGGTGCTGGAGCCGACCGACGACGGCCACGAGGCGACGCTCTACTTCAAGCCCCGCGCCCCCCGGGACTCGGCCGAGTTCTACTCCGACGCCCGCTACGGCGAGATGTGGGTGGGCAAGCGGCCCTCCCTGGAGGAGATGGCCGCCCTCTGCGGCATCACCTGCGCCCCCGTCGAGGAGCTGCCCGACCGGCTCCGCAAGGACGCCGGCGCCACCGGCGTGCGGGTGGTCAGCGGGGTGGCCGACGGCGCGCTGGCCGAGGTCCTCGCCGAGATCCGGGCCGACCTCGACGCTGAGGCCGCCGAGGCGGTCGAGGCCGCCGACACCGAGCTCGTCGTGGCGCTCAGCGAGCTGCGGCTGACCAAGGACGCCTTCGAGGTCGAGCAGATGCGGGAGGCCTGCCGGCAGACCGCGGACGGGTTCGCCGCCGTCGTCGCCGACCTGCCCGAGGCGGTCCGCCGGGGCCGCGGCGAGCGCTGGGTGGAGGGCGTCTTCGGCCTGCACGCGCGCCACGTCGGCAACGCCGTCGGCTACGACACCATCGCCGCCTCCGGCGAGCACGCCTGCACGCTGCACTGGATCCGCAACGACGGCGACCTGCGACCCCAGGACCTGCTGCTGCTGGACGCGGGCGTCGAGCTGGACAGCCTCTACACCGCCGACGTCACCCGCACCCTGCCCGTCTCGGGCACCTTCTCCCCCGCCCAGCGCCGCGTCTACGAGGCGGTGCTGGAGGCGCAGGAGGCCGGGATCGCGGCGGCGCAGCCGGGCGCGACCTTCTCCGACGTGCACAAGGCCTCCGTCGCCGTCATCGCCCGGCACCTGGAGGCCTGGGGGCTGCTGCCGGTCACCGCCGAGGAGTCCCTCGCCGAGGACGGCGGGCAGCACCGCCGCTGGATGGTGCACGGCACGTCGCACCACCTGGGCATCGACGTCCACGACTGCGCGCAGGCCCGCAACGAGCGCTACCGGCAGGGCACGCTGGAGCCGGGCATGGTGCTGACGGTCGAGCCGGGCCTCTACTTCAAGGGCGACGACGAGCTGGTGCCCGAGGAGCTGCGCGGCATCGGCGTCCGGATCGAGGACGACATCCTGATCACCGCCGACGGCAACGAGAACCTCTCGGCCGCGCTGCCCCGGACCGCCGACGACGTGCAGGCCTGGATGGCCGGCGTCTGGTCCGACCGGGCCTGAGCCCGGACCGGCGGCGCCGGGGTCAGCGGCGCCAGGCGCGCAGGATCCCCTGCTCGCGCTCGACGAAGTCGGCCGCCTCGGTGGAGCCCGCGTCCTCGGCCCAGCGCCAGGTCGCGGACGCCGTCTCGACGGTCGGCCGGAAGACCAGCCCGGCCGCCGCAGCGCGGCCGGAGTCGACGGCGTCCTGGCAGATCTGGTCCTCGGGGTACCAGAGCGGCCGGTCCTCCTCGTCGACGTCGATCAGCTGGCCGCGGAGCAGCTTCTCGTGCGGGACGACCACCAGCTCGACGTCGTCGGCCGTGGCGCCGACGGCCAGCAGGCAGGCGTCGAGGACCTCGGCCAGGCTCTCGGACCGGCCCGGGCCGACGGTGTTGAAGGTGCCGCCGCGCCCGGCGGCGAGCATCGCGGTGCTCCAGCGGGCGATGTCGCGGGCGTCGGAGAACTGCACCGGCCGGGCGGGGTCGCCGGGCACCAGCACCCGGCGCGGCAGCCGGCCGTCGCGGGCCGCCGCCAGCCGCAGCGGCCAGTAGGTGAAGCGGGTGGAGCGCGGGCCCACCATGATCCCGACGCGCGGGAACAGGGCGACGCCGTCGAACTCCTCGGTCACCGCCGCCTCCCCCGCCAGCTTGGCCAGCGAGCGCTCCTGCAGCCGGTCGGTGGCGGGCTCGACGCCGTCCTCCCGGACGGGTGCGTCCTCGTCGGGGACGGCGGGGCCGCCCGGGGCGTAGACGCTCATCCCCGAGACGTAGGCGTAGCCGCCGACGGCCCCGGACAGCAGCCGGGCGGTGGTGCGGATGGCCGGGGCACCGGGCGCGGTGTCGTTGAAGGTGTCGAAGACGCCGTCCCACTCCCGCCCGCGCAGGGCCGACAGGTCGCCCTGCCGGTCACCGGTCAGCACCTCGACGCCGTCCACCGGCGCCGTGCCGGAGCGGCTCAGCACGGTGACGTCGTGGCCGGCCGCGACCGCCTCGGCCACCGCGTGGTAGCCGAGGAACCCGCCGCCGCCCAGCACGAGGAGCCGCATCAGCCCTCCCACCCGGCGACGGGGGCGCCGGTGACGGCGGCCTGGCGCAGCTCGTCCTCCAGCAGCGGGTAGGGGAACGCCGGCTCGGGCGCGCTCACCGCGTCCAGCCGGCGGGTCTGCTCCGCGCTCAGCCCCACCTCCAGCGCGGCGACGTTCGCGGCCAGCTGCTCCTCGGTGCGCGCACCGACCAGCACCGTGCCGACGCCGGGCCGACGGGTCAGCCAGGCCAGGGCGACCTGGCCGGGCGTGGCGCCGACCTCCTCGGCGACCGCCCGCACCTCGTCGAGGACGTCGAAGTTGCGGTCGGTGAACTTGGAGTCGCCGAACGGGTTGGCGCCGCCGAGGCGGCCGTCGGCCGGGCGCCGGGGCGCGTCGCGGGCGTACTTGCCGGCCAGGAAGCCACCGGCCAGCGGGCTCCAGGGCACCACGCCCATCCCCAGCGCACGGGCGGCGGGGACGTGCTCGCGCTCGACGGTGCGCTCCACCAACGAGTACTCGACCTGCAGCGCGACCGGGGCGGGCAGCCCGTGGGCCTGGGCCAGCGTGGCGACGCGGGTGGCGAACCAGGCCGGCAAGTCGGAGAGGCCGTAGTAGCGGATGGTGCCCGCCCGGACGAGGTCGGCGAAGGCCTGCAGCACCTCCTCGGCCGGCGTCACCCCGTCCCAGACGTGCAGCCAGTACAGGTCGACGTAGTCGGTGCCCAGCCGGCGCAGCGACCCCTCGACCGCGCGGACCAGGTTCTTACGGCCCGAGCCGCCCGCCAGCGGGTTGGAGCCGTCGGAGCGGAACCCGTACTTGGTGGCCAGCACCACGCGGTCGCGGAGGCCCCGCTCGGCAAGCAGCCGGCCCAGCAGCTCCTCGCTGCGGCCGCCGGCGTAGACGTCGGCGGTGTCGACCGCGTTGCCCCCGGCGTCGAGGTAGGCGTGCAGGATCCGGGCCGAGGCGTCGTCGTCGGAGCCCCAGGCGTCGTTGCCCAGGGTCATCGCGCCGAAGGTGAGGGGGCTGACGGGCAGGCCGGAGCGGCCGAGGGTCCGCAGGGAGGTCAGGGGCACGTGGCGATCGTGCCACCGGCTCCCCAACCAGACCAGGTCACGCCGGGCCCAGGCTGCGCCGCCCCCGGCGAGACCCGGGAACCGCTGACGGGTCGCCCGGGGAGCGGTTCGACGGCTGCGACCTCTCAGCGGTTCGTCGCGGCCAGCCGGCCGGCTCAGGCCGGCGGGGCGGCGGGAGGGACGACGGCGTCCACCTCGACCTCGACGAGCAGGGCCGGGTCGATCAGCCGGGACACCTCGACCATCGTGGCGGCCGGTCGGACGTCGGCGAAGACCTCGCCGTGCACGCGGCCGACCTCGGCCCAGCGGCTGATGTCGGTGACGTACATCCGGGTCCGGACGACGTCGGCCAGCGAGGCGCCGAGCTGCTCCAGGGCGGCGGCGACGCGGCGCAGCGCCTCCCGGGTCTGGGCGGCCGGGTCGTCCCCGCCCACCGCTCCCCCGCCCTCGGCGGCCGCCGTCGTCCCGGCGACGACGACGAGGTCGCCCACCCGGACGGCGCGCGAGTAGCCGACCGCGTCCTCCCACGGCCCGCCCGAGGACACTCGACGACGCGTGCTCACGGGGACACCGTGCTCCGTCACAGGTCGATCCGTCCACCCGGGCCCGCCCGTCGGCCGCGAGATGTCCGGGTCGGGCTGCGGATCGTCCCGAGGCGGTCTAGGTTCGGCTGCGGCACCGCACGACCGGTGCCGTCCCAGCCGTTCCCGGGGAGGTCCTGTGCGGGTGCCGAGAACCGCGGTGGTCACGGCCACCGCCCTGGCGGTGGTCGCCGTCAGCGGCTGCACGATCAACGTGGTCGCCCCCGGCGGGAGCAGCGCGTCCCCGCCGCCGCCGGCCCTGGGCACGCCGGCCGCGGCCTCCGCGCCGCCCTCGCCGTCGGCTCCGTCGACGGCCACCGCCCGGGACTGGTCGGCCGTCGCGGCCGAGGTGCGCAGCGGCGTCGTCCGGCTGCAGGTCGTCGGCTGTGACGGGAGCTGGACCGGGTCGGGGTTCCTCGTCGACGACGACCTGGTCGTCACCGCCGCGCACGTGGCCCGCGGGGCCTCCTCGGTCTCCGTCACCTCCGAGGCCGGCGTGGTGCGCGGCGAGGTCGTGGACCTGGACCTCAGCGCTGACACGGCCCTGCTCCGGCTCCGCCGTCCCCTCGCGGGGCACCGGTTCACCGTCGCGGCGGCCCGACCCGACCTGGGCGTCGACGTGGGCGTGCTGGGCTACCCCTTCGGCGTCGACGACGTCCGGCTCAGCCGCGGAGCGGTGAGCAGCGGGGACACCCGCGTGCGGTACGAGGGCGAGGACGGGTTCACCGTCGACCACGTCGTCACGACCGACGCCGCCGTCAACGGCGGCAACAGCGGGGGCCCGGCCGTCGACCGCGAGGGCGTGGTCGTGGGGCTCGTCTCGGGGAACAGCAACTGGAGCGGTGACCCGAACGAGCCGGTCCCGGCGCAGGGGAACAACTTCCTCGTGCCCTCCGACGTGGTCCACGACCGCGTCGAGGAGTGGTCCGACGAGCGGGGTACCAGGACGACCGCGTGCTCGGCCGACGACGACGCCCCCGTGGCGGCGGACTTCGATCTCGACGTGGGGGTCGACTCCGAGGCCGACGACGCGGACGACATCGCGCTCGCCCTGTACCTGCACGGCGACAGCATCAACCAGGGCTTCTACGACGCGGCGTGGTCGCTCTTCACCCCGCGGCTGCAGGCCCGCTTCGACGGGGTGGAGGGGTGGTCCGACGGGCTCTCGTCCTCGTACTGGACGCAGCTGGTGGTGCGCCGCGTGGACCGGGACGGCCGCACCGCCGACGCCCGCGTCGACCTCCGCACGCGGCAGGACGCCGCGGACGGCTTCCGCGGCCAGACCTGCTCGGACTGGTCGATGCGCTACCGGATGAGGCTCGTCGGGGGCGCGTGGCTCATCGACGACGCGGACGCGGGAGCTGGTCCGACGTCCTGCTGACGTCGGACCCGGCCCCCGGCTACTCGAACGCGGCGGCGCGGGCGCCGGGCTGCTGCTGCAGCATCTCGCGCGCGCGGGCGGCGACCTTGTGCTCGCAGAGCACCTCGTACTTGGTGGCCACGGTCTGGGTGACCGAGGTGAAGTCGCGGCGTCCGCGGGACATGCCGTAGCCGATCGCGGCGAAGCCCATGCCCAGCACGATGCCGATGGCCAGCGAGGACAGCAGCAGCAAGAGGAAGCTCTGCACCCCCGGCACGAAGATCAGCAGCACGAGGGCGACCAGCAGACCGGTGGAGACGCCGGACTGGACCCCGCCCAGCAGCACGGTGCTCCAGGTGCGGCGGCCCAGGACGCGCTCGACGGACTTGAGGTCGGTGCCGACGATGGCGAGGTTCTGCACCTCGAACTTCTCGTCGGCCAGGTAGTCCACCGCCTTCTGGGCGTCGGCGTAGCTGGAGTAGATGCCGACCGACTGCGGGAACTGGAGCTCGAAGATCGAGCCGATGGTGCGGGACTGCGGGATGCTCATGGGCTCACCAGGATCTTCCGGGACTGAGGGGGCGCCCCCCTCGGGGTCGCTGCGGCTGCACCCCCAAATCTAGCGGTCCCGTCCCGGCCCCCCGCTGCAGGACCGCCCGGCGGGAGGACGGGCCGGGCGGCCCGGCTGGACGAGCGGCCATGGACCGCCGGGCCGCCGGGCTCAGCGGCGCCAGCCGGCGAGCGTCGTCACCAGCCGGTCCTCGACCGGCCGGGGCGAGGTGCCCGCGTGGTTGCTGATCATCGCGAAGACGTAGCGCCGCCCGTCGCGCCCGGTGACGTAGCCGCTGAGGGCGGTGACCCCGGTCAGGGTCCCGGTCTTGGCGTGCGCGTTGCCGGCGGCGCGGGTGCCGGTCATCCGCGAGCGGAGCGTGCCGCCCACCATCCGGCGGCTGTCCCCGGCCACCGGCAGCGCCCGGTCGAAGGCGGCGAACCAGGGCTCGCGGCGCACCTCCAGGAGGGTGCGGGCGAGCGCCCGGGCGGTGACGGTGTTGCGCCGGGTCAGGCCCGAGCCGTCGGTGAGGGAGACCCCGCCCATCGGCACCCCGAGGCCCTTCAGGTAGCGCCTCGTCGCCGCGAGCCCGGTCGACCAGCTGCCGGGCTTCCCGGACCGGGCGCCCATCGCCTTGGTCAGGGCCTCGGCGTGCATGTTGTTGCTCAGCTTGAGGAACGGCACCAGCAGCTCCGCCAGCGGCATCGAGGTGTCGCGGGCCAGCCGGGTCCGCTGGCTGGCCGGCGTGGCCACCACCACCGTGCCGCCCTCGACGACCACCCCGGCCTTCGCCAGCTCGGCCCGGAAGACGGCGGCGGCGTAGAGGTCGGGCCGGTGCACCGTGACGAGGGTGCTGGCCCGGGCGCGGCCCAGCGGCACCCGGCCGGACACCGTGATCGTCCCCGAGCCGTGGCTGCGCCGCACCGCGACGGTGCTGGAGCTGGACGACGGACCCGTGGTGGTCCGGTTGACGATCCTCAGGTGCCGGGCGGCCGCGGCGGGCGTCGTCGTGATCTTCGCCCCGGCGCCGCGCTCGCCCGGGGCGTAGTGGACCAGCACGGTGCCGGAGTCGAGGTCGGCGTTCGGGGCGACCGTCAGGGCCGAGATCTCGGCCGCGTAGTAGTCGTCGGCGTAGCCCGTCGACCACCCGGGGTTGTAGCGCTGGGTGTCGAAGTAGCTGGCGTCGACGGCCAGCCGACCGGTCACCCGGGTGATCCCGGCCGCGCGCACCTGGCGCGCCAGGGAGCGGTAGTCGGACTCCCGCGTGGTCGGGTCGCCGTAGCCCTTGAGGTAGAGCCGGCCCTGGACGGCCCCGCGGACGACCGTCCCGCGGCGGAACACCTCCGTCTTGAACCGGTAGGACGGACCCAGCACGTCCATCGCCGCAGCCGCCGTCAGCGACTTGGTGTTGGACGCGGGCACCAGCGCCCGGCCGCCGCCGCGGTCGTAGAGGGTGGCACCGCTGCCGGCGTCGAGCACCACGGTCGCGCTGTCGGCGCGCTGCACGCGGGAGTCGGCCATCACCGAGGCCAGCTTCCTCGCCAGACCGGGGTCGGCCGGGGCGGCGGCGGCCGGGACCGCCGTGCCGGCGGCCAGGGCGAGACCGGCGCTCGCGGCCACGAGCGCCGCGAGGGCCCGGGCCGGAGGTCGAGGGCGGGGGGTGGACGGGCTGCTGGGGCGCACGGGTGCTCCTGTGGTCGGCCCCGAGCGCGCTCACCCTAACCCGGTCGACGACCGGCGGGCGGGCCCCGGGATCAGCGGACGTCGAAGACGCAGAACTCGTTGCCGTCGGGGTCGGCCAGCACGTCCCAGCGGATGTCGTCGTCGGCCGCCCGCAGCAGCGTCGCGCCGGCCGCCAGCGCGTCCTCGGTCCGGCCCCAGACGTCCCAGTGGATCCGGTTCTTCACCGTCTTGGGCTCGGGCACGTCCTGGAACACCATCTCCCACGGCATCCCGGGCACCCCCTCGAGCCAGCAGAAGTCACCGCCGTCGCTCGGGTGCTCGACGCCGACGCCGAACAGCCCGGCCCACCAGCGGGCGCTGCGCTCGGCGTCCGGGCTGTCGACGGCCAGCTCGTAGAGCCGGTAGCGCGGCAGCCGGTCGGGCTCGCGGACGAAGGCGCACAGCTCCCCGCCCTCCGGGTCGGCCATCAACGTCCAGGGGAAGCTGTCGCCGTCCAGCACCCGGGCGCCCAGCCCGACGAGGTCGTCGACCGCCCGGGCGTGCAGGTCCAGGTGCACCCGCTGCTTCACCGTCACCGGCTCGGGCACCCGGTTCACCCAGAGCGTGTGCTCGGGCACGTCGTCGACCAGCAGCGCGTTGTCGCCGCGCCGCTCGGCGGCCAGGCCCAGGGCGCTGGCCCAGAACCGGCTCATCCGCTCGGCGTCGACCGCGTCGACGCACAGGTCCTTGTAGCGCAGCCGTCCCGACGGCACATCAGTGCGACTCACGGCTCACCTCCGATCCGCTCCGGCCGACGAGGAAGTCGAGGTCGGCCCCGCGGTCAGCCTGCAGCACGTGGTCGACGTAGAGGCGCTCCCAGCCCCGGACCGGGCGCGCGTGGGCGGCGGTCGACGCGGGCGACGGCTCCCGCGCGGCCCAGACCTCGGGGTCCACCTCCGCGTCGAGGGTGCGGCCGGGCACGTCGAGGGCGACGACGTCACCGGTCCGCAGCCGGGACAGCGGCCCGCCGGCGGCCGACTCCGGGGCGACGTGCAGCACGACGGTCCCGTAGGCCGTCCCGCTCATCCGGGCGTCGCTGATCCGCACCATGTCGCGCACGCCCAGCTCCACCAGCCGCCGCGGGATGGGCAGGTTGCCGACCTCGGGCATCCCCGGGTAGCCGCGCGGGCCGCAGCCGCGCAGCACCAGCACCGTGTCCGGGGTGACGTCCAGCTCGGGGTCCTCCAGCCGCGCGTGGGCGTCCTCGATGCTGTCGAAGACCAGCGCCGGACCACGGTGCACCAGCAGCCCGGGCGAAGCGGCGGCGGGCTTGATGATCGCCCCGTCGGGCGCGAGGTTGCCGCGCAGCACCGCGATCCCGGCGGCCGCGACGACCGGCGCGTCCCGCGGCGCGATGACGTCGGGGTCCCACACCGGCTGGTCGGCCAGGGTGTCGACGAACCGCTCCCCCGTCACCGTGACCGCCCCGGGCGCCATCAGGTCGGCGACCTCCGCGAGCGCGGCCCGCAGACCGCCGGCCCGGTAGAAGTCGTCCATCAGGTGCCGGCCCGACGGCTGCAGGTCGACCAGGAGCGGGACCTCGTGGCCGATCCGGTCGAAGTCGTCGAGGTCCAGCGGCACGCCCAGCCGTCCGGCCAGGGCCAGCAGGTGGACGACGCCGTTGGTGGAGCCGCCGACGGCGGCCAGGGTGACGACCGCGTTGTGGAAGGCCTCGGCGGTGAGCACGGCGCTGGGCCGGTGGTCGCGGTGGACGAGGTCGACGGCCAGCCGGCCCGTCTCGTGGGACAGCGCGAGCAGTCGCGCGTCGGCGGCCGGGGTGCCGGCGAACCCGGGCAGCGTCATGCCCAGCGCCTCGGCCAGGCAGGCCATCGTCGAGGCTGTGCCCATGGTGTTGCAGTGGCCCTTGCTGCGGATCATCGACGACTCCGACGCCGTGAACTCCTGGGCGCTCAGGGTGCCCGCCCGGACCTCCTCCGACAGCCGCCAGACGTCGGTGCCGCAGCCCAGCGGCTGGCCGCGGAACGTCCCGGTGAGCATCGGCCCGCCGGGGACGACGACGGCGGGCAGGTCCACCGAGGCGGCGGCCATCAGCAGGGCCGGGATGGTCTTGTCGCAGCCGCCGAGCAGCACGACGCCGTCGACGGGGTTGGCGCGCAGCATCTCCTCGATGGCCATCGCCGCGAGGTTGCGCCAGAGCATGGCCGTCGGGCGGACCAGCGTCTCCCCCAGCGACATCACCGGCAGGTTGTGCGGCACCCCGCCGGCGGCCCACACCCCGGCCTTGACGGCGGTGGCCACCTCGTCGAGGTGCGCGTTGCAGGGCGTGAGGTCGGAGGCGGTGTTGGCGATGGCGATGTGCGGGCGGCCGTCGAAGGAGTCGGCGGGCGTGCCGCGGCGCATCCAGGCCCGGTGGATGTAGGCGTCGCGGACGTTCCCGCCCGACTCGGCGTACCAGGCGTCGCTGCGCATCCTGGCACCCTAGTTCGGCCCTAGGATCTGCGCATGCGGGCCCTGCTGATGACCGCCCCCGGCCGGGCCGAGGTGGGCGAGGTGCCCGGCCCCCGCGCGCACGGCGGCGAGGTCGTCGTCGAGGTGGAGCGGGCCGGCGTCTGCGGCACCGACGTCGAGCTGTTCCACGGCAGCCTGGGCTACATCGCCGAGGGCGCCACCCGCTACCCGATCCGGCCCGGCCACGAGTGGTGCGGCCGCGTGCGCGCGCTGGGCGCCGGCGTCGACCGCGCGTGGCTCGGCCGCCGCGTCGTCGGCGACACCATGCTGGGCTGCGGGCGCTGCGCCCGCTGCCGGTCCGGGCGCCACCACGTCTGCGCCGACCGGACCGAGATCGGCGTCCGCGGCGACCAGCCGGGGGCGCTGGCCGAGCGGCTGGCCCTGCCCGCCTCGGCCCTGCACGCCATCCCCGAGCAGCTGAGCCCGGCGGCGGGCGCGCTGGTGGAGCCCGGCGGCAACGCCCTGCGGGCCGTGCGCGCGGCGGCGCTGCAGGGCGGCGAGCGCGTCCTCGTCCTGGGGGCCGGGACGATCGGCCTGCTCACCGCCGCCTTCGCCGTCGTGCACGGCGCCCGCGTCGTGGTGGCCGACCCCCGTCCCGAGGCGCTGGCGCTGGCCGCCCGGTTCGGGGCCGAGGGCGTCGACCCCGACGACCTCACCGAGGACTCCGCCTTCGCGGCCGTCGTCGACGCCAGCACGGGCGCGGGCAGCCCCGCCGCGGCGGTCCGGCTGGCCGAGCCCGCCGGGCGCGTCGTCCTCATCGGGCTGTCGGCCACGCCCAGCGCGCTCGACACCCGCGCCCTGGTCTACAAGGACCTGCAGGTGAGCGCCCTGCTCGGCGCCTCCTCCGGGCTCGAGGGGGCCATCGCCTGGTACACCGCCGGTGAGGTGGTGCCCGACCCGCTGGTGGCGGCGGTGGTGGGCCTGGACGGCGTGGCCGCGGTGCTGGCCGGCGAGCGGCCGGCCGGGGCCGGGCCGGGTCCCAAGGTGCACGTCGACCCGCACCGGCGGCCCTGAGCCCGCACCGGTCGCCGCGCGGGCCCGGTCACGGCCGGCGGGGACGCGCCGCGGGTTGATAATCGACCCGTGGCACCCTCCAGCGCGACCTCGGTCTTCATCTCCCGCATCCGGGGTCTGCCGGTGCTCGACGGCGGCGGCGACCAGGTCGGGAAGGTGCGCGACGTCGTCATCCAGCGCCGCGCCGCCGGCCGCGCACCGCGGGTGAAGGGGCTGGTCGTCGAGTCCTTCGCCAAGCACCGGATCTTCGTGCCGATGGCCTGGATCACCCGGGTGGACGCCGTCCAGGTGGTCATCACCGGCCCGGTCAACACCCGCCGGTTCGAGCGCCGGGAGTCGGAGATGCTCGTCATCGACGACCTCTTCGACCTCACCGTCAGCCGTCTCGACCAGCCCGGCCCCGCCGTCATCTTCGACGTCGCCATGCGGCCCGCGCGCAGCCACGACTGGGTGCTGTCGGAGGTCGCCCTGCGCGAGGTCGTCAAGGCCTCCCGCTTCGCCCGCCGCGGGCACACGGCGATCGTCGACTGGTCCGAGGTCGAGATGCTGCGGGTGGAGCACGCCCAGGGCACGGAGCAGCTGATCGCGCAGATGGAGGACATGAAGCCGGCCGACGTGGCCCGCGAGCTGCACGACATGTCCCCCGAGCGGCGCACCGAGATCGCCTCCGCGCTCGACGACAGCCGGCTGGCCGACGCCCTCGAGGAGCTGCCCGAGGACGAGCAGGTGGCGCTGATCACCGAGCTGGACACCGACCGGGCCGCCGACGTGCTGGAGGAGATGGACCGCGACGACGCCGCGGACCTCATCGCCGAGCTGGCCCCCGAGCTGGCCGAGGTGCTGCTCGCGCGGATGGAGCCCGAGGACGCCAAGGACGTCCGCCGGCTGCTCAACTACGCCGAGTTCACCGCCGGCGGGATGATGACGCCCGACCCCGTCGTGCTGCCGCCGGACGCCACGGTCGCCGAGGCACTGGCCCGGGTCCGCGACGCCGAGCTCACCCCCGCCCTGGCCTGCATGGTCTACGTCTGCCGCTCCCCGCTGGAGACCCCCACCGGCCGCTTCGTCGGCCCGGTGCACTTCCAGCGGCTGCTGCGGGAACCTCCCTCGACCCTGGTCTCGGCCCTGGTGGACAGCGACCTGGAGCCGCTGACGGCCGGCGCCAACCTGCACGCCGTCAGCCGCTACTTCGCGACCTACAACCTCGTCAACGCCCCGGTGATCGACGCCGAGCACCGGCTGATCGGCGCGGTCACGGTCGACGACGTGCTCGACCACGTGCTGCCGCAGGACTGGCGCGGCACCCAGCTGGACTCGCAGTCCACGCTGAGCACCGGCCCCGGAGGGGTGACCCGTGGCCAGGGCTGACCGCGCCTCGCAGCGGCTCAACACCCCGGGCGCGCGGCGCCGCCTGGAGCTGCCCAAGATGAACCTGGACCGGGACACCTTCGGCCAGTTCGCCGAGGGGTTCGCCCGCTTCATGGGCACCGCCCGGTTCCTGGCCTGGATGTCGGTGATCGTCATCGTCTGGGTGCTGTGGAACATCCCGGCCGGCCCCGACCGGCCGCGCTTCGACGACTACCCCTTCATCTTCTTGACCCTCGTGCTGTCGCTGCAGGCCTCCTACGCCGCGCCGCTGATCCTGCTGGCCCAGAACCGGCAGGAGGCTCGCGACCGGGTGGGCCTGGACGCCGACCGGGAGCAGGCGGCGCAGAGCCGGGCCGACATGGACTTCCTGGCCCGGGAGATCGCCAGCCTGCGCAACTCCGTCGGCGAGCTGGCGACGCGCGACTACGTCCGCTCCGAGCTGCGCTCGGAGCTGCGGACCATGCTCGCCGAGCTGGACGCGGCCGCCGACGACAGCCGCGACGGGCGCGACGGCACCGCCGGCCGGCTCAGCAGTCCCAGCGGTGCGGACCGGCGGGAGCGCTGAGGAGGCTCGCCTAGGCTGGGGGGCATGCTCGACGCCCCGACGCCTGTCCTCGACCACCCCCTGCTGCCCCCCGTCCGCGAGGCCCTGACCCGCGTCGACGACCCCGAGATCAAGAAGCCGATCACCGAGCTCGGGATGGTCGCCGCCGTCGAGGTCGACGCCACCGGGCAGGTCCGCGTCGAGGTGCTGCTCACGGTGTCCGGCTGCCCGATGAAGGACACCCTGCGCCGCGAGGTGACCGCCGCGGTCTCGGCCGTCGAGGGCGTCACCGGCGTCCGGGTCGACCTCGGCGTGATGAGCGACGAGCAGCGCGTCGCGCTCCGCGAGCAGCTCAAGGGCGGCCAGACCGACCGCGACATCCCCTTCGCCCAGCCGGGCTCGCTGACCAAGGTGATCGCCGTCGCCTCGGGCAAGGGCGGCGTCGGCAAGTCCTCGGTCACCGTCAACCTGGCGCTGGCCCTGGCCGCGGCCGGGCGCAAGGTCGGCCTGCTGGACGCCGACATCTACGGCCACTCGGTGCCGGCCATGCTCGGCATCGCCGACGCGCGCCCCACCTCGGTCGAGGACATGATCCTGCCGGTGCCCAGCAACGGGCTCAAGGTGATGTCGATCGGCATGCTCAAGCCGCGTCGCGACCAGGTGATCGCCTGGCGCGGGCCGATCCTCGACCGCGCGCTGACCCAGATGCTCGCCGACGTCTACTGGGGCGACCTGGACTACCTGCTGCTGGACCTGCCGCCCGGCACCGGTGACGTGGCCATCTCGCTGGGCCAGAAGCTGCCCAACGCCGAGGTGCTCGTGGTGACGACGCCGCAGGCCGCTGCGGCCGAGGTGGCCGAGCGCGCCGGCACGATGGCCTCGATGATGAACCAGCGCGTCATCGGCGTGGTGGAGAACATGTCCTACCTCGCCGTCACCTGCCCGCACTGCGGGGAGGAGCAGCGGCATGAGGTCTTCGGCAGCGGCGGCGGCCAGGACACCGCCGACGGGCTCACCACCCGGCTCGGCTACGACGTCCCGCTGCTGGCCCGGGTCCCCCTCGACCCGCAGCTGCGGGCGGGCGGGGACGAGGGCGCCCCGGTCGTCACCAGCGCTCCTGCCCAGCCGTCGGCCCAGGCGCTGGCCGCCCTGGCGGACGGCCTGGACCGCCGCGGTCGCGGGCTGCTCGGCCGTCAGCTGGGACTGGCGCCCGCCGGGCGCTGAGCCCGCTCCCGGGTCACCGGGCCTCCGCCCGGCGGCGGGGGCTCAGGTGGCGTCGGGGTCGAACGGGGTGAGCACGCGGGACGCGCCCGCCGCCGCCCCGGCCAGCACGGGCTCCTCGCCCTTGACGCCGTTGATGGCGTCGGCGACGTCGTCGGGCTCGCCGCTGACGGTGGCGGAGACACCCTTGATCTCGGCCTTCACGTCGGCGACGATCGGGTCGACGTCGTCCAGCAGGTGCTTCTGGATGAAGGCCTTCGGGTTGAGGTCGCGCATGTCGACGTCCTCGAAGCCCGGCCCCAGCTCCTTGGTGAGCTGCTCCTGGGCGGTGCCGGCGATGGTGCGGACGTACTGCACGACGCGGGCCGCCTTGCGGGCCAGGTCGGGCAGCCGCTCGGGGCCGAACAGCACGATCGCGATGACCAGCAGCAGCAGGAACTCGGGCCCGTTGACGTCGAGCAGCATCGGCACCATGCTCACCCCTCCTTGCTGCCCAGCGTGACCCTGGCCGACCGGTCGGCCGAGCCGCGAGTGTAGTCCAGCGCGACCGCCTGGCCGGGCCGTCGGGTGCGGATCGTGACGATCAGCTCCTCCATGGTGCGGACCCGCTGGTCGTCGACCCGGGTGATGACGTCGCCCTCGCGCAGGCCGGCGTCGTCGGCCGGGCCGCCGTCCTCGACGGACTGCAGCCGGACCCCGGACGTCGAGTCGGCCACCGTGGCCCCGATGACGGGGTAGCTGGCCTTGCCCTTCTCGACCAGCTGCTGGCCGATCTGGCGGGCCTGGTCGACGGGGATGGCGAAGCCGAGGCCGATGTTCCCGGTCTGCCCCTGGCCGGAGCCCAGGGTGAGGATCGCGGAGTTGACCCCGATCACCCGGCCCGCGGCGTCGACGAGCGGACCGCCGGAGTTGCCGGGGTTGATCGGGGCGTCGGTCTGGATGGCGTTGATGTAGGCCGTCGGGGCGTCGGCGTCGGAGCCCGCGTTGACGACGACGGGCCGGTCCTGGGCGCTGACGATGCCCTGGGTGACGGTGCCCGGCAGGCCCAGCGGGGCGCCGACGGCGACCACCGGCTGGCCCACCTCGATCGCCTCGGAGTCGCCGAAGGGCAGCGGGTCGAGGTCCTGGGAGCCGCGGACCTTGATCACGGCGAGGTCGTAGGACGGGCTGCGGCCGACCAGCGTGGCGTTCTGCCGGCGGCCGTCGGAGAAGACCACGCGGATCCGGTCGCCGTCCGCGGCGCCCGCGACGACGTGGTTGTTGGTCATGATCCGGCCGGCGGTGTCGAGCACGAAGCCCGAGCCCGTCGAGCTGCCGGTCTGGATCATCACCGTGCCGGGCAGCACCCGCTTGGCCACCTCGACGGTGTCGGCCTGCGCCGGCGGGCTGGGCAGGGGGCTGGCGCTGCCGCTGGTGCCCGGGTCGGCGGGCGACGGCGCGCTGGTGGCGGGTGCGGGCTCGGCCACCGTCCGGCCCGCGAGCAGCGAGCCGCCGTAGCCCGCGGCACCGCCGACGAGCAGGGCGGTGACGGCGGCGAGCGCGACGACCGGTCCCAGCCGGCTCCGGCGCGGCTGCGGCCGGGTCAGGGCGGTCGAGCCGCCCGGCGGCGGGAACGACGACCCGCCGGCCCAGCCCGCGCCGGGGGGTGCGGCGGGCGGCGGGTAGGGGGCGGTGGGCGGCGCCCACGACGGCGCCGCGGGCGGCTGGGCGTCGAAGCCCGGACCGCGCGGGGTCCAGGGCTCGGGCTGGCTCCACGCCCCCACCGACAGCGGGGCGGTGTCGGCGTGCGGGTCGGACGAGGGGGCGGCGTACGGGTCGGCCACCGGGGTGGGCGCGCCCTGCGGGGCCGGCGGGGCGTCCTCGGGCGGGCGGCCGAACGGCGCCCAGTACTGGTCGTCGGGCGACCCGGCGCCCGGCTGGTGGTGGGACTGGTCAGCCGGTGCGGGCCCGGGGTGGTCGTCGGGGCCCGCGTGGTCGTCGGGCCCGGCTCCGCCGGAACCGCTGCCCGGCGGGGTGTTCTCGCCCAATGACCTAGCCCTTCGTGTCGGCCAGCAGCGTTCCCCAGCCCTCGCGGATGCGCTCCATCGTAGTGCGCTCCCGCGGGGCCTCGTGGGGCAACGAGGCGACAGCGGCGGCCAGCAGGGCGCCCGGTCCGTCGGTGGTCACGGTGAACACCCGGTCGCCGGACTGCCAGCTGGCCAGGGCGGACGGGCCGGAGCGGGTCCAGGCCCCCAGGCCGGTGTCCCAGGACGAGCCCTCGGGTCCCGCGGCCAGCAGGCCGCGCTGCTCGTGGACGGTGAGGGTGGAGACGCCGTCGCTGTAGACCAGGTGCACGGCCCCGGGCTCGGCCGCGCCGTCGGAGCGCAGCCGCACCAGGGCCAGGCCCGCCAGCCGCTCGTCGCAGGCCCAGCCGGCGCGCGACAGCACGGGGGCGTTGGAGAGCGTGAGAGCGGTGCCCGCCGTGGTCACGGCGGCCACCGGGGTCGTCGGGGCCGCGGGCTGGTCGAGCGCCGACGTGCCCACCTCGAGCACCGCGAACCCGGCGGACAGCCGCAGGGTGCCGTCGGCGTCGAAGGTCTGCTGGGCCAGCAGCAGGCCGGTGGCGTCGTCGACCCACCAGCGCGCGGCGACCGAGCCGTCGGCGCGGCTGGCCTGGACGACGGCGGCCGCACGGCCCGCGGCCTGCCCGTCGGCCCAGCCGCCCAGCCGGAAGTGGGTCGACAGCAGCTCGACGGCGCCCTCGTCGGGCATCCGGCCGGGTCCCGGGGGCGGGACGGTGCTGGTGGCCACGACGGCGCCGAGGGCGTCGCGCACCTCGGCGGTGCTGCCCTGCCCGGGCACCGAGCGGACGGCGACGGCCGCGCCCAGCGTGCCGGTGGCGCTGGTGGTGCGGACGTCCTGCACGCCGCGGTAGCCCACCTGCCCGCCGGCGGTGAGGGCCCGGCGCAGGGCCGCGACGGCGGAGACGGGGTCGAGCGGGCGCTCCCCGAGGAGCGCGGGCTGCCGGCCGGCGGCGGGGGCGGGTCCGTCGAGGTCGGCGGGGTCGGCGGCGACCACGGCCCCGACGGCGGGATCGACCAGCGGCAGCTGCGCGAGGGTGGCCCCCAGCTCGGCGCGGGCGCGGACGCCGGGGTCGGCGACGGCGCTGAGGGCGGCCGCGGGCGCCGCGGCCCAGCCCAGGGCGCCGGCCCCGACGACGGTGGTGCCGACGGCGACCGCGGCGGCGGTGGCCCGCAGCCGGCGTCGACGACGGCTGGTCCGGGAGCCCGGGCGCGTGCGGCGGGAGGGCTGGCCCCGCAGCGGCGTCCGGGCCTCCTCGCCGGCGATCCTCAGCAGCCGCTCGGCGAGCTCGCGGGGCGCCTCGGTGGCAGCGGGCCCGCGCAGGGCCTCGCGGACGCGGCGCAGCTCGGCGACGTCGTCGCGGCAGGGGGTGCAGTGCACGAGGTGGACGAGCAGCCGCTCGCGCCGCCCGGGCGGCAGCGAGCCGTCGACGAGCGCCGAGCGGTCACCGGCCAGGGGCCGGCACGGCGGTGGGCTCACCCGACCCGCTCCGGCTCGGCCCGCCCGCGGCGGTCCGCGCGCAGCCGACCGGCCTCCCCGCTCTCCACCTCGACGCCGCGGTAGCGGCCCTCGCCGAGGGGGCGGCGGTGGGCCAGGGCGGCCCGCAGCTGGGAGCGGCCGCGGTGGATGCGGCTGCGGACGGTGCCGATCTTGATGTCGAGGACCTCGCTGATCTCCTCGTAGCTGAGGCCCTCGATGTCGCAGAGCACGACGGCGGCCCGGAACTCCGGCGACAGCGCGGCCAGCGCGGCGGCGACGTCGTGGTCGAGGTCGGCGTCGGCCAGCTGCTCCGACGGGGTGGGCCAGCTGCTGGGCAGCCGCTCCTCGGAGCCGTCGGCCATGCCGTCGAAGCGGATCTTCTGCCGACGGCGCGCGCCGTCGAGGAAGAGGTTGGTGGTGATCCGGTGCAGCCAGCCCTCGAAGGTGCCGGGCTGGAAGCGGTGCAGGGAGCGGAAGACGCGGACGAAGACGTCCTGGGTCAGGTCCTCGGCGTCGTGCGCGTTGCCGGTGAGGCGGTAGGCCAGCCGGTAGACCCGGGCGCTGTGGTCGCGGACGACCTCCTCCCAGGTGGGCGGCGTCCAGACGGGCTCCTCGGCGTCGGCCGCGGGGGCCGCGTCGACGGGCGGCTGCCACTGACCCGGGTCGGGCGCGGGCCACTGCGTCATGGAGAGGACCTCCTCCTGGCCGCCGGGGCCAGCTGTCGGGCCCTCAGTCTGGCGAGCGTTCCTGGCAGAGCGCTGGCCGAAGCCTGTGAACGACCTGTGCACCTGTCCCACCTCCCCGGGGCTTGAACGCCGGCGGGGCGCCGGACGTTCCCCGACGCCGGGCTCGGGCGGTCCGCTCAGGCGAGGCCGGCGGCCACGAGCGCGCGGCCGAGCGCAGCGGTCTCCTCAGCCGTCGCGTCCACCAGGGGTGCCCGCACCCCGCCGACCGGGCGGCCCCGCAGGGCCAGGCCCGCCTTGACCAGGATGACGCCCTGGGTGGCGAAGACGCCGGTGTAGATCGGCAGCAGCCGGCGGTGCAGGGCGAGGGCCCCGGCGACGTCGCCGGCGAGGTAGGCCTCGACCATCGCCTTGGTGCCCGGACCGCTGAAGTGGGTCGAGGTCCCGACGACGCCCACGGCCCCGACCGCGAGCAGCGGGAGGGTCATCGGGTCGTCGCCGGAGTAGTAGGCGAGGTCGGTGGCCGCGATGACCGCCGAGGTGGCGACGGGGTCGCCGGTGGCGTCCTTGACCGCGACGACGCGGGGGTGCTCGGCCAGCCGGAGCAGGGTGTCGCGGGCCAGCGGCAGGGCGGCGCGGCCGGGGTGGTCGTAGACCATCACCGGGACGTCGGTGGCGTCGGCGACCGCGCGGAAGTGCGCGAGCACGCCCGCCTGCGGGGGCCGGGAGTAGTAGGGGGTGACGACGAGCAGCCCGTGCGCCCCGCCGTCGGCGGCCTGCCGGGCCAGCTCGAGGGTGTGCGCGGTGGAGAAGGTCCCGACGCCGGTGAGCACCGCGGCCCGGTCGCCGACGGCGTCGAGGACGACGCGCAGCAGCGCGGCCTTCTCGGCGTCGGTGGTGGTCGGGGACTCCCCCGTCGTACCGCTCAGCACCAGCCCGTCGTGGCCCTGCTCGTCGACCAGGTGCACCGCGAGCGCGGCGGCCGCGTCCAGGTCCAGCGCCCCGTCCTCGGCGAAGGGCGTCACCATCGCGGTCAGCAGACGGCCGAACGGCGGCGTGGGCATGGGGCTCATCCTAGGGTCAGCGGTCCCCGGTGAGCGGCAGGGCGCTCAGCGCCCGTCGGGGGTGATGACGACCAGCGGGTCGCCGTCGTTGACCACGTCGCCGGCCGCGACGACCACCTCCGCCACCGTGCCGGCCACCTCGGCGAGCACCGGGATCTCCATCTTCATGGACTCGAGGATGACCACCGGGTCCTCAGCGGTGACCCGCTGGCCGACGGCGACCTCCACCTTCATGACGGCGGCCACCAGCTCGGCGACGACGGTATGGCTCATGGCGCCATCGTAGGGTGAGCGACGCCTCGTCAGGACCGGCCGGCGGCGGGGCCGGGCACCGGCGCGATGTCGATAGGGTGACCCCCGTGACCGCGTCAGGCAAGACCTCCCCCAAGACTGCCCCGAAGCCGGCGACCTGGGCCTACGCCGAGGACTTCGTGGCCGAGCCCGAGGCCGCGGCGGCCGCCCGCGAGAGCGCCGTGCCGCTGGGCATCACGTCGGTCGGCCGCGGCTCGGCCGCCACGCTGACCTTCCTCGCGCGCGCCGTGCAGGCCCGCGCCGTGGTGGAGATCGGCACGGGCGCCGGCGTCTCGGGCCTGGCCCTGTTCGCGGGCATGCAGCCCGACGGCATCCTCACCAGCGTCGACACCGAGCCCGCGCACCAGCAGGCCGCGCGCAAGGCCTTCCTCTCGGTCGGCATCCCCACCCAGCGCTTCCGGCTGATCAGCGGTGACGCACTGAACGTGCTGCCGCGGCTCAGCGACGGCGCCTACGACCTGGTCTTCGTCGACGGCGACCCGATGGAGTACCCCGAGTACGTCGAACAGGGCATCCGGCTGCTGCGCCACGGCGGGCTCATCGCCCTCGACGGCGCCCTGCTGGGCGACCGGACCGCCGACCCGGCCCAGAACGACGAGGAGACCGAGTCGGTCCGCGCGGCGCTGGAGCTGATCCGCGACCACGAGGACCTCGTCACCACCCTGCTGCCCGTCGGCGACGGGCTGCTGGTCGCCGCCAAGCGCTGACCGACGCGCTCGGAGCTGTCACCCGCTCCCACCGCGCCCTGAGCCGTCCCCGCGCCCTGAGCCTGTCGAAGGGCCTTCGACAGGCTCAGGCAGCGGGGGTCGAGCTCGCGCAGCGGGTTCCAGCTCAGCCCACCAGCGGGCGGGCCGGCGTCAGCTCTTCTCGACCTTGACGCCCTTGCCGACGACGGTGATCCCGCCGTCGGAGATGGTGAAGCCGCGGTCGAGGTCGGCCTGGCGGTCGACGCCGATCTTGGCGCCGTCGGCGACGACGACGTTCTTGTCGAGGATGGCGTTGCGGACGACCGCCTTCTTGCCGATCCGGACGCTGCTCAGCAGCACCGAGCGGTCGACCTTCGAGCTCTCGAGCACCCGGACGTTGGGCGAGAGCACCGAGCTCTCGATCGACCCGCCCGAGATGATGCAGCCGGGGCTGACGACGGAGTCCAGCGCCAGGCCGCGCAGCGTGAACTTCGCGCCGGGCATCTGCACCGGGTAGGTCGAGATCGGCCAGTCCATGTTGTAGAGGTTGAAGACCGGGTCGACCGAGACGAGGTCCATGTGGGCCTCGTGGTAGGCGTCGATCGTCCCGACGTCGCGCCAGTAGGCGCGGTCGCGGTCGGTCGAGCCGGCCACCTCGTTGCTCGAGAAGTCGTAGACCTGGGCGTCGCCGCCGGCCACGAAGGCGGGGATGATGTCGCCGCCCATGTCGTGGCGCGAGGTCTCCGACGCGGCGTCGGTGGTCAGGGCGTCGATGAGGGCCTGGGTCGAGAAGATGTAGTTGCCCATCGAGGCGAACGACGACTCCGGGTCGTCGGGCAGGCCGGGCGGGTCGGCCGGCTTCTCGAGGAACTGGTCGATCTTGGCGTCGGCGCCCGCGTCGATGACGCCGAAGTCGCTGGCCTGGCTGCGCGGGACGCGGATGGCCGCCACGGTGCAGCCGAGGCCGCCGGCGATGTGCGCGTCGAGCATCTGCTCGACGTCCATCCGGTAGATGTTGTCGGCGCCGAAGACGACGACGTAGTCGGGGCGCTCGTCGTTGATGAGGTTCATCGACTGGAAGATCGCGTCGGCGCTGCCCTGGTACCAGCGCGGGCCCAGCCGCTGCTGGGCGGGGACGGGGGTGACGTAGTTGCCCAGCAGGGTCGACATCCGCCAGGTGAGGGAGATGTGGCGGTCGAGGGAGTGCGACTTGTACTGGGTGAGGACGGCGATCTGGCGCATCCCCGCGTTGACGAGGTTGGACAGGACGTAGTCGATCAGGCGGTAGGTGCCGCCGAACGGGACCGCGGGCTTGGCCCGGTCCATCGTCAGCGGCATCAGCCGCTTCCCTTCTCCACCGGCCAGGACGATCGAGAGCACCTTCGCACGCGCTGCCATGGGCCGAACCCTAGGGTGTCGCCGCGAACAGCGACAAGGGGCCCCCGACCGGGCGGCCCGGCGCCCGCGCACCTGACGTCGCGCCGGGGGGCTGTGCGACGATGCGCTCCATGACTCCCGCCAGCGCCGACCGGTTGTCCATCTCCCTGCTGACCCGGGAGTACCCGCCGACGATCTACGGCGGGGCCGGCGTGCACGTCGCCCAGCTGGTGCCGCAGCTGCGGGCGCTGGTGGACGTCGACGTGCAGTGCATGGGCGAGCCCCGCGAGGGCGCCACCGCGCACCCCGAGAACTACCCGCCGGGGGCCAACGCCGCGCTGCGGGTCTTCGGCGCCGACCTGGCCATGGCGGCGGCCGTCCCCGAGGTCGACCTCGTGCACTCCCACACCTGGTACGCCAACCTGGCCGGGCACCTGGCCGGGCTGTTCCACGGCATCCCGCACGTCGTCAGCGCGCACTCCCTCGAGCCGCACCGGCCGTGGAAGGCCGAGCAGCTGGGCGGCGGCTACCAGCTGTCGTCGTGGGCGGAGCGCACCGCGTTCGAGGGCGCCGACGCGGTGATCGCGGTCAGCAACGGGATGCGGACCGGGGTCCTGGAGTCCTACACCGACCTCGACCCGGCCAAGGTGCACGTGGTCAAGAACGGGATCGACACCGACGAGTTCGCCCCGGACCCGGGCACCGACGTCGTCACCGGCCTGGGCGTCGACCTCGACCGCCCGTCGGTGGTCTTCGTCGGCCGGATCACCCGGCAGAAGGGGCTGGTCCACCTCGTCCGCGCCGCCGAGCAGCTGGACCCCGACACCCAGCTGGTGCTGCTGGCGGGTGCCCCCGACACCCCCGAGATCGCCCGGGAGTTCGACGAGGCCTTCGCCCACCTCCAGAGCGCGCGCGGGAACGTCATCTGGGTGCAGGAGATGCTCCCCCGGGCCTCGGTCCGCCAGGTGCTCAGCCACGCCACCGTCTTCGCCTGCCCCTCGGTCTACGAGCCCCTGGGCATCGTCAACCTGGAGGCGATGGCCTGCGAGACCGCCGTCGTCGCCTCGGCCGTCGGCGGCATCCCCGAGGTCGTCGTCGACGGCGAGACCGGCTACCTGGTCCCCTACGACCCGGCCCAGGCCGCCGACCCCGCCTTCGTCGCCGACTTCGAGGCCTCCCTCGCCGAGCGCATCAACGCCCTCACCGCCGACCCGACCACGGCCACCGCCTTCGGCAAGGCCGGCCGCCAGCGCTGCATCGACGAGTTCAGCTGGGCCAAGATCGCCGGCCAGACCGTCGACGTCTACCGCGAGGCCCTACGCGTCCACGGTTGAGGTGAGGCGCCCGACGCGCCACGAGCACGGCAGGAGCAGGCGCGGCCGACGAACCAGACCCGCACCGGACGGGGCGCCGCTGAACGGAGGAGGAGTGGGTGGACACGCTCTTCGTCCACCCACGACGACGACGGCAGCGGACCAGGGCCCCGTCCGCGTCCGAGCGGAGCGAGGACAGACAAGACAGTTACCACAACACAAAAACCCCGCTGCCGTGGCAGCGGGGTCTTTGGGTCTTGTCCGTCACGGGCGTCAGCCCGCGGGGTTGGCCTATCCGACCACTTCCTTGAGCGCTCCGGCGAGCTCCTGCGCCTCGCCCGCGTTGAGCTCCACGACGAGCCGGCCGCCACCTTCCAGCGGCACACGCATGACGATCCCCCGTCCTTCTTTGGTGACCTCCATGGGGCCGTCACCAGTCCGCGGCTTCATTGCAGCCATCGCGCATCCTTGTCTGTCGTGATCCGGCGTTTGGGATGATTATTCCGCATCGCCGCCGTTCCCGCCGCGTCGGGGCTGCACGCGCTGCCCGCCGGAGGGGTGCGAACTGGACCGTTACAGTGCGGCCATGACGACCTCCGGCCTGCGGCTCGGGGTGTCCGACGGCGTCGGCACCCTCACCTTCGACCGGCCGGCGGCGCTGAACGCGCTGGACCTGGAGACGAAGACGGCGCTGCTGGCGGGGCTGGCCGAGCTGGGCGCCGAGCCGGGGGTCCGGTGCGTCGTGCTGACCGGCACCGGGCGCGCCTTCTGCGTCGGGCAGGACCTGCGCGAGCACGTCGCCGGGCTGGCCACGGGCTCCCCCGAGGACGTCTGGCGGACCGTGCCCGAGCACTACAACCCGATCGCGCTGGCCCTGCACGGGCTGGACAAGCCGGTGGTGGCCGCGGTCAACGGCGTGGCCGCGGGGGCGGGCGCCTCGCTCGCCTTCCTGGCCGACGTCCGGGTGCTGGCGGCGTCGGCCAGCTTCTCGCTGGCGTTCGCGGGCATCGGGCTGAGCTGCGACACGGGGGCGTCCTGGACGCTCCCCCGCCTGGTGGGGCCGACCCGGGCGCTGGAGCTGATGTACACCGGCCGCCGGGTCGACGCCGAGGAGGCGCTGGCGCTGGGGCTGGCCACCGAGGTGGTGCCGGACGACGCGTTCGCCGCGCACGTGGCCGCGCTGGCGGCCCGGCTGGCGTCGGGGCCGACCCTGGCGTTCGCGGCCATGCGGCGGGCCGTCGCGGAGGCCGCGGGCCGGCCGCTGGCGGCGGCGCTGGAGGTGGAGGCCGAGGGGATGCGCCGGACCGGCGCCTCGCAGGACCACCGGGCCGCCGTCGACGCCTTCCTGGCCAAGCAGACCCCGACCTTCACGGGCAGCTGAGGCTCAGCCGTCGAGGACGACGCAGCACCCTTCGAGGTGGTCGTCGACCAGTCCGACCGCCTGCATCAGCGCGTAGGCCGTCGTCGGTCCGACGAAGCGGACGCCCCGGGCCTTGAGCGCCTTGGCCAGCGCGACCGACGCGGGCGTGGTGGCGGGCACCTGGTCGGCGGTGGGGCGGGGCCGGGGCGGCTGGCGGAAGCCCAGCACCAGGTCGGCGAACTCCTGCCCCAGCCCGTCGACGACGCGGGCGTTGGCGATCGCCGCCTCGATCTTCAGCCGGTTCCGGACGATCCCGGCGTCGGCCATCAGCCGCTCGACGTCGTCGTCGCCGAAGCCGGCGACGACGGCGGGGTCGAACCCGGCGAAGGCGCGGCGGAACCCCTCGCGCTTGCGCAGGATGGTGATCCAGGCCAAGCCCGACTGGAATGCCTCCAGGGTCAGCCGCTCGTAGAGGCCGCTGACGCTCGTGACCGGGCGGCCCCACTCGTCGTCGTGGTAGGCGAGGTAGTCGGGGGTGCCGAGGGCCCAGGGGCAGCGCGGCCGGCCGTCGGGTCCCGGCAGCACGCTCACCCGGCGGGCTCCGCCCTGGGGGCCTCGGCGACCGCGGCGAGCTGGCGCAGGCTCTGCCGGAACCCGACCCGCATCAGCGGCAGGACCAGCCGGGCCAGCCGGTTCGGCAGCGGCCCGCCGGGGACGGTGAACAGCTCGACGGCCGAGACCTCGGTCCGGGTCGCGTCCCCGTGCAGGTGGAAGACGCCCTCGCCGGTGAAGTAGGGGCCGAGGTGCAGCACCTCGAGCTCGGCGTGGCCGTCGGCGGGCGGGGTCCAGCCGGTGACGACGAAGTTGTCGAGCAGCCCCAGCGGGAGCCGGCCCAGCCAGAAGCCCGAGAGGGCGGCGATCCGGACGCCGAGGCCCGTGTCGTGCGGGCTGCGCACCCGGAGCGTGGTCAGCGGGATCCAGCGCGCCTGGCCGTGCCAGTCGACGAGCTCGTCCCAGACGCGGTCCAGGCTCGCGTCGACGGTCGTGGCGACCTCCAGCCGGGTGCTCACGCCGGGCCGTCGGCGCGCGGTCCGTGGTCCTCGCGGTGCTCGGGCTCGGCCGGGACGACGGCCCAGGTCTCCTCGGGCGGCTCACCGGTCAGCGCGGCGATCCGGGCGTCGCGCTCGGCGATCTCGGCGGCGAGCCGCTCCAGCAGCTCGTCCACCTGACCCATCGCGTAGCCGCGCAGCGCGGTGCCGAAGCGGGCGCCGCGGACGTCGTCGGCGCTCAGCGGGCCCTCCGGCAGCTGCTGGCGGTAGACGTCCTCGACCGGTTCCCTGCTCATCTCGCCCACGCCTCCTGCCGCCGCCACCGCCGCGATCCCCAGGGCCGCGACGGCGACCACGGCGATGATCCACTCCATGCGCTGATCGTGCCAGACGGGGCCGAGCGCCCCGGCCGGTCAGCCGTCGGCGCGGCCCGCCGAGACCAGCGCGACGGCCTCGTCGAGGTCGTCGGTGAGCTGCAGCAGGTCGAGGTCGCGCTGGCCGACCGAGCCGTGCGGCAGCGCGGTGTCGCGGAACCAGTCGAGCAGGCCCTGCCAGTAGGCCGAGCCGAACAGCACGACCGGGAACGAGGTGACCTTCTGGGTCTGCACCAGGGTGAGGGCCTCGAACAGCTCGTCGAGGGTGCCGAAGCCGCCCGGCATCACCACGAAGCCCTGGGCGTACTTGACGAACATGGTCTTCCGCGCGAAGAAGTAGCGGAAGTTGATGCCGAGGTTGACGTGGGCGTTGAGCCCGGACTCGAAGGGCAGCTCGATGCCGAGGCCCACCGACACCCCGCCCGCCGCGGCGGCGCCCTTGTTGGCCGCCTCCATGATCCCGGGGCCGCCCCCGGTGATGACGGCCAGCCCGGCCTCGGCGAGCCGGCGTCCGAGCTGCTCGGCGGCGGCGTAGCTGGGGTCGTCCACCGACGTCCGGGCGGAGCCGAAGACGGCGACGGCGGGACCCAGCTCGGCCAGGGTGCCGAAGCCCTCGACGAACTCGGACTGGATGCGCAGCACGCGCCAGGGGTCGGTGTGCACCCAGTTGACCGGCCCCCGGCTGTCCAGCAGCCTCTGGTCGGTCGTGGTGTCGGGCACCTGCTCACCCGCCCGCAGCACGGGCCCCTGCATGTAGCGCTCTCGCTCGTTCAGCACGCCGCCAGCCTAGGCGCGCACCGCGGCCGCGCGCCGGCACCCGCCGGTGCGTGCGCCCGTCGTCAGGAGAGCCAGCGGACCAGGGCGTCGCGGCAGGTGACGACCTCGTCGCCGGGGCAGAACTCGTCGTCGGCGTGGGCCTTGCTGGGGTCGCCCGGGCCGAAGTTGACCGCCGGCACCCCGCGGGCGCTGAAGCGGGCGACGTCGGTCCAGCCGAACTTGGCGCTGGGCTTGCCGCCCACGGCGGCCAGGAACTCCGCGGCGGCCGGCTGGTCGAGGCCGGGCCGGGCGCCCGGGGCCACGTCGGTGACCCGGACGGGGAAGCCGTCGAGCACCTGCCGGACGTAGGCCTCCGCCTGCTCCGGGGACTTGTCGGGAGCGAAGCGGTAGTTCACCTCGACCTCGCAGCGGTCGGGGATGACGTTGCCGGCGATCCCGCCGCGGATGCCCACGGCGTTCAGGCCCTCGCGGTAGGTGAGGCCGTCGACGACGACCTCCTGCGCCTGGTGCGCGGCGAGGGCCTGCAGCACGGGCCCGGCGTCGTGGACGGCGTTGTGGCCCTTCCACGAGCGCGCGGAGTGCGCGGCCACGCCGGTCAGCTCGACGACGACCCGCATCGTCCCCTGGCAGCCGCCCTCGATCCGGGCGTTGGACGGCTCGCCCAGCACCGCGAAGACGCCGTCGAGGTGCTCGGGGTGCTCCGCAGCCAGGCGGTTCAGCCCGTTCTTGCTCTCCTCGACCTCCTCGTTGTCGTAGAAGATCCAGGTGACGTCGCGGCCGGGGGCGGTGAGGACGGCGGCGGCGGCGAGCTGCGCGGCGACGCCGCCCTTCATGTCGCAGGCCCCGCGCCCCCAGACCAGCGTCCGGCCGTCCTCCTCGGTCACCCGCGAGGGCACGTTCCCGGCGATCGGGACGGTGTCCAGGTGGCCGGCGACGACGACCCGCTCGGCCCGGCCCAGCTCGGTGCGCGCGACCACCACGTCGCCGGTCCGGGTGACGTGCAGGTGCGGGTAGGCGGTGAGCGCCTCCTCGACGAGGTCGGCGACCGCTCGCTCGTCACCGCTGACCGAGGGGACGTCGACCAGCCGGCGGAGGAGGTCGACGACGTCGCCCTCGAGGTCCAGGGGGGTAGCCACCCCGGCACCCTAGCGGCAGGTCGCGGGCTCGGGTCGTGCCAGCCGCCCCCGGTACGCTTCCCGCCATGACCGACGCCGCCGCTGCCCCCTCCCGCCCCGCCTGGGGCTGGGGACTGGCCACCGTCCACTCCTCCGGCCAGGTGCTGGACACCTGGTTCCCCGCCCCCGCGCTGGGCGCCCCGGGCGCCGAGGAGGCCCCGGCGTCGCTGACGTCGGCCGAGGCCGAGGACGCCGTCCGCGGCACCCGCACCGAGGTGGTCCGGGTCGTCATCGACCTCGACGCCCCGCCGGTGAGCACCGCCGACGTCTACCTCCGCCTGCACCTGCTCAGCCACCGGCTGGTCGCCCCGCGCAGCATCGACCTCACCGGCGTGTTCGGCCTGCTGCCCAACGTCGTCTGGACCAGCGCCGGGCCCTGCGCCGTCGAGGGCTTCGAGACGGTCCGGGCGGGCCTGCGCGCCCGGCACGGGCACGTCACCGTGCTGGGTGTCGACAAGTTCCCGCGGATGGTCGACTACGTGCTGCCCGCCGGCGTCCGGGTCGCCGACGCCGACCGCGTCCGGCTGGGCGCGCACCTCGCCGCCGGCACAACCGTCATGCACGAGGGCTTCGTCAACTACAACGCCGGCACGCTGGGCACCTCGATGGTGGAGGGCCGGATCTCGGCCGGGGTCGTCGTCGGCGCGGACTCCGACGTCGGCGGCGGCGCCTCGATCATGGGCACGCTCTCCGGGGGCGGCACCGAGGTGGTGAGCCTGGGCGAGCGCTGCCTGATCGGCGCCAACGCGGGCATCGGGATCGCGCTGGGCGACGACTGCGTCGTCGAGGCCGGTCTCTACGTCACCGCGGGCACCAAGGTGACGCTGCCCGACGGCGAGGTCGTCAAGGCGCGCACCCTGTCGGGGCAGCCCAACCTGCTGCTGCTGCGCAACTCCGTCACCGGGGCCGTCGAGGTCCGGCGTCGCCAGGGCGTCGGGGTGGAGCTGAACCAGGCCCTGCACGCGAACTGAGCGTGGCGACCCGACCGACGCCCCTCGGGGTGGGCTGCCTCGTCGTCGCCGTGGTGCTGCTGGTCGGCGCCGCCGTGGCCGGGGTGAACCTGCTGCGCGACCGCGGCACCGTGTCCCCCGTCCCGCAGCGGCAGCGCTGCGTGGCCACGGCGGGCGAGCGCTCCGTCGCGCTCGACCTGGAGCAGGCCCGGCTGACGGCGATCATCGTCGGCCTGTCCGTGCGGCGCGGGCTGGCCCCGCGCGCCGCCTCCATCGCGATGGCGACCGTCTACCAGGAGACGGGCATCCGCAACCTCGACTACGGAGACCGCGACTCGGTGGGGCTGTTCCAGCAGCGGCCGTCGCAGGGCTGGGGCTCGGTCGAGGAGCTGCAGGACCCCTACTACGCCACCGGCAAGTTCTACGACGCGCTGGTGAAGGTCGACGGCTGGGAGAGCGGCGACATCAACGACGTCGCCCAGGCGGTCCAGCGCAGCGGCTACCCCGAGGCCTACCGCGACCACGAGGCCGACGGCCGGGTGCTGGCCAGCGCGCTGACCGGGCAGTCGGCCGCCGCGTTCAGCTGCCTCGAGCGGCAGGACGCCGACGGCGACGCGGAGGGCCTGGCGGCCTCGCTCGGCCGGACGCTGGGCCGCCGCGTGCAGCCGGCCCGGGACGGCGCCGTGGTCACCGTCGAGGCCCGCAGCGACGCCCTGGCCTGGGCCAGCGCGGCGCACGCGGTGGCGAACGCCTCGACGTTCGGCGTGGTGCAGGTGGAGACGCTCGGCCGCGTCTGGCGGACGGGCGGGCCGGACCTGCCCACCTGGGCCGACGCGGCCAGCCCCGCCGAGCGCCCGCGCACGGTCACCATCACCGTGCGCTGAGCGGCAGGACCGGGCTCAGCCCAGCAGCCGCGCGGCGGCTGCGGCGACGCGCTCGTCGGTCGCGGTCAGGGCGACCCGCACGTGCCGGGCGGCCGCCTCGCCGTAGAAGTCACCGGGGGCCGCGAGGACCCCGTGGTCGGCGAGCAGCTCGACCGACGCCCGGCCGTCCTCGTCGCGGGTGGCCCACAGGTAGAGCCCGGCCTCGGAGTGCTCCACGCGGAAGCCGGCCGCCTCGAGCGCGGGCCGGAGCACCTGGCGCCGGGCGGCGTAGCGGGCGCGCTGCTGCACGACGTGCTCGTCGTCGGCCAGCAGGGCGGCCATCGCGTCCTGCACGGGCCGCGGCACGATCATCCCGGCGTGCTTGCGGACGGCCAGCAGCTCGGCGACCACGGCCGGGTCCCCTGCGACGAAGCCGGCCCGGTAGCCGGCGAGGTTGGAGCGCTTGGACAGCGAGTGCAGGGCCAGCAGGCCGCGGTGGTCGCCGCCGCTGACGTCGGGGTGCAGCACCGAGACCGGCTCGGCCTCCCAGCCGAACTCGCCGTAGCACTCGTCGGAGGCGACCAGCGCGCCGCGCTCGCGGGCCCAGGCCACCCGGGCGGCGAGCACCGCGGGCGCGAGCACCTCCCCCGTCGGGTTGGACGGGGAGTTGAGCCAGACCAGGGCGGGCCGCTCGTCGCCGAGCTCGGCCGGGTCGTCGACGGCGAGGGTGCGGCAGCCCGCGATGCGGGCGCCGACGAGGTAGGTCGGGTACGCCGTCGAGGGCAGCACGACGAGGTCGTCGGGCCCGAGCCCCAGCAGGGTGGGCAGCCAGGCGACGAGCTCCTTGGTGCCGATCACGGGCAGGGTGGCGGCCGGCGGCACCGCGGCGCCCCAGCGCCGGGCGAGGTAGTCGGCCATCGCCTGCCGCAGCTCCGGCGTGCCCGCCGTCTGCGGGTAGCCCGGGCTGTCGGCGGACGCCGCGAGGGCGCGGCGGCCCAGCTCCGGCGTCGGGTCGACGGGGGTGCCGACCGAGAGGTCGACGAGACCACCCGGGTGCGCGGCGGCACGGGCCTTGGCCGCGGCCAGGGTGTCCCAGGGGAAGTCGGGCAGCCCGGCCGCGAGGCTCACGACGTCGCTCCGGCCCGACGCCCGGGCCGGGTGGCCGCCGCTGCGGGGGCAGCCGTCACTCGTCGTGCTCCTGCGGCGGCAGCGCGGCGACCAGCGGGTGGTCCTTGTCGACGACGCCCATCTTGGCGGCGCCGCCCGGCGAGCCGAGGTCGTCGAAGAACTCGACGTTGGCGTTGTAGTAGGGCTTCCACTCCTCGGGCGTGTCGTCCTCGTAGAAGATCGCCTCGACCGGGCAGACGGGCTCGCACGCGCCGCAGTCCACGCACTCGTCCGGGTGGATGTAGAGCATCCGCTTGCCCTCGTAGATGCAGTCGACAGGACACTCCTCGACGCAGGCCCGGTCCTTCAGGTCCACGCAGGGCTGGGCGATGACGTACGTCACGAGGTCACTCCTCTTTCGTTCCGGGGTGTGCGGGCCGGGCCGGGACCCGGGATCTGGCGCGGGCGCTCCGGCGGACCGGTCGCGCCCGCCTAGTATCGCCTCCCCGGGCGCACGCCCTCCACTGAGGCTGACCTACGGAACGGACCCGATGCCCGCCGACCCGCTGACCCCCGCCGCCCCCGGCCAGCGCTGGGTGGTCCGGCACCGGCTGCCCGACGGCTCCGCGACCGACGTGACGGGCTGGGTCGACCGCCTCGCCCCGGGCCACGTGCACCTCGGGACCGCGGACGGCCGGGTGCACGTCGTCGACCGCTCGACCGTGCTGCTGGCCCGCCGCGCCCCCGCGGCCGCCGGCGGACCGCCGCCGGAGCGGACCGGCTCCGACGAGCTGGAGCACCTCGCCGTCCCCGGCTGGCTGGCCCTGGCCGAGCCCCTCGGGGAGTGGACGCTGCGCGCCGGCGGCGGCTTCACCGGCCGGGCGAACAGCGCGCACGCCGTCGGCGACCCCGGGGTGCCCGTCGCGGAGGCCGCACGGGCCGTGGTGGCGCACGCCGCCGCGCACGGGATCGACCCGCTCGCCTCGGTCGTCGACGGCGGCGAGCCCGAGGCCGCGCTGCGGGCGCTGGGCTGGGTCGACGCCTACGTGCCCACCGACGTGCTCGCCGTCCGGCTGGCCGACCTGCTGGGCACGACGCCGCCCGACCCCCGGGCCCGGGTCAGCCTCGACCTCGAGGTGGGCTGGTGGGACGCGTACGCCGAGAGCCGGCCGACCGACGCCGACCCGGGCCTGGTCCGGCTGGTGCTGGCCGGCCACCCGCCCCGCGCCTTCGGCTCGACGGGCGACCCCGACCGGCCCACCGCCATCGGCCGCGGCCACCTCAGCGGTGCGTGGCTGGGCTGCGCCGCGCTGTGGACCCGGCCCGAGCACCGCCGTCAGGGCCTGGCCACCGCGGTACTGGGCCGGCTGGGGCACTGGGCCGCGCGGCACGGCGCCCGCTACGCCTACCTGCAGGTCGCCGCGGAGAACGCCGACGCCCACGCCGCCTACGCCCGGCTGGGGTTCCGGCAGCACCACAGCTACCGCTACCTCGCCCCGCCGGG
This sequence comes from Microlunatus capsulatus, assembly GCF_017876495.1. Taxonomy (NCBI): domain Bacteria; kingdom Bacillati; phylum Actinomycetota; class Actinomycetes; order Propionibacteriales; family Propionibacteriaceae; genus Microlunatus; species Microlunatus capsulatus. The sequence goes on along the minus strand of NZ_JAGIOB010000001.1, from coordinate 3,405,262 downwards.
GTGAGGGACTCGCGCTCACCACCGCCGCCTGAGCTCGTCGAAGGCCCTTCGACAGGCTCAGGGAGCGGAACTCGGCACCGCGCCCTTCGACGGGCTCAGGGAGCGGGGCGGGCTGGATCAGGGAGCGGGGTTCCAGCCAGGCGAGCCGGGGCGTCAGCCGCAGCTGATCCGGTCGGTGGGGCCGTAGCGCCAGGAGAAGTTCTGCCGCTTGGCGACCTCGCCGTCGCGGTAGAACAGCCGGCTGTAGCTGACGTCGAAGCCCTGGGCCGGGGCCTGCGGCTCGCAGGAGGGCGAGTCGTCGGTGATGTCGCGGCCGGTGGTGTAGTTCGACTTCGCCGGCGTCGTCGACTCCACCTTGTCCCAGGTCTTCGTCGACCACATCTTCACGGTGATCGAGCCGCGGCTGCTGCCGGTGGCCTTGACCGTGCTCGCCTGCACCAGCACCCCGTACTTCGTGTCGTTGGTGAACCGCAGGTCGAGGTTCGGCCACGCCACCGTCGCCTCGCGGCCCGGCGGGTAGCGGTCGATGTAGAGGGTGTGCGGCTGGTGCTCGACGTCCTTCAGCCCGGCGAAGAACATCGCGTTGTAGGTGGTCGTCGCGCTCTGGGACACCCCGCCGCCGAGCTCGCGCTTGAACTTGCCGCCGGAGATGATGAAGCCCTCGGTGAAGCCGTTCTCGGCGGTGCGCTCGCCGACCACGCGGTTGAGGGAGAACGTCTCGCCGGGCTTCAGCACCGTGCCGTTGATGAGCTCGGCGGCCCGGCCGATGTTGACGTTGCGGTACTCGGCGTAGGGGAAGTAGGTCGTGTACTCCCCCGTCACCTCCGTGATGCCCAGCTCCTCCGCGTCCTCGGTCGTGAAGTCGGCCTTCTCCCCGCCGAGCTCGACCTCGGCGGTCCGCTCGTCGCCGGACTTCGTCAGGGCCGGCTCGACGGCGGCGGCGAGGGCCTTCGCGCTGACCGTGGTGCCGTCGACGGCCGGCACGACCACCGGCTTGCCGCCGGAGATCTTGACGGTGGCGTCGCGCGGCTCGTCCAGCTCGACCTCGTCGACGGCGTCGTCGGCCGCCTTGCGCAGCGCGGCCGCGTCGAGGGCGGGGACCAGGGCGCCGTCGCGCTCGGCGAAGGTCAGCGCCGCCGCGATCATCGCCGGGGTGACCCGGAAGGACCCGGCCCCGCCCGCGTCGACGCGGACCGGGCCCGACACCGCCGGCTCGGCGTACTCCTCGCGCACCTGCTCCGCCTCCGCCGTGGTGACCAGCGGGGCGCTCGTCGCCGCCGGCAGCTCGACGGGCGCGTCCCCGAGGTAGCCGTCGCGGACGGCCTCGGCGGCCTGCTCCCGGTCGACGGCCAGACCCTCGGCGGCCTTCGTCAGCTCGACGTCGGTGCCGTCGTAGGCGAGCCCGGCGTTCGTCGGCTCGCGGTCCAGGTCGTCGGCCACGGCGGCGACGGCCGCGGTGAGGGCGGCCTCGTCGACGGCCGGGACGGCGGCGGTCGGGGACCCGCCCGTCAGCACGCGCCAGATCGCCCGCGGGTCGAGGCTGCGACCCCCGCCGGCGGCGTCCAGGCTCGCGTCGACGTCGAGGGACAGCCCGGCCTCCGCCGGGTCGAGCTCGGCCTCCCGGTCGCCGGCGCGCAGGGCGACCGGCTCCGCGGCCCGGGGTCCGAGCTCGGCGCTCAGCCGCTCGGCCGCGGCGCTGGTGCTGAGGCCGCCGACGGCGACCCCGGAGACGGAGGCGTCGCGGGGCAGCTTGTCCCCGGTCACGAGGTAGCCGACCACGTAGAGCACCAGCACGAGAGCGGCCAGGCCGCCGAGCACGAGCAGCCCGGTGCGCCGGCCGCGACCCCGGCCTCCGGTGGTCCCGGTGCCCGCGCCGTCCTCGAGGGGGACGCCGCCGGGGCTGCGGACGAGGGTGGTCTCGGCCGCCGACGGGACGTCCGCGCCGGCGCCCCCGGGTCCGGCCGTGGCCGGGCGGATCGTCGTCGGGTCGGGGCTCGTGTCGTCGGGCGTGGGGCTGCTCACGGGTCTACCTCGGGTCGGTCGGCGGGCGGGCGACCCGCATCCTACGTGAGCGGGGTGACCGCGCCCGCCCTCACGAGCAGCGCCCTTGCGGCCTCAGACCAGGCCGGCGAACAGGTCGTCGGCGGGGCCGTCGGCCGCGGGGAACGGCGTGCCGGCCACGAACCGGTAGTCCTCGGTGGCCCACATCGCGTGGCCGAGCACCGCGGTCCCGGCGAAGAAGGGCCCGTCCTCGGTGATCTGGGTGGCGTGGGCGCGCATCGCCGCGAGCTTCGCGTCGACGTGCTCCGGGCTGGTGATCTCGGCCGCGATGCCCTCGTCCTCGGGACCGGTGGGCGCGTCGTCGGGCTCCAGGCCCCAGTCGGCGAAGCTCTCGGTGTCCCCGGCCGCCCGCAGCTTGGCGACGGCCTCGCGCAGCCGGGTGCGGCTCATCGTGTTCCACAGCACCCGCGGCACGGACCAGGCCTCGCCCAGGTCGGGCCGGTAGGAGGGGATGCCGGCGAGCACGTAGCCGTACATCGCGACCCGGTGCGCCTGGACGTGGTCGGGGTGGCCGTAGGCGCCGTTCTCGTCGTAGGTGACCAGCACATGCGGGCGCCGGTCGCGGATCAGCGGCACCAGCTCGTTCGTCGCCTCGAGCAGGTCGGCGGTCCAGAAGATGCCGTCGCGGAGCACGTCGCGGGCGACGGCGCGGCGCTGGTCGTCGTAGGCCATCCCGGAGTCGCGGAAGCGGTAGTCGCCGCCGAGCCGCACGAAGTCGGTGATCCCGAGCGCGGCCATGGCCTTCTCGAGCTCCTCGAGCCGCGTCGGCCCGAGGTTGTCGTCGTGCTCGGCCCCCAGGTGCTCCAGCGCGGGGACGAGGACCTCGCCCTCCTCGCCCAGGGTGCAGGTCACCAGGGTGACGCCGGCCCCCTCGGCGGCGTAGCGGGCCATGGTGACCCCGTTGCCGATGGTCTCGTCGTCGGGGTGGGCGTGGACCAGCATCAGCCGCCGGTCCGCCGTCGCGGTCGCAGTCACGGCCCACACCCTATGCCGAGCGCGACTCCGACCCGACCAGGGACAGCGGGGCGGCGTAGTGGCACGCCGAGGCGTGCGCGGACACCCCGTCCGGACGCGGCTCCAGCACCGGCACCTCGGTGCGGCAGTTGTCCTGCGCCTTGAAGCAGCGGGTGTGGAAGCGGCAGCCCGAGGGCGGGTTGGCCGGGCTGGGCACGTCGCCGACGAGCTTGATCTGCTGCCGGGACCCGCGCAGCGTCGGGTCGGGCACGGGCACCGCCGACAGCAGCGCCTGGGTGTAGGGGTGGGTGGGCCGGGAGTAGATCTGGTCCTCGTCCCCGATCTCCACGATGCTGCCCAGGTACATGACGGCGACCCGGTCGGAGATGTGCCGCACGACCGAGAGGTCGTGGGCGATGAAGACGTAGGCCAGGCCCAGCTCGTCCTGCAGCCGCTCCAGCAGGTTGACGACCTGCGCCTGCACCGAGACGTCGAGCGCCGAGACCGGCTCGTCGCAGATGAGCACCTTGGGGTTGAGGGCCACGCCGCGCGCGATCCCGATCCGCTGCCGCTGGCCGCCGGAGAACTGGTGCGGGTAGCGGTTGATGTGCTCCGGGTTCAGCCCGACGAGGTCCAGCAGCTCCTGGACGCGGCGCCGGCGGCCGCCCTTCGGCACCACGTCGCGGTGGATCTCGAAGGGCTCGCCGATGATGTCACCCACCGTCTTGCGCGGGTTCAGCGACGTGTAGGGGTCCTGGAAGACGATCTGGATGTCGCGGCGGAGCTTGCGCATCGCCGCGCCCTGCTGGGCGTACATGTCGACGCCGTCGAACGTCAGCTGCCCCGCCGTCGGCTCCTCGAGCCGCATGAGCATCCGGCCGAGCGTCGACTTGCCGCAGCCCGACTCCCCCACCACGCCCAGGGTCTCGCCGCGGCGCAGCTCGAAGCTGACGCCGTCGACGGCCTTGACGTGCCCGACCGTCCGGCGCAGCACGCCGGCCTTGATCGGGTAGTGCTTGACCAGGCCCTCGGCCTGCAGGATCACGTCATCCGGCATAGCTGCCACGTCCTTCGGGTCGTGAGTCGTCTGCGGGCGTCGCCTGGTCCGGCGTCGTGCCCACGGGATCTGCCAGCACCTCGCCGTCGATCTCGCGCCGGGTCTGCTGCGCGGTCCCGGCCAGCACGTCCTCGGCGAAGTGGCAGGCGCTGCCGCGGTGGTGGCCGAGGTCGCGCAGCGCGGGCGGCGGGTCGACCCGGCAGACGTCCTGGGCGTAGCGGCAGCGCGGGTTGAACGAGCAGCCCGCGGGGATCCGCATGAGGTTCGGCGGCAGCCCGCCGATGGCGGCCAGCTCGTGGCCCTTCTGGTCCAGCCGCGGGATGCTCTCCAGCAGCCCCTTGGAGTAGGGGTGCGCGGGCCGGCCGTAGAGGTCGAAGACGTCGGCGTGCTCGACGATCCGGCCGGCGTACATGACGGCGATCCGGTCGGCCACGTCGGCGACGACGCCGAGGTCGTGGGTGATGAGGATGAGCCCCATCCGGCGCTCCTCCTGCAGCTCCTTGAGCAGGTCCATGATCTGGGCCTGCACGGTGACGTCCAGCGCCGTCGTCGGCTCGTCGGCGATCAGCACCGCCGGGTCCAGCGCGATGGCCATCGCGATCATGATCCGCTGCCGCATGCCGCCGGAGAACTGGTGCGGGTAGGCCTTGACGCGCTGCCGGGCGCCCGGGATCTGCACCCGCTCCATCAGCCGGACGGCCTGCTCCTGGGCGTCGGACTTGTTGAGCCCGCGGTGCTTGCGGAACATCTCCGCGATCTGCCAGCCCACGGTGAAGACGGGGTTGAGCGAGCTGAGCGCGTCCTGGAAGACCATCGAGATCTCGGGGCCGCGGACCTGCCGGCGCTGCTCCTCGGACATGGTGAGCAGGTCCTCGCCGCAGTAGCGGATCTGGCCGCCGGTGACGAAGCCGGGCGGGGAGTCGAGGATGCCCATGACGGCCTGGGCGGTGACGGACTTGCCGGAACCGGACTCGCCGAGGATCGCGAGCGTCTCGCCCTCGTGCAGGGCGAACGAGACGCCGTTGATGGCCTTGGCGACGCCCTCGCGGGTGCGGAACTCCACCTGCAGGTCGTCGACGTCCAGCAGCAGCCCGTCCTGGGCCCGCCAGCGCGTGGACTGGCCGGCCTCGAGTCGGTCGGGGGTGACGGCGGAGGACACGGGTGCCTCGTTTCTCAGCGGAGCTTGGGGTCGAGGGCGTCCCGGACCGCGTCGCCCAGCATGATGAAGGCGAGGACGGTCAGGGACAGGAAGATGCTGGGGAACAGCAGCATGTGCGGCGCCACCCGGATGAGGCCGATCGCCGACGCGTCGGAGATCGCGGTGCCCCAGGAGATGGCCGGCGGCTGCAGCCCGATGCCGAGGAACGACAGGGTCGCCTCGGCCGCGATGTACACGCCGAGGTTGATCGTCGACACGATGATCACCGGGGCGAGGGCGTTGGGCAGGATGTGCCGGAAGATGATCCGGCCGTTGCTGGCCCCCAGCGCCCGGGCCGCCTGCACGTAGTCGTTCGGCTTCACCTGCAGCACGCTGGAGCGCATCAGCCGGGCGATGTTCGGCCAGCCCAGCAGCGCGATGAAGGCGACGATCTTCAGCACCTGCAGGATCAGCGGGGTGTCGAGGTCGTTGGGGAAGGTGAAGAGGAAGAGGATCCCGCCGAGCAGCAGGGGCAGGGCGAAGAAGATCTCGCCCACGCGCTGCAACAGCGCGTCCAGCCAGCCGCCGCGGTAGCCGGCGACGAGGCCGACGGCACCGCCGAGCAGCGTCGTGGCCAGCGTCGACAGCACGCCGACGAGGATCGAGGCCCGGGCGCCGTGGATGGTCCGGGCGTACACGTCGTAGCCCTGGCTGTCGTAGCCGAACAGCCCGCCGCCCAGCGAGGGCTTCTCGCGGGCGCGGTTGAGGTCGGCGCTGGTCGGGTCGGTCGAGGTGAAGACCTGCGGCACGACCGCCATGACGACGAAGACGAGGATCAGCGCGGCGGCCACCCAGAACAGCGGGTTCCGGCGCAGCTCGCCCCACGCGCTCGCCCACAGGGAGCGGCCGCGGACGGCACCGCCCGGCTGCACGGCGGCGGCCTCCTGCGCCGGTCCGCCGGCGCCGCTCACGCTCACGTCAGTCATTGCTGATCCTCGGGTCCAGGACGCCGTACAGGATGTCGACGAGCAGGTTGGCCAGCAGGAAGATCACGACCAGCACGGTCACCGCCCCGACGACGGAGGTGCCGTCGCGCTGGGCGATGCTGCGGAAGATGAACCCGCCGACGCCGTTGATGTTGAAGATCCGCTCGGTGACGATCGCCCCGCCCATCAGGGCGCCGAGGTCGGCGCCGACGAACGTGATCACCGGGATCAGGGAGTTGCGCAGCGTGTGCACGCCGACGATCCGGCCCTGGGTGAGGCCCTTGGCCCGGGCGGTCCGGACGTAGTCCGAGCGGAGGTTCTCCGCGACGTTGCCGCGGGTCAGCCGGGCCACGTAGGCCACCGACGTCGAGCCGAGCACCAGGGCGGGCAGCACCAGCTGCCCGACGGTGCCCTGGGTGGCGGTGATCGGGAACCAGCCGAGCTGGACGCCGAACACCAGCTGGGCCAGGGCGCCGATGACGAAGATCGGGATGGAGATGACGACCAGGGTGCTGACCAGCACCAGGTTGTCGAGGAAGCCGCCGCGGCGGATGCCGGTCAGCACACCGGCGACCACGCCCACCACGAGCTCGAAGGCCACGGCCATCAGGGCCAGCGTGATGGTGGTCGGGTAGCGCTGGAGCAGCTCGTCGGCGACGCGGTTGCCGAAGAAGTTGGTGCCGAGGTCGCCCTGGAGGAGCTTGCCCATGTAGAAGCCGTACTGCACCACCAGGGGCTGGTCGAGGTGGTACTCGGCGGTGAAGGCCTGCGCGTAGGCCGGGGAGCACGGCCGCTCGCCGCACCGCCCCGAGAGGGGGTCGCCGGTCGCGAACACCATCGCGAAGATGAGGAACGTCGTCCCGAGCGCTACGGGGATCATCTGCAGCAGACGCCGGATGATGAACTTGCCCATGGGTCTCCCCTCGTCGCTTTCAGCGTAGAAGACGGGGCGCGCCGCGCCCCTGCCGCCCTGCTCGCCCCCGAGCAGGGGTGAGGGGGCCGGCGACGAGCGCCGACCCCCTCGACCTCAGGTCACACGTGCTGGATCGCGGTGAGGTCGACGACCCCGAAGGCGTTCATCTTCACGTTGGTGACGTTGGTGGAGTAGCCGGCCTGGAAGGACCGGTTCCACAGCGGCGCGGTCGGGAAGTCCGCGGCCAGGGTGGCCTCCGCCTGCTGGTACAGGGTGTTGGCCTCCTCGACGTTCGGGGCGGCCGCGGCCTGCGCCAGCTCGCTGTCGAACTTGTCGCTCTTGTAGCGGGCGTAGTTCGAGTCGGCGTTGCTGCCGTAGATCGGCGCGAGGAAGTTCTCGATCGAGGGGTAGTCCTGCTGCCACGCGTTGCGGAAGATGCCCTTGATCTCGTCGTTCTCGAGCTTGTTGTTGTAGGTCGCGAAGTCGACGACCGGGGTGGCGACGACCTCGATGCCCAGGGTGTTCTTGATGGAGTTGGCGACGGCCTCGCTCCACTGCTTGTTGTTGGCGCCGTCGGCGTTGTAGCTCATCGTCAGCGTGCCGGAGTAGCCGCCGGCCGCGGTGAACATCTCCTTGGCCTTGGTGGCGTCGAAGTTGCACGCCTCGCCGCACTGGCCGGCCTTGTAGCCGTCGACGGTCGGGGGCACCCAGCCGTCGGCCTTCTGCACCGAGTTGTTGAAGATCTGCTTGATGATCAGGTCCCGGTCGATGGCCATCGAGATGGCCTTGCGCAGCTCGGGCTTGGCCTGCAGCTGGTCGTCGGCGGGCGAGAAGGTCACCCAGGTGTTGCCGCCGACGGGCTGGTCGAGGAAGCGGTTGTCCAGCTCGGTCTTGTAGGCGTCGCCCACGAGCCGGTCGGAGGGGACCTGCTCGACGTAGTCGAGCTGGTTGCCCAGCAGGTCGTTGTAGGCCGCGGTCGGGTCGGAGTAGATCCGGTAGTTGACCTTGTCGACGCTCGGCTTGTACTGGCCGCCGTAGTTCGGGTTCTTCTCCAGCACGATGTTGGTCGCGGTGTTCTCGGTGACCATGAACGGGCCGGCGCCGACGGGCGCCTTCTCCTGGTCCTTGGCCCCGGTACCGGTGAAGAAGGAGTCCGGCAGCGGGGAGAACGCGGTGTAGCCCAGGCGGACCGGCAGGTTCGAGACCTTCTCGGTGGTCTGGATCGTGAAGGTGGCGTCGTCGACGACCTTGAGGCCGGTCAGGGTCGCGGACTCCTCGACGCCCTTGCACTCCTCGGTGTTGATCTCGGCGTAGCCGGCGAAGGGGGTGAAGAAGTAGTTGGCGTCCTGGCCGTTGGCGCAGTTGGCCGAGTAGTTCCACGCGTCGACGAAGTTCTTGGCCTTGACGTCGGTGCCGTCGGAGAACTTGAAGCCCGACTTCAGCTTCACGGTGAAGTTCTGGTTGTCGGTGGTCTCGATGCTGTCGGCGATGTCGTTCTCGGGCGCCGCGGTCTCGGTGTTGTAGTGCACCAGCTTGGCGCTGATGGCGTCCAGGACGTTGCCGCCGCAGGTCTCGCTCGTCAGACCGGGGAGCAGCCCCTTCTGCGGGGTGCAGCCCTGGATCGAGATCTCACCGCCGGCCGTGCCGGCCGGCTGGGACGCGGCCGGGTCGGTGGTGTCGCCACCGCCGCCGCCGCACGCCGTCGCCAGCAGGGCGAGGGTGGTCAGCGAAGCGGCGGCCATGGCGCGAGTTCGTGCTCGCATGGTTCTCCTCCGGGAAGTTGCGCTCTCGTGGTGCGCGGTCGAGGGTGGGTCAGTTCCCGACCCACGCCGGGGACAAGTCTTAGGTGACGAATTGACGAACTGCAAGTTGTGCTGCCGTCACCCGCTGGACACGCAACATGATTGTGACGTGGCCGATCAAGCGGGGAAAGCCGTGGGCTACCCGTCGGTAACCTCGTCGGCGCCGCGGTCCGCGGGGTCGCCGAACACCGTCCGGTGCCAGGCCTTGCGGGCGGTCCCGGTGCGGTCGAGGGCGACGTGCTTGACGGTGCTGTACTCGGCCAGCGCGTAGGCCGACATGTCCTTCCCGAAGCCCGACGCCCCCACGCCGCCGTGCGGCATCTCGGAGAAGATCGGGATGTGGTCGTTGACCCAGACCGTACCCGCGCGGAGCTCCGCCGAAGCGCGCAGCGCCCGGCCGAGGTCGCGGGTCCAGGCCGAGGCCGCCAGGCCGTAGGGGGTGTCGTCGGCCAGCGCCAGCCCCTCGTCGTCGGAGTCGAAGGGCAGCACCGCGAGCACGGGGCCGAACACCTCCTCCTGCACGAGGGCCGAGCGCTGGTCGGCCCCGGTGACCAGGGTCGGCGCGGACCAGAAACCGTCGGCCAGGTCGCCGCCCGGCAGCCGGGCGCCCGCCCGGACCGTGGCCCCCTCGGCCCGGGCCGCCTCGACCATCGCCCGCACCTTGTCCCGGTGCCGCGCGCTGGAGAGCGGCCCGAGGTCGGTGCCCGGGTCGGCCGGGTCGCCCAGCACGATGCCGGCGTAGAGGTCGGCGACCCCCTCGACGAAGGCGTCGAGCAGCGAGCGGTGGACGTAGGCCCGGGTGGCGGCGGTGCAGTCCTGGCCGGTGTTGATCAGGGAGCCGGCGACGGCCCCGTGCACGGCGGCCTCGAGGTCGGCGTCGTCGAAGACCACCATCGGGGCCTTGCCGCCCAGCTCCAGGTGCACCCGGGCACCGCGCCGGGCGCAGACGCCCATCACCTGCCGGCCGACGGCGGTCGAGCCGGTGAAGGAGACCATGGCCACCCGGGGGTCCCCGACCAGGGCGTTCCCGGCGTCGGCGCCCGTGCCGGCCACGACCTCGAGGACGCCGTCGGGGAAGCCGACGGCGCGCGCGGCCCGGGCGAGCAGCACGGCGGTCAGCGGGGTGATCTCGGCGGGCTTGAGGACGACGGTGTTGCCGGCCGCGAGCGCGGGCAGCACCTTCCAGCCGGCCATCTGCAGCGGGTAGTTCCAGGGCGCCACCGAGCCGATGACGCCCAGCGGCTCCCGCCGGGTCATCGAGGTGTGGTCCGGGGAGTACTCCCCCGCGGCGCTGGCCTCCAGGACCCGGGCGGCGCCGGCGAAGAAGGCCGTGTTGTCGATGGTGCCCGGGACGTCGAAGCCCGTGCTGAGCCGCAGCGGCTTCCCCGTCTGCGCGGTCTCCACCGCCGCCAGCTCGTCGGCCCGGCGCCGCAGCTCGGCCGCGAGGGCGTGCAGCAGGTCCGAGCGCTCCCCCGGCGTCGTCCGCGACCAGGCGGGGAAGGCGGCGGCCGCCCGGCCCACGGCGGCGTCGACGTCGGCCGCGGTGGCCAGCGGGTAGCGGACCAGGGTCCGGCCGGTCGCCGGGTCGAGGAGGGCGAGCTCCTCCCCCGATCCGCCCGTCGGGACGCCGGCGGAGACGTCGGCCGGGCTCACCGGGCCGCCCGCCGGTCCCCGACCACCCGGCCGGCGATGGTCACCGCCAGGGCGATCAGCAGCATGGCGGTGCCGATGACGTTGATCTGCGGGGGCAGCGCCTTCTTGGCCGCGCCCCACACGTACATCGGGAACGTCACCTCCGAGCCCGAGTTGAAGTTCGTGATGATGAAGTCGTCGAAGGACAGCGAGAACGACAGCAGGGCCGCCGCCACGACGCCGGGCAGGATCAGCGGGAAGGTGATCCGCCAGAACGTCTGCCACCGGTTGGCGTAGAGGTCCTGGGCGGCCTGCTCCAGCCGCGGGTCGAGCCCCACCAGGCGGGCCTTGACCGTCACCACGACGAAGCTCATGCAGAAGACGGTGTGGGCGATGAAGATCGTCGTCTGACCCAGCGGGAAGCCCGTGCCCACGAAGAGGACGAGCAGCGAGGAGCCGGCGACGACCTCCGGGGTGGCCATCGGGACGAAGATCAGCACGTTGGCCAGGGCCTTGCCCCGGAACTCGTGGCGGACCAGCGCGAAGGCCGCGAGGGTGCCGAGGACCACGGCCGCCACCGTGGACAGCAGCGCGATCTTGATGCTGAGCCCGAGCGAGGCGCAGAGGCCCTCGACGCTGCAGGGGTTGGCCCACGCGTCCAGGGAGAAGCGGTTCCAGGTGTAGTTGAACGAGCCCTCGGGCGCGTTGAAGCTGAACACCACGACGACCGCGATCGGGATGAAGAGGTAGACCAGCGCGGCGATCCCGAAGAACGTGACGAGGTGGTCGCGGACCCAGCGGCCGGTCCGGCCGCGGCGGCGGGCCGGCGCGGCCGGGCGGGGCGGGGCCGGGGTCTCGGTGGCGGGGCGGGTGAGCAGAGCCATCAGACGAGGTCCTCCGTACCGGCGCGGCGCACGTAGTGGACGACGAGGGCGACGATCGCCACCATCAGCGAGATCGAGAGCGCGGCCGCGTGGTTGTAGTCGCGCACCCGCAGGAAGAGCGCGTCGATGACGTTGCCCGCCATCGACTCGCGCATGGAGCCGAGGAACGTGGCGTTGACGTAGTCCCCGGTCGCGGGGATGAAGGTGAGCAGCGTCCCGGAGACCACCCCGGGCAGCGACAGCGGCCAGGTGATCTTCCAGAACCCGTCCCAGGCGCTGGCGTACAGGTCGCCCGAGGCCTGCAGCAGCGAGCGGTCCTGCTTCTCCAGCGACGCGTAGAGCGGCAGCGTCATGAAGGGCAGGAAGTTGTAGGTCAGCCCCAGGATGACCGCCAGCGGGGTGGCCAGCACCCGGCCGTCGGTGGTCAGGCCGACGCCGTCGGTGAGGAACAGGACGCCGCTGCCGCGGAGCGCGGCCACCACCCAGCCGTCGTCGGCCAGCACCGTCGTCCAGGCGAGGGTGCGGATGAGGAAGCTGGTGAAGAACGGCGCCACGATGAGCACCAGCAGCACCGGGCGCCAGCCGTCGCCGACCTTGAAGGCGATCGTGTAGGCCAGCGGGTAGGCGATCAGCAGGGCCAGCACGGTGGCCGCGGCTGCGTAGAGGAACGAGCGCAGGAACTGCGGCCAGTAGTCGAGCCAGACCTCGACGTAGTTCCCGACGGCCCAGTCGAAGCGGTAGCCCTCCTCCAGCCCGCCGGAGGTCAGCGAGCTGTTGAGCTGGCTCAGCAGCGGGAGCAGGAAGAACACCACCAGGGCCAGGCCCAGCGGCAGGAGCAGGAAGTAGGGCGTCAGCCGTCCGGAGCGGGCGCCGCTCGCCGGTCCTCCGGGGCCGGCTTCGGGTGCGGCGGCCCGGCCCAGGGCGGGCCCGGCCGGGGCGCCGGCCACGCTCACGAGGCGATCTCCGCGGCGTCGGCCTCGATCCAGGCCCCCTCGTGCAGCCCGAAGGTGTGCTCGGGGTGCCAGTGCACGCTCACCCGGTCGCCCACCCGGCGGATCTCGGTCGAGCTGTTCTGGCTGAACACCGTCAGCTCCTCCTCCGGGTCGGCGAGGGACTGCACCAGGTACTGGGTGGAGACGCCGATGAAGGACGCGTCGACGATCTGGCCGTCGATGCTGTTCGTCCCCGCGGGGGCCTCGCCGAGCGCGGTCATCGTGATCTTCTCGGGCCGGACCCCGGCCTCGACGGCGGTGCCGCTGGCGCTCAGCCGCGCCGCCGGCATGGTCAGCCGGACCCCGTGGAAGTCCAGCACCACCGTGCTCGCGTCCCGGCTGACGACGTTGACGCTCAGCAGGTTCGACTGGCCGAGGAAGCCCGCGACGAAGGCGGTCCGGGGGTTCTCGTAGAGGTCGACGGGCGCCCCGACCTGCTCGACCCTGCCCTTGTTCAGCACCGCGATGGTGTCGGCCATGGTCATGGCCTCCTCCTGGTCGTGGGTGACGTGGACGAAGGTGATGCCGACCTCGGTCTGGATCCGCTTGAGCTCCAGCTGCAGCTGGCGGCGGAGCTTGAGGTCGAGGGCGCCCAGCGGCTCGTCGAGCAGCAGCACCTTGGGCTTGTTGACCAGGGCCCGGACGACGGCGATCCGCTGCTGCTGGCCGCCGGAGAGCTGGGTGGGCCTCCGCTTGGCGAGGTGCTGCATCTCGACCAGCTCGAGCATCTCGTTGACCCGGGCGTCGACGTCCTTCTCCTTGCGGCGGCGCAGGCCGAAGGCGACGTTCTCGAAGATCGTCATGTGCGGGAACAGCGCGTAGCTCTGGAAGACGGTGTTGACCGGCCGCTGGTAGGGCCGCAGGTGGGCGATGTCGGCGCCGCCGATCCGGATCTCGCCGGCCGTCGGCTCCTCGAGCCCGGCCACCAGCCGCAGCGTCGTCGTCTTGCCGCAGCCCGAGGGGCCCAGCAGGGCGAAGAAGCTGCCCTCGGGCACGGTGAGGTCGATGTCGTCGACGGCGGCGAAGGGGCCGTAGTGCTTGCGCAGCCCGCGGATGTCGAGGCCGTTGCCGCCCTGCGCCGCCGCAGCCGGCGTCGGGGTGGCGCTCATCGGCGGGTCACGCGCCGGTCAGCTTCGCGAAGGCTCGGTTGCATCGGTTCTCCTCTTCCTCGGTCAGGCCCATGAAGACCTGCGCCTTGCTCAGCGTCTGCTCGTCGGGGAACACCAGCGGGTCCTCCAGCAGCTCGGGGTCGTAGTCGGCCATCGCCTCGCGGACCCCGGTGACCGGGGTGATGTAGTTGATCCAGTCCTCGGACTGGGTCGCGATCTCGGGGTCGAAGTAGTGGTTGACCAGCGCCTCGGCGTTCTTCTTGCGCGGGCTGCGGATGGGGGCGACGAAGTTGTCGCTCCAGATCGTGCAGCCGGCCTCGGGGACGACGAAGCCCAGCTCGGGGTCGTCGGCCTGCAGGCTGACGACGTCGCCGGTCCAGCCGACGCAGGCGGCGACGTTGCCCTGGGCCAGGTCGGAGCCGTAGTCGTTGCCGGTGAAGCGGCGGATCTGGCCCGAGTCGACGGCGTCCTGCAGCTTGGCGATCGCCCGGTCGAACTGCTCGAAGGTGAAGTCCTCGATGTCGTAGCCGAGGTCCATCATCGTCAGCCCGACGGTGTCGCGCATCTCGGTGAGCAGGGTGACCTTGCCCCGCAGCGCCGGGTCGGTGAGCAGCTGGTCCATCGACGTCACCTCGCGCCCGCCGGCGGCCGCCGGGTTGACGGCGATCCCCGCCAGCCCGGACTGCCAGGTGATGGAGTACTTCCGGCCGGGGTCGAAGCTGACCTCGCGCAGCTCCGGGCGCAGGTTCGCCAGGTTCGGGATGTTGGCGTGGTCGAACTCGGTGAGGAACCCCAGCCGGATGAGCTTGCCGACCATCCAGTCGGTGACCACGAACAGGTCCGCCGCGATGGTCTGGCCGCCGGTGAGCTGCGGCTGGATCTTCGCGAAGTACTCGTCGTTGTCGTTGACGTCCTCGGTGTAGGCGACCTCGATGCCGGTGCGCTCGGTGAACTTCTGCAGCGTCGTCGGCTCCTCGGCGTCCTCCTCGGCCACGTCGATGTAGAAGGGCCAGTTGGACCAGCGCAGCGTCTTGTCGGTGTCGGAGACGTCGGGCACCGGGGTGTAGTCGGTGACCCGGATGCCGGGCACCCCGCAGGCCGCGAGCGCCGCGGCGGTGCCGGCCATCCCGGCCCCGCGCAGGAAGTCCCGCCGCCCCAGCGGCCACCGCCCGCGCCGCCGGAGCCCGGGGGCCAGACCCCCGGCCGTGCCCGATCCGCTCACCCGATCTCCTCGCTGTCTGCACTCCCCCGCGGGCGGACCGCCGGCCCGGCGGCGCCCGTCGCGGACGGGTCCCGCACCCCGACAGGTACGTTTATCGCAGCCAGGATGACGCATGGCAAGCGGATCGGTGTTCCATTCGTGTTTCCGCTGCGGATCCCCTTGCCGACCTCCGGGAGCCCCGCCATGATCGAGGGGTGAGCACTCTCGGGGCCGGACGGGCGGGCGCGGACGCGCCGCCGGAGCCGGCGCCCGCGGGCCGGCCGGCCGCCCTCGTACCCGTGCCCGCGCGCCCGGAGACCGAGCGCGGACCCGTCCAGCTGGACGCGATCAGCAAGGCGATCGTCGAGCAGCTGCAGCAGGACGGACGGCGCTCCTACGCCAAGATCGCCACCGCCGTCGGGCTCTCGGAGGCCGCCGTCCGGCAGCGGGTCGCCCGGCTCACCGAGGCGGGCGTCATGCAGATCGTCGCGGTCACCAACCCGTTGCAGCTGGGCTTCCGCCGCCAGGCGATGCTCGGCATCAAGGCCGAGGGCAGGCTCGACCCGATCGTCGAGGCGCTGGGCGCCATGGCCGAGGTCGACTACGTCGTCGTCACCGCCGGCTCGTTCGACGTGCTGGCCGAGGTGGTGTGCGAGGACGACGACCACCTGCTGACCCTGCTGGAGGACCGGATCCGGACGATCCCCGGCGTGCGCGCGACCGAGTCCTTCGTCTACCTCAAGCTGTCCAAGCAGACCTACCAGTGGGGAACCCGATGACCAGCCCGAACCCGACCCTCGACGGCGTGACCGACCACTACCGGGGCGAGGAGCCCGTGCTCGAGGGCGGCAGCCGGCCCGGCAGCGCGGCCGACCACCTCTGGATGCACTTCACCCGGATGTCGGGGTACGCCGACAAGCCGGTGCCGACGATCGAGCGCGGCGAGGGCGCCTACATCTGGGACACCCACGGCAAGAAGTACCTGGACGCCCTGTCGGGGCTGTTCGTGGTGCAGGCCGGCCACGGCCGCGAGGAGCTCGCGGAGGCGATGGCCGTGCAGGCCCGCAAGCTGGCGTTCTTCCCCATCTGGTCCTACGCCCACCCGACCGCCGTCGAGCTGGCCGACCGGCTGGCCGCTGAGGCGCCCGGCGACCTCAACAAGGTCTTCTTCTCCTCCGGCGGCGGGGAGTCGGTGGAGACGGCGTGGAAGGTGGCCAAGCAGTACTTCAAGCTGACCGGCCGGCCCGGCAAGTACAAGGTGATCTCGCGAGCGATCGCCTACCACGGCACCACCCAGGGCGCCCTCTCGATCACCGGCGTCCCGCCGTTCAAGGCGCCCTTCGAGCCGCTGGTGCCCGGCAGCCACCGGGTGCCGAACACCAACTTCTACCGCGCCCCCGAGCTGGTCGGCCACGACGAGAAGGAGTTCGGCCGCTGGGCGGCCGACCGCATCGAGGAGGCGATCCTGGCCGAGGGACCGGACACCGTCGCCGCCGTCTTCGTCGAGCCGGTGCAGAACGCCGGCGGCTGCTTCCCGCCGCCGCCCGGGTACTTCGAGCGGGTCCGGGAGATCTGCGACACCTACGACGTGCTGCTCGTCTCCGACGAGGTGATCTGCGCCTACGGCCGGCTGGGCACCATGTTCGGCGCGCAGAAGTACGGCTACCAGCCCGACATCATCACCAGCGCCAAGGGCCTGACGTCGGGCTACTCCCCGCTGGGCGCGGCGATCATCTCCGACCGCATCTTCGAGCCGTTCGGCAAGGGCGACACGGTCTTCCCGCACGGCTACACCTTCGGCGGCCACCCGGTCTCCTGCGCCGTCGCGCTGGCCAACCTCGACCTCTTCGAGCGCGAGGACCTGCTGGGCAACGTGCAGCGCAACGAGAACGCGTTCCGTTCGACCCTGGAGAAGCTGCTCGACCTGCCGATCGTCGGCGACGTCCGCGGCGACGGCTACTTCTACGGGATCGAGCTGGTCAAGGACAAGACCACCAAGGAGACCTTCGACGCGGCCGAGTCCGAGCGGATCCTGCGCGGCTACGTCTCCGGCGCCCTCTACGAGACGGGCCTCTACTGCCGCGCCGACGACCGCGGCGACCCCGTCGTCCAGGTCGCCCCGATGCTCACCTCCGGCCAAGAGGTCTTCGACGAGATCGAGCAGAAGCTCCGGCACGTGCTGAGCGAGGCCTGGAAGCTGGTCTGAGCCGTCCGTCGACAGGCTCAGGGCCTGAGCGCCCTGAGCCTGTCGAACGGCCTCAGGTCCAAGGCTCGGCGGGGATGGGCTCGAACGACATCGCGTCCAGCTCAGCCGCATAGCCCACCAGACGCCGGCTGAACCCGGTATCGGGTTGCTCGCTCGCCGCTTCGGACGCCCCGAGGTCTCGCAAGAGTTCCGCCCACCTCGCCGTCCCTGCGGCGAGGGCGTCCAGCACCAACTGGGCCCCGATGCCGTAGGCGTGGGGAAGGTGCACCAGCGCGAGCTGGAAGTGGGACGACGCCCATCCGGCCGCCTGGAGCCTCTCCAAACCAGGGAGTGCGGGCAACCAGGCTTGGAGGAAGGCCGAGCTGGCCTCGTCGTTGTCCTCGACCGCGACGTAGTCCAGCCGGGTCTGGATCCAGACGTCGCGGTGCCCGAGCGCGAGCCGCACAGCTTCGTCCAGCTGCCCGCTCGCGATCAGCGACATGAGCTCGTTCTGCTCAACCGGCAACGTCGGAAGTGGTTCGAACGGCAGGTCGTCGTCGGACGGCCACGAGCCCGCGGGATCGCTCACCGGTGAGCGAGGCGGATCGCGCCGCTCGACGGCCGGGTCGAAGGACATGCTCTCGACCTGCGCCGCGTAGCCGTGGAGCCGGTCCATGATCGCCGGCGAGACCTCGGAGTCTGGGCTGTCGGTGAAGCTCCAGAACCCACGGAGCTCGGCCACGAAGGCAGGGACGGCGGCCGTGTGGCTCTCGAGCAGCTGCTCGCGCGATGCGAGGGACGCCGCGGCCGCAAGCCGCTCCAAGGGAGGGAGCGCGCCCAGCCAACGATCCAGGAACTGCGGCAGGGCAGCCGGCGCATTCGCACCGGCCAGCTGCTCGACGACTCGGCGGGTGGGTCGCTCGAGCGAGGCCTCGACGGCGTCCTCCAGCTGCTCAGCGGCGATGAGGCCGGCGAGGTCCTGCTGGTTCACCGTCTGATCCATCCGTTCGAGATCCGACCTGAGGCCCGCTCGTGGGTGACCACGACGGTTTCGCCACGGTACCGCCAGACGGCCTGCATGTCGGAACCCTTGCGGACGCTGTGCTCGCCCTCCGCCATGGCCCGCCCCATGAGCTCGGCGACCTGCTCCCTGCTCCGCGCGCCCACTCGGTGCCAGAGGTGCTTGGGATCCATGATGTGCCGCCACCTCTGCGCGTTGATGTTGTTGAGCAGGTAGGACTTGGCCGCCTTCTTGACCGCCGTCTTCCCGTACCACCGGATCAGCCAGCGGATGCCCATCCGGGCCAGCAGGCCGAGGATGAGCAGGACCGGGAAGGCCTGCTGAGTGACAGCCGTGGTGTCGACCGCGAACGTGCGGTCCGCGCGCTCGGACCGCAGCTCGGCGCGGAAGCCCTCGCCGCCGGTGGGGACGAACTCCTCCACGGCGAAGCTGTCCCGCGTCGTCACGCCGTCGACGACGGCCGTGACGTCGATGGCGGTGAACTCACCGCCCTCCAGGCCCAGCACCACCGTGCCGGTCGTCCCGCGTCCGTCGGCGACGTCGAGCCGCACCCGGCCGTCGGCCAGCAGGACGGCCGACTCAGCCGCGCGGGTCGGCGGGGCGGCCGCGGCCTCGGCCGTCATCCCCAGCCCGCCGACCAGGCCGAGCCCGACCGCCCCCACCAGCACCTGCTTCCAGCGCAGTCCCGGCGCCCGCGGCGCCCTGGTCCCCGTCGTGGTCATCTCATCGTCCCCCTTCGTCATGGTGCCCAGGACAGGTCAGCCTGGGTCGTGCGCGGCCGGCGTCCTCGACGCTGCCGCTGGTCCAGGGCGGTGCAGGAGCGGCGGCAGCCGGGTGGTCGGCACCGCCGCAGGCCGCCAGCAGGCCGGCTGCGACCGCGGCCGCCGCCGAGGTGCCGGTGACCGGTGCGTAGCCCCCGCCCGGGACCGGCGCGAGCACCGCGTCCCCCGGCGCGGCGACGTCGGCCCCCGCCCAGGCCGACAGCGCCAGACGGCGCCCGTCGCGGTCGAGCGCGGCGACGCCGAGGACACCCGGGTACGCCGCCGGGAAGACCGGGAGGTCGTCGAAGCCGTTGCCGCTGCTCGCCACCACCAGCACGCCGTCCCGCACGAGCGCCTCGACGGCCGCCCGCACGGCGGACGCGTCCCAGCCCAGCGCGAGGCTGGTCAGGACGAGGTCGGCCTCGGCCGTGCGCGCGAAGCGGAGCCCGGCGGCCAGGTCGTCGGCCGATCCGTGGCCGTCGCGGTCGAGCACCTGGACGTCCAGCAGGCGCGCGTCCGGGGCGAGACCACCGGACCACGCGGCCGTGGCGGACCCGGCCAGCACGCCGGCGACCTGGGTGCCGTGCGTCCCGCGCTCCGCCGTCAGCCCGGGTGCACGCCAGGTGCGGACGACCCGGTCCCGGAGCGCAGGGTGGGCGGTGTCGACACCGCCGTCGACCACGGCGACCAGAACGTCGCCGCCGGCCGGCTCGCTCGCGAGCGCCGCTCGCTCAGCGGCGGTCAGGACGTCGCGGGGCCCGGGGGGGAACCGGGTCAGCGCAGCTGACGAGGCCGGCCAGGCAGGCCACCAGGAGCGCACCCACCCTGCGGACCGCCATCCCCCACCCCCGCCCTGCTCCCCCCTCTCGGAGGAGCAGGCACGAGTGAAGCCGCGCGGGCGCAGGCCCGACAAGGACTTCTGGCACATCTGTGGACGACCCCGCTCAGATCCACCACGAGCCTCGACGCCGGTCGCCCAGCGCCCACGGGCGAGGTCCTCGGGACGTTGCTGCGCTGTGCCGTGAACTCACGGCACAGCGCAGCAGGGTCAGCGGGTGAAGCGCTCCAGCGAGGTGGTGGCGCGGCGCAGCTGGTCGAGGCCGTCGACCAGCTCGCGCCGCAGCGGGTCGGCGAGCTCGCCCGCGAGGGTGCGCTCGGCCAGCGCGACGGTCGCCGCGTCGGCCGCCAGGTGCGGGAAGGCGAGCCCGGCGACCCGCCCCAGCGCCCAGCCCCGGCGGAAGGCGGCCGTGCCGCCGATCTCGGTGAAGAAGCGCTCGACGTAGGGCTGCGTCAGCTCCTCCTGGCCGGCCGGGAAGAAGCCCTCGGCCGTCGCGTAGACCTCGTAGGCGCTGACGTCGGAGGGCTCCACGAGCAGCCGCCAGGCCTCCGCCTTGGCGGCCTCGGTCGGCCGGGCCGCCCGGGTCCGCGCGGCGTGCACCGCCGCGGAGGACGAGCTGTCCCGGGCCAGCGTCCGCTGCAGGACACCGTCGTCCCCGGTGAGCTGGACGAGCCGCTCGACGACGGCCCAGGTCAGCTCGCTGTCCAGGGCCAGCCCGGCCGGCAGGTCACGGCCCTCCGACCACGCGCGGAGGAGGTCGACGTCGACGGACGACGCGACCAGCCGGCGGAAGCCCGCCAGCTGCCGGTCCGAGCCGGCCGGGCTGCCCGCGACGACGGCCCCGGCGAGGTTGTGCACCCGGGCCAGCCGGGCCGCGCGCTGGTCGACGGGGCTGTACGAGCCCGCCAGCGCGCCGGCCGCCGAGCCCAGGACGACGGTGACCAGCACCTCCGACGGCACGCCGGGGAGCGAGGCGGTGACGAGGTCGAGGGCGACCGCGGGGTCCAGCTCGGCGTCGCGGACGGCGTCGCGGACCGCGTTGTGCACGACGACCAGCACCGCCTCGTCCTCGACGGCCGGCAGGACGGCGGCCACGTCGGACCAGCCGTCCGGACCGAAGCGGACCTTGGCCCAGGTCGCGTCGGTGCCGTCGGGCACGACGAGCCGGGCGCTCGCCGGGACGTCGACGGGCACGGCGTCCCCGCGCAGCACGACGTCGGCCAGCGGGTCGACCGCTCCGCCGGCCCCGACCGCGGCGACGGTGACGGCGTGCGGTCGGGGTGACCGGACGCCCCCGGGGCCGGTGACGACGACCGCGGCGGTCCCGCCCGGCCCCGGACGGACGTCCAGGGTGTCCATCCGGGCGGTGCGGAGCCAGGCCGCCGCCCAGCCGTCGAGGTCGACCGCGCCGGCCTCGGTCCAGCAGGCGATCAGCTCGGCGAACGTCGCGTTGCCGAAGGCGTAGCGGGTGAAGTAGGTACGCAGCCCGGCGAGGAAGACGTCGTCACCCAGGTAGGCGACCAGCTGGCGCAGGACGGCCGCGCCCTTGGCGTAGCTGATGCCGTCGAAGTCCTGCAGCGCCGCGGCGGCGTCGACGGCCCCGGTGCCCGCCACAGGGTGGGTGCTGGGCGACTGGTCGGCCACGGCCCCCCAGTCCTTGCGGCGGATCCCGAACTCGGTCCACACCGGGTAGCGGGTGGCGTCGTCGCAGCAGCGGTGGCCCATGTACTCGGCGAAGGACTCGTTGAGCCACAGGTCGTCCCACCAGCGCATGGTCACCAGGTCGCCGAACCACTGGTGGGCCATCTCGTGCGCGATGACGCAGGCGCGGCCGGCCCGCTCGGCCTGGGTGGCCCGGCCGCGGTAGATGAAGGAGTCGCGGAAGGTGACGCAGCCCGGGTTCTCCATCGCGCCGGCGTTGAAGTCGGGCACGAACGCCTGGTGGTACTCCCCGAACGGGTACCGGACGCCGAACAGCTGGTGGTAGTGGTCGAAGCTCTGCGCCGTCACCTCCACCAGGTCGGCCGCCTCGGCCTCCAGCTCGGCGCGCAGCGAGGCACGGACGTGGAAGCCCAGCCGGATGCCGTCGTGCTCGGCGGTCACCGAGGCGTAGGGCCCGGCGACCAGGGTGACGAAGTAGGTCGACAGCGGCTGCGGCGGTACGAGCGACCAGCGGCCCGGACCCTCGGCGACGCTCGGCCCGTTGCCCAGCACCGTCCACTCCGGCGGCGCGGCCACGGTGAACCGGTAGCGCGCCTTGAGGTCGGGCTGGTCGAAGCAGGCGAACCAGCGCGGGGCGGCGTCCAGGAACGACATCGCGTAGAGGTAGGTGCTGCCGTCCGCCGGGTCGACGTGGCGGTGCAGGCCCTCGCCGTCGCTGGAGTAGGCCATCCGGCCCTCGACGACCAGCGTGTTCTCGGGCTGCAGGTCCACCAGCGCGATCCGGCCAGCCTGCCAGCGGTCGGCGTCGACGGGGCGGCCGTTCAGCGTGGCGGACCCCAGCTCCTCGCCGCGGAAGTCGACGAACGTCTCCGGCGCGCTGCTGGTGAACCGCAGCGTGGTCCGCGAGCCGAAGGTCGGCGCGCCGGGGTCGGTGAGGTCCAGCTCGACCTCGACGGCGGTCACCGCCAGGGCGGCGGCGCGGGCCTCGGCCTCGTCGCGGCGGAGGCTGGGGTGCGGACGGGTGGACGACGGGGTGCTCACGGGCGTGCTCCTCGTCGCCGGGTCGGCCGCCTCAGCGGTCGGCTCCGGCGAGGTAGTGGTCGTAGGCGTAGGTGGTGAAGAACTGCGGCCAGTCGGTCGTCAGGCAGGTCGTCTCGAAGACGTCCTGAGCGGCGTCGACCAGCCGGGTGGTGCGCTCGTCGGCCCCGTCACGGAGCCGGTCGGCCTCCTCGGCGAGCAGCCGGCGGACCAGGTCCTCGGTGACCGTCGTGCCGTCGTCGGCGGTGGCGCCGTGGCGGACCCAGTGCCAGACCTGCATCCGCGAGATCTCGACGGTGGCGGCGTCCTCCATCAGGTGGTCGATCGCCACCGCGCCGGCCCCGCCCACCCAGGCGGCCAGGTATTCGAGGCTGACCCGGATGTTCGTCCGCACCCCCGCCACGGTGACGGCGCCGCCCGCGCTCGCCACGTCGAGGAGGTCGGCGGCGGTCACGTCGACGTCGTCGCGCTGGCGGTCGAGCTGGTGCGGGCGGTCGCCGAGGACGGCGGTGAAGGCGTCGGTGCAGGTCTGCACCAGGGCCGGGTGCGCGACCCAGGAGCCGTCGAAGCCGGCCTGCGCCTCACGGGTCTTGTCGGCGGCGGTCTTCTCCAGGGCGGCGGTCGTCGCCGCCGGGTCGGCCTTGCTGGGCACGAAGGCCGCCATCCCGCCGATCGCGTGCGCACCGCGGGCGTGGCAGGTCTTCACCAGCAGGCTGGCGTAGGCGGCCATGAACGGGGAGGTCATGGTGACCTGGCTGCGGTCGGGCAGCAGGTGGTCCCCGTCCTCGGCGAAGTTCTTGATCATGGAGAAGATGTAGTCCCAGCGGCCCGCGTTGAGCCCGGCGGAGTGGTCCCGCAGCTCGTAGAGGATCTCCTCCATCTCGAACGCCGCCGGCGTGGTCTCCACCAGGCAGGTGGCCCGGATGGTGCCGTGCGGGATCTGCAGCCGCTCCTGGGCGGTGGTGAAGACGTCGTCCCACAGCCGCGCCTCGAGGTGGGACTCCATCTTGGGCAGGTAGAAGTAGGGCCCGGCGCCGTTGGTGATCAAGGTGTGCGCGTTGTGGAAGAAGTAGAGGCCGAAGTCGACCAGCGACGCCGGGACCGGGGTGCCGTCCAGCGTCAGGTGGTGCTCGTCGAGGTGCCAGCCGCGCGGCCGGACCATGATCGTCGGCGTCGTCGGCCCCACCTCGTAGCGCCGGCCGGAGGCGTCGGTGAAGTCGACCTGGCGGCGGATCGCGTCGTAGAGGTTGACCTGGCCGTCGACGACGTTGAACCACGTCGGGGAGGTCGCGTCCTCGAAGTCGGCCATCCAGGCCTTGGCGCCCGAGTTCAGCGCGTTGACCGTCATCTTCCGCGACGTCGGCCCGGTCATCTCGGAGCGGCGGTCCTCCAGCCCGGGGGCGGGCGGGGCGACCCGCCAGCCGCGGTCCTCGCGCACCGACGCCGTGTCGGCGAGGAAGCCCAGGGTGGCTCCCGGGTGCCCGGCGGCGTACCGCTCGGCGCGCGCCCGCAGCAGGCCGTCGCGGCGCGGCCCGAAGCGGCGGGTGAGCTCGGCGACGAAATCGAGCGCGTCGGCGGTGAGGATCTCGTCGAAGCGGGGCAGCAGCTCCCCGTGCACCTCGAGCGCGGGACCGGGCGTGGGAGGGATGGACATGCGCGGGCTCCGATCTGCGGGGCGGACGACGTCGCCGTCGGGACGCACAGTCTGGCAGCCGGGGCGCTGCGGGAGCGAGGACGGGCCATGATGAGCCGGTGAGCCTCACCGTGCGCCCCCTCCGACCCGACGACGCCGAGGCGTCCCGCCGCCTCGGCTGGGAGGCCTTCGGCTTCCCCTCCCCCGTCCCCGAGGGCCCCGTCCCGCCGGACGGGCCGGGCCAGGCGCGCTTCGGGGCGTTCGACGAGGACGACGCCCTCGTCGCCCGGATGGTCGACCGCGAGTACGACTCCTGCTTCGGCGGGGGCCTGGTGCCCACCAGCGGCATCGCGGGGGTGACGGTGGCGGCCGAGGCCCGGGGCCGCGGCGCCCTGACCCCGCTGTTCGCCACCACCCTCGGCCACGCCGTCCGGCGGGGCGCCGTCCTGTCCACGCTGTTCCCGACCGCGCCGGGGATCTACCGCCGCTTCGGCTTCGAGCTGGTGGCCGACTTCGTCACCGTGCACGTGCCCACCGCGGCGCTCGCGGCCGTGACCGCGCCGACGGCGACCACCACCCGGCGCGCCCGGACCGACGACCTCGAGGCCGTCCGCGCCGTCTACGACGGCTGGGCGCGGGAGCAGGACGGCCCGCTGTCGCGCCGCGGGGTCAGCTTCGACCACAGCGCCGCCGAGGTCCTCGAGCGCGACGGCGTGACCCTGGCCGTCGACGACGCCGGCGCCGTGGTCGGCTACGCCGTCTGGGACCGGGGCCAGGGCTACGGCGAGCAGGCGGCGCTGGAGGTGAGCGACCTGCTCGCGCGGACCGTCGACGGCTACCGCGCGCTGCTGCGGGTGCTCGGCAGCTTCGCCACCGTGACCCCGACGGTCAAGATCGACACCTCCGGCGACGACCTCGCCCGACTGGTGCTGCCCTCGCTGAGCTGGGCGGTCCGGGACTCCTCGCCCTACATGCTGCGGGTGCTGGACGTCGTCGGCGCCCTGACCGCCCGGCGGTACGCCCCGTCGCTGCGGACCTCGCTGGACCTGGCCGTGACCGGGGACCTGCTGGGCCTGGTGGACGGGGCCTACCGCGTGGAGGTGGCGGACGGCGAGGCCCGCTGCACGCGGCTCGACCACCCCGGCGACGACGTCCGCGTGCTCAGCTGCCGCGGGCTGTCCCTGCTCTACGCCGGCGCCCAGTCGTCGGCGAACCTGCGCGCCAGCGGGCACCTGAGCGGCGGCGACCGGGCCGAGGACCACGACTGGGACGTGCTGTTCGGCGGTCGGCAGCTCCACATCCGCAACTACTTCTGACCGCTCGACCCGATCCTGAGGAAGCAGTTGAAGTCTTGAGGGAAGCCTGAGGTCTGACCGCGCGCAGGTGCAGTCCTTCTGGAGGTACGGCTCCGAACCTAGTTCACATCGAGCTCGGGGCCACACAGGAAGGACACCCCCATGACCGTCATGTACCGCGAGGACTGGGCCACCGCCGCCAACTGCCGGGGCACCGGCGACGTGCTCTTCGCCGAGGGGGCCGCGCAGCGCCGCGTCCGCGTGCTCTGCGAGGACTGCCCGGTCCGCCGCGAGTGCCTCGCCGAGGCCCTCGACGACCGCATCGAGTGGGGGGTCTGGGGCGGGATGACCGAGCGCGAGCGCCGCGCCCTGCTGCGCCGCCGGCCCGACGTCAGCTCGTGGCGCGAGCTGCTCCTGGCCGAGCCCGCCCTGGTCCGCTGACCGCTCCCCGCACGACCGCGAGCACGGCCGGCGTCAGAGCTGCAGCTCTCGCCGGTCCCGCAGCAGCACCCAGCGCGCCCCGGGCTCGGCGGCCCCGGCGCCCGGCTCGTCGCCGGCCGTCGGCATCCGGTCCGCGGCCACCAGCGGCCCCAGGTCCAGGCCCGTCAGCGCGTCGACGTCGGCCACCGGCACCTGGTAGGTGAGGTAGGCCCCCAGCTCCGGCGGGGCCGCCGACCGCAGCACCGGGTCGAGCAGCTCTCCCTGGTCCAGCACGTAGGCGGTCGCCGCCAGCACCGGCAGGGCGTCCTCCTCCGCCGCCGGCCTCGCCCAGGCGGCGACCTTCCAGAACCGTCGCGGCACCTGCACGCCCCGGTAGACCGGGTCGTCCGCGGCCAGCACCGGGGCCGTGAAGACCGACAGCCGCTGACCGGACGCCTGAGCCGCGGACAGCACGAGGTCCTCCAGTCCCAGCCACAGCGACTCGCCCTGGTTGAAGAGCGCGGCCTGCGGCGCCGCGTTGACGTAGCTGAACGTGTCGACGTTCGCCTGCTCCGCCTCCGCCCGGTCACCCCAGACGGGGTCGCGCCGGCGCACGAGGTGACCCCGGTCGAGGTCGTTGTCGGCGTACACCTCCGGCCCCACCTGCTCCTGGGCCGGGACCCGCGGGTCCAGGTGCCAGTCGTCGCCGCGGCCGAGGTCCAGCAGCCGCGCGCCGTCGAGGTTCACCCCGGTGGCGACCGCCAGCCGGCGCTGCGGCTGCAGCAGGACGGTGAAGTGGGTGAAGGGCAGCACGCGGACGGGGGTGCCGGCGGGCACCACGGGCAGCGGCGCCGGTACGCCGAGGAAGTCCGGGTCGAAGCCGGGGACGGGGTCAGCCATGCGGCCAGCCAACCACCGGGGTCCGACAGCGCCGGCCCCTCGGGACCCCGGCAGCAGTCAGGCCAGCGGCGTCCAGACGACGCCACCGGTGCCGGCGAGGCCGACCACGCGGCCGCGGCCGTCCAGCCCGGTGGGGACGGCGTAGGACCCCGACGTCGAGGGCAGGGTGGTCACCGCACCGCCGCAGCCGCTCCAGACCACGGGCCGGCTCGTCCGGTTCGCGTAGGAGACCTCCGTGCCGACGACCCGGCCGCGGTCGTCCACCGCCGTGACGCTGCCGTTGCCCTCGGCCGCGCTCAGGGAGCAGGGCGCCGCAGTCCGCGAGCTCCACAGGACCGGGCGGGTGACGAGGTCGTCGCGCTGCAGGCTGTAGGACCGGCCCACGACGACGCCGCTCTCGTTGATGTCGGCCGGCTCGGCGCTGTCGTCACCGGCAAGGGGGCGCAGGGGGTCCGCACGCAGCGTGGCCGGCGTCCAGACCAGGCCCGTGTTGCCCGCGCCGTTCCCGTACCGGGTGCCCACCACGGCTCCGTTCTCGTTGATGCCCACCGCGACGTCCATCGCCAGGGAGAACTGGTTCCCGCTCCGGACGTTCCAGACGGTGCCCCGGCTGGCCGTAGATGTGACGACGGCACCGACGGCGACGCCGCGGTCGTTGATGGCGTTCGCCGTGGAGCTCCGGGCGCCGGTGCCGGAGAGCGTCCGGACGGCCCCGGTGCTGGTGGTCCAGACGAACGCCCGCTCGGCGCCGTCGACGCGGACCTGGCCCACCACCTCGCCCGCGAGGTTGACGTCGTGGGCCCGCGACGGCTGACCGGCGGGCGCGGGCAGCAGCCGCACCGTGCGGGCCGCCAGGTCGAAGAGGGCGGCGCGGCGCACGCCGGACACGGTCGTCGAACCGGCCACCAGACCGCGCTCGCTCACCGGGTTGCCGACGGTGCTGGGCACGAAGACCTGCCCCGAGCCCGTGGTCAGGCTGCGCGCGCTGTAGGCCGTGGTGGCCGCCGTGGTGGGCGCGGCGTGAGCGGCGGGCACGAGCACGGCCCCGGCGAGCAGGGCGGTCGTGGCGGCGCCGACGAGCCGGCGGCCCGTGGTCGTTCGAGGTGCTCCGGACATGGGGTGGTCCCTCCGCGGACGGGCGCGCCGCGAGCGGGGGCCCCCGGCATCGGCTGGTCGTGGCTCACCCTAGCGACGGCCTCCGGTGCGCCGGCGGGGCCCGCAGATCCCCTCGCCCATCGTGTCCACGTCGTGACCTGGTGCTCGTCCCTGGCACCCTTGACTTCTGCGCGATCCGAGCATTAGCGTGCGCGGGCTCGCACCACCCCGTCGCCCCGGCGACCGGACCTCACCGCGGAGGACCCTGTGCCCACCCGTCTGCACCGACGCCCCCGGACCGCACGCGTCCTGCCCGGCGCCCCTCCGCGCACCGCCGCGGAGGGATCCGCCCCGGCCGACCCGGACCTCGCCCCGGTCACCCTCACCGGACATCCGCAGCGTCGCCGGCCCCGCGCGGCCCTGAGCCGGCGGCTGGTGCGCGGCCGCCGCCCGGGACGCGGCACCGCCATCTTGCGGACGGACCGCCGGACGGGCACCCGCGTCGTCCCCTAGCGGCGGCGGACCGAGTGGCCCGTCTCGATCCGGGCTGAACCGACCTCCGCGTCGGCCGTGGCTGGACCAGTCCGGCACCGGCTGCCCCGGGTTGACCCCCGGTGACAGCCGGTGCCGGGCTCAGGCCTGCGCGGCGGCCGCGGCGGGCACGTCGTCGCAGCCGCAGTGCCCCAGGCCGTGGGCGGTCGGGAAGCGGCAGGCGAGCGGGATGCCCGGGCGCCACTTCGCCGAGCGCGCCAGCGGGTGCTTGTAGCTGCCGTCGCTGGCCACCGGGACCACCTTGACGAGGCAGATCGGGCACCAGGCCGTCTCGGCGCTGAACGGCCACTCCTTCGGCGGGACGCCGATAGCGGTGTCCTCCTCGAGCGCCTTCAGCCAGGCCTCGTCGGCCTCGGCGTCGGACAGCGCGACCAGCGCCGGGCTGCCCTCGGGGTACTTGCGCAGGGTCCGGCAGGTCGCGAGGTGCAGCTCGCGCGCCGCCTCGGCCTTGGACTCGAGGTTGGCGACCACCGGCTCGCCGGTCACCCGGTAGACGGTCCCCCGGAAGAGGGCTTCGGTCTCGATGCTCATGCTGGCTCCATTTCCCATGTCAGACGTTGAAACGGAACTCGACCACGTCGCCGTCGGCCATCACGTAGTCCTTCCCCTCCAGGCGGACCTTCCCCCTGGCCTTGGCGGCCTGCATCGAGCCCGCCTCCACCAGGTCGTCGAACCCGACGACCTCGGCCTTGATGAAGCCCTTCTGGAAGTCCGTGTGGATCACCCCGGCCGCCTCGGGCGCCGTGGCGCCGCGGGGGATCGTCCAGGCCCGCGACTCCTTGGGCCCGGCCGTCAGGTAGGTCTGCAGGCCGAGGGTCTCGAAGCCGACGCGGGCCAGGACGTCCAGGCCGGGCTCGGCGATGTCCATCTCGGCGAGCAGCTCGCGGGCCTCCTCGGGCTCCATCTCGGTCAGCTCGGACTCGATCTTGGCGTCGAGGAAGATCGCCTCGGCCGGCGCGACGGCCGCGCGCAGCCGGTCGAGCAGCGCCGTGTCGGACAGCTCGTCGGTGTCGCAGTTGAAGACGAAGAGGAACGGCTTGGCCGTCAGCAGGAACAGCTCGCGCAGCGGCTCGGGGTCGAGGCCGGCGGCGAAGACGCCCTGGCCGCGGTCGAGCACCTCGGTGGCCTCGCGGACTGCGGCGATGGTGGCGAGCTTGTCCTTGTTGGTGCGCGCCTCCTTCTCCAGCCGGGGCAGCGCGCGCTCGAGGGTCTGCAGGTCGGCGAGGATCAGCTCGGTGGCGATCGTCTCGATGTCCCCGGGCGGGTTGACGGCGCCGTCGACGTGGGTGACGTCCGCGTCGCGGAAGACCCGGGTGACCTGGCAGATCGCGTCGGCCTCGCGGATGTGGGAGAGGAAGGCGTTGCCCATCCCCTCGCCCTGGCTGGCGCCGCGGACGATGCCGGCGATGTCGACGAAGCTCACGGTGGCGGGGACGATCCGCTCGGAGTGGAAGATCTCGGCCAGGGTGGCCAGCCGCGGGTCGGGGACGCCGACCACGCCGACGTTGGGCTCGATGGTGGCGAAGGGGTAGTTCGCCGCCAGGACGTCGTTGCGCGTCAGCGCGTTGAAGAGGGTCGACTTCCCCGCGTTGGGGAGGCCGACGATGCCGATGTTGAGAGCCACGGGCACCGAGTTTACGGGCTCGGCGGGGACCGCCGAGCCCGTCGCTCCGCACGGGGCTCAGACGCGGGCGGGCTCGGCCTCCGCCGGGGCGGTCGGAGCGGTCCGCGCGCGGCGGGCGCGGCGCCGCTCGAGCAGCGCGCCGTCGAGGGAGAACCGGCCCGCGCCGCTGACCAGCAGGGCGAGGCAGAGGGCCGCCAGCAGCCCGACCAGCTCCCACCCGCCGTCGGCGGCGTAGAAGCCGTTGGGCAGGTGCACGAGCAGGGCGGCGCCCACCATCGTGGCGCCGAAGAGCACCACGACCAGGCGGGTGGCCAGCCCGAGGACGACGAGCAGGCCGCCGCCCAGTTCCAGCAGCGGGACGAGGACGCCGGTCAGCTCGGGCACCGGCGCGCCCATCCCGGTGAAGCCCTGCTGGGTGGCGGCGATGCCGTTGCCGAACACCTTCTGGTAGCCGTGGGCGATCATCACCGCGCCGAGGGCGAGGCGGACGACCAGCAGGCCGAGGTCGAGGGGGGCGCGTCGTGTCGTGGGGGTCGGCATGAGGCTCCGATCAGTTGAACGTACAAGCGGGCGTGGCCCACCCTCGCACGCCGACCTGAGCGGACGGTGAGCGTGCTCTCAGCCGCCCGGGCCCGCGCTGCTCAGCCGCTGAGGGCCCGCGGCTCAGCCGCCCGAGGCCGCGCTGCTCAGCCGCCGAGGGCGAAGAAGGCGGCGACGGCCCGGCTGAGCGAGGCCGGGTCCTCGCTGCCGGCGAGCTCGCGGGCGGAGTGCATCGACAGCAGCGGGGTGCCGACGTCGACCGTCGCCATGCCCAGCCGGGTCGCGGTCAGCGGCCCGATCGTCGACCCGCAGGGGATGGCGTTGTGCGAGACGAACTCCTGCGTCGGCACCTCCGCCCGGCGGCACGCGCGCCGCCACAGCGCGGTGCCGGTCGCGTCGCTGGCGTAGCGCTGGTTGGCGTTGAGCTTGAGCAGCGGGCCGCCGTTGAGGACGGGCTGGTTGGCCGGGTCGTGCCGCCCGGCGTAGTTGGGGTGCAGGGCGTGCCCGGCGTCGGCGGAGAGGCAGACCGAGCGGGCCAGGGCGCGGTGCTGCTCGTCGGGGGTGGCGCCCAGGGCGCCCAGGGTCCGGCTGACGACGTCGGCCAGCACCGGCCCGGCCGCGCCCGAGCGCGAGCCGCTGCCCACCTCCTCGTGGTCGAAGGCGGCGAGCAGCTCGACGTGCTCGCTCCCTCCGTCGGCCAGCAGGGCGACCAGCCCGGCGTGCACGCTGCTGAGGTTGTCGAGCCGGCCGGAGGCGAAGAACTCCCCGTGCGGGCCGAAGACGGCCGGGGCCGCGGTGTCGTGGGCGACGAGGTCGTAGCCGTCGATCTCGGCCCGGGTGCAGCCGGCGACCTCGGCGAGGTGGTCCAGCACCGACAGCCCGCGGTGGCCGACGCTCCACACCGGCGCGGTGTGCTGCTGCTTGTCCAGCCGCAGCCCCTCGTCGTTGACCCCGCGGTCCAGGTGCACGGCCAGCTGCGGGATGCGCATGATCGGGCCGGTGGCCAGCAGCCGGACCGACCCGTCGGACAGGGCGACGCGGCCGGCCAGGCCCAGCTCGCGGTCCAGCCAGGAGTTGAGCAGCGGCCCGCCGTAGACCTCGACGCCGAGCTGCTGCCAGCCCCAGGCGCCGAGGTCGGGGCGGGGCTTGAGCTTGAAGGTCGGGGAGTCGGTGTGCGCGCCCAGGACCCGGAAGCCCGTCGTCGGGCCGGCGCCCTCGGGCACCCGCCAGGCCAGCAGGGCGCCGTCGCGGACCAGGAAGTGGCCGCCGGGCGAGGAGTCCCAGGCCTCGGCCTCGTCCTGCTGGGCGAAGCCGGCGGCGCGCAGCCGGCGGGCGCCCTCGGCCGCGGCGTGGTAGCTGGACGGCGAGGCCTGGACGAAGGCCGCCAGGTCGGCGACGTGCTCGGCGGCGGTCATCGGGGCGGCGCTCATGGGGGCCACGCTAACGGCGCCGGGAGCGGGGCCCGCCGGGCGGCCTCCCGGGTTTTGTCAGTGCCCCGCTGCAAGATCGAGGGCATGGACGGGTTCGTGGTGGTGGCGTTGGTGTGCGGGTTGGTGCTGGGCCTGCTGGTGGGTGCGGCGGTGGCCCTGCAGGTCGCGCGCGCCCGTCGCGAGGTGCTGGTGGCCCAGGACGACGCCGCGCTCGCCCGCGCCCGGACCGAGCTGGCCGTCGCGCAGTCCGACGCCGCCGCCGCCCGCGGGGAGGCCGCCCAGGCCCGGATGGAGACGGCCCAGGCCCGCTCCGAGCACGCCCACGCGCGCACCGAGACCGAGCGCGCCCGCGCCGACCTGGCCGAGGTGCGGGCGCAGTCCTCGACCGAGGCCGCCGACGCCCGCGCCGAGGCCGCTGCGGCGCAGGCCGAGGCCGCGGAGGTGTCGGCCGCCGTCGCGCGGGCCGAGGCCGAGCGCGACGCCGCCCTGCAGCGGGCCACCGAGATCGCCGCCGACCGCGAGGCCATGCTCAACCACTTCAAGGTGCTCTCGGCCGAGAGCCTGGAGCGCCAGGGCAAGAGCGCCGACGCCCAGGCCGAGCACCGGCTCCGCGCCACCGAGCAGCTGATGCTGCCGGTCCGGGAGAGCCTCGACCGGTTCAACAGCCGGCTCACCGAGGTCGAGAAGGAGCGGGTCGCCATGTCGACCGACCTGCGGATCCAGGTGCAGACGGTCCAGCAGACCGGGGAGACGCTGCGCCGCGAGACCAGCGCCCTGGTCACGGCCCTGCGCAAGCCGCAGGTCCGCGGCTCGTGGGGCGAGGTGCAGCTCAAGCGGGTGGCCGAGCTCGCCGGCATGGTCGAGCGCTGCGACTTCGACCTGCAGTCCACGACGCGGGCCGACGACCGGACGATGCGCCCCGACATGCGGGTGCACCTGGCCGAGGGCAAGCACCTGTTCGTCGACTCCAAGGTGCCCCTCAGCGCCTTCCTCGAGGCGGCCGAGACCGACGACCCCGACCTCAAGCGCGAGGCGCTCACCCGCTACGCCCGCAACGTCCGCACCCACGTCGACCAGCTGTCCTCCAAGCAGTACTGGAAGGCGGCCGAGACGCCCGAGTTCGTCGTCCTGTTCCTGCCGAACGAGCAGTTCTTCACCACCGCGCTGGAGCAGATCCCCGACCTGTACGACTACGCGGCCCACCGCGACGTCGTGCTGGCGACGCCGACGACGCT
Source organism: Microlunatus capsulatus (assembly GCF_017876495.1). Classification (NCBI taxonomy): domain Bacteria; kingdom Bacillati; phylum Actinomycetota; class Actinomycetes; order Propionibacteriales; family Propionibacteriaceae; genus Microlunatus; species Microlunatus capsulatus. Next base: position 3,372,304 of record NZ_JAGIOB010000001.1, on the reverse strand, counting down.
GATCGGCATGCTCCGCGCCGTGGCCTACGGCTGGAAGCAGGCCGCGCTGGCCGAGAGCGCCGCCGAGGTCTTCAAGCTGGGCCGCGACCTGCACGAGAAGCTGGGGCTGATGGGCAACCGCTTCGACAAGCTGGGCCGGGCCCTGCGGACGTCGGTGAACGCGTACAACGAGACGATCGCGACGGTCGAGGGCACCGTGCTGGTCCGGGCCCGCAAGTTCCGCGACCTCAAGGTGAGCGAGAAGGAGCTGGCCGCGCTCTCCCCCGTCGAGGAGCCGGTCCGCCAGATCCAGGCCGTCGAGCTGGTCGACGACGCCGTCAAGGTCGAGCCGCTGGTGGGCCGGGGCAGCCGCCGGCGCGCCCACGCGATGCCCGAGGCCGCCGAGCTGGTCCGGCCCGAGCCGGACCTGCTGGAGCTCGTCGAGAGCACCGCGACCGAGGTCGACGACACCCAGGACCGCGCCTCGTCCTGACCGCTCCCGGAAGGGGGGTGCCTCAGCGGCGCCGGCGGGACGACCGGACCAGCAGCACGGCCCCCGCGGCCACCGCGAGCAGCCCCGCCGGTCCGACGGCCGACGCCGGTCCGCCCGAGTCGGCCAGCCCGCCGTCCGCGGCACCGCCCGGGCCGGGCGCGCTGCTCGGGCGACCGGGAGACGGTGCGGCCGACGACGGCGCGGCCGACGGGTCCGGGGTGGGCGTGGAGGTGGGCGCCGGGGGCGGGGCCGCGCGCGTCAGCGGAACCCGGGCGCTGGCGGTGGCCACCACGTCGTCCTGACCCCGTCCCGGCAGGCCGTACGGCTGCTCCGCGCGCGCCCCGACCCGCACGTCCAGCTGGCCCTGCCGGGCGTCCGCCGTCGTGACCACGGAGCGGCCGGTGCAGACGAGCGCCGCGCCCGGCGCCAGGCCGTCGCTCGGGGCGTCCGGACAGGCGAGCCCCTCCAGCGCGGGGCGCAGCCGCTCCAGCCGGAGATCGGTCAGCGTCAGGTTGCCGGGGTTGGTCAGCGTCGCGGTCACCGTCACCGAGTCGCCCGCCGCGGGTCGCGCGGGAGCCGTGGCGACGGCGACCTGCAGCCGGGGGCGGGCCCGGATCCCGACCGAGGCCGGCCCGACGGCGAGGACGTCGTCGGCCGGGTCGTCGGGGTCGCCGTCCGCGATCTCGGCGCGCGCCTCGGCGGCGGTCTCCAGTCCCCCGAAGTCGAGGTCGTCCTGGGTGGTGGTGACGGTGGCGGTGCAGGTCAGCCGGGCGCCGGGCGTCAGGGTCGCCCCGAGGGCGGGGCTGCAGGCCAGCGCGTCCGGGGCCACCCGGGGGTCGGCCAGGCGGACGTCGCGCAGCGCCGTGGGCCCTTGGTTGCGCAGCCGGTAGGTGTAGCGGACCTCCTGCCCGGCCCGGTCGACGACGGCCGGCGCGGGCACGGTCTCCAGGGTGAGCCGCGGCTGTGGGGACGGGGGGACGTCGAGGAAGGCGACCGGGAAGTCCTCGACCTCGCCCGAGGCGGCCCGGCCGTCGGGCAGCCCGGCCTCCGCCGCGACCGTGGCGATCCGCAGCCGGACGAAGCTGTCGCCGGCGACGCCGGCCCGGCCGTCCCAGCGCAGGACGGCCGCCCCCGCGCCCACGGGCACGTCGACGCAGGTGCGCTCCGACGCGGCGAAGGTGCGGTCGAGGTCGAGGTCGACCCAGCCGCAGAGCCGGGCGGGGGCCGTCACCCCGCTGACGGCGACGTCGAGCCGGAGGGTGGTGAGCCGTCCCACCGAGACCGGCGGCACGGCCGCCAGCGCGTCGTCGTCGTCGCCGGTGGCCGACTCCGAGGCCTTGGTGGAGGTGCCGGTGTCCGGGTCCAGCCGGTCGGCGGAGACGGTCCGGCCCAGCCGGGGGCCGGTGACCAAGGAGCGGGCGGGGTCGCCGACGCCGGCGTCCACGTCGGCGGGGGCGTCCCCGTAGTCGTAGCCGGGAGCCGCCGAGGCCGGCAGCGCGGCGAGCGGCAGCAGGGCGAGCGCGAGGGCCGACGCCGCCGTCAGCGCGCGCAGCGCCCGACGCGGCACCGCGGGCTGGGGCATGGTCGCAGCTTCCTGGGCCACCCCCGAGGCGGACCGGCCCGCGGCGAAGACTAGCGACCGCCGCTCCGCGCCCGGACCCCGGTCAGCCCGGGAGGACCGTCAGTCGCGGACGGCGCCCTTGCGCAGGTCGCGGCGCAGCTCGGGGGGCAGGGCGAAGACGAGGGTCTCCTCGGTCAGCCGCTCCTCCTGGGCCACCGGGTACCCGTGCTCCACCAGCAGGTCGAGCACGCCGCGGACCAGGTCCTCGGGCACGGAGGCACCGCTGGTGACGCCCACCGAGGCCACGCCGTCGAACCAGGCCGGGTCGACCTCGCCGGCGTTGTCGACGCGGTGGGCGGCGCGGGCGCCGGACTCCAGGGCGACGTCGACCAACCGCACGGTATTGGAGGAGTTGGCGGAGCCGACGACGATCACCAGGTCGCTGCGCGCGGCGATCTGCTTGATGGCCAGCTGCCGGTTGGAGGTGGCGTAGCAGATGTCGTCGCTGGGCGGGTCCATCAGCTGGGGGAACTTCTCGCGCAGCCGGCCGACGGTCTCCAGCGTCTCGTCGACGCTCAGCGTCGTCTGGCTGAGCCAGGCCACCCGGCTGGGGTCCTTGAGCTCGACGTGCTCGACGTCGGCCGGGGACTGCACCAGGGTGATGTGCTCGGGCGCCTCGCCCGTCGTCCCCTCGACCTCCTCGTGGCCCGCGTGGCCGATGAGCAGGATCTCCAGGCCCTCGTTGGCGAACCGGCGGGCCTCGTGGTGCACCTTGGTGACCAGCGGGCAGGTGGCGTCGATGGCCTTGAGCTCACGCTCGGCGGCCTGGGCGTGGACGGCCGGGGACACCCCGTGCGCGGAGAAGACGACGGTGGAGCCCGGGGGCACCTCGTCGAGCTCCTCGACGAAGACCGCGCCGCGCGCCTGCAGGTCCTCCACCACGTGGCGGTTGTGCACGATCTGCTTGCGGACGTAGACCGGGGCGCCGTAGGTGTCGAGGGCCTTCTCCACCGTCACCACGGCCCGGTCGACGCCGGCGCAGTAGCCGCGCGGGGCGGCCAGCAGCACCTGGCGGCCCCCGGGAGGAGGCGTGGTCAGGCCGGGGCTCGCGGTCTCGGTCATGGCGCCCAGTCTAGGCGCTGGGGTCGGCGGCACCGCCCCGTCGCGGCGTCGCGTGCAGCACACCGGGGCGCCCGCGGACTAGGCTCCTCCGGTGCCCCTGGAGTCCTCGCCCGAGAACCCCCAGCCGCTCCGCAAGGTCACCCACCTCGTCCGCGGCTGGATCGAGCGGCTGGGCCCGGTGTGGGTCGAGGCCCAGCTCATCGAGATCAACCGCCGCTCCGGCAGCCGCACGATCTTCCTCACGCTGCGCGACAAGCTGGCCGAGGTGTCGGTCTCGGTGACGGTCTCCCCCACCACGCTCGACGGCGCCGGGCCGCTGACCGAGGGGGCCACCGTCGTCGCCCGGCTCAAGCCGTCCTACTTCGAGGGCTCGGGCCGCTTCTCTTTCTACTGCGACGCCATCACCCCCGTCGGCGAGGGCCGGCTCCTGGCCCGGCTGGAGCAGACCAAGCGGCTGCTGCAGGCCGAGGGGCTGTTCGACCGGGCCCGGAAGAAGCCGCTGCCCTTCCTGCCCCGCGCCGTCGGCCTGGTCACCGGGGCGGGCAGCGCCGCGGAGAAGGACGTCGTCGAGAACGCCCGGCGGCGCTGGCCGGCCGTCCGGATCGAGACGCGGTACGCGCTCACGCAGGGCCCGCAGGCCGGGGAGCAGCTGATCACCGCCCTCGGCCAGCTGGACCGGCACGGCGACGTCGAGGTCATCGTCATCGCCCGTGGCGGCGGCTCGCTGGAGGACCTGCTGCCGTTCTCCGACGAGGGGCTGGTCCGGGCCGTCGCCGCCTGCCGCACCCCCGTCGTCAGCGCGATCGGCCATGAGAGCGACAACCCGATCCTCGACCTGGTCGCCGACCACCGCGCCTCCACCCCGACCGACGCGGCCAAGCGGGTCGTCCCCGACGTGGCCGAGGAGCTGGCGCGGATCGGCCAGGTGCGCACCCGGCTGGAGCAGGCCGTCGGCAACCGGCTCCGGCACGAGCAGGAGCGGCTGGACGCCCTGCGCACCCGCCCGGTGATGACCGACCCGACGGCCACCTTCGTCGTCGGCCACGACCAGCTGCAGCATCTGCGCGAGCGCAGCCTGCGCGCGCTCACCGGCCGCCTGGAGCACGAGCGCACCGGCGTCGCGCACCAGCTGGCCCGCGTCCGGGCGATGTCGCCGAAGGCGACGCTGGAGCGCGGCTACTCGATCCTGGTGGGCCCCGAGGGGCACGCCGTCACCTCGGTCGCCGACGTCGACGAGGGCGACGACCTGCTGGCCTACCTGCTGGACGGCCAGCTGGTGCTGGAGGCCCGCGACGTCCGACCCGGAACGCTAGGAGCAGCATGAGCGAGACCACGAGCCGTCCCGACGGGGACGAGCTGACCTACGAGCAGGCCCGCGAGGAGCTCGTCGCGGTGGTGCAGCGGCTGGAGTCCGGCGGGGTGCCGCTGGACGAGTCGCTGGCCCTGTGGGAGCGCGGGGAGCACCTGGCCGCGCTGTGCCAGCAGCGGCTGGACGGCGCCCGCGCCAAGGTCGACGCCGCCCGGGCCCGCAACGGCGGCCAGGACTAGCCCGGGCTCAGGCCGACAGCTCCAGCTCGGCCGTCGAGGCCGGGCGCGGGGCGACGAAGCGGCGCCGGTAGTCCACCGGCGGCAGCCCGATCTCGCGGCGGAAGTGCTCGCGCAGGACGACGGCGGAGTTGAAGCCGACCCGCGCGGCGATCTGCTCGACCCCGAGGTCGGTCTCCTCCAGCAGCCCGCGGGCGGCCAGGATCCGCTGCTGGGTGAGCCAGCGGTGCGGCGTCGTCCCGGTCTCGGCGCTGAACCGTCGCGCGAAGGTGCGGTCGCTCATGGTCGCCCGGCGGGCCAGGGTGCTGGCGGTGTGCGGCTCGGCCAGGTGGTCGAGGACCCAGGCGAGCAGCGGCGAGAGGCTGTCGGCGGTGAGGGCCGGGATCGGCATCTCGACGAACTGCTGCTGGCCGCCGTCGCGCTGCGGCGGGACAACCATCCGGCGGGCGATCTTGGTGGCCACGGCCGTCCCCAGCTCGCGCCGGACCAGGTGCAGGCACGCGTCGATGCTGGCCGCGGTCCCCGCGCTGGTGATGATGCTGCCGTCGTCGACGAAGAGCGCCCGCGGGTCGATCTGCGCGAGCGGGTGGGCGCGGGCCAGGTCGTCGACGTGACGCCAGTGCGTGGTGCAGGGCCGTCCGTCCAGCAGCCCGGCCGCGCCGAGGACGAAGGATCCGGAGCACAGGCTCAGCAGCGTGGAGCCCGCGGCGTGCGCGGCCCGCAGCACCTCCAGCACCTCGGCCGGGTACTCCCCCGCCGGGCGGATGCCGGTGGCGGAGACGACGACGAGGTCGCTGCCCTCTACGGCGTCGAGGCCGTGCGCCGCGGTGACGGCCACCCCGGCCGGGCCGCCCGTGCCCAGGGGCACGCCCGGCCGCTGGGCGCAGACGCGGAAGTCGACCGGGGGGACGCCGTCGTCGGTCCGGTCCAGGCCGAAGACCTCGACGGCGACGCCGAACTCGAAGACGGCGACCGGCTCGACGAGGACCACGCTCACGGTCGTCAGAGGCACGCGGAGCAGCATATGGCAGAAACCTTGGCCGACCGGCCACAGCTGCCAGCCCCGGACGCCGGCCCCCGGCGCACCCGCGCCGGACGCGGGATCAGTCCGTCGCGAGGGTGGACGCGAAGCTCTCGAGGGCGCCGTAGGACAGGTCGCCGACCACGATGGTCGTCGCGCCGTCCGCGGTCCGGACCAGGGAGCGGGTGCGCTCGTCCGCGCTGATCCGGCGGTCCCAGGTGTCCCCCGCGACGTCGCTGGAGCCGTCCGCGAGGCCCTCGCGGGTCTTGTCCTCGACCAGCTCGCGCGCCTCGAGGTCGCCCTGCACCAGCTCGACGAAGGTGTTGTCGGCGTCGAGGAAGCCGAGCTCCCACAGGTTGCGCGGGGAGGGCTCGCCGTTGAGGTAGGCACGGCCCTGCGGCACCCAGGTGACCTGGGTGGCGCGCCACGCCGGCGGCACGGCCCGCGGGGCGAGCACCGGGTAGGGCGCCTGGTCCCGGGCCTGCACCAGCACCGGCGCCCACTCGACGGTCTTGACGTCCGGCCCGTCGGGGGTGCGGGTGAAGAAGTAGGTGATGGCGATCAGGGGCAGCAGGATCACGACCAGCGACCGCACCATGTCACCCGTTGAAGCGGTTCTCGACGACGCACGGGCCACGTCCTCATCCTCCCAGACGCGACCAACTCGGCCCGCCGGCCGCGCCCCTCACTTCTCGGGGTCGTGGCCCCAGTTCATCAGCGAGTAGCGCCAGCGGCTGTCGTGGACGTCGCCGTCGGGGCGCTGGGCCAGGTGCCGCTTCACGTAGCCGATGACCTTGCGCATGTGCGCCTCGTCGTCCTCGGTCAGGTCGTCCTTCTTCGTGGCCAGGATCTCGAGGATGCGCCGGCCCGAGGCGTGGCCCGTCGACTCGTCGTCGCCGTCGGCCTTCTGGCCGACCTCCTGCGCCTCGTCGCTGTCCAGCCAGTGCGACAGCTCGGTGCCGGTCATGTTGACGGCCTGGTCGAAGGCCTGCCGGGTGTCCTGCGCGTCGTCGCTCACGACCCGCTCCCCTGCTCGTCGCGGGGCTCGGCCATCGTCCGGTGCAGGGCCGCCTTCACCTTGTCCGGCAGCACCTTGGCCGCCAGCTCCTGCGCCTTGGTCATCGCCGAGGCGGCCACCACGCGGTCCTCGCCGGCCATCAGCGCCGCGTAGCCCTGCTGGGCCACGTCGGCGGCGTCGTCCTGCGGGCCCTGGCCGATCCGGGTGTCGTCCATCCCCGCCCGGTGGAAGAAGTTGGTCTCCGTCGGGCCGGGCATCAGCGACGTGACGCTCACCCCGGTGTTCCGGAGCTCGTCCTGCAGCGCCTCGGCCAGCGACTGCACGAACGACTTGGAGGCGTTGTAGACGGCCTGGTAGGAACCCGGCATCGTCGAGGCGATCGAGGAGGTGAGCAGCAGCCGGCCGGCGTCCCGGGCCACCATGGCGGGCAGCAGCAGCCGGGTGAGGTGCACCGTCGAGGCCACGTTCAGCCGGACGACGTCGAGCAGGTCCTCCAGGTCGGCGTCGACGAAGGCACCGCCCAGCCCGATGCCGGCGTTGACCGCGGCGGCCTCCACGGGCTGCCCGGTCGCGAGGACCGCGTCGTGCAGCGCCCGCACCCCGTCGTCGGTGCGCAGGTCGGCGCGGACGGTCTGCACCTCCACGCCGGCGGTGCGGCACCGGACGGCGACGGGCTCCAGCCCGTCACCCCCCGGACCCTCCTCGGCCGTGAGGAGCAGGTCGAAGCCGTCGGCGGCGAGGAGCAGCGCGAGCTCCGCGCCGATGCCGCTCGAGGCCCCGGTGACCAGGGCCAGTCCTGAGGTGCTCATGTCACGTCCTTCGGGTCGGGGAGGTGCCGGGGATGCGGCGGCGGTCAGGGGGTCGGCATGCCGCCGTTGACGTGCAGGGTCGTCGCGGTCACGTAGCTCGACTCGGCCGAGGCCAGGAAGACGTAGGCCGGGGCGAGCTCGGCGGGCTGACCGGGACGGCCCAGCGGGGTCTGCTCCCCGAAGCTGGGCAGGTCCTCGGGCGGCTGGCCGCCGGCGGTCTGCAGCGGGGTCCAGATGGGACCGGGGGCCACGACGTTGACGCGGATCCCCTTCGGCGCCAGCTGCTGGGCCAGCCCCTTGCTGAAGTTGTTGATCGCGGCCTTCGTCGAGGCGTAGTCCACGAGCGTCTCCGACGGCTCGTAGGCCTGGATCGAGGAGGTGTTGATGATCGTCGAGCCCGCCGGCAGGTGCGGCAGCGCGGCCTTGGTGATGTGGAACATCGCGTAGACGTTCGTCTTGTAGGTCTCGTCGAACTGCTCGTCGCTGATGTCGGCGAGCGCCTCGCGGGTCTGCTGCTTGCCGGCGTTGTTGACGAGGATGTCCAGGCCGCCGAGCTGCTCGACCGCCTGTGCGACGAGCTCGCGGCAGTACGCGGGGTCGGTGACGTCACCGGGCAGCAGGACGGCCTTCTGGCCGGCGGCGGTGATGAGGCCCTGGATGCGCTGGGCGTCCTCCTCCTCCTCGGGGAGGTAGGAGATGGCGACGTCGGCCCCCTCGCGGGCGAAGGCGATCGCGGTGGCTCCGCCGATGCCGGAGTCGCCCCCGGTGACCAGCGCCTTGCGGCCGACGAGCCGGCCGAGGCCGCGGTAGCTGTCCTCGCCGAGGTCGGCCTTCTCCTCCAGGTCGGCGTCGAGCCCCGCGCCCTCCTGGTACTGGGCGGTGGGGTCGATCCCGCTGTAGAGCTTCGTCGGGTCGGTGAAGGTGTACTGGTCGCGCGACATGGTGGTTCTCCTCGTGGTGGGGGTGCGGGGGTCGGGTCCACGGCGGACGGGACGGAGCGCGCCGCCTGGCGCGGGCTCCGCCCGTCCGGGTTCCCGCGGGGCGCGGGAGCGAAACTCAGGCGGGCGGGTGCTGGTTCCACCGGGCGGCCGCCCGGCGGCCGAGCGTGGTGACCGCGCGGACCAGCGCCGTCGGCAGCGGCCCCAGCCGCTCCTCGACCTGGTAGCCCTGGACGGTGTCGGTGCCGCTGGGCGGCGGGCCGCTGGGCAGCAGCCGGGCCGCGAGCCCCAGGAAAGCCGACGTGGTGGTCGGGGCCAGCCCGTTCACCCGCGACGCGATCTTGGTGAGGGCGCTGAGCAGCACGTAGGCCCGGCCCGCCAGCACGCCGTCGACGATGCGCTCGGCGGCCCGCTCCGGGTCCATGGCGATGAGCGGCAGCGTGGCCGACGGGGCGAACCAGGCGTACTCGGCGCCCTGGCGGCCCGTGAAGGTGGCGCGCAGGTGGGAGCCGGTGCGCATCAGCCCGGGGGCCACGGTGGTGACCTTGACGCCCGTCCCGGCCAACTCGTTGCGCAGACCGGCCGAGAAGCCGACGGCGCCGAACTTGGCGGTGCTGTAGGGCAGCAGGTGCGGCACGGGGACCAGGCCGCCGACCGAGGTGATGACGCCGATCCGGCCGTGCCCGCGGGCGCGCATGGGGCCGGCGACGGCGAGGGCGACGTTGATCGGGCCCCACAGCATGATGTCGATAGCCTCGGCGAAGTGGGCGCGGGTCAGAGAGGCCAGCGGGCCGACCTGGATGACCCCGGCCACGGCGAGGGCGACCTCGACCGGTCCGTCGGTGGCCTCCACGTCGGCGACCAGCGCGTCCACGGCCGCGGCGTCGGAGACGTCGCAGACCGCGGTCCGGACGCTGATCCCCTCCGCCTCGAGCTGGGCCCGGGCGGTGTCGAGCTCCTCGGCCGAGCGGGCGCAGACCACCAGCCGGTGGCCGCGCCGGCCCAGCTCACGGGCGATGAGCAGGCCGAGCCCGCGGGACGCCCCGGCCACGAGGGCCAGGGGCGCCGCCGCGGGCGTCGGCTGCGGGGTGCTCACCGGGGTGGTGCTCAGGACTTCGCCGCGTCCTGGACGTTGCCCTTGGCCTGCTGGGCCTGGCCCTGCACGTCCGAGGCGGCCGAGGTGCCCTCGTCCTGGACCGTGGTCTTGGCCTGCTGCGCCTGGTCCTTGACCTCCTCGACGGCGTACTGCCCCTCGTCCTTGACGGCGCCGACCGCGTCGGTGGCGGTCTCCTTCAGCTGCTGGGCGGCCTCCTGGGCCGGCTCCTTCAGGTTGGCGGCGACGTCCTTGGCGGCGTCGGTGAGGCCGGCCTTGAGCGGCTCGGCCTTGTCCTTCACCGTGCCGGCGAGCTCGCGCTCCTTGGTGCTGGCCGGGATCAGCGAGCTGATCAGCAGGCCGGCGCCGAAGGCGACGAGACCGGCGGCCAGCGGGTTGCCCTGGGTCTTGCGACGCGCGGTCGCGGGAGCGCCGCTGACCGAGTCGCCGGCCGAGGAGAGCGCGCCGCGGGCGGAGTCGACCGCACCGTGAGCCGAGCCCGAGGCGCTGTCCGAGGCGCCGTGCACCTTGTCGGAGACGGCGTCGGTCGCGCCGTGCACCTTGTCGGCCACGGTCCCGCGGACGTCGTCAGCGGTGCCCATGATCCGGTCCTTGAGGCCGACGCCCTTCTCCTTGACGTTCCCCTTGACCTCGTCCACCTTCTTGCGGGCGATGTTCTTCGGGTTGGCGTCCTCGGCCAGCAGGTCGACGTCGTTGCTCAGGTTCGCGCGCGTCCGCTCGATGTCGGCGCGGATCTCTTCCGGGGTCTGGCTGCTCACAGGTTCTTCTCCTCTTGGCCTTTGAGTGCGTTCGGGATCTTGCCCAGCGAGTCGGCGGTCTGCGGCACGCCGCGGACCTCGTCGAGGGCCTTCTTGCCGACGACGGCGAGGATCGCCGCGATGATCGCCCAGATGACGGCCACGATCAGGGCGGACCAGCCGTAGCCGGTCTCGTTCCCGAGCGCCCGCCACAGCGAGATCGACAGGAACATCAGGACGAAAAAGCCCGCGACGGCGGCGCCGGCGAGCATGCCGACCCCCTTGCCGGCGCGCGAGGCGGACTCGGAGACCTCGGCCTTGGCCAGGGCCACCTCCTGACGCATCAGCGTGCTGATGTCGCGGGTGACGTTGCTCAGCCGCTCACCGAGGGAGACGTCGTCCCCGCCGGTGGTGCTGGTGGTCGTCGCGTGGGGCTCGATGGACGACGACCCGGAGGTGTAGGGCGTGGTCATCGGGCCGTGCCACCCTGCCCCGGCTCGACGTAGGTGACGGTGTCGTCGTAGCTGACCGTGTCGTCGTAGGCCCGCGCCGGCTCGTAGCCGGTGCTGCCGGCCTCGTAGCCGGTGGTGCCGGCGGCGCCCGCCGTGCCCGTGGTGTAGCTGCCGGTCTCCAGGCCGCCCGCGGTGTAGCTGCCCGCGTCGTAGCCGGCGGCCGGGGTGGTGGTGCTGTAGCCCTGGCCCGGGGTGGTCGTGCTGTAGCCGGTGTCGCCGTAGCCGGAGCCGACGGCGGGGGCCTGCTGGGCCTCCTTGGCGTCCTTCGCCTCGGCGGCGAGGCTGCGGGTCAGGCGGCCGACGACGACACCGGCGAGCAGCGAGGCGCCGAGGAAGACACCCGGACGACGGCGCGCGAAGTCGCGGACGTCGGCGAGCAGGTCGGACGGCTCGCTGTTCTCGATGCGGTGCGCGATCTCGCCCACGCGGCGCGAGCCCTGCTTGGCGAGGTCGGTGAGGGGGCCGGACTTGTCCGACGAGGACGCCATGGAGCCGAGCTCCTCGGCGAAGGAGTGCACGAGCGAGCCGAGGCGCTGCTGCTGCGCGCCGGCCTGGCTGGTCAGCTCGGTGCGGCTCTGGTGCAGGAGGTCGCGGAACTGGCCCGACGCCTCCGAGGTGACGGCGGCGACCTGCTCCTTGGCGGTCTCGGCGACGTGCTGGCCGGAGGCGACGGCGGTGTCCTTGACGGCACCCGCCTGCTCCTTGGCCACGCCGGCGACCTGCTGGCCGCGGTCGACCGCGGTGTCCTTGAGGCCGGCGGCCTCGTCCTTCGCGGTGTCCTTGGTGCTGCTGGCGGTGCTCGACTGGCCGGTGCTGGGGGCGTAGATGTCGGTGCCCGCCTCGGTGGTGCCCGCGGGCTCCCACGTGGTCACCGGCTCGTCGAACTGGTTCTGCCCCTCGGAGGGGACATACGGCGACGAAGTCACGCGATCTCCTATCGACTAGTTCTGCGGCGCAGCGAGAACGCCGCGCCATCTGCCATCACATACCCAGCGCTTTACGACGTAAACACCGGGGTCCGGGAGTGCGGCCGCGACGGTCCCCCGGACCGGCGCAGCTGCGGGGTCAGCCGGGCGGCTGTGTTCTCAACCGCCCGACCTGGGCACAGGGCTGGCCCGGGCGTCCTCCTGTGCTGTGCCCCTCCAGGTACCCAGGGCAGGGGGCGGCAAACTCCGGCGGCCCCCGCCGACCCCCCGGTGGCGCATTCCCCAGAACACGCTATGGTCGGTCTCAGCGGTTGAGCAGTCTGCCGACATTCCTCCACGGATGTAGGCGGTCACATGTCGAGTTCTCTCTCCACCTCCCGTTCTCCGATCCAGCAGGACCCCGCGCACCTCCTCCGGGTCGCGCCCCCCGTCGTCGACGACCTCGACGACGTCCACGAGCCCACCGAGCGCAACCCGCAGCTGCGGCGCGAGCGCTCGGCGGCCCTCACCGCGCAGCTGCTCGAGGCCGACGAGGCCGGCGCCCGGGTCATCCGGCGCCGTCTCGTGCTGCTGCACCTCGACGCCGCCGACGGCGTGGCCCGGCACTACGCCGGCCGCGGGCAGGACCACCAGGACCTCGTCCAGGTGGCCCGCGTCGGCCTGGTCGAGGCCAGCGTCCGCTACGACCCGGCGCTGGGCTCCTTCCTGGGCTTCGCGCTGCCGACGATGATGGGCGTCATCCGGCGGCACTTCCGCGACCGCGCCTGGTCGGTCAAGCCGCCCCGCTGCATCCAGGAGCACGCCGCCGTGGTGGCGCGGGCCCGCGAGGACCTCACCCACGAGCTGCTGCGCTGGCCCACCATCCCCGAGCTGGCCGAGCACCTCGAGCTGAGCGAGGCGGACATCCGCGCCGCCCGCCAGGTCGACGGCTGCTTCCAGGCCGCCTCGCTCGACGTCCCGGTGGGGCAGCGGGCGGAGTCGCTGGGCGAGAGCCTCTCGGAGGTGGAGACCCGCTACGAGCACGTCGAGACCTCGCTGACCCTGCAGCCGGCCTACCAGCAGCTGAGCGAGCGCGACCAGCGCCTGGTCTACCTGCGGTTCTACTCCGAGCTGAGCCAGCGCGAGATCGCCGAGGAGTTCGGCGTCAGCCAGATGCAGATCTCCCGCTGGCTGGTGCGCGTGCTGCGCTCGCTGCGCCAGTACCTCAGCGACGACGAGAGCGTCCCGCTCGCCAGCTGAGCCCCCGGCTCGGCGCCGACAGCAGGCGCCGTCCCGGACGCAGACGAGGCACCTCCCCTGAGGGGAGGTGCCTCGTCTGCTGTGCGGGTCTAGCCCTGGCGCCGGCGCCGGACCAGGAGCAGCGCCCCGCCGCCCAGCACCAGCAGCAGCCCGGCCAGCGGGATCAGCGTCCCGGGACCACCGGTCGAGGCGAGCGGCCCGGACCCGGTGCCGCCGTTCCCGGCGCTCCCGTTCCCGACGCCGCCGTTCCCGACGCCGCCGTTGCCGCTGCCGCCGTTGCCGTTCCCGACCCCGCCGTTCCCGGTACCGCCGTTCCCGTTACCGGTGCCGCCGTTCCCGCCGTTACCGTTCCCGCCGTCGCCGGACCCGGTGCCCACCGTGATGACGACCTCGGCCGAGACGGCGGTGTCGCCGTCCGGTCCGGTCTGGACCGCCTCCACCGTCTGCGCGCCCGGGGGCAGCGTGACGGTGACGCACCAGCGGCCGTCGGTCCCGACCGTCGCGCGGCCGAGGACCGTGCCGTCGGCGTCCCGGAGCGCGATCTCGGCGCCCGGCTCACCGGTGCCGCAGACCTGCACCGGCGAGGTGACGGGCGTGCCCGGCACCGGCGAGGTGATCACGGGCGTGGCCGCGGTCGCGACGACGGTGAAGGTGTGCTCCTCCGCGGGCTCGGACCGGTTGCCGGCGCCGTCGACCGCCGTCGCGCCGACCGTGTGCTCCCCAGGGGCCAGCGGCTCGTCGAGGGTCAGCGACCAGGTGCCCGCCCGGGTGGCGGTCACGGTGCCGACGACCTCGCCGTCGACCCCCACCTCGACCGATGCGCCCGGCTCCGCGGTGCCCCGCAGGACCGGGGTGGTGTCGGTGGTGCTCGAGCCGTCCGCCGGCTCGGTGACCACCGGCGCCGCCGGGGCGGTCAGGTCGACCGCGAAGGTGCTCGAGGCCACCGCCGAGGTGTTGCCCGCCGCGTCGACCTGGCTGGCCTCCGCGGTGTGCGGGCCCTCGGCCAGCGGCGTCGTCAGCTCCAGCGACCAGCGCCCGTCGCCGTCGACCTCGGCCGTGCCGACGACCACGTCGTCGACCAGCACGGTGACGGTGGCCCCGAGCTCGCCGCGGCCGCTCACCGTCGGGGTGGTGTCGCCCGTGCGGCTGCCGTCGGCCGGTGCCGTGATGACCGGCGGGGCCGCCGCGGTGTCCACCACGAAGGGCACGGCCGTCGACGGAGCGGAGCGGTTGCCCGCCGGGTCGACCTGCACGGCGGTGGCCGTGTACGGGCCGTCGGCCAGGTCGGGCACCACGAGCGACCAGACGCCCCCGGAGACCGTGACCGGGCCGTAGGTGCGGCCCCCGACGGTGACCGTGACCCGCGAGCCGTCCACGCCGGTGCCGGACACCGTCACGTCGCCGTCGGTGAGGAGGGCGTCCTCCGCCGGCACCGTGATGACGGGGGCCGCGTCGGCCGTGCCGTCGACGGTGACCGTCACCGAGGCCGCGTCCGAGGTGTTGCCGGCCTCGTCGGCCTGCCCGGCGGCGATGACCCGGGCGCCGTCGTCCAGCGGCTCGGTGAGCTGGAGCGACCAGCGGCCGTCCTCGTCCACCGCGGCCGTGCCGACGCGGGTGCCGTCCACCGTGACGGTGACGACCGCCCCGGCCTCGCCGGTGCCGGTGACCAGCGGGGTGCGGTCCCGGGTGGTGGAGCCGTCCGCCGGGGCCGTGATCACCGGGGCGTCCGGCGCCGCCGTGTCCACCGTGAAGGTGTTCACCGCCGACGGGACGGACGGGTTGCCGGCGCCGTCGGTGGCCACGGCGAGCACCTCGTGCTCACCCTGGTCCAGCGGGTCGACGTCGTCGCCCGGCTGGAGGGTCCAGGTGCCGCCCTGGGTGGCCGTGGTCGTGCCGACGGGGGTGCCGTCGACGCGGACCTCGACGCGGGCGCCGGGCTCGGCGGTGCCGCTGAACGCCGGTGTGGCGTCGGCGGTCACCGAGCCGTCGGCCGGGTCCAGCACCACGGGCGCGGCGGGTGCCGAGGCGTCCACCGTGAACGTGCTGGTGGCCGCCGACGAGACATTGCCGGCCCGGTCGACCTGGGTGGCGCGCACCGTCCGGACGCCGTCGTCGAGCGCGTCCTCGACCTGCAGCTCCCAGCGGCCCTGGTCGTCGGCGGTGACGGCGTCCAGGTCGGTGGTGTCGAGACGGACGCGCACCTCGGCGCCCGGCTCGGCCGTCCCGGCCAGACGGGGGGTGGTGTCCCTCGTCGTGGAGCCGTTCGGCGGGGTGGTGATGACCGGCGCGGCGGGTGCCTGCAGGTCCACCGTGAAGGTGGAGGTGACCCCGGGCGAGACGTTGCCCGCGGCGTCGGCCTGGGTGGCGAAGACCTCGTGGGGACCCTCGTCCAGCGGGTCGGTGAGCGCCAGGACCCAGCGCCCGTTCCCGTCGACCAGGGCGGTGCCGACGAGCTGGTCGTCGACGCTGACCCGCACGGTCGCGCCCGCCTCACCGGTCCCGGTGACGGTCGGGGTCGCGGTGCCCACCGAGGAGCCGTCGGCCGGGGCGGTGATCACCGGCGCGGCCGGCTGCCCCGTGTCGACCGTGAAGGACACGGGCGAGGACTGCGCCGAGGTGCTGCCGCCGGCGTCGCGCTGGCTGGCGGTCACCACGTGGGGACCGTCCAGCAGCGCGTCGGTCAGCGTCAGCGACCACGCGCCGCCGTCGGCCACGACCGCCGTGCCGACGGCCACGCCGTCGACCCGGACGGTGACGGTGGAGCTCGCTTCGCCGGTGCCCGCGACGACCGGCGTGGTGTCAGCGGTCACCGAGCCCGCCGGGGGGGTGGTGACCACGGGGGCCGCCGGGGCGGTGCCGTCGACGGTGAAGCGGGCCGGGTCCGAGGCCGGCGAGGCGTTGCCGCCGGCGTCGGTCTGGATCGCGGTGACGACGTAGGCGCCGTCGGCCAGCCCCGGCAGCGTGACGGTCCAGGCGCCGGCGGTGACGGGCACGGGGCCGTACGCGGTGCCCGCGCCGGTCGTGACGACCACGGTGGACCCGCTCTCCCCCGTGCCGGTGACCACGACGTCGGGTCCGATCAGCACCGGCTCACCGCTGGGGGCGGTGATGACGGGTGCCGCCGGGTCCTCGGTGTCGACGGTGAAGGACACCGTCGTGGCCGGGGAGGAGTTGCCCGCGGTGTCGGTCTGGACGGCCAGCACGGTGTGGGGGCCGTCGTCCAGCGCGTCGGTCAGCGGGAGGGTCCAGCCCCCACCACCGTCGACCGGGGCGGTCCCGACGAGCTCGCCGTCCACCGTCACCGTGACGGTGCTGCCCGCCTCACCGGTGCCGGCGACGGTCGGGGTGGCGTCGTCCACGGTGCTGCCCGCGACCGGGGCCGTGACGACCGGCGCCCCGGGAGCGGTGAGGTCGACGGTGAAGGTGTTCACCGCCGAGAGCGCCGAGGCGTTCCCGACGGCGTCCAGGGCCCGGGCCGCGACGGTGTGCCGACCGGCGGCCAGCGGGTCCGCCAGGGTGAGCGTCCAGCCACCCCCGGCGCCGGCCTCCGTGCTGCCGACCACGCGGCCGTCGACGGTGACCTCGACCGTGGCGCCCGCCTCGGCGGTGCCCGTGACGGTCGGGGTGGTGTCGTTCGTCGCGGACCCGTCGGCCGGTGCGGCCACGACCGGGACCGCCGGTGCGGTCAGGTCGACGACGAAGCCCACGACGGGGCTCGGCGCCGACACGTTGCCGGCGGCGTCCGCGGCGGTGGCGGTCACGGTGTGCTCGCCCTCCCCCAGCGGGGCGGGCGGGGTGAGGGTCCAGACGCCGTCGCGGTCGGCGACGACGGGTGCGAGCGCGTCCTCGTCGAGGGTGACCGTCACCGTGCTCCCCGGGTCGGCCCGGCCGCTGATCGGCGGGGTCGCCGTCGTGGTGGCGCCGGCGGCGGGGGTCTCGACGACCGGCACCGACGGGGCCGTGGCGTCGACGGCGAAGGTCACCGGGGCGCTCTCGGGCGAGACGTTCCCGGCGGCGTCGGTCGCCGTCACGACGACGGTGTGCGAGCCGTCGGCCAGCTCCGACGTCGGGACGGAGTAGCCGGTGGGGCCGGCCGTCGTGGTGGCCACGAGGTCGCCGTCCACGTAGACGCGGACGGTGCTGCCCGCCTCGGCCGCACCGCTCACGGTCGGGGTGGTGTCCCGGGTGGTGGTGCCGGCGCCCGGCTGCACGACGGTCGGGAGGCCGGGGGCCACGACGTCGACGGAGAAGTCGACCCCGGCGGCCGGCTGCGAGACGTTGCCGGCCGGGTCGCGCTGGACGGCGCTCGCGACGTGGCTCGTGGCGCTGAGCGCGTCCGTGACCTGGACCGACCAGCGGCCGTCCTCGTCGACGGTGGCGGTGCCGACCGGGGAGCCGTCGACCGTCGCGGTCACGACGGCTCCGGGCTCGCCGGTCCCGCGGAGCACCGGGGTGGCCGTGGCCAGCACCGCGCCCTGGACGGGTGCGGTGACGACGGGCCGGTCCGGGGCCTCGAGGTCGACGCGGAAGCGGGTGCTGTCCGCGCCGGAGGGGTTGCCGGCGGCGTCGGTCTGGACGGCCCGGACGGTGTGCCCGCCGGTGTCCAGCACCCGGAGCGTCTCCAGGCTCCAGGTCTGGTCCTCGAGCACCAGGGCCTCGCCCGCGGCGATCCCGTCGACGGTGACGGTCACGGTGGCGCCGGCCTCGCCGGTGCCGCGCACGGTCGGGGTGGCGTCGGTCGTGCTGCTGCCCTCGGCCGGCGCCTGGATCACCGGCGGCGCCGGGGCGGCGACGTCGACGACGAAGGTGCTGGTCCCGGGCGGCGAGGAGTTGCCCGCCGGGTCGGTCTGGACGGCGCTGGCCGTCACCGGGCCGGGCGGCAGCGCCGCGGTCGAGGTGACCGACCAGGTGCCGTCGCCGGCGACGGTGGTGGCGGGCAGGGCGGTCCCCCCGAGGGTGACGACCACCGCGGCGCCGGCCTCACCGGTGCCCGAGACGGTCGGCGTGGTGTCGGCGGTGGCCGAGCCGTTCTCCGGCGCCACGACGACCGGGGCCGAGGGCGCCGTGCCGTCGACGGTGAAGGAGACCGTCGACGAGCTCGCGGAGGCCTGCGTGCCGTCGGTCTGCGTCGCCGTGACGGCGTAGGTGCCGTCGGCCAGGTCGGCGGCGGGCACCAGCGACCAGGTGCCGAACTCGGTCACCTCGACCACCGGGTACTCCGTCCCGCGCTGGTCGGTGAGGGTCAGCGTGGCGCCGGGCTCGCCGGTGCCGCTGATGGTCGGGGTCCGGTCGGTGGTCACCGTGCCGTCGAGCGGCACGGTGATGACCGGCGCGTCGGGGGCCTCGGAGTCGACGACGAAGGTCCGCTCGTCCGAGGCCGGCGAGGTGTTGCCGGCCGCGTCGACCTGGCGCGCGCGCACGCTGTAGAAGCCGTCGACCAGGTCGTCGAGGACGACCGACCAGGAGCCGCTGCTGCTGACGGTGACGGGTCCGTAGGACGCGCCCCCGCCGGTCTCGGTGACGGTGACCCGGGCGAAGGGCTCGCCGGTGCCGGTGACCGTGACGGCCGGGCCGGTGAAGGTGGCGCCGTCGGCGGGGCCGGTGATGACCGGCGCGGCGGGGGCGGTGGTGTCGACGCTGAACGTGCTCGAGGCGGACCCCGACCGGTTGCCGGCGGCGTCGGCCTGCACGGCGGTCACCGTGCGGGTGCCCGGGGCGAGGGCGTCGGTGAGCTGCAGCGACCAGCCGCCGTCCTCGTCCACCTCAGCGGTGCCGACGAGGTCGCCGTCGACCCGCAGCGTGACCGTGGCGCCCGGCTCCCCGGTCCCGGACAGCTCCGGGGTGGTGTCGTCGGTGCTCGAGCCGTCGGCCGGCTCGTCGATGACGGGCGCCTCCGGCGCGGTGAGGTCGACGACGAAGGTGTTGGTGGCCGAACGGGCGGAGGCGTTGCCCGCCGCGTCCCGCGTCAGCGCCGCGACGGTGTGCTCGCCCTCGTCCAGCGCCGCGGTGGAGGCCAGCGTCCAGGCGCCCGAGCCGTCGGACCGCGTGGTGCCGAGGGGTGCGCCGTCCACGAACACCTGGACCTCGACGTTCGCCGGGGCGGTGCCGCGGTAGGTGGGCGTGGTGTCGGTCCCCGTGGAGCCGTCGGCCGGGGTGGTCACGACCGGCACGGCCGGTGCCGTGCTGTCGATGGTGAAGGTGTGCGCGTTCGAGCGGACGGAGGTGTTGCCCGCCGCGTCGGTGGCCCGCAGCGTGGCGGTGTAGGTGCCGTCGTCCAGCGGGGTGGTCGGGGTGAAGCTGACCGCCCCGCTCCCGGACGCGTCGGTCCGCCCGATCGGCTGGCCGTCGAGGAGCACCTCGACGCTGGAGCCGGCCTCGGCCGTGCCGGTGAAGGTCGGGGTGTCGTCGGTCGTCAGCAGGCCCTCGGCCGGGTCGACGAGGACCGGGGCCCCGGGCGCGACGGTGTCGACGCGGAAGGTGTTCACGTTCGACCGGTCGGAGGTGGCGCCCAGCAGGGTCTGGGTGACCGAGACGGAGTGGCTGGCGTTGGTGAGCACCGTCGTGGGGGTCACGGCCCAGCGGCCGTCCGCGTCGACGGTGGTCGCGGCGGGGGTCGTCGTGCCGTCGACGGTCAGGTCGACGGTGGCGCCCGCGGTGCCGGTGCCCCGGAAGGTCGGGGTGGCGTCGTCGGCGAGGGAGCCATCGGCGGGCGCGGTCACGACGGGCGTGGCCGGCTTGGGCGCGGGGCAGTCGATGCCACCGGCCGGGGCGACGGCGCTCGCGCGCAGCGGCACCAGGCCGACCGTGGCCGTGGCGAGCGGGGCGACGGCCAGGCCGGCGCGGATCTGCAGGGTCACGACCGACACGGAGGCCTCGGCCGAGGTCCCGGCGCCGTTGGTCGTGCGGGTCGGGGTGTTCGCGGTGATGACGACCCGGCCGACGAGACCGAGGTCGATCGTCCGGGTGGCGCCGGCGGCGAGCACGCTGGTGACGTTGGCGACGGTGACGCGGACCGTGCCCGGGGTGTAGGTGACGTCGGCGCCCCCGGTGGTCCCGCTGGCCCGGGCGGTGAGGGTGGAGTCGCCGTCGACGGCGACCTGGACGGCGCCGCCGAGCACGCTCGCCCCCGCGAGGCGGCCGACGGCCGTGCTCTGGACGGCCTTGTTGAGGCCGTTCCCGCCGGTGGACGCGAGCGTCGTGCGGCCCTCGGTCGCGACGACCCCCGTCGTCAGCAGGTCCGCCAGGCCGAGCGGGTTGACCGACAGACCGGCCGTGCTGGTGCGCGAGTCCGCCAGCACCGGCGTCGGCAGGCACGTGGCGTCGCCCGACCAGCGGGCGAGGTTGCTGGTGGTCAGCGTCTGCACCCCGATGCCGACGGCGTCGGCCCCCAGCAGGGTGGCGGTGGTGGGGTCGGTGTGGTCGGGCGGCGCGGTCTGCCCGCTGCCCACGATGGCGAGCGGCAGCCCGGCGACGGCGGCACCGAGGTTGGCCGACTGGGCCGACGAGCGCGGCGACAGCTGGCTGCCCGTGCCGGCCTGGCTGGTGGCCAGCCGGGCGTTCGCCAGGGTGAGCCCGGCGACGGCCAGGTCGACCGCGGCCGCGTCACCGCCGGCGGCCGCGCGCCAGGTCTCGGTGGGGGGCGCCGCGGCGGCGGGCAGAGCCGCGCCGAACAGGGTGCCGATGAGCAGGAGGGCTGAGGCCAGCCACGCGACCACGCGCTTCATGGAGTTTCTCCGAGGTAGAGGAATACGTCCTCAGAAACGCCCCCGAACGTCTCCGATCACCCCCCGGTGGGCAGAACGGTAAGCGGTCGGATGGTCCTGGCAAAGCCGATCCGGTGAACTCCGGAAGGCCTGGACAACGCCGGTTCTTCGCCCTTTTTTGTTCGTTCCTGAGGCGTAAGAATGACGTAGAAACGTGCTCGAGGGGCCGAATCCCGACGACCGCGAGCGCACGCTGGGGAATTGCGCGGACGCAGGAGGAATAGCGCCCGGGTGGTTGCTGTGGCGAGATATCACGGATCACGCAGAAACCGCCCGGTGCCGGAATTCTGCGGAGCGGATCGGGCATGATGGCCGTCGTGGACGAGCTGCGCACCCTGGGCCGCGCCAGCGGTGGCCGCGGCGAGACGCTGCTGCGGGAGCGGCGCCGGGCCGACGGCACGGTGGTGCACGAGCTCGTCGTCAACGGGGTCTTCGCGATGGACAGCACCGAGACGACCAGCGAGCGCGAGCTCGCCGGGTTCGCCCGCGCGGCCCGGGGTGCGGTGCTCGTCGGCGGGCTCGGGCTGGGCTACACCGCGGCGGCCGTGCTGGACCGGCAGCCGGGACCGGAGCGCGTCGACGTCGTCGAGCTCGACCCCCACCTGGTCGGCTGGGCGCGGCAGGAGGTGACGCCCCTGCTGGGGCGCGTGGCGCGCGACCCGCGCACCCGGCTGCACGTCGGCGACGTCGCGGCCGCCCTCACCGGGCACGGCCCCGCTGCCGGCCCGTGGGACGCGGTCCTGCTCGACGTCGACAACGGCCCCGACTTCCTCATCCACAGCGGCAACGCCGGCCTGTACGAGGACGCGACGCTGGCGGCGGCGCAGGCCGCGCTGACGCCGGGCGGTGTGCTGGCCCTGTGGTGCCAGGGCCCGGCGCCGGAGCTGCTGGCGCGGCTGCACCGCCTCGACGGGACCGCCCGGGAGCACCGCTGCGCCGTCGAGCGGGAGGGCCGGCGGTTCTCCTACGTGGTGCTGACCCTCACCCGTCCACCGGTGGCCGCGCCGGGTCCAGGTGGAGGCGGGGCGGCGCGCTAGGCCAGAATGTGCGCATGGCTGAGGACTTCCGGACCGAGCACGACACCATGGGTGAGGTCCGGGTCCCCGCCCGGGCCCTGTGGAAGGCGCAGACCCAGCGCGCGGTGGAGAACTTCCCGATCTCGGGCGTCCCGATCGACCCGGCGCTGATCGCCGCGCTGGGGCAGATCAAGGGGGCGGCGGCGCTGACCAACGCCCGGCTCGGCGTGATCAGCGACGAGCGGGCGGCCGCCATCGTCGAGGCCGCGGCCGCGGTCGCCTCCGGTGCCCACGACGCCGAGTTCCCGATCGACGTCTTCCAGACCGGCTCGGGGACGTCCAGCAACATGAACACCAACGAGGTCATCGCCTCGCTCGCCTCCCCGCAGGTGCCGGACGGCGTGCACCCCAACGACCACGTCAACGCCTCGCAGTCCAGCAACGACGTCTTCCCGAGCGCGATCCACATCGCCGCCACCCAGAGCCTGGTGCAGGACCTCGTCCCCGCGCTGCAGCACCTCGAGCGCTCGCTGGAGGCCAAGGCCACGGAGTTCGCCGAGGTCGTCAAGAGCGGCCGGACGCACCTGATGGACGCCACCCCGGTCACGCTGGGTCAGGAGTTCGGCGGCTACGCCGCGCAGGTCCGCTACGGGGTCGAGCGCGTCCAGGCCGTCCTCCCCCGGGTCGCCGAGCTGCCGCTGGGCGGCACCGCCGTCGGGACCGGGATCAACACCCCGCCCGGCTTCGCGGCGTCGGTGATCGGCATCATCGCCGAGCAGACGGGCCTCCCGCTCACCGAGGCCCGCAACCACTTCGAGGCCCAGGGGGCGCGCGACGCGCTCGTCGAGGCCTCGGGGGCGCTGCGGACCATCGCCGTCGGGCTCAACAAGATCGCCAACGACATCCGCTGGATGGGCTCGGGCCCGCGCGCCGGGCTGGGCGAGATCGCGCTGCCCGACCTGCAGCCGGGGTCCTCGATCATGCCGGGCAAGGTGAACCCCGTGCTGTCGGAGGCGATGACCCAGGTCTGCGCCCAGGTCATCGGCAACGACGCGGCCGTCGCCTTCTCCGGTGCGTCCGGCGCCTTCGAGCTGAACGTCATGCTGCCGGTGATGGCGCGCAACCTGCTCGAGTCGGTCCGCCTGCTGGCCAACGTCAGCCGGCTGTTCGCCGACCGCTGCGTCGACGGCATCACGGCCAACGTCGAGCACTGCCGCTTCCTGGCCGAGTCCTCGCCCTCGATCGTCACGCCGCTGAACAAGTACATCGGCTACGAGAACGCGGCCGCCGTCGCCAAGGCGGCGCTCAAGGAGGGCAAGACGATCCGCGAGGTCGTCCTCGAGCGCGGCTACGTCACCGAGGGCCGGCTCACCGAGGACCAGCTGGACGCCGCCCTCGACGTCCTCTCGATGACGCGGCCGTCGGTCTGAGGCAGCCGCCCGCTCGGGACCGGGCGGGCGGTCAGGCCTTCGGGGTGGCGATGTTGGCCATCCAGTCCACCCCGAAGCGGTCGGTGAGGGCGCCGTAGTGGTCGCCCCACATCTGCTCCTCCAGCGGGGTGGTGACCTGCCCGCCCTCGGCCAGCCCGTGGAAGTAGCCGGTGAGGTCGTCGACGTCGTCGCCGCTGAGGCAGATGGTGATGTTCGAGCCCTCGCTGCCCGGCATGCCCTCGGGGGCGTCGGAGACCATCAGGGTGAACCCCTTCGGCGTGTCCAGCTGCCCGTGCATGACCTGGTCGGCCTGCGGGCCCTCCATCCCGAACTCGCCGAAGGTGGAGACGGCGACCTCCCCGCCGAAGACGCCCTGGTAGAACTCCAGGGCCTCCCGGGCGCGGCCGCGGAGGTTGACGTAGGGGTTGAGCACGGACGACATGGCGGAGCTCCTCTCGACGCCGGCACCGCACCGACGCTGCAACTCAGACCCCCGAAGACCCTCGAAGTGATCGGCTGCTCAGGAACCGCTGACAGCCCGCACCGGGAGCCGGCCATCGCCGACGACCCCTCAGCAGTTGCCGACCCCCGCCGGCCCGCGCGCCTGCGAGGTGAGGAGGAGCCGCGGAGACACGCTCTTCGTCTCCGCGGCGACGAACGAACCTCGGAGGATCAGAGCGCGGGCCGCGCCCGAGCGGAGCGAGGACAGACAACGCAGCGCGGAGCGAGGACAAACAACTCAGTACCAGTTGTTCGCGCTCCAGAAGCCCCAAGCCTGGCAGGGGCTGCCGTAGCGGTCGTCCATGTAGCCGACGGCCCAGATGATCTGGGTCGCGGGGTTGGTCCGCCAGTCGCCGGCGACGCTGGCCATCTTGGAGCCGGGCAGGGCCTGCGCGAGGCCGTAGGCGCCGGAGCTGGCGTTGGTGGCGTCCACCCGCCAGCTGCTCTCGCGCGAGATGATGTTGTCGAAGCAGCTGTACTGGTCGGCGCCGTAGCCGAACCGGTTCTGCAGGATCTGCCGGGCCATCGCGCGGGGGTCGGTGGTGCCCGGCTCGTAGCCCTGCTCCTTGACGCGTTCCCGCCGGGCCTCCTCCGCGGCCTCGGCCTCGGCCTTCTCGCGGGCCGCGTCCGCCTTCTCCTCGGCTCTGGCCTCGGCCTTCGCCGCCGCTCTCGCCTTCTTCTCCGCGCGGGCCGCCTCCGCCTTCGCCTGCGCCTTCTCCGCCTTGCGCTGCGCCGCGGCGGCCGCGCGCTCGGCCGCGAGGGCGGTCTGCTTCTCGGCGACGGCCTGCTGCTGGGCGCTGAGCGTCGCGCTGCGCTGGACGGCCTGCCCGACGGCGGCCTCGAGACGCTGCCGCTCGGCGCTCCGGGTGGCGGCGGCCTCGCGGGTGGCGCGCTCGGAGGCGACGGACGCCGGGTCGGCCGCGGGGGCGGTGACCGGCGCGGGGACCGCGATCGCGGTCCCGCTCACGGCCGGGCTGCCGAGGCCGGCGACGGCCGCGGTGACGGCCAGGGCGGTGCCGGCCACCCCGAGGGCGGCATGTTGGACGAGACGACGCACGGTGGACACCCTGCCACACCACCGTTACCGAGATGAAATGTTCGGCGGTGGGCAGGGTGACCGTTGCCCGACCGTGATCAGACCGGGATGTCCTCCAGCATCTCGGTGACCAGGGCGGCGATCGGCGAGCGCTCGGACCGGTGCAGCGTCACGTGGGCGAACAGCGGGTGGCCCTTGAGCTTCTCGACGACGGCGACCACGCCGTCGTGGCGGCCGACCCGGAGGTTGTCGCGCTGGGCCACGTCGTGGGTGAGGACCACTCGCGAGTCCTGCCCGATCCGGCTGAGCACGGTGAGCAGCACGTTGCGCTCCAGCGACTGGGCCTCGTCGACGATGACGAAGGCGTCGTGCAGGGAGCGGCCGCGGATGTGGGTGAGCGGCAGCACCTCGAGCAGCCCGCGCTCGACGACCTCCTCGACCACCTCCTTCGAGGCGACCGCCCCCAGGGTGTCGAACACGGCCTGGGCCCAGGGCGCCATCTTCTCGCCCTCGCTGCCGGGCAGGTAGCCGAGCTCCTGGCCCCCGACGGCGTAGAGCGGGCGGAAGACGACCACCTTGGCGTGCTGGCGCCGCTCGAGCACCGCCTCCAGCCCGGCGCAGAGCGCCAGGGCCGACTTGCCCGTGCCGGCCCGGCCGCCCAGGGAGACGATCCCGACGGACGGGTCCAGCAGCAGGTCCAGGGCCACCCGCTGCTCGGCGGAGCGGCCGTGCAGGCCGAAGGCGTCGCGGTCCTTGACCAGCCGCAGCTGCTTGCCCGGCGTCACCCGGGCCAGAGCCGACCCGCTGCTGCTCAGCAGCACCACCCCGGTGTGGCAGGGCAGGTCGCGGGCCTCCTCGAGGTCCACGACGCCGGCGTCGTAGAGGTCGGACACCTGGCCGGGCTCGACCTCCACCTCGGTCATCCCGGTCCACTCGGTCGAGACGGCCAGCTCGGCGCGGTACTCCTCGGCCCGCAGGCCGACGGCCGAGGCCTTGACCCGCATCGGCAGGTCCTTGGAGACCAGGGTGACGTCGCGCCCCTCGGCGGCGAAGTTGAGGGCGACCGCCAGGATCCGCGAGTCGTCGTCCCCCAGCCGGAAGCCGTCGGGCAGCGCCCTCGGGTCGGTGTGGTTGAGCTCGACGTGCACCGTGCCGCCGAGGTCGTTGACGGGCAGCGGCGCGTCCAGCCGGCCGGCGCTGAGCCGCAGGTCGTCCAGGTACCGCAGCGCGGTCCGGGCGAAGTAGCCCAGCTCGGCGTGGTGGCGTTTCGCCTCCAGCTCGGTGATCACCACGACGGGGAGGATGACGTCGTGCTCGGCGAAGCGCCGCAGGGCGTGCGGGTCGCTCAGCAGCACGGAGGTGTCCACGACGTAGGTGCGGCGCGAGGTCTCTGACACGGGTCTGCCCTTCTGAGGGCCGCACGCGGGTCCGCGTCCGGCCCCACGGTCACGTGGTGAGCCGGAGCCGTCCCCGGGCCGTGGCCGGCCCGGTCGTCGTGCCCGTCGTGCGACGGTGCATGCATCGCCTCCCGCACGGGCCGCTTCCCCACGGCCCGTACCCGGGACGCTACGACCGGCGCGCACCCCTCCTCCCGCGCCACGCCGCTCCTTCACGTGACCGAAACCTGCCCGACGCCCGCCCGTCGGCGGCCGTCGGCCCGCGCGACGCGCGGGCTCCACCGGCCGCCGGCCGATGAGTTCCCCGGGCGGCCGCGGTCTGAGCGGGCATGGAGCAGACCCGCACCCCTGAGTCCGTGTTCGCCGTCGTCGAGGAGGGCCCCCAGCCCTACGTCGCCGTCACCGGCGAGGTCACCATGGAGACGATCCCGGCCCTCGCCGACCGCTTCGGCGAGGTCGAGGGCTGGCTCGCCGGCCAGGGCGTCGAGCCGGCCGGCCCGCCCTTCTTCCGCTACCGCGTCATCGACATGGACCGCCGGCTGGTGATGGAGGCCGGCGTCCCGACCGCCGACGTGCTCGACGGCGAGGGCGAGGTCCGCCCGGGCGTGCTGCCGGCCGGCCGCTACGTGACGACGACCTACGTCGGCCACCCCGCCGACCTGGTCCGGGTGACGGGTGAGCTGCTGGCCTGGACCGCGGCGCAGGGCCTCGCCTTCGACGTGCGGCCCGGCGAGGACGGCGAGGTGTGGGGCAGCCGGCTGGAGTGGATGGAGACCGACCCCGCCGTCGAGCCCGACATGAGCCGCTGGCAGACCCGGCTGGCCTTCCGGCTCGACGGCTGACCCGGACCCGGGCGACGGGCTCGTCGTCCGGCTCAGGGGCCGCCGCGCCAGTGGTCGATGCGGTGGTGGTCGGGCGTGAAGCCGTGCCCGACGCCCCACAGCACCGCCTGCGTCCGGCTGCCGGCGCCGATCTTGCGGTAGACCGTCCGGATGTAGGACTTCACCGTGTTGGGGCTGAGGTAGGTGAGCGCGGCCACCTCGGCGTTGTTCTTGCCCTGGGTGATCAGCGCGAGGATCTCGGCCTCGCGGTCGGTCAGGCCCTCGGTGCGCCCCGGCCAGTTGAGGCCGCTGACGGCGCGCGCCCGGCCCGGCGCCTCGGTGAACACCTGCTCGCCGGCGTGCACCCGCTCGAGCGCGTCGACGAGCTCGCGGGCCGGCAGGGCCTTCGAGAGGTACCCGTGCACACCCGCCTCCCGCGCGGTCGCGACCAGGTCGGGGTGGAAGTTCCAGGTGTAGACGACCACGTGCCGGGCCCGCGGGTTCGCCACCAGGACCCGGATCTCCTCGTGGTCGGCCTCGGGCTGGGCGAAGGAGTCGTAGAGCACGATGTCGACGTCGTCGTGGAGGCCCTTGTTGGTGTCCAGCTCGGCGATCACCACGCGCCCCCGGTACTGCTCGAGGATGTGCGCGACGCCGATGACGACGACGTCGTAGTCGTCGACCAGGGCGACGGTGATCGGGGCGGGCGGCGGGTTCACGGGCCGACAGTAACCCACCTAGGGGTGTACCGCACCCGCCCCAGGGGTGGTTGATTGAGGAGTGCAGGGCTTCCGCCCCGCCGGCCCGGACCCCCCGGGCCGCCCCGGTACGTGACCCACGTACCCGACAGAAGGGCACATCATGCTGGGACTCATCCTGAGCATCATCGTCGTCGGCCTCATCGCCGGCGCGCTCGCACGCCTGCTGGTGCCCGGCCGGCAGGGCCTCTCGATCCCGATGACGATCCTGCTGGGGATCGTCGGCTCGTTCGTCGGCGGCTTCCTCGGCTACCTGCTCTTCGGCCAGGACTCCGGCAGCGGCCTGCTGCAGCCGGCCGGGATCATCGGCTCGGTCATCGGCGCCGTCATCGTCCTGCTCATCTGGACCCGGGTGGGCGGCCGCCGCAGCGCGCACGCCTGACACGGACCGCGGCCGGGGCCCCCTGAGGCCCCGGCCGCTCCGGCGCGTGGCGGTCCCGAGGCGGGCGGCGGCCGCCACGCCCGCCGGCTCCCCTCCCGGCCGAGCCCCTGGCCCTGGACGGGAAACACCCTTGACCCGCTCCGGGCCCCGGAGGATCGTCGGCCAGGTCCGGCAGGGACGCCGGAGGACCGGGGCGGACATGAGGGTCGGGATCATCGGGGCAGGACCCACCGGGCTGTTCCTCGCCGGCGGGCTCGCCCGCCGCGGGCACGCCGTCACCGTCGTCGACCGGGACACCGGCCCCGGCGCGGACGGCCGCTGGCCCCGCCGCGGGGTCATGCAGTTCCACCACGCCCACGCCTTCCGCGCCCCCTGCCGGACCGCGCTGGAGGCCGAGCTCCCCGGGGCCGCCGCCCGGTGGGACGAGGCCGGGGCCGAGCCCACCTTCGTCACCCTCCCGGACGGCAGCCGGCGGCTGATGACCGTGCTGTCGCGGCGGGAGACCTTCGAGACGGCGCTGCGGGCCGCCGCGCTGGCCGAGCCGGGCGTCGACTTCCGACCCGGGCACGTGGACGCCGTCCTCGTCGAGGACGGCCGGGCCGCGGGCCTCGCCGTCGACGGGACGACCGTCGCCGCTGACCTGGTGCTCGACGCGGCGGGCCGCTCCGGCCGGGCCACCGCAGCCGTCCGCCCGGCCCCGACCGCGGGCGGGGACTGCGGCATCGCCTACGTCGACCGGCAGTACCAGCTGCGTCCGGGAGCCGGCCCGGGGCCGTTGACCAACCCGATGGCCTGGCAGGCCGACCTCGACGGCTACCAGGTGATCCTCTTCCCGCACGAGCGGGGCATCTTCTCGGTGGTGCTGCTGCGCCCGACGGCGACCCGCGCGCTGCTCGGGCTGCGGCACGCGGCCGCGTTCGAGGCGGCGTGCCGGGCGGTCCCCGGCCTCGACACCTGGACCGACCCGGAGCGCTCCCGGCCGCTCACCGACGTGCTGCCCGGCGGCCGGCTGTTCAACCACTACCGGCCGCAGACCCACCCCGACGGCCGGCTGGCGCTCCCCGGCCTGGTGCTGGTGGGCGACGCCGTCGGCACCACCACCCCGAACTTCGGCCGCGGCGTCACGCTGAGCCTGCTGCAGGCCCAGCAGCTGCTCGCCCTCGTCGACGAGCACGGGCGCGACGTCGACGCCCTCGGCCACGCCTTCGACGCCTGGTGCGACGCCCGCGTGCGGCCCTGGGTCGAGGACCACGCGGTGATGGACGACGGCCTGCGCCGCCGGTGGCGCGGCGAGGACGTCGACCTCGACGGTCCGCTGCCCTCGGACCTGGTGATGGCCGCGGCGGCGGTCGACCCGGCCATCGGGGCGGCCGTCGGCCCCTACGCGGCGATGCTGGCCGGGCCCGAGGTGCTCGACCCGGTCCGGGAGCGGGCTCGCGCGGTGTACGCCAGCGGCTGGCGGCCGGCGTTCGACGAGGGCCCGGACGCCGCCGAGCTGGCCGCCGTGGTGGCGGGCGCCCTGACCTGACCGGCCGGCCGGCCGGCCGGTGCGGTGCGGTCGGGCCGCCCTCAGTCGAGCAGGGTGGCGAGCACCTCGCGGACGTAGGTCTTGTTCTTCGCGATCACCCCGAGGCTGTCGCTGCCGTAGTGCTCGCAGAGGAAGGCGCCGCGGAACCCCAGCTCCAGCGCCCGCGCGATGGCCGTCCGGTAGTTGATCAGCCCCATGTCCATCGGCACCGGGAACGTCGTCACCGTGCCGCTGGCCGGGTCCTCGTCGCGCAGGTAGTTCTTCACGTGCCAGTAGTTCGCGTGCGGCAGCACCTTCTCCAGCATCTGCGGGACCGGCTCGATCGGGCGGTGCAGGCGGATGAAGTTGCCGATGTCGGGATTGAGGCCGCACGCCGGGTGGTCGACCTCGGCCAGGAAGGCGACGGCCGAGTCGCAGGTGCCGACGTAGGTGTCCTCGTACATCTCGAGGGTGATCTGCTGCCCGTTGGCCGCCGCGTGCCCGGCGAGCTCGCGGATCCGGGAGGCAGCCAGCGCCCGCACCTCGGGCGACTCGTCGTCCTGCCAGCCCGGCTCCAGCCAGAACCACAGGGCCTTCTCCTGCGCCGGGGTGAAGGCCTGGAAGAAGCCGAAGCTCACGACCGGCACGTCCAGCGCGGCCGCCCGGTCCAGCAGCCGGTGGCTGTAGGCGAGGTATTCCTCGCCGCGCTCGGGGTCCATCACGCTGCGCCGGGAGGTGGAGACCGCGGGGATGGTCAGCCCGGCATCGGCCAGCACGGCGCGGAAGTCCTCCAGCCGGGCGTCGTCCAGGTCGCCCACCCGCACCCACGTGTCGGTCGGGTCCACCTCGGTGAAGCCCATCCGCCGGACCAGCCGGAGCTGGCGCAGCCACTCCTCCGGGTCGGCGTCCTGGATCGGGCCGCCGCGGGAGTCGGTGCCGCCGAAGGCCAGCATCGCGGCCGCGACGGGCCAGGTCTCGGCGGTCCAGGTGGAGGGGTCGGGCGCGCTCGTCATCGGGTCTCCTCGGGGTGGGTCGGGTGGGCCGGGACGGGCCGCGGTCAGCGGGGCGCGGGGCCGAGCTCGCGCAGCAGCTGGCCGAGCCGCGCGTAGGCGCGGTTGCGGTAGGCGACCAGCGGCGCCTGGTCGCCGGCCGGGGTGACGAAGCCGCCGTCCTTCTTGACGCCGTACTTGCCGGCCTCGACGAGCTCGGTGAGCATCGCCGGCGTGGCCAGCCGCTCGCCGTAGTGCTCCGAGAGCGTCTTGAAGCCCGCGGCGTAGACGTCGAGGCCCGCCATGTCGGCGATGGCGAAGGGCCCGAAGAAGGGCAGCCGGTAGCCGAAGGTCGTCCGGACGATCGTGTCGACGTCCTCGGCGGTGGCCACGCCCTCCTCGACGAGGTTGACGGCCTCCCGCAGCAGCACGTACTGCAGCCGGTTGAGCACGAAGCCGGCCTGGTCGCTGACCCGGGCGCTGAGCTTGCCGGTGGCCGCGACGACCTCCTCGGACGCGACGACGGCCGCCTCCTCCGTGCCCGCGTGCGCGATCAGCTCGACGCCCGGGATGAAGGGCGCCGGGTTGGAGAAGTGGACGCCGAGGAACTGGGCCGGCCGGCTGAGGTACGCCGCCAGGCTGCCGATCGGGAGCGTCGAGGTGTTGCTGCCGATGACGGTGCCGGGCCGGGCGACGGCCTCGATGTCGCGGAGCACCGGGCCCTTCACCTCGGTCACCTCGAGGACGGCCTCCTCGACGAAGTCAGCGCCCTCGACGGCGTCGGCCAGGCTGCTCGCGGCCCGCAGGTTGGCCTCGACCAGCGCCGCCGAGCCCGGGTCGAACAGGCCCTCCCGCTCGAACTCGGCCGCCTCGGCGTACAGCCGGTCGCGGTGCCGGAGGGTGGTGTCGGCGTCGGCGTCGGTGATGGCGACCCGGAAACCGGCCATCGCCAGCACCTGGGCGATGCCGCCCCCCATGTAGCCCGCTCCGACGACGGCGACGTCTGTGATGCCCACGGCAGCTCTCCCCCGACCAGGTCGGCGACGGCCTCGGCGCCGGTCGCGGCCGCGCCGGCAGGTGGTCGGTCCGGCCGCGGTCAGGCTCAAGGTAGCGCCCCGGTCCGACGAGCCCACGGGACGGTGCCGCCCCAGGCCGTACGGTGGCGGGCGTGACCGGTGACCAGGCCCTCCGGGCGACGCCCGCCCCGGCGGCGCGCGCCGCCGAGCTCGACGCCGCCGACCCGCTGCGCGCTCACCGGGAGAAGTTCCTCACCGGCCCGGACGACGACGTGCTGGCCTACCTCGACGGCAACTCCCTCGGCCGGCCGCTGGCCGCCTCGGCCGCCCGGCTCGACGACTTCGTCCGCACGCAGTGGGCCGGCCGGCTGATCCGCGGCTGGGACGAGGGCTGGCTCGACCTGCCGCTGCACGTCGGCGACCGGATCGGGCGGACCTGCCTCGGCGCAGCGGCCGGCCAGACCGTCGTCGGGGACTCCACGACCGTGCTGCTCTACAAGCTGGTCCGGGCCGCCGTCGACCTGCGGCCGGGCCGCGACGAGCTCGTCGTCGACACCGACAACTTCCCCACCGACCGCTACGTGGTCGAGGGCGTCGCCGCCGAGCGCGGGCTCACCGTGCGCTGGGTCGAGTCCGACCCGGCCGCCGGGGTGGAGCCGGCCGACCTGGCCCCGGCAATGTCGGAGCGCACCGCCCTGGTGGTGCTCAGCCACGTCGCCTACCGCTCCGGCCACCTCGCCCCGGCCCGGGAGCTGACCCGGCTCGTCCACGACGCCGGCGCCCTGGTGCTGTGGGACCTCTCGCACGCCGTCGCGTCGGTGCCGGTGGAGCTGGACGCCTGGGAGGTCGACCTCGCCGTTGGCTGCACCTACAAGTACCTCAACGGCGGCCCCGGGGCGCCGGCCTTCGCCTACGTCGCCGCCCGGCACCTCGACGCCTTCCGCCAGCCGGTGCAGGGCTGGCTGGGCCGGGCCGACCCGTTCGCGATGGCCGCCGGCTACACCCCGGCGCCGGGCATCCGCCGGGTGCTCAGCGGCACGCCGCCGGTGCTGTCGATGCTGGCCCTGCAGGACATGCTCGACCTGCTGGAGGAGGTGGGGATGCCCGCCGTCCGGACCAAGTCCGCGCTGCTGACCGCCTTCGCGGCCGACCTCGCGCGGGAGCAGCTGGCCCCGCTCGGCGTCGTGCTGGCCAGCCCCGCGGACCCGGCGCGCCGCGGGGCGCACCTGACGCTGGAGCACCCGGCCTTCCGCGCGCTGACGCCGCGGCTGTGGGCGCAGGGCGTCATCCCGGACTTCCGCTCGCCGCAGGGCCTCCGGCTGGGCCTGAGCCCGCTCAGCACCTCCTTCGCCGAGGTGGCGACCGGGGTCGCCGCCGTCCGCGACCTGCTGGCCGAGCAGGCCTGAGCCGGTGCCCGAGGACCCGGCCCGGCCGACGGCGGAGGTGCTGGACACCGGCGGCCCGCGCTGGTCGTCGGGTCCGCGACGGGCCGTGCTGGTCCTCCTGCTGGCCCTCGCCGTCGTCGCCGTCGCCGTGGTCGTGGACCGGACGGCACCGTCCTCGGCCCCGCAGCCCGCGCCCTCGTCCGCGCCCACCGCGCCGGGCGCCACCACCGCCGCGACCCCGGGGCCTCCCGTGGTGCTGCGCACGGCGGGCCCGGTCCCGGCCGGGCTCGGCGGGGGCGCCCTGTTCGCCCGGACCGCCGACACCGTCTTCCGCGTCGACCTGGCCACCGGCCGGGTGACGGCGACCCCGGCCCCGGTGCCGGGCGCGGCGCCGGTCAGCTTCGTGGCGGGGGCCGCCGGCGTCCTCGTCCGGCCCGCCGACGGCAGCACGGGCTGGCTGGTCCCCGACGACGACGCCGCCCGGCCTCTGGACGGCCTGCTGGGCGGCGCGGCCCAGGTGCTGCCCGCGTCGGACGGCCGGATCTGGGTGAGCGAGCTGCTGGACGGCCGCAGCTCCAGCTTCGCCCTCACCTCCTTCGACGGCACGCCGACCGGGACCTCGGTGCGGGAGAACGGCTACTTCCTGGCCGACGGCAGCGGCGGCCTGCTGCTGGTCGACGCCGGCGGCCTCTGGGAGCGGGTCGACGACCGCTGGCGGCGGCTGGCCATCGGCACGGCCCTCGCCACCGGGCCCCACCAGCACCTGCTGGCCACCTGCGCGCGCTTCGACGACTGCGGGGTCGTCACCCTGGTCCGCTACGACCGCGCCCGGCGGACGTCACGGCCGGTGCTGGGGGACACCGACCTCCAGCTGCCCGGGGGCGGGACCGTCTCGGCCGACGGCCGCTACGTCGCCTCCACGGTGAACGGCGACGACGCCCCCGACGGGCAGACCCGGGCGGTGGTGCTGGACCTCGACACCGACCGGGTGGTCAAGCAGATGGTGGTCCGGGCCCCCACGCCCGACGTGTCCGGCGTCGCGGTGTGGGTGCCGGCCCGGGACCGGCTGGTCGGGGTGGACGACGGCCAGCTGTTCGTCCTCGACGCGACGACCGGCACGACGACCCGGCCCGACCTGGGCCTGCCGCCCGGTGCCGCGGTGCTGCAGGTGGCGCTGCGGACCGGCTGAGCGGGGCGGGGTCAGCGCCCGAAGCGTCGCTCGCGCTCGCCGTAGGAGCGCAGGGCGCGGATGAAGTCGACCTTGCGGAAGTCGGGCCACAGGGCCTCGCAGAAGTAGAACTCGCTGTGCGCCGACTGCCACATCAAGAAGCCGGACAGCCGCTGCTCGCCCGAGGTCCGGATGATGAGGTCCGGGTCGGGCTGGCCCTTGGTGTAGAGGTGCTCGGCGATGTGCTCGATGTCGAGGGTGCGGGCCAGCTCCTCGATCGGGGTGCCGTTGCGTGCGTGCTGGGCCAGCAGGGAGCGGACGGCGTCGCGCAGCTCGTGCCGGCCGCCGTAGGAGACGGCGATGTTGACGACCATCCCGGGCAGCTCCGCCGTGCCGCGCTCGGCGGCCCGCAGCAGCTCGGCCGTGCTGTCGGGCAGCAGGTCCAGCGCACCGAAGGGGTGCAGCCGCCAGCGCCCCGTCTCCGCGAGGTCGGTGACCATGCCCTCGATGACCTCGAGCAGCGGCTCCAGCTCCTCGGCGCTGCTGCGGGAGAAGTTGTCGGTGGAGAGCACCCACAGCGTGACGACGGGGATGCCGATCTCGTCGCACCACTCGACGAACTCCTTGAGCTTCTCCGCCCCGGCCCGGTAGCCGGCCACCAGCGGCTGCCCCGGGGCGTTGTCGCGGGCCCACCGGCGGTTGCCGTCGGCGAGGACGGCGACGTGCTGGGGCAGCTGGCTGCGGTCCAGCTCGGCCACCAGCCGGTGCTCGTAGGTGGCGTAGAGGAGGCCGGAGGGGTGCAGCCGGTCCACGAACTCGCGCAACCGGTCCAGGCGAGCCACGCCCGCCAGCGTAACCGCCGCCGCTGTCCGCCCGGGGACGCCCGGCCCGCCGCGTCGCCGGGTCGGCGCGACGGTGGGTCGGGACGCGGCGGCGTCAGGCCGGACGGACGGCCAGCGGAAACCTACGGTTCCGTAACCTGGCGTCGTAGGCTTCCTGCGTGACCTCTGACGCCGGAGGCGGCGCGCGCCGCCTGCACCCGCGCCCGCCCGCCCCGGAGGGCGCCGCCCCTGAGCCCACCGCCCCTGAGCCCGTCGCGCCCGTGCTGGACCAGGTCAAGCCGCGGCTGCGGGGCTGGCTGCACGCCTGCACCGCCCCGCTGGCGCTGGCCGCCGGCGTCGTGCTCGTGGTGCTGGCCCCCACCACGGCCGGCAAGGCCGGCGGCGCGGTGTTCCTCGCGGCGTCGGTGCTGCTGTTCGGCACCAGCGGGCTCTACCACCGGCGCACCTGGGGCGTCCGCGGCGAGGCCGTCATGCGGCGCCTCGACCACGCCAACATCTACGTCTTCATCGCCGCCAGCTACACCCCGATGGCGCTGCTGATGCTGGACGGGGGCTCGCGGGTCCTGCTGCTCGCCCTCATCTGGGGCGCGGCGCTGGGCGGGCTGTTCTTCCGGCTCTTCTGGCTCGACGCCCCGCGCTGGCTCTACACCGCGCTCTACATCGTCATGGGCTGGGCCGCCGTCGGCTGGATGGGCGCGTTCTACGCCTCGGGCGGGCTCACGGTGCTGCTGCTCATCCTGCTGGGCGGGCTGTTCTACACCGGCGGCGCGGTGGTCTACGCCCGCAAGCGCCCCGACCCCTCCCCCGGCTGGTTCGGCTTCCACGAGATCTTCCACGCCGGCACGGTGCTGGGCTTCGCCAGCCACTACGTGGCGATCTCGCTGCTCACCTACGCCGCCCGCTGAGCGGCGCGGCCGCGCTCAGCCCACCAGCTGCGCGCGGAGCTCCTCGGCGCTGGTCACGGGCAGCCGGCACACGAAGTGGCGGCAGACGTAGGCGGTCGGGCGGCCGTCCCGGGCCGTCCGGTCCGCGAGCAGCGCGAAGCCCGCGTCGTCCCCGGTCCCGGCGACCACCACCGAGCCCGCCGGCGCCGCGCGGTGGGCCGTCGTGGCGAGGGCGTCCCGCTCCGGCCCGGCGGGGCCGACGACCGCCACCTGCACCGGCGCGGACCGCAGCCGGGAGACGGCGTCGGCCAGCAGCCAGCCCGCGAACCGGGGCGCCTGCCGCACCAGCCCGCCGGCCGACGCGGCCGCGCGGTCGGCCCGCTCGGCCCAGCGGTCCTCCCCCGTCAGCTCCGCGAACAGCCGCAGGGCGTGCACCGCGGTGCTGAGGCCCGAGGGCGTCGCGTTGTCGGTGGGGTCCTGCGGCCGCGCGAACAGCTGCTCGGCGTCGGCGGCGGTGTCGAAGAAGCCGGCACCCGCGTCGTCGAAGAGCGCCAGCACGTCCTCCAGCAGCTCCCGGGCCCGGTCCAGCCAGGTCGTGTCGCCCAGCGCCGCCGCCAGCCGGGTGGCGGCCAGGGCCAGCGCCGCATAGTCCTCGAGGATGCCCGGCGCCGTCCCGACGACGCCCAGCCGGGAGGTGCGCCGCAGCCGCCCGTCGCGGCGGTGCAGGTCCCAGACCAGCGCGGCCGCCGCCCGGGCGTGCTCCAGCCAGTCCGGCCGGTCGAAGGCCGTGGCCGCCTGGACCAGGGAGTCCACCAGCCAGCCGTTCCAGGCCGCCACCACCTTGTCGTCGCGGCCGGGTCGCGGGCGCTCCTGGCGGGCGGCCAGCAGCGCGGGCCGGACCCGGCCCCAGCGCTCCGGGTCCGGCTCGGCGAGCCGCTGCAGGGTGGACGCGCCGTGCTCGAAGGTGCCCTCGGCGCTCACGCCCAGCGCCTCCGCGGCCCAGCGGCCGTCCTCCTCGCCGAGCACCGCGCGCAGCTCATCCGGGGTCCAGACGTAGTAGGTCCCCTCCTCCATCGCGCCGGACGCGTCGGCGGAGTCGGCGTCCAGGCTGGCCGCGAAGCCGCCCTCGTCGGTCCGCATCTCGCGCACGAGCCAGCCGACGGTCTCCTCGACGACCCGGGCGGCGAGCGCCGAGCCCGTCCGGCGCCAGGCGTGGGTGTAGACGCCCAGCAGCAGGGCGTTGTCGTAGAGCATCTTCTCGAAGTGCGGCACCACCCAGGCGGCGTCGACGCTGTACCGGGCGAAGCCGCCGCCCAGCTGGTCGTAGATCCCGCCGCGGGCCATCGCGTCGAGGGTCTGCCGGACCATCAGCGCTGCGTCCTCGCCGCCCTCGCGCAGCAGCGCCTCCAGCACCATCGACGGCGGGAACTTGGGGGCACCGCCGAAGCCGGCCCGCAGCGGGTCGAAGTCACGCCGCAGCGCGGCCACGGCGTGCTCGAGGTCGTCGGGGCCCACCTCGCCGGGCAGGGCGGTGACGGCGCGCTCGGCCAGCTGCTCGACGATGCTGCCCGCGCTGGTCAGCACCTCGGCCCGCCGCTCCCGCCAGGCCGTCCCCAGGGCCTCCAGCAGCTGCCCGAACGAGGGCAGCCCGTGCCGCGGGGTGGGCGGGAAGTAGGTGCCGGCGTAGAACGGCTGCCGGTCGGGGGTGAGGAAGACCGTCATCGGCCAGCCGCCGTGGCCGGTCAGCGCCTGGGTGGCCTGCATGTAGACGGCGTCGACGTCGGGGCGCTCCTCCCGGTCCACCTTCACCGCGACGAACTGGGCGTTGACCAGGGCGGCGACGTCGGGGTCCTCGAACGACTCGTGGGCCATCACGTGGCACCAGTGGCAGGCCGCGTAGCCGATGCTCAGCAGGATGGGCCGGTCGGTCATCAGCGCCCGGGCGAAGGCCTCCTGCCCCCACTCGAACCAGTCGACGGGGTTGTCGGCGTGCTGGAGGAGGTACGGGCTGGTGGCGTGCTGCAGGCGGTTCATCCGCGGCGCTCCTTCGGTGGGTCGGGCGGGTGGAGCGCTGGTCCCCGAGGGTGGCACCCCGTTCCCCGGGGAGCGCGCACCGGGCTCCTCCCCCACTACCCGGACGGGCCCGCCCTCACCCGCCGGGGGCCGCGGGCGGCGTCGTGCCGGGAAGACCTCGCGTCACGAACACCGGTCGCTGAGATCCGACATGTCGTGACCGCTGGGGCTGCGACACGCCGGTCCTGCGCGCTCCGGGCGTCGACGACGTGTCAGATATCAGCGGTCCGCAGTCACGGCAGCGGGGTTCCTGCAACTCGTCGGCATCCCGTCCCGCTGCGCTGAGCGCGCCCGCGGCTCAGCCGGGCAACGAGTCGGTCAGCTCCGGCGGGCGGGGCCGTCGGGCGGCACGGGGGCGTGGTCCGGTCCGTCCGGCGCCGGGGCGCCGTCGGTGGTCCCGGGAGCGGGCGTGGCGCCCGGCTCCCCGGCCGCGTCCTGCGGCTCGGCGCCGACCGGCGCGGGGGGCTCGGGGAAGTTGTCGTCGACCCGGCGGAACTGGCGGCGCATGCTGCGGAACAGCAGCACCATGACCAGCGCGATGCCGATGATGATCAGCAGCGGCGTCCAGCCGGGCTTGACGACGTTGGGGTCGAGCTCGAGCAGGATCATCACCGGGCTGCTCCCCTCGTCGTCGTCACCCCTGCACTGTACCCGCGGCGGCCGGCACGGCCCCGGCGTCGGCGGCGGGCACGGCGATGCCGGCGAAGAGGTCGTCCTCGGGCAGCTCGGTCGGCACCTCGCTGCGCACCAGCTGCCAGTCCTCGGTCGGCCAGGCCTGCTCGTGCACCGCGAGCGGGACGCTAAACCAGGGCCCCTCCGGGTCGACCTGGGTGGCGTGGGCCAGCAGCGCGCGGTCGCGGACGGCGAAGTACTCCGCGCACGGCACCTTCGTCGTCAGCCGGGCCTCGTGGTCGGGGTCGGGCGTCCACTCCGCGAGCCGCTCCCGGTAGGGCGACTCCAGCCCGCGGGCGGTCATCGCCGCGTCCAGCGCCTCGATCCGCTGCCGGTTGAAGCTCAGCTGGTAGTACAGCTTCTGCACCTGCCAGGCCGGGCCCAGCTCCGGGTGCGCCGTCGGGTCGGCGGCCGTGGTGGCGGCCGCGACGCTGATCTTGTGGCACATGATGTGGTCGGGGTGCGGGTAGCCCCCGTTCTCGTCGTAGGTCGTCAGCACGTGGGGGCGCAGCTCGCGGATGAGCCGGACCAGCGGCAGCGCGGCCTCGTCGACGTCCATCAGGCCGAAGCAGCCCTCGGGCAGCGGCGGCAGCGGGTCGCCCTCGGGCAGGCCCGAGTCGACCCAGCCGAGCCAGACCTGGGTGATGCCGAGGATCGCGCGGGCGCGGTCCATCTCCTCGCGGCGGATGCTGGCGATGTTGGCCAGCACGTCCGGGCGGTCCATGGCGGGGTTGAGGATCGAGCCGCGCTCGCCGCCCGTGCAGGTGGCGACGACGACGTCGACGCCCTCGGCCACGTAGCGGGCGGTGGTGGCGGCACCCTTGCTGGACTCGTCGTCGGGGTGGGCGTGCACGTGCAGCAGGCGCAGGCGCTCGCCGGCCGCGTCCACGCGGAGCGCGGGAGGGGTCATGGCGTCATGCTGCCACGAGCCCGCCGGGCGTCGCGGGGGCGCTCCGGGACCGAGACGACGTCGCCCGGGAGGTGCCGGGCGGGCGGGCATGATGGGTCGGTGACCGACGCCGCCGACCGCCTCGCCCGCCGCTACCCGCCGCCGCGGGTGCCGCGCGGGGTCCTGGTCGGGCTGGTCGCCGCCGGCACCGCCCTGGGGCTCGGCTGGCTGGTCTGGGCCGGCCTGGTGCACGCGACGCCCGCGGTCAGCGCGCAGGTCTCCGCCTTCACCGTCGTCTCCGACACCACCATCCGGGTGACGATGACGGTGCAGCGCGAGGACCCGTCCGTGCCCGCCACCTGCCGGGTGATCGCCCAGTCGCCGGACTTCCAGCCGGTCGCCGAGCAGGAGGTGGCGGTCCCCTCGAGCACCGTCGCGCTGGCCAACATCCCGCTGGAGCTCACCACGCTGCGGCGGGCGACGTCGGCCTCGGTGAGCGGCTGCCAGGTCGGCTGAGGCCGTCGCGGAGCCTGACGCCACGACGTGTCGGTGGCTAGACTGCCGGGATGTCAGAAACCGCGACCCACACGATCTGGTTGACCCAGGAGGCGTACGACAAGCTCCAGGGTGAGCTCGACCACCTCTCGACCGAGGGCCGCGCCGAGGTCTCCCAGAAGATCGCCCGGGCCCGCGAGGAGGGCGACCTGCGCGAGAACGGCGGGTACCACGCCGCCCGCGAGGAGCAGGGGGTCCAGGAGGCCCGGATCCGCCAGCTCACCGACATGCTGCGCCGCGCGCAGGTCGGGGACTCCCCCGGCGACAGCGACGAGGTGGCCCCCGGCACCCAGGTGACCATCGCCTTCGACGGCGACGAGTCCGACACCGACACCTTCGTCCTCGGCTCCCGCGAGCTGCTGGGCCTCGACGACAGCGTCGAGACCAACGTCTACAGCCCGCAGTCCCCGCTGGGCTCGGCCATCCTCGGCAAGAAGACCGGCGAGACCGCGTCCTACGCGGCGCCGAACGGCAGCACCATCGACGTCACCGTCGTCAAGGTGGAGCCCTTCCCCAGCTGAGCCCCGCGCACGACGACGGCCCGCCCCGGATCACCGGGGCGGGCCGTCGTGCGTCCGGGCTCAGAGGTCCGCGAGCAGCGCGGCGGCCTCCTCCGGGCCGAGGGCGCCGCTGGCCACCTCGGCCAGCACCTGCTCCCGGGTCAGCGCGGTGGGCGCTGCTGGCGGCTCGGCGAGGCCGAGCTTCTCCAGCAGCTGGTTGAAGCGCAGCCGGGCCGTCGGGTAGGAGACGCCGAGGTGCTTCTCCAGGTCGCGCAGGTTGCCGCGCGAGGCGAGGAAGACGTTGAGCATCTCGGTCTCCGACGCGTCGAGCGCGCAGAAGGCGCAGGAGGTGAAGACGCCGGCCAGCTCGGTCCCGCACGAGCCGCAGCCCAGCCGGGTGACGGCCAGCCGGTCGCCGCAGACGGGGCAGTCGGCGGGGGCGCGGTGCTCGTGCACGGCGCCCCGACGGGGACGCTCGCTCACGCGCCGGCCCCCTCGGTCACCGTGTCGGAGCCGACGCGCACCTGCGCGTGCCCCAT
Source organism: Microlunatus capsulatus (assembly GCF_017876495.1). Lineage (NCBI taxonomy): Bacteria > Bacillati > Actinomycetota > Actinomycetes > Propionibacteriales > Propionibacteriaceae > Microlunatus > Microlunatus capsulatus. Next base: position 3,331,167 of record NZ_JAGIOB010000001.1, on the reverse strand, counting down.
GACGACCTCGACGTCGAGCCGGGCGCTGCCGTTGCCCATGACGACCTCGTCGCCCGCCCCGGTGTGGCCCCCGCTCCAGCTCACCCTGCCCAGCTGGGAGTCGCTGGTCACGGTGACGTTCGAGTCGTCGTGCAGCGTGATCGACAGCGAGCCGGACTCGGCGCGGATCCGGTTGCGGCCGGTCTTGATCGCGCCCTTGATCGTCGCCGAGCCCGCCTGGATCAGCGCGTCGTTGATCTCGGTGACGTCCAGCAGCTTGGCGCCGCCCGCGGTCACCCGCACCTTCCCCAGGTGCGGCACCCGCTCGGTGTTGAGGTTGCCGGCGGTCATCTCGACGTCGACGACGATGGCCGGGTTGACCCGGAGCAGCAGCTCCTTGCCCAGGCCCAGGGCGCGGATGTCCTCCAGGTTGCGGGGGACCCCGCGCAGGATGCTGAAGCCGTCGAGGCTGGCGCCCAGCTCGCCGTCGCTGGAGACCTCCAGGACGGCGCCGTTGCGGCGGAGCACGTGCGGGCCGTCGGCGGCCAGCGTGGCCACCGCCGTCTCGCCGATGATCCGCACCCGGCGGCCGACGGCGCGGACCGAGATCCGCTCGACGCCGCTGGTGTTCACCGGCTTCGGCCCGGTGGGCTCGGCGCGCGGCGGCTCGGGGGCGGGGGGCGGGGTGGGGGCGGCCGGGGCGTCGAAGCGCTCGGTCGCGACGGTGGCGTGCTGGGGGCGGTCCGCGGCCGCCGCCCAGGGCTCGGTGTCGACGCGCGGGTCGGCGGCGAGCTCCTCGTCCGTCGGCTCGGTCCCCGACGTCGGCTCGGGGGCGGGGGCGGGTGCGCTCTTCAGCGCGTCGATCCGGCGGGCCGCCTCGGCGGCGTCGATGCGTCCGGCCGCGAGCTCGGTGAGGATCGCGGTCATGCTCGGTTCGGTCATGAGAAGAATGTAAAGCGGACCTTTCCTCTTCGGAAGGGTCCGCTTTACATCCTCAGGGTCGAGCCGGGGTGTCCACCCGGTTCAGTCCCCCTTGACGTTGACGATCTGCCGCAACGTGTGGCGCACCCGGACCAGCGCTGCCGCGTCGGCCATCACCTGGTCGATGTCCTTGTACGCGGCCGGGATCTCGTCCAGGAAAGCCGCCGAGTCCCGGAACTCGATGCCGGTCATGGCCGCGCGCAGCTGCTCGCGGGTGAACGCCTTCCGGGCGGCGGTCCGCGAGTACGCCCGCCCCGCCCCGTGCGGGGCCGAGCAGAGCGCGACGGGGTCGCCCAGCCCCTCGACAACGTAGGAGGCCGTCCCCATCGAGCCCGGGATGAGTCCCGGCTGGCCCTCGCGCGCCTCGATGGCGCCCTTGCGCGACACCCAGACCGTCTTCCCGAAGTGCCGCTCCTGCACGGTGAAGTTGTGGTGGCAGTTGATCCGCTCCTGCTCCTGCACCGGCGTGCCGACGAACACCTCGAGGCAGCCGACGACCCGATCCATCATCTCCTCGCGGTTGAGCAGGGCGTAGCGCTGCGCCCAGTGCAGGTCGGCGACGTAGGCGTCGAACTCGGGGGTGCCCTCGACGAGGTAGGCGAGGTCGCGGTCGGGCAGCCGCACCCACCAGCGCTCCATCGCCGCGACGGCCACCCGGATGTGGTGCTGGGCCATCTGGTTGCCCACCCCGCGCGAGCCGGAGTGCAGGAACAGCCAGACCCGGTCCTGCTCGTCGAGGCTGACCTCGATGAAGTGGTTCCCCGACCCCAGCGTGCCCAGCTGCTGGCGCCAGGCCCGGTGCCGGGCGTCGGGGTCGACGCCCTCGACGGCCTCCAGCTCGGCGACGCGCGCCTGCGCCGACGCCGTCAGCCGCTCGTTCTGCTGACCGGCCGAGAGCGGCACCGCCGCCTCGACCGCCTCGCGGAGCGGTGCCAGCGGGCGCCCGGCCAGGTCGTCGGCGTGCAGCTGGGTGCGGACGGCGATCATCCCGCAGCCGATGTCGACCCCGACGGCGGCGGGCATCAGGGCCCGCAGCGTCGGGATCACCGAGCCGACGGTCGCGCCCAGGCCCAGGTGGGCGTCGGGCATCAGGGCCACGTGCGGGTGGATGAACGGCATGGTGGAGGTGGTCTCGGCCTGCGCCCGCGTCTTCTCGTCCAGCACCGAGGCCCAGCTCAGCAACCGGCTGTTGATCGTCTCCACGTCGTCCTCTCCTCCGCCGGCGGCGCCGGCCGGTCCCGGGGCGGGACCGCGGACCAGGCTGGCCCGGCAGAAATCCCGGCGCACCCGGTTTCGGAGGGGTTACCCTCCGCGGTCGCCGGCGCGCGCGACCTCAGCCGAGCGCGGCCCGGGCCACGGCCAGCTCGTCGCGCGCCGCGCGCTCCAGGTGCGCGAGGTCACCGCTGACGCAGACGAAGCTGAAGCCCTCGGCCAGCCGCTGCGCGGCCTCCTCCCCCGACGTCGTGAAGATGCCGGCCGCGATGCCGGCCGCCGCGCAGGCCTCCCGGACGGCGACCAGCGCCGCCTCGAGCTGCTCGTCGAAGGCCGGGTCGTCCGGGGTGGGCGCCCCCAGCGCCAGCCGCAGGTCGTTCGGGCCGACGAACAGGCCGTCGAGCCCGGGCGTCGCGGCGGTGGCGTCGACCTCGGCCAACCCGCCGGCGGTCTCGACCATGGTGAGCACGACGACGGCCGCGTTGCTCTGCGCCGGGGCCGGGCCGACCCGCAGGCCCGAGCGCAGCGGGCCGAAGGAGCGGACGCCGTCGGGCGGGTAGCGGGCGGCCCGGACGGCGCCGGCCGCCTCCGCGGCCGAGCTGACCAGGGGGACGATGACGCCGGCCGCCCCCAGGTCGAGGGCCCGGCCGATCGGCGTCGGGTCGTTCGCCGCCACCCGGACGACGCCGACGGCGCCCGGTGCGCCGGGCACGGAGGCGCCGGCGTCGACGGCGGTCAGACCGGCGAGCACCGCCCGGTCGTCGATGAGGCCGTGCTGGGCGTCGAGCACGACGAGGTCGTAGCCGGTGGCGGCCAGCCGCTCGGTGGCGGGCGGGGCGTCGAGGGCCACCCAGTAGCCCAGCACCGCCTCGCGCCCGCGCACCCGCCGGGCGAACTCCGCGGCACTCCCCTGCGACCCAGTCCCCATCGACCACTCCTCACCTCGCGCGACCTGTCCGGTCACCCTGCCACGACGGTCCGGCGGGGTCCGCAGAACCCCGCCGGGCGTTTGCATGCGTCATGCAAGCAGTTATATGCTTGGGTCATGCAAGCAAAAGCCCCGGCCGGTGAGGACAGCACGACGGCCGTCGTCGACTCGGTGCTCGGCGCCCTGATGACGGTGGGCCGCAGCATGCGGCAGCGGGTGGCCGGTGACGACCTCGACCCCGGCCTGTTCTGGCTGCTGAAGAACATCGCCGCCGAGGGGCCCCTCCGGGTCACCGAGCTCGCCGGCTGCACCAACCTCGACACCTCGACGGTCTCCCGGCACGTGGCGCAGCTGCACCGCGCCGGCCTCGTCGAGCGCACCCCGGACCCGGACGACGGCCGGGCCCACCGCCTCCAGCTCACCGACACCGGCCGCAGCCGCCTGCACGACGCCTTCGAGCGCCGCCGCACGCTGCTGCGCCGCGCCCTCGGGAGCTGGGAGGCCGACGACGTCGCCGAGCTGGACCGGCTCCTCGGGCGCTTCGTCTCCGACATCGACGACCTCGCAGCAGAACGGGAGAACGCATGACCCAGCACGTCCCACGCCGGGCGCTGGTGGAGGAGCCCACCGGCCCCCGCCACGCTTTCCGCGACGGGGTGGACGCGGCCGCACCCGCGGCCAGCCTCTCCGCCTCGCCGGACCCCGGCACCGCCCCCGCCGAGGGCGGCGGCTACCTGAGCCACAAGCAGATCCTCGTCGTGATGGGCGGGCTGATGGCGGGCATGTTCCTGGCCGCGCTCGACCAGAGCATCGTCGGCGTCGCGCTGCCCAAGATCACCTCCGAGCTGGGCGGGCTGGACAAGCTGTCCTGGGTCGTCACGGCCTACCTGCTGACCTCGACCGCCGCCACCCCCCTGTGGGGCAAGATCTCCGACCTGCTGGGCCGCCGCCCGATCTTCCAGGCGGCCATCCTCGTCTTCCTGCTGGGCTCGGTGATCTGCGGCTTCGCGTCCCCGATCGCCAGCTGGCTCGACGTCTCCGGCATCGACGTGATGATCGCCGGCCGCGCCGTCCAGGGCCTGGGAGGCGGCGGCCTGATGTCGCTGGCGCTGGCCGTCATCGGCGACGTCATCCCGCCGCGGGAGCGCGGCAAGTACCAGGGCCTCTTCGGCGCCGTCTTCGGCGTCTCGTCGGTGGCCGGTCCCCTGCTGGGCGGGCTGTTCACCGACCACCTCGGGTGGGAGTGGATCTTCTTCATCAACCTGCCGATCGGCATCGCCGCCCTGGTGATCACGTCGATGGCGCTCAAGCTGCACCACGTCCGGCGGCAGGCCTCGGTCGACTACCTGGGGGCCGCGACGATCATCGGCGCCGTCACCAGCGTCATCCTCTACCTGTCCTGGGCCGGCCCCTCCACGGCCGCCGACCTCGGCTGGACCTCGGTGACCGGGCTCGGCCTGCTGGTGGGAGCCGTCGTCCTCGTCGGCGCCTTCATCCTCGTCGAGCAGCGCGCCAGCGAGCCGATCATCCCGCTGGAGCTGTTCCGGCACTGGACCTTCACCGGCAACATCGTCTTCGCGATGATCATGGGGGTCGGCATGTTCGGCGGGCTCATCTACCTGCCGATCTACCTGCAGGCCGTGCAGGGCATGAGCGCCACCCGCTCGGGCCTGGCCATGCTGCCGCTGGTCGCCGGCATCTTCTCGACCTCCATCAGCGGCGGCCGGATCATGTCCTCGACCGGGCGCTACAAGTGGATGCCGATCACCGGCTCGGTGCTGGTGGGGCTGGCCCTGCTGGCCATGTCACGGCTCGCCGTCGACACCCCCTACGTCCTGCTCGCGCTCTACATGTTCGTCTTCGGCGCCGGGCTGGGGCTCACCATGCAGGTCGTGGTCACCGCCGTGCAGAACAGCGTGGACCGGCGGCACATGGGCACCGCCACGGCGTCCGTCGCCTTCTTCCGCTCGATGGGCGGGGCGCTGGGCACGGCGATGTTCGGGGCCATCCTCAACACCCGGCTGCCGCACCACCTGGCCGAGGTCGTCCCGGCGTCCGCGCAGGGCCAGCTCGGGGCGGCGAGCGCCTCGATCAACGACGTCAGCGCCATCTCACGCCTGCCCGAACCCGTCAAGACCTGGGTGCTGACGGCCTTCACCCGCTCGATGGACGACCTGTTCCTGGTCGCCGTGCCCTTCATGGTGGTGGCGCTGGTCGTCGCGCTGGCCATGAAGGAGAAGCCGCTGGCCGGCCGGGCGCCCGAGCCGTCGCCCGAGGCCGAGCCGGCCGCGTCCAGCGGGGCGCCGTCGCCCGCCGCGGCACAGCAGGAGCTGCCCGCCGTGGCACAGTAGGAGAGCCTCGACCTGACCGCCGCCCGCGGTCGCCGGCCCGTCCGGCGACCCGGGTGGTGGCACGCCGAGGACGCGACACGACCCCCCTCCAGATGGCACTGTGGAGGTGCGGGCCGTCGCCGCACCGCACCGGTGGCTCCCGACCGAGGCCAGCCGCCAGGGCCTCGCGGCCCGCACGTCGCCGACCGAAGGAAGCACATGCCGACCAGCACCCGCACCCTGCTGACCGGGCTCGCCGGGACCGTCCTGCTCGCCACCGTCGTGGCCGGCTGCAGCGGGCTCCCGACGAGCCAGGCGGGCGGCACGTCCTCCTCCGGGCCCAGCGCGCCGGCTCCCGCCGCCAGCTCCGCGCCGGCCGACGCCCCCAGCCCCGACCCCACCACCGAGCCCGTGCGGCTGGAGGCGAACGTCGCCGACGACGCCAGCAAGGTGGCCGTCGACACCCGCGTCGAGGTCGAGGCCGCGGCCGGCACCGTCGAGAAGGTGAAGCTCCGCTACCAGGGTGTCGACGCCAAGGGCGCGGCGACCAAGGGCACCGTCGACGGCGAGCTGAGCGAGGACGGCACCACCTGGACCGCGGAGGACCGGCTCGAGCCGTCCGCGACCTACACCCTGTCGATGACCGGCGCCAACGCCGCCGACGAGACCACCACCCGGACCACCACGTTCCGGACGCAGAAGCTCACGCTGGCCGAGCAGACCTTCCCCAGCCTCTACCCGCTGCCGGACAGCAAGGTGGGCATCGGGATGCCCGTGGTGCTGACCTTCGACGTCCCCGTCGAGGACCGCGCGGCGTTCGAGAAGAACCTGCACGTCACCTCCAAGCCGGCGCAGGAGGGCAGCTGGAGCTGGCTCTCCTCCACCCAGGTGCGGTTCCGCCCGGAGGAGTACTGGAAGCCGGGCACCCAGGTGACGGTGCGGGCCGACCTCAACGGCGTCGACGCCGGCGACGGCATCTACGGCCAGCAGTCGGCCTCGACCTCCTTCACGGTCGGCCGCTCGCTGGTCACGAAGGTCGACCTGGCGAAGGACGTGGCCACGGTCTACCGCGACGGCGAGAAGGTGCGGACGATCCCGGTCTCCGGCGGCAAGCCCGGCTGGGAGACCCGCAGCGGCACCAAGCTGATCATGGCCAAGGAGTTCAACAAGAAGATGACCAACGAGATGATCGGGGCCGAGGAGGACTACACCCTGGTCGCCAAGTACGCGTTGCGCATCACGAACTCCGGGGAGTTCCTGCACTCCGCGCCCTGGAACGCCGGCAACCTCGGCCGCCGCAACGCCAGCCACGGCTGCGTGGGGATGAGCACCGCCGACTCGCAGTGGCTCTACGAGAACACCCTGATCGGCGACCCGGTGGTCACCACCGGGACCGACCGGGGCCTCGAGCAGGGCAACGGCTACGCCGACTGGGACATCTCGTACAAGACGTTCGCGAAGGGCTCGGCGCTCTAGCCGGTCCGCCGCCGGCCGGTCCCCCGGGGGTCAGCCGCGCCGCTGGCCCGCCGGCCACCGCAGGGCGCGGGCCAGCTGGGGCTCGTGGGTGCCGTTGAGGTACTCCACGAAGGTCTTGACGAAGGCCAGCATCGGCACCACGAGCAGGGCGCCGACGATGCCCGCCACCACCAGCCCGGCGGCGATGGCCAGCACCACCGCGAGCGGGTGCAGCTTCACCGCCCGGCCCAGGATGAAGGGCTGCAGGATGTGGCCCTCCACCTGCATGACGGCGATGATGATGCCGAGCATGATCAGGGCCTTGACCCAGCCGACGGCCACCAGCGCCACGGCCACGGCGGCGAAGCCCGACACGAACGCCCCGATGATCGGGATGAACGCCCCGAGGAAGACCAGGGCCGCCAGCGCGGGCGCCACCGGGAGGCCGAGGGCCAGCGCGCCGATGAGGATGCCGATGCCGTCGACGAGGGCCACGATCACCGTCGCCCGCACGTAGTGGGAGAGCGCGTGCCAGCCGCGCACGGAGGCCTGGTCGACCCGGTCCCGCGTCTGGGCGGGGAAGAAGCGCAGCAGGAACGTCCAGATGCCGCGGCCGTCGTGCAGGAAGAAGATCAGCGAGAACAGGGCGATGGCCAGCCCGGCCAGGAAGTGCCCCACCTGCGCGCCGATCTCGGCGGCGTAGGTGGCGATGGCGCCCTGGCTGTCGCTGAGGAAGCTCTGCAGCCGGGTGACCAGCTGGTCGTACTGGAAGAAGTCGCTGCTGAGGCCCAGCGGGCTGCGCTCGAGGTAGGCGACGACGCTGTTGAAGCCGGCCACGACCTGGGTGGAGAGCTCCGAGGCCTGGTTGACGATCGAGTTGACGATCAGCGTCAGCCCGCCGGCGATGACGGCGATGCCGCCGAGCACGGTGATGGCCGTGGCCAGACCGCCGGGGACGCCCCAGCGCCGCAGCCGGCGGGCCACCGGGGCCAGCAGCGCGGTGAGCAGGATGGCGATGGCCACCGGGATGACGACCTCGGAGAGGTAGCCGGCGACGCGGCTCAGGAAGTAGACCAGCGCGCCGACGACGATGAGCCGCCAGGCCCAGGACGCCGCCACCTGCAGCCCGCGCGGGACCGCGCGGTCGAAGTCCGCGGTCGTCGTCGTCGCGACCTCGGCCTGCGCCGGCTCGACCACCGGCGGGGCCGGCTCCACCGCCGGCAGCGGTCGGCGGCCGAAGACCGCGTCGACCACCCTGTTCATGCGTCCCACGCGTCGTCTCCTCGTCCGTGCCCGGTGCCGCGCTCACGGTATCCGACCGGTGCCCGCCTCACCGCCGCGTCCGCGGGCCCCCTCGGCGGGCGCCGGCCGCGCCGGTGCGGGCACACTGGGCCGGTGCCTGCCCCGCCCCCGCCCCGGGACCGCCTCCCGGAGCGGCTCCGTTCCCGGTTCCGCGCCTCGGGCGGGCTCCCCCGCGAGGTCTACGTCCTGGGGCTGATCGCCTTCTGCGTCGCCGTCGGGTTCGGGGTGCTCGTGCCCGTGCTGCCCGTGTTCGCCCGCAGCTTCGGCGTCGACAACTTCGCCGTCGGGGCCGTGGTCTCGGCGTTCGCCGCCCTGCGGCTGGTGACCAGCCCCTTCTGCGGCCGGCTGATCGACCGGTTCGGGGAGCGGCTGGTGATGGCGGTCGGCATCTTCATCGTGGCCGCCTCCAGCGGGGTGGCCGGCATCTCCCAGACCTACGAGCAGCTGCTGGTGCTGCGCGGCATCGGCGGCGTCGGCTCGGCGATGTTCACCGTCTCGGCCACCACGCTGCTGCTGACCTCGGTGGAGGCCGGGCTGCGCGGCCGGGCCGCCGGCTTCTTCCAGGGCGGCTTCCTGCTGGGCGGGATGACCGGGCCCGCCATCGGCGGCGTGCTCTCGGCCATCGCCCTGCGGGCACCGTTCTTCTTCTACGCCGGCACCCTGGCCGTGGCCGGCGCGGTCGGCCTGGTCCTGCTGCGGGTCCGGAGCGAGCGCGGGGACGCCCCCGTGCTGCCCGTCGTCCCCTTCCGGCAGGTGCTCCGCGACAAGCGGTACCAGGCGGCCTGCGTGACCAACCTGGCGCAGGGCTGGACCTCGTTCGGGGTCCGCAGCACCCTCGTCCCCGTGCTGGTGGTCGAGGTGCTGCAGCGGCCGACGTCGTGGACCGGCATCGCCTTCGCCGTGGCCGCCGTCGCCCAGACGCTGGCCGTCGGCCCGGCCGGCCGGTTCGTCGACACCGTCGGCCGCCGGCCCGCCATGATCGCCGGTGGCGTGCTCGCCGGGCTGTCCATCCTCGCGGTGCCGTTCGCGCCCGGGATCGGCCTGCTGATCGTGGCGCTGAGCCTGTACGGGGTGGCGGCGGCCTTCCTGGGCACCGCGCCCGCGGCCTCGGTCGGCGACGCGGCGGGCGGCCGCGGTGGCACCGCCGTCGCGGTGTTCTCGATGTGCGCCGACGTCGGCGCGATCGTCGGCCCGCTGGTCGCGGGGCTGCTGGCCGACTCGTTCTCCTACCCGGTGGCCTTCGCCGTCGGGGCGGCGCTGCTGCTGGTCGGCGCGGGCGCCTCGGCGCGGATGCCGCGGACCGCGCCCGTCGAGGAGGACCGTGCCCCCGCCCGCTGACCGCGCGCCCGCTGACCGCCCGCCCGTTGACCGCCCGCCCGCTGGGACCCCGCCCGCTGAACCCCCCGCCCTGGGCCCGGTGCCCGCGCCGGACTGGGCGGCCGCGCTGGCCCCGGCGGACGCCGACCGGGCGCGCGCCGAGCGCTTCCTGGCCGCCGAGGTCGCCGCCGGCCGGTCCTTCCTGCCGGCGCCGGGGCACGTCCTGCGCGCGTTCAGCCGGCCCCTCGCCGACGTGCGGGTGCTCGTCGTCGGCCAGGACCCGTACCCCACGGCCGGCCACCCCGTCGGGCTGTCCTTCGCCGTCGCCCGGGACGTCCGACCGCTCCCCCGCTCGCTGGTCAACGTCTACCGCGAGCTCCAGGACGACCTGGGCCTGCCGCCGGCCGCGCACGGGGACCTGACGCCGTGGTTCGAGCAGGGCGTGCTGCTGCTCAACCGGGTGCTGACGGTGGAGCCGGGCCGTTCGGGCGCGCACCGGCGGCAGGGCTGGGAGCAGGTGACGGAGCGGGCCGTCGACGCCCTGGTCGAGCGCGGCGGGCCGCTGGTCGCCCTGCTCTGGGGCCGCGACGCCCAGGCCCTCGCCCCGCGGCTGGGCGCGGTGCCCGTCGTGGCCAGCGCGCACCCCTCGCCGCTCTCGGCCCGGAACGGGTTCTTCGGCTCCCGGCCCTTCAGCCGGGTCAACGCGCTGCTGGTGGAGCAGGGCGCGGCGCCCGTCGACTGGTCCCTCTGAACCGACTTGTCAGAAGCGGTGGCGGCCCTGGCCCCCGCAGCGTCTGACACCTCGGCGCGGGCTCAGCCCAGGGCCTGCGCGAGGTCGGCGACCAGGTCGTCGGCGTCCTCGATGCCGACGCTCAGCCGCACCAGGTCCGACGGCACCTCCAGCGGCGTCCCCGCGACCGAGGCGTGGGTCATCCGTCCCGGGTGCTCGATGAGGGACTCCACCCCGCCCAGCGACTCGGCCAGGGTGAACACCTCGGTGCGGCCGCAGACGGCGACGGCGGCCTCCTCGCCGTCGGCGACCCGGAAGCTGACCATCCCGCCGGGCCGGCGCATCTGCGCGGCGGCCACCGCGTGGCCGGGGTGGGAGTCGAGGCCCGGGTAGTAGACGTGGCTGACCTTCGGGTGCTCGACGAGGAAGGCGGCCACCTGCGCGGCGTTGTCGCAGTGCCGCTCCATCCGGACGGCCAGGGTGCGCAGGCCGCGCAGCACCAGCCAGGCGTCGAACGGCCCGGCGACGCCGCCGATGGCGTTCTGGAAGTAGCGCAGCCGCTCGGCCAGCTCGGCGTCGGAGGTGAGCAGGGCCCCGCCGACGACGTCGGAGTGCCCGCCGCAGTACTTGGTCGTGGAGTGCACGACGACGTCGGCCCCCAGCGTCAGCGGCTGCTGCAGGTAGGGCGAGGCGAAGGTGTTGTCGACCACCAGCAGCGCGCCCACCTGGTGGGCGAGGTCGGCGATCGCGGCGATGTCGGCGATGCCGAGCAGCGGGTTGGTCGGCGTCTCCACCCAGACGGCGGTGGTCTCGCCGGGCCGGATCGCCGCCCGGACGGCGTCCAGGTCGGTCAGCGCCGCCGGGGTGTACCCCAGTCCCCACGGCTCGTGCACCCGCGCGAAGGTGCGGTAGGTGCCGCCGTAGGCGTCGTCGGGGATGACGACGTGCCCGCCGGGCCGGCCGATCGTCCGCAGCAGGGTGTCCTCGGCGGCCAGCCCGCTGGCGAAGGCGAAGCCGTGGTCGGCCTGCTCCAGCGAGGCCAGGCACTGCTCCAGCGCCGTCCGGGTCGGGTTGGCCGAGCGCGAGTACTCGTAGCCGTCGCGGAGGCCGCCCACGCCGTCCTGGGCGTAGGTGGACGTCGCCCAGATGGCGGGCGCCACCGCCCCGTTGCCGGGGTCGGGACGCTGGCCGGCGTGGATGGCACGGGTGGAGAAGCCCTGGTCGCTCATGCCCCGAGCCTAGGTGCCGCCGGCCTGCCCGACCCTGCCGGTGCCCCGACCCCGCGTGGTCCTGACCGGTCGGAACAAGGGGCGGCCGGGCCGACGTTGAGCAGGAGCGGGCCGCATCCAGCGGTTGTGCAGAGAGGCAGACTGACCCCATGTTGTTCTCCCGGATGAAGACCACCCTGATCGCGCCGGAGCAGGCCCTCGCCGGCCGCGGCCGCTCGGTCCTGGTCGACCCCACCTTCCACGACGTCTTCGGCATCCCCGTGCAGAAGGAGCCGGAGGGCTCCGAGGTGGCCTACCTCGCGCTCGGCTGCTTCTGGGGCGCCGAGAAGCTGTACTGGAACACCCCCGGCGTGGTGAACACCGCCGCCGGCTACGCGGGTGGCTACACCCCGAACCCGACCTACGAGGAGGTCTGCAGCGCGCGGACCGGCCACACCGAGATCGTCAAGGTCGTGTTCGACCCCACGAAGACCAGCTACGAGCAGCTGCTCAAGGTGTTCTTCGAGAACCACAACCCCACCCAGGGCATGCGCCAGGGCAACGACGTCGGCACGCAGTACCGCTCGGCGATCTACACCACCAGCGACGAGCAGCTGGCGGTGGCGCAGCGCGTGCGGGACGACTTCCAGGTGGAGTTCAGCCGGTCCGGCTTCGGCCAGATCACCACCGAGATCAAGCCCCAGCCGGACTTCTTCTACGCCGAGGACTACCACCAGCAGTACCTCGACAAGAACCCGGCGGGCTACTGCCCGGTGCACGCCACGGGCGTGACCTGCGGTTGAGCTGAGGTGACCGGCGCGGCCCGGGCGGGAATGATCCCGCCCGGGCCGTGTTGCGTCCAGCATGGACGCCCCCACCCCTGACCCCACCGACCGCTCCGCCCTGGTCGTCGGCGCCACCGGCATCGCCGGCGCCGCGATCGTCGACCAGCTGCTGGCGCAGGGCTGGCCCGTCACCGGCCTGGCCCGCCGCCCCGGCGCCGAGCGACCCGGTCTGCGCTGGGTCGCCGCGGACCTCACCTCCGCCGACGCCCTGGCCACCGCCCTCGCCGACGAGCGCCCCACCCACGTCTACTTCACGGCCTGGCTGCGGCAGCCGACCGAGGCGGAGAACATCGCCGTCAACGGCGGCATGGTGCGCGACCTGCTCGCGGCGCTGCGGCCCGCCCCGCTGGTCCACGCCGCCCTGATGACCGGGCTCAAGCACTACCTCGGCCCGTTCGAGGCCTACGGCCAGGGTGCGATGCCCGACACCCCGTTCCACGAGGACGAGCCACGGCTGGACGCGCCGAACTTCTACTACGCGCAGGAGGACGCCCTGTTCGCCGCGGCGGCCGAGGCCGGCTTCACCTGGTCGGTGCACCGCTCGCACACCGTCCTCGGGTACGCCGTCGGCAACGCCATGAACATGGGGCTGACGCTGGCCGCGCAGGCGGCGATCTGCCGTCACACCGGTCGGCCGTTCGTCTTCCCGGGCAGCGAGACCCAGTGGAACGGCCTGACCGACGTCACCGACGCGACGGTGCTCGCCGAGCAGATGGTCTGGGCCTCCACCACCGCGGCCGGCGCGGACGAGGCCTTCAACACCGTCAACGGCGACGTCTTCCGGTGGCGCTGGATGTGGCCGCGGCTCGCGGCGCACCTGGGCGTCGAGCCCGTCGGCTTCGAGGGCGCCCCGCGCCCGCTGGAGCAGCAGATGGCCGACGCCGGGCCGGTCTGGGCCGAGATCGTGGCCGCGCACGACCTCGTCGAGCCGGACCTGGCGCGGGTGGCGTCGTGGTGGCACACCGACGCCGACCTCGGCCGCGACATCGAGGTGGTCACCGACATGAGCAAGAGCCGGCTGGCGGGCTTCACCACCCACCACCGCACGCTCGACTCCTTCCTCGCCCTGTTCGACCGCTACGCCGACGAGCGGCTGGTCCCGCGGGTGGGCTGAGCCCCCGCCCCCCCCCCGGATGAGACCACCCTCATGGGCGTCTCACCGGGGGCTCACGGGGCTGACGTGGAGTGGTCCCCATGCGCACCTCACGAACGACCTCCGCCCTGCTCGCCGGCACCGCCGCGGCCGCCCTGCTGCTGTCCGCCTGCGGCGACGACGCCGAGCCCGCCGCCCCCGCCCCCGAGGCACCGGCCACCTCCGCCGCCGCCCCCTCCGCCGAGACCACCAGCGCCGCCCCCTCCGCCGACCCGACCACCGCCAGCCCCAGCGCCAGCGCCAGCCCCAGCAGCGCGCCCAGCGCCTCCGGCGGTCCGACCGTCGACGACGACCGGGCCGAGCTCGACGTCGAGGACCAGAGCGGCGACGGCCGCAGCGTCGCCGTCGAGGAGGTCCGGCTGACCTCGGGCACCGGCTTCGTCGCCGTCTACACCCGGGACGGCCAGCTGCTGGGCTCGGCCGAGGTGGGCAGCGGCCGCGGCCTGACCGTCGACCTCGACGAGCGCATCCCCGCCACCGGGGAGTACCGGGCCGTGCTGTTCGGCGACGACGGCGACGGCCGCTTCGACGCCGACGCTGACCCGCGCGTGGTGGAGCCCGACGACGACGCCGACGAGGCCGCCGACCCGGTCGACGACGACTTCGACTACCGGGTCCGCTGAGCCGCCGCACCGACGACCGCGGGCGGACCGCCCGAGCGGCCCGCCCCGCTCCCGCCGGCGCGGACCCGGCTGGTTACATGGGGGCATGACCTCCCTGACGTCCCGGGTCCCCCTCCTCCTCGGCACGGCCGCCGCCGCGCTGGTGCTCGCCGCGTGCGGCGCCAACGAGGTCGGCGAGCCCGAGGGAGCGGGCTCGGAGACCCCGCTGTCCCCCGTCGTCACCGCGCAGCCCAGCCCCTCGAGCACCGGCAGCGCCACCACGAGCACCTCGCCGTCGGCCGACCCCAGCGCCTCCACCTCCGGCGGCCCGTCGGCCGGTGAGGCCTCCAGCGGGACCGGCGACGAGCTGGAGGTCGAGGACCAGAGCGGCGACGGCCGCACGGTCGCCGTCGCCACGGCCAGCACCCCCGACGGCAACGGCTTCGTCGCCGTCTACCGCGGCGACCAGCTGCTGGGCTCGGCCCCGCTGGGTCCCGGCCCCCTGACCGTGACGCTCGACACCCCGGTGCCGGCGACCGGCGAGCTGCAGGTCGTGCTCTTCGCCGACGACGGGGACACCCGGTTCGACGCGGCGAAGGACACCCGGCTGGACGACGAGAACCTCGACTACACGCTGTCCTGACGACCCCGGAGCGGACCGCCGGCCCGTCCCGGACCCCGGGTCAGCGCAGGGCGTCGCGGGCGAAGGTGTCGCAGCGGGCCGGGTCGCCGGTGTCGAACCCGCGCTGCAGCCACTGCTGCCGCTGGGCGGCCGATCCGTGCGTCCACGACTCCGGCGTGACCTGGCCCCGGGCCTTCTCCTGGATCCGGTCGTCACCCACCGCCGCGGCGGCGTCGACAGCGCGGTCCAGGTCGTCCTGGCTGACCTCGCTGATGGCGTCGTCGGGGTCGTCGACGGCGTGGTGGAACCAGACACCGGCGTAGCAGTCGGCCTGGAGCTCCAGCCGGACGCCCGCCGACGTCGGGCCGGTCCCCTGCCCGCTGCCCTGCACCTCCGCCATCGTGCCGTCGAGGTTCTGCACGTGGTGGCCGAACTCGTGGGCCAGCACGTAGGCCTCGGCCGCGTCGCCGCCGCGGGCCCCCAGCTGGGTGGTCAGCTGGTCGAAGAAGCCGAGGTCCAGGTACACCGTCGTGTCGGCCGGGCAGTAGAACGGCCCGACCTCCGACGTCGCCGCGCCGCAGCCGGTGCTGACGCTGCCCTCGAAGGTGTCGACGTCGATCTCCTGGTAGCCGGGGTCGGCGCCGGCCCAGTAGGCCTGGATCGAGTTGGTGAAGGCCACGAACCGGCAGTCGCGGTCCCGACCGATGTCGGCGCCGCTCGTGCACTGGGCGAAGGGCGTGCTGGTGGCCGGTCCCGGTGCGGGTCCCGCCCCGCCCTGCAGCACCTGCCCCGGGTCGACCCCGAAGAGCAGGGCGATGACGATCACCACGATCGCGCCGGCCCCGCCGCCGAGGGCGAGTGCGGGGCTGGGGCGTCGGCTGCCGCCACCCATCTGCGAGGGGTCGAGCCCGGCCCGGTCGTCGTACTTCATCTCCGCCTCCCACCGGCGCGGTGGTCCGCGCGCTGGGCTGAGCGTAACGACGGAATAGCGGGGACCGGTCACCCGTTGGACGGGTCAGATAGTTGAACGCTAAACTATCTACGACACCAGAGGAGCGCACCATGCAGTTCGGGATCTTCACCGTCGGCGACGTGACCACCGACCCGACGACCGGTCGGACCCCCACCGAGGCCGAGCGGATCAAGGCGATGGTGACCATCGCCCAGCACGCCGAGGAGGTGGGCCTGGACGTCTTCGCCACCGGTGAGCACCACAACCCCCCGTTCGTGCCGTCCTCCCCCACCACGATGCTCGGCTACGTCGCCGCCACCACGGAGCGGATCATCCTGTCGACGTCGACGACGCTGATCACCACGAACGACCCGGTGAAGATCGCCGAGGACTTCGCGATGCTCCAGCACCTCGCCGACGGCCGCGTCGACCTCATGATGGGCCGCGGCAACACCGGCCCCGTCTACCCCTGGTTCGGCCAGGACGTCCGCGACGGGATCGCCCTCGCCGTCGAGAACTACGACCTGGTGCACCGGCTCTGGCGCGAGGACGTCGTCAGCTGGCAGGGCGAGTTCCGCACCCCGCTGCAGGGCTTCACCTCCACCCCGCGGCCGCTCGACGGGCTGCCGCCGTTCGTCTGGCACGGCTCGATCCGCAGTCCCGAGATCGCCGAGCAGGCCGCGTTCTACGGCGACGGCTTCTTCGCCAACCACATCTTCTGGCCGACGCACCACTTCCAGCAGCTGGTCGCCCTGTACCGGCAGCGCTTCGAGCACTACGGCCACGGCCGCGCCGACCAGGCCGTCGTCGGGCTGGGCGGGCAGGTCTTCATGGCCCGCAGCTCGCAGGAGGCCGTCCGCCAGTTCCGGCCCTACTTCGACCGCGCCCCGGTCTACGGCCACGGGCCCTCGCTGGAGGAGTTCACCAGCCAGACCCCGCTGACGGTCGGCAGCCCGCAGGAGGTCATCGAGAAGACGCTGACCTTCCGCCAGCACTTCGGGAACTACCAGCGCCAGCTGTTCCTCGCCGACCACGCTGGCCTGCCCCTCAAGACGGTCCTCGAGCAGCTCGACCTGCTGGGCGAGGTCGTCCCGGTGCTGCGCCGCGAGATGGACGCCCTGCGCCCCGCCGACGTCCCGGACGGCCCCACCCACGCCGCCCGGCTCGCCGCGCTGCGGGCGGGCACGCTCCGCGAGGGCGTCCCGGCCGACGACGGCTCCGAGGCCCTCGACGGATCCGACGTCGACGCCGAGCTCGTCGGCGCGGGCAGCGCGGCGGTGGCCCGGTGACCCGGGTCGTCGTGGTGACCGCGGGGCTCAGCCAGCCCTCGTCGACGCGGCTGCTGGCCGACCGGCTGGCCGCCGCCGTGCAGGCGGCGGCCGGCACCCGCGGCGGGGCGGTCGAGCTCGAGGTCGTCGAGGTGCGCGAGCACGCCCGCGAGCTCACGAACCAGCTGCTGACGGGGTTCGCCACCGAGGCCCTGGCCGGTGTGCAGGAGCGGGTGCAGCAGGCCGACGCCCTCGTGGTGGTGACGCCGATCTTCAGCGCCTCCTACAGCGGGCTCTTCAAGACGTTCTTCGACGTGCTGCCGCCGGAGTCGCTGGCCGGGAAGCCGGTGCTGGTCGCGGCCACGGCCGGCTCGGCGCGGCACGCGCTGGCCCTCGACCACGCGCTGCGGCCGCTGTTCGCGCACCTGCGGGCCGTGGTCGTGCCGACGGGCGTCTTCGCGGCCACCGAGGACTGGGCCGACGGCGGGGCGCTCGACGCGCGCGTCGCCCGCGCCGCCGGCGAGCTGGTCGACCTGCTGCGCCCCGCGCCGCGGGCGCCGGAGCCCGTCGACGGGGCTGCGCCCGAGGCCGTGGTGCCCTTCGCCCGCCTGCTGGCCCGCAGCCGCGGCTGAGGTCCGCCCGGTGGCAGAGTGGCGCCATGACTGCAGCTGAGGTGCACGACGAACCGGAGCGCTCGCGGTTCACGGCGCGGGTGGAGGGCCGGCTCGCCGGCGTGGCCGCCTACGAGCTCGCCGATGGGGTCATCACCTTCACCCACACCGTCGTCGGCGACGACTTCGAGGGCCAGGGCGTCGGCAGCGCCCTGGCCCGGACGGCGCTGGACGCCGCCCGGGAGCGCGGCCTCGCCGTCGTCCCCCGCTGCCCCTTCATCGCCGGCTGGATCGAGCACCACCCCGACTACGCCGACCTGGTGCGGGACGCGTGAGCTTCCCCGTCGTCCCCACCCCTGACCCCGGCGTCCGGCTGGCGGCGGAGCCGTCGTGGGACGAGTCGACCCGGCCGACCGGCCCGGCGCCCGACCCGGACCGCACCTACAGCCCGCGGGCCCTCTCCTCGGGCCAGCACCTCGTCGACATCCACGACCACCTGCGTGACGAGCTGGAGCAGGTGCGCGGCCTCGTCGACCAGGTCCTCGACGGCTCCGCCGACGCGGTGGCCGCCCGGTCGCGGATCAACGAGATGACGATGCGGCAGAACAGCTGGACCCTCGGCGCCTACTGCGCCGCCTACTGCCGGGTGGTGACCACCCACCACACCATCGAGGACCAGGCGATGTTCCCCCGGCTCCGCGCCGCCGACCCGCGGCTCGCCCCCGTCGTCGACCGGCTGGAGCTGGAGCACGGCGTCATCCACGACGTCCTGGAGCGGGTCGACCGGGCGCTGGTCGCCTTCGTCGGACCGGCCGCCGACGCCGACGGGCTGCAGCGGGCCGTCGACGAGCTCACCGACACCCTGCTCTCCCACCTGTCCTACGAGGAGCGCGAGCTGGTCGAGCCCCTCGCCCGGCTGGGCGTGCTGGTCTGAGCGGGAGCGAGTGCTGACAAACCGTCGCTGTCGGGCCCGAGAGACGACGGCTTCTCAGCACTCGCGTCAGGCCGCGACGGGGCGCGGGCGCGTGTGGCGGAGCCAGAGCAGGCCGAGCACGGGCAGCACCAGGGGGACGAAGGCGTAGCCGATGCCGTAGGTGGACCACACCGTCGCCCGCGGGAAGGCCTCGGGGTCGAGGACGCTGAGGGTGCCGACGGTCAGCACCCCGACCAGCTCCAGGACGATCGCGACGGTGGCCACCCGGCGGGACGCGCGGTCGCCGCGGGCCAGGGTCACCGTGGCCACGACGTAGATGACGCCCGCGACGGCCGAGAGCAGGTAGGCCAGCGGCGCCTCGGAGAACTGGGTGGCCAGCTGCACCGCGGCCCGGGCGGTGGCCGAGAGCGCGAAGAGCCCGTAGACGGCGACGAGCGCCCGGCCCGGTCCGCTGCTGGTGCGGGCGGGAGCGGCGTCCGGGGCGGGCTCGGGGCCGCTCACACCGCCACCTGCGTCCAGAGCTGGAGCAGCCGCAGCGTCATGGCGAGCACCGACAAGGCGGCGACGGCGAGGACGACGCCCGACCAGCGGGTGCGCTCGGTGTTGGCCCAGAACCAGGCCAGCGGGATGAGGACGAGGATCGCCAGCAGGTAGCCGATCGTCGTCGCGGTCTCGACCGGCCGGTAGCCGCCCGCCACCCGCACCAGGCCGATGACCGACTGGACGGCCGTGACGACCCAGACCCCGGCGGCGAAGAGCAGCTGGGCCTTGCCCGGCGGCTTGTCCAGCACCGCCGTCAGCAGGCCCCACACCCCGGCCGCCCCGGCCAGCGCCACCAGCCCGTAGGCCAGCGCGGGGATCACCGGCGCACCGGCCCGCGTCGTCTGCTCACGAGGAGCCACGCTACCCGTTCCGCGGCGGTGCACCTGGGAGACTGGGAGCCCCGGGCGCGCGTCCGCCCGGGCGGTCGAGCCGGAGGTGGTGCGTCGTGCGGGTGGTCGGTCTGAGCGGGGACGACGACATGTCGGGCACCGTCGTCCTGGACCGGCCGCTGGTGCACGGGGTCGACCCGGCCGTCCTGGTCCACGACGCCGGCTGGACCCTCGTCCGGCCGCTGTCCGCCGTCCGCGACGACGACGGCGAGATCGTCCTCACCCTCCGCGTCCGGGCCCTGGCCGGGGAGCCGCGGCCGCACGACCCGGGCCGCGGCCGCGACGCCGGCCTGGAGCTGCCGCCCGACGCCGAGCTGGAGGTGCGGCAGCGGGTCGCCGCCTACGCCGTCGTGCTGTCGGGCCGAGGGCTGCTGGCCACCGAGTACTCCGACCGGACGGCGGTGCCCGGGCGCTGGGGCATGCCGGGCGGCGGGATCGACGAGGGCGAGCAGCCGGCCGACGCCGTGCTCCGCGAGGTCGCGGAGGAGACCGACCAGGCCGTCCTCCTGGACGAGCTGGTCTCGGTGCAGACTTCCCACTGGGTCGGCCGCAGCCCGCGCGGCACCCTGGAGGACTTCCAGGCGGTCCGCCTGGTCTACCGCGCGACCTGCCCGGCACCGGCCGAGCCGCGGGTGCTCGACGTCGGCGGGACCACCGAGTCCGCGCGCTGGGTCCCGCTGGACGCGTGGCCGCAGGTGCCGTGGACCCACAACTGGGAGCTCCTGCTGGCGGAGCTGCTGCCGTGACGCCGGACCACCTCCCCCGCTCCCTCCACCCGTTTCGGCCGCGCCGCCGCGGGAACTCCACCGGTGCGGGCGCCGCGGTGGCGCCCCGGAGGAGGCAGGGGACCATGAGCCGCCGGACGGACTGGCACGCCGTCGGGCACGAGCGGTCGACGCTCGCGGACCTGCTCGAGGGGCTCGCGCCCTCGGAGTGGGCCGTGCACTCGCTCTGCCCGGGCTGGCGGGTGCGGGACGTGGCCGCGCACCTGACCACCACGACGCGACGGGTGCGGCCGCCCGGGCTCCTCGACGAGCCGTCCGCCCGGCTGCCCGCCGCTCCCCCGCCGCCCCCGCCGGACGAGCGGTCGACCGAGCAGCTCGTCGCCGACCTGCGCCGTCCGGTGCCGGGGGCGCACGTCCGACCCGGTGCGGGGGCGCGGGACGCCCTCGTCGAGGTGCTGGTGCACGGCCAGGACATCGCCCGGCCGCTGGGCCTCGAGCGTCACGTCCCGCCGCCGCTGGCCGTTCTGGCCGCCGAGCGGGTCTGGGCGGCCAAGCCGTTCCGGGCCGCCGTCCGCTACCCCGGCGTCCGGTTCGAGGCCGACGACGCCGACCTCGTGCTGGGCGACGGGACGACCGTCACCGGACCCGCGCTCGCGGTGCTGCTGGCCCTGACCGGCCGGTCCGTCGCCCTCGAGGAGCTGTCCGGGCACGGCACCGGGCTGCTGCAGCGGGCGTTCAGCCGGCTGGGCTGAGCCGGCTCAGCGCACGTCGCCGAGCAGGTCCTGCCGGGTCAGGACGCCGACGGGGTGCCCGTCGTCGAGGACCAGCAGGGCGTCGGCGTCCACCAGCAGGGCCACGGCGCCGTCGACGGCCTCGGTGGCCCCGAGGGTGGGCAGCGGCTGCTCCATGACCGTGGCGACCGGGTCGGCGGGGCCGGCCCGGTGGCTGAACAGCGCCCCGAGCAGGCCGCGCTCGCTGACCGAGCCGACGACCTCGGCCGCCATCACCGGCGGCTCGGCCTTGACCACGGGCATCTGCGAGACGCCGTACTCGCGCAGGATGGCGACGGCCTCGGCGATGGTCTCGTTGGGGTGGGTGTGCACCAGCGAGGGCAGGTCGCCCGACTTCTCGCGCAGCACGTCGCCGACGACGCGCACCGAGCCGGCCGGGCGCGGGGCGAACCCGTAGCGGGCCAGCCAGTCGTCGTTGAAGATCTTGGTGAGGTAGCCGCGGCCGGAGTCGGGCAGCAGCACGACGACGACGGCGTCCGGGTCCTCGATCTCGGCGGCCAGCCGGACGGCGGCCGCGGTCGCCATCCCGCAGGAGCCGCCCACCAGCAGGGCCTCCTCGCGGGCCAGCCGCCGGGTCATGGCGAAGGAGTCGGCGTCGGAGACCTCGATCACCCGGTCGGCGATGGTGGCGTCGTAGGTGGAGGGCCAGAAGTCCTCGCCCACCCCCTCGACGAGGTAGGGCCGGCCCGAGCCGCCCGAGTACACCGAGCCGCTGGGGTCCGCGCCGATCACCTGGACGCGACCGCCGGAGACCTCCTTGAGGTAGCGCCCGGCGCCGCTGATGGTGCCGCCCGTCCCCATCCCGGCGACGAAGTGGGTGATCCGGCCCTCGGTCTGGGCCCAGATCTCGGGCCCGGTCGTCTCGTAGTGGCTCAGCGGGTTGTTCGGGTTGCTGTACTGGTCGGGCTTCCAGGCGCCCGGGATCTCGCGCACCAGGCGGTCCGACGTCGAGTAGTAGGAGTCGGGGTGGTCGGGCTCGACCGCGGTCGGGCAGACGACGACGCGGGCGCCGTAGGCGGCCAGCACGTTCCGCTTGTCCTCGCTCACCTTGTCCGGGCAGACGAAGACGCAGGAGTAGCCCCGGCCCTGGGCGGCGATGGCCAGCCCGACGCCGGTGTTGCCGCTGGTGGGCTCGACGATGGTGCCGCCGGGCTGCAGGGAGCCGTCGCGCTCGGCCGCCTCGATCATCCGGACCGCGATCCGGTCCTTCACCGAGCCGCCGGGGTTGAGGTACTCGACCTTGGCCAGCACCAGGGGGGCCACGTCACCGGTCACGCGCGAGAGCTTGACCAGCGGGGTGTTGCCGATCAGCTCGGTCAGGGAGTTCACGTACTGCACGGGGCGAGCCTAGTGCGACGACGCCCCGCCGACCGCCCGCTCGGGCTCGCGCCCTGGTGGCGGAGGGCCCGGGACGCACGAGGGCCGCGCCACCCTGGCGGGGTGGAGCGGCCCTCGTGGTCGGGTCGGTGCGGCCGGGGGTTACCGGCGGAGGTAGGACAGCAGGCGCAGCATCTCGACGTAGAGCCAGACCATGGTGACGGTCAGGCCGAACGCCCCGCGCCACGACTCACGGGCCGGGGCGCCCATGGCGACACCCTTCTCGATGTAGTCGAAGTCGAGCACCAGGTTGAGCACCGCGAGCACGATGGCGATGGCCGAGATGCCCAGGGCCAGCGGGCCGACGGGGCCGGTGATGCCACCGCGGAGACCGCCGGTGCCGCTCACCAGGCTGAAGACGAAGTTCACGAGCATCAGCGCTGCGAAGGCGATCGTCGAGAGGACCACGATCTTCTGGAACTTGGCGGTGACCCGGATGTTGAAGAACTTGTAGGCCGCCAGGGTGACGCCGGCCGCGAAGAAGGTCGCCACCACGGCCTGGGCCACGATGCCGGGGTAGTACCCCTCGAAGACCTTGCTGATCATGCCGATGAAGACACCCTCGACGGCGGCGTAGAACAGCACGAGGCCCGGGTTCACCACCCGGCGGAGCGAGACGATCATGACGGCGACGAAGCCGACGAGACCCGAGAGGACCATCGCCGGGAAGTACAGCGCCGCGGGCACCAGGTACCAGGCGAGCCCGGCCGCGATGGCCAGCACGCCGAGGGTGACGGCGGTCTTGGTGACGACGTCGTCGAAGGTCATCCGACCTTCGGGGGCCTGCTGCACCGGCGCCGGCTGGCCGTAGGCCTCCGGCGGGTACTGCTGGTACGGCGAACGACCGTAGGAGTTCTGGCCGTACTGCGGTGCTGCGGGCGTGAACGCGTCCTGCTTGGAGAGGATCGGGTTCGAACTGCGCAACATGGTGATGTCCTCCTGAGCGAGCGCCAGGGGCGGCGCTACCCGCCAAGTCTACGAACGCGTCCCGCACGCGCGCGTCCTGCACACCATGAATCCGCTAAGAAGGGCCGGCCGCGCCCACGCCGGCGTCGTGCCCCCGGTGGGACTCGAACCCACACTGCGGCGGGTTTAAGCCGCCTGCCTCTGCCGTTGGGCTACGGGGGCCCGGGCCCGCGATCCTAGTGCCGGCCCGAGCACCCCGACCGGCCGCGCACCCCGACGCCGCGCTCAGCCGGTCGGCGTCGCCGTGGGCGAGGGGCTGGCCCCGCCGAGCCGGGCGCGCGTCTCCTCGGGGAGCGCGTCGAGGTCCCCCGTCGCCGTGGGCGCGTCGATGACGACGTCCGCCTCGGGCGTGAAGTGCACCGCCTGCACCCCGGTGATGAGCCCGGTGGCGTCGTCGCGGAAGTAGAAGTAGACGTCGGCGGTCTTCAGCGGCGGCGAGAACGGCGTGCTGAACGAGGTGATCGTGGGCTGGCGCACGCCGCCGGCGGTGCCCTGCTGCATGCCGACGGTCCACGAGCCGTCGCCGTGGGTGACGACGGTGGGCCCGGACTCGCTGTGGAAGTGCCCCCAGGTGATGAGCCGGGCGCCGGGGTCGGTCGCCGACATCAGCACCACCGACGCCGCCGGCTGGTGGACCATGAGGACGTCGACGGGGCGGGTCGCGGCCGCCTGCAGCATCCGGGTCCCCAGCTGCTCCTCGGTCTCGGGGCGGTCCAGCGTCCGGTCCTGGCTGAACGGCACGTTGTGCTCGGGGTCGTCGTCGCCGAGCACCCGCAGCCCGGCCGCGTCGACGGTGCTGCCGTCGAGCACCACCATCCCCTCGGCCCGCTGCTGGGTCTCGGTGACGTCGGAGTCGTGGTTGCCGCTGGCCACCACCAGCGGGACCTGGGCGCCGGCCGCGATGCCGGCCTCGCGGCGGATGCACGTCTTCTCCACCGCCGTGCCGTTGACGGTGTCGTCGCCCGAGCTCAGCACCACCCGCGGCCGGGTGGCCTGGGCCAGCCGGGTGATCAGCTCGGTCATCGCCTGGTTGCAGTGCAGGTCGCTGAAACCCAGCAGCATCGTCTCGCCGGGACCGGGCTGCGGCAGCCGGTCGAGCTGGGCGGACAGGTCGTCGACCGCGGTGTCGATGTAGGTCTGGACGGCGGCCTGCTGGCGCCCGCTCAGCAGGGTGACCCCGCGGATGCCGCGGTCGAGCAGGTCGGCGAGCACCCGGCTGTCGACGGTCACCGAGGCGAACCGGCTGCCCGCGGCGATGGTCACCGGGATGCGGGTGCCGGCCGGCGTGCTGGGCGCCAGCACCGAGCCGAGCACCAGGACGAGGACGGCGACGTAGACCGCGCCCGTCCGGCGGCGGGTGACCGTCCGGGCCACCCACGGGCTGAGCAGCTGGCTGCGCAGCCGCCAGACGGCGAAGGCCAGCAGCAGGACGGCCTCGGCCTTCGCGCCCTGCAGCAGGGCGTCCACCTGGAGCTCGTCGACGATGGCCTCGACGACCACCTCCGGCTCCTCGTAGAGGCTGGTGTAGGCGGCGAGCGTCTCGGAGGAGAACAGCGAGTTCAGCGTGGACGCGGCCGTCCCGACGCTGCCGACGGTCGCCGTCACCCCGACGGGGGCGACCGGGCTGGGCAGGAACGCCTTGCCGATCGGCCCCAGGTCGACGGCGATCTCGCCGGAGAAGCTGGTGGCGAAGGTGACCCGGTGCGGGCCGACGTAGTCCTCGACCTCGGCGTGGCCGAGGCCCCAGGCCGCCGCGAACGGCAGCGCGAGCAGGGCGGCCAGCAGGGTGGTGCCCAGCGCCCGCAGCACCCCGGCCCAGAGCGCGCGGCGCGAGCGCACCGCCGCGGCGTGGCGCGCCAGCACGGTGACGAGGCTGCGGCGTCGGGGGATCCCGGTCAGCCCGCGTCGCGTCCGTCCGGCGTCGGGCCGGAACGGGCGCCCCGTCGAACCGGCCCGGGACGACCGGCGCCCGGGGGGAGGGCCGTCCATAGGACGTCGAGACTACCGTCCGGCGCCGGGCGGTCCGCCGGCCGCGTCAGCGCGGACCGGTCGGGTCCGTCCGGCGGAGCAGGTCCAGCGCCGTGCCGTCGAGGATGTCGGACTCGCTGACCAGCCAGCCGTCGACGCGCAGCCGCTCGGCCACCCGGACGGCGATCAGGGTGCCCGCGGTGACGACGTCGGCCCGGCCGGGGTGCATGGAGGGCAGCGCGCGGATCTGCTCGACGGTGGAGCCGAGCAGCCGGCCGAACAGCTCCCGCAGGTCGGGCAGCGCGATCACCGAGCCGTGCACCCGCTCGCGGTCGTAGTGCTCCAGGCCGAGGTGGACCCCGGCCAGGGTGGTGGCGGTGCCGGCCACCCCGATCCAGGTGCCGACCGCCGCGAAGTCGATGCCGGTGGTGTCGAGCAGGGCGTCGACGTGCGCGGTCGCCGCGGCGACGGCGTCGGCTGCCGGCGGGTGCGCCGAGAGGAAGCGCTCGGTCAGCCGGACCGAGCCGATGTCGAGGGAGATCGCCGACGTGACCGCGCCGGCGGCGCTGCCCACGATGAGCTCGGTGGACCCGCCGCCGATGTCGACGACCAGCACCGGCTCGGCGGCCGGGGCGACCCGGCTGAGGGCGCCGACGAAGGACAGCTGCGCCTCGGTGTCGCCGCTGATCACCTCCGGGGTGACCCCGAGCCGCTCGCGGATGCCGGCGAAGAACACCTCGCGGTTGCGGGCGTCGCGGGAGGCGGAGGTGGCGACGAAGCGGATCCGGCTGCTGGGCACCCCGGCGTCGCGGATCAGGGCGGCGTAGGCGTCGGTGGCGGCGAAGGTCCGGGCGAGGGCGTCGGGGTGGAACTCCCCCGTCGCGTCCACGCCCTGCCCCAGCCGGACGACCTCGGTCCGCCGGTCCAGCTCGGCCAGCCCGCCGTCGGGACCGGGCTCGGCGATCAGCAGCCGGATGGAGTTGGTGCCGCAGTCGACGGCCGCGACGCGGTTCACCGGTGCTCCCCGGTCGTCGCCGGTGCGGAGCCGTCGGCCGAGGGGTCGCCCCCGTCGTCGGGCAGGCAGGGTCGGCGCCAGAACTCGCCCACCGCGGCCAGGGCCTCGTCGCCCAGCGGGTTGACGCCCGGCCCCGCGGCCAGGCTGTGCGCGACCAGGACGTGCAGGCACTTGACCCGGTCGGGCATCCCGCCGGCGCTGACGCCGGCGATCTCGGGCACCTCGCCCAGCTCGGCGCGGTCGCGCAGGTACGCCTCGTGGGCGGACCGGTAGGCCGCGGCCAGCGCCTCGTCCTCCTGCAGCCGCGCGGTCATCGTCGCCATCACGCCCTGGGACTCCAGGGTCGAGCAGGCCGACGTCGCCCGCGGGCAGGTCAGGTAGTAGGTGGTGGGGAACGGGGTGCCATCGGCGAGCCGCGGCACGGTGGCCACCACCGACGGCTTGCCGCAGGGGCAGCGGGCCGCCACCCCGGCCACGCCGCGCGGGGGCCGCTGCAGCTGGGCCGTCACCGTCGTCTCGTCCTCCGCCGTCAGGGGTTCGCGCACCCGGACAGTCTCTCAGGCTCCCGACCGGCCGGGCCCGACCCCGGTGCCGGTGCCGGTGCCGGTGCCGGGCCGAGGCGCGTGAGGCCGGTCGGCGCTCCACTAGGGTGCGGCGGGTGATCACGGTCGCCGCGCTCAGCCCGTCCCTCGACCTGACCTACCTGCTCGACTCCTACCGGCTGGGCCGGATGCACCGCGTCCCCGGGCCCGTCGCCGTCGCCGGCGGCAAGGCGCTGAACATGGCGCGGGCCGCCAGCGCCGTCGGGGCCGAGGTGGTCGTCGTCGTGCTGCTGGGCGGCCCCACCGGGGTGCGGGTCTCCCGGATCGCCCGCGCGGAGGGGCTCGACCTCGTCGTCGTCGGAGCCGACGCCGAGACCCGGACCTGCGTGTCGGTCGCCGCGGCCGACACCGGTGAGCTGACCGAGATCTACGAGGACCCCCCCGCCGTCCCGCCCGCGGTGCTCACCCGGCTGGAGGGGGTGCTGGCCGCCGAGCTCGGCCGCCGGCCGGGCTGGCTGTCGATCTCGGGCCGCGGACCCGTCGGCTCCGCCGACGCCGTGCCGGACCTGGTGCGGCTGGGTGCGGCGCACGGGGCGCGGGTCGCCGTCGACACCCACGGCGAGTCGCTGCCCGGGGCCGTCGCCGCCCGACCGGCCCTGCTGAAGATCAACCGGGCCGAGGCGGCCGAGGTGCTGGGCGTGCCCGAGGGCGGCGACCTGGCCGCGATGGCCGCCGCGCTGCACGAGCGCAGCGGGGCGGCGGTGGTGCTCACCGACTCGACCGCCGGGGCGGTGACGGCCGGGACCGACGGGGTCTGGGCGGTCGGCCCCTCCGCGCGCCGGGGCCGCTACGCCGTCGGCAGCGGCGACAGCTTCCTGGGCGGGCTGCTGGCCGGCCTGGACGCCGGGGACCCGCTGGCCGAGGCCGTCCGGCTGGGCACGGGCTGCGCCGTCGCGAACGCCCTGGTCCCCGGCCAGGGGCACTTCGACGTGGCGGTGGCAAGGGCGGTGGCCGCCGAGGTGGTGCTCAGCCGGCTCGGCTGAGACTCCTGGGTCCGCCGGGACGGACGGTCGTCAGCGGGTGCCGTCGGCCGTCTCGGTCTTGGTCGTGATGGTCTTCTCCTTGGGCTTGGCCGGCGCCGGCTGGTCGGCCGCCTCCACCGAGCCCCAGAGCTTCGCCCACCAGGCGTCCTGCGGCTCGGCGACCGTGCTGCCCGACGACTCGATCTCCGCGCCCCCGCCCAGCGGGTTCCCCTGGGCGTCGACGACCTGGTAGCCCGTCTCCCCGGGGACGACCCAGCCGAGCCGCTGGCGGGCCTGGGTGCGGACGTAGTCGGCGTCGCCCCAGCGGCCCAGCTGGCCCTGGAGGTCGGCGATCCGCTCCTGGCGCTCGCTGATCTCGGCGCGGGTGGAGGCGATCTCGTGCGACTGCGCGAAGTAGATGCGGAGCGACGAGGCGTAGGAGATGGTCAGCACCAGCAGCACGACGACGAGCGCGACGGCCCGGGTGGTGAGGCTGGCGCCGAACCGCGACGCGCGGCGGGCGGGGCCGACGGGGCTCGCACCCGCCCCGGAGATCACCGGCTCCGGCGTGCTCGGCGAGCCGGGCGACGACGGCGAGGACGCCGACCGCACGGGAGCCGCGGCCCCCGGGCGGAGCGGCGGCCGCGCGCGGGTCTTGCCCCGGCCCGGACCGGAGCCCGGGCGTGCCGGCGGACGGGGTCCGCTCGGCACGCTCAGGCCCTCCGGCCGGGACGGGTGGTGCTCATGGGTCCCAGCATGCCTGGGTTCAGGCCTGGAACCGCGGGAACGCGCCGACGCCGGCGTAGCGGGCCGCGTCGTCGAGGTCCTCCTCGATGCGCAGCAGCTGGTTGTACTTGGCCACCCGGTCGGTGCGCGCGGGCGCCCCGGACTTGATCTGCCCGCAGTTCGTGGCCACGGCCAGGTCGGCGATCGTCGTGTCCTCGGTCTCGCCCGAGCGGTGGCTCATCATGCAGCGGAAGCCGGCGCGGTGGGCGAGGTCGACGGCGTCGAGGGTCTCGGTCAGCGAGCCGATCTGGTTGACCTTCACCAGCAGCGCGGACGCCGCCTTCTCGGTGATGCCGCGCTGCAGGCGGGTCACGTTGGTGACGAAGAGGTCGTCGCCCACGACCTGGACGCGGTCGCCGATGCGGGCGTTCAGCGCGGTCCAGCCGGCCCAGTCGTCCTCGGCCAGCGGGTCCTCGATGGACACGATCGGGAAGTCGCGGACCCACTGCTCGTAGATCGCGGTCATCTCGTCGGCGGACTTGGTACCGCCCTCCCAGTGGTAGACCCCGTCGCGGAAGAACTCGCTGGCGGCGACGTCCAGGGCCAGCGCGATGTCGGTGCCCAGCTTCAGGCCGGTCGACTCGACGGCGGTGGAGATCAGCTCGAGCGCGGCGACGTTGGCCGGCAGGTTCGGGGCGAAGCCGCCCTCGTCGCCGAGGCCGGTCGAGAGGCCCTGCTTCTTCAGCACCGACTTCAGCGCGTGGTAGACCGACGCGCCCTGCTCGAGGGCGTCGCGGAAGGTGGTCGCGCCGATCGGGGCGATCATGAACTCCTGCACGTCGACGTCGGAGTCGGCGTGCGAGCCGCCGTTGACGATGTTCATCATCGGCACCGGCAGGGTGTGGGCGTTCGGGCCGCCGACATAGCGGTAGAGCGGCAGGTCCGCGGAGTTGGCGGCGGCGTGGGCCACGGCCAGCGAGACGCCGAGGATGGCGTTCGCGCCCAGCTTGGACTTGTTGTCGGTGCCGTCGAGGTCCAGCATCGCCTGGTCGACGAGGCGCTGCTCGCTGGCCTCGTAGCCGACGAGCTCGGGCCCGAGCTGGTCGATGACGCCGAGGACGGCCTTGCTGACGCCCTTGCCGCCGTAGCGGGCGTCGCCGTCACGCAGCTCCACCGCCTCGAACGCGCCGGTGGAGGCGCCGGAGGGGACCGCGGCCCGGCCCTCGGAGCCGTCGTCGAGGATGACCTCGACCTCGACCGTGGGGTTGCCGCGGGAATCCAGGATTTCGCGTGCGCCGACGAACTCGATACTCGCCACGAGTGCTGCCTTTCGGTGGTGCCCCGGCTCTCCAGCGACCCCGGGGCTCAGGAGACTTTGCCGGTCTCACCCTAGCGGCGGAGCGCTCCCCGGGGCACCGCGGCGCCCCGGGGCGGACGGCTCAGCGGCGGCGGCGGTGGCCCAGGCGGTGCGCGACGTTGACGCCGACGATGCCCGCCCAGGACACGGCGATCCCCAGCAGGCCGGGCTCGACGTTCATGGCGCTGATCGCGGTGATCGGCACCCCGACGCCGAGGGAGATGATGCCCAGCACGAACCCCTGGCGCTGCGCGGTGCGCTCCAGCTCGAGGTCGTGGTCGGCGGCGGTGCCGCGGTGCCGCAGCTCCGCGGTGCGGTAGGCCACCAGCTCCTCGACGCGGTCGGCGAGGCCCGAGGCGATGTCCTCCTCGTACTCCGCGCCCAGCTCGCGGCGGGCCTCCCAGGCGGCGGCCACGTCGGTGCGGGTGCCGACGTCGCGGCCGGCGGGCCGGCGCGGCGGCTGGGGCCGGCGCTGCTCGGGCCGGTACGCGGGCTCCCGGTAGGAGGGCTCGGGCCGGTAGGAGGGGTCGGACATGCCAGCAGGTTAGTGCTCGGCGGGCTCCGGGGGAACGGACTCGGCCGCCAGCACGCGGCGCTCCAGGGCGCGGACGGCGTCGCGCACCGCCTGCTCGGGGTCGACGCCGCTGGCGTGCGCCCGGGCGACGAGGTCGAGCACCGCCGTCCCCACCTCGTCCGCGGTGACCGGGGCGTCGGGCAGCTCCACGGGCACCTGGCGCGAGCGCGAGCGGGCCACGACCTTGTGCCCCCGCGCCAGCGCCGACATCTGCTCGGGGATCCCCTGCAGCGCCGAGGTCCGGCCCTTCTCGACGGCCTTGCGCTGCTCCCACGTCCGGTGCAGGTCGGCCGGCACCGCGTCGGGCACCCCCGAGCCGCCGGCCGGGGCGAAGACGTGCGGGTGCCGGCGGACCAGCTTGTCGGCGATGCCGCGGGCGACGTCCTCGAGGTCGAAGGCCGACGCGATCTCGGCGTGGAAGACGACCTGCAGGAGCAGGTCGCCCAGCTCCTCGCGCAGGTGCGCCTCGTCGCCGGACTCGATGGCCTCGACGGTCTCCGAGGCCTCCTCCAGCAGGTACTGCACCAGGGTGCGGTGGGTCTGCTCGGCGTCCCACGGGCAGCGCCGGCGCAGCACCTCCATCACCTCGACGAGGCGGACGGTCTGCGGCAGCCCGGGCCCGGGGTCGGCGACCGGCGCGTCGGTCACCGGGGGCTCACGGGGCCGGCGCGGGCTCGACCGGCTCCGAGAGGGAACCCGTCCGCCCGGACACGACGGTCTTCTGCGCGGGGTCGAGGACGCCGTAGCGCGGGTTGAGCGTGACGTCGCGCTCCGCCAGCTCGGCCAGGAAGGCGTCGGCGCCCAGCTTCTGGGCGACGATCTGGGAGTCGGCGACGTCGTTCACGACCTCGCGCGCCTCGGGCACCTTCGTCAGCGGGGCCAGCTCGCTCTGCGCCAGCACGGCCTCGCGGTCGGCGTCGGTGAGGGCGATGCCCTGCTCGGCGGCGATCTGCTCGGCCAGCTCGCCCTGGATCATGGCGTTGACGACGGCCTCGCTGGAGACCGTCTGGCCCTCCTGCAGCGTCGTGCTGAGCCCGTCGACGGCCTGTTCCAGCTGGGTCTGGGTGATCTTCTCACCGCCGACGTAGGCCACCACCGACGGCGACGCGCCGCTGCAGCCGGTCAGGGCCGCCGTGGCCGTCAGCACGAGTGCGGCGGCGGCCGCGCGACGCAGCCGCGGTGCGGGGAGGAGCTTCATCGACCGTCCTCGGGGTGGGTGCGGGGTGGTGCGGGTGGAGCGGGTGGCGCCGATCCTACGGGTCCGGTCCTGCTCAGCCGAGGAACACGTCCTGGATCACCTTGCCGCACCAGGCCAGCAGCGCGGTGTCGGTGACCGGCGGGCCGCCGATGGTCGAGCTGACCGGCCGCGGCACCAGGATGATGTTCGCGGTCTCCTTGACCAGCGTGCGCGGGTAGAGCCGCTGCAGCCGGAGCTTCTTGGAGTCGGGCAGGTCGGCCGGGCCGAAGCGGATGTGGTTGCCCTGGCTGACCACCTCGCTGATGCCCGCGGTACGGGCCAGGAGCCGGAACCGCGCCACCTCCATGAGGGTGAGCACGGGCGCCGGCGGGGCGCCGTAGCGGTCGTGCAGCTCGGCCTCGACGGCCTTGAGGTCGGCCTCGGCGCGCACCTCGGCCAGCCGCTTGTACATCTCCAGCCGCAGCCGCTCGGACTCGACGTAGTCGGTCGGCAGGTGGGCGTCGACCGGCAGCTCGATGCGGACCTCGGGCTCGGGCTCGGTGTCGACGCCGCGGTACTCGGCGACGGCCTCCCCCACCAGCCGGATGTAGAGGTCGAAGCCCACGTCGGCGATGTGCCCGCTCTGCTCCCCGCCCAGCATGTTGCCGGCGCCGCGGATCTCAAGATCCTTCATGGCGATGGCCATGCCGGCGCCGAGGTCGGTGTGCGCGGCGATGGTGGCGAGCCGGTCGTGCGCGGTCTCGGTCAGCGGCTTGTCCGGCGGGTACAGGAAGTAGGCGTAGCCGCGCTCGCGGCCGCGGCCCACCCGGCCGCGCAGCTGGTGCAGCTGGGACAGGCCCAGCAGGTCCGAGCGCTCGATGAGCAGCGTGTTGGCGCTGGAGATGTCCAGGCCGGCCTCCACGATCGTCGTGGCGACCAGAACGTCGGCCCGGCGCTCCCAGAAGTCGACCATCACCTGCTCCAGGCGCTGCTCGCCCATCTGGCCGTGGGCGGTGACGACCCGGGCCTCGGGCACCAGCTCGCTGATCCGCCGGGCGACCTTGTCGATGCTCTGCACCCGGTTGTGCACGTAGAACACCTGGCCCTCGCGCATCAGCTCGCGCCGGATGGCCGCGGTCACCTGGGCCTCCTCGTAGGGACCGGCGAAGGTCAGCACGGGGTGCCGTTCCTCCGGCGGGGTGGCGATCGTGCTCATCTCCCGGATGCCGGTGACGGCCATCTCCAGGGTGCGCGGGATCGGCGTCGCCGACATGGCCAGCACGTCGACGTGGGTCCGGAGCCGCTTCAGCTGCTCCTTGTGCTCGACGCCGAAGCGCTGCTCCTCGTCGATGATGACGAGCCCGAGGTCCTTGAACTTGACCTCACCGCCCAGCAGGCGGTGGGTGCCGACGACGACGTCGACCTTGCCGTCCGCGACGCCCTCCATGGTCGCGCGGACCTCGGCGTCGGACTGGAAGCGGCTGAGCGGCGCGACGTTGACCGGGAACCCGGCGTAGCGGTCGGCGAAGGTGGCGTGGTGCTGCTGGACCAGCAGCGTCGTGGGCACCAGGACCGCGACCTGCTTGCCGTCCTGGACGGCCTTGAACGCGGCCCGGACGGCGATCTCGGTCTTGCCGTAGCCGACGTCGCCGCAGATCAGCCGGTCCATCGGGACGATCTGCTCCATGTCCCGCTTGACCTCGTCGATGGCGGCCAGCTGGTCGGGCGTCTCCACGAAGTTGAAGGCGTCCTCCAGCTCGCGCTGCCAGGTCGTGTCCGGGGAGAAGGCGTGCCCGCGGGTGGCCTGCCGCGCGGCGTAGAGCTTGATGAGCTCGGCGGCGATCTCGCGGACGGCCTTGCGGGCCCGGCCCTTGCGCTTGGCCCAGTCGGCGCCGCCCATCTTGTCCAGCGTCGGGCTCTCCCCGCCGACGTAGCGGGTGACCTGGTCCAGCTGGTCCATGGGCACGAACAGCCGGTCGCCCGGCTGGCCCCGCTTGGAGGGCGCGTACTCGATGAGCAGGTACTCCCGCGTCGCGTCCTGCACCGTGCGCTGGACCATCTCGACGTAGCGGCCGACGCCGTGCTGGGCGTGCACGACCGGGTCGCCCGGGGTGAGCTCCAGCGGGTTGATCTGGTTCTTGCGCCGGCCGGGCATCTTGCGCGCCGACTTGTCCGGCGGCCGCTGGCCCGAGAGGTCGGAGGTGGTGAACAGCGCCAGCTTGAGGCTGTCGGCCACGAAGCCCGTGCGCAGCTCGCCGGTGACGATGGTGACCATGCCCTCGGCGGGGGTCTCGGTGAGGTCGTCGCGCTCCCGGACGGCCAGCTCGCGCTCGGCGGCGACCTCGGCGTAGCGCTTGCTCGTGCCCTTGCCCTCGGCCACCAGCACCACGCGCCAGCCCTCGCGGGCCCGGCGGGCGATGTCGGCGATCGCGGCCTCGGTGTCGCCGCGGTGGCTCTCGGCCAGGTGGCCGGCGATGGTGCGGGACTCGACCCCGGCCGCGCTGACGCTGGTCCGGAGGTCCACGACCTCGCCGTCGTCGGTCCGGACGAGACCAGCGGGACCGTCGTCGGCGCCCGGGCCGGAGCTGAACGGCGACAGCGTCCACCAGGCGAGGCCGCGGGCCATCGCGACGGAGCGGACGTCGGCCAGCGGGCGGTAGGAGGAGGCCCCGAGGTCGACGGGCGCCTTGCCGCCGCCGGCGGCCGCCGCCCAGGAGGCGTGCAGGAACTCGTCGCTGGTCTTGACCAGGTCGACGGCGCGGCTGCGCACCAGCTCGGGGTCGCAGACCAGCACGTGGGTCTCCGGCGGCAGCAGCTCGACGAGCAGCTCCATGCCGTCGACGAGCACCGGGGACAGCGCCTCCATGCCGTCGACGGCGTGGCCCTGGGCGATCCGCTCGAGCATGTCGGACAGCTCGGGGTGCTCCTGGGACAGCGCGGCGGCGCGCGCCCTGACCTCGTCGGTGAGCAGCAGCTCCCGGCACGGCGAGGCGGTGACCTCGCGCAGGGTCAGGTCGCTGGAGCGCTGGTCGGCGACGGTGAAGTAGCGGATCTCCTCGACGGTGTCGCCGAAGAAGTCGATGCGGACCGGGTGCTCCTCGGTGGGCGGGAAGACGTCGAGGATGCCGCCGCGGACGGCGAACTCCCCGCGCCGCTCGACGAGGTCGACCCGGACGTAGGCCGCGCCGACGAGCCGGGCGGTCAGGTCGCCGAGGTCGTGGTCCTCGCCGGTGACGATGCGGACCGGCAGCAGGTCGGCCAGGCCCTTGACCTGCGGCTGCAGCACGCTGCGCACCGGCGCGACGAGGATCTTCGGCGCGGGCAGCTCGGCGTTGCCGGCCAGCCGCCGGAGCACGGCGAGCCGTCGGCCGACGGTGTCCGAGCGCGGGCTCAGCCGCTCGTGCGGGAGCGTCTCCCACGCGGGGTAGTAGGCGACGGCCTCCTCGCCCGCGAGGGACTGGAGGGCGGCCGTCACGTCCTCGGCCTCGCGGTAGGTGGACGTCACCACGAGCACGGGGCGCTCGGCGCCGCCGTGCGCGCTCGAGGCCGCCAGCGCGGCCGCGACGAACGGCCGCATCGAGGGCGGTGAGGTCAGGTCCAGCGCCGGCAGCCGACGCGCGCGCGCGTCGTCGATGCTGGCGGAGAGAGTGGGGTCGGTGCAGAAGAGGT
Source organism: Microlunatus capsulatus (assembly GCF_017876495.1). Taxonomy (NCBI): domain Bacteria; kingdom Bacillati; phylum Actinomycetota; class Actinomycetes; order Propionibacteriales; family Propionibacteriaceae; genus Microlunatus; species Microlunatus capsulatus. The sequence goes on along the minus strand of NZ_JAGIOB010000001.1, from coordinate 3,295,897 downwards.
CGACGAGTCCCGTCAGGGTCACCGGACAAACTTACAGGCCCCCGCGGACGCTCCCCACCGCGTGCGTCACCGCACCTCCTCCCGCGTCCCTCCCCCGCTCCCGCGCCCCGCCGGGACGACCGCGCCCCGTGCACCGGGCGCGGTAGTGCCGGCGGGGCGCGGGAGTGCGGGCGGGGCGCGGGAGCCCGGGCGGGGCTCGGGCTCCGGTCAGCGGGTGCCGCGGCGGAAGGCGCGCAGGATCCGGGCGCGCAGCTCCTCGGGACGCCGGAGGTCGTCCCGCACCCAGCGGACCACCTGCCAGTCGAGGTCGCGGACGGCGTCCTCGCGCCGCTTCTCCTCCACCACGGCGTCGGACGGCGTCTGCCCCGGGCGGAGGAGCTTCCCGTACTTCACCAGGCCGTCGAACTCGCCGAGCGTCCGGTGCTCCTCCCAGCCGAAATCCGCGCGGGCGACGAGGCGGCTGGCGGCGTCGCGGACCTCGTGCTGGAGGCTGGTCGGCGCCAGCCCGAGGTGGTGCAGGGTCACCCGGCTGCACGACTCCCACGGGCTCTCGCTCCGGGCGTCGAGCAGGGCCACGGCGCGACGGGCGGCCGCGACGCCCGGTCGGCCCGCGGCCGCCTCCAGGCCGAGCAGGAGGTCGTCCGCGTCCAGGCCCCGCCGCAGGGCGGCGTCCCCGGCCGCCACCGCGCGGTGCAGCGGGAGCGCCCGGCCGAGGTCGACGACGGTGCGGACCGGGCTCGTGACCCGGAGGCCGGCGACCTCGACCACCTCGTCGTCGGCGAGCGGGGCGACGTGCACGTGGACGTTGCCCCGCCGCTTGCCGCGGCCGGCGGCGCGAGTGACCTGGACGTGCACCAGCTGCTCCGGCCACACGGGCAGCCCGTGCAGCACCGCGGCGGACCCGTGGCTGAGCACGGAGCCGTCGCCGAGCAGGGGCCACGTCGCCGCCACGAGCTGCCGGTGCCGCGCGGCCGGGTCGGCGGCGGCCGCCCCGGCGGGCAGGTAGGTCCCGCGCCGGAGCCGGACCAGCTCGCCCCGGGCCGTCAGCCGCGCCAGCTCGTGCGGGGCCAGCAGGGCCAGGCGCGGGTCCGGGGAGCGGGGCACGCCCCAGCCGACCACGCCGGGACCGGCCCTGACGAGACGCTCCGGACGATCTGTGGACGACGCCGACCAGCCGTCCCGCGCCCCTCGTCGACGGCCGCGCCCCGTCGGGACGGCCGCGCCCCGTGCAGCGGGCGCGGGAGTGCGGACGGGGCGCGGGAGTCGCGGCGGGGCGCGGGAGCGGGGCGCGGCGGCGTCAGCCGAGCCGGAGGCGGAGGCTCCCCCAGGGGTCGACGGGGAGGTCGAGCAGGCCGGGACCGGCGGCGGTGACGGGTCCGGCGCCGGCGCCTGCCGCCGTCCGCGCCGTGCCGTCGAGGACGGGGCGGCGGGTCCGGACCGTCACCCGGGGCTCCGCGGTCGCGTTCACCACGTCGACGTGGCCGATCGGGAAGGCGTCGAGGTCGACGACGACGGGGGCGTGCCGGACGACGACGGCCCGGTCGAGGTCGGGGCGGACCGCGCTCACCGTCGCGTAGCCGTCCTCGGCGCCGGTGACCTCGAGGACGCCGTGCTGGGTGACCTCCGCGTGCTCGCGCCACAGCCCGAGCAGGCCCTCGAGCGCCGCGGACTGCACCGGCTCCAGCGCGGCCAGCCGCATGGAGATCTGCGGCACGGCGAACCAGCCGGCGTAGAGCTGCTGCGCCACGGCGGCCGCCCCGCCGACCGGGCCCCACATCATCGGGTCGGCGTGCACCACCCGGCCCGCCGCGACCAGCCGGGCGTCGACGACCGAGCGGCGGTTGACGACGGCGTCGGCCGGGCAGTCGCCGGCGCGCAGGACCTGGGCCGAGCGGGCCAGGGCGGGGCTGACGTAGGGCTGGCGGAACTCGAAGCCGACGCCGGCCCGGTCGGCGTCGACGAGCGCCCGGCGCAGGTCGGCCAGCAGCGCAGCCATCGCCTCGCCCACGTCGCCCTCGCCCGGCTCGTCGCGGTAGACCATGGCCTGGTCGAGGAAGTCGATCTTCAGCAGGTCGACGTCGTGCTCGACGACCAGCCGCAGGCAGGTCTCGACGACGAAGGCGCGGACCTCGGCGTGCCGCGGGTCGAGCACGTGGCAGCGCAGCCCCTCCTCGACCCGGACCGGCGCGAACGGCGCCATCCGCGCGAAGACGGCGCTCTGGTCCCCCAGCAGCAGCGGCGCCACCCACAGGGCGACGGCGAGGCCCTGGGCGTGCAGCCGGGCGACGGTGCCGGTCAGGTCGGGGAACTTCTCGGGGTCGGCCACCCAGTCGCCGCAGCCCTGGTAGCCGCGGCCGCGGGCGAAGCGCTGCCAGCCGTCGTCGAGGAACAGCGAGCCGCAGCCCAGCCGGGCCGCCAGCGCGCCCTCGGCGGTGACCACGGCGTCGTCGACGTCCTGGGTGAACGTGTACCAGGTCGAGTAGACCGGAACCCGAGCCGCGGGCGGCGGGTCCAGCGGCGGCTCGGCGTGCCGGTCGGACAGCCAGCCGGTCAGCCGCTGCGCGACGGTCGCGAGCGTCTCCCCGGAGGTGTCGAGCAGCACCCGCAGGGGCGTGGCCCGGGGCCGCACGGGCCGGGCCTCGACGACGAAGGTCTTGTGCTCCTCCGACACCCCGAGGGTGACGGCGAGCTCGGCGACGTCCTCGTCGGCGGCCCAGCCGAGCAGGACCCGGCCGGTGGCGTCGTGCAGCGCGCCCAGCGGGACGGAGGAGACGAGGCTGGTGACGGTCCGGCCGGACCAGTCCGGCGGCAGCGGCCGGGTGCCGGCGGCCATCGGGTGCCACCAGGCGACGGCGTCGGCGAGGTCGACCTCGAGCCGCAGGCCCGGGCGGCCGTCGCCCGCGGCGAGGCTGACCTCGAGCAGCCCCGGGCCGGAGGACGTCGTCGTCGCCGTCGTGCCGGGGTCCGGGCGGGCGAGCCGGAGGCCGGGGACGCCGGGCAGGTCGAGGTCGGCAGCGGCGGGGGTGGGCGTCGGGTCCGGGGTCACGGCCCCACCCTGGCCGAGGGGCGCGGCCGGCGCCAGGACCGCCGCGGGCCGGGTGCCGCTCTCGGGTCGGTAACGGTCGCGCCGATCGCGCCGCGCACCGGGCGCGGCGACCCTAGGGTCGGCCGCACCTACGTCTCGAAGGACCGGCCGTGTCGACCACCTCGCCCTCGTTCTCACCCGCTCCCCCGCCCGGCGCGGGCTGGGCGGCCGCGCCGCCCCACGTGCCGCTGCCGCCGCCGGGCACCCCGGCCTTCCCGCCCGCGCCGGTGCCGCCGCGCACGTCGGGGCTGGCCGTCGTCGCCGTGGTGCTGGCTTCGCTCGCGATGGTCGGCACCGTCGTCAGCGCCCTGTGGTTCGGCGGGAGCGGCATCGAGGGCTCGTCCGAGGACGGCTATTGGGGCCCGCTGACCGGGCAGATCGCCGTCGACGACGGGCGGGTGGCGGGCGTCGACCTCGCCGCGGCCGTCCGGAGCCACGTCGAGTCCGACGGCGGCCAGGTGGGGCGGATGAGCTGCCCCGACACCGCCGGGGTGGGCCAGAACGTCACCACCGTGTGCCACGGCCAGGTCGACGACGCCGAGTGGGCGATGGTCGTCTTCTTCGAGGACACCGGCGGGAACTTCACGATCCTGCCGGTGTGAGACGCGCCGCGGTCAGGAGTTGAAGGCGCTCTGGGTGCGCTCGAGGCCCACCTGCACCAGCGACTCGACGGCGTCGGCGGCCCGGACCACCTCGACGCCCAGACCCTCCCGCTCGCGCGCGGAGAAGTTGCTGAGGAGGAAGTCGGCCGGGTCCTGGCGGCCCGGCGGACGGCCGACCCCGACCCGCACGCGGAAGTAGTCGCCGGTGCCCGTCGAGCTGCGGATGGAGCGCAGGCCGTTGTGGCCGTTGTCGCCCCCGCCGAACTTCACCCGGAGCTGGCCGGGGTCCAGGTCCAGCTCGTCGTGCACGACGACGAGCCGGTCCGGGGCGATCTTGTAGTACGCGAGCAGCCGGGAGACCGGACCGCCCGTCTCGTTCATGTAGCTCCGGGACTTGGTCAGCCCCAGCCGGGGGCCGTCCGCCCCGGGCGGGCCGAGCCGGCTCTCCGCCAGCTCGGCCTTGATGCCCTTGGGCTTCGCGAACGAGGACCGCGTCCGGCGCGCCAGCTCCTCGACCACGAGGAAGCCGACGTTGTGCCGGTGACCTGCGTAGGTCGGGCCCGGGTTCCCGAGCCCGACCACCAGCCAGGGCAGCATGCGCCAGGACTACGCGGGCGTCAGGACTGCTCGGCCGCGTCGGCGGCCTCGCCGGTGCCGGTCTCGCCGTCACCCTCCTCGGGGACCTCGTCACCCTCGGCGATGGTCGGCTCGATGCCGGCCTCGGCCTCGGCCTCGGCCAGCTCGGCCTCGACCTCGGCGGCCGTCGGCGCACCGGTGATGTTGATGACCAGGGCCTCGGGGTCCATGCCGAGGGTCGCGCCCTCGGGGAGCTGGATGTCCTTGGCGAGGATCTGCGTGCCGGGAGCCAGGCCCTCGATCGAGATCACGATCTGGGTCGGGATGGCGGTCGCGTCGGCCTCGACGGGGATGCTGTTGTGGTCGACCACGACGAGGGTGTCCGGAGCGGCCTCGCCCTCGACCAGGATCGCGACGTCGACGGTGACGAGCTCGCCGCGGCGGACGAGGACCAGGTCGACGTGCTCGATGGTGTGCTTGATCGGGTCGCGCTGGACCTGCTTCGGCAGCGCGAGCTGGGAGGTGCCGTCGACGTCGATGGACAGCAGCGCGTTGTTGGTGCGCAGCGCCAGCAGGGTCTCGTGACCCGGCAGCGTGATGTGGATCGGGTCGGTGCCGTGGCCGTAGAGCACGGCGGGCACCTTGTCGGCGCGGCGGATCCGGCGGGCAGCGCCCTTGCCGAACTCGGTGCGGACTTCGGCGGTGAGCTTGACCTCGGGCACGAAACGAACTCCTCAGAAGAACTGGCGGTGGTGTGACCTGCAGGCCTGGCGAGGAGGACGACCGTCCGGGCGGGATGGAGCGAGCAGCCCGCATCCCTCGTCGATCACGGTGCGCGACCCTCGCCGAGGCAACTGGTCCAGCTTAGCCGAACCGGCGCGGGGGCGGAAACCCGTGCGGCCGGCCGCGGCCTCTGACCGCGGGCATCCGCGGCCTGAGCTCCCGTCACCCGCGGCCTGAGCCTGTCGAAGGCCCTTCGACAGGCTCAGGGAGCGGTGGTCGGGTCAGGCCCTTCGACGGGCTCAGGGAGCGGGGCCCTTCGACAGGCTCAGGGAGCGTGAGGTCGGCGATCAGGGAGCGGGGGTCAGCTCTGGCCGCCGAAGAGGCTCGTGACCGAGCCGTCCTCGAACACCTCGCGGATGGCGCGGGAGATGAGCGGGGCGATGGAGAGGACGGTCAGGCCCTCGAAGCGGCGCTCGTCGGGGATGGGGAGGGTGTTGGTCACCACGACCTCCTCGAAGCCGCTGGCCGTCAGCCGCTCGATGGCCGGGCCGGAGAGGACGGCGTGCGTCGCGGCGGCGATGACGGCCTTGGCCCCGCGCGCCTTGAGCGCCTCGGCGGCCTGGCAGATCGTGCCGGCGGTGTCGATCATGTCGTCGACCAGCAGGCAGACCTTGCCCTCGACGTCGCCGACGACCTCGTGCACCGCGACGGTGTTGGCCACGTTGGGGTCGCGGCGCTTGTGGATGATCGCCAGCGAGCAGCCGAGCTGGTCGGTCCACATGTCCGCGAGCCGCACCCGGCCGGCGTCGGGGGAGACGACCGTCATCTCGGCGGTGTCGTAGCGGGCCGAGATGTGCTCGCTCAGCACCGGCAGCGCCCACAGGTGGTCGACGGGGCCGTCGAAGAAGCCCTGGATCTGCGCCGCGTGCAGGTCGACCGACATCAGCCGGTTGGCGCCGGCGGTCTTGAACAGGTCGGCCATCAGCCGGGCCGAGATCGGCTCGCGGCCGCGGTGCTTCTTGTCCTGCCGCGCGTAGGGATAGAAGGGGGCGACGACGGTGATCCGCTTCGCCGACGCCCGCTTGAGGGCGTCGACCATGATCAGCTGCTCCATCACCCACTCGTTGATGGGCGCGGCGTGGCTCTGGATGACGTAGGCGTCGCAGCCCCGGACCGACTCCTCGAACCGGACGTAGATCTCGGAGTTCGCGTAGTTCAGCGCCCGGGTGGGCACGAGCTCGAGGTCCAGGTGGGTGGCGATCTCCTCCGCCAGCTCGGGGTAGGCCCGTCCCGAGAAGAGCATCAGGTGCTTCTCGTTGGGCTTCTTGAATCCGGTCATCCGTGGGCGTTCCCCTCGTCGTCCTGCGGGCCCGGGCGCTGGTCGCCGCCCGGGTGGTCGTGGGCCTGCTGCTGCACCTGCTGGTCCTGGACGGGCGCGGGCTGCGCCTGCTGCGTCTGCAGGGGGGCCGCGGTGGCGGCCTGGTCCTGCTCGGGCGCGGAGCCGACCGGCTCGGCACCGGCCACGGCGGCCTCGGCCGCCTGCGCCGTCCGCGTCCCGGCCCGCTTGCGCGCGACCCAGCCGGCGACGTTGCGCTGCCGGCCGCGGCTGACCGCCAGCGCCCCGATCTCGACGTCGCTGGTGATCGTCGAGCCGGCGGCGACGTAGGCGCCGTCGGCGATGACCACCGGCGCGGTGAGCACCGAGTTGCTGCCGACGAAGCTGAAGGCGCCCACGGTGGTGGTCGCCTTGTGCACGCCGTCGTAGTTGGCGAAGATCACGCCGGCCCCGATGTTGGCGCCGTCCCCCACCTCCGCGTCGCCGACGTAGGAGAGGTGCGGGGCCTTGGCGCCGGCACCCAGCCGGGCGTTCTTCGTCTCGACGAAGGTGCCGATCTTCGCGCCCGCGCCCAGCCGGGTGCCGGGCCGCAGGTGGGCGAAGGGGCCGACGCTGACGTCCGGCCCGATCACCGCGAGCGAGGCGTGGGTGCGGCTGACGTGCGCGCGCTCCCCCACCTCGACGTCGACGAGGGTGGTGTCGGGGCCGACGACCGCGCCGGCGGCGACCGAGGTCGCCCCCTCGAGGCTGGTGCCGGGCAGCAGGGTGACGTCAGTGCCGAGGTCGACCGAGGCGTGCACCCAGGTGCTGGCCGGGTCGACGACCGTCACCCCGGCCCGCATCCAGCGCTCCAGCAGCCGGCGGTTGAGCTCGGCGTTGATCCGGGACAGCTGCACCCGGTCGTTGACGCCCTCGGTCAGCCAGGCGTCCGCGGTCAGGTGGGCGCTGACCAGGCCGCCCTCGCGGCGGGCGGAGGAGAGCACGTCGGTGAGGTAGAGCTCGCCCTGGGCGTTGTCGGGCCGGAGCGCCGCCAGCCCCCGGCGCAGCGTGCCCGCCTCGAAGACGTAGATCCCGGAGTTGATCTCGCTGATGGTCCGCTGGTCCTCGTCGGCGTCGCGGTGCTCGACGACGGCCTCGACGGCGCCGCCCGCGTCGCGGACCACCCGGCCGTAGCCCGTCGGGTCGGCGACCTGCGCCGTCAGCACGGTGACGGCCGCGCCCTGGTCGCGGTGGTCGGCCAGCAGCCCGGCGAGGGTGTCGCCGTCCAGCAGCGGGACGTCGCCGTAGGTGACGACGACCTCCCCGCTGAGCTCGGGCAGCGCGGCCAGCGCGACCTGCACGGCGTGCCCGGTCCCCCGCTGCTCCTCCTGCACCACCGTGGTGACGTGCGGCGCGATCTCGGCGAGGTGGGCCTCGACCTGCTCGCGCAGGTGGCCGACCACGACGACGACGTGCTGGGGCTGCAGGGTGGTGGCGGCCGTGACCGCGTAGCTCAGCAGGCTGTGGCCGGCGACCTCGTGCAGCAGCTTGGACCGCGCGGAGCGCATCCGCTTGCCCTCGCCGGCGGCCAGCACCACCACGGCCGCGACGGTGCCGGGGCCTCCCGGGGTGTCGTCCTCGGCGGGAGCGGGCTGCACGGGCGCGTCGGGCTGTTCGGGCATCGAGCTCTCTTCGCTGGTGGTGGACGTCCTGCGGCAGCTCCCCGGGTAGGAGTCGAACCTACGTCGCTGGTCCTGATTCAAAGTCAGGCGGGCCCTGCCGGCAGACCAACCGGGGAACGACCGGTCCGGGGACCGACCGGGGACCACCCTATGCGAGCAGGACCCCTGCCGCACCCCGGCCGCGGGCCGGCCGGACCCGCCTGCGACGGCGCGCCGGAGCCCGGGTTCGGCGCCCCGGAGCCGCACCCCGCAGACTGGGCGGCATGGCAGCACGGGACGCGGAACGGCGCGAGTCCACGCGCGCCCGCCGTCCCGGCCGCGTCCGGATGTCCGGGGCGGACCGCCGCGAGCAGCTCATCGACGTCTCCCGCTCGCTCTTCGCGCAGCGCGGGTTCGACGGCACCTCGGTGGAGGAGATCGCCGCCACCGCCCTGGTCAGCAAGCCCGTCGTCTACGAGCACTTCGGCGGCAAGGAGGGCCTCTACGCCGTCGTCGTCGACCGCGAGGTGCGGACCCTGCTGGACGGCATCCGCGGCTCGCTGACCTCGGGCCACCAGCGCGAGCTGCTGGAGCAGGCGGCGCTGGCGCTGCTGGACTACATCGAGGCGCACACCGACGGCTTCCGGATCCTGGCCCGCGACTCCTCCCTCGGCCACGCCGGCGGGTCCTTCGCGACGATCCTCAACGACGTCGCCACCCAGGTGGAGGGCATCCTCTCGGCCGAGTTCAAGCGCCAGGGGCTCGAGCCCAAGCACGCCCCCATCTACGCCCAGATGCTGGTCGGGATGGTGGCCATCACCGGCCAGTGGTGGCTGGACGCGCAGCACCCGGGCAAGCGCGAGGTCGCCGCCCACCTCGTCAACCTCTCCTGGAACGGGCTGAGCCACCTGCAGGCCAAGCCCACGCTGGTCACCGACCCCGGTCGCTGACCCGCCGCCAGACCCGCCCGGCTTGCCCCCGCCCTCCCCCGGGCCCTATCGTCGTCGCTGTTCTCTTAATCGATACAGAAGACGGATGCGCTGTGGCCACGACGACCTCCCCCGCCCCTGCCACCGGCCGGGCGGCCCCGCTGGGCTCCCCGACGGCCTCCCGCGCCGTCGCCCTCCTGTTCGCGGTCAACGGCATGCTCATCGGCGGCAACGGCGGCGCCCTGCCGTCGCTGCGCGAGAAGCTGGAGATCGACGACAGCCACGTGGCGCTGATGCTCTTCTGCGGCGGGCTGGCCGGCATCCTCTCCATGCAGGTGGGCGGCCGGCTGGCCGACGCCGTCGGCGCGCGGGCCGTGGCGCTCTGCGGGCTGCCGGTGCTGATCGCCTCGGCCGTCACCATCGCCCTGGCCCCGACCTTCGGCGTCGCCGTCCTCGGCCTGGTCCTGCTGGGCCTCGGCAACGGGGCGATGGACGTCGGGATGAACGCCCTCGGCGTGCAGGTCGAGGCGGCCCGCCGCCAGCCGGTGATGAGCACCTTCCACGCCTGGTTCTCCATCGGCGGCTTCGCCGGTGCCGGTGCGGTGCTGCTGCTGGCCCGGGTGCTGGGCGTCGAGGGCGGCGACGTCGTCACCCCTCTGATGCTGGGGCTGGCCGCGATCGCGGTCGTCGTGCTGGTGGTGCTGGTGCGGATCACCCCGCAGAGCGCGGTCGTCGCGCACACCGTCGACGGTGTCCGCGCGCGGATCCCCCGCGCCGCCTGGGTGCTGGGCCTGATGGCGCTGGCCTTCGGCCTGTCCGAGGGCACCGCCGTCGACTGGTCGGCCATCCACGTCACCGACGTCGCCCGGGTCGACCCCACGACCGGCGCGCTGGGCCTGATCGCCGTCAACGGCTTCATGGTCGTCATCCGGTTGCTGGGCGACCGGCTGGTGGCCCGGTTCGGCCGCCGCGCCGTCGTCCGCTTCGGCGGCGCCTGCGCCGCCGCCGGCTACGTCGTGGTGACCCTGGTGGGCACGCTGCCGCTGCTGGTCGCCGGCTGGTGCCTGGTGGGCTTCGGCGTCGGGATGATCGCCCCGCAGGTCTACGCCGTCGCCGGCCACCTCGGCGGCGGACGGGTGCTGGCCGTCGTCGTCACCTTCGGCTACGCGGCCTTCCTGATGGGCCCGGCCGTGATCGGCTTCCTCGTCCGGCACCTCGGCATCCAGCACACGATGGCGGTGCCCGCGCTGCTCTGCGCCGGGATCATCGCGCTGGCGGCGACCATGCCGCGGACCGACACCGACCTGGCCGGGGCGCGCGACCGCGGCTGAGCGGACGTCGCGGGCCGCCGGGACCACCGGGCCCCGCCCGTAGGATGCGGGCCATGGCCGCCGACCGGGAACCGCGTGACGAGGTCGACCTCGTCGTCGAGGCCTGGTCGCGCGAGCGTCCCGACCTCGACGTCACCCCGCTGCGGGTGCTGTCCCGGGTGACGCGGCTGGCCCGGCACCTCGACCGGCAGCGGGCGGCGTCCTTCCAGGCCCACGGCCTGGAGACCTGGGAGTTCGACGTGCTCGCCGCGCTGCGCCGGGCCGGGGCGCCCAACCAGCTCTCCCCCGGCCAGCTGCTGCGGGAGACGATGGTCACCTCCGGCACCATGACCAACCGGGTCGACCGCCTGGCCGCCCGGGGCCTGGTCCGGCGCGACCTGCACCCCGGCGACAAGCGCGGGGTCCTCGTGGGGCTCACCGACGCCGGCCGGACCGCCGTCGACGCCGCCCTGGCCGACCTCCTGGAGGCCGAGCAGCAGCTGCTGGCCGGCCTGGACGAGGGCGACCAGCACCAGCTGGCCCGGACGCTCCGCCGGCTGCTCGTCGTCTACCGCGAGGACCCGACCGCGGCGCCCTGAGCGTCGTCGCGCCCGACGCCGGCGCGGCTGCCAGGATCGGCCCATGGCCGACGACGACTGCCTCATCTGCCGCAAGCACCGGGGCGAGGGACCGCTCGTCGGCCCCGTGGTGCACGTCGACGAGCACGTCAGCGTCAGCCACCGCGCCACGGGCGCCCTGGGCTACGTCTTCGTCGAGTCCCGGCGCCACGTCCCCTACCTGGACGGGCTGACCGACACCGAGGCGGAGGCGTTCGGCCGGACGACGACGCGGCTGGCCCGGGCGCTCAAGGCCGAGCTCGACGTGGCCTACGTGCACGTCCTGGTCACCGGGCACTCGATCGCCCACCTCCACCAGCACGTCGTCGTCCAGCACGCCGGGACCCCTGCCGGGCAGCCGTGGTGGCAGGAGTGGGACGGCGCGCCGCACGGCGACGTCGCCGCCCTGGCCGCCCGGCTCGGCTGGCACCTCGCGGGCTGAGCGGGATCGGGGTAGCGCCTCAGCCGGCGCCGACCAGCACGGCGAGCAGCCGCACCGGGTGGTCCGGCGGCGCCTCGGCCGGAGCGGTGACCGGCCAGAGCACCAGCTCGCGCAGCTGGTAGGCCACGCGCCATAGCCGGAGCCGCGCCGGCAGCCGGTCGACGGCTTCCAGACCCGGCAGCCGCCGCCGCAGCCCGGCCAGCAGCTCGGCGTGGCCGGCCACGCCGTCGGCCACGTCCTGGTCCACCTCGTCGGCGACCCGGGCCAGCTCGACCCACGGCGGCGCCGGCCGGACCCACTCGAGGTCGAGCAGACCCGTGACCCGCTGGCCGTCGGTCCACACGTTGTCCAGGTGCAGGTCGCCGTGCACCAGCGTCGGCGACGCGGCGTCGAGGGCGGGGCCGAGGGCGGCGTCACGCTCCAGCAGCCGGCGGACCGCAGCCACCAGGTCCGCCGGCGCCCGGTCGGACGCCGCGGCCAGGAGCACCCCGACGCCGTCGGGCCACGGGCTCATCGACCGGCCGACCACGGCGTCGACGGACGGCGCGGCCGGCAGCGGCGCGAGCCGCAGCACCGGCCGCAGCGACGGCGGCGGCCGGAAGGCGTGCAGCGCGGCCAGCGCGTCGACGACGGCGTCGACGGCGTCGCGCCGCCCACCCGGGCCCAGCCCCGGCCACGCCGTGCGCAGGGAGCAGCCCGGCAGCCTACGGGTGAGGGTCCAGCTGAGGGCGCCGTCGGCGGTGGTGCCCGCGCCCAGCACCGCCGGGTAGCCGACCGCCGCGGGCAGGGCGGCGCCGACGGCGGCCTCGCGGGGCAGCCGGGCGACGTCGCCGCGCCAGCAGACCCGCAGCACGGCGGCGCCCCACCGCTCGTCCTCGAGCAGCCAGGTGTCGTTGGAGTGGCTGGGCGCCAGCACCGGGTCCGCGGCCGGGCGCAGGCCGGCCGCGACCGCGACGACGGCCCAGCGGGCGGAGGCGTCGGCCGTCGCGCCCGTCACGGCGCCGCGGTGCCGCCCGCCGCGGCCGCCAGCCGCACCTCCACCACCAGCAGCGCGGCGACGACCAGGCCGGCGACGAGCTCGGGCACCGGCGTCAGGGTGCCGGCCAGCACCAGCAGCACGGCCAGCCCGAACGGCACGGCGGTGCGCGCGGAGGCGTCGGGCCCGCGCAGCTGGATGAGCCAGATCATGGCGACCAGCACGGCGGTCGGCACGGTGACCGACGCCGCCGTCACCAGCTCCGGGGCCTCGGCGTGGTGGGTCCAGTGGTCGACCCGTGCGGCCAGGCCCGCGCCCACCGCGGCGGCCGAGGCGAAGACGGCGTAGTGCCCGAAGCCCCAGCGGAAGGCCAGCCCGAGCCCCTCGGTCCGCGCCCGGGCCAGCACCGGCCCGGCCTCCCGGGAGAAGTAGAGCCACCAGCAGCTGAAGACGATGAGCACGCTGCTGACCACGACGACGAGGACCCCCAGCCGGGCCGCCGGGTCGGCGAAGGCCTCCGACACCGCCGTCGTGGCCGCCAGGACCGTCTCGCCCAGCACGATGATGAAGAACAGCCCGTAGCGCTCCGCCACGTGGTGGGGGTGCCAGCTGGTCATCCCGGCCCGCTCGGCCCAGACCGGCACCGCGACGTCGGCGGCGGCGAGCAGCACGAACAGCGGCACGCGCAGGACCTCCAGCTCCGCCAGCGGGATGAAGGCCACCCAGCCGAGCTGGACGACGACGATGCCCAGGGCGTAGCGGCGGTTCGTCGTCCGGTGGGCCGGGTCCTGCTGCGCCGCCCGCAGCCACTGGAGCACCAGCGCGACCCGCATCACCACGTAGCCGAGCACGACGACGGTGAAGTGACCCTCGAAGACCAGCGGGATGCCGGCCGCGAGCACCAGCACCCCGAGGATCTGCACGATGGTCAGCAGCCGGTAGACGACGTCGTCGTTGTCGTAGGCCGAGGCGAACCAGGTGAAGTTCAGCCAGGCCCACCAGATGGCGAAGAAGGCCATGAGGAAGCCGGTCACCCCGGCGACGACGTGGTCCTCGACGACGGCGTGGTGCAGCTGGGTCGCCGCGGCGGCGATGGCCACGACGAAGCAGAGGTCGGTGAGCAGCTCGAGCGGGGTGGCGACCCGGTGCGGCTCGTCGGGGTCGCGCGCCACCAGCCGGCGGACGAGGGCGGGGGCGGCGGGGGCGCTCATGCGCCGAACGGTAGGCGACCGCGGCCGCCGCGCGCCACGGGAGGACGCCTGCCGGACGGCCGGTCCGGGGGGCTAGGCGAGGACGCGGGCGCCGACCACGGGCCCGCTCACCCGGCGGACCTCCCGGCAGACGCCGTCGGCGCTGAGGGCGACGGCGAGGTCGATGGCCGCGGCCTCGCCGGCGGCGAGGAAGGCGCAGGTGGGCCCGGACCCGGAGACGACGGCGCCGACGGCCCCGTACTCCAGGCCGGCCTCGAGCACCTGCCGCAGCCGGGGCTGCAGGTCGAGAGCGGCGTCCTGCAGGTCGTTGCTGAGCGCCGCCCCCAGCAGGGCCGGGTCGCCGCTGCGGAGGGCGCCCATCAGGTCGTCGGGCACCTCGGGCGCCGCGGCGTCGGGCGTCAGCTCGTCGAAGCGGCCGTAGACGGCGGGCGTGGACAGCCCGTGGTGGCCGAAGGCCAGCACCCAGTGGTAGGTGCCGCGGGCCAGGGCCGGCACGACCTCCTCGCCGCGGCCGCTGCCCAGCGCGGTGCCGCCGAGGAGCGCGAAGGGCACGTCGCTGCCCAGCTCGGCCGCCAGCTCGCGCAGCGCCTCCGGGGAGACGTCGAGGTCCCACAGCACCGAGCAGGCCAGCAGCGCCGCGGCGCCGTTGGAGGACCCGCCGGCCAGCCCGGCGGCCACCGGGATGGCCTTGCGGATGCTCAGGCTGGCACCCAGGGAGTCGTAGGGCCCGTGCGTGCGGGCCAGCAGCCGGGCGGCGCGCAGGGCCAGGTTGGAGTCGTCGAGCGGGACCTGGTCGGCCCCCTCGCCGGTGACCTGGACGTCGAACTCGTCGGGCTCGGCCCAGACCGCCTCGACCTCGTCGTAGAGGGAGACGGCGTGGTAGACGGTGGCCAGCGGGTGGTACCCGTCGGGGCGCCGGCCGCCGACCTTGAGCGCGAGGTTGATCTTGGCGGGCACACGGACCCGTACTCCGACAGGGGTCGGCGGGAGAGGTGAGGCCACGGAGCGAGGCTACGGCGTGCCGCCGGGCCACCCGCCCCTGGGCTCAGGCCTGGACGTCCCCGGCGAGCCCGGCGCGGTCGAGCTGCTCGGCGATCCGGGCGAAGTCGGCCACCTCGAGCATCTCGCCGCGGGCCTGCGGGTCGACGTCGGCGGCGACCAGCACCTCGCTGGCCGCGGCCGAGCTGCCGACGAGGCCGGAGAGCGCGGAGCGGAGCATCTTGCGGCGCTGGGCGAAGGCGGCGTCGACGACGGCGAAGACCTGCTCGCGGGTGGCCGTAGTGACCGGCGCCTCCCGGCGGACGATCTGCACCAGGCCGGACTCGACGTTGGGCACCGGCCAGAAGACGCTGGGCGGCACCGTCCCCACCCGGGTGGCGGCGGCGTACCAGGCCATCTTGACCGAGGGCACGCCGTAGATCTTGGAGCCCGGACCGGCCACCAGCCGGTCCGCGACCTCGAGCTGCACCATGACCAGGCCGCGCCGCCAGCTCGGGAAGGTGGCGAGCAGGTGCAGCAGCACCGGCACCGAGACGTTGTAGGGCAGGTTCGCCACGACGACGGTCGGGTCCTGCGGCAGCGTGGTGACCCGGAGCGCGTCGGCGGTGACCACGGTCAGCGCGTCGGCCCGCCCGGGCATCCGCTCGGCCACCGTGCCCGGCAGGGCGCCGGCCAGCAGCTCGTCGATCTCGACGGCGACGACGGCCTCGGCGGCCTCGAGCAGGCCCAGGGTCAGCGACCCCAGGCCCGGCCCGATCTCCAGCACGACGTCCGCGGCACCCACCCCGGAGGCGGCGACGATGCGCCGCACGGTGTTGGCGTCGGTGACGAAGTTCTGGCCCTTCTGCTTGGTGGGCCGCAGGTCCAGACCGGAGGCGATCCGGCGGACCGCCGTCGGGTCGAGGAGGCTCAGCGGATGCCCAGCTTCGACGTGCAGGCGGGCCAGGCGCCCCAGCCCTGCGAGGCCTGGACCTTCTTGGCCACGGCGATCTGCTGCTCGCGGCTGGCGTTGTTCGGCATGCCGGAGCCGCCGTTCGCGCGCCAGGTGCTCAGCGTGAACTGCAGGCCGCCGTAGAAGCCGTTGCCGGTGTTGATGGCCCAGTTGCCGCCGGACTCGCACTGCGCGAGGCGGTCCCAAACGCCGCCCGAGGCGACGCTGGGGGCCGACGAGCCGGACGAGCTCGAGGAGCTGGACGAGTCGTCGGCGTCGTCGGAGGACGAGGACGAGGACGATCCGGTGGAGGGCTTCGGGGCCGGCGGCGCCTTGGTGCCGACCAGCAGGACGCGGTCGCGCGGGGCGTCGGTGACCTTGCTGGAGATCTTGGTGCGCCCGGTCACCTCGCCGTTCTCGCGGACGACGCGGTAGGTGAGGGTGCGGGTGCCCTGCTCGCCGGCGGTGTCCACCTTCGTGGTGCCGCGCAGCAGCGAGCCGGACTCCCGGCGGACGGTGCCGAAGGCGACGTCCTGCTTCTTGGTCTCCTTGCTCACGTCGACCTGGGTCCAGGTCAGGGTGTCCCCGTCCTCGACGGCCTCGTCGGCGTCGGCGCTGAGCTTGTCGTCGCGGTCGGCCTTGATCCCGGCCGCGGCCAGGACGTCGGCGACGGTGGTGCCCGTCGTCTTGACCTGGCGCTTCTTCCCGGCGGCGTCGACCGTGACGGTCTTCAGGGTGTCGACGTCGACGGCCAGGCCCTCGCGGCCGATGCTCGCGCTGCGGCTCGTCGACAGGTCGGCGCCGGTGGTGTTGACGCCGAGCGCGCCCAGGGCCTGGTCGAGGCTGGTGGCGGTGGTCCAGACGGTCTTCTTCTCACCGTCGACGGTGAAGGTCACCTGGCGGGCGAACTGGACGGCCACCCGGGTGCCGTCGGTCACCTTGGCCGACGCGTCGGGGGCGACGATGTCGCGGCTGGTGACGGCGATGCCCTGGTCCTGCAGGAGCTCGCCCACGGTCCCGGCGGTGGTGGTCACGGTCGTCGGCGAGCCGTCGACCGACAGGGTGACGTCCTTGTTCAGGGCGGCCCAGCCGACGGACGTCCCGGCCACGGCCAGAGCGGCGCCAGCGGCGACGACGGGGATGATCTTGCGCACAGCACTCCTGGAGGTGGTCCGCGGGCGCGGACCTCGGTGACATCAGGGCGCAGCGCAGAAGCCGGTCCCCGAGAAACGGTCACGGAATAGTAACGGGCACCTCGACACGACGCGAAATCCGCGCCCGGGCCGGGGCGGGCTGCTACGGGCCGGGTCGCTCCGGGGGGAGCGGACCCGTGGACCAGCGCCCCCGGTGCACCAGCTCCGCCGCAGGCCGACGCGGCCGGCGGGCCGCCGAGCCGCCGGGGCGGGCGTCCGGGGCCGGGTGCCCCAGGCTCAGCACGCCGACGCCCAGCTGGTCCTCGGGCACCCCGAACGCCGCCCGGACGGCGGCCGTCCGCTCGGCCGGCACGCCGAAGAAGCAGGCGCCCAGCCCGGCGTCGACCGCCGCCAGCAGCCCGGCCAGGGCGACCATCCCGGCGTCGACGAACCAGTAGGGCGCCGACCAGCGTCCCGGATCCCGGTCGGACCAGCCCTTGTCGGGCTGGGCGTAGCGGTCGAGGTAGGCCTCCCGGCTGGTCCACAGCAGGACGAGCACGGGCGCGGTCCGCATCCCGGCGAGCCAGCGGCTGGGCCGGTCGGGGTCGGCGTCGGCCGGGGTGGACGCGGCCCAGAAGGCGTCGCGGTCCTCGGCGGTGGCCAGCACGAGCAGCGAGACGCCCTGGGTGAAGCCGGCCGAGGGCGTCCGCAGCGCCGCGGCCAGCACGGCCTCGAGCGCGGCCGGCTCCACCGGCCGGTCGGGGTCGTAGCGGCGGACCATCCGCCGCCGGCGCAGCGCCTCCGCGAGCTCCACCGCTACCAGGCCCCGCCGAAGGCCGCCTCGGCGTTGGCGTCCAGCCGGGCGCAGAGCCCGGCCAGGTCAGTGGCGAGCTGGTCGGCGAGGAAGCGGACCGTGTGCGGCACGAGGTAGGAGGCGTTGGGCCGGCCGCGCAGCGGGACCGGCGTCAGGTACGGGGCGTCGGTCTCGGTCAGCAGCCGGTCGGCCGGGGTGAGGGCCAGGGCCTCGCGCAGGTGGTGGTTGGGCTTGAAGGTGACCGGTCCGGCGAAGGAGAGGTGGGCGCCGCGGTCGAGGCAGGCGCGGGCGAAGGCGGCGTCGCCGGAGAAGCAGTGCATGACCACCCGGTCGGGCACCCCCTCGGCGTCGAGGACGTCGAGGACCGCCGCGTGCGCGTCGCGGTCGTGGATGACCAGCGTCAGGTCGTGCGCGTGCGCCAGCGCGATGTGCGCGGCGAAGGCCTCCCGCTGCCGCGCCTGGCCGGCGGCGTCGGGGGTCCGGAAGAAGTCGAGCCCGGTCTCCCCCACCGCCCGGACGCCGGGCCGCCCCGCCAGCGCGGCGATGGCCTCCAGGCCGTCCGCCAGCCCGTCGCCCAGCCGCGCGGCGTCGTTGGGGTGCAGGGCCACGGCGGCCACGACCCCCGGCAGCCGGCCGGCGGCCTCGACGGCCCAGGCCGAGCTGGGGACGTCGCAGCCCACCTGGACCACCCGGGGGACGCCGACGGCGGCGGCCCGGGCCAGCGCGTCGGCGGGCTCGAGGCCGGAGAGCTCCTGGGTCGCGTCCAGGTGGCAGTGGGTGTCGACGACGGGGTGCGGCAGCGGGTCGGGCGGGGCGGGCAGGTCCACGGGGTCAGCCTCCCAGGTCCCTGGATCTGCAGACGCAGTCGCTCCCACCGGCCCCGACCGGGCCCGTCAGCCCGACTGCGTCTGCCGTTTCAGGGCGACCTCGTACAACGCGTTCTTGGCCAGCCCCGTCTCGGCGGCGATCGCGGCCACCGCGGGCTTCAGCCGGGTGCCGCCCGCGACGAGCGCGAGCACCTCGGCGGCCGCGGAGCCGAGGTCGGCGACGACGACGGGCGCGCCCGCGACCACCAGCGTCACCTCGCCGCGCACCTCGTGCTGGGCCCACGCGACGAGCTCGTCCAGCGGGCCGCGGACGACCTCCTCGTAGGTCTTGGTCAGCTCGCGGCAGACCGCTCCCGGCCGGTCGCCGCCGAAGGCCTCCGCCAGCGCGGCGAGGGCCTCGGCCGTCCGGTGCGGGGCCTCGAAGAAGACCAGCGTCCGCGGCTCGGCCGCCAGCTCGGCCAGCCGGCGGCCCCGCTCGCCCGGCTTGCGCGGCAGGAAGCCCTCGAAGCAGAAGCGGTCGACGGGCAGCCCGGAGACGGCCAGCGCGGTGAGCACCGCGGAGGGCCCGGGCACCGCGGTGACGCCGAACCCGGCCTCGACGGCGGCCGCGACCAGCCGGTAGCCCGGGTCGGAGACCGACGGCATCCCGGCGTCGGTGACCAGCAGCACCCGGGCGCCCTCGGCCAGCGCGGCCAGCAGCTCGGGGGTGCGCTGCACCTCGTTGCCCTCGAAGTAGGAGACGACCCGGGCCTGCGTCGTCAGCTCCAGGCGCTGCAGCAGCCCGCGCAGCCGGCGGGTGTCCTCGGCGGCGATGACGTCGGCGCCGACCAGCTCGCGGCGCAGCCGGGGCGAGGCGTCGGACACGTCGCCGATCGGCGTCCCGGCCAGCACGACCACCCCGGACGCGACCCCACCCGCTGCGCTCATCCCCCCAGCGTCCCAGACGTCACACCTAGGATGGCCCGGTGACCGAGCAGGTAGCCGCGGTCGAGCACATGACGCCCGTCCTCGACTCCCCTCGCAGCACCCCGCCCCCCGTCCCGCGACCCCCGACGACGCGGGAGCGGCTGCGCGACCCGCTGCCGGCCGACCGGCTGACGGGCTGGCTCGTCACCCTGGTGATCGCCGGCATCGCGTTCGGCCTGCGGGTGGTGGGGCTGGGCTACCCGAACAAGCTCGTCTTCGACGAGACGTACTACGCCAAGGACGCCTACTCGCTGCTCCGGCACGGCTACGAGCGCAGCTGGCCGTCCGGCGCCGACGCCTCGGTCACCGGCGGCACGCCCGACGTCATGCTCGAGTCGCCGTCGTTCATCGTGCACCCGCCGGTCGGCAAGTGGCTGATCGCGGGCGGGGAGCAGCTGTTCGGCATGAACGCCTTCGGCTGGCGATTCGCCTCGCTGGTCTTCGGGACGCTGCTGGTCGTGGTGACCATCCGGCTGGTCCGCCGCGTCTCGCGCTCGACGCTGGTGGGCGGGATCGCCGGCCTGCTGCTGACCTTCGACGGCCTCGCCTTCGTCATGGCGCGGACCGCCCTGCTGGACATCTTCCTGGCCTTCTTCGTCGTCGCCGCGGTGGCCTGCCTGGCCGCCGACCGGGACTGGATGCGGGCCCGGCTCGCCGACCACCTCGAGGACCGCGGGCTGCCCGACCTCGGCGGCCGCTACGGGCCGCTCCTGCTGGTGCGCCCCTGGCGGATCGCCGCCGGGGTCTGCTTCGGCCTGGCCCTCGGCTCGAAGTGGAACGCGATCTACCTGCTCGCGGCCTTCGCGCTGCTCTCGCTGGCCTGGGACGTCGGCGCCCGGCGGCTGGCCGGGGCCGGCTGGCGCGCCCCGACGGCCGTGCTGCGCGACGGGGTGCCCGCCTTCGTCTCCCTCGTGGTGCTGAGCGCCCTCGTCTACGTCGGGACCTGGGCCGGCTGGCTCGCGACCAGCGGCGGCTACGACCGGCAGTGGGGCGCCCAGCACCCCGACGCGCTCTCGACGCGGCTGCTCGGCGACGGCCTGGCCTCGCTGCTGCAGTACCAGCGCGACATCTACGCCTTCCACACCGGCAGCTTCATCAACTCCGCCACCCACGCCTACCGCGCCGACCCGGCCGGCTGGCTGGTGGTCGCCCGCCCGATCGGGATCGACGCCGTCAACGGCATCACGCCGGGCACCGACGGCTGCCTCGGCCCCGACAACTGCATCCGGGTGATCAGCGGGATGGGGACGCCGGTGCTGTGGTGGGCGGCGGTCTTCGCCCTCGGCGCCGCGGTGCTGCTGTGGGTCGGCGGTCGCGACTGGCGCTTCGGCATCCCCGTCGTCGGCGTCCTCGCCGCCTGGCTGCCGTGGTTCAGCCACGACACGCGTCCGCTGTTCTACTTCTACGCGATCGCGATCATCCCCTTCTCGGTGATGGCGGTCGCCCTGTGCCTGGGCCGGGTCCTCGGCCCGCGGGACGCCGGCGACCGGCGGATGGTGGGCGCGATCGTCGTCGGCGCCTTCGTCGCCCTGGTCGCGGCGAACTTCGCCTACCTCTACCCGATCCTCACCGACACGCTGCTGCCCTACCCCGCCTGGCTGTCCCGGATGTGGTTCCGCAGCTGGATCTGAGCACGCTCCTGCTTCGCTCGGCTATGTTCTCTCCGCGTCGCGCGCAGGCCGGGCGTGACGTCGTCGCAACAGTTCGCGGCTAGAGTCACGAGAACGACCGGGGGGAACGCCGCTCCCCGAACAAGGTGAGAGAGGCAGTTACCTCTTGGGTGCGTACGTCGCGCGACGACTCCTGAACTACGTCGTCCTGCTCTTCATCGCGGTGAGCCTCAGCTACCTGCTGGCGGCCAGCCAGCTCCAGCCCCGACGGCTCTACGAGCTCGTCAACCCGCCGCTGGACCCCGTCGCGATCGAGAGCAACCTCCGGCTCCGCAACCTCAGCGACCAGGTGCCGCTGCTCGAGCGGTACTGGGTGTGGCTGAAGGGCGTCGTCCTGCACTGGGACTGGGGCGAGGCGCCCAAGGGCGGCGAGGTCGTCGACGAGGTCGGCCGGCGGATCTGGGTGAGCATCCGGCTGATCACGCTGGGCTCCCTGCTCGGCACCCTCGTCGGGGTGCTGCTCGGCGCCTGGACCGCCACCCGGCAGTACAAGCCGTCGGACCGCTTCTCGACGCTGGGCTCGCTGTTCATCCTCTCGGTGCCGTCCTTCGTCATCGCCAGCGCCCTGCAGGTGCTGGCCACCAAGGTCAACAACGGCACCGGGCTGCGGCTCTTCGAGTTCGTCGGCGAGACCGGTGACCGCGGCGACTACTTCGGGGCCGCCTTCGTCGACCGGGCCCAGCACCTGGTGCTGCCCACGATCGCCCTGACGCTCATCAACGCCGCCTTCTTCAGCCGCATCCAGCGCAACCTCATGCTCGACGCCCTCGGCTCGGACTTCGTCCGGACGGCCCGGGCGAAGGGCCTGCGCCGCTCGCGCGCGGTGATGAAGCACGCGCTGCGCACGTCGCTGATCCCGACGGGCACCTACTTCGCCTTCAGCATCGCGACGCTGTTCACCGGCGCCACCTTCATGGAGATCATGTTCTCCTTCCACGGGATGGGCGAGTACGGCGTCTCCACCATCACCGGCCAGGACGTCAACGGCACGGTGGCCGTGGTCGCGTTCAGCGGGGCGTGCGTGCTGGTCGGCGCCGTCCTGTCCGACATCGCCGTGGCCATCCTCGACCCGCGCGTGCGGCTGAGCTAGGAGATCCCCATGGGTCAGAACCTCCTCGAGGTCGCCGACGAGCAGCCGCTGGGCGACGGGCCGGTCGAGCCGGTGGACACCGGCAAGCGGCTCTCCCGCAGCCGGCTGATCCTGCGCCGGTTCCTCCGCAACAAGTCCGCCGTCGTGGGGCTGGCGCTCCTGGTGGTCTTCGTCGTGCTCGCCCTGGTCGGGCCCTACCTCTCGAACTGGGCCTACGACGAGGTCGACCGGCAGGCCTACCTCAAGCCGCCGAGCGACCGGCACCCGCTGGGCAGCACGCAGAGCGGCCGGGACATGCTGGCGCTCACCCTGCGCGGGCTGCGCAAGTCGCTGCTGATCGGTTTCCTGGTGGCCATCCTGTCCACCGGCATCGCCGCGATCGTCGGCTCGTTCGCCGCCTACTTCGGCGGCTGGTTCGAGCGGATCGCCCTCTGGGTCGTCGACCTGCTGCTCGTGGTCCCGTCGTTCCTGCTGATCGCCGTGCTCACCACCAGCGGCCCGAAGGGCCCCAACTCCTGGCTGCTGCTGGTCGTCCTGCTGGCCGCCTTCGGCTGGATGCTCGCCTCCCGCGTGGTGCGCAGCCTCAGCATGTCGATCAAGGAGCGCGAGTACGTCCAGGCCGCGCGCTTCATGGGCCTCTCGGCCCCCAAGACGATCGTCCGGCACGTGCTGCCGAACATCTCCTCGCTGCTGATCATCGACGCCACCCTGAACGTCAGCGCGGCCATCCTCGCCGAGACCGGGCTGTCCTTCTTCGGCTTCGGGGTGCAGCCGCCCGACACCTCGCTGGGCACCCTGCTCGGCGAGGGCGCGCGGCAGGTCAACAGCTTCCCCTGGCTGTTCGTCAGCCCCGCCGTCGCCGTCGTCCTGTGCGTGAACGCCGTGGGCGACGGACTGCGCGACGCCCTCGACCCCAACTCGGCCTCCGGAGGAACCGCCCGATGAGCACCACCGCGACCACGCCCGCCGGACCGGGCAAGGTCCGCCGGACGGCGTCCGGCACCGTCCTGAGCGTGCAGGACCTGCACGTCACCTTCCCCAGCGAGGCCGGCCCCGTGCAGGCCGTCCGCGGGCTCAGCTTCGACCTCGCGGCCGGGGAGACCCTGGCCATCGTCGGGGAGTCCGGCTCCGGCAAGTCCGTGACGTCGATGGCGATCATGGGCCTGCACCCGGCCAGCGCCAAGATCACCGGCTCGGTCAAGCTGCACGGCGACGAGCTGCTCGGCCGCAGCGACGAGAAGATGTCGCGGCTGCGCGGGGAGTCGCTGGCGATGATCTTCCAGGACCCGCTCTCGGCCCTGACGCCGGTCTACACGATCGGCGACCAGATCGTCGAGGCGATCCAGACCCACCACGACGTGTCCCGGGCGGCGGCGACCAAGCGGGCCGTCGAGCTGCTCGACCTCGTCGGCATCCCCAACCCGCAGGTGCGGGTGCGCTCGTTCCCGCACGAGTTCTCCGGCGGCATGCGGCAGCGCGCCATGATCGCGATGTCCATCGCCAACGACCCGGACGTGATCATCGCCGACGAGCCGACGACCGCCCTCGACGTCACCATCCAGGCCCAGGTGCTCGAGGTGCTGAAGACCGCGCAGCGCGAGACCGGCGCCGCGATGATCATGATCACCCACGACCTGGGCGTGGTCGCCGGCATCGCCGACCAGGTGACGGTGATGTACGCCGGCCGGCCCGTCGAGCAGGGCAGCGTCGACGAGATCTTCTACAGCCCGCGGATGCCCTACACGATCGGCCTCCTGGGCGCGGTGCCCCGGCTGGACGCGACCGAGAAGAAGGCGCTCGCCACCCTGGAGGGGAACCCGCCGTCGGTGGTGGACCTGCCGCCGGGGTGCCCCTTCGAGCCCCGCTGCCCGCTCTCCACCCCGGAGTGCCTGGAGGCCGAGCCGCCGCTGGTGCCCACCGAGCACCCGTCGCACGTCGCCGCCTGCATCCACGTCGGCAAGGTCGCCGCGGGCGACCTGGGCTACGACGACATCTTCCCGACCCCCGCGCCGGCGCACTCGCCGCTGGAGCGGGTGCCCCGCGAGGAGCGCTCGACGGTGCTGCAGCTGGAGGGCATGAAGCGGCACTACCCGCTGATGAAGGGCGCGATCTACCGACGCCGGATCGGCACCGTGCACGCCGTCGACGGCATCGACCTCGAGATCAAGGAGGGCGAGACGCTGGGCCTGGTCGGCGAGTCCGGCTGCGGCAAGAGCTCGACCCTGCTGGAGGTGCTGAACCTCAAGGCCCCGACCGAGGGCCGCGTGGTGGTGCTGGGCCGCGACACCGGCCAGCTGGGGAACGCCGAGCGACGCCAGATGCGCCGCGACCTGCAGGTCGTCTTCCAGGACCCGATGGCCTCCCTCGACCCGCGGATGCCGGTCTTCGACCTCATCGCGGAGCCGATGGGCGTCTTCAAGGTGCCGCCGGCCGAGATCGAGCGGCGGGTGGCCGAGCTGCTCCGGCTCGTCGGGCTGGAGCCCTCGCACGCCAGCCGCTACCCCGGCCAGTTCTCCGGCGGGCAGCGGCAGCGGATCGGCATCGCCCGGGCGCTCGCCCTGGAGCCGAAGCTGATCGTCCTGGACGAGCCGGTGTCGGCGCTCGACGTCTCCATCCAGGCCGGCGTCATCAACCTGCTGGACGAGCTCAAGGCCAAGCTGTCGCTGTCCTACCTCTTCGTCGCCCACGACCTGGCCGTGATCCGGCACATCGCCGACCGGGTCGCGGTGATGTACCTGGGCAAGATCGTCGAGATCGGCGAGGTGGACGACGTCTACGACCACCCGACGCACCCCTACACCCAGGCGCTGCTCTCGGCCATCCCGATCCCCGACCCGAAGGCCGAGCGGAGCCGGCGGCGGATCATCCTCACCGGTGACCTGCCGAGCCCGGCGAACCCGCCCAGCGGATGCCGGTTCCGCACCCGGTGCCAGCGGTTCGCGACGCTCGGCGAGGCCGAGCGCAGCCGCTGCACCGACGTCGTGCCCGACCTCTACGAGATCGGCCGACCCGACCACACGTCCGCCTGCCACTACAACGAGGAGGTCCGCGTCGTGCAGCCGGTGACCGCGCCGGTCCCTCCGGAGGGGGACGACCGGTAACACGGCTGTTGCACGCAGAAGGCACAGTTGACGCAACCTCGGGCGTGGGAGCGCCAGATCGAGCCCTCGTCCGTACAGAGTTTGATGCGCGGTCGGCCACGAGTCGACCGCCAGATCTCATGGAGGAACAGTGAAGTCACGCAAGATCTTTGCGGCACCGCTGCTGCTGGGCGCGCTCGCGCTCGCCGCCTGCGGTTCCGGCTCGTCGAACGACCCGGCGGGCGACGCCACCGACCAGCCGAGCATCGCGCCGGTCACCGCCCAGGACATCAACGCCCAGGACCGCGGCAGCCTCGCGCAGGGCGGTGAGCTCCGGCTGGCCGTGAGCGACCTCGGCACCAACTGGAACCCGCTCCAGATCGACGGCAACAACAACGAGCTGACGGGCATCCGCAACACCTTCCTGCCCGGGTACTTCAACTTCGACGCCAAGGGTGCCTACACCCCGAACCCGGCGTTCCTGACCGCGGCCGACGTCGTCTCCGACGACCCGACGACGATCAACCTGAAGCTGAACCCGCAGGCCGTGTGGGGCGACGGCTCCGCCATCGACGTCGACGACATCAAGGCCACCTGGGAGGCGTGCAACGGCAAGGACAAGGACTTCCGCTGCGCCTCGACCGACGGCTTCGACAAGATCGCCAGCGTCACCTCCGGCGCCGACAAGTTCGACGTGACGGTCACCTTCACCCAGGCCTACCCGGACTGGGCCTCCCCGCTCTCCGGCCCGCTGAAGGCCGAGAGCGTCAAGGACGCGAAGACCTTCAACGACGGCTGGTCCGACCTCGACAACGACTGGCTCTCGGGCCCGTTCAAGGTCGACGCCGAGGACAAGACGCAGAAGACGATCACCGTCGTCCCGAACGACAAGTGGTGGGGCGACAAGCCGCTGCTGGACAAGATCACCTGGCGCACCATCGCCACCGACGCCACCCCGAACGCCTTCGTCAACGGTGAGATCGACGCCTTCGACATCGGGCCCGACCCGAACGGCTTCCAGCTGGCCTCCGGTGTCGCCGACGGCGCCGTGCGCAAGGCCGCCGGCCCCAACTGGCGCCACATCACCTTCAACTCCAAGGCCGGCGTGCTGAAGGACGAGAAGGTCCGCCAGGCCCTGGTCAAGGGTCTGGACCGGGCGTCCATCGGCGCCTCCGACCTCGCGGGCATCGACTGGCCGGTCACCCAGCTGAACAACGGGATCATCCTGTCCAACCAGCAGGGCTACGTGGACATGGGCCAGAAGACGGGCATCGACTACAACGTCGAGGCCGCCAAGTCCGACCTCGAGGGCCTGGGCTGGGTCGCCGGCTCCGACGGCATCCGCGAGAAGGACGGCAAGAAGCTCGAGGTCAAGTTCTCCGCCCTCGACGGCGTCCCCGCCTCCCAGAACGAGGCGCTGCAGACGCAGAACCAGCTCAAGGAGATCGGCGCCAAGGTCGACATCGTCAACGTGCCGGCCGACGAGTTCAACACGACGCTGTCCAGCAAGTCCTTCGAGCTGATCGCCTTCACCTGGATCGGCACCCCGTTCCCGTTCGCCAACATCAACCAGCTGTACGGCACGGGCTCGGAGAGCAACTACCAGCAGGTCTCGCTGCCGGAGACGGACAAGCTCATCACCGAGATCAGCAAGCAGACCGACCCGGCCGCGCGGATCGACCAGGCCAACCAGGTCGCCGAGCAGCTGTGGACCAGCGTGGGCATCGTGCCGCTGTACCAGCGCCCCGAGCTCATCGCGACCAAGGCCAAGCTCGCCAACTACGGCGCCTTCGGCCTGAGCAGCCCGCAGTGGGAGAACATCGGCTTCCAGAAGTAGGCCACGAGCACGACCCCGCCCCGGCGGGCTGAGGGACCGGAGGGCCGGCGCACCTGGGGTGCGCCGGCCCTCCGCACGTCCGGGCCCGGCTGCTAACGTCCTGACGTCATCACGTGATCCCCGCAGGAGGCCCGGTGGACCCGACGGACGAGGTGCTGGCCGACCTGCAGGAGCGGGTCCGCCGGCTGGAGGCGCGTCTCGGCGCCGACGAGGGCGCCCGTCCCGCGCCCGACGCGGAGCCGTCGGCCGGGACCTTCTGGTTGCTGGAGGCCCTCCGCGCGCAGGGGCTGGCCGGGGCCGTCGCCTTCGGGGGCACCGCGGCCGACGCCGAGGGCGGCCCCGTGTCCTGGCAGATCACCCGGTCCGCCGAGGACCTGACGGGCACCGACTGGGCGGTCTCGGTTCCGGCCCTGGCGGCCCTCGGGCACCCGTCGCGGATGCAGATCCTGCAGCTGGTGGCCACCGGCCGCGCCCGCACCGCCGCCGAGCTGGCGCACGCCGAGGGCCTGGGCACCACGGGGCAGATCTACCACCACCTGCGCCAGCTGGTGGCGGGCGGCTGGCTGCGGGTCACCACCCGGGGCCAGCACCAGGTGCCGGCCGAGCGGCTCGTCCCGCTGCTCGTCGTGCTGGCCGCCACCGCGGGCCCCTGAGCGGACACCCCGCTCCTTGAGCCCGTCGAAGGGCCGCCCACCGCTCCCTGAGCTCGTCGAAGGGCCAGCAGCGGAGGCCTTGGACAGGCTCAGGCAGCGGGGGTCGATCTGGGCAGCGGGCCTTCGACAGGCTCAGGCAGCGGGGGTCGATCTGGCAGCAGGCCTTCGACAGGCTCAGGCAGCGGAATCTGCTCAGAGTGCGAGCTCGGCTCAGGGTGCGGGCTGGCGACGGCCGGGCCCCGGGCCCGGCGCGGGCCCAGGGCCGACGGCGCGCGCGGACCCTGACGTTTGTCCCCGAGCGCCGCGGTCGTCCCGTCCATGCGTCCGACGGTGGATCCCCCGTCGTCGACCGGGACTGGCGGGCGGTCGTGACCACCACGGTGTGCGCCAGACGCTAGCGGGCGGGTCGGTCGTGCACCAGGGACCTAAGTCCCGACCTGCGGGTAGGCGACGTAGGCGAAGCGGTCGGAGTCGGGGGCCCAGCTGTTGACGTTGACGGTGCCCTGCCCGCCGCGGAAGGACAGCACGTCGCGCAGGTCCTCCCCCGCCGGGCCCATGGTGCGCAGCCGCACGTCCCGGCCGCCGGGGTGGCCGGTGGTGCCGGGCGGGAAGCTCAGCACCAGGACGGTCCGGCCGTCCGGCGAGACGTGCGGGAACCAGTTGACCGCCTCGTCGTGGGTCAGCTGTTCGGTCCCCGTGCCGTCGGGGCGCATCCGGAAGACCTGGGCGTGGCCGGGGGCCGCGGGCGGCTCGCCGTCGGGACGCAGCTCGCTGTTGAAGTAGACCCACCGGCCGTCGGGGCTGTACTCCGGCCCGTCGGTGGGGGCGGTCGTGCGGGTGAGCTGCACGTCCTCGCCGCCCTCCGCGGGGATCGTCCAGATGTTGCTGGCGCTGCCCCACACCCCGCCCGCGGTCTCCAGCCCGACGTAGGCCAGCGTCGCGCCGTCGGGCGAGACGCCGTGCAGGAAGTGCCAGAAGCCCTCGCCGCGGTCGTTGGTGACGCGCTCGGGCCGGCCGCCGCTCAGCGGCACCCGGTAGAGGTGCCGGTCCGAGGACGACGACAGGTACAGCGTCCGGCCGTCCGGGCTCAGCACGTGGTCGTTGTTGAGCTGGTCGAGCGGGGCTGTGTCGACGAGCTCCAGCTCGCCGCCCGTCGGCGCGACCCGGTAGATGCGGCCGTCGGCGTTGACGACGAGCCAGCGCCCGTCGGGCGTCCAGTTCGGCGCCTCGACGTGGACGTCGGTGGACAGCACCAGCGCGTCGGCGCCGGTGGAGAGGGTGTGCACGCGGAGCTCGGCCCGGACCCCGGGCTCGAGGGTCACGGCAGGATCCCGTCGACGTAGCCGCCGTCGACGCGCAGGGCGCCGCCGGTGGTCGCGGACGCCAGCGGCGACGCGAGATAGGTGACCATGTGGGCGATCTCCTCGGGTTCGATCAGCCGCTGGATCAGCGACTGGGGGCGGTGGCGGCGCATGAACTCGCGCTGCGCCTCGTCCCAGGGCAGCGTGTCGCCGACCAGGGAGCGGACGAAGTCCTCGACGCCGCCGGTGTGCGTCGGGCCGGCGATGACGGCGTTGACCGTCACGCCCGTCCCGGCGGCCGCCTTGGCGAAGCCGCGGGAGGCGGCCAGCAGGGCGGTCTTGGAGACGCCGTAGTGGATCATCTCGACCGGGATGACGACGGCGGAGTCGCTCGCGATGTTCAGCACCCGTCCCCAGCCGCGCGCGGTCATCCCGGGCAGCACGGCCCGGGTCAGCCGCACGGCGGTGAGCACGTTCACCTCGAAGTAGCGGCGCCAGGCGTCGTCGTCGACCTCCAGCGCCGGGGTGGCGCCGTAGACGCCCAGGTTGTTGACCAGGACGTCGACGTCGGGCAGCAGCCCCAGGGCCTGGGCGCAGCCCTCGTCGGTGGTCACGTCGGCGACGACCTCGACGAGGTCGGCGTCGGGGAGCCGCTCGCGCAGCTCCGCCACCGCGCGGCCGACGGACCCCGTCGAGCGGCCGTTCACCCCCACGCGGGCCCCGGCCCCGGCCAGCCCGGCCGCGATGGCCAGGCCGATGCCCTGGCTCGAGCCCGTCACCAGCGCGGTGCGCCCGCTCAGATCGATCTGCACGCCCCCAGCCAAGCAGACGCCTCCGCCGCCGGCTCAGTCGATCCCGTTCCCGAGCGGGTCGCCGTGCACGGGGCGGCGGGCCTGCAGGCCCCGCTCGTAGCCGACCCGGACCCAGTGGGCGAGCAGGTCGTAGTCCAGCCGCTCCGCCGCCATCACCAGCAGCCCCGCGACCACCAGCTCGTGGCCGACGCGCACCTCGGGCCAGGCCATCCACGAGCCGGCCGTCACCCCGGCCGCCTCGGCCAGCACGTCGTCGCGCCCGGCGGCCAGGCCGCGCAGCTCGGCGAGCGCGTCCTCGATCGAGCGCCGCTCGACCGCCGCCCGCCAGGCCGTCCCGTGCAGGACCGAGGAGAGCAGGTTGTCACGGGTGGCCATGCCCCAGTATCGAACACCTGTGCGAATGGACGTCAAGCCGACGCGTGCCGTCCCCGGCGTGCGCGATGCCGTCTCCGGCGACGGGATCGCGCCCGATGAACCCCTCGACGGGACCTCCGGGCAAGTTTTTCACGACCCTGGCGCGCGGCAGGAGGGCCCCGCTAGCGTCGCCGGTGCCGCGCCAGAGCCGACGCGGACCACGAGCTCCGGGGGAAACGTGTCCGAACAGCCGCCATCCGATCAGGTCCTGCCCAGCGAGACGCCGGCCAGGAAGAAGCGCTCCAGGAGGAGCGGACCGCTCGTCGTGCTGGCGGCCGCCAGCTGCGCCGTCGCGCTGGTGTCGGCCCCGGCCTCGGCCGACAGCCGCCCCGCTCCGCCCGCCGGCACCGTCGACGTCGTCACCCGGGGCCTGGACGGCCCCCGCCAGGTCTCGTCGAACGGCGGCCGGCTCTACGTGGCCGAGTCCGACTCCGGTGAGATCACCCGCGTCAACCCGCGCACCGGCGCGAAGACCGTCGTCGTCTCCGGCCTCGCCACCCCGCAGGGCGTGGTGAAGATCGGCGGCAAGATCTACGTGGCGACCGGCGACCCGGCCCCGGACTCCGCTCCGGGTGCCGTCGGTGCGGCCGTCGTGGTCGCGAAGCCGGGCGGGAAGGCGAAGAAGTTCGCCGACCTGGCGGCCTACGAGCTCAAGGCCAACCCGGACGGCCAGACCCAGTTCGGGCCGGACGGCGTCCCCCTCGACGCCCTCTCCAACCCCTACTTCCTGCTGCGCGACCGCAGCAGGAACGGCTTCCTGCTGGTGGCCGACGCCGGGGCGAACGCGGTGCTCAAGGTGGACCGCCGGGGCAGGGTGTCGACGTTCTTCGTGCCGCCGACGCAGACCACCGGGGCCTGCGCCGACGCACCCAACAACAACGCCAGCGGCAAGGGCTGCGACTCGGTGCCGACCGGCCTGGCCTACGGGCCCGACGGGATGCTCTACGTCTCGGCGCTGACCTCGGAGGTCCGCGGCCAGGGCCGGGTCTACAAGGTCGACCCGAGGAGCGGGAAGCTCGTCTACACGATCGGCGGCTTCACCTCCCCGACCGGCGTGGCCGTGGACAGGAAGGGCAACGTCTTCGTCTCCGAGCTGCTCGAGGGCGCGCCGCCGATGGACGGCCCGCCGCCCGCCGGCTTCGACCCGACCACGGTGGGCCAGATCGTCAAGCGCGAGCCCAGCGCCGCGCACAAGCGCAGCTACGCGCAGGTGACCATGCCCAGCGGCCTGCTGGTGCAGGGCGGGACGCTCTACTCCTCGGCCTGGTCCGTGGGCATCTTCCTCGGCATCCCGGCCGCCGGCCAGGTGGTCACCGTCGAGCCGGGGGCGTTCGTCCCGCTCCGCCGGAGCTGACCCCGCCGCGCGCACGGCCCCGGGTGCCCGCACCCGGGGCCGTCCGTCGTCCGGCCCGCCCGCCTAGGGTGAGCGGGTGACCGACCAGCCCGACCCGCGCCCGAACCCCTACGCCTGGGCCGAGCCGCTGCCCGACACCGAGGTGGAGCGGGCCCTCGTGGTCACGGCGCACCCGGACGACGCCGACTTCGCCGCCGCCGGCACGCTGGCCGGCTGGGTGGCCGCCGGGGTGGAGGTGACGCTGCTGCTGTGCACCCGCGGCGAGCAGGGCGGCTTCGACGACACCCCGCGCGACCAGATGCCCGCCATCCGCGAGCGCGAGCAGCAGGCCGCCTCGGCCGAGCTCGGCGTCACCGACGTGCGCTTCCTCGACGGCTGGAGCGACGGCTGGCTGGAGCCCTCCTGGGAGCTGCAGCGCGCCATCGTCGAGGTGATCCGCCGGGTCCGCCCGCAGCGGGTGCTCACCCAGTCCCCGCAGCGGCTCTACCAGCGGCTGCAGGCCTCCCACCCCGACCACCTGGCTGCCGGCGAGGCGACGGTGCGCGCCGTCTACCCCGCGGCCGAGAACCGGTTCGCGTGGCCCGAGCTCGTCGAGCAGGGTCTGGAGCCGTGGAAGGTCAGCGAGCTCTGGCTGATGGGCCACCCCGAGCTGCCGCACGCCGTCGACATCACCGACCGCTTCGACCGCAAGGTCGCCGCGCTCACCGCGCACGCCTCCCAGACCGGCCACCAGGCCGACGGGCTGGAGGAGATGCTGCGCGGCTGGAACGCGGGCAACGCCGCCCTCGCCGGCCTGCCCGAGGGCCGCCTCGCCGAGCTCTTCGCCGTCTCCCGGCTCAACTGACCCCGGAAGGACCTCCCGTGCCCCTGCCCGGCCAGCCGCTCCGCAGCCTCGGCTTCCTCACCATCGGCGTTTTCGACCCGGCCGACCCGGGCCCGGGCCACCAGTCGACGCTCGACGTCATCACGCTGGGCGAGGAGCTCGGCTACGACTCCGCCTGGGTGCGGCACCGCCACCTGCAGCACGGCATCTCCTCCCCCGTCGCCGTGCTGGCGGCGGCCAGCCAGCGCACCCGCCGGATCGCGCTGGGCACCGCGGTGATCCCGCTGGGCTGGGAGAACCCGCTGCGGCTCGCCGAGGACCTGGCCACCGTCGACCTGCTCTCGGGCGGGCGGCTCAACCCCGGCGTCAGCGTGGGCCCGCCGATGCAGTGGGACCGGGTGAAGGACGCGCTGTACCCCGACACGGCCGACCGCGAGGACTTCGGCTACGGCCGGGTCGAGCGGCTGCTCCGGCTGGTCCGCGGCGAGCCGGCCACCGACTTCAGCGGCGTGGAGGGGATCGAGGTGTTCTCCGACCGCGTGCAGCCGCACTCCCCCGGCCTGGCCGGCCGGCTCTGGTACGGCGGCGCCAGCCTGCGCTCGGCGCGCTGGGCCGGCGAGCACGGGATGAACTTCCTGACCAGCAGCGTCATCAAGGCCGAGGACGGCTCCACCGACTTCGCCGCCCTGCAGCAGACCCAGGTCCGGGCCTTCCGCGCCGCGCACCCCGACGGCGACGCGGCCCGGGTCTCCCAGGGCCTCGTCGTCATCCCGACCGACACGGCCACGCCCGCGCAGCGCGAGAAGTACCTCCGCTACGCCGCCTCGCGACAGGGCCGGGTCGGGGTGCCGCAGG
The DNA here is from genome assembly GCF_017876495.1 of Microlunatus capsulatus. Classification (NCBI taxonomy): domain Bacteria; kingdom Bacillati; phylum Actinomycetota; class Actinomycetes; order Propionibacteriales; family Propionibacteriaceae; genus Microlunatus; species Microlunatus capsulatus. The sequence continues at coordinate 3,262,891 of NZ_JAGIOB010000001.1, read as the reverse complement.
GCCCGGGCCGGCTGCTGTTCGCCGCCGACCTGGTGGGCACGTCGGCCGAGATCGCTGCGCAGCTGCACGCCCACGCCGGCTTCCGGGAGGTCGACGAGGTGGCCTTCGCGCTGCCCTTCAGCTTCGAGCCCGAGGACTACGTCCAGATCCTCACCGACATCGCCACCCGGCTGGGCCCCGCGCTCGGCTGGGTCCCGGCGACGGGCACCGCGCCCTGAGCCCCGTCGCCGCCGGCGGGCCGGACGCCGGGCGGGCGGTGCCCGACGCCGTCATCGACGTCCGCGGCGCGCGCGAGCACAACCTGCGCGACGTCGACGTCCGGCTGCCCCGCGACGCCGTGGTCGCCTTCACCGGCATCTCGGGCTCCGGCAAGTCCTCGCTGGCCTTCGGCACCGTCTTCGCCGAGGCCCAGCGCCGCTACCTGGAGTCGGTGGCGCCCTACGCCCGACGGCTGATCCAGCAGGCCGGGGCGCCTCGGGTGGGCTCGGTGACCGGGCTGCCGCCCGCGGTCGCCCTGCAGCAGCAGCGCGCGGCCGGGTCCTCGCGCTCGTCGGTCGGGACGGTGACCACGCTGTCGAACACGCTGCGGATGCTGTTCTCCCGCGTCGGGCAGTACCCGCCGGGCGCGGAGCGGCTGGACTCCGACGCCTTCTCGACCGCGACGGCGGCCGGCGCCTGCCCCCGCTGCTCCGGGGTCGGGGTGACGTTCGACGTCAGCGAGGCCTCCGTCGTCCCCGACCCCTCGCTGAGCATCCGCGACGGCGCCGTCGCCGCCTGGCCGGGGGCCTGGCTGGGCAAGAACTTCCGCGACATCCTCACCGCGCTGGGCCACGACGTCGACCGGCCCTGGCGCGAGCTCGACCCCGACGTCCGGCAGTGGATCCTCTTCACCGACGAGCAGCCCGTGGTCACCGTGCACGCCGAGCGCGAGCCCGGCCGGATCCAGCGCCCGTACCAGGGGAAGTGGACCAGCGTGCGGTCCTACGTGCTCGAGACCTTCGCCGGCACCCGCTCCGCCCCCGTCCGCCGCGGGCTGCGCCGCTACCTCGACGCCACCCCCTGCCCCGTCTGCGGCGGGCGTCGGCTCCGCCCGGAGGCGCTGGCCGTCACCTTCGCCGGCCACGACATCGCCGGCCTGGCCGGGCTGCCGCTGACCGACCTGACCGCCGTGCTGCGCGCCGCCGCGGCCGACCGCGACCCCGACAGCGCCGCCGGCCTCCTGCTGGCCGACCTGCTGGGCCGCAGCGAGCTCGTCGTGCAGCTCGGCCTCGGCTACCTCGCGCTGGACCGCGCGGTCCCGACGCTGTCGGCCGGGGAGCTCCAGCGGCTCCGGCTGGCCACCCAGCTGCGGTCGGGCCTGTTCGGCGTCGTCTACGTCCTCGACGAGCCCTCCGCCGGCCTGCACCCCGCCGACACCGAGGCGCTGGCCGCGGTGCTGCTGGGCCTGCGCGATGCGGGGAACACTGTGCTGCTGGTGGAGCACGACCTCGACCTGGTGCGCACCGCCGACTGGCTGGTCGACGTCGGGCCGGGCGCCGGCGCCGCGGGCGGCCGGGTCCTGCACAGCGGCCCCGTCGACGGGCTGCAGCAGGTGCCGACCTCGGCGACCCGCCGCTTCCTCGACCCCGACCACCGGCCCGTCCTGCGCGACCGGCCACGCCCGCCCCGCGGCTGGCTCGGCCTCGACGGCGTCACCGCGCACAACCTCGTCGACCTCGACGTCGCCCTGCCGCTGGGCACCTTCACGGTGGTGACCGGGGTGTCCGGGGCCGGCAAGTCGACGCTGGTCACCGGCGTGCTGGCCGACGTCGTCCGCGACCACCTCGGGCTGCCCGCGGAGACCGAGGACGAGGAGCCCGGCCCGGACGAGGCCGCGGACGGCGCCGCCGACGAGGACCCGGCCGTCGGCGAGCCGGAGGGCACGGGGGCCGGCTGGTCGGTCCGCGGCACCCGCGGCCTGGAGGAGGTGCGCCGGCTGGTCGTGGTGGACCAGCGCCCGATCGGGCGGACGCCACGCTCGAACCTCGCCACCTACACCGGGCTGTTCGACGCCGTCCGGACCGCCTTCGCCCGCACCCCCGAGGCGCGGCGCCGGCGCTGGACGGCCAGCCGCTTCTCCTTCAACGTCGCCGCCGGCCGCTGCCCCACCTGCCGCGGCGAGGGGTTCCTGGCCGTCCGGATGCTCTTCCTGCCGGGCACCTACTCCCCCTGCCCCACCTGCCACGGCTCCCGCTACGCCGCGGAGACCCTCGAGGTCACGCTGCGCGGCCGGACCGTGGCGGACGTGCTGGACCTCAGCGTCGACGAGGCGGTCGAGGCCCTCGACGACATCCCGGCCGCGCTCCGCGGGCTGACGGCGCTGCGCGACGTCGGCCTGGGCTACCTGCGGCTCGGCCAGCCCGCGACCGAGCTGTCCGGGGGCGAGGCGCAGCGGATCAAGCTGGCCACCGAGCTGCAGCGGACCCGGCTGAGCGGCACCCTCTACCTGCTCGACGAGCCCACCACCGGGCTGCACCCGGCCGACGTCGAGCGGCTGCTGCGGCTGCTGCACGACCTCGTCGACGCCGGCAGCACCGTGGTTGTCGTCGAGCACGACGCGGCCGTGGCGCTGGGCGCGGACTGGCTGCTGGACCTCGGGCCCGGTGGGGGCGACGCGGGGGGCCGGCTGGTGGACGCCGGCCCGCCCGCCGACGTGGTCCGGCGCCGGGCGGGGCCGACCGGTGAGCACCTGGCCCGCCGGCTCGGTCCGCCGGCCGGCTGAGAGCTCGGGACGGACGCCGGCTCAGCCGCCGGCCAGCAGCCCGCGGAGCACGCCGCGGAGGGTGTCCGCGAACAGGTCCGGGCGCGGCCCGGGCGGGGTGGGTCGGGTGAGCGCGGCCACCAGCTGCGGGTGCCGCGCGGGCGTGGCGACGGCGAAGAGCTCGCCCGGGGTCAGCGGCCGCGCGTCGGCCGGCACGGGTCGGGCGAAGAGCGAGACCACCCCGGTCAGCAGCGCGACCGCCTCCATCTTCGCGGCCGACCCGGCCGGCGCCGGGGCCATCAGCCGCAGGCAGTGCTCGACGTGGTCGGTGCCGCGCGGTCCCAGCGTCCGACCGCGCAGGCCGGCCTCCGGGAGCCACGGGTGCCGTTGGTGCAGCGCGAGGAGGGAGCGGCCGACGTCGACGAGGTCCTCGAGCCAGTCCGGACCACCTGGGCCGGCCGGGGGCAGCTCCGCCAGCACCGCGTCCGCCATCAGGTCCAGCAGGTCGTCGCGCGAGGCGAGGTAGCGGTAGAGGGAGGCGGCGGCGGTGCCGAGGGCGGCGGCGACGGCGCGCATGGTCGCCGCGGACAGCCCGCCGGCGTCGGCGAGCGCGACCGCGGCGGCGGCGATGTCCTCGCGGCTGCGCTCGGGACGGGGCCCGCGGGCGCCGCGCTCCGGCCGGGTCCACAGGGAGGAGGCGCCGGGGCCGGGGTCGCCGCCGGGGCGGGGGGCGGGGTCGGGGTCGGGGTCGGCGGGGGTCGGGGGTCTTGTGCCGGGCACGTCCCCAGCCTAAACTGCGAACAACGTTCGCACTGAGGAGGGTCCGATGGAGGAGTCCACCACCCGCTCGTCCGACGGGGCACCGGTCCCCGTCCGCTCCACCGGCACCGGGCCCGGCGTCGTCGTCCTGCACGGCGGCGGGGTCGGCCAGCGCGAGTACCAGCGGCTCGCCGCCGCCCTGGCTCCCCGCTGCACCGTGCACCTCTACGACCGGCGCGGACGCCCCGGCTCGGCCCCCCTGGACGGCACCGAGACCCTGGCCACGGACCTGGCCGACCTGGCGGCCGTCCTCGCGCACACCGGCGCCCGCCGGCTGCTCGGGCACAGCGGCGGCGGGTTTCTCGCGCTGCAGGCCGGGCTGGTGCTGCCGCTCGACCGGATCGCCGTCTACGACCCCGGCCTCCACGTCGACGGCCAGCCCTCGTTCGCGTTCCTCGAGCCCTTCGAGGAGGCCGTCCGGCGGGGTCAGCACGCGCGGGCGATGACGGTGATGGCCCGCGCCGTGCACCCGCAGGAGCTGGGCGCCCGGCTCCCGTACCCCCTCGCGGAGCTGATGACGCGGGCCTTCCTGCGGACCTCCGTCGGCCGCCGGTTCGTCGAGCTGCTGCCCACGGTGCCGCCCGAGGTCCGCCGGATCGTCGAGCACGGCGGCCCCGCGAGCGACTACGCCGGCATCGACGCCGAGGTGCTGCTCGTCGCCGGCGGCCGGAGCGCGGACTACTTCGCGGCCCACTGCGCCGCGCTGGCCGACGCCGTCCCGCGCGCCCGCGCCGTCGTCCTGCCCGGCGCCTCGCACAACGCCGCCAACGTCGCCCGACCGGCGTTCGTCCAGCCCTTCGCCGACTTCCTGGCCGCGCCCGTGGACGCGGTGACGGGCTGACCCGCAATGCTGTCTAAGGTGAGGCTCACCTAACACGATCGGGGAGTGCTCATGCGTCGTCGCCAGTTCCTGTCCGCCCTCGGCGGCGCCGCCGCGGCGGCCGCGGTCGCCGGCTGCGCCAACCAGGCCAACCGCGCGCCGGCGGCCGGGGCCTCGGCGACGCCGGCCGGGTCCGGCTTCCCCGTCCAGGTGCGGCACCGGTACGGGACGACGACCGTGCCCGCCGCACCGCAGCGGGTGGTCACGCTGGGCCAGACCGACCACGACGCCCTGCTGGCCCTGGGCGTCGTCCCGGTCGCCGTCGCCGGCTTCGTGGACAGCGACTATTCCCCCGCCCGGCCCTGGAACGAGGCGCTGCTGGGCCCGACGCCGCCGGTGCTCAACATGCTGGAGATCCCCTTCGAGAAGGTCGCGGCGCTGCAGCCGGACCTGGTCCTCGGCGTGATGAGCGGCCTCACCGAGGACGACCACACCAAGCTCAGCGCCATCGCCCCGACGGTGGCCCAGCCCGTCGACCACGAGGACTGGGCGGTGCCCTTCCCGGCGCACACCCGGCTGGTCGGCGCGGCGCTCGGCCGGGCCGCCGAGGCCGACCGGCTCGTCACCGAGCTGGAGGCGGCGTTCGCCGAGGTGCGGGCGCAGAACCCGGTGCTGGTCGGCAAGCGCGCCGCCTGCGCCGAGCTGTGGGGTGCCGACTTCGCGGTCCTCGGGACCGGCGCCCCCCGCACCCAGTTCCTCACCGACGTCGGCATGACGTTCTCGGGGCCCCTCGCCGCGCTGGCCGGGAAGGGCTACAACGCCCCGCTGAGCGCGGAGAAGGTGGACCTGCTCGACGAGCTCGACGTGGTGGTCTGGACCACCGAGCACACCGACGTCGACGCCCTGCTCGACCACGAGGTCGTCCGCCGGCTGCGGACCACGACGGAGGGCCGCTACCTGCTGGCCTCGAACGGCGGGGAGGACGACCTGCTGTACTCGATGGACTGGGGCAGCGTCCTCAGCAACCGCTGGGCGATCGAGCACGCGGTGCCGCGGCTGATCCGGGCCGTCGACGGGGACTCCTCGACCGACGCCAACAGCGCCGGCTGAGCCCCTGCCGGGCCCGTCAGCACTGAGCCAAGGCTCACCTACCACGGGCTGAGCACAGCCTCACCTGCCTGGTCAGAGGCACTTTCACGGGCTACGGTCGGGGCCACCGACCACCCCTGAGGAGCCCTCATGACCACGACCCTCGAGATGCCGCACGTCACCGACTGCACGGCGACCTCCTGCGCCTACAACCACGACGGCTGCCACGCCTACGCCGTCAACATCGACGCGTCCGCCGCCTGCGGCACCTTCCTCTCGCTGAACCAGAAGGGCGGCCTCGACGTCGTCGCCCAGGTCGGCGCCTGCCAGCGCCAGGACTGCGTGTTCAACACCGACCTCGAGTGCCGCGCGCCCTCGATCACCGTCGGCTCCACCAGCGCCGACGCCGGCTGCCTCTCCTACCAGGCCGCCTGAGCCCTGCACCCCCCAGCAGGGGTGCGGAAACCGCTGAGGGGTCGCCGCCGGCCGCACGCCGGACGGACGACCCGTCAGCGGTTCCCCGTCTCCCGGGGAGCCCGGCCGGACCGGGTCAGGTGCGGGCGTAGGTCTGCAGGACCACGCCCGCCCGGAACGCGCGGGACTCCACCAGCGCCATCCGGCGCAGCGGCACCCTGTCCGGCACCAGGGTCCGGCCCCGGCTGCTGAGCACCGGGTGCACGAACAGCCGGTACTCGTCGACGAGGTCGGCCCGGACCAGCGCGTGCAGCACCCCGATGCTGCCGGTCAGACCCAGCTCGCCCCCGCCCTCGGCGAGGATCCCGCGCACCCCGTCCTCGAGGGACCCGTGCAGGAACGTGGTGCGCTGCCAGCCCGGGTCGGCCCTGCTCGAGGTGACGACGACCTTGCGCACCCGGTCCAGGTGCTCGGTCACCCCCGTCTCGTCGTCGGTCTGCAGCGGCCAGTAGCCCCGGAAGTCCTCGAAGGTCTGCCGGCCCAGCAGCAGCACCTCCTCCGCCGCGAACTGCTCCCGCTGGAAGACCAGCAGGTCGTCGGCGTCACCCTGGTCGCCGGGGTCGAACCAGGGGTCGAGGAACTCGACCACCCCGTTGGCGGTGATGTTCTGGGTCACGACGAGCCGGCGGTCGGGCATCAGCGGTCCTCCTGGGTGGGACGGGACGGTCCTCCTGCAGACCGCGCGCCGCCACCGAACTCACCGCGGCCGGCACCCCCGGTCCGGCGTCCCGCCGCTCACCCGCCGGGGACCCAGCGGAGCAGCACCAGCCGCGGCCGGGCGCCGTCCGGCGTCGTCCAGCTGGCGGTGCGCTGCCCGACCTGCTCCCAGCCGAGCCGCGCGTAGAGGCGGAGCGCGGCCGACCGGCCCTCCGCGACCACCTCCAGCACCAGGCCCGCGCCGTCGCGGACGGCGTGCTCCGCCGCGGTCCGCAGCAGCCGCTCCCCCAGCCCGCGGCCCCGGGCGGCCGGCCGGACGAACAGCCGGCTGACCGCGACCAGCTCGGCCGCCGGACGACCCGTGGCGCGGACCAGCTGCTCGTCCTCGACGCCGCGCACCAGCGCCAGGTGCCCCTGCACCTCCCCGTCGTCGACGACCCAGGCGGCCGCCAGCCGCGGTGGGGTCAGCCAGCGTCCCGGGTCGTCGGGCCACCGCGTCGGGTACCGGTCCAGACGGTGCACCGCGGCCAGCCCGTCGACGCAGCCGGGCAGGTCGGCCCCCTCCCGCAGCCGGACCACCGCGGGCCGCGTCCCGGCACCGGTCGAGCGCGGCCCGCTCACACCAGCCGCCACCGCGGCCGGAACGGCAGGGCCGCGAGCCCGGCGATGGCCCGGGGCGGGAAGTCGGGCCAGGTGTCGCGGCGCACGTCGTGGCGGCGGTTGAGGTGCCGGTCGAGGAACAGCTGGGTCCGGCGCAGACCGTCGACGACGTCCGCCGGCTCCCTCGCGCCGGACGCGAGCGCGTCCCCGTACTCGTCGAGGTCGAGGACCCGGTAGGGGTGGTCGGGCGGGCCGACGACCACGTCCACGAGGTCGTCGTCGACCCGGAGCAGGTCCCCGGACAGCTCCAGCCGCACGAGGTCGCAGTACCACCAGCCGCGCTGCTGCTCGGGGAAGATGACCGGCTGGTTGACCTGGAACCCGAGGTCCAGCAGGACGAAGGTGCGCTGCTCGAGCGCACGGCCCTCCCAGGTGAAGCCCCAGTCGTAGACGACGGCCTGGCCGTCGCGGTACCCGGCGGCCTCGACCCGGCCGTCGCGCAGCACGGTGAGCGCGGTGATCACCTGCCCGAGCCTCGCACGTCCTGGCGCCGGCCGGGACCCCTCCGTAAGGTCACCCGGGTGGACCTCTTCGCCGGCACCGCCGCCGCCTACCGCCGGTACCGCTCCGGCGTCCCGGACGAGGTCGCCGAGCTGCTCGCGCGGGCCGCACCCCGCCGGTTCCCGCGGCGGCTCCTCGACCTGGGCACGGGTACCGGGTTCGTGGTGCGGGCGATGCTCCCGCACGTCGACGAGGTGGTCGCCGTCGACGTCGACGCGGACCTGCTCGCGGTCGCGGAGGAGGACCTCCGACCCCTGGCGGGAACCACGCCGCTGACGTTCCTCCTCGGCCGGGCCGAGGAGGTCCGGCCGCCGGCGGGCTGGCAGGCGTCGCTGGTCACCGTCTGCCGCACCTTCCACTGGCTGGACCGGCCGGCGGTCCTGCGCCACCTCGAGGACCTCGTCGTCGACGACGGCGTCGTCGCGGTCTTCGGCGACCGCAGCGCCTGGACCTCCGACAACCCGTGGGCGCGGGAGGCGAAGCAGGTGGTCACCGAGTTCCTCGGGCCGGACCGCCGGGCCGGGTCGGGCACCTACCAGCGGCCCGCCCGCGGCTACCTCGACGACCTCGCCGACTCGGCCTTCTCCGCCGTCGAGCGGGTGGAGGTGCCGGTCCGGCGCGAACGCGACCTGGACGGCGTCGTCGGCTACCTGCACTCCACGTCCTTCGCCGCGGCCCACCTCTTCGGCGACCGGCTCGCGGCGTTCGACGACGAGGTCCGGCGCCGGCTCGCGCCACTGGCGGTGGACGGCCGCTTCGTCGACGACAACGCCTTCGACGTCCTGCTGGCCCGGCGGCCGGGATGACCCGGGGCGGTGGGGTCGTCGCCGACACCCAGCGCCACGCCGGGCACGCGGACGTCATCCGCGAGCTCCTGGACGGCGCCGTCGGGATGGAGTCCGGCAACCCGGGCCTGCCGGTCCGCGACCGGGCTGGTGGGGAGCAGCACCGCGCTCGGCTCGTGGACATCGCGCGGGGGTCCGCCGGCACCCGATGAGCGCGGTCGCCCTGGAAATGCAGACGCAGTGACGCGGGAAAGCGCTCATCCGGCCCCTGAGGGCTCACTGGCGCTGCATTTCCAGGGCGAGCACCGGCCCGGGTGGCGGGCGGAGCGTCAGCGGCGGAGCCGCGCCGGCCAGGGCCGCGGGGCCGCCGCGTCGACGCCGGGCGTCCAGTTGAGCAGGCTGGAGCGCTCCATGAACTCCTCGCCCGAGACCTCACCCCGCGCGAAACGCTCGGCCAGCACCCGCTTGGCCTCCTCCTCCGGGCGCGGCCCGGCGCCCCGCCCGCGCAGCTCGAGCCGGCCGGAGCGCAGCAGGTGCAGGCCCACACCGGCGAGCAGCGCCAGCAGCAGGACCAGGGCGGCGACGAACGGGAGCAGCAGGAAGGCCTCGCCGTGGACGCCGTGACCGAAGTCGCGCGGATTCACCGGTGGACCCCCGTCGTGGGTGCGGTCGGGTCGGCCGCTCCGGGTCGCGGGCTGGGTCGGGTCATCGAGACTCCTTCGTTCCGGTCACGGACGGAGCCGGTCAGCCCCGCCGCGCCCACCTTCGGACCGCCTCCAGGCAACCGGCTGGGACGCGGCTGTGCGGTACCTGTGAAGGCGCCCCGGACCACCGGCCGGAGGGGGTGACGGGCCCCGGCGGCCGTGGGAGGCTCGGCCTGTGCCGGAGGAGCGGACGGACAGGTCGGGCCCCAGGTCGTGGTCCTGGGACCCCTCTCTCTACGCGGGCAGCGCGGAGCACTACGCGGTGGGCCGGGCGCCCTACCCGACGGCGCTCGCGGACGCCCTGCAGGAGGCGCTGGGCCTGGACGGCCGGGGCCGGCTCCTCGACGTCGGCTGCGGCCCCGGCTCGCTGACCCTGCTGCTGGCTCCGCTGTTCGCCGAGGTGGTGGGGGTGGACGCCGACCCCGACATGCTCGTCGTGGCCCGCCGGCTCGCGGCGGCCGCCGGGATCACCACCACCACCACCTGGCGTCACCTCCGGGCCGAGGACCTGCCGGCCGACCTCCCGCCCGTCGACGTCGTCACCCTCGCCCAGTCCTTCCACTGGATGGACCAGCCGCGGGTCGCGGCGGTGCTGCGGCGCCTGCTGGTTCCCGGCGGGACGCTGGTGCACGTCAGCGCGACCACCCACGCGGGCGTCCCGGCCGAGCGGCCGCTGCCCCACCCGGAGCCGCCGCGGGCGGAGATCGAGCGGCTGGTCACGCGGTACCTCGGCGAGGAGCGGCGGGCGGGCCAGGGGCTCCGGCCCCCCGGATCCGGTGGTGCGGAGGACGACGTCTACCGGGCGGCGGGCTTCGCCGGTCCCGAGCTGCTGACCGTGCCGGGCCGGGTCGTCGAGCGGACCGCTGAGCAGGTGGCGTCGTCGGTGCTGTCGCTCTCGAGCGCCGCCCCGCACCTCTTCGGCGACAGGCTGGGCGCCTTCGAGGCCGACCTGCGGCAGCTGCTGCAGCGGGCGGCCCCGGACGGCCGGTTCGCCGAGCAGCTGGCGCCCACCACCCTGCACCTGTGGCGCTGACCTCCCGAGAGGTCAGGCCGCGCGGACGGGTAACCCGACCCGACGGAGCACGGGCGGACCGTGGGTCGTCCGGATTTACGGGCTTCGCCGCGCGTCCCGACCTTCTGCCTGTCTTCCTACCCACCGGGCACGCCTGTCACACGGGACACAGGTGACCCGTTGCGCCGTCGGCCACCCGGCCACGACCGCGGCGGCTGGTGTGGCCGCCGGCCGTCGCGGGTAGGGGTCCGGGGAGGACGTCGACGAGAGGAGCGCGGGTGCACGCCGTCGGTCAGGCCGTCCGGCCCCGGGCCGGTGCCGCGCGCTTCGTCCACGACAACGGGCTCACCCTGTTCTTCGGCGGCCTCCTGCTGCTGGCCCTCGTCGGCCAGTCGGTGGCCGGGCTGCTCGAGTTCAACAGCCAGCAGGTCGCCGCGGGGCTCGAGGAGGTCGGGTACCTGCACTACCTGACCACCTCCGACTTCGCCGTCGACGTCGCCGAGAACTGGCAGTCGGAGTTCCTGCAGTTCTTCCTCTACATCCTGGCCACCGTGTGGCTGGTGCAGCGCGGCTCCAGCGAGTCCAAGGACGTCGACGAGGCGGGCCCGGAGTCCGACCAGGACCAGCAGGTCGGAGCCCACGCCAGCGAGGACTCCCCGCGGTGGGCCCGGGCCGGAGGGCTGCGGCTGGCCCTCTACTCGCGCTCGCTGGGGGTGGTGATGGGCACGATCTTCGCCCTGTCCTGGCTGGCGCAGTCGGTCGCCGGCCGTGCGGCCTACAACGCCCAGCAGCTCAGCCAGTACCAGGACCCGGTGTCCTGGCCGGGCTACGTCGGCTCGCCGGACTTCTGGAGCCGGACGCTGCAGAACTGGCAGTCGGAGTTCCTGGCCGTCGCCGCGATGGCCGCGCTGTCGATCTACCTGCGCCAGCGCGGCTCCTCGGAGTCCAAGCCGGTCGGCAGCCCGCACCCCACCACGGGCGAGGAAGGCTGAGCTCCCGCACCCCGGTCCGTCGGCGCTCAGGCGGGCGGACGGGTCGGCTCGGCGGACTGGGCGCGGACCGGACCTCTCCGCCGCGACGAGCGGGCCGGCCCTTTGGCCGCCGTGGCTACGGTGTGCCGGGCGTTCCTTCGCCTGAGAAATGGCGAGGAGAACACCATGAGCTTGACCAGACGAGGCTTCCTCGGCGCGACCGCGGCGGCGGCCCCCGTGGCGCTGGCCGGTTGCGCCGGCTTCCGCACCGGCGGCGCGGCGACCGACGAGGGGGCCGACGGCGCCCTCACCTTCACGACGTGGGGCACCGACAGCGAGCTGGCCGGCTTCCGGAGCGCCATCGACCAGTTCCTGGCCGCCAACCCGGGCTCGCAGGTGCAGCTGAACGCGGTCCCGTACGAGCAGATGTTCACCAACATCGACGCGCAGATCCAGGCGGGCAACCCGCCGGACGTCTTCCGCGTGCCGTACTACACCTTCGGCGGCTACGCCGGGCGCCAGCAGCTGCTGGACCTCACCCCGCACCTCGAGGCCGGCTTCGCCGACCGCTTCACCGAGACCGCCTGGAGCGCCGTGCAGAACGACGGCAAGCCGTTCGGCGTCCCGCACCACACCGACACCTCGGCGATCCTCTACAACAAGGACGTCCTCGACGCCGCCGGCATCACCGCGGTGCCGACGGAGGTCGAGCAGGCCTGGACCTGGGACCAGTTCGGGGAGGTCGCGGCCACCCTGCGGAAGTCGCTGGACCGTGACAAGTACCCGTTCGCCTACAACTGGCAGGGCAACGGCGTCACGCGCTGGCTGAGCCTGCTGTTCCAGGCCGACGGCCGCTTCCTCGCCGAGGACCTCCGCACCCCGGCCATCGACTCCGCGGCCGGCCGGGCCGCCCTCGAGTTCAGCCAGGGCTTCTTCAGCGACCGGCTGGTCCCGCCCAGCGACTCGGTGAAGTCCACGACCTACGCGGCCGACCTCTGGTACTCCCAGACCACGGCCATGGTCTTCGGCGGCGCCTTCATGGTCCCCGACGCCGACGCCACCCTCGACTTCTCCTGGGGAGCCACCTTCGCCCCGCGGAAGGTCCGCGGGGGCGGCGACTTCGGCGGCAACGCCCTGGTGGCCACGGCCGGCACCCCGCGCCCGGAGCTGGCCGCGAAGTTCCTGGCCTTCGTCACCGAGCAGGAGCAGATGCGGGCCTTCTGCGCCGGCGCCTCGCTGCTGCCGACGCGCCGCGACCTCGCCGAGCAGGGCGTCGAGTTCGCCGTCCGGCCGGAGCTCTCCCCCGTCTTCCTCGGCCAGGCCGGCGTCGTGCGGGCCCAGGACGCCGCGCAGGTGGCCTCGCCGTCGATGACCGGGATCATCACGGTCCTCAAGGACCAGTTGGAGGAGGCCTTCGTCGGCGGCCAGAGCGTCGAGGACACCCTCGCCGGGCTCACCGAGGGCATCGCCTCGGCCACCGCCGGTGAGTAGCCGCCGGGCCGGCCGCGGCGCCGCCCGGTGAGCACGCCCGCGGTGCGCCTGCCGCGGACGGCCCGACGTCCGGGTCGGGCCGCGGAGGCGCTGGCCGGGTACACGTTCCTGGCCCCCAACCTCGTGCTGCTCGGGGTGTTCGTCCTGCTCCCGCTGGTCGGGGCCGCCGTCCTCAGCCTGCAGCGCACCGACGGCTTCGGGGCCGGCCGCTTCGTCGGTCTGGACAACTACGCGCGGCTGGTCGGCGACGGGCTGTTCTGGCGCTCGACGCTCAACACGGCCCTGTTCACCGCCGTCGTCACCCCGCTCTCGATGGCCCTCGGCCTGGGGATCGCCGTCCTGCTGAACTCCGTGCTCCCCGGCCGCGCCTTCTTCCGCAGCGTCCTCATCCTCCCGATGGCCGTCTCGGGGGTCGCGACCGCGCTGATGGGCGTGCTCGTGTTCGACGAGAACAGCGGCGTCGTGGACAAGCTGCTCCGGTTCGCCGGCCTGCCCGCCGTGCCCTGGCAGTCCGGCGGCGCGGCGGCCTTCGTCTCGGTCGTGCTGGTCACCCTGTGGTGGCGCGTCGGCTTCAACATGCTCATCTACCTCGCCGGCCTGCAGGGCATCGGCCCGGAGATCTACGAGGCCGGGAAGCTCGACGGCGCCAGCGGCTGGCAGGCCTTCCGGCACCTCACCGTGCCCATGGTGGGCCCGTCGTCCTTCTTCCTGCTGATCATGAACGTCATCTACTCCTTCCAGGTCTTCGACATCGTCTTCGTGCTGACCGGCGGTGGCCCGCGCAACGCGACGTCGGTGCTGGTGACCTACGCCTACGACACCGGGTTCGTCACCCGCGACCAGGGCTACGCCGCGGCGATCGGGATGGTCCTGCTGCTGGTCACGCTGGCGTTCACCGCCCTGCGCTGGCGCACCAGCCGCTCCCGGGACCTCGTCGGATGAGCGCCCCCACGACCCGGCTCGGCACCGTCCCCGCCCCCACCCGCCCGCGCGCCGGTCGCCGACGTCGGGAGCGGACCCTGCTCACCCTCCGGCTGGTGCTGGCGCTCGCCGTCAGCGTCGTGCTGCTGTTCCCCCTGTACTGGATGGTCGTGGTCTCGCTGTCCAGCCGGGCCGAGCTGCTGGGCGGCGACCTGCGCTTCTGGCCGCGGGACCTGACGCTGGAGAACTTCCGCCGCGTCCTCGACTCCTTCCCGGTGCTCACCTGGTTCGGCAACTCGGTGGCCATCGCCGTCGTCGTCGCCCTGCTGACCGTCGCCGTGAACCTGCTGGCGGGCTACGCCTTCGCCCAGCTGCGCTTCCGGGGCTCCGGGGTGCTGTTCCTGCTGGCGCTGTCGACGCTCATGCTGCCCGTGCAGGTGATCATGGTCAGCCTGTTCCGGCTGGTCACCGGGCTCGGCCTCTACGGCAGCTACTGGGCGGTGATCCTGCCCACGGCGGCGTCGGCGTTCGGGGTGTTCCTGGCCCGTCAGTTCCTCATCGCCATCCCGCGCGAACTGGTGGAGGCCGCTCGCATCGACGGCGCCGGGCACCTGGCGGTGTTCCTGCGGATCGTGCTGCCGCTGTCGAAGCCGCTCATCGCCGTGCTGTTCTTCATGAGCCTGCTGCAGACGTGGAACGACTTCGCCTGGCCGCTGATCGCGCTCAAGGACAACGCGCTGTTCACCCTGCCCATCGGGCTGCTGTACCTGCAGGGCCAGTTCGGCTCCGACTACGGCGGCACGATGGCCTTCGCCCTGCTCACGGTCGCGCCGATGGTCGTGCTGTTCCTGGGCTTCCAGCGCTACTTCGTCCAGGGGTTCGCCCGCAGCGGCATCCGCTGACCCGCGGCCCGCGGCCCGCGACCCGGACCCGGACCCGGACCCGGACGAGCCGACCTCAGCTCCCGCCTTCGGCCCCGATCCGCTGGCTGCCGAGCACCGCGAGCAGCTGGAGCGCGCTCTCGGCCGCCGAGCGCGGGGCGGCGGTCAGCACGAGGAGCACCTGCGACTCGTCCTCGGTGAACAGGGCCTGGCAGTCGACCTCGATCGGGCCGAGCTCGGGGTGGACGAGCACCTTGTGGTCCTCGAAGCGCCGGCCGACCTCGTGGGCCTCCCACAGCCGGGCGAACTCGGGGCTGCGGCGGGTCAGCTCGCGGGCCAGCACGCCGGCGCGCGAGCCCGGTCCGCGCGCACCGTGCGCGGCCCGGAGCGCGGCGACCTGCGCCCGGCTCTGCCGGTCGTGGTCCTCCGCGGGGTACATCCGCCGCTCGCTGACGGGGTGGACGAACCAGCGGTAGATGCCGCTGCGCTCCAGCCCGGTCAGGTGCTCGACCTCCCCGAACAGCGCCCGCGCCGGCTCGTTCTGCACCAGCGTCTCGCCCAGCGCGGAGAGGATGAGCGCCGGGGTGTCGGTCAGCCGGTCCAGCACCCGCTGCAGCCCCGGCGCGACGAAGTCGGGGTCGGCCACCCGGTCGGGGGCGCTGTGCCCGGCGACCCGGTAGAGGTAGTCGCGCTCGTCCGCGCTCAGCCGCAGCGCCCGGGCCAGCGAGCCCAGCATCTGCGTGCTGGGCTGCGGTCCGCGGCGCTGCTCCAGCCGGGTGTAGTAGTCGGTCGACATCGTCGCGAGCGCCGCGACCTCCTCGCGCCGCAGCCCCGGCGCCCGACGGCGGACCCCGACGGCCAGGCCGACGTCGGCCGGTTGGAGGCCGTTGCGACGGTTCAGGAGGAAGTCGGCCAGCGCTGCACGGTCCACCCCCGCAGTATCGCCGCCGGGGCCGCGCGCCCACCAGGGACCGCCGGTCCCCCGATCGGCGCGGCCTGGTGCGCCGGCCGGCCGCGACCCAGGCTGGGGTCATGGACATCACCGGAACCACCTTCATCCCCGGCGCGACCAGCGGCATCGGCCTCGCCCTCGCGCTCCGCCTGCAGGCCGCCGGCGGGACCGTCGTCGTCGGCGGGCGGCGCGCCGACCGGCTGCAGCAGATCGCCGCGGAGCACCCCGGCCTGGACACCGTCGTCGTCGACACCACCGACCCGGCCAGCATCCGGGCCGCGGCCGACCAGGTGCTCGCCGCCCACCCCGACCTCGACAACCTCGTCACCATGGCCGGGGTGATGCGCGTCGAGGACTGGCGGACCCCCGAGGGGTTCCTGGCCTCGGCCGAGGAGACCGTGACGACCAACCTGCTCGGCCCGATCCGGCTCATCGGGGCCTTCGTCGAGCACCTGCGCAGCCGGCCCGCGGCGACGATCATGACGGTCTCGTCCGGCCTGGCGTTCGTCCCGCTGCGGGCGACCCCCAGCTACAACGCCACCAAGGCGGCGGTGCACATGCTCAGCGAGTCGCTGCGGCTGCAGCTGGCCGGCACGGGCGTCCAGGTGCTCGAGCTGGTCCCGCCGTCGGTGCGCACCGCCCTGCTCCCCGGCCAGGAGGAGAGCGCCTTCGCCATGCCCCTGGACGCCTTCGCCGACGAGGTGGTGGCGCTCCTGGAGGCCGACCCGGACGCGCACGAGGTGCTCGTCGAGAACGTGCGGTTCCTCCGCTTCGGCGAGGCCCGCGGCGACTACGACCAGGTGGTCGCCACGGTGAACGCGAGCGACCCCCACGGCCACTAGCCACCACGGGCCTCGGCGTCGGCGGCGGGTTCCGAGCTCAGCCGGCGGCGACCGCCAGCTCGTTCGGGGTGACGTCCAGCGCACCCGTCGCGGTGACCTCACCCGAGGTCAGGTCGACGGCGTGCACCTTGTTCGCGGCGGGCTCGGTCACGTAGGCGACGTCCCCGTCGACGACGATGGCCGGGTGCGGGTCCTGCCACTCGGCCGGCCCCTCCCACGCCGCGATCACCGGGATCGACTGCGTGATCTCACCGTTCTCCGGGTCGAGCACGTGGACGGAGCCGTCGGTGCCGATGATGGAGGCCATCTCCCCCGGGCCCCGGGCGACGTCGCGGAACGTGTACTCCACGCCCTCGGGCAGGTCGACGACCTCGAGGGTCTTCTCGGCGGTGTCGATCAGGGTGACCTGGTCGAGCAGGTAGCCCTCGGCGTCGGCGTCGTCCTTGTAGTCGCCGACGACGACCGGGCTGGTCTCGCTGACGTAGGCGTTGCCCATCCGGCCGTACGGCTCGTCCGGGGCGTCGAGCTTGGTGATCGTCCCGTCGCTGTAGAGGAGGGCGCCGTCCTCGCAGCCGAAGACGACGGCCTCGCCCTGCGCCGTGCCCTCGCCGTGCACGCCGGGGCAGTCGTCGCTCTCGGCGATCTTCTTCCCCGCCGCGTCGCGCACCTCGATGCCGTTGCGGCCGTCGGCGTTCCCGACGGTGGTGAGGAAGGTGCCGTCCTCGAGCACGACGGAGACGCCGTGGTGGGCCTCGGTCCCCTCGACCGTCTCGCGCTCGGGAAGACCCTCGGCCGTGGCCAGCGCGGCCGTGTCGAAGATCGTCGTGTCGCTGGTGCCGTCGGCGTAGAGGACGGTCTTGCCCCCGTGCCGGACGACGTGACCCGGCGTGTCCGCCTCGAAGACGCGGTCGGTCAGCTCGGCCGGCCCGCCCGTCCCGGCCCCGGTGTCGAGCACCTGGAAGCCCTTGCTCATCGTGACCATGACGTGGCGGCCGTCACCGGCCGGGTTGAGCCGGGTGAACTCCTCCGACTCCAGCTCGGCCACGGGCTCCAGCGTCGTGCCGTCCAGCACCATGATCCCGCCGGTGTAGGAGAGGGCGAGGCGGGCGCCGGCCGCGGCGGGGCTCGGGCTGGTACTGGCGCTCGCGGCGCTGCTGCTCGGCCCGGCGGCGGGGGCCGCGCCGGTGCTCGACGAGCAGGCGGCCAGGGCCAGGGCCGTGCCCAGGGCGAGCACGGGGAGCTTCGCGCGGCGGAGGGAGGTGGGGTGCATGGGTGCCTCTTTCATCATCGGGTGGGTCCGGGCGCTCATCGCGAGAGCCCGGTGGCGATGCGCTCGGTGTTGACGCGCATCATGGACAGGTAGGTGGGTGCGCCCCCGTCGGCAGCGGTGAGCGACTCGGTGTAGAGCTCGACCACCTGGACCTGGACGTCGGCCTCGCTCGCGAGGGCCTGGACGAGCCGGTCCGGGGACGACGACTCCGCGAAGATGGCGGGCACGCCGGTCTCCCGGACGGCGTCGACCAGGTCGGCCAGGTCGGACGCGGAGGGCGCCGCCAGGGTGGTGCCACCGGGGATCACGGCGCCGACGACCTCGAAGTCGAAACGCTCCGCGAGGTAGCCGAACACGTGGTGGTTGGTGACCAGCGCCCGCCGCTCCTCGGGGATCGCCGCGAAGGCGGTGACCATGTCCGCGTCCAGCTGCTCGAGCTCGTCGCGGTAAGTGGCGGCCTGTGCCGCGAGCACCGCGGGGTCGACCCCCGCGAGCGCGGTGAGCGCGGGCTCGAGCGCGTCCACGACGTCGAGCACCCGGGCCGGGTCGGTCCAGAAGTGCGAGTCCGGCGTGCCCTCGGCGTCGCCCTCGCGGTAGTCGAGCACCTCGACGGCGTCGCCGGCCACGAAGGTCGCGACGTCGTCGGCCGCGGCGGCGTCGAGGTGCTGCTGCAGGCCCTCCTCCAGGCCCAGCCCGTTGGAGACGACGAGGTCGGCGGAGCGCAGCCGCGCCGCCTCCTGCGCCGAGATCTCGAAGGAGTGCGGGTCCGCGTCCGGCCGCATCAGGGTCAGGACCTCGGCCTCCTCCCCCACGAGCTCGCCGACGACGTCGCCGAGGATGTTCGTGGACACGACGACGAGCGGGCGGTCGTCCTCGGCCGGGGTGCACCCGGCGAGGGCGACCACGAGGAGGGCGGCGGCGCTCAGCACAGCGGTCACGGGGCGGGTGCTCGGCATGGTCAGCGTCCCGTCTCGGCGGTGAACGCCGGCTCGGTGGTGGTCTCGAAGGTGCGCGCGACCCGCGCGTCATCGGCGAAGTCGACCTCGTGCAGCCGCTGCTCGACGGGGCCGCTCAGGTAGGCGCGCTGCTGGTCGGCGATCAGGGCCGGGGTCAGCCCGGCGGCGAGCGAGTCCGCCACGAGCGGCTCGGTGCGGGAGAGCACGGAGCCGTCCTCGCCGTCCAGCACCAGCAGGCGGCCGTCCTCGGCCAGGGCCAGCACGTGCTCGTCGTCGTCGTCGACGGCGGTCACCGCCACCAGGGGGGCGGGGGCCGGCAGCAGGGTCCAGGACCGCTCCCGGGTGTCCAACAGCCAGATGCCCTCGGTCCCGGCGAGCGCGGCGGCGGTCGGGCGGCCCTCGCGGTTGGCGAAGGCGGTCGCCCGGGGCGCGGTGGTGCCCTCGGGGTACGGGATCCGCTCGACCACGAGCTCGTCGTCCTGCACCGAGGCGAGGAGGGCGCCGTCGGCGCAGCCGATGACCGCCCCGACCCGCGTGGTGAGGGTGCCGGACGCGCCGTCGCACCGCTCCTCCAGGCCGGTCGGCTCGCCGTCCGCGGTGTGGCCGACGACGGAGGTGGCCGCACCGTCCTCCCCCGCGGTGACCAGCGCGAAGGAGCCGACGGGCACGACCATCCCGGCGTGCGGCCCGGTCTCCAGGCGGAAGCGCTCCCGGACCTCGCCCTTCGACAGCGCCTCGGTGTCCAGCAGCACGGCCTCGCCGGACCCGGCGAAGAAGACGCCGGTGCCGCCGGAGGTCGAGAGGTTCGTGGTGGCGACCGTCGCCGGTCCCCGCCCCGCGACGGCGCCGAGGAGGCGCGGCTCGGCACGGTAGTAGTGGAAGTGGTCGACGTGGTCCCAGGTCCACACGCCGCTGTCCACGACCTCGACCCCCTGCGCCGTCCCGGCGAACAGGTAGCGGCCGTCGGTCGTCACCGCGTCCGGGGCGCCGACGGAGCCGACCTCGCGGACGCTCTCGTCGAGCAGGTCGAGGTGGGTGACCGTCCCGGCCCGGTCGACCGTCGTCAGGCCGAGCTGGGGCTCGGTGACCTCGGCCGCGCCCCCGACGCCGCCGTGGCCGTCGCCGACGGGAGGACCGATCGGGGCCTCCGCGGCCGGAGCGGCAGCCGGGTCGCCGCCGCAGGCGGTGAGGGTGAGGGTGAGGCTGGTCAGCAGGGCGAGCGAGGTGATGCGGAACCGCACGGGGTCCTTCCGGGGTGGGGCGTCCCGAGCGTCGGAGCTGCTCGGCGGGGGTCGGCGACGCGTCCTCGCGCCGCAGGGGTCAGGGCGTGGCGACAGCCGCCGGGGCGGTCCGCGACCGGAGGGCGTCGACGGCCTCCCGGAGCGCCCACGAGCCGCCCGCCAGGGCGATCGCGGACGCGGCGACGGAGGCGCCCGCCGCGGTGGCGGCGTGCCATGAGACGAGCAGGCCGAGCAGCACCGCGGCGACGCCGACGGCGGCGGCCAGCAGCATCCGGGTGGGGATCCGGGTGGTCCAGTGCCCCGCGGCGACGGCCGGAGCCAGCAGCAGGCCGACCACCAGGAGCGAGCCGACCGCCTGGTAGGAGGCGACGACGGCGAGGGTGACGAGCCCGACGAGCGCGGCCTGGGCCACCCGGGGACCGAGCCCCAGCACCGCGGCGATCCGCGGGTCGAGGGCCAGCGCCACCAGCGGGCGGTGCGCCAGCACCGCGACGAGCAGACCGAGCGCGGCGGCGGCCGCGAGCAGCACGAGGTCGACCGGCGCGATGGCGAGGATGTCGCCGAAGAGGATCGCCGTCGCGTCGGTGGCGAAGCTGCCGGAGTGGGAGATGACGATGACGCCGAGCGCGAGCATCGAGACGAACAGCAGGCCGATGCTCGTGTCGTAGGACAGCCGGCCGCGCCGCTGGAGGGCCGCGATGCCGAGGCTCATCGTGACGGCGCTCAGCGCGCCGCCGGCCAGCACCGGCAGCCCGAGGACGGTGGCCAGGGCGACGCCAGGCAGCATCCCGTGGGCCAGCGCCTCCCCCAGGAAGGCCATCCCGCGGATGACGACCCAGGTGCCGACGACGCCGCAGAGCACGGCGACGAGGCTCCCGCCGAGCAGGGCGCGCTGCAGGAAGTCGAGCGCGAACGGCTCGAGCAGCACGTCGGTCCACGAGGTCATGGTCGAGGAGCGTAGAAGTAATGAGAATGATTATCAAGTTAGGATGTCGGCATGCTGTCGCCCCTCCTCACCGCTCCCCCGGCCGCCCGCCTGTCCGCGGTGCACGTCGACTTCGCGGGGCACGAGGCCGTCTGCCACGTCGACCTCGAGGTGCGCGGCGGGGAGGTGATGGCCATCGCCGGGCCGAACGGGGCCGGCAAGACGACGCTGCTGGAGGTCATCGCGGGCACCCGCGCGCCCTCGTCCGGCACCCGGGAGGCGACCCCGGCGGTCGGCTTCGTGCCGCAGCGCACGGCCGTGTCCGACCGGCTCCCCCTCACCGTCCGGGACGTGGTGACGGTCGGGGCCTGGGGCCGGACGGGGCCGTGGCGCCGACTGGACGCCGGGAGCCGCGCCGCGGTCGACGAGGCCCTCGAGCGCCTGGGGATGACCGCGCTGGCCCGGCGCCCGTTCGCCGCCCTCTCGGGCGGCCAGCGCCAGCGCGCCCTGCTGGCCCAGGGCCTGGCCGCGCGGGCGGAGCTGCTGCTGCTGGACGAGCCGACGACGGGCCTGGACACCGACAGCGGTGACCGGATCCGGGCGCTGATGGCCGCCGAGGCCGGGCGCGGGGCCGCCGTCGTCTGCGTCTCGCACGACCCGGCCGTCCTCACGGGGGCCGACCGCCTGGTGCACCTGGCCGACGGGCGGGTGGTCGCCGACGAGACGCCGGTCAGCGAGGGACGGAGGTGGCCTCAGCCGCGCACTCCCCGCACTGGCCGAAGATCTCCAGGTCGTGGCTGACACCGGTGAATCCGTGCTCGGCGGCGACGCGGGCCGTCCAGGCCTCCACCGGGGGCCCGGTCACCTCGACGGCGAGCCCGCAGGAACGGCAGACGAGGTGGTGGTGGTGGCTGCGCGAGCAGCGGCGGTAGGCCATCTCGCCCTCGTCGGTGCGGATGGCGTCGAGCGCCCCGGACTCGGACATGCGCTGCAGCGTGCGGTAGACGGTGGCCATGCCGACGCGCTCGCCGCGATCGGCCAGCGCCGCGTGGATCTGCGCCGCCGTGCTGAAGGCGGTGGAGTGGCTCAGCACCTCGTCGACGGCCGTGCGCTGCCGGGTCTGCCGGGTCGCCCCCGGCTCGGGCCGGGCGGGAGCCGCTCCTGTGCGCGACGTCATGTCTCGGGCTCTCCCCTCCTGGGCGGGCCGGCGGCTGGTGCTGCCGGGGTCCGCGCAACGCGAGCACTGTACCCGCCGGGGTCTAGGGGCTCCGGGGACCGCCAGCGCCCTAGCGGGCCTCCGGGGTCAGGGTGGGCTGACGTCTCAACCCACCCTCACCGCTTCGTGAGGCCCTGGGGAGAAGCCGCCGGAGCGGCTCGACCTCGAGAACGATTAAATACCGAAGGCGGACAAATGCGCTAGACCCTGGCCCGCTCAGGTCACCCGTGCGGGACCGGAGCTGGAGTCGGGGGTGCGGGACCGGCGTCCTGCCCGGTCGACCGCGGTGATGGAGAGTGGAGCTTAGGGGATTCGAACCCCTGACCTTCTCATTGCGAACGAGACGCGCTACCAACTGCGCCAAAGCCCCTCCGTCGGCTCTCACCGACCCGAAGACAATACCACTGGCGGGCCGTCCTGCCCGCCACGGCTCACCCGGCTGCGGCCTGCCGGCCGTCGTCCTCGCGCTCGGGCCGGCTCTCCCGGACCGCGACGGCGGGGGCGTCGGCGGTGACCGGGCCGTCCTGCCGGGCCGAGCTGGCGACGCCGGGACCGGACAGGTCGATGGTGCGCACGGTGCGCGGGGCCAGCGGCCTGGAGACGTAGGTCGGCACCGTGATCGGGACCGGGTCCCACAGGGCACCGGTCGACGAGGTCGCCGTGACGGCCTTGGAGGGGGCGGACGTCGCGGCGGCGAGGTCCTTGCGGCTGAGCCGCACGGTCGACTCGGTGTCGCTGCCCTGGCGGATGCGGGCGAAGCGGGCGTCGAGCTCGCGGCGCATGGTGCGGACGCTGAACCGGGCGACGGTGAGGAAGGCCAGCAGCAGGGCGCCCGGGACCGCGACGAGCCCCCAGGGCAGGGTGCCGGCCGCAGCCACGCCGACGGCCGCGCTCAGCAGCGCGAGCAGGACCAGCAGCACCCGGCGGCGGCGGCTCGCGGCCACCTGCTCGAGTCGGCGCAGCTCGTGGATCGCGGCCCGCCGGGTGAGCGGCGTCGAGACCTCGTACTGGGCGATCGGGCTGAGGTCCTGGTTGAGCAGCGGGGCCGTGCCGTGCCGGACGACGCGCATCGACTCGGAGAAGCGGGCGGCCGGGTCGGTCTCGTCGACGACGAGCTCCTCCTCGCGGCGGCGCACGAAGTGGGGCACGAGATAGGCCAGCCAGGCGATCGCGATCGCCCCGAAGATCACACCTGTCGTCCCCACACCCGGAACCGTAGGTGGACGCCTCCGCCGCCCGCCGGACCTGCGGCGGTGTGTCGGGAAGTTCCGGCCCAGCACCGCTCCCTGACCCTGTCGAAGAGCCTCGCGACCCGCGCTCCCTGAGCCTTGCGACCACCGCTCCCTGAGCCTGTCGAAGGGCTTTCGACGAGCTCAGGCCGCGGTGGTTCCTGAGGGCCCACACGACACCACCCGGTCAGCGCGGCCGGAGGCTCTCCCAGCGCTGCAGCATCCCCTCGGGGACCTCCTCGGCGTTGAGGGCGAAGACCAGGTGGTCGCGCCAGTCGCCGTCGATGTGCAGGTAGCGGGGGCGCAGCCCCTCCGGGCGGAACCCGAGCTTGGCCACCACCCGCAGGCTCTGGGTGTTCTCGGGCCGGATGGCGATCTCGATCCGGTGCAGGTGCATGACCTCGAAGCAGTAGTCCACGGCCAGCGCCACGGCGGTCGGGATGATCCCTCGCCCGGCGAGCCGCTCGTCGACCCAGTAGCCGATCTGGCCCCACGACGCCGAGCCGCCGACGATGCCGCTGACCGTCAGCTGCCCCGCGAGCTGCGGCTGGCCGGGTCCACCCACGTCATAGAAGACCAGCCAGGGCAGCATCCGGCCCTCGCGGGCCTGCCGGGTGAGGGTGTGCACCAGGCCGGCGTAGGTGGCCGGGCCCGCCTGCGCCCCGGGCGGCAGCGTCGCCTCCCACGGCCGCAGCCAGCCGGCGTTCGCGCTTCGGACCCGCTCCCAGGCGGCCCGGTCGCGGCGCCGCATGGGCGCCAGCTGGACCAGCCCGTGGCGCAGGCTCACCGGCCAGTGGTGCCGCCCGAACATCTGGAGCGGGGACACGCTGCGCTGCGGCCGCTCGACGTGACCGCCCACGTCAGGGCCGCCTCCCCCGCCGCACGCGCTCACCGGGGATGGTCGTCTCCCCGCAGCTGGGCCACCGCGTGCGGCAGCACGGGGGCGAGCACAGCCATCCCGTCCCGGGCACCCCCGGTCGAGCCGGGCAGGTTGACGACGAGGGTCCGGCCGGCCACCCCGGCGACGCCGCGGCTGAGCAGCGCCGTCGGCACCCCGTGGTCGACGCCGTACCGGGCGACCTCGGCCGCCAGCGCCGGGACCTCGCGGTCCAGCACCGCCCGGGTCTGCTCGGGGGTGTGGTCGTCGGGGCTCAGCCCGGTGCCGCCGGTGGTGACGACGACGGCGCAGCCCTGCGCCACCGCGCGCCGCAGCGCCTCGCCGACGGCGTCGCCGTCGGGCACCACGACCGCGTCGCCGACGCGGAAGCCGAGCGCGCGCAGGGCCTCCACCACCACCGGACCGGAGCGGTCCTCGTAGACCCCGGCCGACGCGCGGGTGGAGACGGTGACCACGAGCGCGTCGGCGTCGAGGGACCGGTCGTCGCCGCTCACCGCCCGTCCTCCGCGCGCTGCCAGTCGCCGCGGCGGCCGCCGGACTTGCTGATCACCCGGACGTCGGTGATCACCGCGGCCCGGTCGATCGCCTTGATCATGTCGACGACGGTGAGCGCCGCCGTGCTGACGGCCGTCAGCGCCTCCATCTCGACACCGGTCCGGTCGGTGGTCCGCACGGTGGCGGTCAGCTCGACCCCGTCGTCGGTCACCTCGGCGGTGACGTCCACCCCGCTGATCGAGAGGGGGTGGCAGAGCGGGACCAGGTCCGGGGTCTTCTTGGCGCCCTGGATGCCGGCGATCCGGGCGACGGCCAGCGCGTCGCCCTTGGGCACCGCGCCGTCGCGCAGGGCGGCGACGCACTCCGCGCTCAGCCGGACCCGGCCGGCCGCGGTCGCGCTACGGGCCGTCACCTCCTTGGCCGAGACGTCGACCATCCGGGCTTGGCCGGTGGCGGTCAGGTGCGGGAAGGGCTGCTCGGCCATCACGCCACCTCGTCGAGCAGCCAGACGTCGACGTCCTCGCCCGCCTCGACGGCGGTGACGTCCTCGGGCAGCACGACCAGCGCGTTGGCCCGGGACAGGTCGCCCATCAGGTGCGACCCGTGGCCGCCGGCCAGCTCGACGAGCAGGCTGCCGTCCTCGGCCAGGCTGGCGATGCCGCGCGCCAGCTGCTGACGCCCCGGCGCGGAGCTGACGTCGTGGGTGACCCGGGCCCGGCGCACCGGGCGGGTGTACGGCGTCAGGCCCATCAGCCGCCGGATGGCCGGCCGGACGAACGCCTCGAAGGACACGAACGCGCTGACGGGGTTGCCCGGGAGCATGATCATCGGGGTCCGGTCGTCGCCCACGAGGCCGAAGCCCTGCGGCTTGCCGGGCTGCATGGCCACCTGGGTGAAGTCGGTCGCGCCCAGCTCGGGCATCACCACCTTGACCACGTCGTAGTCGCCCTGGCTGACCCCGCCGGTGCTCACCACGAGGTCGGCGCGGACCAGCTGGTCGGTGATCAGCTGCTTGACCTGCTCGGGGTCGTCGCTGACCAGGCCCACCCGGAACACGTGCGCCCCGGCCTCGCGGGCGGCGGCGGCCAGCAGGTAGGAGTTGGAGTCGTAGATCTGGTGCGCGTTGCCCAGCTCCTGGCCGGGCTCGACCAGCTCGGTGCCGGTGCTGACGACGGCCACCCGCGGCCGGGGGCGGACCAGCACCGAGTCCAGGCCGATGCCGGCCAGCAGCCCGACGTCGCGCGGCCCGATCTGCTGCCCGGCGGAGAACAGCTGGGCCCCCGCGACGACGTCCTCGCCGACGTAGCGGACGTGCTGGCCGACGCCGCTGGGGGCGAAGACGCGGACGTCGCTGGTGCCGCGGTCGGTCGCCTCGTAGGGGACGACGGCGTCGGCGTGGTCGGGCAGCGGCGCGCCGGTCATGATCTTGATCGCGGTGCCGGGCGAGAGCCGGTGCAGCGCGTCCTGCCCGGCGGCGACCTCGCCGACCACCGGCAGGCTGACGGGGGCGTCCGCGGTGGCCCCCGCGACGTCGACGGCCCGCACGGCGTAGCCGTCCATCGCGGAGTTGTCGAAGCGGGGCATGCTGACGGCGGAGTAGACGTCCTCGCAAAGGCTCAGCCCGAGGGCGTCGAGCACGTGCTGGCTGAACGCCGGCAGCGGCTCCAGGCAGGACAGCAGGTAGTCGCGGTGGTCCTCCAGCGAGCGCAGGCCCGAGGGCCCCGGCTCGGGCGGTGGGGGCAGGGGCTCACGCGTCCGGTCCAGCGGGACCGGGTCGTCCGTCTTCTTGCGGCCGAACAGGGGCATACCGGTCACCCTAGGTCCCGCCCGCACGGCTGGCGCTGAGCCACGGCGCGGCCCGGTGCCGACTTGTCAGAAGCCTGTTGACCCCTGGGTCAACCGAGTTCTGACAACTCCGGAGGTTGGGGCGTGCGCACTACAGTCGCCAGCGTGCCTGAAGGACATACGATCCACCGCCTGGCCCGACGGCACGCGAAGCTGTTCGGCGGCCAGACCCTCCGCGCGTCCAGCCCCCAGGGCCGGTTCGCCGACGGAGCTGCCCTGCTGGACGGGCGCACGCTCGAGGCCACCGACGCCTACGGCAAGCACCTCTTCCACCGCTACGACAACGGGCCCTCTGCCGACGGCGGGGGGACGACCCCCCGCACCCCCCGCGACGACCTGTACCTCCACGTCCACCTCGGCCTCTACGGCAAGTTCAGCGAGGGCAAGCTGCCCGCCCCGGAGCCGAAGGGGGCGCTCCGGCTGCGGCTGCAGGGCGAGGAGACCTACCTCGACCTGCGCGGTCCGATCACCTGCGAGGTGATCACCCGGGGCGAGAAGGACGAGGTCGCGGCCAAGCTGGGCCCCGACCCGCTGCGGCCGGGCGCCGACCCGGGGCTGGCGCAGGCCAAGCTGGCCCGCAGCCGGACGGCGCTGGGCGCGCTGCTGATGAACCAGACGGTGCTGGCCGGCGTCGGCAACGTCTACCGGGCCGAGATCCTCTTCCGGCACGGCGTCCACCCCTACCTCGCCGGCCGCGACCTCGACCCCGTCGTCTGGCTGGACATGTGGGAGGACCTGGTCCGGCTCATGCGGCACGGCGTCCGCACCGGCAAGATCATCACCACCGACCCCGACGACCGCGAGCGCCGCTCGGGGCCCGCACGCCGCGTCGACGCCCACTACGTCTACCGGCGGACCGGTGAGCCCTGCCGCCGCTGCGACACCCCGATCGCGCACGCCGTCATGGTCACCCGCAACCTCTTCTGGTGCCCGCGCTGCCAGCCTGAGCCGCGCGACGCCGCCCTGGGCGCGGGCGCCGAGGTGGCCACCGCCGCCCCGGGCGTCCCCGTCACGCCGGACGGGGACGAGTGAACCAGACCGTCGTCTCCCCCGGCAGCTGGTCGACGACGGGGCCGACGGCGCTGCTCAGCACCAGCTGACCCTCGGGCAGCGGCGCCGGGTCGGAGCCGAAGTTGGTCACGCAGTGCCACCCGCCCGGCCGCTCGAAGTGCAGCACCGGGCCGTCGGAGGAGACCCAGGTGAAGGTCTCCTCCCCCTGCAGCTGACGGCGCAGCCGCAGCGCTGAGCGGTACAGCTCGAGGGTGGAGCCCGCCGCACCCGTCTGCGCCTGCGCGCTGAGGGCGGCGAACCCCGCCGGCTGGGGCAGCCAGCCGGGACCCGACCCGAAGCCCAGCGACGGGCCCTCGGCGGTCCACGGCAGCGGGACCCGGCAGCCGTCGCGCCCCTTCTCGGTGTGCCCGCTGTTCTCCCAGGTCGGGTCCTGCAGCAGCTCCGTCGGCAGGTCGGCCACCTCGGGCAGCCCCAGCTCCTCGCCCTGGTAGAGGTAGGACGAGCCGGGCAGCGCCAGCATCAGCGCGGTCGCCGCGCGGGCCCGGCGCAGCCCGCGGGCCTCGTCGGCGACGGGGTCGGCGCCCTCGCTCATCAGCCAGGCGCGGGTGTCGACGTCGGCGGGCAGCCCGTAGCGGGTCGGGTGCCGCACGACGTCGTGGTTGGACAGCACCCACGTCGAGGACGAGCCGGTCTTGGCCGCCTCGCGCAGGCAGAAGGTGATGACCTCGGCGAACTGGGCCGCGTCGAAGTCGGCCTTGAGCAGGTCGAAGTTGAAGGCCTGGCCCAGCTCGCTGGGGCGGGCGTAGAGCGCCCGTCGGGCCGGGTGGGAGACGGCTTCGGCGACGGCGGTCCGCGGCGGGTCGTAGGTGTTGAAGACCTCCCGCCACTCCCGGTAGATCTGGTGCACGTCGTCGCGGTCGTACAGCGGGTCGGACCCGTCGACGGGCAGGTCGTCCTCCAGGTCCGGCTTGCTGCGCAGCGGCTCGGAGAGGTCCTTGGCCAGCGCGTGCGCGACGTCGACGCGGTAGCCGTCCACGCCGCGGTCGGCCCAGAACCGCAGCGTGGTGAGGAAGTCGGCGCGCACCTCCGGGTGCCGCCAGTCGAGGTCGGGCTGCTGCGGGGCGAAGAGGTGGCAGTACCACTGGCCGTCCGGCACCTGGGTCCAGGCCGGTCCGCCGAAGTGCGCCACCCAGTCCGACGGCGGGTGGGTGCCGTCGTGGCCCGGGCCGTCGGTGCCGATCCCGTCGCGGAAGATGTAGCGGTCCCTCGCCGGCGAGCCGGGCGGGGAGGCGAGCGCCTCGACGAACCAGGGGTGCTCGTCGGAGGTGTGGTTGGGGACGATGTCGACGATCACCTTGAGCCCGCGGCCGTGCGCGGCGGCGACCAGGGCGTCGAAGTCGGTCAGCGTGCCCAGCTGCGGGTGGACGTCGCGGTAGTCGGAGACGTCGTAGCCGCCGTCAGCCATCGGCGAGGGGTAGAAGGGGCTCAGCCACAGGGCGTCGACGCCGAGGTCGGCGAGGTGGTCGACCCGCGCGGTGAGGCCGGGCAGGTCGCCCAGCCCGCTGCCGTCGCTGTCGGCGAAGCTCCGCGGGTAGACCTGGTAGACCACGGCCTGGCGCCACCAGTCCCGGTCGGCGGCCGTGGCCGCGCTGGTCGTCGTCGCGGGGGTCGGTGCGCTCACCCGGGAGATGCTAGGGCCTCCCTAGCATGGGCGGATGCCCCCGACCACCGCCGACGACGCCGCCCTGGCCCGGGCCAAGGACGTGCTGCGTCAGGCGGTCCAGCTGCGCCGGGAGAGCCGGAGCGCCGAGCAGCGCACCGCCGACGACGAGGCCCGGCTGGCCGTGCTGGACGCGGCGCTCGGCGCCACCCTGCCGCGGACGGTGGCCGCCTACCTCTCCACCGGGGCCGAGCCCGGGACCCTGCAGCTGGTCGGCTGGCTCGCCGCGCACGGGGTGGAGGTGCTGCTGCCGGTCCTCAGCCGCGGGCGGGCGCCGGCCTGGGCGCCCTATGCCGGCCCGGACGCCCTGCGGCCCGGGCGGCACGGCATCCTCGAGCCGGCCGGCGAACCGCTGCCCGACGACGGCCTCCGGGCCGCCGAGCTGGTGCTGTGCCCCGGGCTGGCCGCGAACCGCCGGGGTGACCGGCTGGGCCGCGGCGGCGGCTGGTACGACCGCGCCCTGGCCGCCGCCGACCCGGCCGCGCCCGTCTGGGTGCTGCTGAACGCCGACGAGGTCTTCGACGCCGTCCCGGCCCAGGCCTGGGACGTCCCCGTGGACGGGCTCGTGACCCCGCAGGGCCTGCTGCCCTGCGCCCGCTGAGCGCCGCGCCCCGCCGGGACGACCGCGCCCCGGGCACCGGGCGCGGGAGTCACGACGGGGCGCGGGAGCCGACGACCGAGGCCGGTGGGCGCGCTCAGCGGCTGACCGGCTCCAGGTCGAGCAGGTGGTCAAGCACTCCGGTAGGTCCCTCGAGCCGGAGAGCCTCCCGCACCCGCCAGTCCGCCGACGCGCCGTCCGGCAGCTCGACGAGCGACCAGTCGGAGCCGGCGACGAGCTCGAAGGAGCACGGCAGGGTCACGCGGTCACCCCAGCGGAGCTGCTCGCGACGCCGGCGCCAGGTCCGGCAGATCAGGGGCGTACCGCCGGCGACCAGCAGGCCTCGTTGACCGATGTGGCCGCGGTCCGAGCCGTCCTCCACGAGCGCCGTCACCACTCCCGTCACCCAGGCCGTCGCACAGCCCGTCCGGCGGGGGTCGCGGCCGGGGATCGGCACCACGCCGTCCTCCTCGCGGGTGGGCTCGGTGCCCCAGGCGACCGCGTAGACACCCTCGTCGGCGAGCAACCCGCCGACCGGCACCGGGTGCACCTGGCCGTCGAGCACGTCGGACTCCCAGACCCAGACCCACACGCCAGCCATCGTCCCCTGGAGGCGGCGTCTTCACGGGCACGGCTCGCTCGTCGGCACCTCGGGAACAGCGTGTGACTTCGCGCGGTGACTTCACCACGCGAACTCACACGATGTCGTCCCCGCTCGGGATCGGCACTGCTCAGACCACCGCGAACCCGGTCTCGCCCGTCGGCTCCTCCTCGGTGACGGCGTGGGTGTCCACCCGCGCTCGGACGGGACCGCGCCGCGTCCACGCGACCAGGCCGTCGACGGCGTCGGGCTCGCCCTCGAAGACGGCCTCGACGCTGCCGTCGGCGCGGTTGGTCACCCAGCCGGAGACCCGCCGCCGGCGCGCCTCCCGGCGGGTGCTGTCGCGGAAGAACACGCCCTGCACCCGTCCGGTGACGACCACCCGGCGGCGGACCGCAGCCATCTCGACCGGCCCGACGACCGGGTCAGGCCCGCGCGACCGCGACGGCCACGCGCTGCTTGTCGCCGATGTCGACGGCGTCGGGACCCAGCGGCTGCTCCGACACCTCCAGCGTCGACGCCAGGGTCTCGGTCCCGATGAGGTCGGCGTGCGTGCGCACCGCCGCGACCAGGTCCGCTCCCCCGCCCAACGTCAGCGCGATCCGGTCGCTGATCTCCAGGCCGGCCTCCCGGCGGGCCTGCTGGACGGCGCGGATGACGTCGCGGGCCAGACCCTCGGCGGCCAGCTCCGGGGTGACGGCGGTGTCGAGGATGACGAAGCCGCCGCCCGGCAGCATGGCCACCGCGCGCTGGTCGGACGGGTCGGCGTCGGCCACCACCGTCTGCAGCGTGTACTCGCCCTCGGCCAGCGCGATGCCCCCGGCGGTGACGGTGCCGTCCTCGGCCACCGACCAGTCGCCGCTCTTGCTCCCCTTGATGGCGCCCTGCACCTGCTTGCCCAGCCGCGGGCCGGCGGCCCGGGCGTTGACCTGCAGGGTCTGCCGCACCCCGAACGCGGACGCGTCACCGGCGTCGACCGAGGTCAGCGTGACGGTCCGGACGTTGAGCTCGTCGGCGACGAGGCTCCGGAACGGCTCCAGCGCGGTCGCGTCGTCGGCGACGACGGTCAGCCCCGCCAGCGGCAGCCGCACCCGCAGGTTCTCGGCCTTGCGCAGCCCGGAGCCCGTCGAGCAGACCTCGCGGACCCGGTCCATGGCCGCGACCAGCGCCGGGTCGGCCGGCAGCAGCGACGCGTCCGGCCAGTCGGTGAGGTGCACCGAGCGCCCTCCCGTCAGCCCCCGCCAGATCTCCTCGGTGGTGAGCGGCAGCAGCGGCGCGATCGCCCGCGTCAGCACCTCCAGCACGGTGTACAGGGTGTCGAAGGCGGCGTGCGAGGCAGCGGACTCGCCGTCCCAGAACCGCTCGCGCGAGCGCCGGATGTACCAGTTCGACAGCACCTCGAGGAAGCCGCGGGTCGCGTCGCAGGCAGCGGCCACGTCGAGGCCGTCCAGCTCGGCGGTCAGCGTCTCCACCAGGTCGCGCAGCTTGGCCAGGACGTAGCGGTCCAGCACGTCCTCGGAGTCGTAGCGCTCCTGCGCGTCGTAGCCGGCCCCGCCGTCGGCCACGTCCGCGTACAGGGAGAAGAAGTACCAGGCGTTCCAGAGCGGGATCATCACCTGCCGGACGCCCTCGCGGATGCCCTGCTCGGTGACGACGAGGTTCCCGCCCCGCAGGATCGGCGACGACATGAGGAACCAGCGCATGGCGTCGGCGCCGTCGCGGTCGAAGACCTCGCTGACGTCGGGGTAGTTGCGCAGCGACTTGCTCATCTTCTGCCCGTCGCTGCCCAGCACGATGCCGTGGCTGATGCAGCTCTGGAACGCGGGCCGGTCGAACAGCGCGGTGGCCAGCACGTGCATCGTGTAGAACCAGCCGCGGGTCTGGCCGATGTACTCGACGATGAAGTCGCCCGGGTAGTGGTGCTCGAACCAGCCGGCGTTCTCGAACGGGTAGTGGACCTGGGCGTAGGGCATCGAGCCCGAGTCGAACCAGACGTCGAGGACGTCCTCGATCCGCCGCATGGTCGACTTCCCCGTCGGGTCGTCGGGGTTCGGCCGGGTCAGCTGGTCGACGTAGGGACGGTGCAGGTCGGTGACCTCGACGCCGAAGTCGGCCTCCAGCTCGGCGATCGACCCGTAGACGTCGACGCGCGGGTAGGCCGGGTCGTCGGACTTCCAGATGGGGATCGGGCTGCCCCAGAAGCGGTTGCGGCTGATCGACCAGTCGCGCGCGCCGGCCAGCCACTTGCCGAACTGGCCGTCCTTGACGTGCTCGGGCACCCAGGTGATCTGGTCGTTCAGCTGCCCCATCCGGTCCTTGATCGCGGTCACCGCGACGAACCAGCTGGAGACGGCCTTGTAGATCAGCGGGTTCTTGCAGCGCCAGCAGTGCGGGTAGGGGTGGTCGTAGGTCTCGCGGCGCAGCAGGACCGTGCCCTGCGTGACCGCGCCCTTCGACGAGCTCAGGGAGCGGGGGTCCGCCGTCGCCGCCCGCAGGTCGTCGATGATCGCCAGGTTGGCGTCGAAGACCTGCATCCCGGCGTACTCGGGGACCTCGGTGGTGAACCTGCCGGCCGCGTCGACGGGGACGACGACGGGGATCCCGGCGGCGTCGGTGACGGCCTTGTCCTCCTCGCCGAAGGCGGGGGCGATGTGCACCAAGCCGGTGCCGTCCTCGGTGGTGACGTAGTCGGCGGCCAGCACGACGTGCGCGTTCTCGGTGCCCAGGAAGTAGGAGAAGGGCGGGGTGTAGCGGCGGCCGAGCAGGTCGGCGCCCTTGAGCCGCTCGACGACGCGGTCGGCGGCGTCCTCCCCCAGCTCGCGGGCGTAGGCGGCCAGCCGTGCCTCGGCGATGACGTAGCGCTCGGTGCGGCCGTCCTCCTCGTCGTGCTCGACGACGACGTAGTAGACGTCGGGCCCGACGGCCATGGCCAGGTTGCTGGGCAGGGTCCAGGGCGTCGTCGTCCAGATCAGCGCCAGCTCGCCGGTCTCCAGCCGGAAGCCGACGGTGACGGCCGGGTCCTGCCGGTTCTGGTAGACCTCGTCGTCCATCCGCAGCTCGTGGCTGGACAGCGGCGTCTCGTCGTTCCAGCAGTAGGGCAGCACGCGCAGGCCCTCGTAGACCAGGCCCTTGTCGTACAGGGTCTTGAACGCCCACAGCACGCTCTCCATGTAGGAGATGTCGAGGGTCTTGTAGTCGTGGTCGAAGTCGACCCAGCGCGCCTGCCGGGTGACGTAGGCCTGCCACTCGTCGGTGTAGCGCAGCACGGACTCGCGGCAGGCGTCGTTGAACTTGTCGATGCCCAGCTCGAGGATCTCGTCCTTGGTCTTCAGCCCCAGCTGGCGCATCGACTCCAGCTCGGCGGGCAGGCCGTGGCAGTCCCAGCCGAAGCGGCGCTCGACGTGCCGGCCGCGCATCGTCTGGTAGCGCGGGACGATGTCCTTGACGTAGCCGGTCAGCAGGTGGCCGTAGTGCGGGAGCCCGTTGGCGAAGGGCGGGCCGTCGTAGAAGACGAACTCGTTGCTGCCGTCCTCGCCCGCCGGGTTGCGCTCGACGGAGGCGGTGAAGGTGTCGTCGGCTTTCCAGAACGCCAGCACCCGCTCCTCGAGCTCGGGGAACCGCGGGCTGGACGGGACGCCCTTCGCGGGCCGGGAGCCGCCGGCGTCGGCGCTCGACGGGCCGGTCGTCTGCTTCGGGTAGGTCATCGCGACATCTCTTCCTCGTGGGCTGCTGCCTGCACGAGGACGACGTCACCGCCGCGGTACCACCTCGCTTGCCGCCCCCCAGGGGACGACCGCTCTGGTCGAGGGCGCTGACGGGCCCACCCGTCCGGTTCTAGTGAGGCCTGGCGGCCCGTTCTTCCGGAGGCTCACCGGTGATGGCCGGATCACTGCCTGTGCGCCCATTCTAGGCCCGCACCGGGGGTGGCCCGCCAGCCCGTTGCGGCTCGCACGAGGAACGGCGGGGAGACGACGACGGATGGGCCCGGTGGACCCGTCGTCTCCCCGCAGTTCCCGGCCTCAGCCCAGGGTCAGGCTGACGGTGCCGGCGCCGGAGCCCGACGCCGACGCCGCCCCCGCGCGCAGGTGCCACGGCTGGGTCGTGCCCTCGGCGGTGGCGCTCAACGTGGCCCCGGTCCGGACGACGGTGAAGGTGGCCGCCTCCGCCCCGGTCCGCGGGGCGACCTGTACCGTCCGGCTCTCGCCGTCGGCCAGCCCGAAGACGTCGAGGGTGACGCCGTCGAGGTGGTCGTAGTCGGGCCGGTCGTCGACCGCGCCGCGGGCCAGCACCGAGCCGGGCCGGACGAACAGCGGCAGCGAGTCGAAGCCGTAGGTCTCGGTGTGCCAGCCCGGGCCCTGCCGGGTCTCCCCGGTCTGCAGGTGGGTCCAGGTGCCGGCGGGCAGGTAGTACTCGGCCACCCCGTCGGCGCTGAACACCGGCGCCACCAGGAGCGCGTCGCCCAGCATGTACTGGGTGTCGACTCCTGCGGCGCTGCGGTCCTCGGGGAACTCCAGCACCATCGGCCGCATGACCGGCGTGCCGGCGGCGTGCGCCTGCTCGCCCAGCTGGGCCAGGTAGGGCATCAGCGACAGCTTGAGCCGGGTGAACGTCCGGGTGACGTCCACCGCCTCCTCGTCGAAGGCCCACGGCACGCGCGAGGAGCTGGAGCCGTGCAGCCGCGAGTGCGACGACAGCAGGCCGAAGGCCAGCCAGCGCTTGAAGACGGCCGGGTCGGGCGTGCCCTCGAAGCCGCCGATGTCGTGGCTCCAGTAGCCGAAGCCGGACAGCGCCAGCGAGAGCCCGCCGCGCAGCGACTCGGCCATCGAGACGAAGGTCGACTCGCAGTCACCGCCCCAGTGGACGGGGAACTGCTGGCCGCCGGCGGTGGCCGAGCGGGCGAACAGCACCGCCTCGCCCTCCCCGCGCTCGGCCTTCAGCAGGTCGAAGACGCACTGGTTGTAGGCCTGGGCGTAGTAGTTGTGCATCCCGGCCGGGTCGG
The DNA here is from genome assembly GCF_017876495.1 of Microlunatus capsulatus. NCBI lineage: Bacteria > Bacillati > Actinomycetota > Actinomycetes > Propionibacteriales > Propionibacteriaceae > Microlunatus > Microlunatus capsulatus. The sequence goes on along the minus strand of NZ_JAGIOB010000001.1, from coordinate 3,227,568 downwards.
AGCCGTCGTGGTAGACGACGCCCTCGCTGGGGATGCGCTCGCCGAAGTCGGTCTTGAAGGCGTCGACGCCCATGTCCAGCAGCACCTTGAGCTTGCTGGTGAACCAGTCCCGGGCGTCGGGGTTGGTGAAGTCCACCAGCCCCATCCCGGCCTGCCACAGGTCCCACTGCCAGACGTCGCCCTCGGTGGTGCGGACCAGGTAGCCGAGGTCGCGGCCCTCGGCGAACAGCTCCGAGCGCTGGGCGATGTAGGGGTTGATCCACAGCGAGATCTTCAGGCCCTTGGCCCGCAGCCGCTCGAGCATGGCGGCGGGGTCGGGGAAGGTCGCCGGGTCCCAGATGAAGTCGCACCAGTGGAACTGCCGCATCCAGAAGCAGTCGAAGTGGAAGACCGACAGCGGCAGGGCGCGCTCGGCCATCCCGTCGACGGCGGCGTTGACGCTGTCCTCGTCGTAGCTGGTGGTGAACGACGTCGACAGCCACAGCCCGTAGGACCAGTCGGGCACCCGCGCGGGCCGGCCGGTCAGCGCGGTGTAGCGATCGAGGATCTCCTTGGGGCTGGGCCCGTGGATGACGTAGTACTGCAGCGCCTGGCCCTCGACGGAGAACTGGCTGCGCGAGACGACCTCGGTGCCCACCTCGAAGCCGACCCGCTCCGGGTGCGCGACGAAGACGCCGTAGCCGCGGTCGGTCAGGTAGAAGGGGACGTTCTTGTAGGCCTGCTCGCTGGCCGTGCCGCCGTCGGCGTTCCAGATGTCGACGGTCTGGCCGTTCTTGACCAGCGGCCCGAAGCGCTCGCCGAGGCCGTAGACGTGCTCGCCGACGCCCAGCGTCAGCTGCTCGCGGACGAAGGAGCGGCCCTCGCCGTCGCGGACCAGGCCGACGCTGCCGGGCAGGGACGCCGTCAGCACCCGCCCGCCGGCGCTGAACTGCGCGCGGTAGCCGTTCTCGGCGTCGACGGAGACGGTGAGGTCGCCCGAGGTCAGCGTGCCGGTGCGGCCGTCGGCGGTCACCGTCGGCGCGGTGTCGTCGCGGTGCAGCGGGAAGGCGGGGCCGAGGTCCCGGGTGCCCTGGAAGTGCTCCACGCGGACGCCGATCACCCCCTCGGCGGGGGCGTCGAAGGTGACGGTGAGGACCGGCTTGTTGAGGGTGTCGCCGCGGTGCCGGATCCGCGTCGTGGGGCAGTAGGCGACGAGCCGGTCGCCCGCGGCCTCCACCTGGTCGAGGTCGGCCGCCTTGAGGATGGTGACGCCCGGCAGGGTCTGCCAGTAGCCGTCGGTGAACTTCATCTCACTCCTTGTCCAGGACCACGACGTCTCCGGCGCGGAGGTCGAGGTGGTGCGTGTGGTGGGTCGTCGTCAGCAGGTCGCGCACCGGGGCGGTGAGGCCGAGGCGCACGTCGTGGTCGGTGTGGTTGAGCAGGAACCAGTGGTCGCCGCGGCGGGTGACCTCGACGCCCGGGGGCAGCGGGTCGTCGGACAGGCCCGTCAGCGCGCCGTCGACCCCGGCGTCGGCGAGCCAGCGCCCGGCCAGGTCGTCGAGCACCTCCGGCGCGGGGACGGTGCCCACGTACCAGGCGCGCCCGGCGCCGTGCCCGTGCCGCAGCACGGCGGGGCCGCCGTCGACGGGGCCGCCGGCGAAGCGGCCCAGCACCTCGGCGTCCGCCGCGTGCAGCCGCTCGGCCCACAGGCCCGTCGGGCCCGCGACCTCCCCGGCCAGCGCGACGGGGTCGGCGTCGGCGAGCGGCAGCCACTCCTCACCGGCCACCCCGAGGACCTCGGTGAGCCCGACGGGGAACGGCCCGGTGCGGACGTGCGCGCTCGCGTCGACGACGGCGGAGAACGGGCCCAGCACCAGCGTGCCGCCGCTGGCGACGTAGCGGACGAGCCGGTCCCGGGCGTCGTCGTCGAGCAGGAACGCCGACGGGGCCAGCACGAGGCGGTAGCCGGTGAGGTCGTCGCCGCTGCCCCGCACGTCGACGGCGACGCCGCGCTCCCACAGCGGTCGGTGCCAGGCGCGCAGCTGGTCCAGCGGGCGGAGCCGGGCCGAGGGCAGCGCCGGGGCCTCGGCGGCCCACCAGCTGTCCCAGTCGAAGAGCAGGGCGACGTCGGCCCGAGTGGGCGCCCCGGCCACGCCGCGCAGCCGGGCCAGCTCGGCGCCGTGGGCCCGGACGGCGCGGTGGGCCGCGGTGTCCGGGCCGGCGTGCGGGACCAGGGCGGCGTGGAAGCGCTCGCTGCCGGCGCGGGAGGCCCGCCACTGGAACCAGCAGGAGCCGTCGGCGCCGTGCGCGACGGCCTGGAGGGAGTCGCGGCGCATCCGGGCGGCCGACTTCGCGACGTTGTGCTCGCGCCAGCTGACGGCGCCGGAGGCCTGCTCCAGCAGCATCCAGCCGCGGCCGCCGCCGAGGCTGCGCATCAGGTCGTGGGTGAGCGCGGTCTCGGCCGGTGACGCCGGGTCCTCCGGGTCGGGGTAGGAGTCGTCGGCGACGACGTCGACCTCGGGCGCCCAGCGGCGGTAGTCGGCCAGGGGGAAGAAGCCCATGAAGTTGGTGGTCACCGGCGTCGCCGGCACCCGGGCGGTGATGAGGTCGCGCTGCTCGCGGTAGAGCGCCAGGAGGGCGTCGGAGGCGAAGCGGCGGAAGTCGAGATCGCGGGTCGGGTTGCCGAGGTAGGGCGCCCGCCGCGGTGGCAGCACCTCGTCCCAGCCGGCCAGCCGCTGGCTCCAGAAGGCCGTCCCCCAGGCCGCGTTGAGCGTGTCGAGGTCGCCGTAGCGGTCCTCCAGCCAGCGCGCGAACGCCGCCCCGCACAGGTCGCAGTGGCACACCTGGCCGAACTCGTTGCCGACGTGCCACAGCTGCACGGCCGGGTGGTCGGCGTAGCGCTCCACGAGGTCGGCGACCAGGGCCAGCGAGCGCTCCCGGTACACGGGCGAGCTGGGGCAGAAGTGGTTGCGCGAGCCGTGGCTCATCCGCACGCCGTCGGGGTCGACGGCCAGCGTCTCGGGCCAGCGCAGGCCCAGCCACGGCGGCGGCGACGCGGTCGGCGTGGCCAGGTCGACGGCGACGCCCTCGGCGTGCAGCAGGTCGACGACCTCGTCCAGCCAGCCCCAGCGGCGGGCGTCCGGCGTCGGCTCCAGCTCGGCCCAGCTGAACACGCCGACCGTGGCCAGGTTGAGCCCCGCCTCCCGCATCAGCCGGGCGTCCTCGGGCCAGGTCTCCCGCGGCCACTGCTCGGGGTTGTAGTCCGCGCCCACCAGCAGGCCGTGGCGCGCGGTGAGCTGGGCCAGACCCGGGCGGACGCCGTCGCGCGGACGGTCCCCGGCGGCGCCGGCCGTGGCTACCATGAGCCGACCCCCCCAGACCGGACCGGAGCACGATGGCCACGATCCACGACGTCGCCGACGCGGCCGGCGTCTCGACCTCCACGGTCTCCTACGTGCTGAGCGGCAAGCGCCCCATCTCCGCGGCGACCCGCGCGCGCGTCGAGAGCGCGATCATGAGCCTCGGCTACCGCCCGCACGCCGGCGCCCGGGCGCTGGCCTCCAGCCGCACCAACGTGCTGGCGCTGGTCGCGCCGCTGCGGGCCGACGTCAACGTGTCCGTGATCATGGAGTTCGTCACCGGTGTGGCCACGCAGGCCCGCACCTACGACCAGGACGTCCTGCTGCTGACGACCGACGACGTGTCGAGCATCGAGCGCGTCTCGTCCGGTTCCATGATCGACGCGCTGCTGATGATGGACATCGAGACCGATGATCACCGCATCCCCTTCCTGGTTCAGATGAGGCAGCCGTCGGTGCTGATCGGCGTGCCGGACGCCCCGCGGGGCCTGAGCTGTGTGGACCTGGACTTCGAGGCGGCCGGCCGGCTGGCGGTCAGCCACCTGCTGGGGCTGGGGCACACCCGGATCGCCCTGGTGGGCCCCACCCCGCTGGTGCTCGGCCGGCACACGGCCTACGCCGAGCGGATGCTCCGCGGCTACCGGCGCGAGGCCGAGCAGGCCGGCGTCGAGACCGTCATCGAGCTGAGCGAGGCCTCCCAGCCGGGCGGCCGGGACGCCCTGGACGCGGCGCTGGCCCGGGTCCCCGACCTGACGGCGCTGGTCGTGCACAACGAGGCCGCCCTGCCCGGCGTGCTGGGCCGCCTGCAGGAGCGGGGGCTCCGGGTGCCCGAGGACCTCTCGGTCCTCGCGCTGTGCCCGGCGACCCTCGCCGAGGCCCAGCCGGTGCCGCTGACCTCCATCGACATCCCCGCCACCACCATCGGCCGGCTGGCCGTCGACATGGCGATGAGCCGGGTGCTGGACGACGGCCTGGCCGAGACCCGGTTGCTGACGCCCCAGGTCGTCGAGCGGGCCAGCACCGTCGCGCTGGACTGAGCCGGACGGCGCCCGCGCGGGCCCGGCGGACGGCCGCCGGACCCGCGGGGGGCTCACCCCTTGATGGCGCCGAAGATGACGCCCTTGGTGAAGTGCCGCTGGACGAAGGGGTAGACGACCAGGATCGGGATGATCGCGAGCACCATCACCGCCATCTTGATCGGCAGCCCCGCGACCGCGCCCGACGTGCCGGTGTCGGGCTGGGCACCCGCGCCCGGCAGGTTGACGCCCTGCAGCACGTAGGAGCGCAGCACCAGCTGCAGCGGCCACTTGTCGTTGTCGTTGATGTAGAGGATCGCGTTGAAGAAGGCGTTGAAGTAGCTGACGCCGTAGAACAGGGCGACGACCGCGACGACGGCCCCCGACATCGGCAGCACGATCCGGGCGAGGATCCGCCACTCCCCCGCGCCGTCCACCCGGGCGGCGTCGGTGATCGCGGCGTCGATCCCCATGAAGAAGTTCCGCAGGATGAGGATGTTGAACGCCGAGACCGCGCCCGGCAGGATCAGCGCCCAGTAGGAGTTGATCAAGCCGAGACCGCTCACCACCAGGTAGGTGGGGATGAGGCCGGCGCCGAAGAACATCGTGATCAGGAAGACGAACAGGATCGGCCGGTGGCCGAGCGAGCTCGGCCGAGACAGCCCGTAGGCCGCCATCACCGAGACGACGGTGGACAGCAGGGTCCCGACGGCGGTGATGCCGATGCTGACCGCCGCGGCGCGGGTGACCACGCCGCCGGTGAGGATCTGCCGGTAGGCCTCGACGGTCAGCTCGCCGGGGACGACGACCAGCCCGCCGGTCCGCAGCGTCTCCGCCTGGGTGGAGAAGCTGGTCAGCAGCACGGTGTAGAGCGGGAAGACGATCGCCAGCACCAGCAGGACGAGCACGACGCCCTTGCCGACGAGGCCGACGACGCTGGGGTCCTCCTCCCAGGTCGGGCGGTGCTTCGAGCGGCGCAGCCGACGGGCCGGGGCGAGCTTGGCGGTGACCGGGGCCACCTCGAGCGTGGGGGTGGGGGCGCTCATGATCGTTTGTACACTCCTGACTCGCCGAACACGTGGGCCAGCTTGTTGGCGCCCAGCACCAGGGCCAGGCTGACGAGGCCCTTGACCAGCCCCGCGGCGGCCGCGAAGCTCCAGTCGCCGTAGACGACGCCCTGGTAGTAGACGTAGGTGTCGATCACCTCCGACACCTGGGCGCCGACGGCGCCGCGCTGCAGGATCAGCTGCTCGAAGCCGACGGTGAGGGAGTCACCGAGGCGCAGGATCAGCAGCAGGATGATCACCGGGCGCAGGGCGGGCAGCGTGATGTGCCACATCCGGCGCCAGCGGCCGGCCCCGTCGGAGGCCGCGGCCTCGTGCAGCGCCGGGTCGACGGTCCCGAGGGCCGCGAGGAAGATGATGATCCCCCAGCCCGCGTCCTTCCAGACCGACTGCATCGTGATCAGCACCAGGAACGTGTCCGGGTTCGTCATCAGGTCGAAGCCGGAGTAGCCGTTGTTGCGCAGCGTCTGGCTGATCAGCCCGGCGCCGCCGAAGATCTGCTGGAAGATCGTCACCACGAGCACCCATGAGAAGAAGTGGGGCAGGTAGACGACCGACTGCACGAACACCCGCAGCCGGGGCGACAGGACGCTGTTGAGCAGCAGGGCCAGCAGGATCGGCACCGGGAAGAAGAACACCAGCTGGAAGGCCGTGATCACCAGCGTGTTGCCGACGGCGTTGAGGAACAGCGGGTTGGCGAAGACCCGGGCGAAGTTGGAGATCCCCACGAACGGGCTGGAGAAGAAACCCGTGTAGGGCGAGTACTGCTGGAACGCCATGATGTTGCCGAGCATCGGCACGTAGGCGAACACGACCAGCAGCAGGACCGCGGGCAGGGTCATGACGAGCAGCGGGGCGTCCCGGCGGAGCCGGGTGCGCAGCGACAGCTTGCGGTGCGGGACCGACGGGGCGGCCGGCCGCCGGCGGGCCGGCGCCGCCCCCGGGGTGGGGGCGGAGCCGGTCGCCGGCGTCGTCGGGCGGGTGGCGGTGCTCACTGCTGGTCGAGGATCTTCTGGTAGAAGTCCCGCAACTGGTCACCGCCGGAGGCCTTCCACTCCGCGATGGCGTTGTCGAGGTCGGTCAGCGACTTGCGGCCCCGGGCGATGTCCTTCTCCAGGTCGGTGAAGGGCGCCGCGATGGAGGCGAACTGCGTCGGCTCGGTGATCTGCTGGCCGTAGAACAGCGGCTCCTTCGCGAACGGGGCGGCGCCGGCCATCCACGTGCACATGGCCTCGACGAAGCCCGGGTACTGCACCTTGGCCTCCACGACCGGCGGGTCGACGAGGAAGATGTAGGTCGGCTGCAGCTCCTTGGCGGCGAGCGCCGTGGGCTTCGGCACCCCGTCGGCGCCCCGGGTGAAGTGGACGCCCTCCTTGCCGTTGTTGATCAGGTCGAACTCGGTCGTGCCGAACGGCGCCGCGAGCACGTTGGCCATGGCCAGCAGCTCCTCGACCAGCGCGGTGTCGTCGGTCTTCTTGATGAACGAGAACATGTTGGCCCCGTTGCCCTTCCACAGCAGCGGCTCGCCGCCGTCGCCGCCGAACGGCGCGAAGGCCTGCTGGGCGTAGTCGGGGTTGCTGGCCAGGTTGTCGCGCAGGGCCTCGTTCCAGCCGCCGGTGCCGTCGCACATGATCAGCGACTTGCCGGACTGGAAGCGCGACTTCGCCTCGCTGGCCTGGTCGGCCACCGCGTCGGGGTGGACGACGCCGGCCGCGAAGAACTTGGCCGTGGCCTCCAGCGCCGCCCGGTACTCCGGGGTCTCGACGCGGTTGATGAGCTTGCCCGCGTCGTCCAGGCGCCACTTCGGCGGCACGCCGTAGGCGATGACGATGCCGGACCACGGGTCCTCCGCGCCCCACTGGTTCTTCGAGGGGTCGGTGAGCTCCTTGGCCAGGGCCAGCAGGTCCTCGGCCGACTTCACGTCCGGGGTGATGCCGCGCTCGTCGAGGATGTCCTTGCGGTAGTACGTCGCGTCGCGGATGACCGTGTCCGGGTAGGGCAGGCCGTAGAGCTTGCCGTTCCAGACGCAGGCCTTCCAGGCGTCGGTCGGGATGTTGGCGAGGTTGGGGTACTTGTCCACGGCCGAGCCGGCCAGGAACGGGGTCAGGTCGGTGAAGACGTTCGCGACGATCTCGGAGCCGAACCGCGGCGGCAGGACCCAGGAGGGCACCTGCACCCAGTCGGGCACGTCCTTGGCCGAGGCCAGCACGGCGGCCAGCTTGTCGCCGTAGACGTTGCCGTCGGTGATCTGGAACTGGATCGTCGAGCCGAGGATGCCGTTGACGGCCTCGTAGTACTGGTTGCCGTTCGACGGCGGGATGGTCCCCCACAGCGGCGTCATCGCGGTGATGGTCCGCCCGGTGCCGGGCGCCGTCGGGACCGACTGCACGAGCTCCTCCGGGATCGTCGTGTAGCCCGGGGTGGAGCCGTTGACGCTGGCGATGTCGGGCTTGGCGTACTCGACCGCCTTGTAGTTCGGCAGGATCGCCGAGTCGATGGCGGTGGGCGCGGGGGCCGAGGTGGCCGCGGTGCTGCAGCCGGCGAGCCCGGCGGGCAGGGCGGTCGCGGCGGCGCCGGCACCCAGCAGGCCGAGGAAGGACCGGCGCCGGAAGGCGGCGGGGGCGGTACCCGGGTGGGTCGAGGGACTCATCGGACGACACTCCTTTGTGGGACGGGCGGGCTCGAACGGTTCCCCATCTCCGGAGCGACACCGTCGAAGCGCTTCGATTATCGAGACCTTACGTCGCGCGATCGGCGAGGTCAATGCCACGCCGAGCCCCTTCTGCTGAGGCTTGGCCCAAGCCCTGCGGACTTGGATCTGAGCGCGGGATGGACGAGGATACCCGTCCGGGACCCGACGACGCCCTGCCCGCGCTCGGGTCGAATCGATTCGACCAGGAACCCGAGGAGCAGCGTGGACGACGCCGGCACCCCCACCGACCTGCGGGCGCGCGCCGCCGCCCTGACGGCCCGGCTGAGCACCGCCGAGAAGGTCGCCGCCTGCCACCAGCACGTCCCGGCCGTGCCCCGGCTGGGGCTGGCGCCCTTCGTCACCGGCACCGAGGCGGCCCACGGCGTCGCCTGGTTGGGCACGGCCACGGTGTTCCCGCAGCCCGTCGGGCTCGCGTCGACCTGGGACGCCGAGCTGGTCCGCCGCGTCGGCGAGGCGGTCGGCGTCGAGGTCCGGGCGAAGCACGCCGCGGACCGGAGGGTCAGCCTGAACGCCTGGTCGCCGGTCGTCAACCCGCTGCGCAACCCGCGCTGGGGGCGCAACGAGGAGGGGTTCTCCGAGGACCCGCACCTGACCGCCGAGCTGGCCACCGCCTACGCCCGCGGGTTGCGCGGGGACCACCCGACGGTCTGGCGCACCGTGCCGACGCTGAAGCACGTGCTCGGCTACGACAACGAGACCGACCGCGACGTCAGCTCGTCCACGCTGCGGCCGCGGGTGCTGCACGAGTACGAGCTGCCGGCCTTCACCGGCCCGCTGGCCGCCGGGGTCGTCGGCGCCCTGATGCCCGCCTACAACCTGGTGAACGGCCGGCCCGCGCACGTCAGCCAGGAGCTGCTGGACCTCCTCCGGGGCGCCGCCCCGCTCCCCCTGCTGGTGGTGTCCGACGCCTACGCGCCCAGCAACCTGGCCGGCTCCCAGCAGCACTTCCCCGACCACGTCAGCTCTCACGCCGCCGCGCTGCGGGCCGGCGTCGACTCCTTCACCGACGGCGGCGCCGACGCCGGCCCGACGGTCGAGCGGCTGACCGCGGCCCTGGCGGCCGGGCTGCTGACCGAGGACGACCTGGACCGCGCCGTCACCCGGATGCTGCACCTGCGGCTGCTGACCGGCGAGCTGGACCCCGACGACGACCCGTACGCCGCGATCACCGCCGACGACCTCGACACCCCGGCGCACCGGGCGCTGGCCCGCGAGGCGGCGACCCGCGCGGTGGTGCTGCTGGACGACCGGGCCGGGCTGCTGCCGCTGCCGGCCGGCGCGTCGGTCGCCGTCGTCGGGCCGTTCGCCCGCCGGGTGCTGCACGACTGGTACTCGGGCACCCCGCCCTACGTCGTCGGGCTGGCCGACGCGCTCGCCGAGTCGGGCGCGGTGCGCACCGCCGAGGGCGCCGACGTGGTGACCCTGCGCTCGACGACGACCGGGCGCTACGTGCGGCTGGACCGGGCCACCGGCGGGCTGGTCGCCGACGGCGAGGTCCCCGACGACGACGCCCGCCTCACCCTCGACGACTGGGGCCACGGCCTCGTCACCCTGACCGCGGCCGACGGGCACCTGCTGACGGTGGAGAACGGCCGCACGCTGCGGGCGGGCGCCACCCGCGTCGGCGGCTGGGAGGTGCAGGAGAGCTTCGCCCTCGACCGTGCCGAGGACGGCACCTGGTCGCTGCGGCACCGCGGCACCCGCAGCTGGGTGCGCCGCCAGCGCAGCACCGACCGGCTGGAGGTCGGGGCGGCCGGGCGGGAGCAGGCCGAGCGGTTCGAGCTGTCCACCGTGGTCGCCGGGCTCGCCGACGTCGCCGCGGCGGCCGCCGCCGCGGACGTCGTCGTCGTCACCGCCGGCAACGAGCCCCACCTCGCCGGCCGCGAGACCGAGGACCGGCCCGACCTCGTGCTGCCCGCCCGGCAGCGCGAGATCCTCCGGGCGGCGCGCGCGGCCAACGACCGCTGCGTCCTCGTGGTCGTCTCCAGCTACCCCTACGCGCTCGACGAGGTCGAGGCCGGCTGCGGCGCGGTGCTCTGGAGCAGCCACGGCGGCCAGGAGCTGGGCCACGGACTGGCCGACGTGCTGCGCGGGGTGGCCGAGCCGTCGGGCCGGCTGGCCCAGGCGTGGCCCGCGGACCCCGGAGCCGCCCCGGACGTCTTCGACTACGACCTCATCACCGGTCGGCAGACCTACGGCTACGACCCGGCGCCCGCCCGGTACCCCTTCGGCCACGGGCTCGGCTACGAGGCGGTGACCTGGGGTCCGGCGGCGCTGGCGCCGGCCGCCCTCACGGCCGGGCCGCCGCCGGCCGAGCCGCTGGTCGTCACCGCCGAGCTCAGCAACCCGGGGAACCGGACGACGACGGAGGTGGTGCAGGTCTTCGCCCGCCGGACCGCGCCCGGCCGGCTCGTCTACCCCGTCCGCCTCGTCGGGTACGCCCGGGCCACCCTGGAGCCCGGCACGACGCAGACGGTGACGGTCGTCGTCGACCCCGCCCGGCTGACGGTCTGGGACGTCCGGGCGGGCGCCCACGCCCTGCTGCCCGGGGAGCACGAGCTGCTCGTCGGGCGCTCGGTCGCCGACGTCCGCGCCCGGCTCCCGCTGACGGTGGCCGGGTCCGACCCGGCGCCGACGGACCTGGCCACGACGGTGCTGCGGGCCGCCGACTTCGACGACCACGAGGGCGCCGACCTGGTGCCCGACCAGCTCCTGGTGGGCGAGGCCGTCACAGCGGTCCGCGCTCGGGCGGTGGCGTCGGTCGACTTCTGGGCCGTCACCCCCGCCGATGACCTCCGGCTGCGGGTGCGCGGCACGGGGGGTCCGCTGCAGGTGCTGCACCGCGCGCCCGTGGGCGAGGAGCCCTGGCAGCTCCTGGGCTCGACGTCGGCCGCGCCGGCGCTGGGCGAGGGCTGGAGTGAGGTCCGGGTGCCGCTCGGACCGACCCCGGACGTCGTCGACCTCCGCGTCGAGGTCCCCGCCGGCCTGCAGCTCCTCGACCTCGGCGGCCCCTCCGCGCTCTGAGCCTCGTGACCGCCGCGCCCTGAGCCTGTCGACCCCCGCGCCCTGAGCCTGTCGAAGGGCTGACGAACTCAGGCAGCGGGAGTTAGCTCCGCGCCCTCGGTGTGGACTCCCGCGCGCCCTGAGCCTGTCGAAGGGCTCAGCCCCCGGGCACCAGCTCCAGCCGCTCCGCCGTCGCCGACTCCACCGCCGACCGCGAGCTGCGGAACGGCAGCGTCCGGTTCGTCGCCCAAAGAGCGGTCTGGTCGTCGTAGTGCTCGTCGAAGGCGTGCCCGGAGACCCCGCTCTGGTTGACCCAGCGGGAGTCGTCGAGGGCGCCGAGGTCCACCAGCATCCGCATCGTCGGGGCCGTGGTCACCGCGTAGCCCCCGAGATCGTCGTAGCCCTGGGCGTTGACCACCCCGGGTCCTCCGCCGACGGGGTACCGGCCGCGGTTGAACAGCGCCTCCACCGGCGCGATCCCGCTCTGCCCCAGCGTCAGGCTCTCCAGCCGGACCTGGTGCAGATGGCCCCACGTCCAGCCGGCGGGGTCGCGCGACATCAGCGAGGTGATCTCGGAGCGGGCCGCCGTCATGGCCGCCAGCAGGATGTCGTCGCGGCGCTCGACCCGCTCGGTGGTCACGTCGTCCCACCAGGCGTTGTCGGGATCGGCCAGCAGGGCGTCGACGACGGCGTACCAGCGGTCGCCGCCGTGCGGCCAATGGTCCTGCGGCAGCTCGTCGCGGAACGTCAGCTCCAGCAGGTTGTGCACGACGACGTTGTAGAAGGCCGCGGGAGCGGAGTCGGCGGAGGCGCTGTAGTCCCAGCCGACGAGGGTGCGCTGGCCCTCCGCGACCCACGGGTCGGCCACCTTGACCCGGAGCAGCGCCGGCACCAGCTGCGCCGCGGGCCGCACGGTCTCGTCGTAGAAGATCTGCTCCGCGGCGTCGAGGGTGAGCGGCGGGGCCTCGTCCAGCCGGTCCCGGATCTCCTGGCTGCGCCAGCCGTAGGAGTACTCCGAGCCCACCGGGTAGGGGTACTGCCGCCCGATCACCGGCTGGTTGGCCGCGACGAGGTACCCGCTGGGCGGGTTGTAGGTGTAGGGCAGCTCCGCGAAGGGGATGCGTCCGGTCCAGTCGTAGCGCTCGTCCCAGCCCGGCGACGGGGTGCGCCCGTCGCCGCGGCCGCGCACGGGCAGGTCGCCGGGCAGCTGGTAGCCGATGTTGCCGGCGGTGTCGGCGTACACGACGTTCTGCGACGGCGCCGACAGCAGCGAGAGCGCGGAGCGGAACTGGGCGAAGTCCCGGGCCCGGTTGAGGGCCATCAGGGCGTCCATCGTCCGGCCCGGCGTCGAGCCCACCCAGCCGACGGCGACGGCGTAGCCCGACCCGCCGGACTGGCCGCGCTGCGCCCCCATCCGCTGCAGCTCGGCGCTGACGTCGGAGAGCAGCGGGCCGTGCCGCGACGAGCGGATCCGGAGCGCCCGCGGCTGCTCCTCGCCGCGCACCCGGATCTCCTCGGTGCGCAGCTCCAGCGGCTCGTAGGCGTCGCCGCGCCGCACGGTGTCGCCCTGCACCTGCTCCAGGTAGAGGTCCTGGACGTCGGCGTAGCTGGTCGTCATCCCCCAGGCGATCGTGGCGTTGTGGCCGATGACCACCCCGGGCACCGCGGCCAGGCTGAAGCCCGAGACGTCGAACGGGCAGGCCTTGGAGACGGTGCGGCAGTGCAGCCCCACCTGGGCGAAGGTCGAGGGGATCGACGTCGCCAGGTGCGGGTCGTTGGCCAGCAGGGCCCGTCCGCTGGCTGTCCGCGAGCCGGCCACCACGAAGGAGTTGGAGCCGATGCCGCCGGCCCCGTCGGCGGTGCCGAGGACCTCGGGCAGCACCCGGTCGACCTGGGCGGCCTCGGTCAGCGCGGGCCCGCCGGAGCGCAGCTCGGCCGCGGTGAGCCCGGCCGGGGCGGGACGCCGCGAGACGGCTCCCGCGCGCGGGTCGAAGAGGCCCTGCCGCACGGTTCCGCGGTCGAGGATCGGGTCGTAGCCCTCGAGCGGGTGCTCGGGGAACAGGACCGCGGTCTTCTCCGGGCCCAGGAGGGCGCTCAGCTGGCCGCGGGACGCCTCGGCGTCCAGGTTGGAGCCGAGCTGCCAGGCCATCACCTTCAGCCAGGACAGCGAGTCGGCCGCGGTCCAGTCCTCCGGCGCGGTCCGCAGGCCCTGCAGCCCGAGGAGCCGGTACTCCAGCGACAGCTCGGCCGGCGAGCGCTCGCGCAGGTAGCTGTTCACCCCGGCCGCGTAGGCGTCGAGGTAGCGCCGCGTGGAGGACGACTGCAGCCGCAGCTCCTCCTCCGCGACGCGGCGCCAGCCCAGGGTGCGGACGTAGGCGTCGGTGCTGACCTGGGACTCCCCGAACAGCTCGGCGAGCCGGCCGGCGGCGAGGTGGCGGCGGAAGTCCATCTCGAAGAACCGGTCCTGCGCCGCGACGAAGCCCTGGGCCTCGAAGAGGTCCTCGGGGTTGTCGGCGTAGACGTGCGGCACGCCGCTGCCGTCGCGGAGCACCTCGACCGGAGCGGTCAGGCCGGGCAGGGTCAGCTCGCCCGTCGTCGTCGGGGAGGACTCGCGCACGGCGCTGACCGCCAGGAAGGGCAGCACCACCAGCGCCAGCACGACGACGATGGCGGGGAACAGCAGCCAGCGGGGAAGGCGACGCACCGGCTCACTCTAGTGACCGGGCCGGGGTGCCGGCGCCGCGCCGGAGGAGCGCCCTCCGCCGACGCGGCCGGACGGTCGTTGGCAGTCGGTATGCTGGAGTGCTAAGTGCGCCGGGTCGCCATCCGGTGCCTGATCGACCTGAACCGGAGAGAGCACGCTCATGCCTACCTACCAGTACCGGTGCACCGAGTGCGGGCACGACCTCGAGGCCGTGCAGAAGTTCACGGACGCGGCGCTGACCGAGTGCCCGAACTGCGGCGGCTCGCTCCGCAAGGTGTTCAACGCCGTCGGCGTCGTCTTCAAGGGCTCGGGCTTCTACCGCACCGACAGCCGCAAGGCCCCCTCCGAGGGTGGCTCGTCCGACGGCGGCAGCAGCAAGCCGGCCCCCGCCAAGGAGAAGGCGGCCCCGAGCGGCTCCGGCGACTCGGGCTCGGGTTCGGGTTCGGGTTCGGGCAGCAGCGGGAGCGCGCCGGCCAAGGAGTCCTCCTCCGGCGGCTCCTCCTCGTCCTCCTCCTCCTCGTCGTCCACAGGGAGCAAGGCCGCCAGCAGCTAGGACTGTGGACGGCGCGCACGCTGCGCCGTCGCCTCCCGAGACTGACGGCGTGACCACCTCCGTCCGCTCCCGCCGCCGTCCGGGCGCCCCCGCCGGTCGCCGGCACCCGCTGCGGTCCCTGCTCCGCGCCGCGTCCTGGCACCGGCGGCCGCTCGCCGCCGTCGCGGCCGCGCTGGCCGTGCTCACCGGGGTGTCGGCCGCCCTCCCCGAGGGCCCGCCCGAGCGCACCGTGCTGGTCGCCGTCCGGGAGGTGCCCGGGGGCAGCGTCCTCGCCGCCGCCGACGTGGAACCCCGCGCCCTGCGGTCCGACGACCTCCCGGCCGCGGCCCTCGACGCCTCGGCCGCCGTCGTCGGGCGGGCGGTGAGCGCCCCGCTCGCGCGGGGCCAGGTGCTGACGCCGCTCGCCCTCGTCGCCCCGCGGGCCGGGCCGTCCTCCGCCCGGGTGGTGACCCCGGTGCGGCTCGCCGACGCCGGGGTCGTCGCCCTGCTCCGGCCGGGCGACGTCGTCGACCTCGTGGGCACCGACGAGCAGGACGGGACCGCCGACGTGGTGGCCCCGGCCGCCCGGGTGGTGACCATCCCGCAGATCGAGGAGGAGGCCGCGCCGGGCAGCGCCGGCGGCCTGGTGCTGGTGGAGGTGCCGCCCGGGACCGGGACGCGGCTGGCGCGGGCGGCCGCCCGGGGTCCGCTGACCGTCCTGTGGCGCTGACGCGGCCCTGTCCGTCGCCGGGACCCTCTGCTAGCGTCCGGCGGGTCGGACCGCGATACCCACCCACACGCCGGAGGAAACAGGATGCTGCAGGGTTTCAAGGACTTCATCCTGAGGGGCAACCTCATCGAGCTGGCGGTCGCCTTCGTCATGGGCACCGTCTTCGCCGCCGTGGTGGATGCGTTCACCAAGATCGTCCTCGACCTGCTCGGCCTCGTCATCCAGGTCAAGGGCCTGAGCGAGATCGCCGTCAACGGCGTGAACGTCGGCAACTTCATCACCGCGCTCATCACCTTCCTGCTCACGGCCGCGGTGCTCTACTTCGCCGTCGTCGTGCCCTACAACCGCTTCAGCCAGATCCGCAAGGCGGCCGAGCCCGAGAAGGCGGCCTCCAGCGAGGACCTGCTGGCCGAGATCCGCGACCTGCTGCGCGCGCAGAACCGCAGCTGACGCCGCTCCCCCGACGACTCAGACGCCGTGGTGCGGGGGCACGTCCTGCAGCAGCCGCCGCTCGTCCGCGCTCAGCGGGCGCGGGTCGGCGACGACGGCGGGCGGCGGTCCGCTGAGCCGGCGGCGCAGCTCGGCCACGGCCGAGCCCAGCTGCGCCGGTCCGAGGCCCTCGGCCAGGTCGGGCGGCAGCGGGTGGGCCCGGGTGAGCTCCGCGAGGTCCACCTGGACGCCCAGCCGGGGCCGGAGCAGGGCGGCCAGCGACTCCAGGTCGGGCCGGTCCTGACGCCCCAGGTCCTCGAAGCGGACGCCGGTGACGGCGTAGGCCAGCGCCTGGTGCCAGGCGGGCAGGGCAGCCTCGTCCACGTCCACCTCCGGGTCTCGACGGGAGGCCCATCGTCGCAGACCCGGACCGCCGCGGCGTGTGGCGCAGGCCTCAGCGGTCGACCGGAATACCCGAAGTAGTTGATTGTTGAACCACCCGTGACCGACCTCGACGTGACCCGTGACCTGACCGACTTCGAGCAGGAGTTCGACTCCGGGCTCGCCATCTCCGCTGACGTCGCGGACCAGCTGTTCCGCCGGGCGGCGACGGCGTACACCTTCTCCGACGAGCCCGTGACCGACGAGCAGGTCCAGGCCGTGCACGAGCTCCTCAAGTGGGGCCCGACCGCCATGAACACCCAGCCCCTGCGCATCGTGCTGGTCCGCTCCGAGCAGGCCCGCGAGCAGCTCGTCGAGCACATGGCCGGTGGCAACAAGGAGCGCACCGCCGCGGCCCCGCTCGTGGCCCTGCTGGCGGCCGACGTCGACTTCCACGAGGAGCTGGACCGGGTCTTCCCCGTCTACCCGAACGCCAAGGCGAACTTCGCCGACGAGCAGGCCCGGGCTGCCGCGGCGCACACCAACGCCGTCCTGCAGGCGGGCTACTTCATCCTGGCCGTCCGCGCCGCCGGCCTGGCCGCGGGCCCGATGGGCGGCTTCGACGCCGAGGCGGTCAGCCGCCAGTTCTTCCCCGACGGCCGCCACCGCGTCTTCCTGGTCGTCAACCTCGGCCACCCCAGCGAGGAGTCCTACCGCCCGCGCCAGCCGCGGCTGGACTACGACGAGGTCGTGACGACGGCCTGAGCCGTGACCCGGACGACGACGAGGCCCGCACCCCGGCCGGGGGTGCGGGCCTCGTCGCGTCCGGTCAGCCCTGCAGCAGGGTCCCGGCGGGCACAGTCCGCGGCTCGCCCTCGTCGGGCAGCCGGCCGGCGCCCACCACGGTGACGTCGGCCTCGAAGGTCCAGTCCCCCTCGACGGCCAGCCCGCTCGCCCCGCGCAGCGAGGGCGCCCCCGCCGGGAACCGCTCGTCGAACGCCGCGATCGTCTTGTAGTGCCGGCTGTCCAGGTCCACCAGCGGCGCCGGGTCGGCGACCCGGACCAGGTGCCCGGCGTCGTCGACCTCGTACACGTCGGAGCGCAGCAGCAGCAGGTCGTTGGTCGTCTTGACCGGCAGGAACCGCTCGCGGCCGACGCCGATGGCCGTCGCCCCCTCGAAGACCTCGACGGCCGCGCCCATCGCGCACTCGATCTGCACGACCGGCGTCGACGTCGGGTCGGACGGGTCGACGGTCTTCTCGTTCTTGATCAGCGGCAGGCCCAGGACCGAGTGCCGCTCCTTGAGCGTGCGGGAGAGCACCTGCAGGTCGAACCACAGGTTGTTCGTGTGGAAGTACGGGTGCCGGTGCTCGTCGGTGAAGTAGTGCATCTCCTCCTTCGCCGTCTGCGCGGTGTCGCGCAGGATCAGCTGCCGGTCGGCCTTGCGGATGGCGAGGTGCCCGCCCTTGCGGTCGGCCGCCGTCCGCCGGCAGATCTCGGCCGCGTAGGGCGCGCCGCTGGCCGCGAACCAGCCGGCGATGGTGGCGTCGGGGGCCGCCCCGAGGTTGTCGGAGTTCGACACCGAGGCGTAGCGGTAGCCGAGCGCCAGCAGCCGGTCGAGGATGCCCGAGGCCTCCAGGGCGGTGTAGAGGTCGCCGTGCCCGGGCGGGCACCACTCCAGCGTCGGGTCGGCCGGCCACTCCACCGGGGTGAGGTCGTCGGCGCGGAGCTTCGGCTCCTGGCTCTGCAGGAAGTCGAGGTCGAGGCCGTCCACGGCCAGGTCGTCGTAGCCGGCCAGCGCGGCGAGGGTGTCCTCGCGGGTGCGGAAGCTGTCCATGAACACCAGCGGCAGCTTGGCCCCGTAGGTCTGACGGGCCGCCCGGACCTGGTCGACGATGAGGTCGAGGAAGCTCTTGCCGTCGCGCACGGTCAGCAGCGACTTGGCGCGGTCCAGGCCCATCGAGGTGCCGAGGCCCCCGTTCAGCTTGATGACCACCGTCGCCGCCAGGGCCGCCCGGGCGTCCTCGTCGCTGACGGTGACGTCGCTGAGCAGGTCGGGGTGCTCCAGCGGCTCGATGCTGTCCTCGGGGATGAACCCGGTGACGCCCTCCTCGAGCTGGTGGTAGTAGTGGCTGAAGACGTCGACCGCCTGCGGGTTCACCCCGGCGGCGGCCATCTTGTCCTGGGCCTGCTGCAGTCCCTGTGCGCTCATCCCCCGATCCTAGGGACGCGCCGCCCGGCCGCCGAACCGGTCGGGGCGGGTCCGGCTACTTCTTCTTCGCGGGCCTCGGCGTCACCGCGGCCAGCACCGCCCGGGTGGCCCGGGTCATCTCGGCCTGCGCCTCGTCGCGGTCACCGGTCGGGGTGCCGTCACCCGGCTGCTCGCCGTAGTCGCCGAACCAGCTGTGCACCGCCCCGGGCACCACGACGTAGGTGGTGTCCGGCGGCAGCTTGCTCTTCGACGCGTCGACCTTGGCCGGGGTGCTGAGCCCGTCGCGCTCGGCCGAGACCGAGGTCACCGCCAGGTCGGCGCGCTCCAGCCGGCCCGCGGGGTAGGACGCCCACAGCACGAGGCCGGCGACCGCCGCACCGCCCACCCGGGGGTGGTCGTCGGCGAAGGAGGCAGCCGTGACGCCGCCGAGGGAGTGCCCGGCGACGACCCACTGCGCGATCTCGGGGTGCGCCCGCATCACCCGCTCCGGGTGACCGGCGTCGACGAAGGAGATGCCGAAGGGCTCCTTGAGCACCGTGACGAGGTAGCCGGCCTGGGCGAGCGGTCGCAGCACGTGGGCGTAGGCCCGCGGGTCGACCCGGGCGCCCGGCACGAAGACGAGGCCGGTCGTCGGCCGGACGACCTGGTCGTCGTCGTCGCGGGCGGTCGAGGCCATCTCGAACCAGGTGAGGCGGTCCGAGACCCGCACGTCGCCCTCCGAGCGCATGGCCGCGACCGCCACGGGAGCGGCGGCGAAGGGCCGTGACCAGGCGAGCGAGACCACCAGCAGCGTGCAGAGGAACAGGGCCGGCACCGCCAGCGCGATCCGCCGGTTGGCGCGGCGCGCGTGCTGCCGCGGCGTCCGGGTCGGGCCGTCGTCGCCGTCGGAGCGGTCGCCCAGGACCAGGCTGGCCAGCGCCCAGGCCAGTGCGACGAAGCCGAGCAGCCCGCAGCCGATCGACAGCACCAGCATCAGCGGGTGCCCCATGAGGATCGGCTGCCAGCGCGTCCAGCCCAGCCAGACCGGCACGGCGACCATGGCGGCCCCCACCAGCAGCCAGACCGAGGCGAGCACGCGTCGGCTGTGGTCCCCCGGGTTGGCCATGCCGGGAAGTGTAGGGGTGCGGAGCCGGACGGCCCGCCGGCGCGACGGCCCGCGCGACCCGACGCCCGCCGCGCTCAGCCGGCGGGCTCGGCGAGGTCGGCGACCACCCCGCCGTAGGCCGTGACCAGGGCGTCGACGTCGACGAAGGCGCTGTAGCCGTGGTCGCCGGCCCCCATCGCGACCCGTCGGCCGGCGAGCCGCGCGTCGACCCAGAGCGGCCAGGCGGTGCTGCTGCCCACCGGGGTGATGGTGCCGCGGGCGTAGCCGGTGGCCGCGAGCGCCTCCCCGGCGTCGGGCAGCGTCAGCTTGTTCACCCCGACCAGGGCCCGCAGCTTCGGCCAGGCCAGCTGGGTGTCCCCGGGCAGCACCGCGAAGAGGTAGCTGCCGTCGGAGCGGCGCAGCACCAGGGTCTTGGCGATGTCGGCGGGGGTGAGGCCGAGCAGCGCGGCGGCCTCGGGCAGGCTGCGGGCGGGAGGCCGCGGCCGCACCTCCACGGCCAGGCCGTGCGCGCGGGCGCCGGCCAGCATCCGCTCGACGCCGTCGGGCCAGGTCTGCGCGAGATCGCTCACGTCGTCATCCTGTCCGTCGGCCGCCGACGCCGGTCCCCCGGGTCAGCCGAGCTGGAACGAGCGGCGCGACAGCCCCATCATGTAGCCGTCGATCGTCGTCACCGCGGTGCGCGGCTCGGCCGAGGCGGCCCCGAAGGTGACGAACATCGGGATGAAGTGCTCGACGGTCGGGTGGCACCAGGGCATGCCCGGCGCGTGGTCGCGGAACCCGGCCAGGCCGTCGACGTCGCCCTCGGCCAGCAGCTCGGCCGCCCACTGGTCGAAGTCGGAGGACCAGGCCGGCACCTCGCCGGCGGCGTTGGCCCGGGTGAGGAAGGGCAGCCCGTGCGTGGTGAAGCCCGAGCCGATCACCAGCACGCCCTCCTCCCGCAGCGAGCGGAGGCGGGCGCCGAGGGCGAGCAGGTCGCCCGGGTCCTCGGTGGGCAGGCTCAGCTGCAGGACGGGCACGTCGGCCACCGGGTACATGACCATGAGCGGCACCCAGGCCCCGTGGTCGAGGCCGCGGCGGGCGTGCTCGTGCACCGTGGTGGTGTCGCCCATCACCGCGTGCACCCGGGCGGCGAGCGCGGAGGCGTCCGGCGTCGGGTAGGTCAGCGCCGAGTAGCGCGGGTGGAAGCCGCCGAAGTCGTAGACGAGCGGGGCGGCGGCGGCGCTGGAGGACAGCGACAGCGGGGCCGACTCCCAGTGCGCGCTGACGATGAGGACGGCCCGCGGCTTGGGCATCGAGAGCGACCAGGCCAGCAGCTTGTCCATCCACTCCGCGTCGTCCAGCAGCGGCGGGGCGCCGTGGCTCAGGAACAGCGACGGCAGCGGGCCGTCCTCGGGCTGCCAGAGCGGCTGCCGACGGCTGGCCGCCACCGCGCCGGGGAGGAAGGCGTCGTAGGCGCCGGCGGGGACGCCGCGCTCGAACAGGGAGGTCATGGGTCGGCTCTCGGTCGCAGGGAGCATCGCTTGATGCTGCAACTCATCCTAGGAGCGCTGACTTGAATTATCAAGTAAACCTCCCGACCGGGTCCGGCGCCCGGCTGCTACGGTCGTCCGATGCCGTGGATCGAGGTGCATCCGGCCGCCCCGGAGAACGAACGAGCGCTCGCGACCCTGGAGAACGCCGCCTGGGCGCTCGAGGTGCGGGCCCGTCCCCGGATGGCCGTCGACGAGGCCTTCTTCGGTCCGCACCGCCAGCCGCACGACGTGCTGGTCGCCGTCGAGGAGCCCGAGGGGGTGATCCTCGGCCACGTCGACCTCGACCGGCAGTTCCCCGTGCCCAGCAACGCCCACGTCATCCGGCTGCTCGGGCTGCTGGTGTCACCTGCGGCCCGCGGCCAGGGCATCGGCGCGAAGCTGCTCGCCGCCGCCGTCGAGGAGGCGCGCGTCCGCGGCGCCCGCAAGGTCGAGGTCCGCGCGCTGTCCACGAACGCGACGGCCATCGACCTCTACGAGCGGGCCGGCTTCGTCGAGGAGGCCCGGTTCCGCGACGAGTTCGCCCTCGTCGACGGTCGCCTCGTCGACGACGTGTGGTTCTCCCGCTGGATCGCCTGAGCGCTCAGCCCAGGTCGGCGTCCATCACCAGAGCGCCCTGCGCGTCGGTGACCCGCAGCTGACGCGTCTGGTCGACGGGCACGGCCGCGTTGACGCTGCACCGCACCGCGTCGGCCCCGGTGCCCAGGAAGCTCCCGGCGCTGACCTGCGAGCCGTCGTCGGTGACGAAGGTGACGGCGTAGCTCTGACCGGCCGCGAGGCCGGTCGCCTCGAGCTTCAGCTCGGTCCCCCAGGTGTGCCGGACCAGCCCGGCGTCGGCCGTCAGGCCCGGGGCGTCGAGCCGCAGGTCGACGGCGATCACGGGTGGTTCGTCGCGCGGCCCGGCGGACCAGACGCCGGCGGCGAAGGCGGCGGCCACGCCGGCTGCGGCCACTAGCCCCACCCCCGCGCGGCGCAGCCGCGCCCGCCGAGCCCCCGCCCGCCGCCGGCCCCCCACCGCGGCCAGCACCTCGTCCTCGAGGCCCGCCGGCGGGTCCAGGGCGTCGGCGGCGGTCGGGTCGAGCTCCTGCAGCGCGGCCACCACCGGCGCCAGTGCGGCGACCTCGGCCCGGCAGCCCGCGCAGCCGGCCAGGTGGGCGTCGACGCGGGCCTGGTCGTCCGGGCCCAGCTGCCCCAGCACGTGCGCCCCCAGCAGCTCGCGCAGGGCGGTGTGCGCGTCGTCGCCCGGGCCGCGCCCGAGCTCGTCGTGGTCGGTCACAGCGACACCCCCATCTCCTCCATCGCGACCCGCAGCGCCTTCAGCGCGTAGAACGCGCGGCTGCGCAGCGTGCCGGCCGCCACCCCGGTGCTGGCGGCCAGCTCGTCGTAGCTGCGTCCCCGCAGGAAGGTCTCCACGATCACCTCTCGATGTCCAGGGCTGAGCGCGCCCAGTGCGCGCACGACCAGCGTCCGGTCCAGCACCTGCTCCGTCGCGTCGGCGCCCGGACGGCGCTCCGCCGCCTCGGTGGCCGCCTCCGCCGCCACCGGCGCGAACGACGCCGTCGTCCGCCGCCGGTGCAGGTCGATCATGACGTTGCGGGCGATGGCGAAGAGCCAGACCCGCAGGCTCGCGCGGTCCGGGTCGAAGCGGGCGGCCGACTGCCACGCCCGCAGGAACGTCTCCTGCACGGCGTCCTGGGCCAGCCCGGCGTCGCCCAGCCCGCGCAGGGCGAACCGGTAGAGCTCCGCCCCGTGCGCCGCGTAGGCCGCGCGCAGCCCGCTGTCCGCCGAGAGGTCACCGCCCCGCTGCACCGCACCGCCCCCGCTCTGGTCCCCTCGTCCGGGACTGCCTACGCAGCCGTCGGCGGCCGTGTTCACCGGGAGTTCGGAGCGGTCGCGCCGGTGGAGCGGCCGAGACGTCGGGCCGGTCCTTCAACACCAGGGGCGCGGGTCCCGTAGACACCCCCGTCGCCAGCAGGTGGCACCGAGCCCGGGGTCCGGGCGCACGAGAGGGATGTCCGCATGAGAGTTCGTCGAGCCGTCGTCGCCGTCGCCGCAGTTTCCGCCGCCGCCGTGGGGGTGCCCCTCACGGCTTCCGCCACCGGCTCCGGCGGGGCCGACGCCGTCGGCCTGACCCGCGGGGGCACCGCCCTCGTCTCCTTCGACACAGACCGCCCCACGAAGGCCCGCGCCATCGGCACGGTGCGCGGCCTGACCGGTGACACCCAGCTGGTCGGCATCGACCGGCGGGTGCAGAACGGGAAGCTCTACGGGGTCGGCGACCAGGGCGGCATCTACACCTTGTCCGCCCGCTCGGCCAAGGCCACCCCGGCCGGCCGGCTCACCACCCCCCTGGCCGGGACGTCCTTCGGCGTCGACTTCAACCCCGCGGCGAACGCGCTGCGGGTCGTCAGCGACACCGGCCAGAACCTGCGCCAGCCCTTCGGCACCGGCAACGCGGCCACGGCGCCGACCGTCGTGGACGGCCCGCTCACCTACCTGGGCGTGCCGGCCACCGGCGTGGCCGGGGCCGCGTACACCAACAACGACCTGGCCGCGTCGACGGCGACGTCGCTGTTCGACCTCGACACCGCCCTCGACCAGGTGGCCCTGCAGTCACCGGCGAACGCCGGGTCGCTGGCCGCCACCGGCAAGCTGGGCGTCGACGCGGGCTCCGACGTCGGCTTCGACATCGCCAGCACGGTCCGCAAGGGCACGACCACGGGCAACGCCGGCTTCGCGGTGCTCACCGCGGGCGGGCGCTCGGGCCTCTACGCCGTCGACCTGCTGACCGGTGACGTGGACCTCCAGGGCCGGTTCCCGGTGACGGTCACCGACCTGGCGGTCGACCTCGACCGCTGAGCCGGGGGGACGGTCCGCACCACGGCGGTGCGGACCGTCCCGTGCTCGTCCGCCCGCACCTCAGAGGCGGCTCGCCCGCGTGACGGCGACGACGCCCTTGGCCGGCACGGTGACCGTGGCGAAGCCGGTGCTGCCCACCGTCACCACGGTCCCGGTGCAGCCGCCGGCCTGCTCGGCCCCGCTGACGACGTCGCAGTAGCGGCCGCCCGGGAGCCCCGTCTGCACCCGGACCTCCTTCGGCGCCGTGCCGTTGTTCAGCGCCACCCAGCCGCGGTTGCCCTTGCTGAACGCCACGACGTTGGCGTCGTCGGTCCAGAAGTTCACCCGCTTGGCCGCGCCGACGTAGTCGTGCCAGCCGACCATCGCGACGATGCCGCGGTCGCGGTGCACGCAGGTCCAGCCCTGGCCGCAGACGGCGTCGGTGATCCGGCCGTCGGCCCGGGCCGGCGGCGAGTCGTCCTTCGTCACCCACGCGAAGCTGGAGTAGACCTGCGGCGACCCGTAGCCGTCGGCCAGCAGCCACTGGTGCGCCAGCACGTAGGTGGCACCGTCCTTGTAGTTGAGGTAGTCGCCCGCGTCGTTCCGCTCGCTGTCATGGTTGGTGACGAAGGAGACGGTCTTCCCGCTGGGCGTGAGGCCGGCGGCGGCGCCGAACACCTCCAACGAGGAGAGGCTGCCGGTGTGGTCGGCGGTGTAGCTCTTGAACGCCTGCTGCATCTGGCGGGCGCCGTCCACGCCGAGCACGTCACCCGAGCGCAGGTAGGCCTCGGGCCGCAGCACGCCGGGTCCGCCGGGCAGCACCTCCAGCGACCAGTACGGCTTCACGCCGTCCTTCGTCCGGTTCAGCCGGGAGTAGATGGCGTCGAGGTCGCGCGGCGGCATGTGCTTGGCGGCGTCCACCCGGAAGCCCGAGACGCCGTAGCGGATCAGCTTGTTGAGGTAGCCGGCGATCTCGGCCTGCACGTCGTCGCTCCCGGTGCGCAGGTCCTCCAGGCCCACCAGGTTGCAGTTCCAGACCTGGGCCTTGGCGTTGAAGTCCTGGATCCCGCCGTCGCTGGAGGGGCACTCCCCGCTCGGGGCGTGGAAGTCCTCGGGGCCGTAGAGGCCGTCGTAGCGGTAGGGCGTGTAGTCGACGCCGCCGTAGGAGGTGCTGCCCTGGCCGGTGGTGTGATTGATGACCGCGTCGACGTAGACCTTCACCCCCGCCCTGCGGCAGGTCTTCACCATCTTCTTGAACTGCGCCTCGGTGCCCATCCGGCTGGTCAGGTCGTAGCTGACCGCCTGGTAGACCTCCCACCAGGGGTGCAGCACGGTGTCCGAGCCGTTGCCCAGCGCCGTCCGCTTCAGCGAGTTCTGCGGCGGGGCGACCTGGACGCCGTCGTAGCCGGCCGGGCCCAGCACGTCGGTGCACTCGCGGGCGACGGAGCGCCAGTTCCACTCCCACAGGCTGACGGTCACCCCCGGCTCCTGTGTGCTGCGGCTCCCGCGCCCGACCGCGCCGTCGGCGGTCGGCACGGCGAGCGCGAGCGAGGCCGCCAGCGCCGCGACCGCCAGGACGGTGGTGCGGCGGAGGAACGGCGCGCGCCGCCCCCGGGTGCGTGATGGGTCCATGGGCTCTCCTGGCCTTCAGGTCGAGGCGTCGTCGACTCCCCCGACGGAACAGTGGTGCAGGTCACCTTGGCAGACGGGTCCGACAGCACGGAAGCGGCCGACCGCGGGACCGCGGACCCCGCAGCCGGGCCTGCCGTCCTGCACATATGTGCTTCTCGTCCGTCCTCGGCAGGCGGGGACCTGCCGCGGACGGTCGGCAGCGGCCGGGCCGGCTTGTTACCGTCATCCGCGACCGGTGCCCGACGGGGACGCGCCGGCTGACCGCTGGGAGGACTTCATGTCCGCACTACGACGCAGGGTGGGCGCGACCGCGCTCGCCTGCCTGGGACTCGGTTCGGTGGTGGCCCTGGTGGCCCCCGGACCGCTCGTCCAGACCGCTGCGGCCGCACCGGCGACCGCCTCCGACTTCAACGGCGACGGCTACGCCGACCTCGCCGTCGGCGTGCCCCTCGAGGACGTCGGCACCATCGCCGACGCCGGGGCCGTGCAGGTCTTCTACGGCGCGGCCGGCGGCCTGAGCGGCGCCCGCGGCCGGGTCCTGCACCAGGACGTGGCCGGGGTGGCCGACCAGGCCGAGGCCGGTGACCGCTTCGGCTCCTCCGTCGCCATGGGCGACCTCAACGGCGACGGCTTCGGCGACCTCGCCGTCGGCGTCCCGCTCGAGGACGTCAACGGGCGCGCCGACGCCGGCGCCGTCCAGGTGTTCTACGGCTCCGCGAGCGGCCTGACCACCACCAACCAGTTCCTCACCCAGGACACCGCGGGCACCGTCGACGTCGCCGAGGCCGGGGACCGCTTCGGCTCCGCCCTCGCGGTGGGCGACGTCTCGGGCAGCGGCATCGTCGACCTGGCGGTCGGCGTGCCCTACGAGGACATCGGACGCGCGGTCGACGCCGGCGCCGTCCACGTGCTCCGCGGCTCCGCCGCCGGGGTGACGGCCACCGGCGACCAGCTGGTGCAGCAGAACACCCGCGGCGCGGCCGACGTGGCCGAGAAGAGCGACCAGTTCGGCAAGGCCGTGGCGATCGGCGACATCGCCGGCAGCGGCAAGGCCGACCTCGCCGTCGGCGTGCCCTACGAGAACGTCGGCCGGATCGCCGACGCCGGCGCGGTGCACGTGCTCCGCGGCTCCACCGCCGGGGTGAGCACCGCCGCCGACCAGCTCCTGACCCAGAACAGCAAGGGCGCCGGCGACAAGTCCGAGAAGGGCGACCGGTTCGGCTGGGCCGTCACCACGGGCGACCTGTCCGGCAACGCCAAGGCCGACCTCGCCGTCGGCGTGCCGCGCGAGGACGTCGGCAAGGTCGTCGACGCCGGGGCGATCCACCTGTTCCGCGGCTCGACGGGCGCCGTCAGCACCGCCGGTGACCAGGTCATCAGCCAGAACACGCGGAACGTGGCGGACAAGTCCGAGCGGGGTGACCTGTTCGGCTACTCGCTGACGGCGGCCAACCTGGCCGGCTCGGGCAAGGCCGACCTCGCCGTCGGCGTGCCGCTGGAGAACGTCGGCTCCGTCGTCGACGCCGGTGCGGTCGCGGTCTTCGAGGGCTCGACGCCGGGCCTGCGCAGCGCCGACGACAAGCTGATCCACCAGAGCAACCGCGGCTCCGACGCCTCGGCCGAGCGCAACGACCAGTTCGCGGCGGCCGTGGCCTCGGCGAACCTCGTCGGCTCGGGCTACGCCGACCTCGCCGTCGGCGTCCCGCTGGAGAACGTCGGGGCGGCCCCCGACGGCGGCTCGGTCCAGGTGTTCCGGGGCGCGACCTCGGGCGTCACGATCAGCCGGGACCAGGTCCTGACGCAGAGCATCACCGGAGCGCCCAGCGCCGCGGAGCGGTCCGACCGGTTCGGGTCCGCGGTCACCGCGCGCTGACCCCACCCCCACGACGGCGCGGCACCTGCGGGTGCCGCGCCGTCGTGCTGCCCGGACCCCCTGCTGGGCCTCCCGACCCAGGAGGCCCGGGGCCTGCCGGCTCAGCCGCGCAGCAGCCCCTCGAGCACGTCGGCCAGCTCGGTGACGGGCCGCCGGCCGTCCAGCTCGAGGGTCGCCCCGGCCCGCAGCAGCGGCTCGACCTCGGCGAGGTACCCGAGGATCTCGGCGCGCTGCCCGGCCGTCCGCCCGTAGGGGTTCGCGGTCCGCGTGGTCACCCGCGCCAGCAGCACCTCCGCCGGGGCGCTCAGCAGCACGACGTGGGCGAAGCGGTCGTAGAACAGGCCCTGGTCGTCAGCGGTGCCGACGACGAGGAGGTCGTCGTGGGCCGCCAGCAGGGCGGTCATCCGCGGGTGGTCCCACCCGCCCTCGGGCCGGTGCCAGCCGGGGTCGTCGGTCTCGACGGTGCGGTGCCCGCGGCGGACCAGCTCGGCGCGCACGGTGCTCTTGCCCGTCCCCGACATCCCCGTCAGCAGCACCCGCGGCACGGCCGCCACCCTAGGGGAGCGTCAGGGACGGTGGTAGGTCTCGACCACCACGCCGGTCTCGAAGGCCCGGGTGCCGGTGCGCCGCAGGCCCGTCGGGGCGAAGGGGCCGGCGAACAGCGGGACGCCGGCGCCGAGCACCACGGGGTTCCGCTTGACGACCAGGACGTCCACCTCGTCGCGGAGCGCGCCGGCGAGCGCACCGCCGCCGGCCAACCAGATCCCGGCCCCCTCCTCCTGCTTGAGCCGTCGCACCACCGCGACCGGGTCGTCGGCGACCACCTCGACGCCCTCGGCCGGGACGCCGAGGGTGCGGGAGAAGACCAGCTGCCGCAGGTGCGGGTAGGGGCTGGTGATGCCCGCGGCCAACGCCGGCTCGTAGGTGCGCCGGCCCATCAGCACGGTGTCGAAGTGCCGGTTCGGCGTGCCCGTCAGCCCGAGCGGGCCGCGCGCCTGCACGGGGAGCGTCTCCGGGCACTCGGCGACGATCCAGGCCGCGCTGTCCCCGTCGAAGCCGAAGAAGTCGAACTCCCCGCCCGGTCCGGCGATGAACCCGTCGACGCTGGCGGCCACGTGGTAGGTGAGGGTGCGCACCGTCCCGACCCTAGGGCTGACGGCGGCTCCCGGACCAGGCCCGGGCGCTCCCGCGCGCCCTCTTGCGGCCACCGCCCGCGGGGAGGAAGGTGCGAGCGTGAGCGACACCGTCCCCGACTCCCTCCTCGACTTCTCGCTGGCGGGGAAGGTCGCCGTGGTGACGGGCGGCGCCTCGGGGATCGGCGCGGCCGTCGTCGACGCCTTCGCCGCCAAGGGCGCCGCCGTCGTCGTGCTGGACCGGGCGATGGAGGCCGCGCAGCACAAGGTGGCCGACGGCTCGGCGGTCGCCGCGGTGTCCTGCGACGTCAGCGACGAGGGCTCGGTGGCCGAGGCCGTGGGCGCCGTCGCCGACCAGTTCGGCCGGGTGGACGTGCTGGTGAACAGCGCCGGCCTGGCCCTGCTCGCGCCCGCCGAGGAGCTGGGGCTCGACGCGTGGGACCGGACGATGACGGTCAACCTCCGGGGCGCGTTCCTCGTCAGCCAGCACGTCGGCCGGCTGATGCTGGCGCAGGGCCGCGGCACCGTCATCAGCATCGCCTCCCAGGCCGCGACGGTGGCGCTGCCCGGTCACGTGGCCTACTGCGCGTCGAAGTTCGGCCTCGTCGGGATGACGAAGGTGCTGGCGGCGGAGTGGGCGGGCCGCGGCGTCACCGCCAACACCATCAGCCCGACGGTGGTGCTCACCGACCTCGGCCGCGCCGCCTGGGACAACGCCGAGGGCGAGGCGCTCAAGGCCGAGATCCCGGTGGGCCGGTTCGCGCTGCCCGAGGAGATCGCGGCCGCCGCGGTCTACCTGGCCAGCGACGCCGCGGCCATGGTCAACGGCGCCGACCTGCTGGTCGACGGCGGCTACACCATCCGCTGAGCCCGTGCCCGCTCCCCTGCCCCCGCTGCTGACGACGGAGCGCCTCCGGCTCCGCGCGTGGCTGCCGGCCGCCGACGCGGCGCTGGTCCGGACGCTCTGGTCGGAGCGGGACCCGCGGGCGCGCTACCGGATCGACGCCGACGGGCACCCGACGGTGGCGGAGATGGAGGCCCGGCTGGCCGAGCAGCTGGTCGTCACGGCGCGGACCGGCCTGGCCCTGCTCGCGCTGGAGCGCCGCGCCGAGGGCGACGTCATCGGCTACTGCGGGCTGATCGCCGGGCAGTCCAGCGCCGAGGAGCCCGAGATCGCCTACGAGCTGCTGAGCCGCGAGCACGGCCGGGGCTACGCCACCGAGGCGGCGCGGGCCGTCGTCCACGCCGCGACGACGGCGGGCCTGCCCCGGCTCTGGGCGACGGTCCGGGTCTGGAACGCGCCGTCGTTCCGGGTGCTGGAGAAGCTCGGCTTCCACGACAGCGGGCGGCTCGACCCCGACGCCGAGCGCGGCGACACCGTCTGGATGACCCGCGACCTGCGTGGGCCGGCGGTCAGCGGGTAGGGGGAGGGCCATGAGCGAGAACACCGTCGACATCGACGACCAGGACTCCGAGCCCACCATGACCGCCCCCGCCGAGGGACGCCCCGACGGCACCGACGGCCAGTCCGACCAGGTCGGCAGCGACCAGATCCACGCCCCGGCGGCCGACGACCAGACCGGCGCCGAGGACCCCGGGACGCCCGGCGTCTGAGCTCCCTGCTCTAGCCCCGGGACGCGGGGGCGGCGATCGACGCGCCGTCGACGAGCGGGCAGACGAAGGAGTAGTTCTGCGCCTCGGGGGCGCGGCCGGTGTCCAACCAGTCCATCAGCAGCTCGGCGGCGTGCGCGGCCATCAGGTCGTCGGGCCGCTCCATCCGGGTGGCCTCGGGCGACAGCTGGTTGCTCAGCTGCTCGCGGTCGTCGAGGCTCACCAGCGACAGGTCCTGCGGCACGGACAGCCCCAGCCGGGCGGCGGCGAGCATGACGCCGACGGCGAGCCGCTCGTTGGTGGCGACCAGCGCCGTCGGCGGCCGGTCCGAGCGCAGCAGCGCGGTGGCGGCTGCCAGCCCCTCGTCGATGCGGAGGTCCTCGGCCTGCACCTGGGTGGGGGCCAGGCCGGCGTCGGCGAGGGCCCGGGTGGCCCCGCTCGCCCGCAGACCGGTCTGGAAGTGGTCCAGCGGTCCGCTGAGCACGGCGATGTCGCGGTGCCCGCGCTCCAGCAGGGCCTCGACGGCGCCGCGGCCGGCGCCCTCCTCGTCGGGGGCGACGCAGGTGAGCTGCTGGTGCGGGTCCTGGCAGTTGAGCAGCACCACCGGTGAGGCCGACAGCGCCTCGACGGCCTCGTACTGGCACAGCTCCGGGGCCACGACGAGCATCCCGTCGACCTGCTGGTTGCCCAGCGTGGACAACGCCCGCCGCTGGTCGATCTCGGTGGGCTCGGCGTACATCTTGATCAGCTTGTAGCCGTTGTTGAGCGAGGTCTGCAGGGCCGACGCCATCAGGTGCAGCGGCAGCCCGCCCACGCCGCGCCAGGTGAGGACGCCGAGGATGCGGGTGCGGGAGGTGCGCAGGCTCTGGGCGACGGCGTTCGGCGTGTACTCCAGGCGGCGGGCCGCCTCGAGCACGGCCTCCTGCTTGACGGCGGAGATCAGCCCCTTGGCGCGTCCGTTGAGGACGAGCGACACGGCGCTGCGGGACACCCCGGCCAGGTCGGCGACATCTTGTGCGGTTGCTCTTCGAGCCATGCTGGTGCCCCCCGGAGGCGTGTTGGAACGTGCGTCGGAACCCTCCCCCGAGGTTGTCGCGGGACGCAATCTACCGAAGTCCGCCGGCGGCAGCCAGGTCCGCGTGGGCGCGACCGGGTCGCGGGGCAGCCGGCCGGGCGCCACGGGTCGAGGCCCCGCGCTGGGCGAGCGGCAGCGGTCGGTCAGCGCACGAGGTCGGCGATCCGCAGGCTGCGGAAGTCGATCCGCTCCTTCCAGGACGTCCGCCCGGTCTCGTAGAGGATGCCGACCGTCGCGCCGTCGAGCTGGACGAGGTCGGAGTAGGCGCCGGGGCGGCTGTCGCGCTGCACCGGGCGGCCGGCGCTCCAGGTCTTCCCGACCTTCGCGCCGCGGCTGACGAACACCGCCATCCCGTGCCGTCGGGTCGGGTCCTTGCGGGCCGGCGAGGAGAACAGCAGGGTGCCGGCGTGCGGTCCGGTGAGGGCGAGGGCGCTGCCCTGCACGGAGACCGTGGGCAGGCCGGCCCGCCGGAAGGGCGCGTCGAGGCTGGAGCCGCCGTCGCTGGAGAAGGCCGCGATGCGGCCGGTCCCGACGGGGGCCTGGGCGTTGCGGTTGCGGTAGCTGATCCACAGCCGGCCGTCGGGCAGCTCGGCGACGGTGCCCTCGATCCGGCCGTCGTCTCCGGTGGCCTTGTAGCCGACCTTCCAGGTCGTGCCGTGGTTGTCGCTGATGACGGCGTAGGCGCCGTAGCGCGTGCCGTCCTTGTAGCCCATGGGGACGACGAGGCGGCCGCGGTGCGGGCTCTTCGGCGAGCGCAGCTGCAGGGCGTGGCCGGGCCCGGTGAGGCCGCCGGCGTAGCGGGGGGTGCCGGCCAGGTCCTTGCCGGCCTTGCTGTACGGGGTGAAGGTGCGGCCGTCGTCGGTGCTGCGCTGCAGGTGGAAGCCGTGGCCGGTGGTGCCGCCCTTCGGCCGGTGGACCGAGAACAGCATGACCTCACCGGTGCTGGTGTCGACCAGCGGCGACGGGTTCCCGACGGTGCCCGTGCCCTGGTCGGCGATGACGCGCGGCCTGCTCCAGTGGCAGCCGCGGTCGGTGGAGCGGGCGGTGACGATCTCGAGGTCGGAGATGTCGGCGGACGGGCTGGTGCTGCGCCGGCGCTCGGCGAAGGCGACGAGCGTCCCCTTCGGCGTCACGACCAACGACGGGATCCGGTAGACGACCTTCTTGCCGACGTTCGTCCGGAACGGGGTGGCGGTGCAGGTGCGCGGGGCGGCGTCGGCGGTGGGCGGGAGGCAGACCAGCGCCAGGGCCAGCCCGACGAGGACGCTGAGGGGACGGAGCCGCTGCGCGGTGGGGACGGGCCGGGAGGCGGGCATGCGTGACCTTCTGCAGGAGGCCCCGAGCCACGGTCGACGCTACGTGCGCGTGGTGGGTGGTTCCAGAGCCCCGGCCCAGGAGGGGACCAAAGCCTCCGGGACTGCTGACCTAGGACCCGACGGGTCAGCTGGCGAGCGTGAGCTCGCCCTGGACGATCGTCTGACCCGAGTGCTCGGTCTCCCCCGGGCTCTGCTGCGAGATGTCGAGGATGCCGAACTCGGCCAGGTCGATGGAGTGGTCGACGGTCCACAGCCCGTGGCTGCCGTCGAGGATCCCCAGGGTCTGACGACGGGTCGGGTCGTGCCGGTGGACCAGCCAAGCCTGTCGGATGCCCGAAGTGGGGAGCTCGGCGTGCAGCGCCACCTGGAGGATGCGGCGGCCACGCTCGTCAGTGGCGAGCTCGGCGTCGCCGGTGGCGTCGGCCCAGACGGCCTCGACCGGGGCGAGGTGGGCGTGACCGGTGAGGTCGTCCTCGTCCTGGCCGTCCTCGGTCGCGGGCTCCTGGGTCGGGGCCGTGAGCCCCAGGTCGGAGCGGATGCTCAGCCACACCTGCTCGCCGGGGGTGGTCAGGGTGGCGTCGAGGGGCGCGCGACGTCCCTGGTCGACGACGCGGGCGAAGTCCGCGAGCTCGTGGGCGCAGACGGCGCAGGCCTCGACGTGGAGGCGCTCCTCCGGGGTGCCGGCGGGCTCGCCGAGGGCGAGCAGCGCGAGCAGGTCGGGGTCAGCATGCACGGGGCTGCACCTCCAGCCGCTCCCGCAGGGTCAGCAGGCTCCGGCGCAGGTGGCTGCGGACGGTGCCCGACGGCAGTCCGAGCCGCTCGGCGATCTGGGCGCTGGTCAGCTCGCCGTACAGGGCCATCCGCAGGACCTGCTGCGGCTCGGTGTCCAGGTGGGAGACCCCGTCGGCGACGAGGAGGCGCCCGGTGAGGTCGGCGGCCGCGGGCCGGGCCGGGGTGGCCGGCGTCCCGCCCTCCTGCTCGGCGATGGAGCGGTGGGTCAGCTCGACGAGCCAGGAGGAGAGCGACTCGGAGGCCTCGGCCAACCGGTCCTGGGCCGCCCACAGCTGCGCGAAGACCCGGCGGGTGACCGACTCGGCCCCCGCCTCGCTGTCGAGCGAGCTCAGTGCGAGGCTGTACACCAACGGCGACCACCGGTCGTAGGCCTGGGTCAGCGCCGCCTCGTCCCCGGCTCGGGAGTCGCGGGCGCCGGTCCCCCGGTCGTCCTCGTGCTGTGTCACCACCAGCTGCTCCTCGTCGTCGTACGCAGTTCGCGGCGTCGTGCGTCCAACCCTAGGCGACCGGTCCTCATGCGGGTCCGCGAATCCGCGGGGTGCTGGCGACGGGCGCTGCCGGAGCCCGCGGGCAGCGATGGTCCGGCCCTGGCGCGACTTATCACGCACGGGCCCACGCGGTGGTGGACCGGCATGCCCACCGGAGCTCGTCACCTCAGCGGACAGGGGCTCCTCCGACCGCGAGGCTGATCCCCGTGCAGGGATCCGCGCGGGCGACGGCACCGAACACGAGGCGTTCGTCGTCAGCGGCGGCTCCGGCTGGTGCTGACGCGGACCACCGGTGGGCACGCCTGCTGGTGGGCCGGGCCCCGCCGGTTGCTGCGGCGGGGTCCGGCTTCCAACCCCTGGGGAGGGGCTGAGGGGACCTTCCGCGAGCTGGCGGACCCAGGGGGAAGGGCCGGGGTGCCTCCCCGGGATGACGCGGTTCGCGTCGAGGTTGTGCTCGCATCCGAACCGAGTGGTTGGAAACTAACAGAGCCGTCCGCTGCCGGACGGGGGCGCACCGGAGGTCCGCGTCGAGCGTGCACGTGACCGATGTCCCACTCTCGGACATGTCCGAGAGTGGACAGGACCGCGGGGATGCTGTTATCAAACCGTGATCTTGCTTATCGTGTCAGAAGTTCACGTGCGCAGACAGAGGACGATCGGGGGATCATCAGGTCACCCACGCACGT
This sequence comes from Microlunatus capsulatus, assembly GCF_017876495.1. Taxonomy (NCBI): domain Bacteria; kingdom Bacillati; phylum Actinomycetota; class Actinomycetes; order Propionibacteriales; family Propionibacteriaceae; genus Microlunatus; species Microlunatus capsulatus. The sequence goes on along the minus strand of NZ_JAGIOB010000001.1, from coordinate 3,193,368 downwards.
CGAGCGAGGGACCGGCACCTCTCGTCCTCCGCGATCGTTCGAGGGGCGCCGGTCCCGTCCGCGCACGGCCGCCGGTCGCGGCACCGCCGTTCCCCGTCCGGGCAGGCGGGTCCGGGCCTCCCCGTCGCCGTGACGACAGGACATCCGCGGAGGAGACCCGAGCCCGGGACCGGACCGTCGCGACGTGGGCGCCGCGGGCCGGTGGCAGCGCCGACGACCACCGGGTGGTCGGGGAGCCCGGTCGGCGCAGGGGCGCCCCCAGCAGGATTCGAACCTGCGACACAAGGTTTAGGAAACCTTTGCTCTATCCCCTGAGCTATGGGGGCCGACCGACGCCCGGGGCGTCGGACCCGAGCGCCTAGGCTAGTGGATCGCCCGCGCCCCACCCCACACGCCCGGAGGTCGTCGATGCCCGCCCGCACCCTCGTCATGGACGTCGACACCGGCACGGACGACGCGCTCGCCCTGCTGTACGCCGTCGGCCACCCCGACCTGACGGTCACCGGGATCAGCTGCGTCGCCGGCAACGCGAGCCTGGAGAAGGTCGTCGACAACACCCACAAGGTGCTCGACGCGGCGGGCGCACCGGACGTCCCCGTCGCCGCCGGCGCGCGCAAGGCGCTGATCGAGCGCGTGCAGGAGGAGTCGGCCTTCCACGGCGAGGACGGGCTGGCCGGGATCGTGCTGCCCGACACCGCCCGCACCACCAGTCCGCTCACCGCCGTCGAGCTGCTGCGCCAGCAGGTCGTGGCGGCGGACAGCCCCGTCACGCTGGTCGGGCTCGCGCCGCAGACCAACCTCGCGATGCTGCTGACCCTGCACCCCGAGGTCACCGACCACCTGGAACGGATCGTCTTCATGGGCGGCTCGGCCTCGGTCGGCAACGTCACCGCGGTGGCGGAGTTCAACGTCTGGCTGGACCCGGAGGCGGCGACCTGCGTGGTCGAGTCCGGCATCCCCACCGCCATGTACGGGCTGGACGTCTTCAACCGGCTGACCATCCCCGAGGAGCACGCCCGGCGCTGGGCGGCCAGCGAGCACCCGGCGCAGCGGCTGACGGGTGAGCTGCTGCTGCGCCGCGGCGCCCGGGCCGACGGGCTGACCGAGCAGGACTACGTCGGCGGGATCGGCGACGCCGGCGCCCTGGTCTTCCTGACCCACCCCGAGCTGTTCACCGTGGGGCGGCACCCGGTGCGCGTCGACCTCGCCGGGCTCGGCCGCGGGCAGACCGTCGTCGACCGGCGACCGGTCTCCTACGACCTGCAGGCCCGCAGCGCCGACCCCTGGCAGACCCTCGAGGTCGTGCTGGACCTGGACGTGCAGCAGGCCGCGCAGGCCTTCACCGAGGTGGTGGACGCCTACACGGCCTGAGGTCCGCTGCCCTTCGACGAGCTCAGCGAGCGGGGGTGCTGCTCAGCCCTTCGACAGGCTCAGCGCGCGGAGACCGAGCTCCAAGCGCGGCGGTCAGTGCTGGTGGTCGGCGTGGTCGTGGTCGCCGTGCTCGGCCTGGAGCTTCGCGACCTGCGCGTGCACTTCCTCCATGTCGAGCTTCTTCACCGCGTCGATGACCTGCTCCAGCGCGGGGCCGGGGAGCGCACCGGCCTGGTTGAAGACCATGACGCCCTCGCGGAACGCCATCAGCGTGGGGATGGCCTGGATCCCGAAGTCGTTCATCAGGGAGGGGTGCGCGTCGGTGTCGACCTTGGCGTAGGTCACGTCGCCGTGCTGGTCGGAGGACTTGTCGTAGACGGGCGCGAACCGCTTGCAGGGGCCGCACCAGTCGGCCCAGAAGTCCACCAGGACGATGTCGTTGTCCGTGATGGTCTTCTCGAAGTTCTCCGCGCTGATGTCGATCGTTGCCATGCGTAGCTCCTGTCCTGAAAGTCGTGGCCGCGTACCCGCTGCGGTCACCGGGCACAACCGCCCCGGGGAGACCACTATTCCCCGCCCCGGCGCTCAGCCGTCGACGGGTCGGCCCCGCAGCTCGAGGCTGATCTGGTCGGCGTCGAGCACCGCGAGCGCGGCCTGCAGGGTCTCCGCGCCGAACAGGCCGTCGTCGCGGGCGTCGAGCACCGCCTGCCGCTGGGCCTCCAGCACGGCCAGCCGCTGCCGCACGAAGGCCTGGCGCCGGGCCGGGTCGGCGTCGGGCACCGGCCGCTTCTCCTCCCCCAGCACCGAGGCCGCGGCACCCGACATCAGCTCCAGCACCCGGGTCCGCTCCTCGCGCTCGGCGGCGTCGTCGACCGGCCCGCTCGGGGTCACCCGGCGCACCAGCCGGCCCAGCGTCCCGCCCTGCAGCAGCAGCGAGCCGACCGCGACGAGGAAGGCGACCAGCACCAGCAGGGAGCGGGCCGGGGTCTCCGGGGGCAGGGTCTGGGCCGCCGCCACCGTCACCGCCCCGCGCATCCCCGCCCAGACGACGACGCTGCCCTCGCGCCAGCCCAGCGGCGCGGCCAGCAGGTAGTCGATGTCGGCGGCCGAGCGGGTGATCCGGGTCTGGAAGCGCTGCAGGCGGCTGGCCGAGAGGGGCAGGTCGCCCCGGCGTCGCCGCTCCCCCGTCCCCGACCGCCGGCCGCGCCGTCGCGGCCGACCGGTCGCCGGCTCGTCGAGCGCGGCCCCGGCGACGCGGGCGTCGAGGCGCTCCTGCAGGTCGGCCAGCCGGGGCTTGAGCCCCTCGGCCCGCCGCGACCGGGTGTGCAGCGACCACAGCAGCGGCGCCACGTAGCCGGCCCGGACCAGCACTGTGATGGCCAGCGCGGCGGCGGCCAGCAGCACCGCCGTCCCGACGCCGGCCTCGGAGGCGACGACGTCGCCCACCAGGGCCGTCAGCTCCAGGCCGAGGACGAGGAAGACCGCACCCTCCAGCACCAGCTCGACCGTGCGCCAGTTCTCGGCGTCGGAGAGCCGGTGCCGGGGCGTCAGCCGTCGAGGCGCCCCGTGCCCGGTGACCAGCCCGGCCACCACCGCCGCGACGAGCCCGGAGCCGCCCAGGGCCTCGGCGGGGACCGCCGCCAGGAAGGGCACGGTGAAGGACAGCACGGTGTTGACGGTCGGGTCGGCCACTCGCTCGCGGACGCGGAGGTTGACCTTGCCGACGACGAACCCGAGCACGACCGCGACCGCCACGGCCTGCGCGAAGTCGCCGAGCGCCCCACCGAGCGTCACCGACGCCGACGCCCCGGCCACCGCGGTCCGCAGCAGCACCAGCGCGGTCGCGTCGTTGAGCAGGCTCTCGCCCTCGAGGATCGAGACCACCCGGCCCGAGACGCCGACCTGCTTGACGATCGAGGTCGCCACCGCGTCGGTCGGGCTGATCACCGCGCCGATCGCGATCCCCCACCACAGGCTCAGCCCGGGCACCACCCAGGACAGGAACGCCCCCAGCACCACCGAGGTCACCACGACGAGCAGCACCGACAGCCCGCCGATGGCGGGGAACTCGCGGCGGAAGTCCATGGCCGGCATCGACACCGCCGCCGAGTAGAGCAGCGGCGGCAGGACGCCGGCGAGGATCCACTCGGGGTCGACCTCGAGCTCGGGCACGAACGGCAGCAGGCTGACCGCGATGCCGGCCACCACGAGCAGCAGCGGCGCGGCCACCCCCAGCCGCGACGACAGGGCGGTGGCGCCGGCCACGGCCAGCAGGCCGAGCACGGCGAGGGCGAGCAGGTCCACGGGGCCACCTCCAGGGGGCGGCGGGCCGGGCCCGCCGACGGCTTACTTGATGGCCACCACGCGGCGCATCGGGATGGCGATCTCGACGCTCTCGGACCGCTCCAGCCGGTCCTCGAGGTACTCCACCGCCGCCACCACGCGGGAGCGGCGGGTGCTCGGCAGGTACAGCGCCGACATCACCAGCTCGGCGTCCTCACGGCTGCGGACCGAGAAGCGGTAGCGCTCGCGCTTGTCCTCCACCCGGGTGAGGCCGACGGCGTCGAGGGTCTTGTGGAAGCCGGCCAGCTCGACCGGTCCGGGGAAGCGGGGCTTGGCCCGCAGCCGTCGGCTGATCTGGCCCAGCGTCAGCAGGTCGGGCGGGCCCAGCGGCCGGACGGCGGGCGCGATGGCGGCCAGCACGCCGCCGGGGCGCAGCACCCGGGTGATCTCGGTGAGCAGCTCCTCCAGCGGGCGGACCACGACGAGGCCCATCGAGCTGGTGACGACGTCGACGGAGCCGTCGCGGAACGGCAGCCGGAGCGCGTCGCCGCGGACCCACGGCCCGGGGCCGCGCTCGGCGGCCAGCGCCAGCTCCTCGGCCGACAGGTCGACCCCGACGACGGTGCGGCCCGGCTGGGCGAGCACCCGCGACATCGGGCCGGAGCCGGCGGCGAGGTCGACGATCACCCGCGCGTCGGCGGACACCGCTCGGCCCAGCCAGCGGTAGGGCGAGTGGTCGCCGGCGGTCGCCCGGGACAGCACGGCCTCGGCCACCCCGGCCCGCGTCCGGTGGAACTCCGACAGGAAGCCCTTCCAGTCCAGCGGCTCCTCGCCGCCGTCGCGCCCGCTCACCCGACCACCTCCACGTCCGTCGCCTCCAGCGCCCGCGCCACGTCGTCGCCGATGTCGCGGAGCAGCCGGCCCGGACCCAAGGGTCGCCCCGCGACGGCCGAGACGAGCGCCGCCATGCCGGGCAGCGCCTCGTGCACCGCGGTGGCGGGCGGCGGGGTGGTCAGCAACGGGTTGCTGCCGTCGTTCCACGGCGTCGCCAGCTTCTCCCAGGTCCGCAGCCAGGCCTCGGAGATCTCCGCCGTCGACGGCACCCCGAAGAAGTGCCCGACGGGCGCGTGGTGGCGCAGCGCGACCACCGGGGACTCGACGTACAGCTTGGCCAGCCGGACCCGGGCGTCGAGGTCGCGGCGCTCCGGCAGCGGGCGCTCGGTGACGAAGGCGCAGGGGTTCGGGCACCAGTCGCCGACGTCGGGCCGCTCCCCCGGGCCGACCGTCGCGCCGTTCACGGCGCAGACGGCGAGCGCGTCGCCCTGGCGGGAGTGGAAGCGGTCCAGGTAGGCGGTGTAGCCCTCGACGTCGCCGCGGCAGGCGTTCAGCGCCCGCTTGGCCGTGCTGCGCAGCGCCGAGGAGTGCGGGCAGGCCGGGTCCTCGGTGCCCCAGCGGCTGCCGCCGACGACGTCGGCCAGCAGCAGCGGGTCGCCCGCGTGCCCCAGCGTCGACTCCCACGCCAGCTGCGGCAGGTACTCCCCGATGAGGTGTGCGGTGACCACCACCTGCAGCGGCTCGCGGCGGATGGCCCGCAGGTCCAGCACCTCGAGCATCAGCTCGTAGATCGGCACCAGGGACCCGAGCGCGCCGCGCTCGAGGGCACGGGGCTCAGCCGGGAACCCGGAGGCGGCCAGCCGGGGCGCCCACGGGGTGTCGAAGCCGGCGGCGATCTCGCCGAAGTCCTCGCCGTCCAGGTCCAGCACCCGGCGCGCGGCCATGGCGAGGTTCCGGGCGCGCGTCAGGTCGCGCATCTCCCCCAGCCCGAACGAGGGGTCCGGCCGGGTGAGCGCGGTGTCGAGCAGGCCGGCGACGGCGTCGTACCAGTGCCCGTCGAGCAGCGCGCTCATCGCCGGCGCCCCGACGGCTGACTCAGCCACGCCTCGCGTCAGACGCGGGACACGAACAGGTGGGTGGAGGCCTCGCGGTCGATCTCGCAGTCGGGCCAGCCGGCCGCCGACAGCCGGACGCCCAGGCCGCCGGCCTCGACGCTGACCTCCGCGCCGGGCTGGATGCCGGCCAGGCGCAGGGTCCCCATCATCTCGACGTCCTTCTGGATCTCCTCGCTCATCCGCTCGATGACCACCCGGGTGGGGGCGGTCTGGCGGCGGACGACGTCCTGCAGCTGCTCGTTGCCGTCCCGGAAGACGCCGGGGGCGTCGGTGACGCCCAGCTCGTCCATGCCGGGGATCGGGTTGCCGTAGGGCGACTGGGTCGGCGAGCCCAGCAGGTCGACGAGCTTGCGCTCGACGTCCTCGGAGATCACGTGCTCCCAGCGGCAGGCCTCGTCGTGGACCTTCTCCCAGTCCAGCCCGATGACGTCGATGAGCAGCCGCTCGGCCAGCCGGTGCTTGCGCATGACGCGGATGGCGCGGCTGCGGCCCTCGTCGGTCAGCTCGAGGTGGCGGTCGCCCTCGACGCGGAGCAGCTGGTCGCGCTCCATCCGGGCGACGGTCTGGGAGACCGTCGGACCACTCTGGTGCAGCCGCTCCGCGATCCGGGCGCGGAGGGGGACGATGCCCTCCTCCTCGAGCTCGTAGATCGTGCGGAGGTACATCTCGGTGGTATCGATCAGGTCACTCACGGTGTCATTCTCTCCGATTTCCGTCGTGGCCCGGTCCAGCCGTCGGCACGCCCGGTGCGCGGGGCAAGATTAGCCGGTGCACGCTCCCCGCCCGGCCGCGATCTGGTGGGCCCGCCGCGACCTCCGGCTCGCCGACAACCCCGCCCTGCTCGCCGCGGCCGAGGAGGGTGCGGCGGTCCTCCCGCTGTTCGTCCTCGACCCCGTCCTGCTCCGCTCCGCCGGGCACGGCCGGCGGGCCTGGCTGATGGCCGCGCTGCACGCGCTGGACGCCGACCTGCGCGCCGGCGGCGGGCCGGGGCTGTCCGTCGTGGAGGGCCGTCCGGCCGAGGTGCTGCCGCGGGTCGCGGCGCAGGCCGGGGCCACGACCGTGCACGTCAGCGCCGACTTCGCCCCCTACGGTCGGCGTCGCGACGCCGCCGTCGCCCGCGCCCTGGAGGAGGCGGGCCTGGCGCTGCGGCCCACCGGTTCGCCCTACGGCGTCGCGCCCGGCACGCTGCGCACCCAGGCCGGCCAGCCCTTCCAGGTGTTCAGCCCGTTCCACCGGGCCTGGCTGGCCCGCGGCGTGCACGGACCGGCCCCCGACCTCGACCCGGCCCAGGTCAGCTGGCTGGAGGCCGCGGACCGGGTGACGCCCGAGGCGCCGGACCCGGCGCTGGTGGCCGTCGCCGGCGAGCAGCACGCCCGCGCGGCCTGGCGGTCCTGGCTGGCGCGCGACGAGCAGGGCCCGGCCGACTACAAGGCGCTGCACAACGTGCCCGGGGCCGACGCCACGACGCACCTCTCGCCGCCGCTGCGCTGGGGCCACCTGCACCCGCGGACGGTGCTGGCCGACCTGGCCGGCCGCCCGTCGGAGGGGGCGGCCGCGCTCGCCCGCCAGGTGGTGTGGCGCGACTTCTACGCCGACGTCCTGCTGCACCGCCCCGACGCCGTCACCGCGCCGATCAAGCGCGACTTCGTCAACCTCCAGGTGGACGAGCCGGTGCCGGGCTCGCTGGCCGCCGCCCGGCTGGACGCCTGGGAGCAGGGCCGGACCGGCTACCCGCTGGTCGACGCGGGGATGCGGCAGATGCTCGCCGAGGGCTGGATGCACAACCGGCTGCGCCTGGTCACCGGCTCGTTCCTGGTCAAGGACCTGCACCTGCCCTGGTGGCACGGCGCCGACGTCTACATGCGCCACCTGCGCGACGGCGACGTCGCCCAGAACCAGCTGAACTGGCAGTGGGTGGCCGGCTGCGGCAACGACCCGGCGATGTACGTCCGGATCTTCAACCCCGTCACCCAGTCGGAGAAGTTCGACCCCGACGGCACCTACATCCGGCGCTACGTGCCCGAGCTGGCCGACGTCCCGCTGGTGCACCTGCACACGCCGTGGACCAACCCCGACGGCCTGCCGCGGGGGTACCCGCACCCGATCGTCGACCACGCCACCGAGCGGCGGGAGTCGCTGGACCGCTACGCCGCCTTCACCGGCCGCGGCTGACCCGCACCCGGGCGGCCTCCGCCCCCTCCCGGCGGGCGCGGGGCGGATCTACAGTGGGCGCACGGTCGAGGAGGTCCGCACCCCCGTGACCGGGCCGGCCCGCGCCGGCACCCGCTCGAGGAGGAGGGGTCGGCATGGAGCCCAGCGCGTCCGAGCTGTTCTCCTGGTTGGTCGTCGTCGTCGCGCTGGTGGGCCTCCCGCTGCTGCTGACCGACCGCGAGCGGGCCGCCCGACGGCTGGGTCCCCGGGTGCTCGCCGGGCTGGAGCGGCTGGTCGAGCACCTGCACCCCGAGGACGAGCCCGACCCGCTGGTCGAGGCGTTGCGGGCCCAGCTGCGCCGGGAGAAGCTGGTCGCCGACGTGCAGCGGCTGCGGCGGCTGGTCGCCCACGACACGGCCATGTCGGCCACCCGGCAGCTGGGCAACCGGATCGCCTACGCCTCGCTGGTCGCCGAGCTGGAGGCCCTCCGCGACGCCCCGTCGCCGTTCGCCGCCGTCGCCGTCGGACTGCCGGTCGCCGCCTCGGCCGTGACCGGCTCCCGCTGGACCGACGAGCTGGTGCTCAGCACGCCGTCGCGCGCCCGGACCTGGGGCGACGACGGCCAGCGGCCGCCGGTGGTCGAGGTGCTCGAGCTGGGACCGCGGCGGCGCACCGCGCACTGATCATGCGCGCGCGATCACGGGCGCGGTCGCGCTGATCACGGGGACGGGGCTCAGGACCCCGTGCCGTCGAGCATGATCAGCAAGCGTGCCGTCTCGGCCGCCATGGCGGCCCGCGCCGGTCCCAGATACTTGCGGCTGTCCACCAGGGCAGGGTTCTCGTCCAGCACCGCGCGGACCGCCCCGGTGAACACCTTGTTCAGGTGGGTGGCGATGTTGATCTTGGTCATCCCCGCCCGGACGGCGCGGACGATCTCGTCGTCGGGCACACCGGAGGAGCCGTGCAGCACCAGCGGCACCGGCACGGCGGCCCGCAGCTCGGCGACCAGCGCGAGGTCGAGGGCGGCGCTGCGCTCGGTCATCGCGTGCGACGAGCCGACGGCCACGGCCAGCGCGTCGACGCCGGTCGCGGCGACGAAGGCCGCGGCCTCGTCCGGCCGGGTGCGGACGCCGGGGGCGTGGACGCCGTCCTTGCCGCCGACCTCGCCCAGTTCGGCCTCGACGTCGACGCCGCGGGCGTGGCAGTGCGCGACGACCTCGGCGGTCACCCGGACGTTGTCCTCGTAGCTCAGCTCGGAGCCGTCGAACATCACCGAGCCGACGCCCAGCGCGACGGCCTCGTGCACCAGGTCGACGTCGGTGGCGTGGTCGAGGTGGACGACGGCCCGGGCGGCGCTCGCCCGGGCCAGCGCCAGCGTCGCCACGGCGATCGGCGCCAGGCTGCCGTGGTAGCGGACGGCGTTCTGGGAGAGCTGGAGCACGACGGGCGTGCCGGCCTCCGCCGCCCCCGCGACCAGCGCCTCGGCGTGCTCGAGGCTGAAGACGTTGAAGGCCCCGACGCCCCGGCCGGCGGCAGCCGCTGGCGTCAGCAGCGCGGTCAGGCTCGTGGTGGCCATCAGACCCACACCCCGTCCTGCAGGACGCGCTGCAGGCGGCCGGCGTCGTCGACGACGCAGAGGTCCGCGGCCCCGCCCACCTCGATGGTCCCGCGGCCCTCCAGCCCGTGCCGGCGGGCCGGCGTGCTGGCGGCCAGGTGCGCGGCGCCGGGGATGCTCAAGCCCAGCGAGACCAGGAAGGCGAAGCCGGCGGCCATCGTCAGCGTGGAGCCGGCGATGGAGCCCGGGCTGCCGTCGGCCTCGACCAGCCGGGCCTCGCCGTGCCGGACGACGACGTCGAGCCCGCCGAGGGTGTAGCCGCCGTCGGGCATGCCGGTGGCGACCATGGCGTCGGTGATGAGCGCGACCCGGTCCAGGCCGGCGGCGTCGACGGCCATCGCGACGACGTCGCGGTGCAGGTGGAAGCCGTCGCCGATCAGCTCGACCACGACGCGCTCGTCGGCCAGCAGCACCGGGACCGGTCCGGGCTCGCGGTGGTGGATCGGCCGCATGGCGTTGAAGAGGTGGGTGGCCACCGTGGCGCCGGCGTCGAGGGCGCGGCGGGCGTCGGTCTCGTCGCCGTCGGTGTGCCCGACCGCGACGGCGACCCCGCCCGCGACGAACCGGGCGATCGCGGCGAGGGCGCCGGGCAGCTCGGGGGCGATGGTGACCATGCCCAGCGTGCCGTCGCCGGCCTCCAGCAGCCGGTCGACGGCCTCGGGCGTCGGCGGCACGAGCAACGACTCGGTGTGCGCGCCCTTCTTGGCCGGGGAGAGGAACGGCCCCTCCAGGTGCAGCCCGGCGAGCTCGCCGGTGCGGACCAGGGGCGCGAGCGTGCCGATCTGGGCGACGAGGGTGTCGAGGTCGGCGGTGACCAGGCTGGCCAGCGCCGTGGTGGTGCCGTGGGCGCGGTGGAAGGCCCGGGCGGCGCGCGCCTCGTCGACGTCGAGGGTGGCGTAGTCGTGCCCGCCGCCGCCGTGGCCGTGGGTGTCGACGAAGCCGGGGACGGTCCAGCCGGCCACCCGCTCGACGTCGGCCGGCGGGGCGGCCACGGGCTGCAGGTCGGCGACCCGGCCGTCGGCGAGCGTGAGCAGGACGCCGCGGCGCTCGCCCACCGGGGTCACCAGCCGCTCGCACCAGAGGCGGGTGGGGGCCGGGCGGGCGGTCGGTTGCTCGGTCGTCACGGTCCCTCATCCTCACCGATGAGGTCCCAGGCCACCAGTCCGGCCCCGATCACCCCGGCGTCGGCGCCCAGCCGGGCCGGGACCAGGCTCGGGCGGCGCTGGAAGGACATCCGGGCGTCCAGTCCCGCGGCGATCGGCGGTCCCAGCAGGTCGAAGGCGCCGGCCAGGCCGCCGCCGACGACGACGGTCTCGGGACCCAGCAGCGTGGCGTAGGTGGTGAGCGCCTCGACCAGGGCCTGCACGGCGAGCGCGAAGGCCTCGACGGCGGCGGGCTCCCCGGCCCGGGCGCGGTCGGCCACCTCGCGGGCCTCGACGGCCGGCCCGCCGCTCAGCCGGGCGTGGGTGCGGGCGACGCCGGAGGCCGAGGCCACCGTCTCCAGGCAGCCCTGCTGGCCGCACAGGCAGGCGGCGTCCCCGGCGGCCGGGACGGCGATGTGGCCGATCTCGCCGGCGTAGCCGTCGGCGTCGACCATCCGGCCGTCGACGACCATCGCGCCGGCGATGCCGGTGCCCAGCGGCAGGAACAGCAGGTTCCGCGCCCCGACGGCGGCGCCCACCCGCCACTCGGCCAGGCCGCCGGAGCGGACGTCGTGGGCGACGGTGCCGGTCCGGCCGGTGAGGTCGCTGAGCCGGTGCCGCAGCGGCACGTCGTACCAGCCGACGTTGGGCGCGGCGCGGACCACGCCGCGCGGGACGTCGATGATGCCGGGCACGACGACGCCGTAGCCGACGCAGACCGCGCCGGGGCGGGCCTCGACGGCGTCGTCGACCACCGAGGCCAGCCAGCTCACCGAGGCCTGGCCGTCGACCATCCGGGTGGGCAGCCGGACGACGCCGCTGACGGTGCCGTCGGCGCCGGCGTAGGCGACCTTGGTGAGGGTGCCGCCCAGGTCGACGGCGACGACGTAGTCACCGCCCTCCGCGGGCTCCCCGGCGACGGGCACGAGGGGGCTCAGCCGTCGAGGACGACGGACCGGGTCAGGTGCTGCGGGGTGTCGGGGTTGACGCCCAGCAGCCGGGCCCGCGCGACGGCGACACGCTGGACGGTGACCAGCTCGACCATCGGGTCGCGGTCGGAGGCGATGAACCGCGCACCGGTGGCCTGCACCTGCTCGGCGAGACCGGCGGGCGGCTCCCCGAACATCCAGACCAGCCGGCCGGGGCGGGCGATGGAGATCGGGCCGTGCCGGTAGTCCATCGCCGGGTACGACTCGGTCCACGACGAGGAGGTCTCGCGGTACTTGAGGGCGGCCTCGTGGGCCAGCCCGACGGTCCAGCCGCGGCCCAGGAAGCTCACCTGCTCGGCCTCGGCCAGGCCCTCGGGCAGCGGCTCGTCGACGGCCTGCTGCGCGGCGGCGGCGAGCGGCTCGACGTCGGTGCCGAAGGCCGCGCGGAAGAGCGCGAGCGTCGAGGTGGCGAAGCGGGTCTGCACGACCGACTGCTCGTCGGCGAAGGAGAGGTCGACGACCTGGTCGGCCAGCCGGGCGGCGGGGGTGCTCTGGTCGCCCAGCACGACGGTGGTGGGGACGAGCCCGCGCAGCGTCTCCAGCAGCTCGACGACCTCGGTCGTGGTGCCGGAGCGGGTGATGGCGACGACGCGGTCGTAGGGCCGGTCGGGGACCTCGCTGGCGCTGAAGGCGTCGGACTCCCCGAACCCGGCGGTCTCGCGCCAGGAGGCGATGACCTGCGCCATGAACCAGGAGGTGCCGCAGCCGACGAAGCCGACCCGCTCCCCCGGGGCCCGGAGCGCCTCGGCGAGGCCGGGCGCGAGGCCCGCGGCCTGGCGCCAGCAGGCGGGCTGGGAGGCGATCTCGTCGTCGACGAAGAAGGTCACGGCTCTCACTCCTGTTGTCCAGATAATGCTTGTTTTGCTACCCAAACGAACAGAAGTGAACATAGCATGAGGCGCGGCGGCTCGTCGGCCGCCCGAGCAGCGGAGGGGGTGGGCGCGGTGACCCGAGCCGAGCGCCTGTCGGCCCTGCTGGAGCTGCTGGTGACCGAGGGCAAGATCGACGTGGAGGCCTCGGCCGACCACTTCGCCGTCTCGGCCGCCACCATCCGCCGCGACCTCGACTACCTCGCCGACCAGCAGCTGCTGAGCCGCACCCACGGCGGTGCGGTGCCCAACACGACCTCCTACGACCTGCCGCTGCGCTACAAGACGATCAACCACGGCGAGGCGAAGGCGCGGATCGCGCAGTGCGCCGTCGAGATGCTGTGGCCGGGGTGCACCGTCTCCCTCAACGGGGGGACGACGACGGTCGAGGTCGCCCGGGCCATCCCCGGCCAGGAGTCCCTGCAGACGGGGATCACCGTGGTCACCAACGCGATCAACATCGCCACCGAGCTGATCGTGCGCCCGTTCATCAAGATCATGGTCTGCGGCGGCGTCGCGCGGCCGCAGAGCTACGAGCTGGTGGGGGCGATGGCCACCGAGACGCTCAGCCAGCTGACGCCGGACATCTGCTTCCTCGGGGCCACCGGCCTGGACCCGGTGGCCGGCATCACCACCTACGACGAGGCCGAGGCGGCGATCAACCGGGTGATGGCCCAGCAGGCCAAGCGGACCGTCGTCGTCATCGACTCCTCCAAGCTGGGCTTCGTCGGGTTCTCGCGGATCTGCCACGTCCACGAGGTGTCCGCGGTGATCACCGACAGCGCCGCCGACCCGGCCGTGGTGGCCACGCTGCGGGGCCGCGGCGTCGAGGTCCTGCTGGCCTGAGGAGAGCCGTGAGATGTGACGTGATTAACCGTTGCGTCCGCCCGGAGAGCGACCTAATCTTCCGTGTACACGGGAAGGAGGTGGTCCAAAGAATGAATGACTTTGGGACATGTGAGGTGTCGGCCAGCTAGCCGCACGCGCTGACTGTGTGTTCTGGTCCCCTGCGGCCGGCTAATCCACAGCCAACACCCGAACCCGCGAGCGCCGGAGTTGTTCACCGGCCGACGACGTCGAGATCACTCGACGCGCCGAAGGGCTCGCGGGTTCGTCCACGTCCGGGGCCGTTTCCTGCCCCACCGAGCCACCAGGAGCACCCGTGGACACCGACCGCGTCGTCCGGGTGCCCCCCGAGCGCCTCCGCCGCTGGCTGGACGGCTTCGCCGAGCGGCACGGCGACGTCGAGGCCACGCTGCGCAGCGACGCCGTCGCCCTGGTCGCCGACGACGGAGCCGAGGCCGTCGTCACCGTCCCGTTCCTGCCCTGGCAGCCCGTCGGCGAGCCGCTCGACGCCCTGCTGGCCCACGTCGGCCGGACCCGCGACGTCGGCGTCGTCCTGGTCCGCAAGGGCGGTTACGCCGTCGGCCGCTTCACCGGCGACCGGCTGGTCGCCTCAAAGGTCGACTCCACCTACGTCCAGGGCCGGACCAAGGCCGGCGGCTGGTCCCAGCAGCGCTACGCCCGCCGGCGCGACAACCAGTCGGCCAAGGCCTACGCCGAGACCGCCGACGTCGCCGCCCGGCTGCTGGCCCCGCACGCCGCCGCCCTCGACGCCGTCGTCGGCGGGGGTGACCCGCCCGCCGTCGCCGCGGTGCTCGCCGACGCCCGGCTCGCCGCGCTGCGCCCGCTGCTGCAGCGGCGCGTGCTGCCCGTCCCCGACCCGCGGCTCCGCGTCCTCGAGGCCTTCCCGGCCCAGTTCCGCGCGGTCGAGATCGCCCTCAACGCGCTGGCCTGAGCCGAGTTGTCAGAACTGGTGGCGGCCCTGGCCGCCACAGGTTCTGACAACTCGGCCCTGCGCGGGGCGTCAGGGGGCCAGCCGGACCAGGTCCCAGCCGTCGCCGGTGCGGCGGTAGGCGAGCCGGTCGTGCATGCGGCTGGGCTGGCCCTGCCAGAACTCGACGACGTCGGGCACCACCCGGTAGCCGCCCCAGTGCTCGGGGCAGGGGACGTCACCGCCGGCGAAGCGCTCCTCGGCTGCGGCGTAGGCGGCGTTGAGCTCGTCGCGGGAGGCGACCACGCTGGACTGCGGCGAGGCCCACGCCCCCAGCTGGGAGCCGCGCGGGCGGGTGGCGAAGTAGGCCTCGGACTCCGCCCGGGGCACCCGGGTGGCGGTGCCCTCGACGCGGACCTGGCGCTGCAGCGGGTACCAGCCGAAGTGCAGCGCGACCGCCGGCTGCGCGGCCAGCTCGCCGCCCTTGCGGGAGGTGTAGTTGGTGAAGAAGGCGAAGCCGTCGGCGTCCAGCTCCTTGAGCAGCACCGTCCGCGCGCTCGGCCGGCCGGCGTCGGCGGTGGCGACGACCATCGCCGTCGGCTCCGGCAGCAGGCCGTCCTCCTTGGCCCGGAAGGCGGCCTCCAGCCAGCGCTCGAACAGCGGGAACGGGCTGGACGGCACCTCCGCCTCCAGGAGCTGCTCGCCGGAGTAGTTGATGCGCTCTGCTGCGAGATCGGGCATGCCCGCCAGTCTTCCAGGGCCGGTGACGCCCGCCCCCCGGAGCGGGCCCGCGTGAGAGGATCGGCGACCGTGACCGCCCTCGAGATCCCCGCCGAGCTGCTGCCGTCCGACGGGCGCTTCGGCTGCGGCCCGGCCAAGATCCGCGACGAGGCCGTCACCGCCCTCGCCACCCGCGGGGCGGCGCTGCTGGGCACCTCGCACCGGCAGGCCCCGGTCCGGAAGCTGGTCGGCAGCGTCCGGTCCCGGCTGGCCGCGCTGTTCGGGCTGCCCGAGGGCTACGAGGTGGTGCTGGGCAACGGCGGCTCGACGACGTTCTGGGACGTCGCCGTCTGCTCCCTGGTCGAGCGGCGGAGCGCGCACGCCAGCTTCGGGGAGTTCTCCGCCAAGTTCGCCGCCGCCGCGGCCGCGGCCCCGCACCTGGCCGAGCCGCACGTCGTCACCGCCGCCGCCGGCTCGGTGGCCGTGCCCACCGCCGTCCCGGGCGCCGACGTCTACGCCTGGGCCCACAACGAGACCTCCACGGGGGCGCTGGCCCCGGTCCACCGCGTCGCCGGCGCCGACGAGGGCGCCCTGGTCGTCGTCGACGGCACCTCCGCAGCGGGCGGGGTCGAGGTGGACGTCGCCGCGACCGACGTCTACTACTTCGCCCCGCAGAAGAGCCTGGGCTCCGAGGGCGGGCTGTGGATCGCCCTGCTCTCCCCCGCCGCCGTCGAGCGGACCGAGCGGATCGCGGCCACCGACCGCTGGGTCCCCGAGAGCCTGAGCCTGGCCACCGCGCTGGCCAACTCGCGGCTGGACCAGACGCTCAACACCCCGGCGATCGCCACGCTGTTCCTGCTCGACGAGCAGCTGGGCTGGCTGCTGGACCGCGGCGGGCTCGCCTTCGCCGCCGACCGCACCCGCGACTCCGCGCACCGGCTCTACGGCTGGGCCGACGTCAGCCCCTTCGCGACGCCGTTCGTCACCGAGACCGCGCACCGCTCCCCCGTCGTCGGGACGGTCGACCTCGAGGGCGTCGACGCCCAGGTCGTCGCCGCGACCCTGCGGGCCAACGGCGTCGTCGACACCGAGCCCTACCGCAAGCTCGGCCGCAACCAGCTGCGGATCGGCATGTTCCCCAACGTCGAGCCCGACGACGTCAGCCAGCTCACCCGCTGCGTCGACTGGGTGGTCGAGCAGCTCGCCTGACGGTCAGGGCTTGCGGACCACGCCGACGACGACCCCGGCCACCACGGCGACGACGGCGGCCAGCCCGACGGCCAGCAGGGTGCCGCGGCCCCCGGCCGAGGGGGCCGTGCCCTCGTCAGAGGCCTCGGCGTCGGGGTCCTCGCCGGAGTCGGCGGGCGTCGCGTCGCCGCTGGGGGCGGCCGTGGGCGTCGGGGTGGGGGTCGCCTCGCCCTCGGCGCCCGGCAGCGGGAGCGCGTAGACGGTGCTGCGGCGACCCTCGCTGCCCACGAGCAAGCTCGTGCCGTCCAGGCTGACGGCCAGCGACTCCGCCTGCGGCTGCTTCGGGATCGGTGTGCTGGACACCGGCGCGTAGGTCTGCCCGTCGAGGACCTCGACCGAGCCGTAGGTCAGCAGGGCGATCCGGCCGTCGGGCAGGAACACCCCGTCGGTGACCAGGGCGGGCGCGTCCCCCACCCGGCGCAGCTCGTTGGTGCTGGAGCGTGACGGCGCCTGAGGTGCGACGTAGATGCCGCCCTGCGCGCCCTTGGTGACGACCATCAGCCGCCCGTCGGGGTCGACCAGCAGCGTCTCGGCGTCGTGGGGACCGTCCTCGTAGCGGAAGTCGAAGGAGTTGTAGGTGACGGTGAGCCCGTTGGCGCGCGGGTTGGTGAGGAAGTAGACGCTCACCTGGTCCCGGACCGCCTCGTTGTCGCCGATGTCGGCGACGTAGAGCCGGCTGCCGTCGACGGCCACCGCCTCGACGTCGGTCGGCTGGGCCCGGAAGTTCAGCGTCCCGCGGAGGGTCCCGTCGTCCTCCAGGCCGTAGACGGTGCCGCCGTCGCCCGAGTCGTTGACGGTCCAGTAGAGGTCGTTGGGGACGTCGCGGGCCAGGCCGGAGGACTCGGTGATGCGCCGGTCGTCGATGGTGAAGGCGACGGTGTCCTCGGCCGCGGCGACGGCGGGCAGGCCGCCGGCCAGCAGCAGGGCCAGCAGGGCGGCGCCGAGCCCGCGGCGCGCCGGCCTCGACCGTCCTCGTCCGCGCGCCATGGTGCTCGGAAGCGTACGCGAGCGGGCGACGCGGCACCGAGGCGACACGGCGCACCCCCGTCCCGGGCGCCCGTCGGGGGCCGGAGCGGCTGTGGAGAGCCTGTGACCCGGGTGATCCTGTCAGCGGCGCCGACTACCGTCGTCCCCGCCTGCGGTGCGTCTGCGCGAGCGACGTCGAGCCGGGCGCCGACCCCTGTCCGGTGGGTCGTGCTGCGCGCGGAAGGATCCCGATGACCTCGTTGACCAAGCTGAGCCTGGCCAACCGGATGCTGGTGGGCCTGGTGAGCGTGGCCATCGTCGTCTTCGGCGTGCTGGCCGCCGCCAGCCTCCGGCAGGAGCTGCTGCCCTCGACGCAGATCCCCACCGCCGTGGTGACGGCGACCTACCCGGGCACCTCGCCCGAGACCGTCGCCAAGGACGTCGCCGAGCCGATCGAGCAGGCCGTCAGCAGCGTCAAGGGCGTCACCAGCGTCCGCGCCGTCTCCGCGAACGGGTTCGCGAGCCTCACCGTCGAGTGGGACTACGGCCTGGACGACGACGAGACCGTCACCGCCATCCGCACCGCCGCCGACGGCGTGCCGTCCCTGCCCGACGACGTCGAGGTGACCGTCCAGGCGGGCAGCACCGACGACATCCCCGTGCTCGTCCTGGCCGTCGCCTCCGACGCCGAGCCGGCCACCCTGGACCGCACGACCACCGACGTCGCCGTCCCGCAGCTGTCCGAGGTCGACGGCGTCCGGCAGGTGCAGGTGTCCGGCCAGGACACCACCGAGCTGTCGGTCACCCTCAAGCCCGACGAGCTGCGCGAGCGCGACCTGACGGCGGCCGCGGTCACCCAGCTGGTCCGCGCCCAGGCCCTCGTCGTGCCGGCCGGCACCAGCTACGACCAGGACACCGAGCTGGCCATCGAGGTCGGCAGCGCCCCCGGCTCGGCGAAGTCCGTCGGGAACTGGCCGATCGCCACCGCCGACGGCCCGGTGCCGCTGAAGACCTTGGCCACCGTGGCCGTCACCTCCGTCGACTCGACGACGGTCGCCCGCCAGGACGGCCGCCCGGCGCTGAGCCTCACCGTGCTCAAGGAGAGCGACGCCGACGCCGTCGAGATCTCCCACGCCGTCGGCGACCTGCTGCCCGACCTGGAGCGCTCGATGGGCTCCGGCACCACGTTCAGCACCGTCTTCGACCAGGCGCCCTCGATCGAGCAGTCGATCCACGACCTGGCCGTCGAGGGCGGGCTCGGGCTGGTCTTCGCCGTCCTGGTGATCCTGGCGTTCCTCTTCTCGGTCCGCTCGACCGTGATCGCGGCCATCTCCATCCCGCTCTCGCTGCTGATCGCGATGATCGGCCTCTACGCGGGCGACTACTCCCTCAACATCTTCACCCTCGCCGCGCTGACCGTCGCCGTGGGCCGGGTGGTCGACGACTCGATCGTCGTCACCGAGAACATCAAACGTCGGATGGTGCCCGGCGTCGCGCTGACGCCCGCGGACATCGTCGCCTCGGTCAAGGAGGTGGCGGGCGCCGTCACGGCCTCGACCCTCACGACGGTGGCCGTGTTCCTCCCCGTCGCCATCGTCTCCGGCGTCACCGGTGAGCTGTTCCGGCCCTTCTCGGTGACCGTGGCCATCGCCCTCGTGGCGTCGCTGCTGGTCTCGATGACGATCGTGCCCGTCCTCGCCTTCTGGTTCCTGCGCTCCTCGAAGGCCCGGGCGGGCGCTGCCGAGGAGCCGGGCGAGGACCACGTCTCCCGGCTGCAGCGCGGCTACCTGCCGGTGCTGGGCTTCGCGCTGCGCCGCCCCGCCGTGATCCTGGTGGCAGCCGTGCTCGTCTTCGCCGGCACGATGGCCTCCACCAGCCTGCTCAAGACCGACTTCCTGGGCTCGGTGGCCGACAAGGGCTCGCTGCAGATCACCCAGGAGATGCCCGCCGGCACCCGGCTGAGCGCCACCAGCGACGCCGCCGGGAAGATCGAGCAGGTGCTGGCCGGGATGCCCGACGTCTCCGGCTACCTGACCACCGTCGGCACCGGCGGCTCCAACAACGCCACCATCACCGCGACCGTCCGCGACGAGGACGACTGGGACGCCGTCAAGACCGACCTCGAGGCCCGGCTCGCCGACCTGAGCGACGTCGGCGAGACCACCGTCGCCGCCGTCAACACCTCCGGCGCCGGCTCCGACGTCACCGTCACCGTCACCGGCGACGACCCGGAGCTGCTGGCCTCGACGGCCGAGCAGGTGCAGACCACCCTCGACGGCGTCGACGGCCTCGACGACGTGACGAGCGACCTCGCCGAGCAGCGCCCCATCCTCAAGGTCGACGTCGACCGCGGGACCGCTGCCGAGCAGGGCTTCACCCAGTCCGAGGTGGGCCAGGCCATCGCCGGCGCGCTCCGCGGCACCCAAGTCGGCACCGTCACGCTGCAGGGCGAGTCCCGCGACATCATGGTCCGTACCGAGGCGACCGACGCCAGCCCGCGCGACATCGCCCGGATCGAGCTGCCGGTCAGCCAGCTGCAGCAGGCGCAGGCCACCGAGAAGGCCACCGACAAGGTCACGAAGAAGCAGGAGGACGCGGCCGAGAAGGCCGAGGAGGAGGCCGCTTCCGCCACCGAGGAGCAGCGCCAGGAGCTCGTCGACCAGCGCGCCGAGACCTCCGAGGGCCTGACGGAGGCCCGCCGCCAGCTGGCCCGCCTGCAGGCCGCTCCGCCGCCCGCGCCGGCCGTCCCGTCCGCGCCCCCGCAGCCCGCCGTGCCGCTGCCGACCGAGCTGCCGCCGGAGGTCGCCAAGCTGCTGCCCAGCCCGGCCCCCACCACCGCCGAGGAGGCCGCCTCGGCCGCCCCCTCGCGCGAGGAGCTGAGCGACGCCGGCCAGGCCGTGCAGCGGGCCGTCCTTGCCGCCGCCCGCCAGATCGCCGCCGGCCAGGCCGCGCAGGCGGCCGCCGCGGCCCAGGCCCAGGGCGTCACCGCCGCCCTGGCCGCGCAGATCGCGCAGCAGACCTACGCCCAGCAGCTCGCCCAGGTCTCGGCCGCCGTCACCCAGGCCTCCGCCGGCCTGGAGCAGATCGACGCGCAGCTCACCGCGCTCGACGAGCAGACCGCGAAGGCCGAGGAGCAGCGGGAGCAGAGCCAGGACCTGACCGACGAGCAGAAGGCCGTGGCCGACGTCCGCGCCGAGCCGCTGACCGTCGGCGACCTCGCCGATGTCGAGCAGGTGCTCGCGCCCAGCACGGTGACCCAGATCGACGGCATCCGCGCCGTCACCGTCTCGGCGACGCCGGACGCGTCCGACCTCGGCGCGCTCACGCAGACGGTGCAGACCCGGATCGACGCGCTGGACGTGCCGTCCGGCATCACCGTGGAGCAGGGCGGGGCGTCCTCGGACCAGCAGGAGGCGTTCACCCAGCTCGGGCTGGCGATGCTGCTGGCCATCGTGCTGGTGTTCCTCATCATGGTGGCCACGTTCCGCAGCCTCGTGCAGCCGCTGATCCTGCTGATCTCGATCCCCTTCGCCGCGACGGGGGCGGTGGCCGCCCTGCTGCTCACCGACACCCCGCTGGGTGTCCCGGCGATGGTCGGCCTGCTGATGCTCATCGGCATCGTCGTGACCAACGCCATCGTGCTCATCGACCTCATCAACCAGTACCGGGAGCGGGGCGAGGACGTCCAGACCGCCGTCGTCGACGGGGCCCGGCTGCGGCTGCGGCCCATCATCATGACGGCGGCCGCGACCATCTGCGCGCTGATCCCCATGGGGCTCGGGCTGACCGGCGGCGGCGCGTTCATCTCGCGGCCGCTGGCGGTGGTGGTGATCGGCGGCCTGGTCTCCTCGACCGTGCTGACGCTGCTGCTGGTGCCGGTGCTCTACACCCTCGTCGAGCGTCGCGGCGAGCGGCGCCGGGCCCGGCGGCAGGCCCCGCCGACCGAGGACGCGGCGCCCGCGGAGGCCTGACTCAGCGCAGCAGGGCGGTGAGGGCCACGAGCAGCACCAGGCCCACGAGCACCCCGGAGACGATGAAGCGACGCGCCCGGGGGTTCATGCAGCCCAGGATATGGTCGCGCCGCCGCGGGGAGCACTACCGTGTCGGGCATGGGCGAGCTCCGGTTGTACGCCGTCGGCCTCGACGAGGTCCGCGGTGTCTTCGGCGCTCCCGACGACCGGGCGGCGCACCTGCGCGAGGTGGCCCGACGGGCCTTCACCCCGGAGCCCGACGCGGCCCGGACCGGCCTCCTCGGCAAGCTGGGGCCGATCTTCCGCCGCCCGCCGGCCGCGCGGGTGGTGTCCCCCACCCAGCCCGAGCCGCACGACGTCGAGGTGCTGCTGGCCGGCGCCCACGTCCGCCCCGAGCGCACCGGCGCGACCTGGCGGGTGCTGGAGACCCTGGTCTGCGACCTGGCCTGGGGCTCGACGAGGATGAGCCTCACCCCGCAGGCCCTCGACGAGCTGGACTTCGCCCTGGCCCGAGGCGGCGTCTCGTCCTCGGTGGGGCTGCGCCACCTCCTCGACTCCACCGCGTCCCTCACCCTGGTCCCGGTGCAGGGGCTGACGGTGGGCTGGCACCGCTACGAGACCGCCCTGGCCATGGCCGGGGCCTACCGCGCGGCGATGCCGCAGATCAAGACCACCGAGCAGCAGGAGATGGTCGCCGCCCTGGCGTCCTGGCTGGACGGCTTCGTCCCCTGGGCCCAGGTCGCCGCGTCCCTCAACCGCCCGGTCCCGGACTTGGTGGGCTTCTGGGCTGTGTAGATGGCCCTCGCTCCGCTCGGGCGCGGTCGCGCGCTCTGACCCCCGGTCTTCCTCGGTCGCGAGCGGACGAAGTGCGTGTCCGCTCGCTCCCTCGTCCAGACCGGGCCGCGCGCACCGGTTCGTGGCTGGGCTCAGCCCGCCGGCCGCGGACCGGGGCCGGAGGGCTGAGCGGGGTTGATCAGGACGGGTCCACGACGATGACGAGGTCGCCGCCCTCGACCTGGGTGATGGAGCCGATCGCCAGCCGCGAGACGGTGCCGGCCACCGGTGAGGTGATCGCGGCCTCCATCTTCATGGCCTCGATCGTGGCCACCGTCTCGCCCGCCTCGACGGCGTCGCCCTCGTCGACCGTGACGCTCACCACGCCCGCGAACGGGGCGGCGACGTGGCCTGGCCGGCCCGGATCGGCCTTCTCGGCCGCCTTGACGTCGACCTTGATCGAGGTGTCGCGGACCCGGATGGGCCGCAGCTGCCCGTTGATCGTGCACATCACCGTGCGCATGCCGCGCTCGTCGGCGCTGCCGATGGCCTCGAGGCCCAGGATGAGGCTGACGCCGCGGCCGATCCGGGCGACGTGCTC
Source organism: Microlunatus capsulatus (assembly GCF_017876495.1). Taxonomy (NCBI): domain Bacteria; kingdom Bacillati; phylum Actinomycetota; class Actinomycetes; order Propionibacteriales; family Propionibacteriaceae; genus Microlunatus; species Microlunatus capsulatus. The sequence continues at coordinate 3,170,945 of NZ_JAGIOB010000001.1, read as the reverse complement.
CTCGCCCGGCTGGAGGCCGTACAGGTAGTCCAGGGTGTCGAGCCGGGACACGTTGCCGTAGGTCTCCCGGGCGCTGACGAAGTCCTTCGTCGGGCCGGGGAACAGCAGCCGGTTGAGCGTCTCGCGCCGGGTCGAGCCCTCCTCGTCGAGCGCGTCGGAGTCCTCCGCGCCCAGCTCGGTCTCCCGGAACGGGGCGGTCCGGCCCTGCAGCGCCTTGCTGCGGAAGGGCTCGGGCCAGCCGCCGGGCGGGTCACCCAGCTCGCCGGAGAGGAAGCCGATGACGGAGTCGGGGATGTCGTAGCTCTGCGGGTTGGCCTCGAACTCGGCCGGGTCGGCGCCGACGGCCACCAGGTGCAGGGCGAGGTCGCCGACCACCTTCGACGACGGCGTCACCTTGGTCGGCCGGCCGAGGATCCGGTTGGCCGCGGTGTACATCGCCTCGATCTGCTCGAACTTCTCCCCCAGCCCCAGGGCGATGGCCTGCTGGCGCAGGTTGGAGAGCTGGCCGCCGGGGATCTCGTGGTCGTAGACCCGGCCGGTCGGGCTGGGCAGCCCGGACTCGAACGGGGAGTAGACCTTGCGCATCGCCTCCCAGTACGGCTCGAGGTCCATCACCGCGCGCAGGTCGAGGTTCGTCGCCCGCTCGGTGTGCTCCAGCGCCGCCACCAGGGCCGAGGCCGGCGGCTGGCTCGTGGTGCCGGCCATCGGCGCGCTGGCCACGTCGACCGCGTCCACCCCGGCGTCGACCGCCGCCAGCAGGGTGGCCAGCTGGCCGCCCGCGGTGTCGTGGGTGTGCAGGTGCACCGGCAGGTCGAAGTTCTGCCGCAGGGCGGCGACGAGCTTGCTCGCCGCGGGCGGCCGCAGCAGGCCCGCCATGTCCTTGATGGCCAGCACGTGCGCGCCGGCCTCCACCATCTGCTCGGCGAGCCGCAGGTAGTAGTCGAGGGTGTAGAGGTCCTCGCCCGGGTTGTTGAGGTCGCCGGAGTAGCAGAGGGCGACCTCGGCGACGGTGGTGCCGGTCTCGCGGACCGCGTCGATCGCCGGCCGCATCTGGGCGACGTCGTTGAGGGCGTCGAAGATGCGGAAGATGTCGATGCCCGTCCGGGCCGCCTCGGCGACGAACGACGTCGTCACCTTGGTCGGGTAGGGGGTGTAGCCGACGGTGTTGCGGCCGCGCAGCAGCATCTGCAGGGCGAGGCCCGGCATGTTGTAGCGCAGCGCCTCCAGCCGCTCCCACGGGTCCTCGGAGAGGAACCGCAGCGCGACGTCGTAGGTCGCCCCGCCCCAGCACTCGACGCTGAGCAGCTCCGGGGTCATCCGGCCGACGTAGGGCGCGATCCGCAGCAGGTCCTTGGTCCGGACGCGGGTGGCCAGCAGCGACTGGTGCGCGTCGCGGAACGTCGTGTCGGTGACCTCGACGCCGACGCGGTTCCGCAGGTCGGCCGCGAAGCCCTCCGGGCCCAGCTCCAGCAGCCGCTGCCGGGAGCCGTGCGGGGACGGCTGGGAGAGGTCGACGCCGGCCGGGCGCTTGACGCCCGGGTCCAGCAGCGTCGGGGCCTCGCCGTTGGGCTTGTTCACCGTCGTCTCGGCCAGCCAGCGCAGCAGCCGGGTGCCGCGGTCGGCGGGCGCGTGCGTGGTGAGCAGCTGCGGCCGCTCCTCGATGAAGCCGGTCGAGACGTTCCCGGCGATGAAGTCGGGGTCCTCGAGGACGCCCTGCAGGAACGGGATGTTGGTGCTGACGCCGCGGATCCGGAACTCCGCCAGCGCCCGCCGCGCCCGGGCCACGGCCATCGGGAAGGTGCGGCCGCGGCAGATGAGCTTGACCAGCATCGAGTCGAAGTGGGCGCTGACCTCGGCCCCGGTGTCGGCGGTGCCGCCGTCCAGCCGGATGCCCGCACCGCCGGCCGAGCGGTAGGCGGTGATGGTGCCGGTGTCGGGGCGGAAGCCGTTGGCCGGGTCCTCGGTGGTGATCCGGCACTGCAGGGCGGCGCCGTTGATCCGGATCTCGGACTGCTCCAGGCCCAGGTCGGGCAGCGACTCCCCGGCGGCGATCCGCATCTGCGCCTGGACGAGGTCGACGTCGGTGATCTCCTCGGTGATCGTGTGCTCGACCTGGATGCGCGGGTTCATCTCGATGAACACGTGCTGGCCGGCGCGCTCGCCCTCGGTCTCGACGAGGAACTCCACCGTCCCGGCGCAGGAGTAGTGGATCGACTCGGCGAACCGGACGGCGTCGCGGCACAGGGCCTCGCGCAGCTCGGGGGTGATGTTGGGCGCCGGGGCGATCTCGACGACCTTCTGGTGGCGGCGCTGGATCGAGCAGTCGCGCTCGTAGAGGTGCAGCGTCGTGCCCTGGGTGTCGGCGAGGATCTGCACCTCGATGTGCCGCGGCCGGCCGACGGCCTGCTCGATGAACGCGGTGGGGTCGCCGAAGGCGCCCTCGGCCTCGCGCATCGCGGCGCCCACCAGCTCGCGCAGCTGGGCCGGGTCGTCGATCCGCCGCATGCCGCGGCCGCCGCCGCCGGCGACGGCCTTGACGAAGACGGGGAACCCGATCTCCTCGGCGCCGGCGACCAGCTCGTCGAGGTCGGCGGAGGGCCGGGTCGACCTCAGCGTCGGGATGCCTGCGGCCTTCGCGGCCTCCAGGGCCCGCACCTTGTTGCCGGCCAGCTGCAGCACGTCGGCGGGCGGGCCGATGAAGGTGATGCCGGCGGCGTCGCAGGCCCGCGCCAGGTCGGGGTTCTCGCTGAGGAAGCCGTAGCCCGGGTAGACGGCGTCGGCCCCGGACTCCCGCGCCGCCCGGATGATCTCGTCGATGTCGAGGTAGGCCCGGACGGGGTGCCCCCGCTCCCCGATCATGTAGGCCTCGTCGGCCTTGATCCGGTGCACCGCGTTGCGGTCCTCGTAGGGGTAGACGGCGACGGTCTGCGCCCCGAGCTCGTAGGCGGCTCGGAAGGCGCGGACGGCGATCTCACCGCGGTTGGCGACCAGGACCTTGGCGAACATGAGCGGGAATCTATCGGCAGTTCGTTACGGCGCGACGACGCGGACCAGCAGGTGGCTCACGCCGGGGCCCGCAGCGGCCGGCCGCTCAGGGCTGGGCGTCCAGCACGGCCGGGGACAGCGCGAAGCGGACGGTGACCTGGCCGGTCACCGTCTGCGCGGCCGGCTCGAGGTCCAGCTCGGGCTCCTCGGGCGGCCCGCCCTTGGCCATCGCGAACGACTGCCGCAGCATCCCGGGCCGACCGCCGCCGTCGAGGTCGGAGACCTCCAGCACGTCGACGACGGTGGCGCCGAAGGCCGCGGCGTAGTCGTCGGCCCGCTCCCGGGCGTCGGCCAGCGCGGCCAGCCGGGCCTGCCGCTGCAGCGGGTTCTGCGGCCGCAGGGACCACCACGGGCCGTCCACCTGGACCTGGTCGACGGCGCTGAGCGCGAGCACCAGCGGCCCGAGGACGTCGAAGTCGGCGACCGAGAGCTGGGTGGACCAGCTGCCGCGGTAGCCGGTGACGCGACGGCCCTGCCGGGCGAAGACCGGGGCGACGTGCACGCTGCTGCTCGTGGTGCCGTCGAGGCCGGCGCGGTGCGGGTCGACGGCGGCGCCCACCTCGGCCGACGCCGTGGCGAGTGCCCGGCGGACGACGGCGGCGGAGTCGCCGGAGCGGTGGACGGTGACGGACAGCCCGGCCAGGTCCGGCGGCCCCTCCAGGGTCGCCTCCCCGCGGACGGTGGCGACGGGCTGGCTCATGGCCGCACCCTAGCGCCGCGCACCCGCGGCGTCAGGCGGCGCGGCGCTCGACGCTGAGGTGCGGGGCGTGCAGGTGGGCGACGACGTGCAGGTGCTGGCGGCGGGCCAGCAGGGCGACGCAGAGCAGCACGCCCAGCGTCGAGAGCGCCCCGCCGCCGATCAGGGTCCAGCGGGCGCCGAACGCCTCGCCCACCCAGCCGAGGATCGGCGCGCCGACCGGGCTGCCGCCCATCAGCACCATCATGTAGAGCGCCATCACCCGGCCGCGGAGCTTCGGGTCGACGGTCATCTGCACCGAGGCGTTGGCGGCGGTCAGCGTCAGCAGGGCGGTCAGGCCGAGGAGCGGCAGGATCGCGGCGTAGGTGAGGTAGGTGGGCATGAACCCGGCCGCGATCTCCACGACCCCGAAGGCCACCGCCATGCCGACGACGAACCGGCCGCGCGGCGTGGAGCGCCGGCGGGCGGCCAGCAGGGCGCCGGCCAGCGACCCGACGGCCATGATCGTGCCGAGGATGCCGTACTCCTGCGCGCCCTTGTGGAACTCCTGCTGGGCCATCAGCGCCGACGTCATCTGGAAGTTCAGCCCGAAGGTGCCGACGAAGAAGACGGTGCCCATCACCAGCAGCAGGTCGGGCCGGCTGCGGACGTAGGCCAGCCCCTCACGGATCTGCCGTTTGGCCCGGACCGCGGGCGGGCTGATGGTGAGGGTGCGCGCGTCGATCATCACCAGGGCGACGACGAACGCGGTGTAGGTGACGGCGTTGGACAGGATCGCCCAGCCGGTCCCGAACGAGGCGATGACCAGGCCCGCGACGGCCGGGCCGACGATGCGCGCCGCGTTGAAGGTCGCGGAGTTGAGGCCGATGGCGTTGGCCAGGTGCTCCTGGCCGGCCACCTCGGACACGAACGCCTGCCGGGCCGGGTTGTCGAAGGCGGTGCCCAGGCCGAAGGCGAGCGCGATCAGGTAGACGTGCCAGGTGGCGGCGACCCCGGTGATCGCGAGCACGCCGAGGAGCGCCGCGCACAGCGCGAGCCAGGCCTGGGTGATCTTGAGGACCAGCCGCTTGTCGAACCGGTCGGCGATCAGCCCGCCCCACGGCGACAGCAGCAGCATGGGCAGGAACTGCAGACCGGTGGTGATGCCGACGGCCAGCCCCGAGCCGCCGGACAGCTCCAGGACCAGCCAGTCCTGGGCCACCCGCTGCATCCAGGTGCCGATGTTGGAGACGAACGAGCCGGACACGTAGATCCGGTAGTTCCGGTTGGACAGGGCGGCGAACATCCCGCCGCGGGCGGCCGGCGGTGCGCTCGGCCTGCGCCCGTCGGACTCGGCCGGGTCGGCGGCGGTGTGCTCGGTGGTCGTCGGGTCGGGGCTCTCGGGGCGGGCGGCCCCGTCGACGCCGGCGGACCGGTTCGTGTCGACGCTCACGCGTGGTTCACCTTCTCCAGCAGGGGGATGCAGCGGCGCAGCAGGTCGCGCTCCTCGGGGTCCAGCTCGGCGAGCCGGACGGCGAGCCACTGGTCGCGGCGGCGGCGGTTGGCCAGCAGGATCTGCCGGCCCTCCTCGGTCAGGCTGACCCGCGCCGAGCGGCGGTCGTGCGGGTCGGTGGTGCGCGTGACCAGGCCCCGCTCCTCCAGGCCGTTGACGATCCGCGTCATCGACGGCGGCTGCATCAGCTCCTGCGCGGCCAGCTCGCCCATCGTCAGGTCGCCCTGGTTCAGCAGCACCGACATGGCCGAGAGCTGGTTGGAGCCGAGCTCCTGGGAGTCGTCGCGCAGCTGGCGCAGCCGGCGCGCGAGGCGGAGCACCGCGGGGCGCAGGGCGTTCGCGAGGCCGGCGGTGCTGCGGAGGTCCTGGGCGGGCACGGCACGGGCAGTCACTTGCCCAGGCTAACCTTTAGCACTGCTAAATACAAGGGCTATGCGTCGGCCCGGGTGGTGGCTCGCCCGGTACTCGTGGGCGGGGGGCCGGGGTCCTCAGACCGACAGGCCCCAGCCGTCGAAGACGCAGTCGTGCTCGGCCCCGGTCTCGACCATGGTGGTCACCCAGCCGCGCAGCGAGTCCAGGGTGAGGGGGAACGGGGCCGAGGACCCCGTCACGGCCCAGCCCGTGGTGCGGCGCAGCACCCGCGAGCGGTGGCGCTCCACCCCGGCCGACCCGCCCGCGGCCCGGAGCGCGGCCGCCAGGGCCTCGGCGCGGTCGCCGTCGGGGGCGTCGAAGTAGTGGTCGACGGCCCGCTCCTCACCGGCGCGGACGCCGTGGGACGTCATGACCTCCCAGGTGCCGGCGGTGGATGCGAGCTGCTCCTCCAGGAGGTCGCGGGGATCCATGGCGAGCACCCTAGGGCGACCGGACCGGGCGGGGCGGACCTGCTCAGATGGCGGTGTGCTCGCCCACGGCGTGGTAGGTCCGGTCGTGGTAGACCAGCGGCGCGGTCGCCCCGGCCTGGTGGGCCTCGAGGGCGAGCACCGAGACGAGGAAGCTGCGGCCGATGGCCGTGCGCTGCACCACCCGGCCCCGGACCCAGGCCTGGTTCCCGTCGAGCACCGGCTCACCGGTGGCCAGCAGCGACCAGCCGCCCTCGGCGAAGCGGTCGATGCCCCGGGTCGCGAACCGGGCCGAGACGTCGACCTGGGCGGCGGCGAGGAAGTTGACGACGACGGTGTCGGCCTCGGCCAGCGCGGGCCAGGACGACGAGGTCGAGTCGATGGAGAAGGTGAGCACCGGCGGGTCGGCCGACACCGAGATCACCGAGGTGGCCGTGAACCCGTAGAGCGCGCCGTCCCGGCTGAACGTCACCACGGCGACGCCGGCCGGGTGGCGGCGGAAGACGGCCTTGAAGTCGTCGGGGCCGACCTGGCTGGGGCCGTCGGGGTCCGTGCCGGTGCCGCCGGTGGACGGCTGCTCGGGGACGGGGGCGCCGTCGCGGCTGGGCGCCGGGAAGGAGGTCATGTCGGGGCAACAGGCGGGCCGGGGAGTTGATTCCCGCCCCCGCCGTGGTCCCCGGCACACGACGACGCCGCCACCCCGGGGGGTGACGGCGTCGACGGGGGTGGCTCAGGACGTGAAGGCGTCCTTGACGTCCTTCGCCGCGTCCTTGGCGTGCTCGCCGGCCTGCTTGGCCTGCGCCTCGCCCTGGTCCGCGCGTCCCTCGGCCTGGAGGTCGTGGTTGTCGGTGGCGTCGCCGACCGCCTCCTTGGCCTGGCCGGCCAGCTCCTCGGCCTTGTTCTTCGCCTTGTCAGCCAAGCTCATCTGCAGCTCCCTCCGTCGGGGTCCGCGGCGGTGCTCCGTCGCGCTCGGGGCCAACCTAGGCGGCCGACCTGAGCGCCACCCCCACCGACCCTGAGAACCCCGCCGGATCGCTCCCGGTCGCGGTTGTCGGGGGGCCTTCCTAGACTGTCGGGGTGCAGACCCAGACCGGGGCCGGGGACCGGAGCCGCGCCCGCGCCCGGACCGCCGACGCCGCCGCGAGCGCCACCGGCGCCGAGGCCCTCCTCGCCCCGGGACCGCGCCGCACCCTGCTGGCCGCCGGCGTGGTGGTGGTCACCGTCGGGCTGGCGCTGGGGTTGCTGGGTGCGACCGGGGAGCTCGCCGCCGGGATCGCCGACTTCGACCCGGGCGCGACCGTCCGCTACGGGCTGCCCGCCGTCCGCGCCGTCCACGACCTGGCCGCGGCGCTGACCACGGGTCTGCTGTTCACCGCCGCCTTCTTCGTCGCGCCCGAGCCCGGCAGCCGTTCGGACCGGCTGAGCGGGGCCCGGCGGGCCACGGCCAAGGCGGCGGTCGCCGCCGGCCTCGTCTGGCTCGCCACCGCGGTGCTCGTCATCGCCCTCACTGCGGCCGACGTCTCGGGCCAGCCCCTCGGCGCCCCCGGCTCGACCGCCATCGCGTTCTCCTTCGTCTCCCAGGTGGACCTCGGGCGCTCGCTGCTGGCCAGCGCGCTCGTGGTCGCCGTCGTCGTCAACCTCGTGCTGCTGGCCACCCGGGTGACGACGCTGGTCTGGGCGGCGGCGCTCAGCCTCGTCGCCCTGCTGCCGCTGGCCCTGGCCGGGCACTCCGCCGGCAGCGCCGACCACATGAACTCCGTCGACAGCCTGGCGCTGCACCTGCTGGGCGTCTGCCTGTGGGTCGGCGGCCTCGCCGCCCTGGTGCTCACGGGACGGCGGCTGGGCGGCCAGCTGCCCGTCGTCGCCGCCCGGTACTCCACCCTCGCGCTGTGGTGCTTCGTCGTCGTCGCCCTCTCCGGCGTCGTCAACGCCGTGCTGCGGGTGGGCTCGTTCGCGCAGCTGGGCTCGACCTACGGCCTGCTCGTCGTCGGCAAGGTCGTCGCGCTCGTGCTGCTGGGGGTCGCCGGCTGGCAGCACCGCCGGGTGACCCTGCGCCGGCTCGGCACCGACGGCACCGGGTTCGCCCGGCTGGCGGCCGTCGAGCTGCTCGTGATGGGCGCGGCGATGGGCCTCGCCGTCGCCCTGTCCCGCTCGGCCCCGCCGGTGCCCGAGATCGGCGAGGACTCCGTGGCGGCCCTGCTCGGCTACCCGCTGCCGCCGCCGGTCACCGTCGAGCGGTACCTGACGGCGTTCCACCCCGAGACGCTCTGGCTGGCCGTCGCCGCGCTGATGCTCGGCCTCTACGCCGCCGGCGTGGTGAAGATGCTGCGCCGCGGCGACCGCTGGCCGGTCCTGCGCACCGTCGCCTGGGTGGCCGGCTGCCTCCTGCTGGTGTTCGTCACCAGCGGCGGTCCCGGCGTCTACGGCCGGGTGCACTTCAGCACCCACATGCTCCAGCACATGACGCTGATGGTGCCGGTGCCCCTGCTGCTGGTCTTCGGCGCCCCGATCACCCTGGCCATGCGCACCCTGGCGGGCCGTCGTGACGGCAGCTTCGGACCCCGCGAGCTGCTGCTGAGCCTCGTCCACGCCCGCGTCCTGGCGGTGCTGGGCCAGCCGCTGGTGGCGGCGGCGCTGTTCACCGGCAGCCTGGTCGTCTTCTACTACTCCCGGCTGTTCGAGCTGGCGATGTTCACCCACACCGGGCACGTGCTGATGACGGCGCACTTCCTGCTCAGCGGCTACCTCTTCGTCTGGTCGCTGGTGGGGATCGACCCCGGCCCGCAGCGCCCGGCCTACCCGTTCCGGCTGCTCCTGCTGCTGGTCACGCTGGGCTTCCACGCCTTCTTCGGCATCTCCCTGATGTCCTCGGGCACCCTGCTGGCCCCCGACTGGTGGCACGCGCTCGGCTACACCGACGACGCGGCCCTGCTGGCGGACCAGCAGACCGGCGGCGGCATCGCCTGGGGCCTGGGCGACATCCCCTCGCTGCTGCTGGGCCTGGCGCTGGTCGTCGGCTGGGTGCGCAGCGACGCCCACGAGACCCGCCGCAAGGACCGCCAGGCCGACCGCGACGACGACGCCGAGCTGCGCGCCTACAACGAGCGGCTGGGCGCGATGTCCCGGCACCGCGAGCAGGGATGACCCAGCCGGGCGCGGCTCCTCTGCGCGGGGGCGTGCGCGTGCTGCGCGCCGGTGTCCTCGGCGGGGCGTCGCTGGGCCTGGCCCTGGCCGGCCACCTCGTCGGCGGCGGCCACCGGCCGCCGCTCGCGCTGCTGGCCGTCTGCGCCGCCCTGCTCGGGCTGACCGCGGTCACCGCCACCGCCCGCCGGGTGCGCCTCGTCGTGCTGCTGCCGCTGCTCGGGGTCCAGCAGGTGCTGCTGCACCTCGCGTTCGGCGCCGGCGCGGGCACGGCCGGCTGCGGCGCCGTCGACCCGCACGCCGGGCACGTCGCCGGCGCGGTGCTCAGCTGCGCCCCGGGCGGCACGGCCATGGCCATGCCGGGCTGGCCGATGACGGCGGCGCACGTGCTGGCCACCGCGGCCACCGCCTGGCTGCTGCTCCGCGGCGAACGGACGCTGTGGGCGCTGGCCGAGCGCGTCGTCCGGGCCGCCACCGCCGCCCCCGCCCCCCGCCGCCGCCGGGCCGTCGCCCTCGTCGTCGCCCCCGCGGCGGTCCTCGCGCTCGTCGCCCCGCTCTCCCCCGCCGCCCCGCGCGGCCCCCCGGTCCCCGTCCTGCCCTGACCTCCTCGTGCGCCGCCCACGGCCCTCCCGGCCGTCGACGCGGTGCGCTCAGCGCTCGACACCCAAGGACCCCCATGACCCCCCGCAGCACCGCGCGCCGTCCCCGGACCGCCGCGCTCGCCCTCGCCGCTCTCACCGGCGGCCTCCTGCTCACCCCGCTGGCGCTGCCAGCGGCCGACGCCCACGTCCGCGTCGTCACCGACGGCACCGCCACCGCCGGCGGCTACGGCGTGCTCACCCTCCGCGTCCCGAACGAGTCCGACGAGGCCTCGACGACGACGGTCAGCGTCCAGCTGCCGCAGGACACGCCGTTCACCTCGGTGCGCACGCGCCCGGTCCCCGGCTGGACCGCGGCCGTGCAGCGCGCCGCCCTGCCCGGCCCGGTCGAGGTGGGCGGCGCCACCCTGACCGAGGCACCGCGCACCGTCACCTGGACCGCCGACGACGACGCGGCCATCGGCCCCGACGAGTACCAGGACTTCGCGCTCTCCGTCGGCCCGCTGCCCGGCGCCGGGGAGGTGCTGCTGCCGGCCACCCAGACCTACTCCGACGGCGAGGTCGTCGCCTGGGACGAGCCGGTGCCGGCCTCGGGCGAGGAGCCGGAGCACCCGGCCCCCGTGCTGGTCGTCGCGGCTGCGGCCGAGGGCGGCGACGCGCACGGCGGGACGAGCACCGGACCGGGCACCGACGGGGCGGCGGCCACCACGACCGCCCCGGACGGCGCCGCGCGCTGGCTGGGGGGCGTGGCGCTCGCCGTCGCCGCCCTCGCCGCGGGCGGGGCCGGCGTGGCGCTGGGCAGCGCCCGGGCCGGACGCCGGCGATGAGCGGGCGGCGCCCGGGCCGGGCGGTGGCCGTCGCGGTGGTCGCGCTGGTGCTGGCGGTGGTGACCGCCGCGCCGGCGTCCGCGCACAACTCCTTCGTCGGGTCCGACCCGGCCGACGGGGCGTCGGTCGCCCGGACCCCGGGCGCCGTCGTCCTCACGTTCGACCAGCCCGCCGTCGCGCTGGGCACCCAGGTGGTCGTCACCGGACCCGACGGGACGGCCTCCACCGGCGCGGCCGAGCTGGTCGACGCCACGGTCCGCCAGGCCCTGGTGCCGGGCGCCCCGGCCGGGTCCTACACGGTCGCCTGGCGCGTCACCTCCGCCGACGGCCACCCCATCACCGGGGAGAGCACCTTCACCGCGCAGGCGGCGGGCACCGGGGAGTACACCGGGCCGGCCGAGCCGCCGGCCGCCGTCGACGCGGGCGGCGCCCCGGCCTGGGGCTGGGTGCTGCTGGCCGTGCTGCTGCTGGGCGCCGCGGGTGTCCTCGCGGTGCTCCGGCGCCGCCGGCGGGGGCCGCAGGACTGAGCGCCGGCCTCAGACCGCGACGACCATCTTCCCGGTGTTCTCCCCGCGGAGCATCCCGAGGAAGGCCTCGACGGTGCGGTCGAGCCCCTGCACCACCGTCTCGTCGTAGGTGAGCTCGCCCGAGCGCAGCCAGCCGCCGACCTCCTCGGCGAACGCGGCCCCGTGCTCCTGGGCGTACCAGGAGACGATGAAGCCCTGCAGCGTCAGCCCCTTGCCGACGACCTGGAACAGGTTCCGGGGGCCGGGCGGCGGCTCGGTGGCGTTGTAGACCGAGATGGCCCCGCACAGGGCCGCGCGGCCGCCGCGGTTGAAGACCTCGACCGCCGCCTCGAGGTGCTCACCGCCCACGTTGTCGAAGTAGACGTCGATGCCGTCCGGGGCGGCCGCGGCCAGCTGCTCGACGACGGGGCCGTCGTGGTAGTCGAAGGCCGCGTCGAACCCGTAGCGCTCGGTCAGCAGGGCGACCTTGGCGGCCGACCCGGCGCTGCCGATGACCCGGCCCGCCCCGCGCAGCCGGGCGATCTGCCCGACGACGGAGCCGACGGCCCCGGCCGCCCCGGACACGAAGACGGTGTCGCCCGGCTGCATCCGGGCCACCACGAGCAGGCCGACCCAGGCGGTCATGCTGGTCATGCCCAGCACCCCGAGGTGCACCGAGGACGGCAGCCCCGCCACCTCCTCGACGCGGCGGAAGCCGGCGGCCGGACCCTGGGCGACGTCGCGCCAGCCGCGGTCGTGGCTGACCAGGTCGCCGACGGCCAGGTCGGGCGTCCGGGAGGCGACGACGCGCCCCACCGCCCCGCCGGTCAGCGGCTCGCCGAGCCCGAACGGCGGGGTGTAGGACTTCGTGTCGTTCATCCGGCCCCGCATGTACGGGTCGACCGAGACGAACGCGTTGGCCACCCGCACCTCGCCCTCGGCCAGCGCCGGCAGCTCGACCTCCACCAGCCGGAAGTCCTCCGGCACGGGCCAGCCCGAGGGCCGGGAGACCAGCTCCCAGTGGTGGGAGACGGCGGTCGGTGCGGGGCTGGTCACAGGTGGTCCTCCGGTCGGGTGGCGTGCGGGACGACCGACGCTACCCCGCCTCAGCGGGCCAGCAGGTTGAGCACCCCCGAGGCGAAGTAGACGACGAAGGCGCCGGCGACGACCCACATGAGCGGGTGCAGCTGGCGGGCCTTGCCCCGGGCCACCTTGAGCAGGACGTAGCTGATGAAGCCCGCCCCGATGCCGATGGTGATGGAGAAGGTGAAGGGCATCAGCGCCAGGGTGAGGAAGGCGGGCAGGCCCTCCTCGACGTCGTCGAAGTCGATCTTGGTGACCTGGCTCATCATGAGGAACCCGACGAAGACCAGCGCCGGCGTCGCGGCCTCCGACGGCACGATGTTGACCAGCGGCGCGAAGAACATGGCCAGCAGGAACCCGACGCCGGTGACCACCGACGCGAGGCCGGTCCGGGCGCCCTCGCCGACGCCGGCGACCGACTCGACGTAGGACGTGTTCGAGGAGACCGAGCCGATGCCGCCCGCCGCCGCGGCGACGGAGTCGACCATCAGCACCGCGCTGAGGTGCGGCGGCGTCCCCTTCTCGTCCAGCAGGTCGCCCTCGGCCCCGACGGCGACGACGGTGCCCATGGTGTCGAAGAAGTCCGCGAGCAGCAGGGAGAAGACCAGCAGCACGAGCGGGAAGAACAGGTGGGGGCGGAAGCCGTCGGCGAAGGACGGGCCGAAGGCACCGAGGACGTCCACGTCGCCGATCAGCGACAGGTCGGGCACCGAGACGACGCCGTTGAGGCTGGGCACGTTGAGCGCCCAGCCGGTCGAGTTGTCGGCGCTCTTGGCGCCGGCCCCCGCGAACACCTCGATCAGCACGGCCACCACGGTCGTGCCGACGATCGAGATCAGCAGCGCCCCGCGCACCCGCCGGGCGTACAGCACGGCCACGGCGAACAGCCCGAGGACGAAGACGAGCATCGGCCAGCCGAGCAGCGAGCCGTTGACGCCGAGCTGGACCGGGACGCTGCCCGTGGGCTTGGTGACGATGCCGCCGTCGACGAGGCCCACGAAGACGATGAACAGCCCGATGCCGATGGAGATGCCGCTGCGCAGGGAGCGGGGGACGGCGCGGAAGACGGCGGTGCGGAAGCCGGTGAGCACCAGCAGGGCGATGACGACGCCCTCGACGACGATCAGGCCCATCGCCTGCGGCCACGTCATCAGCGGGGCGATGGTGAAGGCGAGCAGCGCGTTGATGCCCAGGCCCGCGGCGATGCCGATGGGGAAGCGGCCGACGACACCCATGAGGATCGTCATCAGCCCGGCCACCAGGGCGGTGGCCCCGGCGACCAGCGTGATCGTCGCGTCGACGTTGGCGCCCAGCACCTGGCCGCCGCCGTCGAGGTAGGGCAGACCGCCCAGCAGGTTGCCGGCGGCGTCGGGCGCCGTCCCGATGATCAGCGGGTTCAGCGCGATGATGTAGGCCATCGTGAAGAACGTCACCAGCCCGCCACGCACCTCCCGCGCGACGGTCGAGCCGCGGGCGCTGATCTGGAAGTAGGCGTCGAGCCCGCTCACGCGGCGCTCGTCGGCGGTGGCGCGGGGCGCCGGCTTGGGAGACCTCTGGACCATGACGAGCATCGTAGGATCTCGGCTGTGACCTCCCCGACGCCCTCGCCCGTGGCGGGACGGCCGGCGCACCGCCGCCTCGTGCAGGCGCCGGTGCCCGCGGTCGACGTCGACGGCCTGCGCGTGGTCGCCGTCGGGACCCTGCTGTTCGCCGTCGCCGCCGTGCTGACGGGCCTGCGCCGCGACCAGCTGGCGGTCCAGGGCCACGGCGACTGGTTCGCCGTCTGCCTCAGCGGGGCCGGGCTGGGCCTGCTCGGCCTGCTCTACTGCTGGAACCGCGTGCGCCAGCGCCGCGCGGGTGCCGCCCGCACCCCGGACGCCCCCACCCAGGGGACCCGCGGCTGAGGCCTACAGGTCGGCCGCGTCCAGGCCGGCGAGCACCTTCTCGAGCAGCTCGGCCAGCTGGTCGACCTCGCGGTCGGTGAGGGACTCCAGCAGGTCGGCCTCGACGAGGTCGGACTCCCGGATCGCGGCCGCGTACAGCGCGTAGCCGGCGTCGGACAGCTGCACCAGCACCCGGGTCCGGTTGGAGGGATCGGGGCTGCGGCTGATCAGCCCGCGCTCGACCATCCGGTCCAGCCGGTGGGTCATGGAGGACGGGGCGACGTTGGCCGCGGCCGCGAGCTGGCTGGGCGTCAGCGGGGTGTCCTCCCCGCTGCGGGCCAGCTCGCTGAGCACGGCCCACTCCCCGGTGGACACGTCGATGTCGGCCAGCTGGCGGTCGTACCACTGGTCGAGGCGGCGGGACAGCCGGTGCACGGCCGTCGTCACCCGCTGGACGGACTCGTCCGCCCCCGCCGCGACGAAGGCGGCGACGGCGCGCCGGACCTCCTCGACCTCGGACCGCTTCGCCGACCGCGCTCTCGCCATGCCCCCGACCGCCGGATCAGTCGAAGAGGGAGACGGGCTCGTCCCACTCGATGGTCTCCCAGACCGGCGGCGGCAGCTCCTCCGCCGGCTCCAGGGGCGGGACGGAGGAGTGCGCGCCGCAGCCGTGGTCGACGCTCACCACCTGGCCGTCGGAGGGGGAGAAGCTGTTCGCGCAGGCGCCGAAGAGGACGCCCATCCCGCCCTGCAGCCGCAGGAAGAACCCGCAGGTCTCGCACGAGCCGGGAGCCTGCTTGGCCATCGGGTTGTCGGGTCCGCCGTCCCCGGCGAGCCAGCGCTCGGCCGCCTCGTCCCGGCCGGTGCGGCTGAGCACGCGCTCGCGGCCCAGGCCCAGCTCGGCGACGACGGCGCGGGCCTGGCCGGCCTCGGCCGGGTCGGTGTCGGCCGCCCGCTCGCCGCCGGTGTAGCCGGGCTCCAGCCGCGGGTCGTCGGCCGGCGTGGGCATCAGCAGGCCGGGGGTGACGTCACCGGGCTGGATCCGCTCGGCCCACGGCACCCATTCCTGGGCCAGCAGCGCGCCGTCGGCCGGCAGCAGGACGACCTCGTCGAGCGTGGCGACCTTGGCCCGCGAGGCGCGGGCGACCGTCACCGACCAGCGCCAGCCGCGGTAGGCCGGGTGCCGGCAGGCGAAGAAGTGGGTGAGCACCCGCTCGGCGTCGGCGTGGTGGCCGAGGTGCTCCCCGACCCCCATCACCCCGGCGGTCTCGACGGCCGCCTCGCGCGCGAGGTCGACCGCGGCCAGCAGGATCGCGTCGGGCTTGGTGGTGCGGGTGGGAGCCATGGGTCCATTCTGGCAGCGGAGGGGCGGGCCACCGCGCACGGCGACCCGGGGGTGCGGAGGGGCCGGGCTAGAGCTCGAGCTCGTCGGCGACGGCGCGCAGCACGGTCGCCACCTGGGTGGCGGTCCGCGACTCCGGGTGCCGGCCGCGCCGGTAGCCGTTGCCGAGGCCGTCGAGCATCTTGATCAGGTCCTCGACGATGACCGTCATCTGCTCCGGCGGCTTGCGCTGGGCCTTGGACAGCGACGGCGGGGCCTCGACGACGCGCAGCGACAGCGCCTGCTCGCCCTTGCGGCCCTCGACGATGCCGAACTCGACCTTCTGGCCGGCCTTGAGACTGGTCACCCCGGGCGGCAGCGCGGTGGCGCGCACGTAGACGTCGCCACCCTCGTCCTTGGTCAGGAAGCCGAAGCCCTTCTCGGCGTCGTAGAACCTCACCTTGCCAACAGGCACGTCTGTCCCCAGTCTCGCGTCGTCGCCGGGAGCGCCCGGCACGGTCATCAGCCCGCAAGACTAGCCCCAACGCGGGGGGCTCCCAACCGGGTTCGCCCGCTAGCGCCGGGCCCGGTCCTGCGGGGAGGCGTGCGGCCCCAACGGCAGGTTGACGATGGCCCGGCTGAGCGCCTCGACGGGCTCCCGGGCCGAGCGCGGGTTGTCCACCAGGGCCATCTCGACGTCGGGCAGCGGCGGCAGGTCGAAACGGCCCGAGAGGATGCGCAGGTCGCCCGGCACCCGGCTCTGCGCCAGCACGCAGATCCCGATGCCCGCCCGGGTCGCGGCCAGCACGCCGTTGATCTCGCGGGTGTTGCAGGTGATCCGCCAGGTGCGGTGGGCCCGCTCGAGCGAGTCGATCGCGGCCGAGCGGCTGAGGCTCGGCGCGTGGTAGGTGATGACGGGCACCGGCTGGGCCGGCTCCAGCTGCAGCCGGTCGATGCCGACCCAGACCAGGCGGTCGCGGCGGACCAGGGTGCCCCGGCCGAGGTCGGCCTCCTGGTTGATGAAGATGAGGTCGAGGTGGTTCGCCGTCAGCCGGCGCGACAGCGTCCCGCTCTGGGTGACGGTCAGCTCGAGGTTGATCCGCGGGTAGAGCTGGCGGAACTCCCGCAGGATCGTCGGCAGCTCGCTGAGCGCCAGCTCGTCGGCCGCCCCGAAGCGGAGCCGGCCGCTCATCGCCGAGCCGGTGAAGTAGGCGACGGCCTCGTCGTTGGCGGCGAGGATCGTCCGCGCGAAGCCGGCCATCGCCTGGCCGTTGTCGGTCAGCGCGACCGAGCGTGTGTCGCGCCGCAGGAGCTGCCGCTTGCAGGCCTCCTCCAGCCGGCGCACGTGCTGGGAGACCGTCGGCTGGCTGAGCCCCAGCTGCTCGGCGGCCCGGGTGAAGCTGAGCCCGTTGGCCACCGTCAGGAAGGTGCGCAGCAGCACCGGGTCGAAGTTCGTCCCCCCCGCCACGGCCGGCCTCCTCGCCCACTCATCACGAAACGCAATGAGAAATATAGTGTCGATCCGGTCGTCGAATGAAGTACGGCTATCGTACGTTGGGACGGTCGACTCAGCGCCGAGCCGGAGATCCCCGTGAGCACCGAGGCCCAGGCGGCCCGTGCTCCGTGCCGTCCTCGTCCTGCTGAATTGGGTGAACCCTGTGTCCGCGGCCACTGCCGAACACGCCCCGACGTCCCCGTCGACCTCCCCGTCCGCTCCCCCCGCCCCGGCGCCCGGCCGTCCCCGGCGGTCCTGGCCGCGCTCGCTCGCCGCGCTGGAGGTCCGCGACTACCGGCTCTACCTGTCGTCGCAGATGGTCGCGACGACCGGCCTGTGGATGCAGCGGATCGCGCAGGACTGGCTGGTGCTGGAGCTGACCGGGAGCGTCACCGCCGTGGGCGTCGCCGTCGCGCTCCAGTTCCTGCCCGTCCTGCTCTTCGGGATGTGGGGCGGCGTGCTGGCCGACCGCTACCCGAAGCGGACGATCCTCATCATCACCCAGTCGGTGGCCGCGCTGATGGCGCTGACGCTGGGCACCCTGGCCCTCACCGGGACGATCCAGGCGTGGCACGTCTTCCTCGTGGCCACCGCGCTGGGCTTCGTCACCGTGGTGGACAACCCGACCCGGCAGGTCTTCGTCTCCGAGCTGGTGGGCCACACCCACATCCGCAACGCCGTCAGCCTCAACTCCTCGGTGTTCCAGCTGGGCGCCCTCGTCGGCCCGGCCGCGTCCGGCGCCCTGATCAGCGCCGTCGGCCAGGGCTGGTCCTTCCTGCTCAACGCCGCCTCCTGCCTGCTGGTGGTGACGATGGTGGCGGTCATCCGCCCCACCGCCGCCCCGGCGCTGGCCCCCGGGGCCCGCAAGGGCCAGCTCAAGGACGGCCTGCGCTACATCCGGCGCACCTCCGAGGTGGGCTGGTCGATCGTCCTGGCCGCCACCATCGGTCTCTTCGGCCTCAACATGCCGGTGATCCTCGCGGCCTTCGCCGACGACGTGTTCACCGCCGGTGTCAGCGGCTACAGCCTCTTCAACTCCCTCACCGCCGTCGGCGCGCTGAGCGGAGCCATCCTCTCGGCCCGGCGCCAGTCGAGCCCCCGGCTGCGCGTGCTCACCGGGACCCTGGTGGCCCTGGGCGTCGTGCTGATGGTCGCCTCCGTGGCGCCCAGCGTCTGGCTGTTCTGCCTGGTCCTGGTGTTCGTCGGGTTCGCCACCCTGCAGTTCCTCACCGGGGCGAACTCCCTGGTGCAGACGACCTGCACCCCCACCGTCCGCGGCCGGGTGATGAGCGTCTACCTCATGGTCCTGCTGGGCGGGCAGGCCATCGGCGGCCCGACCGTCGGCTGGCTCGTCGACCACATCGGGGCGCGGGAGAGCATGCTCGCCTGCGGCGCGATGGTGGCCCTGGTCTCCACCGCCGCCGGGCTGGCCATGGCCCGCCGCTCGCACCTGACCCTCGAGGTCACCGTGCGGCGCGGCACCGGCCGGCTGCCCGTCCACATCGTGCCGTCGGACCACTAGCCCCGCACGCCGGGGCCGGGGCGCACGCGCCCGGGGGGCGGGGCCGGCGGTCGGGCCGGCTCAGCCCTCCTGGCGCGCCGCCGGCCGCAGCCGCCGGGTGAGCACGAGGACGGCGACCGCGGCGGCCATCAGGACCCAGCCGGGCCAGCCCAGCAGGCCGACGGCGACCGAGGACGGCCGCTGGCCGGCGGCGGCGACCAGCAGCGGGAGGCCGCCGGCGGCGTTGACCGCGCCGTGGGCCAGGCTGGGCCCGGCGACACCGCCCGAGGCCGCCCGCACCCACTCCAGCAGCGCGGCCAGCAGCGTGGTGAAAACCGCCATCAGGCCGAGCGCGGCCAGCGGCGCCACGTCGGGGTAGTTGTAGCCCAGCAGCACCACCGGCGCGTGCCAGGTGCCCCAGACGACGCCGGTGACGAGCACGACCTCGGCCCGACGGCGGTCCCGCAGCGCGTCGCGCAGGAAGCCGCGCCAGCCGAGCTCCTCCCCGGCCGCGGCGACGCCGTTGAGGAACGGGGCGAAGAGCAGCTGCACCAGGGTCACCGCGACCAGGACGGTGACCGGCAGCGGCAGCGGACCCAGCGCCTCGAGGGTCTCGGCGTAGCCGGAGAACCCGCGGAGGTCCAGCACGAGCGTGCCGGCGACCGCCGAGAGCGCCACGGCCGCCGCGCTCAGCAGCAGCGGGCCGAGCCAGGCGACGACCAGCACGCCCCAGCCCCGCCGCCACGGCACGGCCAGCCCGAGCACCGTCCGCAGCGGGCGCCCGTCGGGCAGCAGCCGCGCCGTCAGCACGGCCGCGAGCGCCGGCGTGGTCATCATCAGCAGGATGAACGCCGGCGCGGGCGGCCAGGCCAGGCCCCGGCCGCCGGTCCACAGCGGCAGGCAGACGACCCAGGCGAGCGCGTCGGCGAGCAGCACGAAGACGACGGCGCGGACGAGCCGGGGGGCGGGGCGCCGGGTGCCGGCCGGGCCCGGTGCGGCGGGGCCGGCCGTCGCGGGTCCCGGGCCGGTGGGGGGCAGCGCGGGGGTCGGGTCCACGGCGGCCAGGGTAGGCCGTCGGCGCCCCGCCGACCCGGCCCGGACCCGACCCGCGCCGACCTAGGATGGACGCCATGGCCACCTGGGAGGACGGACCCGAGTACGCGCCGCTCGAGCGCCCGGCCGAGTTCACCACCCCGGCGGCCGAGCCGCTGGACGTCGCCCCGCCGCGCTACCAACCGGCCGCGGGCGCGCCGGTCGAGCGTCCCCGGTTCGACGGGCCCGACGCCCCCGTGCCCCCGCTGGCCGCGCTCGTCCCCGTCGTCGCCGACCTCCGCGACCCCGAGCAGCCGTTCGACGTCGTCTCGAGCACCCTGACCCCGGGCTCGGCCTGGGGCTCCGCGCACGGCGGCAGCCTGGCGCCCGCCGCCGCCCCGGCCGCGCCCGCTCCGACCACCCTCGCGCCCGGCGCCCCGGCGGCGCTCCCCAGCGCCTACGCCCCCGGCGCCATCCCCGCGCCGGCCCCGGTCGCGCCCCAGCAGTGGCCCGAGCCCGCGCCCGTCCCCGGCGGCCTCCCGCCGGCCGGCCCCGGGCCCTACCCGTCGCCGGGCACCCCGCAGTGGTTCGGCCCCGGCTCCTACGGCGAGCAGCCCGGGGGGTCCCGCGTCTACGCCCGCCGGGTGCTGGAGGCCGCGACCCCGGGGCTGGTGGTGGCGCTGGCGATCGGCGCCGTCGTCTTCGTCCTCTCCCCCCTGATGGTCGTGGCGGCCTTCGCGCTGCGCTCCCGCGTCCGGGTCGCCCAGCAGCAGGTCCGCAACACGCTGGCGGTCGCCCTGGGCGCCGTCGGGTTCTTCGCGCTCGTCGGGCTGGTCCGCGGGCCGCTGGACGCCAACGCGTGGTGGTCCTTCGTCGGCGGCTGGTCCCTGCTGGTCTGCTGGTTCACCCTCATCACCGTCGGGGCGCTGGTGTACCGCGCGCTGAAGCGCGGCACCGGCACGCCGCCGGCCACCCCGAACCCCTGGCGCTGACCCGGTGCCCTCCCGCCGCACGGCGGCCCCCGCCCGGCCGCGCACCCTCACCGAGGCGCTCCGGGCCCTGACGGCCGAGCAGCTCACCGAGCTGCTGCGGCTGCGGCCCGACCTCACCTACCCGCTGCCCCACGACCTCACCGAGCTGGCCTCGCGCTCGACGACCGGCACCTCGGTGGCCCGGGCCGTCGACGCCCTCGACGCCTGGTGCCGGCTGGTGGCCGAGGCCCTGGCGGCCTGCCCCGACCCCGCCTCGACCGGCGACGTGACCGCCCTGCTGGGCGAGCCGGCCGCGGTGGCGCGCGCCGTCGCGGAGCTCCGCCGGCGCGCCCTGCTGTGGGGGGCCGACGACCAGCTGCACCTCGTCCGCCCCGTCCGCGAGGTGTTCGAGCCCTACCCCGGCGGGCTGGCCCCGCCCTCCCCGCGACCGCTCACCCGCACGCAGGTCGACGAGGCGCTCGCCGCCTGCGACCCGGCCGTGCGGCCCGTGCTGGACCGGCTGCTGTGGTCGCCGACCGGTGCGGTCCGCAACGCCGAGCGCGCCGTCGCCGTCGACGCCGCGCGCTCCCCCGTGGAGCAGCTGCTCTCCCGCGGCCTGCTGCGCCCGCTCGACGCCGACACGGTCGTGCTGCCCCGCGAGGTGTCGCTGGTGCTGCGCGGCGGCCGGTTCAGCCGCGAGCCGGTGCCGTCCGCGGCGCCGGGCATCTCCGGGCGCGTCCGCACCCCGCGGCTGGTGGACTCCGCCGCGGCCGGTGCCGCCTTCGGGCTGCTGCACGACGTCGAGCTGGCGGTGCACGCGGTGGAGACCGTGCCGCACCGGCTGCTGCGCACCGGCGGGGTCTCGGCCCGCGACGTCACCGCCCTGGGCCGCCGGCTGGGCACCGACGCCGCCCACGCCACCTTCGTGCTGGAGTGCGCGGCGGCCGCCGGGCTCGTCGCCCCCGGCGGCAACCTCTGCCTGCTGCCGACGGCCGACTTCGACCGCTGGGCCGGCCAGGACGGCCCCACCCGCTGGCTGCTGCTGGCCCGCCGCTGGCTGGGCGCGCCCCGCTGGTTCGCCGCCTCCGCCGAGCCGGGCACGCACGCGCTGGGGCCCGAGGCCGACGCGTCGTCCGCGCCGGCGGTCCGCGCCCTGCTGCTCGGGCTGGCCGCCGGCCTGGAGCCCGGCACCGTCCCCGACCTCGAGGAGCTGACGGCGGCGCTGGCCTGGCACCGGCCGCGGCTGGCCCGCGGCCCCGTCGACGCGGGCACGCTGGTCGACTGGACGTGGCGCGAGGCCGGCTGGCTGGGCCTGGTCGCCCTGGGCGGGGTGAGCGCCTTCGCCGCCAGCCTGGACCGCGCCGACGCCGTCCTGCCCGCCGAGCTGGCCGGGCTGTTCCCCGAGCCGGTGCAGGAGGTGATCCTGCAGGCCGACCTGACCGCCGTCGCCCCGGGTCCGCTGGCCCACGACGTGGCCGGGGAGCTCCGGCTGCTCGCCGAGCAGGAGTCGCGCGGCGGCGGCGGGGTCTACCGGTTCAGCGACGGCTCGCTGCGGCGCGCCTTCGACGTCGGCTGGTCCGCGGCCGAGGTGCACGCCTGGCTCGCCGAGCACTCCGCGACGCCGGTCCCGCAGCCGCTGGCCTACCTCGTCGACGACGTCGCCCGCCGGCACGGCAGCATCCGGGTCGGCAGCGCGCTGTCGTACCTGCGCACCGACGACGCCACCGAGGCGGCCTCGCTGCTCGGCCACCCGGGGGCGGCGGCGCTGGGGCTGCGCGCGGTGGCGCCCGGGGTGCTGGTCGCCGGCGTCGAGCCCGCCGAGCTCGTCGCCTTCCTGCACGGCCTGGGCCAGACCCCGGCCGTCGAGGACGAGGGCGGCCGGACGATGACGCCGCCGCCGGGCCAGCGCGCCGCCCGGCCGGCCGCGCACGACGCTCCTCCCGCCGTCCGGCCCGAGGAGGTGGCCGCGTCGGTGCTGGCCGCCGAGCGCGACCACCCGCGACGCCAGGCCGAGGACGGGGCCGACAGCACCGAGCAGACCCTGGAACGGCTGCGGGTCGCCACCCAGCAGGCCGCCCCGGTCTGGGTCGCCTGGGTGGCCGCGGACGGCAGCGCCACCGAGCGCGAGCTGGCCCCGCTGGACCTCACGGGGGGCGCCGTCCGCGCCGTCGACCGCTCCAGCGCCCAGGTCGTCACCATCCCGCTGGGGCGGATCTCGCGGGTCGGCGCGGGACCCAGCGACGGCTGAGGACGCCGGCCGCGGGCTCGCGCGGACGGCCGGCTGACCCGCGCGCGCCCACTAGACTGCACCGGTGCATGCCGCGACCGTGAGACGCCTCCTCGTCCTCGGCGTCTGCGCACTCGGGGTGGCCAGCCTGTACGTCGTGCCCGGCATCGCCCGCTCGCCGCAGCAGGTCGCCGCGCCGCGACCGCACGACGAGCCGACGGCCCGGCCCTCGCGCACGGCGGTGCGCGACGCCTCCGCCCCCACCAGCCCCCGGCCGGAGACCTCGTCCCGGCCCAGCGCCAGCACCACCCCGGCGGACGAGCCGTCCGCGGACCCGTCCCCCACCGCGACGGACCCGGAGGCACCGGCGACGTCCGAGGCGCCCCGCCCGGCGCGCACCGGGGCCACCGCCTTCGACCCGGCCGACCCCCGCGACGACGAGGCGCCCGCGCCGGTCGCCGCCGTCACCAGCGCCGAGGTCTCCCCCAGCCGCCTGACGCTGCGCTGGCCCGCCGCGGCCGACAACGTCGGGGTCGTGGAGTACAAGGTCGTCCTCAACGGCTTCGAGGTGGCGCGGACGCCCGAGACCACCGCCACCGTGCGCTGGTTCAACGACGACGCCCGCGAGCAGCTCGTCCAGGTGCAGGCGGTGGACGCGGCCGGGAACGAGAGCCCGAGCTCCCCGGCCCTGCTGGTCGCCCGCCCGACGCCCGGCCCCACGCCGAGCCCGTCCGAGCCCACGCCGGAGCCGACGGAGCCCACCCCGGAGCCGTCGGAGCCGACCACCGGCCCGACGCCCGCCCCCTCGGCGCCGACGCCGTCGGCGACCGACGACGAGACCCGCGGGGAGGCCCCGCTCGGCGACGCCGAGCCCGGACCCGGCCCCGCCGACGAGGAGAACTGATGCCCCCGGGTGCCGTGGGCGCCGGCCCGCTGGTCGTGCAGTCCGACCGCACGCTGCTGCTCGAGGTGGACCACCCCGACGCGGCCGCCTGCCGGATCGCCATCGCGCCGTTCGCCGAGCTCGAGCGCGCGCCCGAGCACATCCACACCTACCGGCTGACGCCGCTGGGCCTGTGGAACGCGCGCGCCGCCGGCCACGACGCCGAGCAGGTGGTCGACACCCTGCTCACCTACAGCCGCTACCCCGTCCCCAACGCCCTGCTGGTCGACGTCGCCGACACCATGGACCGCTACGGCCGGCTGCGGATCGAGAAGCACCCGACGCACGGCCTGGTGCTGGTCAGCACCGACCGCCCGGTGCTCGCCGAGGTGCTGAAGAGCGCCAAGGTCAAGGGCCTCGTGGGCGCGAAGGTCGACGACGACACCGTCGCCGTGCACCCCTCCGAGCGCGGCCACCTCAAGCAGGTGCTGCTGAAGCTCGGCTGGCCGGCGGAGGACCTCGCGGGCTACGTCGACGGCGAGGCGCACGCCATCGCCCTCGACCAGGACGGCTGGGAGCTGCGCCCCTACCAGGGCCAGGCGGCCGACGGCTTCTGGCACGGCGGCTCGGGCGTCGTCGTCCTCCCCTGCGGGGCGGGCAAGACGATCGTCGGCGCGGCCGCCATGGCCAAGGCGCAGGCGACGACGCTCATCCTCGTCACCAACACCGTCTCGGCCCGCCAGTGGCGCGACGAGCTGGTCAAGCGGACCACCCTGAGCCCGGAGGAGATCGGCGAGTACTCCGGCGCCAAGAAGGAGATCCGGCCGGTCACCATCGCCACCTACCAGGTGATCACCAGCAAGCGCGGCGGCGTGCACCCGCACCTGGAGCTGTTCGACGCCCGCGACTGGGGCCTGATCATCTACGACGAGGTGCACCTGCTGCCCGCGCCCGTGTTCCGGATGACGGCCGACCTGCAGGCCCGCCGCCGGCTGGGCCTGACGGCCACCCTGGTCCGCGAGGACGGCCGCGAGGGCGACGTCTTCTCCCTCATCGGGCCCAAGCGCTACGACGCGCCCTGGAAGGACATCGAGGCGCAGGGCTACATCGCGCCGGCGGACTGCATCGAGGTGCGGGTCACCCTCACCGAGGCCGAGCGGATGACCTACGCCGTCGCCGAGGCCGACGTGAAGTACCGGCTGGCCTCGACGGCCGACTCCAAGACCGACGTCGTCGTCGACCTCGTGGCCAAGCACCGGGGCGTCCCGACGCTGGTCATCGGCCAGTACGTCGACCAGCTGGACGAGCTGTCGGCCCGGCTCGGCGCGCCGCTGATCAAGGGCGACACCACCGTCCGGCAGCGGGAGAAGCTGTACGAGCAGTTCCGCTCCGGCGAGATCGACCTGATGGTGGTCAGCAAGGTCGCGAACTTCTCCATCGACCTGCCGACCGCGCAGGTGGCGATCCAGGTCTCGGGCGCCTTCGGCTCCCGGCAGGAGGAGGCGCAGCGGCTCGGCCGGCTGCTCCGCCCCAAGGCCGACGGGTTGACGGCCCGGTTCTACGCCGTCGTCTCCCGCGACACGGTGGACGCCGAGTTCGCCGCGCACCGCCAGCGCTTCCTGGCCGAGCAGGGCTACGCCTACCGGATCATGGACGCCGAGGACGCGGTCGCCGCGGACTGACCGCACGGTCTCCCCGGGAAACCAGCGCTCGATCGCTGCCGAGGCCCTGGACGGGGCTCCGCGGGTGGTCGAGCGCTGACTTCCCGGGGCGGACAGCCCCTGCCGCCGGGGGGCCGGCGCCCCGGGGGGTGAGGGGGGACGCCGGCCCGGTCTCAGACGAGCGCGCGCCGCGGCTCGAGGTCCTCGGGCTCGTCCACCGCGGGCTCGTCGACGGCCAGGTGCCGGGGCAGCCGTCGCGGCCACCAGAAGCGGTCGCCCAGCAGGTGCACGAGCGCCGGCACCAGCACCGTGCGGACCAGCAGCGTGTCCAGCAGCACGCCGAGCCCGACGATGATGCCGATCTCGGTCAGCACGATCACCGGCAGCACCCCGAGGACGGTGAAGACCGCGGCCAGCAGGATGCCCGCGCTGGTGATGACCCCGCCGGTGAGGGCGAGGGCCTCGACGATCCCCCGCCGGGTGCCGAGCCGGACCGACTCCTCCTGGGCCCGTGAGACCAGGAAGATGTTGTAGTCGACGCCCAGCGCCACCAGGAACAAGAAGGCCAGCAGTGGCACCTGGTAGTCCAGCGCCGGGAAGTCGAAGACGTGGGTGAAGGCCAGGCTGCCCGCGCCGAGAGCGGCGAAGAAGCTGAGCACGACCGTGAGGATCAGCACCAGCGGCGCCACCACCGCCCGCAGCAGCGCGACCAGGACGAGCACGACGACGAGCAGGATCAGCGGGCTGATCAGCAGCAGGTCGCGGATCGAGGCGTCCCGGGCGTCGAGGTTCGCCGCGACGCTGCCGCCGACGACGGCGTCCGGGTCGGCGGTGACCACGGCGTCCCGGATCGCGCGGACCGTGTCGTAGCTGGCCGCGGTGTCCGGGGCGGCGTCGATGACGACGTCGACCTCGGCCAGCGCGTCGGTCGACTCCCCCGGCGTGACTTGGGCGACGCCGGGCACGGCCTCCACGGCCCGGACGACGGCGTCGGCGGCTCCCGGGTCGGTCATCACGACGACGGGTGAGACGGCGCCGGCCGGGAAGGAGGCGGCCAGCGTGCGCAGGCCGTCGACGGACTCGGCCCGGGTGCGGAAGGTGTCCTCCTGGCTGAGCCCGTAGCCGGTGGACAGGGTGCCGGCGCTGAGCCCGGCCAGCAGCAGGACCGAGGCGACGACGACGGGCCAGGGCCGGCGGGCGGTGGCGTCGCCGACCTGGCGCCAGCCCCGGCCACCGGTGGCGACGGCCCCGCTCGGGTCGACCCGCGGCACCAACGGCCAGAACAGCCCGCGGGGGCAGACGACGAGCGCGGCGGGCAGCACGACGAGCCCGAAGACCAGGGCGACGACGATGCCGATGGCCCCGGCCACGCCGATCGCCCGGGTGCCGCCGAAGGCGGCCACGAGCAGGGTCAGCAGGGCGAGGACGACGGTGGTGCCCGAGGCGGCGATGGCCGGTCCGGCCCCGGCGATCGCGTCGCGCATGGCCTGGCGGCGGTCCTCGGTGCGGCGCAGCTCCTCGCGGTAGCGCGCGATCAGCAGCAGGGCGTAGTCGGTGCCCGCGCCGAAGACGAGGACCGAGACGATGCCGGTCGTCGACTCGTCGAACGGGATGGCCCCGCCCTGCGAGACCAGGCCCACGAGCGAGGCGACGACCCGGTCGGCCGTGCCGACCACGGCCAGCGGGATGACCCACAGCAGCGGGCTGCGGTAGGTGATGAGCAGCAGCAGGGCGACGACGGCGGCCGTGGTGGCCAGCAGGGTGATGTCGGCACCGGCGAACGCCCCGGCGATGTCGGCGGCGAAGCCGGCCCCGCCCGTCACCTGGGCGACGACGCCGTCGGGCAGGCCGGCGCGGACGACGTCGCGGATCGCGGCGACCCGCTCGGTGTTCTCCTCCCCGGTCACCTCTCCGGACAGCGGGATGGCCACCAGGGCGGCCGTGCCGTCGGGCGAGACCTGCGGCGGGGACACCCGGCCGTCGAGGGCCAGCGCGCCGAGCGCCTCGCCCTGGGCGGCCACGGCGGCGACGTCGGCCTCGCTCAGCGTGCCGCCGGGACGGCTGTAGACGACGAGCGCCGGGTTCAGCTGGCCCGACGGCAGCTGCTGCTGCAGCTGGGCGACCTCGGTCGACTGGGCGGACGCGGGCAGCCCGGCGGTCGGGTCGTCGCTGACCTTCAGGCCCGGGCTCAGGCCGATGACGAGGCCGCTGGCCACCACGGCCAGCGCGAGCACCGCCCACACCGAGCGTCGTCCCGTCACCAGTGCTGCTATACCTGCCCAGAAGCGGTGCACGGCTGCTCAATTCTCTCAGTTACCGATAGTCTTAGTGACTGAGAGACTAGGGACCCGGACGCCGACGCGCAAACAGGAGGAGGGACGTGGCGGACACCGCACGGCTGGAACAGCTGCGGGGGCTGGTCGTGGACCACCTGCGCCGCTACGGGGCCGAGGCCAGCCGCGTCGTCGACGTCTTCGCCAAGACGCACGGCATGCACCCGACCGACCTGCAGGCGCTGGTGCTGGTCCTCAACGGCGAGCGCCAGGGCCAGCCCGCGACGCCGGGGGTGCTGCGGCAGGTGCTCAACCTCACCTCGGGGGCCGTCACCGGGACGGTGGACCGGCTGGTCCGGGCCGGGCACGTCCGCCGGGTCCCCGACGCCCACGACCGCCGTCAGGTCCGGCTGCACCAGGACGAGGCGGGCCAGCGGCTGGGCCGGGAGTTCTTCGGCCCCCTCGGCGCCCGCGTCGGCGCCACCATGGCCCGCTACGACGAGCAGCAGCTGGAGCTGATCGAGGACTTCATGGCCACGATGGCCGAGGCCATGGCCGAGCACCGCCGCAGCCTGGAGGAGCAGCCCCCTGCCGCTCCCACCGCGCCCTGAGCCCACCGCGCCCTGAGCCTGTCGAAGGGCCGCGATGAGTTCCGCCCCACGCCGCGGTCTGCCCTCTCAACCCCACCGAGAGGAGCAAGCGATGCCCGCCATCATCCCGTGCCTGTGGTTCGCCGGCCAGGCCGAGGAGGCCGCCCGGTTCTACGTCTCCGTGTTCCCGAACTCCCGCGTCCTCAGCGTCAACCCCGCGCCGGTCGGCACCCCCGGCGTCGAGGAGGGAGCCGTGCTGACCGTCGAGTACGAGCTGGACGGGGCGCGGTTCACCGGCCTCAACGGCGGCCCGCAGTTCACCTTCGACGAGGCCGTCTCGTTCCAGGTCGACACCGCCGACCAGGCCGAGACCGACCACTACTGGGACGCCCTGACCGCCGACGGCGGCGAGGAGAGCGTCTGCGGCTGGCTCAAGGACCGGTTCGGGCTGGCCTGGCAGGTGGTCCCGCGCCAGCTGACCGAGCTGACGACCGACCCCGACCCGGCCCGCGCGGCCCGCGCCCTGCAGGCGATGCTGCAGATGCGGAAGATCGACATCGCGGCGATCGTGGCCGCCGCCGACGGCACCGCCGTCCCGGCCCCCTGACCCCCGGCCCTAGACCGGCTCCGCCCCTTCCCGCCCCGGAACGCGTGGACGAGTGGTGGGTAGACCCGCCACTCGTCCACGCGCTCCTCACGGGGAGAGCGCAGGCCCTCAGGCCTCGCGCGTCTTCGGCGAGCTCTCGAGCGTCTTCGCCGGGTCGCTGGTCACGGCGTCGCCGAGGACGTCGTCGATCTTCGCCAGCAGCGCGGGCTCCAGGGTCACCCCGGCGGCCTTGACGTTGTCGAAGACCTGCTCGGGGCGGGAGGCGCCGATGATCGCCGTCGCCACGTTGTCGTTCTGCAGCACCCACGCGATGGCCAGCTGGGCCATCGACAGCCCGGCCTCCTCGGCGATCGGCTTGAGCTGCTGCACCCGCTCGAGCACGTCGTCGTTCATCCAGCGGGCGATCATGTTGGCCCCGCCCTTGTCGTCGGTGGCGCGGGAGCCGGCCGGCAGGTCCTGGCCGGGCACGTACTTGCCGGTCAGCACGCCCTGGGCGATCGGGGACCAGACGACCTGGGAGATGCCGAGCTCCTTCGACGCCGGCACGACCTCGCCCTCGATGACGCGCCACAGCATCGAGTACTGCGGCTGGTTCGAGATCAGCTGGACGCCGAGGTCCTTCGCCAGGGCCGAGGCCTCGCGCATCTGGTCGGCGGTCCACTCGCTGACCCCGAGGTAGAGCACCTTGCCCGCGCGGACGAGGTCGGCGAACGCCTGCATCGTCTCCTCGAGCGGGGTCTCGTAGTCGTAGCGGTGCGCCTGGTAGAGGTCGACGTAATCGGTCTGGAGGCGCTTCAGCGAGCCGTTGATGGCCTCGCTGATGTGCTTGCGGGACAGGCCGAGGTCGTTGGGGCCCTTGGGGCCGGTCGGGCCGAAGACCTTGGTGAAGATCTCCACCGACTCGCGCCGCTCGCCCTTGAGCGCCTCGCCCAGGACCGTCTCGGCCTTGGTGTTGGCGTAGACGTCGGCGGTGTCGAAGGTCGTGATGCCGGCCTCGAGGGAGGCCTTGACGCAGGCGTGCGCCTGCTCGTTCTCCACCTGCGAGCCGTGGGTGAGCCAGTTGCCGTAGGTGATCTCCGAGATCTTGAGGCCGGAGTTGCCGAGGTAGCGGAAGTCCATGGGCGCCAACCTAGACCGCACCCCCACCCGCCCTGCCGGCGGGGCTGAATCGGTTCAGCAGCCCCTCCGCCCGGCTGTCGGAGGCGCCGGTTACGGTGGTCCGGGTCCGGGAGCCTCCCGGCCGCACCACCGCAGAGAGGGCCCATGGCTGTCGCCGAGCTGGTCGTCATCCGTCACGGGGAGAGCCAGGGCAACGCCGCGGCCGCCCGGGCCTACGCCGAAGACGCCGAGGTGATCGACGTCGGCGTGCGCGACGCCGACGTGGAGCTGTCCGACGTGGGCCGCGAGCAGGCCACCGCGCTGGGCCGGGGCCTCGCGCCGCTGCTCGCCGACGAGGTGCCCACCCTGCTCTGGTCCTCCACCTACGTGCGGGCGCAGCAGACGGCCGCGCTGGGCCTGGCCGCGGCCGGCGTCGACGCGCCGGTCGTGCGGCTCGACGAGCGGCTCCGCGACCGCGAGCTCGGCGTGCTCGACCTGCTCACCTGGAAGGGCGTCGTCCAGCGCTTCCCCGAGGAGGCCGAACGCCGCCGCTGGCTCGGGAAGTTCTACCACCGCCCGCCCGGCGGGGAGTCGTGGGCCGACGTCGTGCTCCGGGTCCGCAGCTTCCTGCGCGACCTGCAGGACCTCCCCGACGGCAGCCGCGTCGTCGTCTTCTGCCACGACGCCCTCGTGCTCTGCTTCCGCTACGTCTGCGAGGGCCTGGACGAGCGCCAGGTCCTCGACATCGGGGCCACCACCCCGGTCAAGAACGTGTCCATCACCCATCTCGGCCGGTCACCGGACGGCAGCTGGCAGGTCCGGCTGTTCAACGACGTCTCGCACCTCGAGGAGTCCGACGCCCCGGTCACCCAGCACCACGGAGACGCCCGTGTCCGACCCCAGACCTGATCCCGGCACCCCCCGCGAGGTCACCCCGAGCCTGCTGCGGTCCTGGCCGCTGCCCGACGCCGCCAGCTCCAAGTACGGCCGCGGGCAGGTGCTGATCGTCGGCGGGGCCGCCACCACCCCCGGGGCGGTCCAGCTGGCCGGGCTGGCCGCGCTGCGCGTCGGCGCGGGCCACCTGACCCTGGCCGTCGCCTCCTCCGCCGCGGTCCCGCTCGCGGTCGCGACGCCCGAGGCCGGCGTCGTCGGCCTGCCGCAGGACGACCGCGGCAGCGTGCTGGGCGGCGACCTCGACGCGATCGCGGACGACCTCGGCTCGGCCGACGTCGTCACCATCGGCGTCGGCCTGGACGAGCCGGAGGAGACCGCGCTGCTGGTCCGGAACGCGATCCCGCTGCTGGGCGAGGAGACGTGGCTGGTCCTCGACGCCTTCGCCCTCGGCGTGCTGCCGGGGATCGTCGAGGCGCTGGAGCCGATGCGCGGGCGCCTGGTCCTGACGCCCAACGGCCAGGAGGCCGCCCGGCTGCTGGGCCGCGAGGTCGAGGACGACGACGCCGACATCGCCGAGATCGCCGCCCGCTACGGCGCACTGGTCACCTGCTACGGCACGGTCGCCGACGCCGAGGGCCGGATCTGGAAGGTCGGCGCCGGCAACGGCGGGCTGGCCACCTCCGGCAGCGGCGACGTCCTGGTCGGCGCGGTCACCGGTCTGCTGGGCCGGACCGGGAAGGCCGACCAGGCCACCTGCTGGGCGACGCACGTGCACGCCGCCGCGGGCGACCGGCTGGCCGCGCGGATCGGCACCGTCGGGTTCCTCGCCCGCGAGCTGCTCGACGAGCTGCCCGTGGTGATGAGCGAGCTCGGCGCCTGAGGCTCCCGGCCCGTCCGACCGGCCGGCTCAGCCGCCGACGGGCGGGTTGCCGGGCTGCAGCAGGCTCGTGCTGCGGGCCAGCAGCAGCGCGACACCGCAGCCCAGCACCACCAGGACGGCGGTGAGCAGCACGACGCCGGACCAGCCGGCGGCGGTCCAGGCGCGACCGGCCGCGGCGCCCACCACCGAGCTGCCGACGTAGTAGGCGAACAGGTAGGTCGACGCCGCCTGCGCGGTCGCCCGGCCGCCGGCCCGCGCCCGGGCCGCGACCCAGCCGCTGGCCACGCCGTGGGCGGCGAAGAACCCGACGGTCATCACCGCCAGCGCGGCGACCACGAGCACCAGCGGGCCCGCCGCCGTCGCCAGCAGCCCGACGAGCATGACGACGACCGCCACCGGCACCACCGCCCGCCGGCCGTGCCGGTCGGCCAGCCGGCCCGCGGTGGTCGAGGCGACCGAGCCGAAGGCGTAGACGAGGAAGACCAGGCCGGCCAGCGCGGCGCTGAGCCCGTAGGGCGGGGACTCCAGCCGGAAGCCGAGGGCGTTGAAGACGGCGACGAAGGCGCCCATCAGCAGCGCGGCCAGCAGGTACAGGCCGAGCAGCACCGGGTCGGACAGCACCGCCCGGGCGCTCCGGGCGACGGTCCGCAGGCCCGGCTGGGCGGGGACGAAGCGGCGCGACGGCGGTAGCAGCCACAGCACGGCGACCGTGCAGAGCGCCCCCAGCACGGCGATGCCGCCGACGGCGAGGCGCCAGCCGCCCACGTCGGCCAGCGCGCCGGCCAGCAGCCGGCCGGCCATCCCGCCCAGGGCGTTGCCCCCGACGTAGAGCCCGGTGGCCTGCCCGGCCACGGAGGCGTCCAGCTCCTCGTTGAGGTAGGCGACGGCGACGGCGGGCAGCCCAGCCAGCGCCAGTCCCTGCGCGGCCCGGGCGCCCAGCAGCACGCCCCAGCTGGGCGCGAGCGCGCAGGCGACCCCCAGCAGGGTGGCGGCGGCGAGGCTGAGGGTGACCAGCCGGGTGCGCCCGAACCGCTCCGACAGCGGACCGGCGACCAGCAGCCCGACGGCCAGGGTCAGCGTCGTGAGGCTGACGGTCAGCGTGGACGCGGCCGCGCTGACGCCGAACCGCCGGCTCAGCTCGGGCAGCAGCGGCTGCGTGCTGTAGAGCAGCGCGAACACCGCGACGCCGGCGAGGAACAGCGCGAGCGAGGCCCGGCGGACGGCCGGGTCACCGGCCGGGTACGGCGCCGGGAGGCCCGGACCCGCTGACGTGCTCAGTGCACGTCGAGGACGGTCGACTCCTCCTGGGTGCCGAGGGCGACGGGCCAGCGGTCCCGCTCGTCGACGAGGTGCAGCAGCTCGACGAGCTCGTGCGGCCAGACCCAGTCGTCGGTCGCCCGCAGCTCCTCGGTCGACCACCAGCGGTGCTGCTGGAAGGTCAGCTGCTCGTCGGGGGTGTGCGCCGAGGTGTCCACGGTGAAGTCGGGGACCAGGGCCAGGTAGAAGGACTCGTCCTGCTCGATCACCCGGTCGGAGTAGCCGTGCACGACGTGCCGGTGGGCCACCGGTCCCAGCAGGTCGGCCGGGTCGAGCTGGAAGCCGGTCTCCTCCCAGACCTCGCGGACGGCCGCCTCGGTCTCGGTCTCGCCCGCGTCGATGCCGCCGCCCGGCGTCACCCACCAGCGCGCGTCGTCGAGGCCGGGGTCGCTGTCCTCGAACAGCAGCGTCTCGCCCGCCGGGTTGGTCAGCAGCACCCGGACCGTCGTCCGCAGCGTGCGCGGCCGGTCCGCCGGGTTCTCGACCGGGATGTAGGAGCGCTCGGTCTCCCCTGAGGTCGGCTTCTGTGAGGTCACCCGACCCAGGGTAGGAACCCGGGCCCCCGCCCCTGCGCGGGGGGTGCCGGAAAAGCCCTCGCCCGCCGTCCGGGAGCGGTGTAACTTGTCCCTCCCCTCCCCACCCCCGGCCGACTCGACATCGGAGCAGATCCGCGTGCCCGCACCCGCCCCGTCCGCCACCCTCGCCGCCGAGCAGCACCACCTCCTCGAGTCCCGCAGCGCCCTCCAGCGGATGCGCGAGCACACCGCCGGGCTGACCGCCACCGGCGGCGACCGGGTCTCCACCGAGCACCTCAAGCAGGTCCTGCACCGCCGGATGAAGGCGCTGGAGGACGACCCGGGCGTCCCGCTGTTCTTCGGCCGCCTCGACTACGCGACCGACCTCGGCGCCGAGCGCGACGAGACCCTCTACGTCGGCCGTCGGCACGTCACCGGCGAGGCGGGGGGCGAGCCGCTCGTCATCGACTGGCGGGCCGGGATGGCGCTGCCCTTCTACCAGGCGCGGGTCGGCGAGCCGATGCGCGTGCGCCGACGGCGCCGGTTCGGCTTCTCCTCCGGCCGGCTGACCGCCTTCGAGGACGAGGACCTCGTCCGCTCCCCCGCCGCCGAGGTGGAGGCGGCGGCGTCGGCCATCCTCGAGTCCGAGATCGAGCGGCCCCGCACCGGGCCGATGCGCGACATCGTCGCCACCATCCAGCCCGAGCAGGACACCATCGTCCGCGCCCGGCTGGACCAGTCGTTGTGCGTCCAGGGCGCCCCGGGCACGGGCAAGACCGCCGTCGGCCTGCACCGCGCGGCGTACCTGCTCTACGCCTACCGCGAGCAGCTGGCCCGCTCCGGCGTGCTGGTCGTCGGCCCCAACGACAGCTTCCTCTCCTACATCGCCGACGTGCTGCCCGCCCTCGGCGAGATCGACGCCACCCAGGCCACCGTCGGCTCGCTGGTCAGCGGGGCCACCGGCATCGCCGTCCGCGGGCAGGAGCCGGCCCCGGCCGCGGTCGTCAAGGGTGACGCCCGGATGGCCGAGGTGCTGCGGCGCGCGGTGTGGGGTCACCTGGGGCACGCGACCGAGGCGCTCGTCGTCCCCCGCGGGGCCTACCAGTGGCGGGTCGGGGCCTACCTGGCCGAGGAGGTGCTGGTCGAGCTGCGCGACCGCGGCGTCCGCTACGAGGCGGGCCGGGCGATGCTGCCGCAGCGGCTGGCCCACCAGGTGCTGCTGCGGATGGAGGCCTCCGGGGACTCCCCGGACGACCGGGTGCAGAACGCCGTCGCCCGCAGCCGCCCCGTCCGCGCCTACGCCGAGCAGCTGTGGCCCGCGCTCGACCCGGCGAAGCTGGTGCTCCGGCTGCTCACCGACGCCGACCTCCTGGCCCGCTGCGCCGAGGGCCTGCTGGACGCCGACGAGCAGCAGCTGGTGCTGATGCCCACGAAGGCCCGGACGGTGGCCGCCGCCCGCTTCACCCTGGCCGACGTCGTGCTCGTCGACGAGGTGGCCGACCTGCTGCACCGCACCCCGAGCCTGGGCCACGTCGTCCTCGACGAGGCGCAGGACCTGTCGCCGATGATGCTGCGGGCCGTGGGCCGTCGGGCCTCGACCGGCTCGGTCACCGTCCTCGGCGACCTCGCCCAGGCCACGACGCCGTGGGCCACCCGCTCGTGGCGGGAGTCGCTGGGCCACCTCGGGCAGCCCGACGCGGTGGTCGAGGAGCTGGTCGCCGGGTTCCGGGTGCCGGGCGCGGTGATCGACTACGCCGCCCGGCTGCTGCCCCGGATCGCCCCCTCGCTGACCCCGCCGCACTCGGTCCGCCGATCCCGGGGCGAGCTGGACCTGCGGGCGGCGGCGGACCCCGCGGCCGCCGTCGTCACCGCCGTCAGGAGCGCGCTGGCCGCCGAGGGCACCGTCGGCGTCATCGTGCCCGACGCCGTCGTCCCCGTGGTCCGGACGGCGCTGACGGCGGCGGGGGTGGTGTTCGAGCTGCTGGGCGAGCAGGCCCAGGGCTTCGAGAGCCGCGTCGACCTGGTCCCGGCGACGCTGGCCAAGGGCCTGGAGTTCGACCACGTGGTGCTGCTGGAGCCGGCCGGGATCGTGGCCGGGGAGCCCGACCGGGTGACGGGGCTCCGCCGGCTCTACGTCTGCCTCACCCGCGCGGTCAGCTCGCTCGTGGTGGTCCACGGCGAGCCGCTGCCCGAGGAGCTGGACGCCTAGCCCGTCGAAGGCCCTTCGACAGGCTCAGGGAGCGGGAGCTGCTGCGGCTGAGCTCGCCCGCCGCTGCCTGAGCTCGTCGAAGGCCCTTCGACAGGCTCAGGGAGCGGGGTCGGTCAAGGAACGGCGGTCAGGAGACCGGGGGCTGCGCCTGCTGGGCGACGGCGTCGACGGTCGAGGCCTCGAGCCGGGCGGTGAGGGCCTGCAGCTGCTCGGTGAGCTCTCGGTACTCGTCCGGCGTCTGGCCGGTGGCGGCGCCCATCTCGGCAGCGACCTCGGAGGCCTGGGCCTCCAGGGCGGTGCCGCGCTCGGTGAGGCCGATGATCATCAGCCGCTCGTCGCTGGCGGCCCGGGTGCGGGTGACCAGGCCCATCGCCTGCAGCCGCTTGAGCAGCGGGGACAGGGTGCTGGAGTCCAGGCTCAGCCGCTGGCCGATGCCGCCGACCGAGCTGGGCCCCTCCTCCCAGAGCAGGAGCATGACGAGGTACTGGGGGTAGGTGAGCCCGACGTCGGTCAGCGCGACGCGGTAGCGGGCCGTCATCGCGCGGGACGCGGTGTAGAGGGCGAGGCACAGCTGTTGGTCCAGGCTGATGCCGACCGCGGTCGCCGGGACGACGGGGAGGGAGGCCACCATGGACCCAGGCTAAACCGTTCCAGCAGCCCGCGCCGCCGCGACCGCGGACCGGTCCCCGCCCGCGCTCAGCCGGCGGCGGCCGGGGCGGTGAGCGGGAGCCGCACCTGGAAGCGGGTGTCGCCCGGCCGCGAGACCACGCGCAGGTCGCCGCCATGCCGCTGGGTGACCACCCGGTAGGAGATGTCCAGGCCCAGCCCGGTGCCCTCGCCGACCGGCTTGGTGGTGAAGAACGGCTCGAAGATCCGCTGCTGCAGCTCCTCGGGGATGCCGGTGCCGGTGTCCCCGACCTCCACCAGCACGTGGTCGCCCTCGAGCGCGGTGCGCACGGTCAGCGTGCCGCCGTCGGGCATGGCGTGCACCGCGTTGTCGATGAGGTTCGTCCACACCTGGTTCAGCTCGGCGGGGTGCGCCGGGATGGTCGGCAGGTCGGGGGCCAGCTCCTTGACGACCGCGATCTTCCCCGACGCCTTGATCTTGTGGCCGAGCATCACCATGGTGCTGATCAGCCCGTCGCGGACGTCGATGTCGGCGTAGGCGGCCCGGTCCATCTGCGAGTACTGCTTGGCCGCGCCGACCAGGGCCGAGATGCGGTGGGTCGAGTCCTCGATCTCCCCCATCAGCTGCTCGGTGTCCAGGGCGTAGGTGACCCAGTGGATGCCGTCGGCCAGCTGCTCGGCGGGCATGGTGCCCGCGATCTCGTCCAGCCAGTCGGTGCCGACGCCGGCGGCGACCAGCGTCGGGGCCAGGTCCCAGGCGTTGGGCACGCGGTGGTCGTCCAGCCAGTCGCTCAGCGCGTCCTCGGCGTCCCCGACCTCCATGGGCGAGAGCTCCTCGGCCTTGACCATCCGCTCGACGGCCGCCTCCTGCAGCTCGGTGAGCGCGACCAGGGCCTTGGGGTCGACGTCGGAGGTGGCGAGGTGGGCCAGCTTGCCGCGCATCTTGCTGACCCGCTCGCGCAGCGCCGCGGTGGCCCGGACGGCCGCAGCCGCCGGGTTGTTGAGCTCGTGGGTCAGGCCGGCCGAGAGCCGGCCGAGGGACAGCAGCCGCTCCCGCTGGCCGATGATCGCCTGGCTGGAGCGGTAGCCGATCGTCACGCCCTCGAGCATGTGCATGGCCATCGGGAACCACAGCCGGATCTGCGGGCCGAAGACGTTCGCGTCGATCACCCAGAACTCGGCGTCGGTGACGGCGGTGGCGGTGTTGAGGTAGCGGGGCGCCTCGGCGCTGGGCACGAAGGCCTGGGTGGCGCCGGAGTAGACCCCGCGCTGCGAGGTCCGGGTGAACTCCACCTGGGTGCCCTCGACGGCGCGCTGCAGCGTCATCGTGCCCGCCAGCAGCACGAAGAAGCAGGTCGCCTCCTCGCCCTCGGTGAAGACGGCTGTGCCGGCGGCCCGGGTCTCGACGTAGCCGCGCTCGCTCAGCCAGCTGAGCTGCTCGGGCTCCAGCGCCTCGAAGAGGAAGAGCGTGGCCAGCTCGTCCGGGCTGAGCCGGGCGGCCGGGGTCGGGTCGGACGTCATCGGGGTCTCCCTACTGCTCGGCCAGGTAGCGGTGGACGAGGGTGACGGCCAGCGCACCCTCCCCGACGGCGGACGCGACCCGCTTGACCGACTGCGCGCGCACGTCGCCGGCGACGAAGACGCCGGGGATGCTCGACTCCAGCAGGTAGGGGTCGCGGGGCAGGTCCCAGCTGGGCGGCGGGGCGTCGCCGCGCAGCAGCTCCAGGCCGGTGACGACGAAGCCGCTGGGGTCGCGGACGACCTCGGGCGGCAGCCAGCCGGTCAGCGGGGCCGCGCCGATGAAGACGAACAGGTGGCCCGCGTCGACGACCTCCTCGCTGCCGTCGACGTGCCGCAGCGTCACCTGCTGCAGCCGGTCCTCCCCGTCGCAGCGGGCGACGGTGGTGCAGGTGCGCACCTCGATGGTGTCGATCGCCGCGATCTGGTCGATGAGGTAGCTGGACATCGAGCGCTCCAGGCCGTCACCCCGGACGGCGATCGTCACCTTCGCGGCGTGCCGGGAGAAGAAGACGGCCGCCTGGCCCGCGGAGTTGGCGCCGCCGACGACGATGACGTGGTCCCCGGCGCAAGCCGGCGCCTCGGTGGAGGCCGAGCCGTAGTAGACGCCGCGGCCCACCAGGTCGTCAGCTCCGGGGGCGTCGAGGTGGCGGTAGCTGACGCCCGTCGCCAGCACCACGGCGTGGGCCAGGACCGAGCTGCCGTCGTCGAAGGTGACCTGGCGGGCGGGACCCTTGACCTCCAGCCCGGTGACGGTGCGCGCGGTGATGAGCTCGGCGCCGAAGCGGAGCGCCTGACGGCGGGCCCGGTCGGTCAGCTGGCCGCCGGCCACGCCGTCGGGGAAGCCGAGGTAGTTCTCGATCCGCGAGCTCTGCCCCGCCTGGCCGCCCGCGGCCTCGCGCTCGACCATCACCGACTTGAGCCCCTCGGAGGCGGCGTAGACGGCGGCGCCCAGGCCGGCCGGTCCGGCACCGACGATGACGACGTCGTAGAGCTCGGCCTGCGGGGTGGTGCTGAGGCCGACGGCCCCGGCGAGCTCCTGCAGGCTCGGCTGGACCAGGGCGCGGCCGTCGGTGGTGATGACGACGGGGGCCTGGCTGGCCTCGGCGCCCGCGGCGGCCAGCAGCCGCCGGCCGTCGGCGTCGTCGACGTGGTACCAGGTGTAGGGCACGAGGTTGCGGGCCAGGAAGTCGCGCACCTCGTAGGACGCCGGGTTCCAGGGGTGGCCGAGGATCTTGGTCCGGTGCGCGGCCGGCCGGCCCTCGCGCAGCCAGGAGGCCAGCAGCTCGTCGACGACCGGGTAGAACTTCTCCTCCGGCGGCTCCCACGGCTTGAGCAGGTAGTGGTCGACGTCGACGACGTTGATGGCGGCGATCGCGGCCTCGGTGTCGGCGTAGGCCGTCAGCAGCGCCCGGCGGGCCTGCGGGACCAGGTCCATGGCCTGCTCCAGGAACTCGACGCCGTTCATCCGGGGCATCCGGTAGTCGGCCAGGATGACGGCCACCTGCTCGCCGCGCAGGACGACCTCGCGGATCAGCTCGAGGGCCTCGGAGCCGGAGTCGGCGCGCATCACCCGGTAGTCCGCGCCGTACTGGCGGCGCAGGTCGCGGGCCACGGCCCGGGAGACGGTGGGGTCGTCGTCGACGGTCAGCAGGATGGGCCGGGCGACCCGCTCGCGCGGCTCCCCCTCGGGGCGGTCGGCGGTCATGCCGGTCCTCCAGGGACGGGGTCAGCGGTCGGGTGGTGGGGGTCCGCGGGCGGCGCTGTCAGCGGGAGGGTGACGAGGGTCGCGCACGACGGCACGGAGACCTCCTTCTCGGGTCGGGGCCCATCCTGCCCGCCGCACCCGCCCGGGGCGAGCCCTTCGTCCGAGGGCGAACAGCGACGGCTCAGCGGGCCAGCCGGGAGACCTTGCGGCGGCGCAGCCCGGCGGCGTGCAGCCGGGCGACGATCTCCCGCGAGGGCACCAGCACCGCCCCGGCCGCGACGGCGTCGTCGAAGCGCTCGGCGATGACGTCGTAGTGGTCGCGCTCGAAGGCGCGCCGCGGCAGGCCGATGCCGGCCGCGAAGGCGTGCAGCTCCTCGAACGAGGTGTCGCTGGCCAGGTGGGACCAGAGCCGGCCGTGGCCGGGCCAGGTGGGGGCGTCGATGAGGACGGTCACGCGCCGGCGGGGGCGGCGGGCTCGGCGGGCGGGGCCGCGGCGGGTGGCAGCGACGCGTCGGCGTCGGCCACCTGCTCGTCCAGCAGGCTGCGCCAGGTCCGCACCAGGTCGGGGTCGACGTAGGCCTTCCACGAGCCCAGCGGGCGGGCCGAGGAGCCGATGTGGAAGGCGCGGACGCCGGCCCGCACCAGCCAGGGCACGTGCTCGGGCAGCAGGCCGCCGCCGGCCATGATCGTCGCGCGGGCGAAGGCGTCGGAGCGGGCCCGGGCGACCAGCTCGTCGAGGCCCTCGCTGACCCCGCGGGCGGAGCCGGCCGTCAGCACCTGGTCCAGGCCGGGCAGGTGCCGGAGCTCCCGCCAGGCGCGGTCGGTGGAGATGCAGGAGTCGACGGCGCGGTGGAAGGTCCAGCCCGGCCGGGCGTCGGCGACGACCTCGGTGACCACCTCGACGTCGACCTCGGTGTGGGCGTTCAGGAAGCCGAGCACCAGCCCGTCGGCGCCGGCCGCCTGGTAGGCCGAGACCAGGCCCTTGAGGTGGGCGACCTCGCCGCCGTCGGTGCCGAAGCCCTCGCGCAGCCGCAGCATCGCCCGGACCGGCAGGCTCGTGGCGGCGCGCACCTGCTCGACGAGCCGGGGCTCCGGGGAGAGACCGTCGTGCTCCATCGTGCCGACCAGCTCGATGCGGTCGGCGCCGCCCGCCTCGGCGCGCTCGGCGTCGGCGGCGTGCCGGGCGATGACCTCCAGGAGGCCGCTCACGCGGCGCTCCCCGCCCCCTCGGACCCGCCGCCGTCCAGGGCGCCGATCGTGGCGATCGAGGGCATCCGCTGGTCGCGCAGCCGGTAGGAGACGGCCTCCGCGTCGTGGAAGGTGCGGACGATGTTCGCCGAGGCCAGCTTGGTCAGGTCCTCCTCCGACCACGACTGCGCGCGCAGGGCGTCCAGCAGCGCCGGGTAGCACGAGACGTCCTCCAGGCCCTCGGGCAGCACGCCGACGCCGTCGTAGTCCCCGCCCAGGCCGACGTGGTCGACGCCGGCGACCTCGCGCACGTGCTCGAGGTGGGCGACGACGTCGGCCAGCGTCGAGCGCGGCCGGGGCACGGCGTAGCGGGCCCAGAAGCCGTCCATCGCGCTCAGGTCGCGCGGGTCGAGGCCCTCGGCCCGGGCCTGCTGCTCGGCCTCCAGGGCCCAGGCCCGGACGTCGGGGCTGACGAAGGTGGGCACGAACGTCACCATGCAGGTGCCGCCGTTGGCCGCGAGGGAGGCCAGCACGTCGTCGGGCACGTTGCGCGGGTGGTCGCAGACGGCGCGGGCCGAGGAGTGGCTGAAGATGACCGGCGCCTCGCTGGCCTCGATGGCGTGGCGCATGGTCGTCGCCGCGACGTGGCTGAGGTCGACGAGCATGCCCATCCGGTTCATCTCGGCCACCACCTCCCGGCCGAAGGCGGTCAGCCCGCCGTGCCGGGGCTCGTCGGTGGCCGAGTCGGCCCAGTCGGTGTTCTCGTTGTGGGTCAGCGTCAGGTAGCGCACGCCCAGCCGGTAGAGGGTGCGCAGCGCCCCGAGGGAGTTGTTGATCGAGTGCCCGCCCTCGGCGCCCATCAGGCTGCCGATGAGGTACGGGTCGGCCAGCGTGGCCTCCAGGCCGTCGGCGCTGGTCACCAGGGCCAGGTCGGAGACGTAGCGCTGCACCATGTCGTAGACGGCGTCGACCTGCTCCAGCGTGGCGGTGACGGCGGCGTCGCCGCGCAGCGAGCAGGGCACGAACACCGACCAGAACTGGGCGCCGAGCGCGCCGGCCCGCAGCCGCGGCAGGTCGGTGTGCAGCTGCGGCTGGGACCGCGCGATGTCGACGGCGTCGAAGTCGTAGCCCACCCCCCGCATCGCCCACGGCAGGTCGTTGTGCCCGTCCACCACACGCAGTGCGCTCACGTGCCCGACCCTAGCGGTCCGCGCGCGCCGGGCACCGGCGCGACGGGCCCGGGAACGCCGAGAGGCGGCCCCCCGCAGGGGACCGCCTCCCGGTCTGTCGTGCTGTGGTGCTGGGTGGGGCTGGACTCAGAAGTCCATGCCGCCCATGCCACCGGACGGGTCGCCGCCGCCGGCCGGAGCAGCCTTCTCCGGCTTGTCGGCGATGACGGCCTCGGTGGTGAGGAACAGGGCCGCGATGGAGGCGGCGTTCTGCAGCGCAGAACGGGTCACCTTCGTCGGGTCCGGGACCCCGGCCTCGAGCAGGTTGACGTACTCGCCGGTGGCGGCGTTCAGGCCCTCGCCCGCGGGCAGGCCCTTGACCTTCTCCACCACGACGCCGCCCTCGAGGCCGGCGTTGATCGCGATCTGGCGCAGCGGGGCCTCGACGGCCACGCGGACGATCTGGGCGCCGATCTGCTCGTCGCCCTCCAGCTCCAGGGTCTGGAAGACCTTGGCGGCGGCCTGGACGAGAGCGACGCCACCACCGGCGACGATGCCCTCCTCGACGGCGGCCTTGGCGTTGCGCACCGCGTCCTCGATGCGGTGCTTGCGCTCCTTGAGCTCGACCTCGGTGGCCGCGCCGACCTTGATGACGGCGACGCCGCCGGCCAGCTTGGCCAGCCGCTCCTGCAGCTTCTCGCGGTCGTAGTCGGAGTCGGAGTTGTCGATCTCCGCGCGGATCTGGTTGACCCGGCCGGCGATGGCGTCGGAGTCGCCCGCGCCCTCGATGATCGTGGTCTCGTCCTTGGTGACCAGCACCTGGCGGGCCTGGCCCAGCAGCTCCAGCCCGACGCCGTCGAGCTTGAGGCCGACCTCCTCGGAGATGACCTGGCCACCGGTGAGGATGGCGATGTCGCCGAGCATGGCCTTGCGGCGGTCGCCGAAGCCCGGAGCCTTGACGGCGACGGACTTGAAGGTGCCGCGGATCTTGTTGACGATCAGCGCGGCCAGCGCCTCGCCGTCCACGTCCTCGGCGATCACGACGAGCGGCTTGCCGGCCTGGATGACCTTCTCCAGCAGCGGCAGGACGTCCTTGAGGTTCGAGACCTTCGAGTTGACGATCAGCACGTAGGGGTCGTCGAGGACGGTCTCCATGCGCTCGGTGTCGGTGACGAAGTAGGGCGAGATGTAGCCCTTGTCGAACCGCATGCCCTCGGTGAGCTCGAGCTCCAGCCCGAAGGTGTTGGACTCGTCGACGGTGATGACACCTTCCTTGCCGACCTTGTCCATGGCCTCGGCGATGATCTCGCCGACCGTGGCGTCACCGGCGGAGATCGACGCGGTGGCGGCGATCTGCTCCTTGGTGTCGACGTCGACGGCGGTGTTCGCCAGCTCCTCGACGATGGCCGCGACGGCCTTCTCGATGCCCTTCTTGAGGGCCATCGGGTTGGCGCCGGCGGTCACGTTGCGCAGGCCCTCGCGGACCAGCGCCTGGGCCAGCACGGTGGCGGTGGTGGTGCCGTCGCCCGCGACGTCGTCGGTCTTCTTGGCGACCTCCTTGACGAGCTCGGCACCGATCTTCTCGTAGGGGTCCTCGAGCTCGATCTCCTTGGCGATGCTGACACCGTCGTTGGTGATCGTGGGGGCGCCCCACTTCTTCTCGAGCACGACGTTGCGGCCCTTGGGGCCGAGGGTGACCTTCACGGCGTCGGCGAGGATGTTCATCCCACGCTCGAGCC
Organism: Microlunatus capsulatus; assembly: GCF_017876495.1. Taxonomy (NCBI): domain Bacteria; kingdom Bacillati; phylum Actinomycetota; class Actinomycetes; order Propionibacteriales; family Propionibacteriaceae; genus Microlunatus; species Microlunatus capsulatus. The sequence goes on along the minus strand of NZ_JAGIOB010000001.1, from coordinate 3,127,410 downwards.
CGCGACGTGCCTCGGTGTTGAACGAAATGAGTTTGGGCATGTTCTCCGCGAGTCCTCCCGCGCGCCGGCGGCGGGACCGCCGGCTCGATGGCTGCTAGTTGTCGGTCCCTGAGCAGGTGCCCGCGACGGACGACCCCCGGAGAGGCCTCACACGCTCAGAGAGGTGGCACTCACGCTAGGAGAGTGCTAACCAATGTTTAGCACTCTCCCCTACCGAGTGCAAACACCCCTCCCCCTCCGACTCTCGACGACGGACTGTGTGAGCTGACGAGGTGATGACACCGCGTCAGCTCACACGATCATCCCGACGACCCGTCGGCAGCGGTGGCAGCGCCGGGGCTCGTCGTCCCAGCCCCGCCGCGCGAGGACCACCCCCAGCTGGGCCGCCACGGCGCAGGAGCGGTCAGCGACGTCGTGCCAGCCGTAGCGCAGCGTGAGCTCGCCCGCGACCGTCGCCGCGTTGTCGCGGTCCAGGTCGCGGAAGCGCCCGGCTCCCTCGTGGCCCAGGCGGCCGTCCAGCTCGACGACGACGGCGAACTCCTCGTAGAGCACGTCCCGGACGGCGCCGGAGTGACCGGCGCGGTGCTGCCGGACGCCGCGCGGCAGGCCGTGCGCCCGTTCGACCTGGTGCAGGTAGGCGATCTCCAGCGGCGTCTCCGCCCCGTCGGCCACGTCGTCGAGGAGGGCCTCGACCAGGCGGCGGTGCCGGAGCCGGGCACGGCCGGCCGCCGCCCGGCGCAGCCGCACCACCGTCGTCCGCCTCTGCTGGACGGCCGAGGCGACCAGGCCCTGCACCTCCCGGGCGCTCGTCGCCCGGTCGACGAGGTCCAGCACCGTGTCCTCGACGGTGGTCCGCGAGAGCACGCCCACCGAGCGCTGCTCGCGCACACCCGGTCGCTCCCGACGGAACGTCCACGGCCAGCGGTCCCGGACCTGACGGTCGAACGGGACGAGCACCTCGACGGTCGCCGGCGGTTCGGCCAGCAGCCCGTGCAGGTGGGCGGCCGCCTCCCCGGCCAGCCGGGCGTGCGGACCGCCGACCAGCAGGCCGGCCCACGCCTGCGCCCGCCAGGGCGGTGCGCCGAGGCCGAGGTAGAAGACGCCGGGGGCCAGCCGCTGCCACTGCGCCTCCGCCAGCCGCCGGACGGCCCAGGGGCCGACGCCGAGGTCAGCGGCCTGGCCCAGGGTCAGCACCCCGTCCTGCGCCTCCGCGAGCGAGAGCAGGCGGGCATCGGGTTCCTGTCGTGCGCGCACGGCCGGATCCTCCGCACCCGGACGCCGGCGCGTCGCCGTCTCAGCCCTCTGTGCACCGCCCTCGGGGCCCTCTCCCAGCCTGTGCACCGGTGCACAGCGACGACCGTGTGAGTTGGCGAGGTGATGACACCTCGCCAACTCACACAGTCAGGCCTGCAGGCCGTCGCCGAAGCGGAAGAGCGGGTCGGCGGTGTCGAAGGGGACGTCGCTGCGGCTGGCCTCGACGGCCTCGACCGACGACGGGAGGTCGAACGGCAGCCGGCCCCGGGCCTGCGCCCGGCCCAGCAGGACGTCGACCAGGGCGTCGTCGGAGGCGCCGTAGTCGACCAGCAGCGCCGCGGCGGCGCCCGCCAGCTCGGGCACGACGGCCGGGCGGTCGAGGTAGAGGTCGACGACGGTGGGAACGGCCGCGCAGACGGCGAGCAGCCGGTCCCGCTCCGCGGGGGCGAAGGCCAGCGAGCCGGCGTGGAACATCGACTCGAAGCGGCCGGGCCGCGGCTCGAAGGGCGCGGCGAGGCGGAGGACGGCGACGTCGGCGTCGGCCGGGTCGTCCACCAACCGGCCGAGCCGGGCGGCCGCCTCGGAGCGGAAGCCCTCGACGTAGACGGCCAGCCCCTCGGCCAGCGGCAGGGCGGCCAAGCCGTCGACCGCGGCGGTGAGCCGGGTGATCGAGGCCCGCTGCGCAGCCGCGCCGGCCGCGACGAAGTCCTCCCGGCCGATGGTGGCCAGGGCGTGCTCGACGTCGAGCGGGTCGGCGTCGAAGAGGCCGAGGACGAACTTCTCGCGCAGCAGCCGACGCACCGAGACGTCCAGCCGGTCCTCGCCGACGACGCCGGAGCGGACCAGCTGGACGACCAGCTCGGGGCAGCTCTCGCCGCCGAACTGGTCGACGCCGGCCTCCAGGGCCCGCGCCACCCGCTCGGCCGGGCTCAGCTCCTCGATCCCCCACGCCCGCGCGGGCATCGGCTCGCCGGCGAAGGTCGAGTCGGTGACCAGGCCCCAGTCGGTGCAGACGATCCCGTCGAAGCCCAGCTCCTGGCGCAGCAGGCCGGTGATCACGGGCCGGTTGAAGGCGAACCCGACCTCCTCCCAGTCCGTCCCGACCGGCATCCCGTAGTACGGCATGACCTGCGAGGTCCCCGCCTCCAGCGCCGCCCGGAACGGGGCGAGGTGGTACTCCTGCCGGCCACCCGGGTAGACCTGCTCGCGGCCGTACGCGAAGTGCGGGTCCTCCCCGTCCAGCTGCGGGCCGCCGCCCGGGAAGTGCTTGGTCATCGTGGCCACCGAGTCCGGCCCCAGCCGCTCGCCCTGGAAGCCGCGCACGTAGGCACGGACGAGGTCGGCGGTGAGGTCGGCGTCCTCGCCGAACGTCATCCCGATCCGCGCCCACCGGTACTCGGTGGCCAGGTCGACCTGCGGGTGCAGCGCCACCCGGAACCCGCCGGCGACGTACTCCTGCCGGGCGGTGTCGGCGAACTGCTCCACCAGCGCCGGGTCGCGGAGGGCGGCGAACCCCAGCGACTCGGGCCAGGCCGAGAAGGTGCCGGCGAGCGCCGCGGTGCCGGCGTTGTCGGTGAAGGCGTGCCGCGGGTCGGTGGAGAGGCTGACCGGGATGCCGAGCCCGGTGGAGGCCGCCACCTCCTGCAGCCGGTTGTACCAGCCGACGAGGTCCCGCACGCTCTGCGGCGAGCCGAGGAGGTTGAAGTGCGTCATCCGCAGCTCCTGCACCGCCCGGACCGTGGCGGGGCGGCCGATCATGTTGTCCTCGCCGACCAGCGTCGCGTCCGGGCCGATGAGCACCATGTCGTGGAACAGCAGCCCCGCCTTGTCCTCCAGGCTCATCCGGCCCAGCAGGTCCTCGACCCGCTGCTCGGGGCTCAGCGACGGGTCGCGGTAGGGGGCGTCGGGTTGGGTCATCGGCGGACTCCTTCGTCGGGCGCGCACGGCGCCGGTCCCGGTCATCCTCGCGGACCCCGCACGCCCGGGGCGAGGCGCGGGGCCCGGCTGACAACATAGAGCGGGAATGCACAGCCTGCTGTCAGGGTTGGTCCCACCATGGCCGACACCCAGACGCGCCCGATCACCCGTGCCGACGTCGGCCTGCGGTCGGCCCGCGGACCCGTCCTGCTGTCGGTGATGCTCAGCGTCGGGCTGGTGGCCATCGACTCGACGATCTTGGCCACGGCCGTGCCGGCCATCGTCGACGACCTGGGCGGCTTCGCGCAGTTCCCCTGGCTGTTCTCGATCTACCTGCTGGCCCAGGCGGTCTGCGTCCCGATCTTCGCCAAGCTCAGCGACCTCTTCGGCCGCAAGCCGGTCATGCTCGCCGGCATCGCGCTGTTCGTGCTCGGCTCGGTCCTCTGCGGGCTGGCCTGGAGCATGCCCGCGCTGATCGCCTTCCGCGCCGTGCAGGGCCTGGGCGCCGGGGCCGTGCAGCCCACCGCCATGACGATCATCGGCGACATCTACACCGTGGCCGAGCGCGCCAAGGTGCAGGGCTACGTGGCCAGCGTCTGGGCGATCTCCTCGGTCGTCGGGCCCACCCTGGGCGGGGTCTTCGTCGACTTCCTCGACTGGCGCCTCATCTTCTTCGTCAACGTCCCGCTGGGGGCGCTGGCCGCCTGGTTCCTCTACCGCCGCTTCACCGAGGACGTCAGCAAGGCCGAGCACACCATCGACTACGGCGGCGCCGCGCTGCTGGCCGTCGGCACCTCGCTGCTGGTGCTGGGCCTGCTCGAGGGCGGCGTGCAGTGGCCGTGGCTGTCGGTCCCCGGCGTCGGCGTGCTCGCCGTCGCCGTCGCCGCCCTGGTGGCCTTCGCCCTCGTCGAGCGGCGGGCGGCCGAGCCGGTCATCCCGCCGTGGGTCTTGCGCAGCCGGCTGCTCAACACCACGAACCTGGCCAGCCTGTCCATCGGCGTCGTGCTCATCGGGCTGACCTCCTACGTCCCGCTCTACGTCCAGGGCGTGCTCGGCGAGAACGCGCTCGTCGCCGGCTTCGCGCTGGCCGCGCTGACCCTCGGCTGGCCGATCGCCGCCTCCTCGGCGGGGCGGATCTACCTGCGGATCGGCTTCCGGCTGACCGCCCTCGCCGGCTGCGCGATCATCCTCGTCGGCGTCGCCCTGCTCGTGCTGATCAGCCCCGGGAGCTCGGTGTGGGCGGTCGCCGGCACCTGCTTCGTCATCGGCCTCGGCATGGGCCTCACCGCCAGCCCGACGCTGATCGCGGGCCAGGCGGCGGCCGAGTGGGCCGTCCGCGGCGTGGTCACGGGCACCAACATGTTCGCCCGCTCGATGGGCAGCGCCGTCGGGATCGCCGTCTTCGGCGCGGTCGCCAACGCCTCGCTGGCCCGCAGCGGCGGCGGCACGGTGTCCACCACCGCCGCCGGCATCCCGGCCTCGGCGCTCGACCCGGCGCTGCACGCGGTCTTCCTCGGCACCGCGGCCGTCGCGGTCGTGCTGACCGCGGCCGTGCTGCTGATGCCGAAGACGCCCCCGCTCGGCGAGCGCTGAGCGTCCGGGACTAGCCGACGCCCAGCCGGTGGCCGGGTCCGCCCGGCAGGTCGGGCAGCGGGTCGAACGTCATCCCGCCGTAGCGGATCCCGCTGCCGACGCGGGTGACGGGCTCGCCGACGGACCCGTAGCCCGCCCCCTCGGCGATGAGCAGCCGGTCGCCGTCCTCGACCAGCTCGTCGCGGGCCTCCAGCGGCGCCCACTCCGTGCAACCGAGGCTGCGCAGCCGGCCGCCGACGGCCGCGACGTCCAGCACGCCCCAGGCGTTGGCGTAGCGGCCGGTCCAGGCGCGGGCGGAGGCCGTCGGCTCCCCGCCGGCCTCCGCCGCCGCGGCCAGGATCTGGGCGATGCCGCGGGCCAGCGGGGTGGCCGGGCCGTCGATGGCGTTGGTGAGCACCGAGACGGTGAGCCCGCTGCGCGGGTCGACCAGCGTCTTGGTGATGTGGCCCGGGTAGCCGCCGGAGTGGCCGACGAAGACCTGCTCGCCGACCTTCTCCCGCACCATCCCCCAGCCGTAGCCCGAGCCGTCGTCGGCACGCGGGTCGCCGGCGCTGACCAGCCGCTGCTGCAGCCGCTTGGTGCGGTCGGCGAGCAGCCGGTCGTCGCCGAGGACGTGCGCACCGAAGTAGGTGACGAGGTCGTGCGCGGTCGAGGTGAAGCCGGTCGCGGCCGCCATCGCCCCGGTGCCGACGTGCGGGACGGCCCGCCGGCGGGCCGCGGTGTGCAGCCCGGTGTGCCCGGCGGCGTAGTCCCCGGCGCGCTCGGCCCAGTGGTCGGCGACGGTGTCCGCGAGGCCGAGCGGCTCGGTGATGCCGTGCCGGGCCGCGTCGGCGAAGGTCTCCCCGGTGACCGCCTCCACGACCAGGCCCAGCAGGGAGTAGCCGACGTTGCTGTAGGCGAAGCGCTCACCGGGCGCGGTCTTGAGGCCGCCCTCGCGGGCCATCGCCAGCAGGGCGTCGACGTCCGGGAACGGCCGGTCCGCCTGCCAGTAGTCGGCGTCGCGGCCGTCGCGCAGGACGCCTCCGGTGTGCTCCAGCAGCTCGCGGACGACGACCCCGCCGAGCGGGTCGTCGGCCAGGGCCGGCACGTGGGTGCTGAGCGGGTCCTCCAGGCCCAGCCGGCCCTGCTCGACCAGCTGCAGCACCAGCGTCGCGGTGAAGGTCTTGGAGTGCGACGCGATCCGGAACAGGTGCCCGGTGGTCATGGCCACGTCGCCCTCGAGGTTGGCCCAGCCGTAGGCCCGGGAGAAGAAGGGGACGCCCGCCACGCCGAGCGCGACCTGCGCGCCCGGGGTCCGGGTGTGCCACAGCCGGAACGCGACCCACCGGTCGACCGCCTCCAGGGTCGCGGCGTCGGGCACGGGGGCGGGCTCGGGAGCGCTCATGCCCACATCATCGCCAGGGACGCGCGGGACCGGCCGCACGACCCCCGTTAGGGCCTCGGGGACGACGGGTAGGGGCCCGGCATGAAGCTGAACCGACTCGCCGACCTGTACGCCGATCCCGGTCCCTTCGCCAGCGCCTACGTCGAGGTGAGCCGCGAGCAGGAGGACGGCGACCGGCTCGCCGAGCTCCAGGCCCGCGCCGCCCGCGACGCGCTGGTGGAGCAGGGTGCCCCCGAGCCGCTGGCCCAGCAGGTGGCCGACCGGCTCGCCGCCAGCACCCACGAGGGCGGCACCGTCAGCCGCTGCGTCGTGGCCTCCGAGCGCGGCGTGCTGCTGGACGCGCTGACCCACCGGCACCACGCGCAGCCGACGGTGGCCTACGACGTGCTGCCCGACGTCACCGCCTGGCTGGCGGACGAGTCCCTGCTGGTCCCGCACGTCCTCGTGCTGGTCGACCACGAGGGGGGCCGGGTCACCACCTTCGGCTCGGACCCGGCGCACCCAGACCGCGAGGCCGATCTCCGGAAGGCCGACCCGAACGAGCACAAGTTCAAGGGCGGCGGCTGGGGCCACCTGCGCTACCAGCACAACACCGAGAACGTCTGGTACCACCGGGCCGAGGAGGTGGCGACCGAGCTCCGCCAGCAGCTCCAGGACGGCCCGGACCTCGTCGTGCTGGCCGGCGACCCCCAGTCCCGGCCCAAGCTGCTGGAGGCCCTCGGCGAGGTGCAGGCCACGGTCGTGCAGGTCGACGGCGGCAGCCGCTCGGCCGACGGCGGCGACGAGGCGTTGCAGGCCGCGGTGCTCGACGTGCTGCGCGAGCAGGTCGTGGCCCGCGGGGTGGCCGACCTGCACGAGCTCCGCGACCGGCTGGGCCAGGGCACCCGGGTCGCGACGGGGCTGTCCGAGGTGGTGCCCGCGCTGGTCCGCGGCCAGGTCGACCGGCTCTACCTCGACCCCGACGCCGCCGCCGAGCACGACCTGAGCGTCGACGCGTACCCCGGCCTCACCCTGGGCGCCGTCACCTCCACCGGGGAGCTGCGGGCCGACCGCGCCCTGGTGGCCGCCGCCTGCCTGACCGACGCTGACGTCGTGGTGGCCCGCACCAGCCGGCTGGTCGGCACCCCCGTCGCCGCGGTGCTGCGCTGGGACCAGAGCGCGGTGGGCGACACGGCCTGAGCCGGGCCTCCCGGTCGCGCTGGGGCCGGCTCAGTCGGCGCTGAGCTCGGAGAACTCGTCCGGGGCCAGCTGGGCGACCAGCGGGACGACGTCGGCGATCGAGTCCAGGACCCGCGTCGGCCGGTAGGGGAACCGGCTGACCTCCTCCGGACGGGTCGAGCCGGTGAGGACCAGCACGGTCCGCAGGCCGGCCTCGATGCCGGCGATCATGTCGGTGTCCATCCGGTCCCCGACCATGACGGTGGTCTCCGAGTGCGCCTCGATGGCGTTGAGGGCCGAGCGCATCATCAGCGGGTTCGGCTTGCCCACGAAGTAGGGCAGGGTGCCCGTCGCCCGGGTGATCAGCGCGGCCACCGAGCCGGTCGCGGGCAGCGGCCCCTCCGGTGAGGGCCCCGTCGCGTCCGGGTTGGTGGCGATGAAGCGGGCGCCCCGGTCGATGAGCCGGATGGCCCGGGTGATGGCCTCGAAGGAGTAGGTGCGGGTCTCCCCCAGCACCACGTAGTCGGGGTCGCGGTCGGTGAGCACGAACCCGACGTCGTGCAGCGCCGAGGTCATCCCGGCCTCGCCGATGACGTAGGCCGAGCCGCCCGCGTCCTGGTCGGCGAGGAACTGCGCGGTGGCCAGGGCCGAGGTCCAGATCGAGGCCTCCGGCACGTCGATGCCGCTGCCCAGCAGCCGGGCCCGCAGGTCGCGGGCGGTGAAGATCGAGTTGTTGGTCAGCACCAGGTAGGGCCGCTGGTGCTCCTGCAGAGCGGCGATGAAGTCGGCGGCGCCCGGCAGGGCCTGCTCCTCGTGCACGAGCACGCCGTCCATGTCGGTCAGCCAGCAGGCGACGGGTTTGGTGTCCACCCGGCCAGGCTCCCAGCCGGGCCCGCCGTCGTCCACCGGCCCTTGACGGAGCCGCCTAGCCTGGAGGCGATGACGCTCCTCCGGACCGCCGGCGCGCTGCTGCTCGCCGGCCTCGCCGCCACCGCCTGCACGGCGGGTGGCGAGCCGGTCAGCGCCCCGACGCCGGCCCCGGCCAGCAGCACCCCCGCGGCCGATCCGAGCGCCCCCGCCGGCCCCAGCGCCAGCCCGGTGCCCGAGGCCCGGCCGGTCGTCCGCGGCGGAGGCGGACCGGACGGCCTGACGGTGCGCTACCAGGACCGCAACGGCTCGACGAAGACGCTCCGCGTGGAGGACTTCCCGCGCTGAGCCCGGCCTGAGGACCGGCTGAGAGGCGGCTGTCCCGGACGGTGTGACGAGAGCCACCTGACAACGGTGTCCAGCGGTGGAGGCCCGCTCCGGGCGTCCGGGGACGGACGGCATACTGCTGGGGTGGCTGAGAACCAGACGTCCGAGCAGGGCTCCGCGAGCGACGAGCCGACCGTCATCATCCTCTACGGCGGGACCGGGGACCTGGCCAAGCGGCTGGTCCTGCCCGCGTTCTGGGAGCTCTACACCCGCGGCCTGCTGCCCAAGCGCTGGAAGCTCGTCGGCAACGGCCGCGGCGACGTCTCCCACCTGGACTTCCAGCAGCACATCTTCGACGCGCTGAGCGAGTTCGCCACCCCGCCCGAGGCCGAGGCCTGGAAGGGCTTCGCGCCCAACGTGCTGTTCGCCGGCGGCGGCTTCACCCACGACGACCCGGGCAGCCTGCTGGACGTCATCCGCGAGGCCGAGGACGACCTGGGCCAGGACCGCCGGATCATCCACTACCTGGCCATCCCGCCCTCGGCGTTCGAGAAGACCACCCGCGCCATCAAGGCGCACGACCTCGGCCCGGGCTCCAAGGCCGTCTACGAGAAGCCCTTCGGCGTCTCCCTGGACAGCTTCCACGAGCTGGACGAGCTGGTGCACTCGGTCTTCGACGAGGAGCAGGTGTACCGCATCGACCACTTCCTGGGGAAGGAGGCGACGCAGAACCTGCACCTGGTGCGCTTCAGCAACCGGCTGTTCAACGACACCTGGAGCAAGGAGCACCTCGCCCAGGTGCAGATCGACGTCCCCGAGACCCTGGACATCGCCGACCGCGCCGGCTTCTACGACGAGACCGGCGCCGCGCTGGACATGCTCGTCACCCACCTGTTCCAGGTGGCGGCGCAGGTGGCCATGGAGCCGCCGCTGAGCATGGCCGCCGAGGACCTGCAGGACGCCCGCGAGTCCGTCATCGCCGCGTTCCGACCGCTCGACCCCTCCGAGGTCGTGCTGGGGCAGTACCGCAGCTACCGCGCCACCGAGGGCGTGCCGGACGACTCCGACACCGACACCTTCGTCGCCGCCCGGCTGTGGATCGACACCGACCGCTGGCAGGGCGTCCCGTTCCTGCTGCGCACCGGCAAGATGATGGCCACCAGCGCCCAGCGGGTCAGCCTGATCTTCAAGCCGACCGACGGCCCGGTGCACTCCGGCGGCGCCAGCACCAACGCCCTGATCTTCGACCTCAAGGGCAACGGCGCGATCGAGATCCAGATGACGGTGAAGAAGCCCGGCCCCGAGCCCGTGCCGGCCGAGAGCTGCAGCACGCTGCACCTGGAGAACGTCTCCGCCGGCTCGATGACGGCCTACACCTCGCTGATCTACGACGTGTTCGCCGGCGACCGGTCGCTGTTCACCAGCTCCGCCGGCCTCGAGGCCGCCTTCCAGGCCTTCGCCCCGGTGCAGGCCGACACCCGCCCGGCCATCCAGCTCTACGACGACGGCAGCTGGGGCCCGGCCGCCGCCGACGCCCTCACCGGCGACGTCGGCTGGCTGCTCGGCAGCTGAGGCCGTCACGCCCCGAGCCCGCTCCCTGAGCCTGTCGAAGGGCCGGGGCGGCGGAGCACGGACTCCGCTCCCTGAGCCCGTCGAAGGGCTCAGGAGCGGGCTCCGGCGTCAGCGGCGGGCGTCCCCCAGCACGGCGACCAGGTCGTCGTAGACCGCCGGCGGCCCGGCGACGATCGGGTTGCCCTGCAGCAGGCCGTCGCCGGCGAGGAAGTCGCTGACCCGTGCACCGGCGGCGTGCAGGACGGCCACGGCACCCAGGCAGTCCCAGCTGTTGATGTGCGGCTCCACGTAGCCGATCAGCCGCCCGCAGGCGACGTCGCACAGCCCGAGGGCGCCGGAGCCGTTGCGGACGAACATCCCTCCGGCCCGGAGCAGCCGGTCCAGCACGGGCACGACCTGGTCCGCGGCCACCCGGGGCGAGTACCCCAGGTAGGTGAGCCCGTCGGCCAGCGAGGCGCCGGGGTGCGGCCGGACCGGCTCGCCGTTGAGGGTGGCCGGGACGCCGTCGCCGCCGGCGAACAGCTCGTCGGCGACGGGGTTGAGCACCAGGCCCAGCAGCACGGCGCCGTCGCGCACGTAGGCCATCGAGATGCACCAGGTGGGCAGGCCGCTGACGAAGGGCTGGGTGCCGTCGATGGGGTCCACCACCCAGATGCCGGTGCTGCCGGGGAAGTCGGCGTGGCCGGTCTCCTCGCCCAGGAAGGCGTCGGTCGGGAAGCGGTCGGCGAGCCGGCCCTTGAGGTGGTTCTCGACCGCGACGTCGGCCTCGGAGACGACGTCCTGCACCCCCTTGCTGTTGACGGTGAGGGTGGAGAGGCGGCCGAAGTAGCCGAGCGCCACGGCGCCGGCCTCGCGGATCAGCTCGGTGGCGAAGGCCAGCCGGGTCAGGTCGTCGTCGTGCACGTCAGTCCTTCCAGAGCCACGCCGCGCCCCGGACCCCGCTGGAGTCGCCGTGCGCCGCGGGCAGGATCGGGGTGTAGAAGCAGGGCGAGAAGGTGGCGTCGGCCACCCGGGACGGCAGCTCGTCGTAGAGCTCGGGGATGTTCGACATCCCGCCGCCCAGCACGATGACGTCGGGGTCGAGGGTGTTGACGACGACCGAGAGCCCCCGGGCCAGCCGATCCAGGTAGCGGTCCCAGACCAGCCGGGACAGCCGGTGGCCGGCGCGGACCTGCTCGAGGATCTCCTCGGCGCTCAGCCGGGGCGGGTCGGCGAGGTCGACGCTGGCGTGTTGGAAGTAGTCGCGGGCGAACGAGGGACCCGACACCCAGCGCTCCACGCAGCCGCGCCGGCCGCAGTAGCAGGCGGGGCCGGGGATCTCGCTGACGTCGGGCCGCGGCAGCTGGTTGTGGCCGTACTCCGCGGCGCTGTTGTTGGGCCCGTGGTGGGCGCGGCCGTCGATGGCGATGCCGGCCCCGGTCCCGGTGCCGATGATCACCCCGAGCACGACGCGGTGGCCCGCGCCGGCGCCGTCGACGGCCTCCGAGACGGCGAAGCAGTCGGCGTCGTTGGAGGTCCGGACCTCACGCCCGAGCACCCGGACCAGGTCGGCCTCGACCGGGCGGCCGTTCAGCCAGGTCGAGGAGGCCCCCTTGGCCAGGCCGGTGCGCGGGTCGAGGCTGCCCGGCAGCCCGACGCCGACGGTCCCCGTCCGGCCGGCGGTGGTCTCCACCTGCGCGACCAGCCGCGCGATGAGGGCCAGGCAGCCCTCGTAGTCGGAGAACGGCGTGCTCTCGCGCACCCGGGCGACCTGCTCGCCGTCCTCGCCGAGCGCGACCGCCTCGATCTTGGTCCCGCCCCAGTCGACCCCGACCAGCATCTGATCCTCCGCTCCGGTCGCCGCGACCCGTGACGCCGTCGGCTGGTTCGAGAGGCTAGCCGGTCGGCCGGGTGCCGCCGGTGCCCGACCCGTGGGCCCTCCCGCGCTCGGTCCTCCGAGCCGCTGCGGCGCCGCCCTCAGGGCAGCTGGTGCAGGGCGAGCGGCAGCACCGTCGTCGCCCCCGCCTCGGCCAGCAGCGAGGCCGCCACGGTCAGCGTCCACCGGCTGCGGATCCGGTCGTCGACCAGCAGCACCGGCCCGTCGAAGGAGACGCCGGGCTGCAGCGTCGTGGTCCGCAGCAGGTCCTGCGCCCGGGTGGAGCTGGAGGCGTCGACAGCCGGGGCGGGACCGCTGACCGCGAGGGCGTCGACCAGCGGCAGCCGGCCCACCCGGGCGATGTGCTCGGCGACGGAGCCGACCAGCGCCGGGTAGCGGCGCGACGGCATGGGGACGACGGCGACGGGGCGCTGCCAGCTCTTCGACCAGCGGGTGAGCACCTGCACCATCGCCGCCAGCACCTCCGGTGACGCCGGGGCGTCCTGCTGCCACATCCGGCCGAGCTGCTCGGCCCAGGCCGGGTCGTCGGCGAAGGCCAGCGCCCGCCCCGGGGAGACGAAGCCGATCTTGCCCTTGTGGCCCGGCAGGCCGCTGGCCCAGAGCTTGCGGGGCTCGACGACGACGTCCTGGCCCCGGAAGTACCGGGCGGCGTCGGCGACGATCTCCGGGTCGGGCTCGGCCCCCGGGGCCGGCAGCTCCCCGGTGCACACCGAGCAGCGGCCGCACGGGCGGGGGTCCGGGTCGTCGAGGGCCTGCTGGAGGAAGCGCATGAGGCAGCCCTCGCCGTGCGCGTACGAGCGCATGAGGTCGGCCTCGGCCGCCCGCACCTTGCGCAGCGCCGCCCACTTGGCGTCGTCGAAGTACCAGGCCTTGCCGGTGGCCACCCAGCCGCCGGCGCGCCGCTCGACCGCCTCGTCGACGGCCAGGATCTTCAGCGTGCTCTCGAGCTTGCCGCGCCGCATCCCGGTGGCGGACTCCAGCGCGGGCACCGTCTGCGGCTCCTCGCCCAGCGCATCGAGGATCCGCTCGACCTGGTGCTCGTCGGGGATGCCCGCCGTGGCGAAGTACTCCCAGATGCGCTCGTCGGCCTCGGCCGGCACCAGCACCGCCAGCGCGTCGTCGAGTGCGCGGCCGGCGCGGCCGACCTGCTGGTAGTAGGCCACGGGTGAGCCCGGCGAGCCGAGGTGGACGCAGAAGGCCAGGTCGGGCTTGTCGTAACCCATGCCCAGCGCCGAGGTGGCGACCAGCGCCTTGACCTGGTTGTCCCGCAGCCGGTCCTCCAGCTCCTCCCGGTTGGGCGTCTGGCCGGAGTAGGCGGCGACGTCGAGGCCCTGCTCGCGCAGGAAACCGGTCACCCGCTCGGTCTCGGCGACGGTGAGCACGTAGACGATGCCCGAGCCGGGCAGCGAGCGCAGCGCCTCGGCGACCCAGGCGTAGCGCTGCAGCACCGTCAGCTGGGGCACCACGGCCAGCCGCAGCGAGGCCCGGGCCAGCGAGCCGCGCAGCGTCACGGTCTCGTCGCCCAGCTGGGCGGCGACGTCGGCCGTCACCCGCTCGTTGGCGGTGGCGGTGGTGGCCAGCACCGGGGTGCCCGGCGCCAGCGCGAGCAGGGTGCGGGTGAGCCGCTGGTAGTCGGGGCGGAAGTCGAAGCCCCAGTCCGAGACGCAGTGCGCCTCGTCGATGACGAGCATCCCGCACGAGCCCAGCAGGTCGGGCAGCTGCGCGGCGAAGATGGGGTTGGAGAGCCGCTCTGGGGAGATGAGCAGCACGTCGAGCTGCCCGCCGCGGAGCTCCCCCATCACCCGTGCCCAGTCGTCGATGTTGGTGGAGTTGACCGTCGCCGCCCGCAGCCCGGCCCGCTCGGCGGCGCTGATCTGATCGCGCATCAGCGCGAGCAGCGGCGAGACGACCAGCGTCGGGCCGGCCCCCCGCTCCCGCAGCGCCGCGGTGGCCGCCCAGTAGACCGCCGACTTGCCCCAGCCCGTGGCCTGGACGACGAGGACCCGCCGCCCGCGCTCGACGAGCTCCTCGACGGCGCGGACCTGGTCCTCGCGCGGCGTGGCCTCCGGCCCGGCCATCGCGGTGATGGTGCGGGCCAGGACGGTGGCGGCGGGGGTGCGGAGAGCAGGTGCTGACATGCCTCCCAGTCTGCCCGTCCGCGCCGACGACGACCGCCGCGCGCCGCGGCCTGTGGACGAGTGCGTACCCAGGCCTGGGGACGGAGCCCCCGGCGGCGGTGCGCTCAGGCCGCCGACGGCGCCGTCCGGCCCAGGTAGGCGGCCAGCCGCGCGGTCGGCCCGGACCCCGCCGCGGGCGGCACGGCCGGGCCGAAGGGCACGACGCCGCCGCGCGGCAGCGGGTCCAGCACCGTCCGGATGGACCGCTCCGCCAGCGCCACCAGGTCCGCGGGCGCCTCGGCGGGCTGCCCCGTGGCCACCGCGAGGTCCCAGCCGTGCGTCAGCTGCTCGCTGACGTAGACCCCGATCACCTGGTGCCCCGGCAGCGGGCCGAAGGGCGCGAGCACCACCCGGGTCAGCGCGGCGTCGTCGGCCCAGGCCACCTGGGACCACCGGGCGCGCTCGCGGTAGCCGGCGGCCACGTCGTCCGGCAGCTCCTCGACGAAGGCGGGCACCGACGCCGCCGGCTGCCCGTGGCCCATCGCCTCCACCCGGTCGGCCACGCCGTAGAGGTGGGCGACGAGGGCCTGCACGTCGAAGGCGTCGCAGGGCGTCGGCAGCGCCTGCTGCTCCGCCGTGAGGCCGTCCAGCAGGCCGGCGACCCAGGCCTGGGTCCGGGCGAGGGCGGCGCGGGGGTCGTCGGCGGCGGTGCGGGGGGCGTGGACGTCGGTGGCGGTCATGGCGGTCCTCCTGGTGGTCGCGGCCCCGGCGGGACCGTCTGCGACCATCCTCGAACGCCATACCTGACACCTGCTGTCATGTTTCTCTGCCATCCTCGGGACGTGCGCGCCGACCGTCTGCTCCAGCTCGTCGGGCTGCTGCGGCAGCACGGCCGGCTGAGCGCCGCGGAGCTCGCCCGGCGCCTCGAGGTGACGCCGCGGACGGTGCTGCGCGACGTGGAGGCGCTGTCCACCGCCGGCGTGCCCGTCGTGGCCGAGCGGGGACGGCACGGCGGCTTCTCCCTGCTCCCTGGCTACCGGCCGGCCGTCGAGGAGCTGACGGCCGCGGAGGTGCAGGCCCTGCTGCTGGCCGGCCGCGTCCCGGCCGAGTCGCTCGGCCTCGCCGGACCGCTCGCGTCGGCGCTGCGCAAGGTCGCGGGCTCGGCGCCGCCCGAGCACGGCCGCTCGGCCGCCCGGATCAGCGACCGGGTGCTCGTCGACACCGCGGGCTGGTGGGGAGCACCCGAGGAGCGGGGGCAGTTCGACGCCGTGCAGCAGGCGGTGCTGGGCGACCGCCGGCTGCGGATGACCTATCAGCCCCGCGACCCCCGCGGGACCGGCGTCCGCACCGTCGACCCCTACGGCCTCCTGCAGGCCGCCGGCACCTGGTACCTGATCGCCGCGCACCGCGGCCGGCCCCGGTCCTACCGCGTCTCCCGGGTCCTCGCCGCGACGGTGCTGGACGAGCCGAGCCGGCGTCCGGCGGACCTCGACCTGGCGGCGCTGTGGTCCGAGCTGCGCGCCGGCTTCGCGTCCCCGCCGACGCACACGGTCCGGCTGGCCTGCGACCCGGCCCGCTACGAGCTGGCCCTCACCCTGCTGGCCGGCCAGGGGGCGAGCCGGCCGCGCGTCCTGGACCCCGGGCCGCCGGTGGTGTTCGAGGTCGAGGTGCACGTGCTCCGCTCGACCGTCGGCGTGCTCGCCGGCCTCGGCTCGGCCGTCCGCGCCCTGGCCCCGCCCGAGCTGCTGGAGCAGATGGTGGCGGTGGCGCAGGAGCTGCTGGCCACCTACCCCGACGTCAGGACGACGGGCCCGCGCTGAGCGGGACCCGCTCGAGCTCGCGGCGCAGGACGGCACGGAGGGCGGCGGCGTCCATCAGCTGCGGGTAGAGCAGCCCCTGGACGGCCAGGCCGTCGACCAGCACCTGCACGGCGAGGGCCTGCGCCTCCAGCTCGGGGTCCGCGAGCGGCTCGCCCAGGGGGCCGCCGGTCCGGGTCAGCAGATCGGCGTCCGGGGCCGGACCACCGGCCAGCCAGAGCACCAGCGCGCGGACGAGCCGCCGGCCCTCCCGGAAGGCCCAGCCCCGGAACTCCTGGTGCCCGGGCGCGAGACGGGTCAGGTCGATGAGGCCGAAGTAGACCGCCGTCTCGGTCCACCGCTCCTCGTCCAGCGGCAGCAGCTGCTCCAGCAGCGCCTGCGCGACCTCCAGCGGGGGCTGCTGCCCCTCAGCCAGCAGTCGCGACATCCGGTCCCCGATGCGACGCACCGTGTGCTCGGCGGCGAAGAGCAGCAGGGACGCCTGGTCGGCGAAGTAGTGCCGCAGGGCGCCGGTCGAGATGCCCGCCTCGGCCGCCACCGACCGCACCGAGACCGCGGCCACGCCGTCCCGGGTCAGCACCCGCCAGGTCGCCCGGGCGATGTCCTGCCGGCGCTCCTCGTGGTCCACCACCTTCGGCACGGGGCCTTTATAGCACAGCCGTGCTGCTAAGGTTGTCGCACAGTCGTACTAAAACAGGAGCAGCAGATGACCCTCGCCGTCCTCGGAGCCCTCGTCGGGCTGGCCCTGGTCGACTCGACCAGCTTCGGCACCCTGGTGCTGCCGCTGATGATGCTGCTCAGCCCGCGGGTGCGGACGCGGAACGTCGTCGTCCACCTGCTCACCCTCGGGCTGTTCTACGTCGGCGTCGGGGTGCTGCTGCTGCTCGGGGCCGAGGCGGCCCTGGCCGTCGTCGGTCCGCTGCTGGACACCCGGGCGGCCCGGATCGCGCAGCTGGGCCTCGGCGTCGGGCTGGTCGTGCTGTCCTTCGTCCTCGACCCGAAGGCCGTGGCGGGGCGACGGGCCCGGCGGGGCCTGCCGCCGGCCGCGCCGTCACGCTGGCGCTCGCGGGCCCTGGGCGCCGACGCGCGGCTGCCCGTGGTCGTCGGGGTGGCGCTGGCCGCCGGGGCGGTCGAGGTGGCCTCGATGCTCCCCTACCTCGGGGCGGTCGGGCTGATCGTGGCCTCGGACACGGGGCTGGGCACCCGGCTGGCCGTGCTCGGCGGCTACGTCCTCGTCATGCTGCTGCCGGCCCTGGTGCTGCTGGTGGTCCGGGTCGCCGGCGGCCAGCGCCTCGAGCCGCGGCTGGCGCGGGTCGAGGCGTGGCTGGCCAGGCGGACCTCCGGGGCCGGCGCCTGGGTGGTCGGCATCATCGGCGTGCTGCTGGGGCTGGACGCCCTGAGCGCGCTGCGAGCGGCCTAGCCCCCGGCGACGGCCGGGATGATCGAGACCTTCGCGCCCTCGGGCACCGGGGCCTCGAGGCCGCCGGAGAAGCGGACGTCCTCGTCGCCGACGTAGACGTTGACGAAGCGGCGCAGCTGGCCGGCGTCGTCGAGGATCCGCGCACGGATGCCGTGGTGGTTGGTCTCCAGCGAGTCGAGCAGCTCGGCGAGGGTGCCGCCGTCGGCGCTCACCTCTCCGGCCCCGGCGGTGTAGGTGCGCAGGATCGTGGGGATGCGGACGGTGGCGCTCATCGGTCGAGCTCCTTCCAGAAGTCGGTGAAGGCGTCGTAGCGGGGCGGGATGGTGGTCTTCGGGCCGACACGGCTGCTGACGGCGTCGAGGGTCTTGAGGCCGTCGCCGGAGTTGATGACGACCGTCTCGGCGTCGGGGTCGAGGACGCCGTCCTCGATCAGCTTCGCGGTGACGCCGACGGTGACCCCGCCGGCGGTCTCGGCGAAGACGCCCTCGGTGCGGGCCAGCCGCAGGATGTTGGCCACGACGGTCTCGTCGTCGACGTCGGCGATCAGCCCGCCGGTGCGGCGGATGACGTCCAGCACGTAGGGGCCGTCGGCCGGGTTGCCGATGGCCAGCGACTTGGCGATGGTGTCCGGCTTGACCGGGGGCACGAAGTCGAGGTCGGCACGGTAGGCCTGGGCGATGGGCGAGCAGCCGGTGGCCTGGGCGCCGTAGATCTTCCACGGCTTGTCCTCGACCAGGCCCAGCGTCACGAGCTCGGTGAAGCCCTTGTCGATCTTGGTCAGCTGCGAGCCGGAGGCGACCGGGATCACCAGCTGGTCGGGGATCCGCCAGCCCAGCTGCTCGGCGATCTCGTAGGCCAGCGTCTTCGAGCCCTCGGAGTAGTAGGGGCGGACGTTGACGTTGACGAACGCCCAGCCCTCCTCCTCCGCGGCGATCTCGCTGGCCAGCTTGTTGACGTCGTCGTAGCTGCCCTGCACCGCGATCAGCGTGGTGTCGTAGACGGCGGAGGCGATGATCTTCTGCTGCTCGAGGTTCTCGGGCACGAAGACGACGCTCTTGATGCCGGCGCGGGCGGCGGCGGCGGCGACGGCGTTGGCCAGGTTGCCGGTCGAGGGGCAGGCCAGCACGTGCAGGCCCAGCTCGCGGGCGGCGGAGAGGGCGACGGCGACGACGCGGTCCTTGAAGGAGTGCGTCGGGTTGCCCGAGTCGTCCTTGACCCAGAGCTTGCGCAGGCCGAGGTCGGCGGCGAGGTTCGCCGCGTCCAGCAGCCGGGTGTAGCCCGGGTCGGTCGAGCGGAAGGAGGCGATGTCGGCGGGGACCGGCAGCAGCGGGGCGTAGCGCCAGATGCTCTTGGGGCCGGCCTCGAGCTGCTCGCGGGTGATGGTCGGGAAGTCGTAGCCCACCTCGAGGGGGCCGAAGCACTCCAGACAGGCGTAGAACGGGCCGAGCGAGCTCTTCTCGCCGCAGGCCCGGCAGACGAGGTGCGTGGCGTTGCCGAAGGCTCCGGGCCGGACGCCGGCGGGAGCGGGCACCCCTGCCGCGGTGGTGGACGGGGTGGCGAGCGCAGTCATGGCTGTTCCTTCTTCATCTGTCGTGGCCGACGTTCGACCACGGCGGAGTTGGCACCGTTCCTGCTTGGTCAGGCGGTTGCCGGGGAGTCAAAGGGCCGTTCCCTCATCCCCTCTGGATGAACGTCACAAACCCTACGCGGGGGCCCCGGCGGAGGCACATCGAGGTCCCAGTGGGTGGGAACGCCGTCCAGCATCCGGGACGCCAGGCGGGGGCTACGGTGCTGCCATGACCTCGGGCACCGCGGGACGCCTCGCGCGACAGGACCGGATCCGCCGACTGGGGAACGCCGTGAACCTCAGCACCGCCCTGGGGATGGCAGTGGCACGGCTGGGCCGGGCGAGCGTCCGGCCGGGTCCGCGCGGCCTGCTGCTGGCCGAGGGCTACCGGCTCCCGTTCCCCGTGGCGGGCGCGTTCACCGTGGGCGACGTGCTCCTCACGGCGGGGCGCTGGGACCGCCACCGGCCCGGCCTGCTGGAGCACGAGGAGCGGCACAGCTGGCAGTGGTTCTGGTGCGCGGGGCTGCCGTTCCTGCCCGCCTACGGCGTCGCGATGGCGTGGTCGGTGCTGCGCACCGGGGACCGGGCGGCGGCCAACGCGTTCGAGCGGGGGGCGGGGCTGGTGCGCGGCGGCTACCGGGAGCTGCCGGTGCGGCCGCTGGGTCCCGTCGTCCGGACCCTGCTGACGGGGCGGCGTCCGCCCCGGCGGGAGACCTAGGAGTCGATCGTGAGGTCGATGCCGAGCCGCTTGGCGGACCGGTTGCGCTGCCGGGTGGCCCGCAGCCGGCGGAGCCGCTTGACCAGCAGCGGGTCCTGGACCAGGGCCTCCGGCTTGTCGATGAGGGCGTTGAGGACCTGGTAGTAGCGGGTCGCGGACATCTGGAACGTGTCGCGGATCGCCTGCTCCTTGGCCCCGGCGAACTTCCACCACTGCCGCTCGAAGGCGAGGATCTCGGCGTCGCGCTCGCTGAGCGCCCCGAAGGGCTCGCTGCTCTCGAGCGACGGGTTCGAGGCGCTGACCATGCCGCCATCGTAGGGCCAAACCACACCGGTGTCATTCAGCGCGGCGGACCGCCGGGCGCCGGACCGACGTGCCCGCTGTCGGCGGCATGCGACACGATGGAGGGGTGACTGACGCCGACGTTCCCACGACCGGCTGGGGCATCCTCAGCACCGGCCACATCGCCTCCGTCCTCGCGAAGGACCTGGCCCTGCTGCCCGAGGAGGCGTCGCTGGTCGCGGTCGGCTCGCGCTCGGCCGACAAGGCCGCCGCCTTCGCCGACGAGTACGGCTTCCGCCGCAGCCACGGCTCCTACGAGGAGCTGGCCGCCGACCCCGACGTCGACGTCGTCTACGTCGCCAGCCCGCACAACGACCACTACCCCTCCGCGAAGCTCTGCCTGGAGGGCGGCAAGGCCGTCCTGGTGGAGAAGCCGTTGACGGTGACCCCGGAGCAGGCCGAGGAGCTGCTGGCCCTGGCCGGCGAGCGCGGGCTGTTCGTCATGGAGGCGATGTGGACGCGCACCCACCCGCTGATCCGGCACGCGGCCGAGCTGGTCGCCTCCGGTGAGCTGGGCGAGGTCCGCCACGTCGACGCCCAGTTCGGCTTCGCCTTCGACGGCCCCGACAGCCACCGCCTGCTGGACCCCGCGCAGGCGGGCGGCGCGATCCTCGACGCCGGCGTCTACCCGGTGCACGCCGTCAACCTCTTCCTGGGCGAGCCCGCCGAGGTGCTGGGCTCCGGCACCGCCGCGGCCACCGGCGTCGACGACCACGCCGCGGCCCTGCTGACCTACCCGGCGACGGCCGAGCGCGGGGCCGCCACGGCCTCCGTGCTCTGCACCCTGCGGGCCAACCTGCCCAACCGGCTCAGCGTGTACTGCACCAAGGGCCGCGTGATGTTCGACGACATGTTCCTGCGGCCGGCCGAGCTGACGGTCTGGCGCGACGGCACCGACGCCCCCGAGGAGCTGGTCGCCTCATGGCCGGGCGGCGGCTACACGTTCGAGGCGCAGGAGGTCATGCGCTGCCTGCGGGCCGGCGACGTCGAGTCACCGCTGGTGCCGTGGTCCGACACGCTCGCGGTGTCCCGGACGCTCAGCCGCTGGCAGGGCGCCGTCGGCGCCCCGGCCCGGACGAGCGCCTGACGTGGCCGAGCTGCTGACCGGGGTCCGGCAGCCCTACGCCTGGGGCTCGCGGACCTTCATCCCCGCCCTGCTGGGCGAGGAGCCGACCGGCGAGCCGCAGGCCGAGCTCTGGCTGGGTGCGCACACCTCGGCCCCGTCGACGCTGGGTGACCGCCCGCTCACCGACGTGATCGCCGCGGACCCGGCCGGTATGGTGGGCGCCGCGGTCGTGCGCGACTTCGGCGACGGGCTGCCGTTCCTGCTCAAGGTGCTGGCGGCCGACAAGCCGCTGTCGCTGCAGGCGCACCCGACGCGGGCGCAGGCCGAGGAGGGCTACGCCCGCGAGGAGGAGGCGGGCGTCGCGCTCGATGCCTCCGACCGGCTCTACAAGGACACGTGGCCCAAGCCGGAGATGCTCTGCGCGCTGCAGGACAGCGAGGCGCTCTGCGGCTTCCGCGACCCCGACGCCACCCACGCCCTGTTCGCCCAGCTGGGGGTGCCGGCGGCGCTGGAGCTGGTCGCTCCCCTGGCCGAGGAGTCGACACCGCCGGACGAGCGGCTGGCCGCCGTCTTCGCGCGGCTGCTGCGGCTGAGCGGGGACGAGCGGGACGTCGTGGGGCAGGTGGCGGCGGCCGCGGCGGCGCTCGACGCGCCGGACGACGAGGTCGCGCTCTTCGCCCGGACCGCGCAGGAGCTGGCCGCGCACAACCCCGGCGACCCCGGCGTGCTGGCCGGGCTGCTGATGAACCGGGTCTCCCTGACGCCGCATCAGGCGGTGTTCCTGCCCGCCGGCAACCTGCACGCCTATCTGCACGGCGGCGGCGTGGAGATCATGGCCAACTCCGACAACGTGATGCGCGGCGGGCTGACCCCCAAGCACGTCGACGTCGACGAGCTGCTCGCCATCCTCGACTTCACCCCCGGCTTCCCCGGTTACGTCGAGCCCGTCGAGGAGGCGCCCGGCTGCTGGCGCTACCCCACGCCGGCGCCCGAGTTCGCCCTCTGGCGCCTCGAGCCGCGCGAGACCGTCGTCGAGGTACCCGGCACCGGTGCCGCGCGCGTGCTGCTGGTGACCGAGGGCGAGGTCGTCGTCGAGGGCGCGTCCGACGACCTGCGGCTGGGCCGCGGTCAGTCGGCCTTCGCCCGGGCGGGTGAGGAGCTCGTCGTCAGCGGGACCGGGACCGTCTTCCTGGCCGGTCCGGGCGTCGGCGGCTAGGCCGGTGGGCTCTGGCCCGGCGGGGCCGCGCCCTCCCTGGGCGGGTGCGCCCTCCGGCCGGGTGCCGGGCCTCGCGCTCGGCGCGGCCGTCCTGCTGACGGCCGTGGTGCTGGTGGCCACGGCGGTCGCCCTGGTCGTCCGTGCCCTCCGGCCGGACCCCATGACCCCCTACGTCGCCCCGCTGTGGTGGCTGGGCTACGACGACGGCTTCGTCCGCCGTGGCCTGCCCGGCGCGGTGCTGCGGGCGGTGGCGGGCGGTCCCCCGAGCCTGGCACTGGCGAACGCAGCGGGCGTCGGGCTGACGGTGGCCGGGATCGCGGCCCTGGTCGTGCTGGCGGTGGCGCTGGCCCGCCGGGCCCCGGACCGCGGGACCGCCCTGGCCGTGGCCGCCGCCGTGCTGGTCACGCCGCTCGGGGTGTCCCACACCGCCCGTGACCTCGGCCGGCCGGACGCGCTCGGCGTGCTGGTGGCCGTGCTCCTGGTGACGCTGCCGTGGGCCCGGCTGCCCCCGCTGCTCGCCGTCGTTCTCGTGGTGGTGCTGACCTCGGCCGCCGTCGGGGCGGAGGAGCTGCTCGCCGTGCTCGTGCTGCCGCTGGCCTGGCTGGCGCTGCGGTCGGCGTTCCCGACGGCCCGGGTGCCGTGGCCGGCGCTGGCGGTGCTGCCCGGGGTGGCGCTGGCCGTGCTCAGCGCGGTCGTCCCCGTGCCGTCCGCTGCGATCCTGCGGGCGCGGGGCGACGCCGCGGCGGCCGGGGTGGGTCCGCCCGAGCCGCTGCCGCGCGGGCCGGCGGACCACGACGCCGTCTCCCGGCTCGGCCACGGGCTGCTCGACAACCTCAGGGCCTACGACGCGACGACCTCGGTGCCGAGCGTGCTGGTGACGACGGCGCTCTGGGCGGCGGTGCACCTGCTGCTGCTGGGCCTGGTCTGGCGGCTGCTGGGGCCTTCGCGGTCCGACCGGACCTTCCGGCTGCTCGTGGTCGGCTCGGTGGCGGTCGCGCTGGCGCTGTCGGTGGTCGGCATCGACTACCGACGCTGGTGGGCGCTGGCGACGGTAGGGGCGCTGTGCGCAGCGGTCCTGCTGACCCCCCGGCCTCCAGTTGAGCGGTCCGCTGCCGTTGGTCGCGGGACGGGTGTCGGGCTGGTGGCGCTGGCGGCGGCGGGGCTGCTGCTGCGCCTCATGCCGGTGCTGCCGCTGGAACCCGTGCACCTGGAGCGGCTGCTGCAGGGCCTGGGCTGAGCCCTCAGCCGACGGTCGCGCCGCTGGTGACCGGCTGCTCCTCGAGGACGTGCGCCCGGGACAGCTCGATGTCGACGGCACGGCTGGCCCAGCCGGCGATCGCGACGGCGCTGGCTCCGAGCGCCAGACCGGCGAGGTCGTCGACGAGGTAGTGCCAGCCGAAGTAGATGGTGGCCGTCAGGGTGAGGGCCAGGAACACCCAGAGCGTCCAGCGCAAGACCCGCGGCAGCGCGAGCTTGTGCGCGACCAGCGCGGCGGTGAAGACGACCGAGGTGTGCAGCGACGCGAACCCGGCGACGCCGGCGATCCCCTCGGCCGAGAAGGGGTTGATGAGGACGTCGAGCCGGGTCTCGGCGAGTCCCAGCTGCAGGCTGGTGACGCCGGTGTCGGGCAGGTCGGCGTACCGCTCGGGCCGCACGAACACCGGTCCCAGGGAGGGGACGAGGTAGTAGGTGACGGTGCCGAGGATCCAGTTGAGGCACAGCGCGGTGACGTACCAGGACGCCGCCCGGACGTCGCGCAGCCAGATCAGCGCCGCGACCACCGAGAAGGGCACGAAGCCGAGGAAGACGAGGTAGACCGCCGACAGCACGTAGGCCGCGACGCCGGCGCCGAGCGCGGTGTGCAGCAGGTGCGACGGGTCGTGGCCGAGCGCGAGCAGCCGGTCGAGCAGGAGCAGGTCGCTGTCCTGCACCTCCGGCCGGGCGAAGGGCAGCGCGCCCTTGAGGTTCCGGTAGGAGACGTAGCTGAGGTAGAAGGTGCCGAGCCCGACGACGACCAGCGCGGCCCGCGCCGGCTCGTAGCGCTCGCGCAGCACGTGCAGGACGTGCCGTCGTCGGTGGATAGCGCGCGGGATCACGTCGAGGGCGACGAACAGCGCGACGATCGCCGGCAGCCGGACCCACGCCGGGCCCAGGAAGCCGTCCGGGTCGCGCAGCGGCAGCTGGAACTCCGCCGCGACGACGACCGCCACCACCCCTGAGCACACGGCGAGGAGCACGGCGAGGGCGTAGGCCCGCAGCGCAGATCGGAGGTGTGGCATCGCCTCACGATAACCAGGGGTCCGCGCCCCTTGTCGCCACCTCCTGGTCGACCCGTCGGCACCGGGCGTTCGCCTGCTCGTCGCGCAGCGTTGGCCGGGAGTCCGGTGTCAGTAGGCTGTGTCGCGCACGCGTGCTGGCGTGGCGCAATTGGTAGCGCACCTGTCTTGTAAACAGGCGGTTGTCGGTTCGAGTCCGACCGTCAGCTCCACGTTTGGCCTAGTCACAGCCTTGCGCTCCGCATTCTGAGCCTGTCGAAGGGCCGGGTGACAGCAACGCTGACAGCAACGGTCATTCCTGACCTCCGAGCGCACGGTCGATCGCGTCGGCCGCCTCGCGCAGCGCGGACGGCATCACATGCGAGTAGAGGTTCATCGTGATCCCCAGCTGCGAGTGCCCCAGGACCTCCATCACGACCCGCGCCGGCACCCCCTGCGCCAGCAGCAGTGAAGCGCACGTGTGCCGCATGTCATGCAGCCGGATCCGCCGCACCCCGGCCTCAGCGATCAGTGCGTCCAACACCCGTGCCAGGTTCCGCGGCTCAATGACGGTTCCGATCGTCGTCGTAAAGACAAGCCCGGTGTCCTGCCAGTACGGCTCCATCGCCGCACGCTCCGACTCCTGCCGCTTCCGGTGCTCCTCCAGCACCCTGACCGTCACCGCCGGCAGCGGGATATCCCGGCGTGAGTTGGCGGACTTCGGCGGCCCGAACACCATGCCGTAGCCGTAGACCCGCTGCGCGTTGTGACGCACATGGACCACGCGACGATCCAGGTCGACGTCGGCCCATTGCAGGCCCAGCAGCTCGCCGCGTCGCATTCCCAGGCCGACACCGACCGCGAACAGCGCGTAGAGCCGGTCCTCCCGCGCTGACCGGAGGAAGATGCCTGCCTCCTCGGGCGTCCAGGGCTGAACCTCCACCTGCTCCGCCCTAGGCGCTCGCACCAGCGCAGCGACGTTCCGCTCCACCAGCTCGTCACGCATCGCCTCCGCCAACATGGCCCGCAAGGTCGAGTGGATGATCTGCACTGACCGCACCGACAGGCCAGCCTCCTGCTTTGCCGCCAGCAGCGCCCGGACATGCGTCGGCGTCAGCCGGCGCAGCGGGTACCGACCCAGTCCCGGCACGATGTGCAAGCGCAAAGTCGCCCGGTAGGACGAGATGGTCGCCGGCCGCAGCCGGGGCGCCACCACATGACCCATCCAGTGCGAGGCATAGGACTCCACCGTCCACGCCTCCACAGCCAGGGGCACGCCCGCCGCCGTCTTCGCCACCAGCTGGGCGAGTTTCGCCACGGCCTCTCGCTGCGTCCTCGCGTACACCGCCCGCCGCACCCGCCCGCCGTCGGGACGCAGCACGTAGTGAGCACCGGTCCAGCGTCCGTCTGCGCGCCGATAGACCGAGCCCTCGCCGTTCGACCGGCGACTCATGCCACCCAGGCGTCCTCGGCGAGTCGCTGCACGTACTCGCGCAGGGCGGCCGCCGGTATCCGGCGAGACCGGCCGATCAGAATGCTTACCACCTCATGCCGGCGCATCAGCTCGTACAGCTGGGACCGGCTCACCCCCAGCGACTCCGCCGCTTCCTGCGTGGTTAACAAGAGCTTCTCCATCGCGAACCTCCAACTCGCCTAGTTATCCGACCCGATCGAGCTCGACCGTCGCAGTTTTCCCTCCGGCCGGACTTTCAGCCAGCGACGTCTAGAACCTGTGGACAGTGTGACCTCATTTCCGTGAGGCGCTCGGAGTCCTCCAGCGATCACCCGCACCGAAGGTTCGATCCGGGGACCCAGCCGTGAGCGGACGACCACGCCGCCACGATGGGCCGCCCATCGCCGACTGGCACTCGCCGCTCGTCTAGGCCAGGCCACGCCGGTTCGTCCACACAGGGCCATCGGAAGGATTGAGCTCGCTTCTTGGCACATCGAGGCCAAGCGGCGGAGAAGCCCCTATGCCGGCTGCCCGTAGCCGTGATCGCGGCGTCCCGGGTTACGCCTCAAGGTTCAAGAGCCGGCCGTGAGGACGACCAGCTTCGGACCCCGTACACCTCGTCCGCGGAAGCCGGCTTCACCCAGTGCCAACCTCAAAGGCGGCCGCAACCTCGACGACGACCCGCGCGGCTGGCGGTGGTGCGCCGCCCTGGCGTCGATTGCCCGTTGCCGCTTTCGACGCCAACAAGAGCTGGAACATCAAGCAGGCCGGCGCTACCTGGCCCCGCTTGATCAGAAAGTCGACCCGACCTGGGTGGAGAGCCGCTAGGGCGACGGGATGCCGAAAGGCTGGCGACCGTGCCTCGGGCCTGACCCCTGCTGGTTGATCCAGGTCGAGTGGGAGCCTTGCTGCCCAGCCTCTGGGCAGGAAGAGTCGACCCGCCATGACCGACGAGGAAGAGATAGACACCGGAGCAGGCGATCCGTAAGTTCACTTAAGCACCCGCCTCTCGGTGAAGGCAAGGAAGTCGCTGATGTTTGTCGCCAACTGCAGGTGTCGAAGCAGACGCACTACCGGTGGCGGAACTAGTTCGGCGGGTTGGAGGCCGACGACGGCAAGTAGCTGAAAGAGCTCGAGCCTGACAACTGAACCTTGAGCGGGTGCTCGCTGACGTCGAGCTGGAGGAAGGCGGCGCTGGAGGAGATCGTCTCGGGAAACTCTCAATCCGCCGGCGACGGGCAGCCGTGCACCACCTCATCGACGTGATGGGCTTCGGTGAACGGTTCGCCTGGGTGACCGGGCAGCACCAGAGAGGACGCAACGCCACCAAGCCACCGCCACGACAGCGGCCGGTCCGAATGCTGCCCTACGCCGAGGCTCCGCGACTATGCCCGGAAGCATGCGGTGTGGTTCCGCTGCGTTCGCCACGCCCGCGGAAGGTCTGGCGGGTAACCACAAGAAGATCCAGCGGCTGTGGTCCGACGAGGGCTGCGGGTGCCGCAGCCGCAGCGCCGCAGACGGGTCGGTGCCTCCACCGCCCGGACGCCCCGTGGTGGACGTCCGGACAAGGATCGTGGCAACCAGGATGCGAGCTTCGGGTGATCGAGAGGCATTTTCCCGAAGGGAATCGGGCGAGGGGAACGATTGCATATGCGAGCACGTGCAGCGGCTGCCACGATGGCTGATCTAAACTAGAGTGTGATGCGGAGACAACCACCCTCGTCAACTACGACGCCGTCGCGCAGTAGATCCGATAGGACTTCCTGAACGTCATCACCTAGCGCGGCACTAGCGGCCTCTTCGGTGACGCACCCGGACACCTGCTTGAGTTCCGCGATTGTGCGGACGAGCTCAAGTTGACATGGGGACAAGCGAAAGCACGATTCATAGAAGGCCTGCACGGTGCTTGCAACGCCCGCCACGCCGGCCTCGGCCGGACCATTTAGCGCTCCGCCCAAATACAGGATCGTAAGGTTGACGGCATTAGCAATTGATTTACCCGGAAGCCCGCTGAGCGATATGAATATCCGTGTTCCGCGAATGAGAAGAGGAGCACTACTCGCGGCGGTGTGATCCATACTCGTCTTCACCGGCGGCTCGATCCGCACCCGCTCTCCAAGCACATCAAGGAGTCCCTGGAGTAGGATACTGCGCTGCGTCGCACGCAACGCCACTCGTCGATCATGCCCGATTGCGAGGAGCGGTTCCTGCTCCCAATTCTCAACATCAATCGTGAGGGTGCCATTCATTCGTACTCATCTCCCAAAGTCACTTGGTTCGTATCGATCAAGCGTTCAGCCGGAGTTCGGAAGAACAGCATCAGTCCAGCATGGGGTGATTCCCGGTGCTGCCTCAACCATGATTCAAGGGGGCGATCGCGGCCGTTGATGCGGTCCATTCGGTATACACTTCTCCATAAACATGTTGTATCATCACTCGGATTCGACAGTGCCGCGCGGGGCGCGATGGCGACGTAGTATCGAACTCGAGCTCCCGGCGACCGCACCAAGATCGGATCCCACTCCCTTCGCCAATCAAGTGAGCCCAACTCATCGGGGTATATCGTGCGCAACGGCGATTGCAGACTCCCTACTGAAGTGAGACTCGACTCGGCCAGCCGTTGCGGACTGGTCGGCTCCTGCAGCAATCCTGCCGCCTCGAAGACCGCATGGGCGGCTCTCCTGTCTGGCGCTTGACCTAGCGGACCACTGCCCCCACTGATCATCTGCTGGAGTTGCGCACCCTCACGGTTCAGCACAACTGCTTTCGCTTTCGTGCTGGCATCCGGGTAGCAGCCGTCGAATGCAATGCTCAGCCGTGCGACGGCCCAGCCAAGTGCGTCGAGGTGAGAATCCGGTCGCCAACCGGCGACCCTTCCACGCAGCAGCCAGTGTGCCGCGAAGCGGTCGGCGTCATCCTCCATGACTGGACTGGAGAACTTGCCGATCAAGCTCCTGCCAAATTCCCCAGTGGCCGCTGGGTTACGCGCCAGGGCGCGATAGATGTCGCTCGCCTCCGTGAATGTACTGGCGTGATGGGCGACGTGCCCGAGCTCGTGTAGCAGAATCCATAAGCCTGAGCGTCGATAGTGGTTCTTGTCCACGACGAGGTAACCATCACCCCGCTGAAATCCGGAGAAGCGCCGGATACTGAAGCGACCCAGCTGGAGGGCTTCGTTCTGCTCACCGTGAAGCGCCGTAGTACTAGATTGAAGTCCCTCCGGCGAGGTGAGGACGACAGGCAGACCCCAACGTCTCCGCAGGAAAAGCGCGATTTGCGTGCGCTCAAGTATGGCGGGCTGATCGAACTCGTCATCACCATAGGCGATCCGCTGCAAGAAGTCCGACTTTTCCTGCCAGTTGACCCGACCCTCAATAAGATATGGATCCCACCTGCGGCTCAAGTACTCGAAGTCATGAAGATCATCCAAATAAATCTGGTTCCCTGTTGTGTCGGCTGCAGATCCAGCGGCCCAAGCGAAGCGCTGGGACCACGGCACTGATGGCCACTGCATCGATGGTGCCGCTACAGTAATGACATTTCGCCTCAGAGTCGAGATCACCGAACTGGTTGTCAGCACGCATGGTAAGAAGCAGCTCCATCACCTGTAAACCAATGGTCCCCAATGGATGGATTTCCATGGCCAACAACGCCGCACTCATGGCCCAAGGTAGATCCTCAGCCTCTATGGCGCGCTCGAACATCCAGCGCGATCCGATAGCTTCGAACGCGGCAGTGACGGGGTCCCGGATGACGGAACCGACTGCCCCGCCTCTTCGCACGTCTCCGTTGGTCGACGATTGAGCGATGAACGCCAGCATGTCCCTGAGATCCGGGTGCATGGGCGGCAGCCGCTGGCCAGACGCGAGGCGGAGCTGCTCCTCTTGATCTTCGCGCCCGGTCGGGTCGGTGAGGGCCCCATGTCGCTCAAAGGCTCGGAAGTAGTCAACACCATAATACTCCACGATGGCGTCTAGTAATTCCTGGACCACTGGCTGTTCACTCTCCACAAGGTCAAGCAAATTGATTGTCCAGGGCTTCCGAATCTCAGAAGAGTATGTGGCGCAGAGCTCCCGAATCTGTGCATCTGTGATCGCTTCGGGAGCCTCCGCAGCTACATTAAGGATCGCGAGACGGATGCCCTCAACATCCGCATCTATCCTGAACTGCGCGGCGGCCGGGGACCCAAACATTCTATCGACCCTGCGAACTAGCTTCTCATCGAATATCAACTCGTAGTCGCAGCCAGTATGGACGCTGAGGGCGCGCAAAGACACCAAGAAGATTGGCTGCTCGCGATGATCGCCCAGAGCGCCCTCGGCCGTTCGATATAAGGAAAGTGTCACCTTGCCCCCCGTCACTTGCGTCGCGCAAGACCAACTCATTCCAATTAGGTCGGCAGTCGCACTCCCGATCGTCCCAAGAGCCAATCGGATGGGCGGAGTCGACTTCCCGAAACCACAGGCAGCACGAGCCCGGTCACTCTCCAGGTGCTCCAAAATTACACGAGGTTTGTCAGGGAGGGTAGAGCCTCAGCGGGCCGGGGGGAGGGGGGGACGGCTCGTAAGACTATAGCCGCATGACCGATGTGATGGACGTATGTCCGCTAGGTCGGGTGTCGGGAACCCTCGCATAGCGTCCATGGCGAGGCCTCGGGGGGCGGTTGCCCACGTCGAGTGCGTTCCACCAGCTCGGGTGCAGCGGCCGATCAGTGGGCGACGCGCTCAAGCAATGAAGGTCTCGACTAGGGCGTGAGAAGCGCGACTCGGTAGGGCTGACGGCTCCGCCGCGCTTCCTGTCACGGTAGATGCCTGGCTCTCAAGCTTGGTTTCTGCCGAGCGTGGACCGACGGTGTCGCTTCGCCATCCGTACACACGCTCACGGCACCACGCCTTGCTGTAGCGGCTGTCCAGCTGGAACCGACTCGGCTAGCTGGTGGCGTTGACTCCCACCCACCCTCAGTTCCTCGACCCGGCCAGTGGCGCCTGAGTGGTATTGAGCGCCCGCCGCGACTACCCGGTTTCCGCCTACTCAGAGGGCGTCACGGTCTCGACCGGCCTTGGCTGGTCAGCCCAATCTTCTGATGGGGGCACCAGTGCGGAGGTTCGAAGTGCACGCCGAGGCAGCGGTGACCCGATACCAACACCGCTAACCGGAAGGGAGTGCCCTGTCTCGTAGCGGCATCTGCCGCCTCTACCCCAGCCGAGGGTGGCCCTCTCCCCTCAACTCGGCGGCGGGCGAGGCAAGGGAGTCGAGCAGAGGCGCCACCGCGGGATAGCCCCGCAGCGTCCCATCGATCTAGCAAGGAGCGATCCGCCACACACCTGGTGCACCGTCGGGTCGTACCCCCGCCCCGCGTTGACCCTCTGGCACGTTCCCCCTCCTTCAGGCGGGTGTGACGATGAGTATCCACAAGCTGTCGGCCGGGTCGGGATATGACTACCTGACCCGGCAGGTGGCTGCGCTGGACGCTACCCACAAGGGCCGGGTCGGGCTGGCGTCGTACTACACCGAGCGAGGGGAAACGCCTGGGGTTTGGGTGGGCTCGGGCATGGCCGGCATCCACGGCCTGGTCGCCGGCGATGTTGTGACGGCGGAGCAGATGCGGTGCCTGTTCGGGGAGGGCCGGCACCCGTTGGCCGGTCAGCTCGAGGAGCTCGGGGACTTACCGGCGCTCCTACCACCGCCCTTCTTGGGGCTGCCCTTCAGCAGCGGGTCGAGCGAGATGCCGCCATTCCAGCGTGAGGTGGCCGTTCGGTTCGCAGCCTTCAATCAGGCGGCCGGCGGCCCGGCGGGATCCGCGATCCCGGCGGATGAGCGGGCGCGGATCCGGTCGGAGGTGGCGCGAGATTTCTTCCGTGTCGAGCATGGCCGTGAGCCGGCGGATGCCCGTGAGTTGTCCGGGGCACTGGCGAAGCTGTCCCGGCCGCGGTCAACGACGGTCGCCGGGTACGACCTCACGTTCTCCCCGGTGAAGTCGGTGTCGTCGCTGTGGGCGGTCGCCGACCCGAGGACCGCCGCGCTGATCGAGCAGGCGCATCAAGCGGCTGTGGCGGACGCGTTGCGGTTCCTCGAGCAGCACGCCTTGTTCACCCGCGAGGGGAGGGGTGGGGTGCGGCAGGTCGACGTCCGCGGCTTGGTGGCGGCGGCGTTCACGCATCGGGACAGCCGGGCGGGCGACCCGGATCTGCACACGCATGTGGCGGTGGCGAATAAGGTGCAGACGCTGGCCGGGAAGTGGCTGTCGATCGACGGCCGGCTGCTGTTCAAGGCGAAGGTGACCGCGTCGGAGACCTACAACACCGCCCTCGAACACCACCTCACCGATCGGCTCCGCGTCCGGTTCACGGAACGGCCGAACCCGGACCCGCGGAAGCGGCCGGTGCGCGAGATCGTCGGCGTCGACCCCGCCCTCAATGAACGCTGGTCGGCACGGCGGAAGGTCGTCGTGGTCCGGGAGGGCGAGCTGGCTGGTCGATTCCAGCAGGAGCACGGTCGGCCGCCGACGCCGGTGGAGGCGCTGCAGCTGGCGCAACAGGCCACGCTGGATACCCGCGATGCGAAGCATGAGCCCCGGACCCTGCTCGAGCAGCGCGCCACCTGGCACGCCGAGGCCGTGCACCTGCTCGGCGGCGCGCAGCAACTCCGCGGCATGCTCCGAACTGTCCTACAGCCCCCAGCAGTTCCATTTCAGACAGTGACGGCCGCCTGGCTGGCGGCGACTGCTCAGCAGGTGGTGGCGACGGTGGAGGAGCACCGGTCGACCTGGCAGACCTGGCACCTGCGGGCCGAAGCGCTCCGCCAGGTCCGGGATGCCGACCTACCCCTGGATCAGGTCGAGCGGGTCATCGACCAGCTCGTCGACCACGCCCTGCAGCGTTGCATCCCACTGACCCCGCCTGACGACGGGATCACCGAGCCCGCGTCTCTGCGGCGCGCGGACGGCTCGTCGGTCTACACCATCGCCGGCGCTGACCTTTATACCTCCGCCCGCATCCTCACCGCCGAGCAACGCCTGGTCGCCACCGCCGGCCTTCGCGACGGCTGGACGGTCGACCACGCTTCGGTCGAGCTGGCCCTGCTCGAGGCCGCCGCCAACGGCAGGCAGCTCGACCCCGGCCAGACGGCGCTGGTGCGGGCGATGGCCACGTCAGGCTCGCGGCTGCAACTGGCCATCGCCCCCGCCGGGGCAGGCAAGACCACCGCCCTGCACACTCTGAGAGCCGGCGCTTCCCCCGCTTACGAGCTCCCACCGGGGTCGGCCATCGCGGCATTGCAGTCTCTCCGCGGGTTGAGCTGACCTCCGTCCGCAGCCAGAGCGCAACACGCTGGCGGGACGCGCTTGACGACGCGAATTGCTAACAGGTGCTCCGCCTAGTGAGGCCGCGGTTGCCCGAGTGGAAGCGCAGCTTCATTGCGCTCGTGATGCAACGTCGACGGGCCTAGCCTGTTCCCATGAGCGGTTGGGCTGGTGACGCAACCTTGTAGGGGTTCGCGCCAGCTGGTGTTCGGTGCTCAAGGTGCGACGAGCCGCTGGCTGCCGGCGAGCGGGCTGCACTGGTGCCGGGTCTCGACGCTCAGGGCTGGGCGCACCTGGCTTGCCTCGTAAACGTTTGGGACCACGGACCCGGCGAGCACCGCACCGCCGAGTAACAGGGAAGACCGTGACCCCCCTGCCGACCCTGCCTTGGGGGCAGACAAGGCCTCGCCGCGCTCGGCAAGTTGGCGGGGATGGCTGGTCTTCACCGCGCCAGCGCGTACGAGCCCACCTAGAGTCGGGCCTCACTCCCGATCCGTAGCCTGGACGCCGCCAGAGTATCGCCGTGCAACTGATGACGGTGACTCCGCACGGGGGAGCCTGGC
This sequence comes from Microlunatus capsulatus, assembly GCF_017876495.1. Lineage (NCBI taxonomy): Bacteria > Bacillati > Actinomycetota > Actinomycetes > Propionibacteriales > Propionibacteriaceae > Microlunatus > Microlunatus capsulatus. The sequence goes on along the minus strand of NZ_JAGIOB010000001.1, from coordinate 3,093,628 downwards.
CCTACCACTCGTGGACGTCTCGATGGCGACTTACCGCTCTTGACAGACGGTCTCGCCGCCCTCAGGCTTCGGGACACTAGCCGATTGACGGCTACACCGCCTAGTACATGGGGGCAGTCATGGCGTGCGCATGCGTCGAGGCCCGCAAGTCAAGGTGCGCTTGGTGCAAGGAGGCGGAGGGGCAGGGGAAGCAACCCTCGCGTCACAATTGCCAATGGGGTAACTGCTCTTAATCCTACGCGTGGCCGTCGGGAACTCGACCGAGCCCGTCGCAGCATTCCCTGGGGGCTGGCTCACGGTTAAGATCCTGACTGCCAGGTGACCGATGGGCATCGACGGCTTCCGGCTATCAAGCAAAGTAAGCCTCGACCAAGGCGTTTCCTTCAGATCCCCACATCACCACAGTTGACGCCGCGGCAGATCTATATCACGTCGAGGTAGTAGCCGACGCAATTGCTGGCCCTGAGTGGATCAATTGCTTGAGCCTGAATAACGGCATTATAGGAATACAAGACTCGAAGGAGCGATCTCCCATGCAAGACGATAAGGAACGAACCCGGCGCGAGTTGAGAAGCAACATTGCTCGCCTTCGAAATGATCAGGCGAATGCGAAGGCACGCCTATCTCGACTCGACTCCCGCAGCAGGGAGGCTCAAAACATTATAAACACTATTGCGGGGTTGGAAGCGGAAATAACCTCTAATGAGATGAACCTTCGACGTTTGTAATCATCAGATTATCATGGCTACAGGCTGACGCCGCGATCGGGCGCCGTGTTGCCCAGAGCCCCGACGCTGCTCCTGTTGCTCATCCACTCAGTTGGATCACGTACCGGTGTCGACGTCGGCGAAAAAGCACAACCGCCGTCACGGTGGAGAGCTAGTGTGGTAAGCAGAGACTAGGCGACAACCCGAGAGTAGCCGGTGCCACCGACGAGTTCGAGCGGCTTCAAGGAAGCGACTGGACGGCGGAGCGGATACCGCAACATCTCCCCAGCCGCTAATCGACCAGGGGGGCTGGGCCTGGCCCGTTGGAGCACCTCCGCAGTTGTTCTAGGCGGAGCTGTGGTTTATGTGCTCGCGACCGCCTGGCGAGAAGCGACGCGCTAGCACGCCGGCCGGGCCAAGCCACCGAGGACGAGGACAAGCAGCAAACAACCTTTGCTTCGGAGCCCCAAGCAACGCAACGGTGCCCTATGCTTCCGGTCAGCAGTCGGACTCTTACCCTCCAGGGGGACTTATGTCGATCCATCCGGACGACCTCGCACGTATCCAGCAACTCTCCCGCTCAGCGCCCGTCACGGGGGATGTAGTCCCCATCGATTGGAATGTCTACGAGCAGGCGTTGAATCAAGCGTTCCCGGGAGCAGACGCCGTCGTTACGGCCTCCTGGTGCCGCTTTGGTAAGGCAATTATAGAGGCGTTAGTGGACTCCCCCAACTTCGCAATCGTTGGCCACCTCGGCATCTTTGTCTGCTCAGGCAAGAAGAAGATGATGGGCCTTGGAGGTCCAGCCTTCGACCAAATTCCTTGGTCCAAAGTCTCGACGTATGGCCAAGACGACTACGTCAGTAGCGACGGCAGGACCGCCAAGTTCGTAATTGAGTTCGCTGGCCCAGGCGGGATCTTCCTCGGTCGCCTCAACTGGCAAGTCTTCGCCAAGCGCTTCCAGCAGACCCGCAATGACGAGGCTGCGATGAACGCAGCTCGTGAGCGCGACCGCGTCTACAACGTGATTGAGGAACTGCTGTCCGCGTGAACGGCGCGCACCAAGGCGAACTTCAACCAACCGGTGCGTGGCACCGCACGAGGCGCTGTCTTCGAACATTGATGGTCGATGCTGGTGCTATCAGCAGCAGTACAACAGATTCTAGTTTCTCCCTATTGTGAACGGCGGAGGTGTCCAGGTCAATGACAGACTGGAATAAAATCAAGAAAGTCAAGTCCGCGGTCTCTCAGAAGTTGGACGAAACCGACTTAGCGAAGACCGCCGCGGATGCGGTCCTCGGCGCCTCCGATCTGATCAATGGGGCTGAAGCCGTGGCCGAGCGCAGCGGCTTAACCAAGCGCGACGGATCACTCTCCAAGATCAAGATCGCGAGGGCGGCTACGCGGCCGAAGGACACGGCTCGAAAGCTACTCGATGCTACGGCTGAGGAGATCCGCGCACGAAGAGACCGCCCCCGCGTTGACGAGTAGATCGAAGTGTGCTGCTCGACTCGCACGATGCCAGGCCCTTACTCGTTCGGACACCGGCGTTCTCAAGTCGCCGTTGGCGACCGATCGAGCGCGTCACAGAACGGGGACAACAACAGGACGGTGGGAGACTTCGTCGCGACCTGGCGGAGCGTGTTCGACAAGTGTTTTCGCTACCTGAACCGATGGCATGAAAGCGGTCACTGGGCCGAGCTACCCGCCTGCTGGAGGATCCGAGCGTGCGCCCCAAAGCGGGGACTCAACCCAGCCGATGGAGGCTAAAGAAGGATCCATCGCCTTCCACCGTCCTGCAATTGGCATGATTGCTGAGCGATCGAACTCGGACGGAACGAACCACATTTCCCGCAATGACCCGTCGACTCCGTTACCACCATTAGAAATCATTCCATCCCATAGTGCCAGCGTGATTCGACCACCGCGAGCCAACACATAGGAGACGAGACGAGCTGGAGGCAGGATTGCTGGACTACCTTGTGTCGACTGGAAGTTGGCGGCACCCTCTGGAATCGACCAAACCAGGCTTTCACGGCTTGTGATGTCGTAGCACTCGTCCTTAACAGACTCGAACGCTCGCAGAGACTCATCCAGGGATAGCTCGGTTCGGAACTTTCTCCCAATCCAGTGGTCTGGATTTATTTCGGGTCCGTTACTTTGGCTAGGAACAGACGTGCTAGTCCCCGTCAGCCGCTTATGATCGTCAGCCCTACCTGGCCCAACACCCGATCGACCTCTGACATAACTGTACAGCGCATAACCAACTGCCAGCACGACGAGCAGGAAGATTAACGTACCCATCGAAGCTAGCGGCGCTTCTGCTGACCGCTTTGGCCCCGCCCATCCATGTGCGGAGTGCTCTTATCCGTGAATACCTTGGAAGGCTTCTGCTCAGCCTCCCGCCTTCGATCCGCGCTTGCCTTCTGGCTGTCTCGGCTCTTGTTCGATCCGCGGTTTTCCTTGGCCACCTGTTTCTCCTTAGTTCGCTCTGGTACATCTTCCACACCGGGCGCAGCGGAACGATGCTGGTGGTATCAGCGAGAGGACCGCCAGCGTGGGAGAACCCGGCTTTGGACTCCACCGATCAATGCTGAGGTCGCGTACAGCCACCCGCGCCAGCGTCGCCGTGATAGGTCGCTACGCGACGAATCGCGCGGTGCCCATGCGGTCATGCGGCGCGATTAGGAGCAGGTGCCGGGCCACTGACACTTGTGATTCTTGAACCCGTTCGCGACGGCCTCTTTACACCAAGCGCACTGTCGTGCCCCAGCCTTCTCGCATGCACACGCCATTAGCCCGCCCCCTCGCACCCGATGAGTAGTGAGGCGATCCTCGCATCAACGGCCGTGTTTGACTAGGCTCGGCACTGACCCTCCTCGATCCGCAGCTCGACCCACGCGCCCTAGATCGAGGCTCAGCCGGTCGGCGGCGCCCAGTGCCTCTTTGACTCGAGTCTGCAGAGATGTCCCGCAGCCTTCCGTCGGCGACTATTGCAGATGCGCCGGACCCCGACGCCGTAGGCCGCAGAAGTGCGCGCTGAGGCTCAAGGCGCCGGGGCTCCGCCCCGCCGACGCGCGTCCTTCCCCAACTTCGGGTCGAGCTGCGATGGCATGGGAAGCGGTCACGGGACATGCTCCGGCCACAGCTTGTCGAGTCGGTGCCGGCGGTGAGCTTCGGCACCAGGGTCGGAGGGCCTGCCACCACGCGGGCAGCAGCATTGACAGCAATGCTGACAGCAACGGCACCGCTGGCGAGGGTATTGGCGCGCCCCCAATACTGGATCTGACTAGGCAGGGTAAGTCTCGCTGGACCCCTCGCGCCGACCTTGTAAACAGGCGGTTGTCGGTTCGAGTCCGACCGTCAGCTCCACTCCACCGGCTCGTCAGCGGCCGCCTGGCGCCTTGGGACGAGCGGCGGACACCAGCTGGCACGACGCCCCTCGAGCCAGATCCAGGGCTGGGGCCGCTGGCTATAGTCGAGCCGCCGCTCGCAGCCGTCGTCGGCAGAAGGAGTCGGTGACTCATGTCGAGCCTCGCGCTCATGCTCGTCGCGCCCAGGACCAGCCCGTCGACGAGCTCCAGCAGGCAGTCCCGATGAAGCAGACCTGGCTCCCCGGCCGCGACAGCAAGGCCGTTCGCCACCCCGCCAACGCGGGCGCCCTCCGCCCCTCCCCCGACGCGCACCGGCCCACCGCCCTCGTCCTCGGTGGCGGCATCGCGGGCATCGCGGCCGCCGTCGGCCTCGCCGAGCGCGGCGTCAGTGTCACCCTCGTCGAGCGCGAGCAGCAGCTGGGCGGCCGCGTCCGCGCCTGGCCCGTCGAGCAGGCTGACGGCAGCACGACGACCATGAGCCGCGGGTTCCACGCCTTCTTCCGGCAGTACTACAACCTCCGCGGGCTGCTGCGCCGCGTCGACCCGGCCCTCGAGGGCCTGACCGCCGTCGACGACTACCCGCTCGTCCTCGCCGGCGGGCACCGCGACTCCTTCGCCAACGTCCCGAAGACGCCGCCGCTCAACATGGCGGCCTTCGTCGCCCAGAGCCCCAGCTTCACTGCGGCCGACCTGGCGAACATCGACAAGGAGGCCGTCTGGGAGCTGCTCGACGTCGACTTCCCCGCCACCTTCTCCGCCCACGACGGCGAGAGCGCCGCCGCCTTCCTCGACCGGCTCGGCTTCCCCGACGCCGCGCGGCACCTGGCCCTCGAGGTCTTCGCCCGCAGCTTCTTCGCCTCCCCCGACGAGTTCTCCGCCGGCGAGCTCGTCGGCATGTTCCACAGCTACTTCCTCGGCTCGTCCGAGGGCCTGCTCTTCGACGTCCCCGTCGACGACTACGACACGGTCTTCTGGGCCCCGCTCGGCCGCTACCTCCACCGGCTCGGCGTCGAGGTCCGGACCGGTGAGTCCGTCCACGCCCTCGACCTCGGAGCCGACGACGGGCAGGTCCGGATCACCACCGGCGCCGGCACCCTCACCGCCGACACCGTCGTCCTGGCCACCGACCTCCGCACCACCCGTCACCTCGTGGACGGGACGGCAAGCATCCAGGACGACGCCGACTGGCGCGGCCGGCTCCTCGAGACGACGAACGCCCCGCGGTTCGCCGTCTGGCGCCTCTGGCTCGACCGCCGCGTCGACGCCGAGCGGCCCGCGTTCCTCGGCACCAGCGGGTACGGCCCGATGGACAACATCACCGTGCTGGAGCGGTTCGAGGCCGGCGCCCGCCGCTGGTCCGACGAGCACGAGGCGTCCGTCGTCGAGGTGCACGCCTACGCCCTGCAGCCCGAGGACGGCGACGACGACCAGGTCCGGGCCACCCTGCGGGCCGAGCTGGCCCGCGTCTACCCCGAGACCGCCGACGCGCAGGTCGTCGCCGACGCGTGGCTGGTGGAGGACGACTGCCCGCTGGTCGGCACCAGCCCGTGGCTGCGCCGTCCTGAGGTCGCAACGCCGGACCCGCGCCTGGTCCTGGCCGGTGACGGCATCCGGTGCGACTACCCCGTCGCCCTGATGGAGCGCGCGGCCACCACCGGCTTCCTGGCCGCCAACCAGCTGCTCGCCGGCTGGGGCCTCGCGGGCCACGACCTGTGGACCGTCCCCATGAGCACCCGCCAGCCGGCGCTGCTCAAGGCCAAGTCCCTGCTGGACCGCGTGAGCGCCTGAGCACGGCCATCGGCGACGAGCAGCAGCCTCAGACCGGCAGCGGCCCGCTGCTCGTGTCGCCGATGATCCGCTTGTAGGCCAGCTCGGCCGAGATCAGGCAGATCGGCATGCCGATGCCCGGGCTGGTGCTGGCGCCCACGTAGTAGAGGTTCGACAGCTTCTTGCTGATGTTGTTCGGCCGGAACGCCGTCTGCTTCATCGTGTGCGCCAGCCCCAGCGCCGAGCCGCCGTAGGCGTGGTAGTCGGCGGTGAAGTCGCGCGAGGTGTAGGTCCGCTCGAAGACGATCCGCGACTCCAGGTCGGGGACGTCGAAGTCCTGCACCAGCAGGTCCAGCGCCTTCTGACGGTAGGTAGCGATGTCGGCGTCGGTCATCGACAGCCCGGGCGCGACCGGGACGAGGACGAAGAGGTTCTCGTGGCCCTCGGGGGCCATCGACGGGTCGGTCCGGCTGGGCGCGCAGACGTAGTAGGACGGGTCGTCGGGCCAGGCCGGGTCGTCGAAGATCTGCCCGAAGCTGCGCTTCCAGTCCTGCCCGAAGGCCAGGTTGTGGTGGGTCAGGCTGGGCACCCGGCCCTCCAGCCCCAGGTAGAGGATGAACGCGCTCGGCGCCAGCGTCTTCTTGGCCCAGTACTTCGCCGGGTAGGTCCGCGCCTCCTTGGGCAGCAGCTCGGTCTCGGTGTGCGCCATGTCGGCGTTGGAGATGACGAGGTCGGCGTGCAGCTCCTCCCCCGACTCCAGCCGGACGCCGGTCGCCCGGCCGGCGTCGGTGAGGATCTGCGCCACCGGCACCTCGGTGCGGTAGCGGACGCCGTGCTTCGTGCCGATCGCCTCGAGCGCGCGGATGATCGAGTAGATGCCGCCGCGGGGGTAGAAGACGCCCATGTTGAAGTCGATGTGGCTCATGATGTTGTAGAGCGCCGGGGTGTTGTACGGCGAGGAGCCGAGGAAGACCAGCTGGTACTCGAGGATCTTCTGCACGGCGTCGGTGGAGAAGCTCCGGCTGATGTACTTGTGCATGTTCTCGAAGACGTGCAGCTGCCGGCCCTGCATCGCCGTCTTGCGGTCGATGAAGTCGAAGAAGCTGTCGTGGTTGCGGTACATGAACTGGTCGATGGCGATGGCGTACTGCTCCGCCGAGCTGTCCAGGTAGGTCCGCAACGCCTGCCCGCTGCCCGGCTCCAGCCGCTCGAAGGTCTCGACGTCGCGGTCGAGGTCGGAGAACATGTCGACCTCGAGGTCGGACCCGCGGAACGCGATCCGGTAGGAGGGGTCGAGCCGCTGCAGGTCCAGGTGGTCCTCGACGCGCTCCCCCAGCAGGGCGAAGAAGTGCTCGAACACGTCGGGCATCAGGTACCAGGACGGCCCCATGTCGAAGCGGAAGCCCTCGGCCTCGAAGTAGTTCGCCCGCCCGCCCAGCAGCGGGTTCTTCTCCAGCACGGTGACCTCGTGCCCGCGCTTCCCCAGCAGCGCCGCGCTGCCCAGGCCCCCGATGCCGCCGCCGATGACCAGTGCTGTGCTCACGGGGCGCGACGATAGCCGGGCGACAAAGCCACGACGGTCACGACGCCGACCGCCACCGCGAGCCACTGGCCGCTCCAGGCGTTCACGGCGGTCCAGAACACCAGCACCAGCCACAGGTTGCGGGCGAACAGCCCGGGCAGCGGCCGGGGCAGCCGGCGCAGGGCCAGCACGGCGATCCCGCCCGAGACGACCCAGCCGAGGAAGTTCACCAGCGGGACGCCGTAGTAGCGGCCCGGGTCGTCCCAGGCCCAGAAGCCCAGGCTCACGGCGGCCGGATCCAGCACCAGGTCGCAGACCACGACGAGCAGCACCGCCTGCCACGCGCGCCGGGTCAAGGCGAGGCTGCCCAGCAGCAGCGGCGTCCAGGCCAGCAGCACCGTCGGCGGGGCCAGCCCGAACATCGGCGGGCCGAGGATCCCGCTGTAGGAAAACCGGCCGTAGGGCACCCCGGTGGCGACGGCGACCGACTCGAACACGAGCGCGTAGAGGCCCAGCCCGAGCAGCAGGGCGGCACCGCGGCGCGCGCCCAGCCAGCGCAGCGCGCCGACGACCACCGGCGCCGAGAACAGCAGGATGGCCAGCGCCGAGACCCACCACCAGCGGGGCTGCAGGGGCGCGCGGACCAGCCCCCCGGCCGCGGCCACCAGGAGGGCGGCGAGCAGCCAGCGATGCCGTCGGAAGGCTTTGTCCACGCCGCCTAGCATGGCGCTCGATGCGCCACCTGCTCCGGGTGTCTCGGCCCCGTTTCTGGATGTACCTGCTCGGGCCCTACATGGTGGCCCTCGCAGCGACGTCGCTGCGCCCACCCGTCGAGGTGTGGCTGCTGGGGCTGTACCTGACGCTGCCGGCCAACCTGCTGATCTACGGCGTCAACGACCTCTTCGACGTCGAGACCGACCGGCTGAACCCCAAGAAGCGCGACTACGAGACCCTGCTGCAGACGAGCCAGCGGCGCACCCTCGTCCTCGCGATCCTCGTGCTCAACGTGCCGTTCCTCGCGCTCGTGCCGTTCCTGCCGAACGCCTGGCCGTGGCTGCTGCTGTTCCTCGTCACCGGGATCGGCTACTCGGTGCCGCCGCTGCGGGCCAAGGCCCGTCCGGTCCTCGACGCCGCCTTCAACATCCTCTACGTGGCGCCCGGGCTCGCCGCCTACGCCACCGTCAGCGGCAGCCAGCCGCCGGTCCCCGTGCTGGTCGCGGCGCTGCTGTGGTGCATGGCCATGCACGCCTACTCCGCGGTCCCCGACATCGCCGCCGACCGCGCCGCCGACGTGGCCACGGTGGCCACCCGCTTCGGCCGGGTCCGGACCCTGGTGCTGTGCGGGCTGGCCTACGCGCTGGCCGCCGTCCTGGCCTTCCCCTCGGTCGGCGCCTTCGCGCTGCTGGGCGGGCTGGCCTACCTCGTGATGATCGCCCTCTCGCTGCGCAGCCGCGGCCCGGAGCAGCTGTTCGCCCTCTACCGCCGCTTCCCCGTGCTCAACACCGCGCTGGGCGGGGCGCTGTTCGTGGTCGTCGGGCTGCAGTCGGCCACCTGGCCCTTCGACTGAGCGACGCCGGGCCCCTAGCGTGCAGGGCATGGCCCGCTACGTCCTCGACGCCCCGACCCTGCTGCACCTCGTCGCGCAGGACGCCACAGTGCACGCCGACCACCGGCTGGTCGCCCCGGTGCTGGTCCGCTCCCAGGCCCTGGCCCTGCTGCTGGCCGCCGTCCGCCGGGGCGAGCTCGCCGAGCCCGAGGCGCTGCAGCAGCACGAGCGGCTGACCGCGCTCAAGGTGCGGTTGCTCGGCGACCGCGTCTCGCGTCGCACGGCGTGGCGGATCGCCCGCGAGCAGGACTGGGAGACCACCACCGACGCCGAGTACGTCGCCGTCACCCGCCTGCAGGCCGACGCCCTGGTGACCGTCGACCCGGCGATGGCCGCCCGCTGCGCCGGTCTGGTGCCGCTGGCCCCGTTCGCGGCCCTGCTGAGCGGCGACGAGCCCGGCGCACGCTGACGCCTCGTGTCCTGACGGCGGACGCCGACCGCCCGCCCTCGGCGAGTTAGGTTAGGCTCCCCTTCATGCCTCGTACGACGCCTCTGCGCGCCCTCCGGCGACCGCTCGCCGCCCTCGTCCCTCTCCTGCTCCTCGTCGTCGCCGGGTGCTCCTCGTCGACGCCCGAGGCCGCCGAGCCGGCCGCGTCCGCCTCCGGTGCGGCTGACGCCGCCTTCCCCGTGACCCTCGAGCACCAGTTCGGCAGCACCACGATCCCCGCCGCCCCGCAGCGGGTCGTCACCGTGGGCTTCAACGAGCAGGACTACGCCCTGGCCTTCGGCGTCGAGCCCGTCGGCGTGCGCGAGTTCCTCGGCTACGACGCCCCGAACCGGCCCTGGGCGCCCGAGGGCGTGCGCGGCAAGGACATCCCGACCCTCGGCTCCCAGGACCTCGAGTTCGAGAAGATCGCCGGGCTCGCCCCCGACCTCATCCTCGGCATCAACAGCTACATCGACCAGGCCGCCTACGACAAGCTCGCCGCCATCGCCCCCACGGTCGCGCAGTCGGCCGACGTCGCCCCGGGTGCCACCACCTGGCAGGACCAGACGCTGACCACCGGCAAGGCGCTGGGCCGTGACGCCGACGCCCAGGCCCTCGTCGAGCGCACCGAGAAGGCGTTCACCGACGCCGTCGCCGCCAACGCGTCCTTCGCGGGCAAGTCCGCGGGCTTCGCCCTCGGCTCCTCCGACGCCGGCACCTACAGCCTGGGCGCCGACGACTACCGCACCGGCTGGCTGACCGAGCTGGGCTTCACCGTGCCCGAGAAGGGCGGCGAGGTGAGCTTCGAGCGCCTCGACGTCCTCGACGCCGACGTCCTGCTGGTCGAGGGCTTCGAGCAGAAGGCCCTGGACAACAAGCTCTTCGCCGCGCTGCCGGCGGTCCAGGACGGCCGCCTGGTCAACCTCGGCCAGTTCGACCAGGACTTCGCCGCCGCCCTCGGCTTCAACTCCCCGCTGAGCATCCCGTTCCTGCTCGACATCGCCGTCCCCCGGCTGGCCGCGGCCACCGACGGCGACGCCTCCACCACCCCGGAGGCCTACACCGGCTGAGCCGGACCGGGCGCCACCGCCCGGTGGCGCCCGGCCGGTCACGGTTCCGCAACACCTCGGCGGGACGGCTGAGGGCGGAAAGCGCCCTGCCTAGGGTTTCGGCTCGTGACTTTCTCCCCCAGCCGCGCCGTCGCCGGCGCTCTCGCCCTCGCCGTCCTGTCCCTCCCCCTCGCCGGTGCCGTCAGCCCGGCCGAGGCGAAGTCGTACCACTACAAGAACTGCACCGCGCTGCAGAAGGACTTCACGCACGGCGTCGGCAAGAAGGGCGCCAAGGACAAGGTGAAGGGCAAGGGCAAGCCCGTCACCACCTTCAAGAAGAGCACGACGATCTACAAGGCCGCCGTGAAGTTCAACTCCCGCCTGGACGCCGACAAGGACGGCGTCGCCTGCGAGAAGCGCTGACTCCGGAAGGGCTCCGCCGGTCCCACCGGCGGGGCCCTCGTCGTCTCAGCGGGTGTAGTAGCCCGCCGCCAGGTCCTCGAGCAGCGTCGGACCCGTCGGCGTCCAGCCCAGGCTCTGCTGCGTGAGCGCGCTGGAGGCCGGCAGGTCCAGGGCGAAGAACCGCCCGATCCAGCCGAAGTGCGCCTCGGCGTCCTCCGGGGCGACCGAGGGGGACGGCACCCCGAGGGCGTGGCCGATCGCCTCGGCGACCACCCGGGTCTCGACGCCCTCCTCGGCCACGACGTGCACCGCCGAGCCGGCCGCCCCGCCCTCGAGGGCCAGCCGCACCAGCCGGGCCGCGTCCCGCACGTGCACGGCCGACCAGCGGTGGGTGCCGTCGCCGATGTAGCCCGCGACGCCGGTCTGCCGGGCCACCGCGGCCAGGGTGCCGACGAAGCCGTGGTCACCCTCGCCGTGCACCGTGGGGGCGAAACGGAGGCTGACCGGCCGGACGCCGCGGTCGGCGTAGCCGAGCGCCAGCGCCTCGCCCCCGCCGCGCGGGCTGTCGGCCCCGCCCTGGGTGCGGTCGCTCTCGGTGATGACCTGACCCGGCGCGACCACCGCCGTGCCCGCGGCGAACAGCAGCGGGCGGCCCGAACCCTCCAGCGTCGAGGCCAGCGTCGTGAGCGCGGCCCGCTCGGTGCGGCCGGCGCCCGCGTAGTCAGAGAAGTCGTGGTTGAACGCGAGGTGGATGACGCCGTCGGCCTCGGCCGCGCCCTTCGCCAGGCTCGCGAGGTCGTCGAGGCTGCCCCGCAGGACCTCGGCCCCCTGCCGCTCGACCGCGGCGGCCGACGCGTCCGAGCGGGCCAGGCCGACGACCTGGTGGCCGGCCGCGAGCAGCTCGGGCACGACGGCCGAGCCGATCCAGCCCGACGCTCCGGTGACGAAGACCTTCATGGGTGCTCCTCCCCGCCGGGCCCTGCCCGGCGATCTGATGTCAGCGGCTTGATGTCAGTGACTGCCATCGACGCTAGCACGCGATGTCAGCGGCTGCCATCAGTAGGATGACGGCATGGGTCGCTGGGAGCCGGACGCGCGCGGACGGCTGCGGCTCGCGGCGCTCGAGCTCTACGGCGAGCACGGCTTCGAGCAGACGACGGTGGCCGACATCGCCGACCGCGCCGGGGTCACCGAGCGCACCTTCTTCCGGCACTTCGCCGACAAGCGCGAGGTCCTCTTCGACGGCTCGGGCGAGCTGGAGCGCCGGGCGGTCGACGCGATCGTCGCGGCCCCGGCGTCCGCCGACCCGGTCGAGGCGGTCGTGACCGGCATGGTCGCGGGCGCCGCGCCCCTCGACGAGCACCGTCCGTACTCGCTGCTGCGCGCGGCGGCCATCGCCGGCAACGCGAGCCTGGTGGAGCGCGAGCTGCTCAAGCTGGCGACGCTCACGGCCGCCTCGGCCGAAGCACTGCGGACCCGCGGGGTGCCCGAGCCCGACGCCGCCCTGGCCGCGGAGGTGGGTGTCACCGCCTTCAAGGTCGGCTTCGCGCGGTGGCTCGGCGACGAGCCGCCCGGGGACCTCACCACCTGCATCCGCACGGCCCTCGACCAGCTGCGGCGGCTGGCGGCACCCGCCGCGGCGCCGGACCCGGTCGCCGCCGACCGGTGAGCGAGGACCTCGACCCCGTCGCCCGGCTGCAGCGCTGGGAGGCCTTCGGCGCGCACTGGCAGGTGGTGGACGACGACGGCGCCCGGGTCACCGTCGCCCTGTGCCGGTGCGACGGCGGCGAGGAGGTCGACCGGCTCACCTCCGACGCGCCGGGCCTGCGCGCCTTCCTCGCCGGGCGGAGGAGCAGCGCGGGCGAGGGCTGAGGCCCTGCGACAGGCTCAGGGCGCGGGTGGGCGAGACCCCTTCGACAGGCTCAGGGAGCGGTGCGGCCCCTTCGACGGGCTCAGGGGCCCTTCGACGGGCTCAGCGAGCGGTGCGGCCACTTCGACGGGCTCAGGGAGCAGTGCGTGACGCGGTGGGGTAGGGCGTCAGAAGAGCGTCGGCGCCTCCTCCACGGCCGGGGTCGGCACCGCGGCCGCCGCCCGGGCTGCGCGGGGGACGGCGCGCAGCCAGGCCGGCCGGTCGAGGCCGTGCCGGCGGATGGCGCGGCCGGCGCGACGGGCGAGGTCCTCGGCGTAGGAGCGCAGGACGTAGGAGCCACCGCGGTAGAGCTCGGCGTAGGCGTCGACGAGGTCGGGCCGGTGCTCGCCGAGGTGCTGCAGGAACCACTCGCGGCTGCCGGGCCGCAGGTGCAGGGCGAGGACGGTGGCGCTGGTCGCTCCGGCCGCGGCGACGTCGGCGAGCACGGCGTCCAGGTCGTCGTCGGAGTCGGTGATCATCGGCAGCACCGGCGCCACCAGGACCTGGCAGGGCAGCCCGGCGTCGGCGATGGCCCGGACCAGGTCCAGCCGGGCCCGGATGCTGGGGGCGCCGGGCTCCAGCACCGTGTGCAGGTGCTCGTCGACCAGCGCGATGGAGACGCCGAGGTTGACCGGCACCTGCGTCGCCGCGTCGGCCAGCAGCGGCAGGTCGCGCCGGGCCAGCGTGCCCTTGGTGAGCACGGAGACCGGCGTCCCCGAGCCCGCCAGCGCGGCGATGATGCCCGGCATCAGCCGGTAGCGGCCCTCCGCCCGCTGGTAGGGGTCGGTGTTCGTCCCGAGCGCGACCGGCTCGCGGCGCCACGACGGCCGCCGCAGCTCGCGCTGCAGCACCTCGGCGACGTTGGTCTTGACGACGATCTGGGAGTCGAAGTCGGCCCCGCTGTCCAGGTCGAGGTAGGTGTGGGTGCCCCGGGCGAAGCAGTAGACGCAGGCGTGGCTGCAGCCCCGGTAGGGGTTGACCGTCCAGCGGAACGGGGCGGCGCTGGTGCTCGGCACCTCGTTGAGCGCCGAGCGGGCCAGCACCTCGTGGAAGGTGATGCCGGCGAACTCGGGGGTCTGCACCGTGCGCACCAGGTCGGCGATCCGGCCCAGGCCCGGGAGCGCGCCCGCCGGGCCGTCCGCGCCGGCCGTCGTCGCCAGCCGCTGACCCTCCCACCGCATGCCGGTATTAGAACACGTGTTCGACCACCGGGTCGAGAGCGGCGGCGGCGACGCCCGGAAGCACACGTCAGGGCCGTCGGGCGCGGCCCCGGGACGGTCGTCGCCCCGGGTGCGATAATCAGCCGTGCTCATCCCCCAGCGCGGCCGCCGTCCCGGCTCCCGCACCCCGGCTCGGGCCACCCGTCTGCGGCCCGGCCGACATGCCTGAGGGCACCTCCCCCGGCGCGCGGCCCCGGCGCCCGATGCCCGGCCCCGCCTACCGCCTCGCCGCCCTGGCCGCCCGCGTGCTGGGCTTCGGCGACGCCACCTTCGCCCTCGTCGACGGACCCGTGCAGGGCGTGATGGCCTCCACCCGGCCGCGCTCGGACGCCGACGGCCAGGCGGCCGCCCGGCTCAGCGAGGTCGTCGCGGCCACCGCCGCCCCCGTCGTCGTCGGTGACCTCGGCGCCTCCTCCGACCCGGCGACGGCCGGTGCCAGCGGGGCCTTCGTCGGGGTGCCCCTGCTGGACGCCGCCCAGGCCGTCGTCGGCGTCCTCTACCTCACCGACATCGTGCCGCGCGAGGTGGACGCCGCCGAGCTGGAACTGCTCACCGACTTCGCCGCCGTCGCCGCCGACCAGCTGGACCTCACCCGGCGGGCCAACAACCTGCAGGGACCGAGCGAGCGCGGCGCCGCCGCCCTGGTCCGCGCGATCGGGCACGGCGAGATCGTCCCCTGGTACCAGCCGATCGTCGAGCTGCGGACGGGCCGGTTGGTCGGGCTCGAGGCGCTGGCCCGCTGGGAGCACCCCTCGGGCGCGCTGGACGACCCCGGCGTCTTCATCCCGCTGGCCGAGCGGACCAACCTCATCGTCGACCTCGACCGCGCGGTGATGCGGCGGGCCTTCCTCGACCTCAGCCGCTGGCGCCACCGGCACCCCTCGCTGCGGGTCAGCGTCAACCTGTCCGGGCGCCACCTCGACCAGGACGACTGGGTCGACCACGTCCGCCGGGCCGCCGCCACCGCCGAGCTCGACCCGTCCGCGGTGACGCTGGAGCTGACCGAGACCGTCCGGCCCACCGGCCCCGGGCTGACCGCCGACACCGTCGAGGAGGTCCGCGACCACGGCTTCCAGGTCTGGTTCGACGACTTCGGCACCGGCTGGGCGTCCCTGCAGGAGCTGGTGGCCTACCCGCTGGACGGCATCAAGATCGACCGCTCGTTCGCCGCGCAGCTGGGCCGCCACGTCGACAACACCGTCGTCCGGGCGATGGCCACGGCGGCCGCGGAGCTGGGCCTGAAGGTGACCATGGAGGGCGTCGAGACCCGGGAGCAGGCGGCGATCTCCCGCGAGCTGGGCTGCGACTTCGGCCAGGGCTACCTGTGGTCCCGACCGCTGCCGGCCGCCCGCATCGAGGCGCTGCTGGTCACCGACGACGGCGAGCTGCCCGTCCTGGGCTGAGCACCCCCGACACGGCCGCCCCGCTCAGCGCGTGACGGCCTGCTGGGCCAGCTGGCCCAGCACCTCGGTGCCATCGACCAGTCCGCCGAACAGCTCCCCCTGCCCCAGCTCGCAGCCGACCCGGCGCAGCAGCTCGAGGTCCTGCTCGGTGGTCACGCCCTTGACCGCGGTCAGCAGCCCGAAGTTCCGCACCCCGCGGACCATCAGCTCGAGCAGCCCCTCGGCGGCGCGCGAGCTGTGGTCGAGCAGGGTGCCGTCCAGCTTGACGGCGTCCAGCGGCAGCGTGGCCAGCCGCCGGACCGAGCTGTGGCCGGCGCCGAAGTCGTCGAGGCTGACGGGGGTGCCACCGCCGCGCAGCCGGGACAGGTGGTGCAGGACGGCCGGGTCGTCGACCAGGCCGGTGTCGCTGATCTGCACCATCAGCTGCGGCGCCGGGGTGCCGGAGGCGTCCAGAGCGGCCCGGACGTCCTCGAGGATCCGCGGGCGGCCCACGTGCCGCACGGAGACGCGGACGCTGACCCGGACCCCGCCGAACCCGGCGGCCTCCCACTCCGCGATCTGCTGGGCGACCCGGAGCAGGGCCCAGGCGTCGAGGTCGAAGATGAGGTCGGTGGTCTCGGCCACCGGGCGGAAGTCGGGGACGGGCACCAGGCCGACGCCCGGGCGGTCCCAGTGCAGGATCGCCTCCCAGCCCAGCGGACGGCGGGCGACGAGGTCCACCACCGGCTGGAACCGCAGCTGCAGCTGGTTCTGCCACAGCGCGTTCCGCAGCCCGCGCTCCAGGTCGACCCGGCCCTGCAGCTCGCGCCGGAGCCCGGCGTCGAACACCTCGGTGCGGCCGCGTCCCCGGTTCTTGGCCCGGTAGGCGGCCGTGTCGGCCTCGACCAGCAGCGCGTCGGCGTCGGTGCGGGCGTCCTGGCTGATCGCCACGCCGACGCTGGCGCCCACGCTCACGGCCTCGCCGTTCGCCAGCACGATGGGGGCCGAGACCTCGGCGATCAGCCGCTCCCCCACCGCGACCGCGGAGCGCTCGTCGACGACCGGCTCCAGCAGCACGACGAACTCGTCCCCGCCCAGCCGGCCGACGACGTCGCCGCCGCGGACCACCGCCTGCATCCGCCGCGACACCGTCCGCAGCACGTCGTCGCCGGCCCCGTGGCCGAAGGTGTCGTTGACCGCCTTGAAGCCGTCGAGGTCGACGAACAGCAGGCCGATCATCGCGCCGCTGCGCTGCGCCCGGTTCAGCGTGCCGGTGAGCAGCTCCAGGCTCTGCGCACGGTTCGGCAGCCCGGTGAGGGAGTCGTGCGCCGCCTGGTGGGCGAGCTCGGCCTGCGCCTCCTCCCGGCGCCGGTCGGCGGTGACGATCTGGTGGATGGCCACGTTCATCCGGGCCACCACGAGCAGGAACATGACGACCGAGGCGGCCACGACGGCCCAGATGTCGAGGGGCACCCCCAGCACGTGCTGGACCGCGAGCGTGCCCGGCGCGACCAGCACGGCCGTGGCCGTCGCGATCTGCCGGCGGCGGCTGAAGACCGGTCGGCCCGGGGGTGCGGTCTGCGAGAGCGTCCGCATCGAGGGGTGCAGCGCGGCCGCCCCGACGAGCACGTAGGAGAACAGCCAGATGAAGTCGATGGGGCCGGTGCTGCCGATGGACAGCAGGCCCAGGGCGGTGGCGGCGGTGTCGGCGATGATGACCAGGCCGACCGCGCTGACGAGCATCCGCAGGGCGGCCGTGTGCGTCCCCGGGGTGATCACGAGGGCGACGAGCATGGCGATGATCGTGATGTCGAGCAGCGGGTAGGCGGCCGCCACCGCCGCCGCCAGCCACGAGTCGGCCGACTCGTCGAGCGTCGGGCGGGCCAGCAGCACCCAGCACAGCAGGTAGAGCCCGACGGCGACGGTCAGGCTGTCCAGGGCCCCCTCGACGTCGCGCCGGGGGCGCCGACCGCGGGTCAGCAGGAACAGGCTGAGGCCCAGCAGCGGGTACCCGGCCAGGTAGACGGCGTCGGCGGGCGTCGGGAAGGCGTCGGTCGGGGCCACGGCGCCCTGGACCGTGCCGACGAGGTCGGCGAGCACCCAGGTCAGCTGGCTGGCAGCCAGCGCCTGCCAGGCGCGCGGCCGCTCCGGCTGGTGCAGCCGCAGGCCGACGAGGACCCCGAGCGCCCCGACCAGCCCGGTCGCCACGTAGAGGACCTCGCGGGCCAGGCCGGCGGGCAGCACCTGGTGGACGCCGATGAGGGCCAGGCCGACGGCGACGAGGACCAGCCAGCCGTAGGGCCGCCGCGGCCCACCCCGGAGGGGGTGGGGTGCGTCCTCACCCATGCTGACGGACGAGGACCGGGCGCTTGGAGCGACCCGTCGGGAGCGTGGCGGCGACCGCGGGCGCCTGCGGCGGCAGGCCGTCGACCACGCCCGGGGGCGTGTGGAACAGCCACAGCGAGAGCGCCCGGTAGGTGTCCCAGTCGTGCGCCGGCACCCGGAGGGAGACGTGGTCGACGCCGTCGGCGTGCTGGACCCGGACCGTCTCCAGCTGGAGCTCGGCCGCGCCCGGCAGGTGCAGGGTGACCAGGCCGGCCGTCTCGGCGAGCGCGCCCTGGGGCAGCTCGACGGCCGCGCCGCCGACGGAGACGTCGACCAGCTCGCCGCGCTGCCCGTTGAGGTTCACGGGCGCCCGGACCGGAGCCCGGTAGGCGTTGCGCCGCGACGTGGCGTAGGCGGAGCTCTGGATCCGGCGCAGGCCCAGGGTCAGCACCACCAGCGCGAAGGCCAGCCAGACGCCGCTGGCGATCGTGCCGCCGGCCGTGACCTCCCACGGGACCCGGCCGGTGAGGCCGAGCAGGCCGTAGACGACGACGAAGACCGTCAGCCCGACCAGCGCCCAGAGGACGCCGGGGACCTTGCCGCGCGCCCGCCCGCTGGCGCCGGACTTCGGCGTCACCTGGAACGTCAGCTCGCGCCGGGTGAGCAGCCACCACAGGCAGGACAGCCCGACGGGCACCCGGAGGATGCGGAGCGCGAACGCCGTCCGCCAGCGCAGGTGCATCCGGAACAGCCGCTTGGCACCCCAGAGGCGGGTGCTGAACATCAGCAGGAACGCGACGGCGAAGGCCAGCGGCGAGGCCGTCGAGGTCCGGGCCCCGCTGACCAGGACGGCGGCCGGGATGAGGAAGGAGACCGCGGTGGCCACGCCCTCCAGCCAGTACAGGGTGCCGCCCAGGTACTCGTAGTAGTTGCGCCAGGACAGCCAGCGCTTGGCCGCCCACAGCCGCTCGGTGACGAGCACCTGCATCGAGCCCATCCCCCAGCGGCGGCGCTGGAGGAGGTACTGGTCCGGCGTGCTGGGCGCGAGCCCGACGGCCACCACCTGGTGGTGGTAGGTCGTCTTCCAGCCCGCCCGCAGCAGGTTGAGGGTGGTGTGCATGTCCTCGACGATGGTCTCGGTCGAGACCCCGCCCACCCCGGCCAGCGCGTCGGTGCGGATGAGCGAGGTCGACCCGCACCAGAAGGGCCCGGCGCCGTCCTTGTTCCGGGCCGGCATGAGGACGTAGAAGAACATGCCCTGCTCGCCGGTCTCCCCGTCGTCGTCGAAGGCGCCGACGTTGTAGTAGGCCTGCGGGGCCTGCACGAGGGCGATCTCGGGGTCGTCGAACCAGCCCAGGGTGTCGGTGAGGAAGGTGGGCAGCGGCACGTGGTCGCAGTCGAGGACGGCGATGACGTCGACCGGCTCGGCCCCGGCGGCCACCTCGGCCTGCAGCAGGGCGAGGGCGTGGTTCATGTTGCCGGCCTTGGCGTGGGTGTGCTCGTCGCGGCGGACGTACCGGGCGCCGTAGCGGGTGGCCATCTCCTCCACCCAGGGCCGGTCGCCGTCGTCCAGCACCCAGGTCTGGTGGGCCGGCTGCAGCTCGCAGGCGGCGGCGATCGTCGGGGCGATGACCTCGACCGGCTCGTTGTAGGTGGGGATGAAGACGACGGCGCGGTGCCCGGGCCCGGCGACGGTGACCGGGTCGGGGCCGACGGTGTCGATGTCCCACAGGGTGATGGTCCGGAAGAGGATGCCGGCCAGCGGGACGGCCTCGAAGGTCAGCAGGACCAGCGCGGCGACCAGGTCGAAGCCGCCGGTCGGCAGGGTGAAGACCAGCCGCCAGGTCAGGTAGAGCACCAGCGCGGTGAGGGAGGCGATGCCGCCGAGGTGGGCCATCCGGCGCGAGCGGCGCCCCTCGGGCCGGGGCCGACCCAGCAGGTTGGCCCAGCTGGCGAGCCGGGCACCGCTGGTGACGGAGGCGCGGCCGGCGCGCACGAGCACGGGCAGCCGGTTCCGCGGGCGCACCGTCATGGCGCGGTCCGATCGGCTCTCGACGGCTTGCGGGCAGCGTGCACGGGGGACCTTTCCTGGCCAACCCCGAGTTCGCTGCCCCGATCGTAGCGTCAGCGGACCGCCGCGGGCAGCCGGACGGCGTCGGCGGGGCGGGTGCTGCGTCACACGGCGGCACAGCGCGCCCGGCTACCATCGGCCCCTGCGAGCAGGACCGGCCGACCGCCTGCCAGGAGGACTGATGGCCCGCACGACCCCGGGGAGCGTGCGCCGGCCCGTCCGCGCGGCGGCCGCCGCCCTGACCGCGCTGGTGCTCGCCCTGCTGGTGCTGCCGGTGCCGGCCGCCGTCGCCGCGGACACGAAGGCGCAGCTGCTGTTCGTCCTCGACTCCTCCGGCTCGATGCAGGAGAAGACGGCCGACGGCGAGGTGAAGATCGCCGCGGCGAAGACAGCCATGGACGCCGTCGTCGGGCAGATCCCGGCCGACACCGCCGTCGGGCTGCGGGTGTTCGGCGCCAAGGTGTTCAACCGGGGCGACGAGGGCGCCTGCACCGACTCCCAGCTGGTGGTCCCGGTCAGGACGGGGCAGACGAAGGCGCTGCGCGCGGCCATCGACGACTACGCCCCCTACGGCGAGACGCCCATCAGCTACGCGCTGGAGCAGGCTGCCGACGACCTCGGCGACGGCAACGGCAAGCGGACGATCGTGCTGCTCTCGGACGGCGAGTCGACCTGCGACCCCGACCCCTGCGAGGTGGCCGGGGAGATCACGAAGGCGGACAAGAACCTGCAGGTCGACGTCGTCGGCCTCGACGTCAGCGGCGACGCCCGCGACCAGCTCACCTGCGTCGCGTCCCGCGGCCGCGGCACCTACTACGACGCCCGCAACTCCGAGACGCTGGCCAGCAGCCTGCAGACGCTGCGCAACCGGGCGGCCCGGCCGTTCGAGGTGAGCGGGGAGCCGGTGACCGGCGGGACGACGCCGGAGCAGGCCGCGGCGCTGACCGCCGGCGCGTGGTCCGACGAGCTGCCGGCGACCGGGACCGACGACGTCCGCTACTACGACGTCTACCGCGAGACCCTCCGCTCGACGCTGCACGTGGCCGCGTCGCTGAACCGGCTGGGCCGGCCCGACGCGCTGGCCGTCTCCCTCAGCACCCCGGACGGCACCGTGTGCGGGACCGCGGCCGACTTCCGCCAGGACGACGCCGGCTCCTCGATCCTGGCCGCCGCCGTCAGCGCCGGGCAGCAGACGGGCAAGCCCCCGGTCGCAGCCTGCGCGGAGGCGACGACGCTGCGGCTCGCCGTCCGCCGGGCCGACGTCGTCGACGGCGAGGCCCGCTACCGCGGCGCCGGCACCGTCCCGGTGGAGATCACCGTCACCGAGGAGCGCGAGGTCACCGATACCGACGGCCTCCCGCGCGCGACCGGCTCGGAGCCCTTCGAGCCGGTGTTCGGGGAGAACCCGCGCAGCACCGTCGCGGGCAGCTCGTTCGCCGACGCGCCGACGGTCGAGGAGGGCAACTACTCCTCCACGCTGGTGCCCGGGGAGACCCAGGTGCTGCTCGTGCGCCAGACCTGGGGCCAGCACCTCGACGCCACGCTGACCTTCACCCAGCCGTCCTCGACGCTGGCGAAGAAGATCGGCGCGCAGGAGGTGAAGGCCAACATCACCGTCCTGTCCCCCGTCCGCGGCCGGGCGACCACCAGCGCGGGCGGCGGCGAGGACTTCCTCAATCCCGACGGCCGGCTGGTGCTGGGCGCCTCGACGACGCCGGTCCGCTTCCTCAACCGGGCGCAGGCGCCGGAGCGGGCGAGCAGCTTCGTCCCGGGCCGCTACGCCGTCGTCGTCTCCCTGGGCGCCGACCCCGACGACCAGAGCTATGTCGTCCCCTACACGCTGAACCTGCAGGTGGAGGGGAAGAAGGCCGGCGCCCCGACCTACGCCCCGGCCGAGGCGGCACCGCCCGTGCCCAGCCCGACGCCCTCGGCCCAGCCGTCGGCGGAGGCGCCGGCGGCCGACGACGGCGGCGGCGGCTCCCGGTGGGTCTGGGTCGCGGGCATCGCCGTCGTCGTCCTCGCGGCCGGCGCTGGCTTGCTGCTCCTGCGTTCCCGGCGGCGCTGACCCGGACGCTGGCCCTGGAAATGCAGCGCCAGTGAGCCGGGACGGGCTCGAAACGGCCTCCTCGGTGTCACTGGCGCTGCATTTCCAGGGCGAGCGCGGCAGGAGGACACTGGGCCGGTGACGGTGAGCGTGTTCGACCTCTTCAGCATCGGGATCGGCCCGTCGAGCTCGCACACCGTCGGGCCGATGCGCGCGGCGGGCCGCTTCGTCACCACCCTCGCCGACACCGGCCTGCTCGGCCGGACCACGCGGGTCCGCTCCGAGCTCTTCGGGTCCCTCGGCGCCACCGGCCACGGGCACGGCAGCTACGACGCCGTCGTCTGGGGCCTGGAGGGCGAGGATCCCGAGACCGTCGACACCGCGACCGCCCCGGCCCGGGCCGCCGAGGTGCGCGCGAGCCGCCGTATCCGGCTGGCCGGCACCCACGAGGCGGGCTTCGACCCCGACGACGACCTGGTCCTGCACCGCCGTCGCACCCTCCCCTTCCACCCCAACGGGATGACGTTCACCGCCTGGTCGGGCGAGGAGGTCCTGACGACCCGCACCTACTACTCCATCGGCGGCGGCTTCGTCCTCGACGACGACGGCACCGGCGCCCCGGCCCTGCGGCCCGACCCGACGCCGGTCCCGTTCCCCTTCCGCACCGGCGCCGAGCTGGTCGGGCTGTGCCGTGCGCACGACCTGCGGATCAGCGACCTCATGCTGGCCGACGAGTGCGCCCGACGGCCCGAGGCCGACGTCCGGGCCGGGCTGCTGGAGATCTGGGCCGTGATGGTCGACTGCGTCCGGGCCGGCAGCAGCACCCCGGGCGTCCTGCCCGGCGGGCTCAAGGTCCGCCGCCGGGCCGCCGACCTGCACCGCTGGCTGCAGGCCACCGCCGACCCCACCGACCCGCTCGGCGCCCTCGACTGGGTCAGCCTCTGGGCGCTCGCGGTCAACGAGGAGAACGCCTCCGGCGGCCGCGTCGTCACCGCCCCGACCAACGGCGCGGCCGGCATCATCCCCGCCGTCCTGCACTACGCCATGCGCTTCGTGCCCGGCGCCGACGACGACACCGTCGTCCGCTTCCTCCTGGTGGCGGGCGCGATCGGCGCCGTCTACCAGCAGACGGCGTCCATCTCGGGCGCCGAGGTGGGCTGCCAGGGCGAGGTCGGCACCGCCTGCTCGATGGCGGCCGCCGCGCTCACCGAGGTGCTGGGCGGCACCGTCGACCAGGTGGAGAACGCCGCCGAGATCGGCATGGAGCACCACCTCGGGCTGACCTGCGACCCCGTCGGCGGGCTGGTCCAGATCCCCTGCATCGAGCGCAACGCCGTCGGCTCGGTCAAGGCGATCACCGCGGCCCGGCTGGCCATGCGCGGGGACGGCCGGCACACCGTCAGCCTCGACCAGGTCATCAAGACGATGATGCAGACCGGCGCGGACATGAAGGTGAAGTACAAGGAGACCTCCCGCGGCGGTCTCGCAGTCAACATCGTCGAGTGCTGAGCACACCTGGGTCCTGGCCCGGGCCGTCACCTCGCCGTAGCACCGCTGCGGCAGCATGGCGGCCATGCAGCGCACGGTCACCTCGCACCTCGACCTCGCCCTGACGGGCTCCAGCAAGCTGGTCTTCAGCGTCGCCGTCGCCGCCGGCGTCCCGCTGGCCGAGGAGGAGCTGGTGGTCCTCGCCGACGGCGCGCGGGTCGAGCCCGTCGAGCTGGTCGACGGCCAGGGCAGCCGGCTGCACGTCCTCCGCACGTCGGCGCAGCGGGTCACCCTGGACTACCGCGCGGTGGCGCAGGGCCAGGCCGCCCCGCCGGCGGTCGACGAGCTGGACCTCGTCACCTACGTCCGGCCCAGCCGCTACTGCGAGTCCGACACCCTGGGCCCGACGGCCGCCGGCGAGCTGGGCGGGCTGGCCGAGGGCGAGCTGCTGCGCGGCGTCGCCGACTGGGTCGCGGGCCACCTGACCTACGCGGCGGGCTCCAGCCTGCCGACCGACGGCGCGGTCCGGACCCTGCTGGGCCGCCAGGGCGTCTGCCGCGACTTCGCGCACCTCTCCGTCGCCCTGCTGCGCGCGCTCGACGTGCCCGCCCGGCTGGCTGCGGTGTTCGCGCCCGGGCTCAGCCCGATGGAGTACCACGCGGTCTGCGAGGCCTACGTGGACGGCGCCTGGTACGTCGTCGACGCCACCCACCTGGCGCCGCGGCAGAGCCTGCTGCGCGTCTCGACCGGCCGCGACGCCGCCGACACCGCCTTCCTCACCAACCTGGGCGGAACGGTGCAGCTGACCGGCCTGGAGGTGACGGCCACCGTCGACGAGCTGCCCGTCGACGACGGCTCTCAGCTGCTGCAGCTGGTCTGAGCCGCCTCGTCCGCGCGCTGCTGGCGGCGCCGGACCAGCCGGCCGACGACGGTGCTGGCCACCACGGCCAGCACGACGGCGGCGGTGACGGCCAGCACCGGGTGCCCGCTGAGCCGGCCGCCCAGCGCGCCGGCGGCGGTGTAGAGCGCGGCCCACAGGCCGCAGCCCACGAGGTCGGCGGCGACGAACCGCCGCCGGCTGGCCCCGGAGAGGCCCAGCGCGATGATCACCGGGGCGCGGGTGCCGGGCACCAGCCGAGCCGTGACGACGGCGCTGAAGGCACTGCGGTCCAGCCAGCGGCGGGCCTGCGCGACCCGGGGGCCGGTGGCGCGCCGGTCGAGCCAGCCCTGCAGCGGCACCCGGAGCAGCCGGGCCCCGGTCAGCAGCACGGTGTCCCCGGCCGCGGAGCAGACCCAGCAGACGAGGAACACCGCCGCCGTCCCGAGCGCCGACGGCGCCGCCAGGGCCGCGGCCGCGCCCACCAGCTCCCCGGTGGGGACGAACGGGACGGACGAGGCGACCAGCACCGTGAGCCCGAGCAGCAGCAGGTCGCCCAGGCCGTTCACACCGGCCCGCTCACGCGGCGCCGGTCACGGCTGCAGCACGGCCTCGACGTCGATCGTGACGCGCAGCGTGGTCCCGAAGACCGCGATGCCCACGCCGACGGCCTGGTTCCAGTTCAGCTGGAAGTCCTGGCGCCGCAGCTCGGTGGTGGCGCTGAAAGCGGCGCGGGTCCCGCCCCACGGGTCGGGGCCGCTGCCGAGGTAGGCGAGGTCCAGCTGCACCGGACGGGTGGTGCCGACCAGGGTCAGCCGGCCGGGCAGCACCCAGCCCGCCCCGCCGCGCTCGACCCGGTCGGCCTCGAAGCGCAGCGTCGGGAAGCGTTCGACGTCGAGGAAGTCGGCCGAGCGCAGGTGCGCGTCGCGCTGGGCGTTGCCGGTCTCGATCGAGGCGGCGACGATCTCGGCGTCCACCCGGGAGCGGGCGACGTCGGGGTCGACGGTGATGGCGCCGGCGAACTCGGTGAAGCGGCCGGTGACCGTGGCCAGCCCGAGGTGGTGGGCCTTCGCGGCCACCGTCGAGTGGGCGGTGTCGATGACGTAGAGCCCGGGGGTGGGCAGGTCGGTGCCGCCGCGGCGGGAGAGCCGCAGCTCCCCCACCGACCACGACGGCCCGGCCGGCACGACGACGGTGAGGGCCTTCGGCTCGTGGGCCGGGGCCGCGACCAGCATCGTCCCCGGACCGGCGGGCAGCCCGTCGAGGGTGAAGCGGCCGTCGTCGCCGGCGGTGGCCCGGCCGAGCTGGCCGCCGTCACCGCCCAGCAGCGTCACCGTCGCGCCGGCCACCGGCCAGCCCTCCGGGGTGACCACCCGTCCGTGCGCCGCGGTGAGGGCCACCCCGGTGCCGGCCGGGCGGGTGCCCGGGCTCCAGGAGCCGCTGCTCACCGCTGCTCCGCGGGCACGCCGTGCCCGGACAGGGCGCCGGTGCCGGAGCCCAGCGGGACCTGCAGGGCCGAGACGGCGTCCTCGTCGACGACGACCTCCATCGCGACCGGGGCGTAGCCCGCGGCGGTCAGGGTGTAGCGGCCGGCGGCCAGGTCGTCGAAGAGGTAGTCGCCGTCCTCGCCGGTCAGCGCGGTGTCGACCACCTGGCCCTCGGCGTCGACCAGGGTGACGGTCGCCTCGCGGACGGCGTGGCCGTCGGAGGCGGCGACGACGGTGCCGGTCAGCCGGCCGCCGCCGGTGACGGCGAGGTCGCAGGCGAGGGCGCCCGACTCGGGGACCTCGACGCCGCGGGCCAGCGGGCGGTGCTCGGCGCTCTGCGCGGTCAGCACGTAGCTGCCGGCGACGAGGCGCTCGAAGGCGTAGCCGCCGTCGGCCTCGCTGCGGGTGGAGGCGACGACCTCCCCGGTCACGTCGGTCAGGGTGACCAGGGCGTCGGGGACGCCGACGGGGGCGTCGCGCTCCGCGTCGTGACGGAGCACCCGGCCGGTGATGGCCGAGCGGCCGGCCAGCGTGACGTCGCGGACCACCGGGGCGTCGCCGACGGCCACCAGGCTCGCCGTCGGGGCCCGGTGCGCCGCGGCCACGATGAGCAGGAAGGTGCCCCCCGAGCCCAGCGGCAGCACGTAGCGGCCGTCCTCGTCGCTGACCGTGCGCCCGACCTGACGGCCCGACTGGTCGGCCAGGGTGACCTGCGCCCCGGCCAGCGGCCGGGTCGCGTTCTGCCGCACGGTGCCGGAGACGGCCAGCGGCGCGGGCGCCGCCTGCGCCGCGACCGGCTCCAGCTCGGGCTCGGGCTCGGGCGCGCGCTGCTCCAGCACCGCGCCCGCGGCCCGGCGGGCGGCGACGGGCTGGCCGTGGCCGTTGCGGGAGGCGGCGTCGGCGTCGGCCTCGTGGTCGGCCGGGGCGTTCCAGCGCTGCTCGGTCGTCGTGTCCTCGGCGCCCTCGGGCACCAGGGCCTCGCCGCGGCCGCGGAGCACGCGCTCCTTGAGGAAGATCGTCACCAGGAAGGCGAGGAGCGCGAACGGCGCGGCCACCAGGAAGACGTCGGCGATGGAGGACCCGTAGGCGCTCTGCACGATGGTGCGGACCGGCTCGGGGATGGTCGACAGGTTGGGGATCCCGCTGCCGCCCGCGGCCGCCGCCCCGGAGGCGTCGATGCCGGCGGCGGCGAGGCCGTCCTCGAGGTGGTGCCGCACGCGGTTGGCCAGCAGGGCGCCCAGGGCGGAGACCCCGATGGCCCCGCCGAGCGAGCGGGAGAAGGCGACGAACGAGCTGGCGGCCCCCAGGTCGCGGGGCTCGATGACGTTCTGGACGGCCAGCACGAGGTTCTGCAGCAGCATGCCGACGCCGGCGCCCACGAGCAGCATGTACGGCGCCACGACCCAGTAGTTCGTGTCGAAGGCGATGGTGGACAGCAGGCCCAGGCCGGCCGTCATCAGCACGCCGCCGACCAGCACCCACGCCTTCCACTTCCCGGTCCGGCTGATGACCTGGCCCGAGATCGTGGAGGAGAAGAACAGGCCCGCGATCAGCGGGATGGTCATGACGCCGGCCATCGTCGGGGACTCCCCGCGCGCCAGCTGGAAGTACTGGCTGAGGAAGACGGTGCCGCCGAAGAGGCCGACGCCGACGAAGAGGCTGGACAGCGCGGCCAGGGCGACGGTCCGGTTGGCGAAGAAGCGCAGCGGGATGATCGGCTCGGGCGCGGTGCGCTCGGCCAGCACGGTGAGGGCCAGCAGGGCGATGCCGCCGCCGACCATCAGCCAGGTCTGCCACGACCACCAGTCGAACTCCTGGCCGGCCAGCGAGACCCAGATGAGCAGGGAGGACACGCCCGCGGCGAGCAGGATCGAGCCGAGGTAGTCGATGTGCACGGGGCGCTTGACCACCGGCAGCTTGAGCTTGAGCTGCAGGACGACGAAGGCCGCGACCGCGAAGGGGACGCCGACGTAGAAGCACCAGTGCCACGACAGGTGCTCGGTGAGCACGCCGCCGATCAGCGGGCCGCCCACGGTGGCCAGCGCGAAGGTGGCGCCGAGGTAGCCGGAGTACTTGCCGCGCTCGCGCGGGGAGATCATGGTCGCGAGGATCACCTGCGCGAGGGCGGTCAGGCCGCCACCGCCCAGGCCCTGCAGGACGCGCATCGTGATCAGCATGCCCATGCTCTGCGAGAGCCCGGCGACGGCCGAGGCGACGACGAAGATCAGCAGGGCGATCTGGACGAGCAGCTTCTTGGAGAACAGGTCGGCGAGCTTGCCCCAGATCGGGGTCGAGATCGTCGTGGCGAGGAGGGCGGCGACGACCACCCAGGTGTAGCCGGACTCGCTGCCGCCGAGGTCGGGGACGATGATCGGCAGGGCGTTGGAGACGACCGTGGACGACAGGATCGCCACGAACATGCCGAGCAGCAGGCCCCACAGGGCCTCCATGATCTCCCGGTGCGACATCGTGAACTGCTGGTCTTGCTGGTCCTGCTGGACCGGCGCCGTGGTGGTGGTGCTCATCAGTTCCTTCTGGCTCTGAGGTGGGCTCGGCGGTGCGTCCCCGGACCGGCCGACGTGCGCGCTAAGCGGAAGATCTTGTTCCGGTTCACCGTAACATAGCCGTGTGATGCATTATTCCGAGCCCGGCGGGCGCCCACGGGCCGCGCGGAGCGGGCACCCTGGGACGGTGACGTCGACCTCCGCCCCCCTCCCCCTCCGCGCCGACGCGCAGCGCAACCGCGAGCAGCTCATCGCCGCCGCCGCCCGCACCTTCGTCGCGGGCGGCCCGGAGGTGCCGATGGAGGAGATCGCCCGCGCCGCCGGCGTGGGGGTCGGGACGCTCTACCGCCGCTTCGCCGACCGCGAGTCGCTGATGGTGGCCGTCGCCCAGACCAGCCTGCAGACCCTCCTCGACCGGGTGCGGGCCGCGGTCGAGGAGGAGCCGCAGGCCTGGGACGGGCTGGTGCGCGCCATGCGCCACCTGCGCGAGCTGAAGCTGACGATGCCCGCCGCCGACCCGCTGCCCGCCGCCTTCGCCACGGCCGTCCGCGCCGACCCCGAGGTGCAGCGGTTGCGGCACGAGCTGGACGTCGTCGTCGAGGAGCTCGTCGCCGCCGCCCGGGCCGAGGGCACGCTGCGGGCCGACGTGGGCGCCGGCGACGTCGTGCGGGTGTTCACGCTGCTCTACCGCTCGGCCCCGGCGCCCGGCGACGCGCTGGCCGACCTGGCGACGGAGCGGGCCCTCGCCCTGCTCCTCGACGGGCTGCGGGCCGGTCCGCACCAGCAGCTGCCGGGCCGCCCGCTGACCACCGCAGAGCTCGGCCGGCGGCGCTGAGATCCCTCGGTCCCGGCCAGGGGCCTGCAGACTCACAGCCTCTTCCCAGGCGCGATCTGTTGCTGCCCCACGAGGCGCATGTCACACTTCGTCTGTTATTTCCACTACGGATCGTCGGGCACGTACCTGCCCGTGGAAAGGAAGTGTGGCGTGGCCACAGTCCAGTTCAACGATGCAACCCGGGTCTACCCGGGTGCTGACCACCCCTCCGTCGACAAGCTCAACCTCGACATCGGCGACGGCGAGTTCATGGTCCTCGTCGGCCCCTCCGGCTGCGGGAAGTCGACCTCGCTCCGCATGCTCGCCGGCCTGGAGGAGGTGAACGCGGGCGCCATCCACATCGGCGACCGTGACGTCACCGACCTGCCGCCCAAGGACCGCGACATCGCGATGGTCTTCCAGAACTACGCCCTGTACCCCCACATGACCGTGGGCGACAACATGGGCTTCGCGCTGAAGATGGCCGGGGTCAACAAGACCGAGCGGCAGCAGCGCGTCCTGGAGGCCGCCAAGCTGCTGGGCCTCGAGGACTTCCTCAACCGCAAGCCGAAGGCGCTCTCCGGTGGCCAGCGCCAGCGCGTCGCCATGGGCCGCGCGATCGTCCGCTCGCCCCAGGTCTTCCTCATGGACGAGCCGCTGTCGAACCTCGACGCCAAGCTCCGCGTCTCCACCCGCACCCAGATCGCGGCCCTGCAGACCCGGCTCGGCGTCACCACCGTCTACGTGACCCACGACCAGGTCGAGGCCATGACGATGGGTGACCGCGTCGCGGTCATGAAGGACGGCGTCCTCATGCAGGTCGACACCCCGCTGGGGCTGTACGACACCCCGAAGAACCTCTTCGTGGCGGGCTTCATCGGCTCCCCCGCGATGAACCTCATCGAGGGCACCGTCGTCGACGGCGGCATCAAGGTCGGCGACTACACCGTGCCGGTCCCCCGCGAGTGGCTCTCCAAGGCGGCGGGCGAGGACAAGCTGACCCTCGGCATCCGTCCGGAGAACTTCAACATCTCCGACGCCGGCGAGGGCATCGGCCTGGACGTGGCCGTCGTCGAGGAGCTCGGCGCCGACGCGTTCCTCTACGGCACCCTCACGGGTCTGGACGAGGACGCCCGCCTGACCGCCCAGCAGATCGTGGCCCGCATCTCGTCGCGGCGCCCGCCGAGCCGGGGCGCGACCGTGCGCCTGACCGCTGACGCGGAGCACTTCCACGTGTTCTCCACCAAGACCGGCGACCGCCTCTCCTGAGGTCTCCCCGGTCGCGGTGACACGCGGCTGAACGTCCAGCAGGCCCCCGGCTCCGGCCGGGGGCCTGCTGCGTCCCCGGGTCCGCGCGGTCCGGTCACCGAGGGCGGCCAGCCGGTGGGCGGGCTCAGCCGGCGACGGCCTCGCGCACCCGGCCGCCGTGCGCGGCCAGCCGGTCCCGGGCCGCCGGCGCGTCGCAGCCGGCCAGCAGCATGACGACCGCCGTCTTCGCGTGCCCGTCGGCCGCCCGCAGCGCGGCGTCGGCCCGTCCCTCGTCGACGCCGGCCGCGCCCGCGACGATCCGCCGGGCCCGGTCCACGAGCTTGGCGTTGGTCGGGCGGACGTCGACCATGAGGTTCTTGTAGACCTTGCCGGTGCGCACCATGGCGGCGGTCGAGAGCATGTTGCAGACCATCTTCTGGGCGGTGCCGGCCTTGAGCCGGGTCGAGCCGGTGAGCGCCTCGGGGCCGGTGTCGACCTCGACGGCGACGTCGGCCAGCGCGCTCACGGGTGAGCCGGGGTTGCAGGCCACCGACACGGACCCGGCGCCGACGCGGCCCGCGTGCCGCAGGGCGGCCAGCACGTAGGGGGTGCGGCCGCTCGCCGCGAGCCCGACGACGACGTCGGCCGGCCCGACGCCCAGCGCCTCGAGGTCGGCGACGGCGAGGTCCTCGTCGTCCTCGGCCCCCTCGACCGCGACGGCAAAAGCCCCGTCGCCCCCGGCCAGCAGTCCGACGACCTCCGACGGGGCGGTGCCGAAGGTGGGCGGGCACTCGACGGCGTCCAGCAGGCCCAGCCGGCCGCTGGTGCCGGCGCCGACGTAGACGAGCCGGCCGCCCTGCTGGCGAGCGGCGACCACGAGGTCGACGGCGCGGGCGACGGCGGGCAGCACCCGCTGGACCGCCGCGGCCACCGTCCGGTCCTCCGCGTTGATCGCCTGCAGCACCTCCAGCGTGGACATGGCGTCGAGGTCGGTGGTGCGGGGGTTCGCGGTCTCGGTGCGCAGGGCCGCGAGGCCGGCCGGACCGGGAGCGGCGCCGGCCTCGGGCCAGCGCGTCGGGGTGGTGGTCACCGGCTGCTCCTGTCCTGGTCGACGACCAGCTGGGTCGGGCGTGCGGGAGGTCGCTCCCACCGCGGCCAGCCGTCCCGGCCCGGGGTCAGCGAGCCGAGGACGCTGGCGTGCCGGGCCCCCGTGCACGACGGTACCGACGCCGGCAGGCCCGCGAGGGTGAAGTAGCCGAGCAGGGCGAAGGCGTAGGCCTCCTTGGCGCCGGCGGGCAGCCCCAGCTCGTCCGACAGCAGCAGCGGCACCCCGTCGAGCCGGTCGCGGAGGGCGGCCAGCAGCGTCGGGTTGCGGGTGCCGCCGCCGGCGGCGACCACCTCGACGGCGCCGGCGGCCCGGACCGCGGCCGCGGCCGTCTCGGCCGTCAGCGCGGTCAGGGTGGCCAGCAGGTCCGGCAGGGCCAGCGCGGGCCGCCCGGCCAGGAACGGGTCGAGGTAGTCGGGCGAGAACAGCTCCTTGCCCGTGCTCTTCGGGGCGGGGCGGGCGTAGTAGGGCTCGGCGAGCAGCGCGGCCAGCAGGTCCGCGTCGACGTGGCCGGCGGCCGCCCGGGCGCCGTCGAGGTCGTACGCCTCGGCCCCGCCGGTGGCCCGCTGGACCACGGCGTCCAGCAGGGCGCTGGCCGGGCCGGTGTCGAAGGCGACCGGCTCGGCGCCGGGGGCGACGACCGTGACGTTGGCGATCCCGCCCAGGTTGAGCGCCACCGAGGCCCGCTCCCGGCTCCGCAGCCACAGCACGTCCAGCGCGCTGACCAGCGGCGCGCCCTGGCCGCCGGCGGCGACGTCACGGCTGCGCAGGTCGGAGACGACGGGCAGCCCGGTCCGCTCGGCGACCCAGGCCGGCTGACCCAGCTGCAGCGTGCCGCGGACCCGGCCGTCCTCGGCCCAGTGGAAGACGGTCTGGCCGTGCGAGACCACCAGCTCGGCCCGGCCGTCGCACAGCTCGGCGTCGGCGCGGGCGGCGAGGTCGGCGAAGGCCTGGCCGACGGCGGTGTCGAGCCGGCAGACCGTGGCCATCGTGGTGGCCGCCGGCGGCAGGGCGGACCGGAGCGTGTCGACCACCTCGGCCGGGTAGGGCGCGCTGACCAGGCCGAGCGGGCGCAGGTGGACGGTGCCGTCGCGGATCTCGAGGTCGGCCGCCGCGGCGTCCACGGCGTCGAAGGACGTGCCCGACATCAGGCCGATGACCCTCACCGGTCGGCCAGCGCGCGGCGGTGCGCGTCGCCGCGCAGGGTGAGCAGGGCGACGGCGCTGACCAGGCAGGTCGCCATCACGTAGTAGGCAGGGATGTCGACGTCGCCGGTGGCGGCGATGAGCGCGGTGATGATGAGCCCGGCCGAGCCGGAGAACACCGCGTTGGACAGCGAGTACGCCAGACCGAGGCCGGTGTAGCGGACCGTCGTCGGGAACATCTCCGACAGCATCGCGGGGCCGGGGCCGGCGATCAGCCCGACGACGGCGCCCGCCACCAGCACCGCCAGACCCTTGCCGGCCAGCCCGCCGTCCTCGTCCTGCAGCACGCCGAGCAGGGGCAGGGCCAGCACGACGATGGCCAGGGTGCCGGCCAGCATCACCGGCCGCCGGCCGACCCGGTCGCTCAGCCGCCCGGCGGGCAGGATCGTCGCGGCGAAGCCGACGTTGGCCAGCACCGTGGCCACGAGGGCCTGCTGGAAGGTGGCGCCGAGCGAGGTCTGCAGGTAGGCGGGGATGACGACGAGGAAGGTGTAGCCGGCCGCCGACCACCCCATCAGCCGGCCGATGCCCAGCGCGATGGCCGCAGCGACGCGGCGGGCCGGGAGCGGGGCGGCCTCGACCGCCGGGGTCTCCTCGGCGACCCGCTGGAACGAGGGCGTCTCCTCCAGCCGCAGCCGCAGCCACAGGGCGACCAGACCGAGCGGGAGGGCGAGCAGGAAGGGGACCCGCCAGCCCCAGGCGCTCAGCTGCTCGGTGCTCAGCAGGCCGCCGAGCACCGCGCAGACGCCCGCGCCGCCGAGCAGCCCGAGCGCGACGGTGAAGGACTGCCAGGCGCCGAAGAGGCCGCGCCGCCCGGGCGGGGCGAACTCCGTCATCACCGACACGGCCCCGCCGAACTCCCCGCCGGCCGAGAGCCCCTGGAGGATCCGGACCAGGGTGAGCAGCACGGGCGCGGCCACGCCGACGGTGGCGTAGGTGGGCAGCAGCCCGATGAGCGTCGTGGCCCCGGACATCAGCAGGAGCACCAGGACCAGCGTCGGCCGGCGGCCGATCCGGTCGCCGACCCGGCCGAACAGGGCCGCGCCGACGGGGCGGAAGAAGAACGCCAGCGCGAACGAGACGTAGGTCTTGACCAGCGCCTCGAGGGAGCCGCCGCCGTCGGGGGTGAAGAAGTTGGCCGCGATCACCGTGGCCAGGAAGCCGTAGACCCCGAACTCGTACCACTCGATGAAGTTGCCGACCGAGCCGGCGACCAGGGCGCGGCGCGACCGCTCCGGGCTGGTCCGGTCGGGTGCGAGGTCGGCAGAGGTGGTCACGTGTTCCTACTTTTCTCGCCCCGGGCGCTGCGTGTCAATCTTTGACCTCGTGGTCGACCTGCCGCAGCGCCTCCCGCGTCACAGCAGGTCAAGCAGCCCCCGGGGTCCCAGCACCTCGGCGCTCAGGGCGCCCACCCGCTCCCGCAGCTCGCGGTCGGCCGTGGCCACGATGACGCGACGGCCGTCGCCCGCGCGCCCGGCGACGGCCTCGACCACCGCGTCGTCCCCGGAGCCCACCGCGCCCACCACCTCGACGCCGGCGACCGGGCCGACGTCGCGGGCCCGGCCCTCGACCACCAGCACGAAGCGGGGGAAGGAGCGCAGCCCGGCGGCGCCGTCGGCGAGGCCCAGCACGCCGGTGACGGCGGCCGCGGCCAGCTGGTCCCGGAGCCGGGCGGCGGCGCCGGCGCGGTCCTTCCACCAGCCGTCGGGCCGGCTGCCCACGACGTTGGCGGCGTCGACGACGACGACCGGCGCCGGCCCGACCTCGCGCAGCAACGGCCAGGTGCGGCCGAAGCCGGGGTGCAGGTCGAGGGCGTCGACCTCGGCCAGCGGGACCCAGCGGACGGCGTCGCTCTCCCAGTTGCGGGGCGCGAGGGCCATCGCCGACGGCGCGGTGGCGACGACGGTGGTGTAGGCCCAGCCGCCGTGGTCGTCGACGTAGCTGGCCTCGACGTGGATCAGGGCCGGGTCGACGGTGGCCTCCTCGCCCGCCTCGCGGAGCGCGGCCTCGACGGCGGTCTCGTCCCCGTCGCGGGCGCCGCCGAGGATGCCCCAGGTGCCGCCGTGGTGGCTGCGCTCGGCGCGGAGCTGGAGGGCGACGGCGGGCGGCTCCCCCGGCGGGGTGCGGAGCAGCAGGCCGGCCGCGCCGAACAGCCCCCAGTGCCGGTGCCCGGCGGCGCAGGTCGTCCAGCCGTCACCACTCGTCACCACCCGATCGTAGGGCGGGAGCCCGCGCTAGCGTGTCCCGGCCACCACCGCCTCCCCGGGAGCCCCGCATGCCCGAGCACGACCTCCGCCCCGTCACCCCTGACGACGCCGGGGACTACGTCCGCTGCCACGTCGAGTGCCTGGCCGAGACCTACGCCGCGATCATGCCGCCGGCGTTCGTCGAGCAGCACCGGGACGCCATCCCGCAGACCGTCGAGCGGACCCGGGCCTCCTGGGTCGCGGCGGCGCAGCAGCCCGAGCCCCGGTCGCGGTCGTGGCTGGCCCGCGACGCCGACGGCGAGGTGGTGGGCGTCGTCCGCTCCGGCCCCGGCACCCAGGACTGGGAGCGCGAGCTCGGCGCCCCGCCGACCGACGTCGGCTTCCAGCTCAACCACCTCTACACCCGCGCCCGCACCCACGGCAGCGGCCTCGGCGCCCGGCTGCTCGACGTCGCCGTCGGAGACCGCGAGACCTACCTGTGGATCCTGCACGGCAACCCCCGCGCCAACCGCTTCTACCGCCGGCACGGCTTCGCCCCCGACGGCGGGGCGATGAGTTGCGGCCCGAGCTGGTTCGACCGGCCCATGTACCGCCTGGTCCGCCCCGCCATCCCCGCTCCGTGAGCCTGTCGAAGGGCCTGACCCGCCCTCCGCTCCCTGAGCCTGTTGAAGGGCCACCCCCGAGAAACCGCTGACGGGTTGCACGACCCGGCCGCCGGAGCCCGTCACCCGTCAGCGGTTCCCAGACCCTTCGACAGGCTCAGGGAGCGGGAGGTGGCTCAGGGAGCGGGAGGCTCGGGGACGAGCGCGGCGAGCGGGCCGAGGACGTCGAGCAGCCGCTGCCGCAGGGGGGCGGAGCGCTGGGCGAAGGTCCGCTGCTCGGCCGCGTAGGCGGCCCGGCCCTCGGGCGTCTCGACGGCGACGGGCTCCAGGCCCAGCGCGCGGAAGTCGTAGGGGCTGGCCCGCATGTCCAGCTGGCGGATCTCCCGGGCCAGGGCGAAGGCGTCGGCGACGAGGTCGGAGGGGACCAGCGGGCTCAGCTTGTAGGCCCACTTGTAGAGGTCCATGTTGGCGTGCAGGCAGCCCGGCTGCTCCAGGTCCTGCTGGTCGGCCCGCGTCGGCTGCAGCACGTTGAGCGGCCGGGCCTCCGGGGTGAAGAAGCGGAAGGCGTCGACGTGCTCGCAGCGCACCCCGCGCTCCTCGACGACGGCGGCGACGTCCTCGGCCGGCATCCGCAGCGGCCAGCCCGGGTGCCGCAGCTCGTCGGGGCCCTGCCGGTAGACCATCGCCCACTCGTGCAGGCCGAAGCAGCCGAAGAAGCCGGCCCGGGCAGCGGTCGCGGCCAGCAGGTCGCGGACCCAGCGCACGGTGCCGGCCCGGGCGGCGAGCACCGTCGCGGTGTCCAGCGCGACGCCGTCGGCCACGGCCACGTAGCCGCGCCAGCCCAGCAGCTCCTCGGCGGCGGGACCGGCCAGCACCACGCCGGCACCGGGGTGCCAGCGGCGCAGCTGGTAGGGCCGCTGGTTGTAGTACTCGAAGAGGAAGTCCTCGACCGGGTGGCTGCGGCCCCGGCTGCGGCGCTCCCGGTGGCCGGTCAGCCAGCCGTCGACACGCTCCTGGTGGGCGTCGCGCCGGACCGTCCAGTCCGCCTCGGCGAGCACGACGGGAGCCGCCGGGCGCGCGTCGAGGAGGTCGGTCACGGCGCTCAGCCTAGGCGCGCGCCCAGGAGCGGGACGTGCGGGAGGACGACAGGCGGCCGACCTCCTCGGCTGCCGTCGTCCCGCAGTTCCGCGCTCCGCAGCGACCAGATCCCGGGCCGCGGTGACAAGATGACGGCCATGCCCAGGTTCCTGTCGGCGAAGCCGGACGCGCGGTTGATCACGCTGCCCTGGGAGACCCCGCTCGCGGAGTGGCCGGAGGAGAGCCTGGTCGCCCTCCCCCGCGGCATCTCGCGGCACGTCGTCCGCTTCGTCCGGGTGGGCTCGGACGTCTACGCGGTCAAGGAGGTGCTGGAGCACCTCGCCAAGCACGAGTACCGGCTGCTGCGCGACCTCACCCGGCTGGACACCCCCTCGGTCGAGCCCGTCGGCGTCGTCACCACCCGGCTGGACCGGGCCGGCGAGCCGCTCGACCCCATCCTCATCACCAAGCACCTGCAGTTCTCGCTGCCCTACCGCTCGCTGTTCAGCCGCGGCGTGCGCCAGGACACCGTCAACCGGCTCGTCGACGCGATGGTCGTCCTGCTGGCCCGGCTGCACCTCATCGGCTTCCTGTGGGGCGACGTCTCGCTGTCCAACACCCTGTTCCGCCGCGACGCCGGCTCCTTCGCCGCCTACCTCGTCGACGCCGAGACCGGGGAGCTGCACGACCAGCTCAGCGACGGCCAGCGCGAGCACGACCTGCAGATCGCCCGGGTCAACCTCTTCGGCGAGTTCTGCGACCTCGAGGCCGGCGGCCTGCTGGACGCCAACCTCGACCCGCTGACCCTGGTGCAGACCATCGAGAGCCGCTACCGCGAGCTGTGGGCCGAGCTCACCGAGGTCGAGGAGTTCGACGGCAGCGAGATGCACCGGATCGAGGGCCGGGTCCGGCGGCTCAACGCGCTCGGCTTCGACGTCGCCGAGCTGGACATCACCACCGACTTCGCCGGCTCGACCATCCGCATCCAGCCCAAGGTCGTCGACGCCGGCCACCACTCCCGGCGGCTGCTGCGGCTCACCGGGCTGGACACCGAGGAGAACCAGGCCCGCCGGCTGCTCAACGACCTCGACGCCTACCGCGCCCGCACCGACCAGCAGGGCGCCGACGAGTCGATCGTCGCCCACCAGTGGCTGACCAACCGCTTCGAGCCGGTGGTGAACCTCGTGCCCGGCGAGATGCGCAAGAAGCTGGAGCCGGCCGAGCTGTACCACGAGGTGCTGGAGCACCGCTGGTACCTCGGCGAGCGGGCGGGCCGTGAGATCCCCATCGACGAGGCGGCGCAGAGCTACGTCGACGACGTGCTGCAGAACCTGCCGGACGAGCAGATCGCGCTCTCGGCGATGGAGTCGATGGGCCCGCTGGCCAACCCGTTCGACCCCTCCCAGGGCTTCGTCGACGACGAGGCCGAGAAGCCGTACGACCCGTGGGAGGACGACGGCGAGGCCCCGGGCGGGGACGAGCCACCGGCCCGGGAGTACCTCGACATCGCCGCCCTGCGGGCCCGGGCCGCCCGCGGCTGAGCCGCTCCCGCGCCCCTACGGCACGGACCCGCCCGGTGCACCGGGCGCGGGAGTCCCGACGGGGCGCAGCAGCGCCTCGACCCGGGCGCAGACCGCGTCGACGCCGGTGGTGCTGGTGTCGACGACGAGGTCGGCCTCGATCTCCGGCCGGAGCGCCCAGAAGCGGGCGTGGGTGCGCTGCAGGAACACCGGGTCGCGGGACAGACCGCGCTCGGGGTCGCCGGTGACGCGGTCGTGGGCCGAGCCCAGCGGGCAGGTCAGCAGCACCCGCCGCACGGGGGTCCCGGCCGGCACGTGCGCGAGCACCGCGGCCGTCTCGACGGGGGTGTAGACGGGTCCGTGCGCGATGACGACGTCGAACGGCTGCCGCAGCAGGGCGCCGACCAGGACGCCGTGGGTCTCGTGGGCCCGGTCCCAGTGCTCCTCGGTCAGCCCGCCCGGGGCGTGGCCCAGCCGGGCGACGTCGTCGTGGTCGGTGCAGGCGACGGTCAGGCCGGCGGCCACCAGCCGCTCCGTCAGCCGGGCGGCGACGGTGCTCTTCCCGGCGGCGACCGGACCGGTGACCAGGACGAGCTGACCGTACGGACGCGGGTCCGCCGTCACCGCGGCGGCATCCGCAGGGCGCCGTCGAGCCGGATGGCCTCGCCGTTCAGCAGCGGGTTGGCCACCAGCGCCTCCACCAGCTGGGCGTACTCCGCCGGCCGGCCCAGCCGGGCCGGGTGCGGCACCAGGGCCTCCAGCGACGTCCGCGTCTCCTCCGGCAGGCCCGCCATCATCGGCGTCTCCATCACCCCGGGCGCGATCGTCATCACCCGGACGGCGCGGTCGGCGAGGTCGCGGGCGGCGGGCAGGGTCAGCGCGGCGACGCCCCCCTTGCTGGCCGCGTAGGCGGCCTGGCCCACCTGGCCGTCGAACGCGGCGACGCTGGCGGTCATCACGACCAGCCCGCGGTCGCCGTCCAGCAGCCCGTTGCCGCCCATCGCGTCGGCCGCCAGCCGCAGCAGGTTGAAGGTGCCGAGGAGGTTGATCTCGACGACGCGGGCGAAGTCGGCCAGCGGCAGCACGCCCTTGCGCCCGACGACCCGGCCGGGGGTGGCGACGCCGGCGCAGCTGACGGCGACCCGGAGCGTCCCGCGGCCCGTTGCGACCGCGACGGCGGCGGCCAGCTGGTCGGGGTCGCGGACGTCGGCCGGCGCGAAGACGGCGCGCTCGCCCAGCGCGGCGACGAGCGCCTCGCCGCGGGAGCCGGGCAGGTCGACGACCACCGCCTGCGCCCCCGTCGTCAGCAGCGCCCGGACGGTCGCCTCGCCCAGCCCGGACGCCCCGCCGGTGACCAGGACGACGTCGTCCTCACCGAGGCGCACGGGAGCTCCCGCTCAGCGAGCCGAGCAGCTGCCGGCCGATGACGAGCCGCTGGATCTGGTTCGTGCCCTCGAAGATCTGGGTCACCTTGGCCTCCCGCATGTAGCGCTCCGCCGGGAAGTCGGCGGTGTAGCCGTAGCCTCCCAGCACCTGGACGGCGTCGGTGGTGACGCGCATGGCCGCGTCGGTGGCCACGAGCTTCGCGACGGCGGCGTCGCGGGTGAAGGCCATCCCGGCGTCGCGCTTGCGGGCCGCCAGCAGGTAGGTCGCCCGGGCGCTGTCGACGGCGGCGGCCATGTCGGCCAGCAGGAACTGCATCCCCTGGAACTCCGCGACGGCGCGGCCGAACTGCTGGCGCTCCTGCGCGTAGCCGACGGCGAGGTCCAGCGCCGCCTGGGCCAGACCGGTGGCGCAGGCCGCGATCCCGAGCCGGCCGGAGTCCAGCGCGGAGAGCGCGATCCGCATCCCCTGGCCCTCGTCACCGATCCGCCGGTCGTCGGCCACCGCGACCCCGTCGAGGTGCAGGCCCGCGGTCACCGAGGCGGTCAGCCCCATCTTCCGCTCGGGGGCGCCGAAGCCGAGCCCGGCCGCGTCGCCGGGGACCAGGAAGCAGGTGATGCCGCCGGGCGGGGTGTCGCCGACCCGGGCGAAGACGGTGTAGGCGTCGGCCCGCGAGCCGTGCGTGACCCAGGCCTTGGCGCCGTGCAGCTCGTAGCCCTCGTCGGTGCGCTTCGCCCGGCTGGTCATGCCCGCGATGTCGGACCCGGCCTGGGGCTCGGACAGCGCGTAGCCGCCGAGCAGTCCGCCGCCCAGCAGGTCCGGCAGGTGCGCCTGCTGCTGCGCGGGGGTCCCCCAGGTGGCCAGCGGGTGGCAGCTCATGACGTGCACGGAGACCCCGACGGCGACGCTCATCCAGGCCGCGGCCACCTCCTCCAGCGCCTGCAGGTAGACCTCGTAGGGCTGGCCGAGCCCGCCGACCTCCTCGGGGTAGGGCATCCCCAGCAGCCCCAGCCCGCCCAGCGCGGCGAAGACGTCGCGGGGGTACCGGCCGGCGGCCTCCTCGGCCGCGGCGCGCGGGGCGAGCTCGGCCTGGGCGACCTCGCGGACCAGGGCGACCAGCTCGACCCCCTCGTCGGTGGGCAGCAGACGTTCGACGGCCACGGCGGGACCTCCTCGTCCGCCGGCGCCGGGAGGGCGCCGGTGGTGCGGCAGCGGTGGGTGCAGGTGCGGGACGTGCAAGTGCGGTACGTGCAGGTGCGGTACGGACGGCAGTACGGTGGTACCGCCATGGAGACCACCGTACCCGCGTCGTCGAGGCCCGGGGGGCGTCGGCTGACCCCGCGCCAGCAGGAGCTGGAGGACGCGCTGGTCGCGCTGGTGCTGGCCGAGGGCTTCAGCGCCAGCACCGTCGACGACGTGGCCGCCCGGCTCGGCTGCTCCAAGCGGACGCTGTACGCGCTGGCGGCCAGCAAGGAGCAGCTGGCCCTGCTGGCGGTCCGGGAGTTCTTCCGCCGGGCCACGGCGGCGGTCGAGGAGGCCCTCGCGGGCACCCGGGCGCCCGGCGCGCGGGTCACCCGGTACCTGGAGGCCGTGGCGGAGCAGCTGCGGGCGGCCGGGCCGGCCTTCCGGGCCGACGTCGCGGCCTTCGCCCCGGCGGCGGAGATCTACGAGCAGAACACCGCCGCGGCCGCCGCCCGGGTGCGCGAGCTGGTCGACGAGGGCATCCGGGCCGGCGCCTTCCGCCGGGTGCCGGCGGCCTTCGTCAGCGAGGTGGTCACCGCCACCATGCGCCGGATCACCTCGGGCGAGATCGGCGCGGCGACGGGGCTGGACGACGCCCAGGCCTACGCGGAGCTGGCCCGGCTGGTCGTCGCGGCCGTCAGCCGGTAGCGCCCGACGGCCCGCGGCTGTGAATCCCCCGAGAACCCGGTCCGAGCCGTGCTCCGGGCCCAGGCGTGCGCATAGGCTTCGGCCATGAGCGACGACCTGCACGCCCTGGGGGAGGATCTGATCACGACCTCCGCGCGCGTCGTGCGGTGGGTACCCAAGTCGAGCACCTTCACCCTCAGCCTCGCGGCCGCCCGCATCCTCGCGCGGCTCAGCGACAACGGCCCCACCCGGATCAGCGAGCTGGCGGTCGCCGAGCGCTGCTCCCAGCCGACGATCACCAACCACGTCAAGCGGCTGGAGGCGGCCGGCCTGGTCGCCCGCAGCGCCGACGTCCGCGACGCCCGGGCCTGGATGATCGAGCTGACGCCGGAGGGCAAGCAGGAGCTGGGCACGCTGCGCGACTCCCTGGGCACCGGCGTCGAGCCCTACCTGGCCCGCCTGTCCCGCCGCGACCTCAAGGCGCTGCGGGAGGGCGTCGACGCGATGCGCCGGTTGATGGCGCTGGAGGCCTGACGCCGACCGGTAGGCTGCCGCGGTGACGCAGCACTCCCCCGCCTCCCCGGCGACGGACCCGCGCCCGGCCCCGACCGCACCGGACGCCGACGGCGCGGCGACCGCCTTCCGGC
Source organism: Microlunatus capsulatus (assembly GCF_017876495.1). Taxonomy (NCBI): domain Bacteria; kingdom Bacillati; phylum Actinomycetota; class Actinomycetes; order Propionibacteriales; family Propionibacteriaceae; genus Microlunatus; species Microlunatus capsulatus. The sequence goes on along the minus strand of NZ_JAGIOB010000001.1, from coordinate 3,051,790 downwards.
TCTACGACACCGCCACCCGGACGGTGCGCGACTTCGTCCCCGTCGTCCCCGGGCAGGTCTCGATCTACCACTGCGGGCTCACCGTGCAGTCCGCGCCGCACGTCGGGCACATCCGCAAGGAGGTCGTCTTCGACGTCCTGCGCCGCTGGCTGACGCACCGGGGCTTCGCGGTCACCGTGATCGCCAACGTCACCGACATCGACGACAAGATCCTCACCAAGTCCGCCGAGGCCGGCGTGCCCTGGTTCGCCCACGCCTACCGCTTCGAGCGGGAGCTGCACGACGCCTACGCGGCGCTGGGCTGCGAGCCGCCCACCTACGAGCCGCGCGCCACCGGGCACATCCCCGAGATGGTCGAGCTGATCGAGGTGCTCGTGGAGCGCGGGCACGCCTACGCCGCCGACGACGGCTCGGGCGACGTCTACTTCGACGTGCGCTCCTGGCCGGCCTACGGCTCGCTGTCGGGCCAGCGGATCGACGACATGGAGGCGGCCGAGGACGCCGACCCGCGCGGCAAGCGCGACCCCCGCGACTTCGCGCTGTGGAAGGGCCACAAGCCCGGCGAGCCGGCGACAGCGTCCTGGCCCACCCCGTGGGGCCGCGGCCGGCCGGGCTGGCACCTGGAGTGCTCGGCGATGGCCGGCAAGTACCTCGGCGACGAGTTCGACATCCACGGCGGCGGCCTGGACCTGCGCTTCCCGCACCACGAGAACGAGCTGGCGCAGTCGACGGCGGCCGGCCAGCGCTTCGCGCGCTTCTGGATGCACAACGCCTGGGTCACCGCGGCCGGGGAGAAGATGAGCAAGTCCCTGGGCAACGGGGCCCTGGTCTCCGAGGTCACCCGCGCCTTCCCGCCACGCGCCGTCCGCTTCTACCTGGCGCAGCCGCACTACCGCTCGGCCATCGAGTTCTCCGACGACTCCCTCGCCGAGGCCACCGCCGCGCTGGCCCGGATCGACGGCTTCGTCACCCGCGCCGCCGAGCTGGTCCCCGACGCCCCGGCCGCCGCGCTGCCGGAGGCCTTCGTCGCCGCCATGGACGACGACCTCTCCACCCCGGCCGCCGTGGCGGTGCTCTACGCCGCCGTCCGCGATGGCAACACCGCCCTGGACGCGGGCGACCTCGACGCCCTCGCCCTGCACCTGGGCCGCACCCGCGCGATGCTCGGCGTCCTCGGCCTCGACGCCGACGACCCGGCCTGGACCCGTGGCGCCGGCGCCGGGCCCGGGCAGGACTACCGGCCCGTCGTCGACGGCCTGGTGGCCGCCCTCGTCGAGCAGCGGGCCGCGGCCCGCGCCCGCAAGGACTACGCGGCGGCCGACGCCGTCCGCGATGCGTTGGCGGCGCTCGGCGTCGTCCTCGAGGACACCCCGCGCGGGACCCGGTGGTCCCTCGCCTCCCCGTCCGAGACCACAGGAGCCTGACATGCCCGGGAACAGCCAGCGCAAGGGCGCCATCCGCCGCAAGGGCAAGGGCAACACCGCCGGGTCCGGCGGTCGCGTCCGCCGTGGCCTGGAGGGTCGCGGCGCGACCCCGAAGGCCGAGGACCGCCCTTACCACAAGAGCTACGTGTCGCCGAAGGCCGCGGCGGCCGCGGCCGCGCGCGGTCGCAGCGAGCGCGGCGGCCCGTCGCAGCGCACCGGCCGTCCCGGCACCGGCCCCGAGTGGGTCGCGGGCCGCAACCCCGTGCTGGAGGCGATGCAGGCCGGCATCCCCATCAAGACGGCCTACGTCTCCGAGGGCGCCGAGCGCGACGACCGGCTCCGCGACATCCTCAAGCTGGCCGCGGACACCCGCACGCCGATGCTCGAGGTCACCCGCGACCAGCTGGACAAGATGACCGGCGGCGCGATCCACCAGGGCGTGGCCCTGCAGCTGCCCGAGTTCACCTACGCCCACCCCGACGACCTGCTGGCCGCCGCGCTCGAGGCCGACGGCGAGCCGCTGGTGGTGGCCCTGGACTCGATCACCGACCCGCGCAACCTCGGCGCCGTCGTGCGCTCGTCCGCGGCGTTCGGCGCGCAGGGCGTGCTGATCCCCGAGCGCCGCTCGGCGGGGATGACGGCGGCCGCGTGGAAGACCTCCGCGGGGGCCGCCGCCCGGATCCCGATCGCCCGGGCCACGAACCTCAACCGCGCGCTGCGGGCCTACAAGGACGCCGGGTTCTTCCTCGTCGGCCTGGACGGCGAGGCCGAGACCGACATCGCCGACCTGCCGCAGACCGCGGGCCCGCTGCTGCTCGTCGTGGGCAGCGAGGGCGACGGCCTGTCCCGGCTGGTCCGCGAGGCCTGCGACGCGATGGCCTCGATCCCGATCACGGCCTCGGTCGAGTCGCTCAACGCCGGCGTGGCCACGGGCATCGCGCTCTACGAGATCGCCCGCAGCCGACGCTGACCCCACCCGGGGGGAGCCTCAGTCGAGGTTCCAGATCGAGTGCGTGTCGTAGAAGTGCAGGACGTAGCGGCAGCGCTGGCAGACCATCAGCGTCATCCGGTGGGAGCTGAAGCCCCAGCGGGACTCCTGGCGGGACTCCTCGCGCTGGAACTGCTGCCCCTCGCAGAGCGGGCAGCGCAGCGGCGGCAGCGGCGGGGGCGTCTGCGGGTAGGGCGGGTACGGCTCCGACATGGTGACCTCCTGCCCGCACGCTAGCCATCCACGGGGTCCGGCGCCCGGACCGTGTGACCTCGCGAGGTGTCATCACCTCGCCAGGTCACACGTTCCCGGGCTCACCAGGCCTCGGCGCCCGACCGGCTGAAGAAGGTGCCCGGCAGCTCCTCGGCCGTGCACGCCTGGACGACCGCGTCGGTGCCCTCGGTGACCGTCTGCGGCCCGGAGTGGCCGTTGAGGTCGGTCGCGGTGTAGCCCGGGTCCACCGAGACGACGCGGACGCCCTCGAGGAACCGCGCGTACTGGTGCGTGATCATGTTGAGCGCCGCCTTCGACGAGGTGTAGACGACCGCCGGCACCTGCGACTCGATCCGCTCGGGGTCGCTGGTCGCGGCGAACGAGCCGAGCCCGCTCGACACCATGACGACCCGGGGCGCGGCGGCCGCGCGCAGCAGCGGCAGGAAGGCCGCCGTCATCCGCACCGGCCCCAGCACGTTGACGCCGTAGACGGGCAGGAAGTCGGCCGCGACGACGTCGGCGGGCGCGGCGGACGTGCCGGCCGCGCCGGCGTTGTTCACCAGGACGTCGAGGTGCCCGGAGGCGGCCCGGACGACCTCGACGGCAGCGGCGACCGAGGCGTCGTCGGTCACGTCGAGGGGCAGCGCGCGGACGTCGGCGCCGTCGACGCGGCCCTGGACCTCGGCGACGGCCTTCTCCAGCCGCTCCGGGTCGCGGGCACCCAGGTGGACGGTCCAGCCGAGGGCGGCGAGGCGGGCGACGGTCTCCAGGCCGAGGCCCTTGTTGGCCCCGGTGACGAGGGCGACGGGGCGGGTGGTGCTCTCGGAGGTGGCGGAGGTGGGGTCAGGGGTGGTGGTCATGGGACCAGCCTCGGCCCCGCGACCGGACCGGACCAGGGCCGACCGCTCGTGGGACCGGCGGTCCTACCCAGGCGGGCCGTGCACGGGAGATGCTGGGAGGCGTGACTGCCACCGGGAACCGCGCCGAGCTCGCGACCGTGCTGCGCCGGGCGCGCTCCCGGGTGAGCCCCGCCGACGTCGGGCTGCCCGCCGGCCTGCACCGCCGGGTGGCCGGGCTGCGGCGCGAGGAGCTGGCCATGCTGGCCGGGATCAGCGTCGACTACGTCGTCCGCCTCGAGCAGGGCCGCGGCCCGCACCCGTCGGCGTCGGTGCTCGGCGCCCTGGCCCGCGCCCTGCGGCTGACCGACGACGAGCGGTCCGAGCTGTTCCACCTCGCCGGCTCCGCGCCGCCCACGCCGGGGACGATGGCGCTGCAGGTCCGGGCCACGGTGCTGCGGCTCGTCGACCGCTTCGTCGACCTGCCGGTGCTGGTGACCAGCGCGAAGGGCGACATCCTGGCCTGGAACGCGATGGCGTCGGCCCTGCTGGGCGACTTCTCCGCCATCCGGCCCGAGCGCCGCAACATGAACCGGCTCCGCTTCCTGCCCGAGCCGTCCGACCCGCCGCGGCACCCCGTCGGCGTCGGCCCCGGGGAGAGCGCGGCCATCGCCGCCCAGACCGTCGGCTGCCTGCGCACCGCGGCCGCCCGCTACCCCACCGACCCGGGCCTGCTGCGGCTGCTCGCCGACCTGCGCGACGGCTCGCCGGAGTTCGCCGCGCTGTGGGAGGCCCAGCCCGCCGGCGGCTGGCGCAGCCACCGCAAGACGGTGCTGCACCCCCGGCTCGGTCCCCTGCTGCTGGACTGCGACACCCTCCTGGTGCCCGACGACGACCAGTCCGTCGTCGTCTACTCCGCCGCGGCGGGGACGCCCGAGGCGGGCGCGCTGTCGCTGCTCACCGTCGTCGGCACCGAGATGTTCCTGCCCGCCGACCTCGTCGACCAGCCCGGGAGCGCGGCGTCCGCAGCCGGTGCGGCCCGGTAGATTGGGCTGCGGCCCGGTGACGCCGGGCCGCCCCCGCACCCCACCCGCTGGAGAGATCGTGACGCTCACTTCCGAGACCCCGGCCGCGACCGACCACGCCGCCACCGCGTCGCAGGCCTACCGCGCCGCCCTGGCCGTCATCGAGTCCGTCGAGCCGCGGATCGCCGAGGCCACCCGGCAGGAGCTGGCCGACCAGCGCAGCTCGCTGAAGCTCATCGCCTCCGAGAACTACGCCTCGCCGGCGGTGCTGCTGACGATGGGCAGCTGGTTCTCCGACAAGTACGCCGAGGGCACCGTCGGGCACCGCTTCTACGCGGCCTGCCAGAACGTCGACACCGTCGAGTCGATCGCCGCCGAGCACGCGCGCGAGCTGTTCGGCGCCGAGCACGCCTACGTGCAGCCGCACTCCGGCATCGACGCCAACCTCGTCGCCTTCTGGGCGATCCTGGCCAACCGGGTCGAGCTGCCCGAGCTGGCCGAGCTGGGCGTCAAGGGCATCAACGACCTCACCGAGGAGCAGTGGGAGTCGCTGCGCCACAAGTTCGGCAACCAGCGGGCGCTGGGCATGTCGCTGGACGCCGGCGGCCACCTCACCCACGGCTTCCGCCCCAACATCTCGGGCAAGATGTTCCACCAGCGCTCCTACGGGACCGACCCCGAGACCCAGCTGATCGACTACGACCAGGTCCGGGCCGCCGCGCTGGAGTTCAAGCCGCTGGTGCTGATCGCCGGCTACTCCGCCTACCCGCGCCGGGTGAACTTCGCCAAGATGCGCGAGATCGCCGACGAGGTCGGCGCGACGCTGATGGTCGACATGGCGCACTTCGCGGGCCTGGTGGCCGGCAAGGTGTTCACCGGCGAGGAGGACCCGGTCCCCTACGCCGACATCGTCACCAGCACCACGCACAAGTCGCTCCGCGGCCCGCGCGGCGGCCTCGTGCTGGCCACGAAGGAGTACGCCGACTCGGTCGACCGCGGCTGCCCGATGGTGCTCGGCGGCCCGATGGCGCACGTGATGGCGGCCAAGGCCGTCGCCTTCGCCGAGGCCCGCACGCCGGAGTTCCAGACCTACGCCCAGCAGGTGGCGGACAACGCGAAGTCGCTCGCCGACGGGTTCCTGGAGCGGGGCGCGAAGCTGGTCACCGGCGGCACCGACAACCACCTCGTCCTGCTCGACGTGACGGCCTACGGGCTGACCGGTCGGCAGGCCGAGTCGGCGCTGCTCGACGCCGGCATCGTCTCCAACCGCAACGCGGTGCCCAGCGACCCGAACGGCGCCTGGTACACCTCGGGCGTCCGGCTGGGCACGCCCGCCCTCACCACCCGCGGCTTCGGCGCCGACGAGTTCGACCGCGTCGCGGCCCTGGCCGTCGACGTGCTCAGCAACACGACCCCGGCCACCGCGTCGAACGGGAAGCCGGGCAAGGCGAAGTACGTGCTCGCGGACGGCCTCGCCGACCGCACGCGCGCGGCCTGCGCCGAGCTGCTGGCCGACTTCCCGCTGTACCCCGGCCTGCAGCTCTGAGCCGTCGGTCCCGCTCGGGCCGAGTTGTCAGAACGAGTGTCGGCCAGAGCCGATCTGGTGTCTGACAACTCGGCGCCCGGCGGGGGACGCGGCAGGGCTCAGAGGTAGAGGTGCAGCTCCTGCGCCAGCCGCTCGCGGTCGGCGAGGCGGCGCTGGGCGCCCTTGGCGCTGGCGCTGGACAGCGCCGTCAGCACGTCGATGACCATGGCGACGACCACCGGCGGGGCCAGCGGGGACTCCGGGTGCAGCCGGCCGGCGCCGTCGGAGCGGTCCACCCGGGCGTCGACGACGACGGCCTCCGTCGCGTGCGCGACCAGCGGGGCGTCGGGTGCGTCGGTGATGACGACCAGTGACCCGCCCGCCCGGACGAACGGCACCGCCGCCTCGACGGTGTAGCGCCGGTAGGGGCTGAACGAGACGGCGATCATCACGTCGCTGTCCCGGACGTCGGAGAGCAGGTCCAGCGGCCGGACGATGGTGCCGTCCACCAGCGTCACCTTGGCCAGCGCGGCGCTCAGCTTGGCGGCCAGCAGCGAGGCGTAGGTGAACGACGTCGCCGCCCCGATGACGAACCGCCGCCGCGACCCGGTGACCAGCGCGGCCGCCGCCTCCAGGGTGGGGTCGGACGCCGCCCAGGCCAGCCCGGCCTCCAGCTCGGCGCGGTGCGCCTCCAGCAGCCGCTGCTTGAGCAGCGTCGACGCCCGGGGCCGGGTCAGCTCGCTCATCTGGCCTCGGCCGCGGTCACGGGCGCCATCACCAGCTCCGGCGGCCGCCCCGGTTCCGCCACCAGCGTCCCCGGCCGGCCCAGCGGGAGGCTGTGCGCGGCCGGGCCGTGGCCGAAGCCCAGCTCGGAGACCACCGGCACGCCGAGCGGGCCGAGCAGCTCCCGGCAGAGCGCCTCGACCTCGGCCAGCGGGCTGCAGTCCTCCCAGCCGCCCAGCGCGATCCCGACGACGCCGTCGAACCAGCCCGCCCGCAGCAGGCTGGTGAGGTAGCCGTCCAGCCGGTAGGTCTCCTCGTGCACGTCCTCCAGCAGCGCGAGGGTGCCCCTGTTGTCGAGGGGGCGCCGGCGTCGGGCGCCGAGCGTCATGGCCAGCAGGGACACGTTGCCGCCGACCAGCGTCCCGGTCGCGGTGCCGGGCACCAGCACCGACGCGGCCCGCGCCGACCAGCGGCGGCCCTCCAGCCCCTCGAGCACCGCGACCCGGAGCGACGCCGTCGCCTCCGCGTCGTCGAGCAGGGAGCCCGAGCCGACCATCGGGGTGAACCAGCTGCCGACGCCGAGCTCCTCGCGGAGCCACTCGTGCAGCGCCGTCACGTCCGAGCTGCCGTACAGCGGCTTGGGTCGGGCGGCGCGCATCCGGTCGACGTCCAGCAGGTCGAGCACCCGGACGCTGCCGTACCCGCCGCGCAGGGCGAAGACCCCGGCCACGGCGTCGTCGCACCAGGCGTCCTCGAGGTCGCCCGCCCGGACGGCGTCGTCGGCGGCGAGGTAGCTCGCCCGCGGGTGGGCGCCCGTGGTGCCGGGGTAGCTGACCGGCTCCAGACCCCAGGAGCGCAGCAGCGCCTCGGCGCGGGCGCGCTGCTCGGGGGGAGTGGGCCCGGCCGGGGAGACCAGGGCCACCCGGTCGCCCGGGGCCAGCGGCCCCAGTCCGTCCGCGCTCATCGGCGGCCCAGCTCGGAGGGCACGACGGCCAGCAGGCTGCGGGTGTACTCGTGCTGGGGGTCCAGCAGCACCTGCTCGACCGGGCCGCTCTCGACGATCCGGCCGCGGTGCATGACCAGCACGCGGTCGGCGATGTTCCAGGCCAGCCCCAGGTCGTGGGTGATCACCAGGGCGCCGAGGCCGAGGTCCTCCTTCAGCCGCAGCAGCAGGGCGAGGATCTCTCCGCGGACCGAGGCGTCCAGGCTGGCGACGGGCTCGTCCGCGACGAGGAAGCCGGGCTCCAGGGCCAGGGCGCCGGCGATGACGACCCGCTGCCGCTGGCCGCCGGAGAGCTCCTGCGGGATGGCCCGGAGATAGCGCTCGGGCGGGGTGAGCTCGGCCTGGGTGAGCGCGGCGCGGACCCGCTGCTCCTCGTCGCCCGGCAGCCGGTGGATGCGGATGCCCTCGGCGACGGCCTCGTGCACGCTGTGCTTGGGGTTGAGCGACGCGCTCGGGTCCTGCAGCACGAACTGGACCTGGCGGCGGTAGGCCTTGAGCCCGGCCCGGTCGCGCGGCAGCGGAGACCCGGCGTAGCGGACCTCGCCGCCCGACGCCGGCTGCAGGCCCAGGATGGTCCGGGCCAGCGTCGTCTTGCCCGAGCCCGACTGCCCCACCAGGGCGACGATCTCCCCCGCCCCGCAGCTCATGGAGACGTGGTCGACGGCCCTCACCCGGCTGCCCCGCGAGCGGAAGTCGACGACGAGGTCGTCCACCTCCAGCAGCGGCCCCCCGCTCCCCGAGCCTGGGGCCCCCTCGCGCCCTGAGCCGGTCGGGTCCCCGCTCCCTGAGCCTGTCGGGCCCCCGCTCCCTGAGCCTGTCGAAGGGCCCGTCGCGCGCGGCTCGGCCCGCACGCGCCCGCCCCCCGGCGCCCGGCCGACCTGCAGCCGCGAGGCGAGGTCGCCGATCACGGGGAAGGCGGCGGCGAGCTCGCGCGTGTGCTCGTGCCGCGGGGCGGTGACGACCTGGTGCGCGGGGCCCTCCTCGACGACCTTGCCGTGCCGCATGACGACGATCCGCTCGCAGACCGCGGCCAGGACGGCGAGGTCGTGGCTGATCATCACCAGGGTCAGGCCGCGGTCGCGGACCAGCCCGCGCAGCACGTCGAGCACCTGCGCCTGCACCACGACGTCGAGGGCGGTGGTCGGCTCGTCGGCGACGATGACGTCGGGGTCGCAGGCCAGGGCCATGGCGATCATCACCCGCTGCTTCTGCCCGCCCGAGAGCTCGTGCGGGTAGGAGGCCGCCCGCCCGGAAGGCAGGTCCACCAGCTCCAGCAGCTCGCGGACCCGCGCGGCGCGGGCCGCGTCGTCACCGGCGCCCGGGGTGCGGTGCAGCTCCAGCGCCTCGGCGATTTGCTTCCCGACGGGACGCACCGGGTTCAGCGAGTGCATCGCGCCCTGGAAGACGATGGCGGCCTCGGTCCAGCGGACGGCGCGCAGCCGGCCCCAGCGCATGGTGACGAGGTCCTCGCCGGCCAGCTCGACGACGCCCTCGAGTCGCGCCGAGCGCGGCAGCAGGCGCAGGGCCGAGAGGGCCAGCGTCGACTTCCCGCAGCCGGACTCGCCGGCGATGCCGACCGTCCCGCCGCGGGGCACCACGAGGCTGACCCCGTCGACGGCCACGACCGGCTCGCTCTCGCCCTGGCGCGGGGCGTAGGAGATCCGGACGTCGCGCCAGGCGAGCGCGGGGGGCCCTTCGACAGGCTCGGGGCCCGGGGGGCCGGGCTCGGGGGGCGGGGCGGTGGGGGGCATCAGCGGCCTCGCAGGGTCGGGTTGACCACGGCCTCGAGGGCCCGGCCGACGAGGGTGAAGGACAGCACGACGACGACGATGGCGAGGCCGGGCGGCAGCACGAACCACCAGAACCCGGCCGTCGCGGCGCCGGTGTCGAGGGCGGTCTTGAGCATCGAGCCCCACGAGATCGTCGTCGGGTCGCCCAGGCCGAGGAAGGACAGCGTCGACTCCGCGATGACCGCCGAGCCCACCGTCAGGGTCGTGTTGGCCAGCACCAGCGGCAGCACGGCCGGCAGCACGTGCCGGCCGAGGATGTGCGCGTCACCCGCCCCCAGGGCGCGGGAGCGCTCGATGTAGTCGCGGGCCTCGATGCTCAGCGTCTGCGAGCGGACGATGCGCGCGGTGGCCGCCCAGCTGGTGACGCCGATGGCGATGATGATCGTCCAGACGCCCCGGCTCAGCACCGAGGACAGCACGATCGCCAGCACCAGGCCGGGGATGACGAGGAAGAAGTCGATCACCCGCATGATGACGGCCTGGGTCCAGCCGCTGAAGTGCCCGGCGGCCATGCCGACGACGGTGCCGATCACCATCGAGACGGCGGTGGCGGCGAAGCCGACCAGCAGCGAGATCCGGGAGCCCCACAGCAGCAGGGCGACGACGTCGCGGCCGGCCGGGTCGGTGCCCAGCCAGTGCGCGCCCGAGGGCGGCTCGTTCTGGGCCGCGGTCAGCCGGGTGACGTCGAGGGTCTCGAGCGGGATCAGCACCGGGGTGAGCAGGGCCAGCACGAGGACGGCGAGCAGCAGGGCGAGCCCGACGACGCCGGAGCGGTTGGCCCCGAACTCCCGGACGACGCCGGCGGCCTGGGCCCGCCGGCGGGCGGCGGCCGCGCTCCCGGCGCGCGCCGTGGTCGGGGCGCTCACGCGGCCTTCAGCCGCGGGTCGAGGACCCGGTAGACGAGGTCGGCCACGAAGTTCATGACGATGACGATCGAGGAGAAGACGACGAAGGTGCCCTGCAGCAGCGGCAGGTCGGGGGCGCTCAGGCCCTGGAAGGTCAGGTAGCCCAGACCCGGCCAGGAGAACACGGTCTCCACCGTGACGGCCCCGCCCACCAGCCCGCCGAGGGTGAGGAAGACCAGCGTCACGGTGGGCAGCAGGGCGTTGGGCACCGCGTGCCGGGTGCGCACCCTGTCCTCGGTCAGCCCCTTCGCCCGGGCGGTGGTCAGGTAGTCCGACGTCATCTCCTCCAGCACCGAGGCGCGCATCACCATGAGGTACTGCGCGTAGACCACGGCGACGATGGTGAGCACCGGCAGCACCATGTGCCAGGCGACGTCGAGGACCAGCGCGATCCCGGTCGCGTCGGTGCCGGGCGACATCATCCCGCCGGCCGGGAAGAGCCGCAGCCCGCCGGCGAACAGCAGGAGCAGCAGCAGCCCCAGCCAGAAGGTGGGCACCGACCAGAAGGTCAGGGCCAGCCCGGTCTGCACCTTGTCGAACCAGCTGCCCCGCTTCCACGCGGCGCGCTGGCCCAGCCACAGCCCGAGGACGATCGAGATCACCGCGGCGGTGCCGGTGAGCAGCAGCGTCGGCCCCAGCCGGTCGAGGATCAGCCCCGAGACCGGCTGGTTGTAGACGTAGGAGTAGCCGAGGTCGCCGGTGAACAGGTCCCGGACGTAGCGCAGGAACTGCACCGGCAGCGGCTGGTCGAGGCCGAACTGCACGCGCAGCCGATCGACCTCCTCCGCACTCACCCGGCGGCCGCGGGTGAGGTTGATGGCGGGGTCGGAGCCCGGCAGGATCCGGAAGGAGAAGAAGCCCAGGACGACGACCATGGCCAGGCTGACCAGCGCGCCGCCCGCCTTGAGCAGGAGGTAGCGGCCCAGCGTCGAGCCGGCCGGCACCTCCTGCTCGGCGACGAGCGCCTCGTCAGCGCCCAGCAGCGTCACGACTCACTCACGGTCGGCGGCGGAGGTGGACCGGCGGCGCAGGCCCAGCACGACGCCCACCGCGGCCACCACGACGACGGCGATCCCGACGGGGAGCACCCAGCCGGGGGTCCCGCCGGCGGGGTTCCCGCTGACCGCGTCGCCCGCGCCGACCGGCGTGGCGTCGTAGAAGCCCCAGTAGCCGTTCTGGCCGGTGATGACGCCGCCCTCCTGGGGCTGCTGGGTGAAGTTCGTGAACTTGTCGCTGCGGTAGGCCTCGAGGCTGTCGGCGTAGTAGAGGACGTCGTTGACCGCGGCCTCGTGGATCATCGTGAACGCCTGCTTGACCAGCTCGGCCCGCTTCGTCGGGTCCAGCTCGGCGTGCTGGGCGTCGTACAGCTCGTCGAAGGCCGGGTCGCACCAGTTCGACTCGCTCGTCGAGCCCGAGCCGTCGGCGTTCGGCCGGCTGTCGCAGCGGTTGATCGACAGCTGGAAGTCGGGGTCGGGGCCGATGCCCCAGCCGGTGAAGTAGAGGTCGTACTTGCCCAGCGTCGAGTCGTCGTTCACCTGGTTGGGGGTGACCATCGAGACCTCGACGGCGATGCCGATGTCGCGCAGCCAGGGCTGGATGAACTCGGCCAGCTGCTGGTGCGTCGGGTCGGAGTTGCGGCCCATCAGCCGCAGCTCCAGCGGCTTGCCGGACTTGTCGGTGCGCATCCCGTCGGCACCCTTGGTGTAGCCGGCGTCGTCGAGCATCTGGTTGGCCTTCGCCGGGTCGAAGGTGCGCGGGGTGGCGCCGGGGGCGAAGCCGAAGTAGGCCGGGTAGACGCTCGGCACCTCGGTCTGGCCCGGCTTGCCGAGGCCCTGCAGCACCCGGTCGAGCAGCGTCTGGTTGTCGATGGCGGTCATGATCGCCTCGCGGAGCACCTTGTCCTTCAGGGCCGGGTTCCCGTTGCCCAGGGGCTTGCCCTCGGCGTCGACGGCGCCGGGGTTGATGGCCATCGCCTGGTAGCGACGGCCCGCGCCGGAGTTGGTGGTGATGCCGTCCTGGCCGTCCAGGGACTGGAACTGGGCCGGGGTCAGGCCGCTGACGACGTCGACCTCGCTGGTGCGGAGCGCCTGGACCGCGGCGTCGGTGCTCTTGTAGCTGACGTAGGTGATCCCGCTGATCGACGGCGCCCCCCGCCAGAAGTTGGGGTTGGCCTTCAGCTCGACGCTCTGGCTCTGGGCGTAGGAGGTGATGACGAAGGGGCCGGAGCCGACGGTGTCGGTGTCGTTGGCGTAGGTCGCGGCGTCGACGTCGGCCCAGACGTGCTCGGGCACGATCGGCAGCTCGGCGCCCGGGTTGGCCGCCTGCGCGGAGTTCAGCGTCATGACCAGCGTCTGCGGGTCGGGCGCGGCGACCTCGGCGACGTTGGTCACCAGCCCGCCGTTCGCCTGCTGCAGGGCCTCCTGGCCCTTGACCGCGTCGAAGGTCCAGACGGCGTCCTCGGCGGTCAGCGGCTCGCCGTCGGACCACTTCCGGTCCTCCGGGATGGTGAAGGTCCAGGTCTTGCCGTCCGGCGAGGTCTCCCACTCCGAGGCCAGCCCGGGGACGACCTCGTTGTCCTTGCCGTACTGGACGAGGCTCTCGTACTGGAACCGCAGGATGCCCGTGCTGGAGGCCAGGATGGCCAGGAACGGGTTGAGGGTGTCGATGTCGCTGGTGAGCGCCACCTTGAGGTCCCCCTCGGCGGCGGACGCCGTCGGCGGGGCGGCCACCGACAGCCCCAGCGGCAGGGCCAGCGCGAGCGCCGCCCCCGCCCCCACGAGGCGTCGCAGCACGCGCCGCCGTCCGCGTCCCGGTGCTGTCCGTTCGACCATGTGCGCCCCTCGCGTCGCGGGTGCGGCCCGGCGGACCGCACGACCTGCCTCGACATCCGGCGGAGATACGTAACTCAAAGCGTCGACGCCTCGGGTCTCGCCCACCGGAACTGCGTCCGACCCTCGCACACGGAGGCGAGGAAAGGAAGCATGATCGGCACATCGACACCCGTGCTCGCCTGGACGTCGCGTCGCGAGGTCGGCCATGCTGGGCGTTCTTCTGTTACGTATCTGTTTCACCCGACCCCGACGAGGTGCTGCTGTGACCGAGACCGGACCGCCCCCGGGCGCCGACGGGCCGGAGGTCGTCGCGCTGCTGCGGACGATGCTCGGCTTCGACACCACCAACTGGGGCCGCGGCCGGAGCCGGGGCGAGACCCCGCTGGCGCGGTGGGTGGTCGGCCAGCTGCGCCAGGTGGGGTTCGAACCCCTGCTGCTCGCCCGGCCCGACGCCCCGGAGCGGGCCAACGTCGTCCTGCGGGTCCCCGGCACCGAGCCCGACCTCCCCGGCCTGCTGGTGCACGCCCACCTCGACGTGGTGCCGGCCGAGGCCGCGGACTGGTCGGTCGACCCGTTCGCCGGCGTGCTCGCCGACGGCTACGTCTGGGGCCGCGGGGCCTCGGACATGAAGGACATGGCCGCGATGGTGCTGGCGACGCTGCGGCACTGGGGCCGCACGGGCGAGCGGCCGCGGCGCGACGTCGTCGTGGCCTTCGTCGCCGACGAGGAGGACCGCGGCGAGCTGGGCGCCGAGTGGCTGGTGGACGCCCACCCCGACCTCTTCGCCGGGCTGGGCGCCGCCGTCGGGGAGTCGGGCGGTGAGTTCCGCGCCGTCCGGACCGCCGACGCCGGCGCGGGCACCCCGGCCGTGCGCTGCTACGCCGTCTCCGCCGGGGAGCGCGGCACGATGCACCTGCGGCTGACGGCCACCGGGCGGGCCGGGCACGCCTCGCGGCCGGGCGCCGACAACCCCGTGGTCGTCCTGCTCGACGCCCTGCACCGGCTGGCCCACCACCGCTGGCCGGTCCACCTGGCCCCCGTCGTCCGCGCCCAGCTGAGCACGCTGGCCGCGGCGCTGGACGTCGAGGTCGACCTGGACGAGGACGCCGGCGTCGAGGCCGCGCTCGAGCGCCTCGGCGAGGCCGCCGACCCCGCCCGCTGGACCAGCCGCGCGTCGACGACGCCGACGGTGCTGGAGGCCGGCTACAAGGTCAACGTCATCCCGGGCTCGGCCAGCGCCGAGGTCGACGTCCGCTGCCCGCCGGGCTACGACGAGGAGCTGCTCGCGGCGCTGCCGGGGCTGCTGGGCGAGGGCGTCGAGCACACCTTCACCTCGTTCCAGCGCCCCGTCGAGGCCCCCGTCGACGGCCCGTGGTTCGACGCCATCCGCGCGGCCGTGCTCCGCGCCGACCCCGAGGCCGTCGTCGTGCCCACCTGCATGGCCGGCGGCACGGACGCGAAGGCCTTCGCCCGGCTCGGCCTGCAGTGCTACGGGTTCGCCCCGCTCGGCGAGGACCCCGACGGCCGGCGGGCCAGCGGCGTGCACGGGGTCGACGAGCGCGTCCCCGTGGCCTCGCTGCTCTGGGGCGCCGCCGTGCTGGCCGACCTGATGACCACCACCTGAGCGGACCCCGACCGGGGCGGCTCAGCCCCCGACGGCGGCCCGCAGCTGCCCGCCGACCGCGCGCATGGCGGCCAGCACGGCGTCGCGCGGGTCGGCCTGCTCGGGCCAGGTAGCCAGCACCGCGTAGGCCAGGGTGGCGTCGGGGCCGCTCACGACGCCCACGTCGCCCCGGGCGGTGGAGATCGTGCCCGTCTTGTTGACCAGGGTCACGCCGCGGTCGGGCTCGGCGTGCGCCAGCGGGTCCAGGTCGAAGGCCGCGGCGACCATCGAGAGGTCGGCGTTCGCGGCCAGCCAGGCCAGCACCTGGGCCGAGACGGCCGGCGAGACGACGGCCCCGCGGTGCAGGGCGGCCAGCACGGCCGACAGCTCCGCCGCCGTGCCCACCGAGAGGGTCGGCGGGTCCGCCGGGGTGCGCCGCAGCCGGATCCGGTCCAGCAGCGTCGAGCGGGTGCAGCCCATCGCGACCGCGCGCGCCTGGACCGCGGCCAGCCCGACCCGGCGGAGCAGCACGTTCGTGGCCAGGTTGTCGCTGAACGCCCCGACCAGCACGCACAGGTCCCGGACGCCCAGGGTGCGGCGGTCCATCAGGTACCAGACGCCGGAGTCGGCGACGTGCTCCTCCTCGGCCCAGGTCAGCGGCTCCTCCGGGTCCAGCGCGCTCTCGGCCAGCCGGGCGGCCACCTCGACGAGCAGGAAGAGCTTGCCGATGCTCGCCGTCAGCTGCAGCTGGTCGGGCTGCGCCGCGGCCAGCACCGCGTCGTCGCCGACGTCGCGGACCACCACCGACCAGCGGGCGGCGGCGGGCAGGTCGGGCAGCATCCAGGCGGTGGGGACGGGCACGGGCGGTCCTCGGGGCGACGGGGGCAGGTGGGCGGGCGGGCGAGGCCACCGTAGCGGCCGCGTGCCGCCGGGCCCGGGGCTAGGATCCCGACGTCCCTCCGACCCGGGTAGGCGCCATGGCTCCGACGACCGTCACCACGATCGTCCTCGTGCTGTTCGGCCTCGGCCTGCTGGCGATGTCCGGCTGGGCCTGGTTCGGCTCCTGGCAGCCCGTGGTGCGACGGTCGCCGCAGCCGCTCGACGACGACGACGTCGAGGCCGCCGTGGCGCAGCTGCGCCGGGCGATCGAGGACCACGAGCGCCGGCACCGCGCCCGCTGAGGCCGCCGGTCCCACCCGGCTCCAGCGCGCGGCGCGGGCAGGCGCAGGCTGGTCCCATGACCGCTCTCCCTACCCGCACTCTGGGCACCGGCGACGCCGCGCTGCCCGTCTCCGCCCTCGGCCTCGGCTGCATGGGCATGTCCGAGTTCTACGGGACCACGGATGAGTCCGAAGCCGTCGCGACCATCCACCGCGCCCTCGACCTCGGCGTCAGCTTCCTCGACACCGCTGACATGTACGGCCCCTTCACCAACGAGCAGCTGGTCGGCCGGGCGGTCGCCGGGCGCCGCGACGAGGTCGTGCTGGCCACCAAGTTCGGCAACGTCCGCGACCCCGAGAACCCCACCAACCGCCGCATCGACGGCAGCCCGGAGTACGTCCGCTCGGCCTGCGACGCGAGCCTGCAGCGGCTCGGGGTCGACCACATCGACCTCTACTACCAGCACCGGGTGGACAAGACGGTGCCGATCGAGGAGACCGTCGGCGCGATGGCCGAGCTGGTCGCGGCCGGCAAGGTCCGCCACCTCGGCCTCAGCGAGGCCTCCGCCGAGACCGTCCGCCGCGCGCACGCCGTGCACCCGATCACCGCGCTGCAGACCGAGTACTCGTTGTGGACTCGGCACGTCGAGGACGAGATCCTGCCCCTGCTGCGCGAGCTGGGGATCGGCCTGGTCCCCTACTCCCCGCTGGGCCGCGGCTTCCTGACCGGGACCATCACCTCGACCGACAGCCTGGACCCGGCCGACTTCCGCCGGCACAACCCGCGCTTCCAGGGCGAGGCCCTGGACGCCAACCTGGCCATCGTCGCCGCCGTCCGCGCCGTCGCCGAGCGCAAGGGCGTGACGCCGGGCCAGCTCGCGCTCGCCTGGGTGCTGGCCCAGGGCGAGGACGTCGTCCCCATCCCCGGCACCAAGCGGGTCCGCTACCTGGAGGAGAACGTGGCCTCGGCCGCGGTCGAGCTCAGCGCCGACGAGCTCGCGGAGCTGGAGCGGGCCGTCCCCGCCGCCGTCGGCGAGCGCTACCCCGACATGAGCAGCATCGACGCCTGACGACCACCACCGGGCACGGACCGTGCCCTGAGCCTGTCGAAGGCCCTTCGACAGGCTCAGGGAGCGGGGCGACAGGCTCCGGGAGCGGGGCGACAGGCTCGTGGCACGGGGGTTCGGGGAACGGGCGACGGGCTCAGGCCAGCTCGGGGTTCTCGGCGACGAGGACGTCGAGGTGGGCCAGCTGGTCGAGGGCGCTGACGGAACGGGCCATCCGGTGGTTGCGGGCGAACCGCTCCCGGTTGCGGTGCAGGAACATCCAGTAGCCCGCCGTGAACGGGCACGCCTTCTCCCCCAGCCGCTGCTTGGGGTCGTAGACGCAGGTGCCGCAGTGGTCGCTCATCGTGTTGATGTAGTTGCCGCCGCCCGCGTAGGGCTTGGTGGCCAGCACCCCGCCATCGGCGTGCTGGGACATGCCGATGACGTTGGGCACCATCACCCAGTCGTAGCCGTCGACGAAGGAGCGGTGGAACCAGTCGGTCATCTGCTGCGGGCTCCAGCCCTGCAGCAGGGCGTAGTTCGACAGCACCATGAGCCGCGGGATGTGGTGGGCCCAGCCGTCCTCGCGCACCGAGGTCAGGGCCGAGCTGAGGCAGGCCGCGTCGGTGCCGGACGGGTCGAGGTCGACGAACCACCCCGGCACGTCGCGGTGGGCGCCGAGAGCGTTGCGGTCGCGGTAGTCCTCGCCCAGGTACCAGTAGAGGTGCCAGATGTAGTCCCGCCAGCCGATCACCTGCCGGACGAAGCCCTCGACGGCGTTGATCGGCGCCTCGCCGGCCCGGTAGGCCTCGACGGCGGCGTCCACCTCCTCGAGCGGGTCCAGCAGGCCGAGGTTCACCGGCGCCGACAGCATCGAGTGCGACATCCAGCGGTCCTCGCGCAGGATCGCGTCCTCGTAGCGGCCGAAGGTGGCCAGCCGGTGCTGGACGAAGTCGTCGAGCGCGTTGAGCGCCTCGGCGCGGGTGACGGCGAACCGCCGCCGCCCGTCCTCGCCGACGAACCGAACGCCCTCGCGCTCCAGCCGGTCGAGGTCCTCGCGGACCTGGGCGTCGATCTCGTCCTCCACCGGCCAGGACGGCTCGGGCAGCCCCAGGGTGCGCGTCCGCGGCGGCTTCTCCCGGTTCTCGGCGTCGTAGTTCCAGCGGCCGCCGACCGGCTCCGCCCCCTCCATCAGCACGTCGAGCCGGATCCGCGCGTCGCGGTAGAAGTCCTCCATGAGCAGCCGGCGGCCGCCGCGGGCGTCGGCCCACGCCGTGAAGTCGGCCCTCGACGTGGCGTAGCCGCGGGCGGGCAGCCGCTCGATGTCGCGCTCGGCGGCCAGCCGGTCGACGAGGTGCAGCGCCTCCCACGAGGTGGGCTGCAGGACGTCGAGCGGCTCGTCGACCTGGGCCAGGCCCTCGCGGTAGGTGTCGGTGACCAGGTAGGTGACCCGGTCCCCCAGCTCGGCGGCGCGGTGCCGCATGGCCGAGAGCACCAGGTGCGCCTTCTGCCGGTGGAACGCCCGGCGGCGCAGCACCCGGTGCGCCTCGATCATCAGGACCGGCTGGTCGGGGTCGTCGAGGAACTGAGGACCCAGCTGGTCCCCGAACAGCCAGCGGCGGCGCATGGCCCCGACCGTACCCGGCCCTTCGACAGGCTCAGGGAGCGGTCGACCGGCTCAGGGAGCGGTCGACGAGCCCGGGCTCAGCGGCTGAAGAGGCTGCCCGTCAGGGTGGTGACGAAGTTGCGGAGCGAGTCGGGCAGGTCGCGCAGGTGCCAGCCCGTCGGGCCGTGGTACCAGGACAGGTCGGTGGCGTCGGCCTCGGCGTCGGTGTCGGCGGCGACCAGGGCGTCGAGCCAGCGGTCGCTGCCGCCCAGCACGACGGTGTAGGGCAGCACCTGCGAGATCTCCTCCAGCTCCCGGCCCGGCGGCATCTGCCCGGTGGGCTGGCTCAGCAGGTCCGAGCGCAGCACGCCCAGCCCGGCCAGCAGGGCCGAGCCCTTGGCCGTCCGGCTCGGCATCTCCTGGGCGACGAAGACCAGGCCCAGCGCGAGCACGATCAGCGCCAGCCCGATCAGGCCGAAGGTGGTGAACGCGGCCAGCAGGACGGTGACGACGACGGCGGCGACCAGCCCCGAGAGCGCCAGCTGGGTCCAGCGGTTGCGGGTGGCGTCGGGCCGCCGCTCGAACCAGCCGTTGGCCACGACCTCGTCGTAGAGGTGGTCCTGGACCTGGCCGACCGAGGCGTGCACGCGGTCCGCCATCTGCGAGACCAGGACGTTGCCGCCCTCGGGGGCGACGCCGTCCAGCAGCGCCCGCTCGAACGGCTTGAGGTCATCGCCGCCGGCCAGCCGGGTGAGGTCCCAGTCGGTCCGGGCGAACTCGGTCTCGCGCGGCAGCTCGGTGATCAGCAGGTGGCCGCGGACGGCGAGGTCGAGCAGCGTCGCGGTGATGTCGATCGGGTCGACGCGCTCGTCGGCGACCGTGCCGACGTGGCCCGGACGGATCTCGTCGACGACGCGGAACTCGCTCTGCCCGGCGGCGACGGGGGCGAACTCGGCGACGCGGCCCAGCTCGCCGGTGGCGGTGGTCTGGTCGGCGCCGCGGCGCCGGTGCATCACCAGCAGCGCGATCCCGCCCAGCACCAGCAGGCCGAGGGCCAGGCCCAGCGGCAGCGGGTCGGCGGAGAAGGCGCGACCGACGGTCCAGCGACGCTCGACCACCTCGTTCGCCGTGACGGCGCCGGCCGGGAAGCCGATGTCGACGACGACGACCTCGCCCTGGCCGCGCGGGCCGTCGCGGAACGTCGGCACCTGGGAGTCCTCGACGCCGGCCGAGGCCACGTCGCAGGGCACGGTGGAGTTGGGCGGACCGGCGGTGCACTTGACGTAGCTGAAGGCGCCCGGGATCTGCACCGTGCCCTGGAACTCCTCGACGGAGGCGCTCAGCCCCTGCAGCAGCGGCCACCGCAGGGCCGTCTCGCCGCCCTCGAGGTTCACGACCGCGCCGGTCACGGTGTAGCCGAGCGTCACCTCCGACGCGCCGCCGGTGGGCAGGGTGAGGGTGGTGAACCGGTCCTCGGTGCTGACGGCGGGGGTGGCCGCCGTGCCGCCGGTCGCGCCGGTGACGGCGCTGACCTCCTGCACGTACTGGCGGTCGCCGACGAGGTCCTCGCGGGTCTCGAGCCGCTGCTCGACCTCCGCGGGCGGCGCGCCGGTGAAGCTGATGGTCTCGGTGACCACGAGGGTCCCGTCCTCGGCCAGGACGCCCTCGACGACGACGCGGGAGGCGGCGCCCTCCGCGGCGGCGGGACCGGCGAGGGGTCCGGCCCACAGGCCGGCGGCCACCGCGCAGGTGGCGAGGAGCGCCCCGACCCGGCGGCGGGTGGGCGTCGTCGATGCAGAGGAGTCAGGCACGGGGACAACCTTCCCATCCCCGCCCGGTCACGCGCCGCCGACCGGCGCACTTTCTGCTCCGCGTCCTGCTCGGGACCCGGCCCTTCCCCCGCCCGGGCGGTCCGGCCCCCGGTTAGGCTCACCCCCGTGAGCCAGCGACCTTGGGGACCCCCGCCACCCGGCAACGCCCCCCGCGGGGTGCCCGCCGGGCAGAACCCCTACGGCTACAACCCGTACGGGCCGCCGCAGCAGGGCTGGGGCGGGCCGAGCCCCTACGGGCGTCCCGGCCTCCAGCCGACGGGTCAGGGCCCGCGTCGCCCGGCCCCCCGCCGCCGCAGCCCGATCCGGACGCTGCTGATGACCGGCGTCGTCCTCGGCCTGCTCATGGTCGGCGCGCTGGCCGTCTCCAACCTCGCCGGCGGCGGCGCGACCGAGACCGCGTACCAGAACGACAGCTACCAGGTGCCGCCCCCGGACACGAGCCCGCCGGCGCTGCCGCAGCCCGAGACCTACGACGAGGCCGAGCAGCTGCTCGTGGCCAACCCGTTCTACGACCAGACGGCGCCCGATCCGGTGCGCTGCGAGGCCGACCCGATCGACGTGGGCAGCGCCAGCGACCGCGAGCTGGAGGAGCACTTCGACGGCCTCATGGAGTGCCTCGTGCGCGTCTGGCAGCCGCCGGTCGAGGGCGCCGGCTTCCAGATCGTCCGGCCGACGGTGACCGTCTACGGCCAGGAGGTGACCACCCGCTGCGGCAAGAGCGGCGTCAACGCCTTCTACTGCGGGGCCGACCAGCAGGTCTACTACAGCAACCTGCTCGACGACGCCGTCCCCGTGGTGGCCAGCGACAAGTGGGGCGCCGACGTCGTCATGGCCCACGAGTTCGGCCACGCGCTGCAGGCGCGGACGGCGATCCTCATCTCCTCCCAGGCGCTGGGCCAGCAGGCCGGCGACGAGGCGACCGAGCTGGCCTTCTCGCGCCGGCTCGAGGTGCAGGCCGACTGCCTGTCCGGCATGTTCATGCGCTCGGTGTCGGGCTCGCTGCGGATCGAGCAGTCCGACGTCCGCGGCATCCTCGACGTCTACAAGGCGGTCGGCGACGACACCGTCAGCGGGGACTCCTCGATCGTGGGCAACCACGGTCTCGCCCGCTCGCGCGAGTACTGGGGCCAGACGGGGCTGGCCAGCGGGGACGTCGGGACCTGCAACACCTACACGGCGAAGGCGAACCTGGTCCGCTGAGGTCGTCCCGCCCGCAGGCGGGACCCGGGCGCCGGCGTCAGCCCTTGTGGACGACGGCGGTGGCGATGGCGGCGACGCCCTCGCCGCGGCCGGTGAGGCCCAGCCCGTCGGTGGTGGTGCCGGCCACGGAGACCGGAGCGCCGACGGCGGCGCCGAGCACCTGCTCGGCCTCGGCCCGGCGCGGGCCCAGCTTGGGCCGGTTGCCGACCAGCTGGACGGCCACCGAGCCGATCTCGAACCCGGCGGCGCGCACGCGGGCGGCGGTCTCGGTGAGGAAGGCGACGCCGGCCGCCCCGGACCAGCGGGGGTCGGAGGTGCCGTAGTTGCTGCCCAGGTCGCCCAGCCCGGCCGCGCTCAGCAGCGCGTCGCAGGCGGCGTGGGCCACGACGTCGCCGTCGGAGTGGCCCTCGGGCCCGAGCGCCTCGTCGACGAAGAGGAGCCCCGCGACCGTCATCGGACGGCCCGGGGCCAGGCGGTGCACGTCGACCCCGATACCGGTGCGGATCTGCATCAGCAGACCCGCACGCGGCTCGGGGTCGGACGGGTGGGGCTCAGGACGCGAGGACCTCGTCGAGGAGGATCTCGGCCTTGGCCTCGTCGACGCGCTCGGCCAGCGCGAGCTCGGAGGTGAGGATCTGACGGGCCTTGGCGAGCATGCGCTTCTCACCGGCGGAGAGGCCGCGCTCGCGCTCACGACGCCACAGGTCGCGGACGACCTCGGCGACCTTCATGACGTTGCCCGAGTGCAGCTTCTCGAGGTTCGCCTTGTACCGGCGCGACCAGTTGGTCGGCTCCTCGGTGTGCGGGGCGCGCAGCACGCTGAACACCTTCTCGAGGCCGTCGGCGTCCACGACGTCGCGGACCCCCACGAGGTCGAGGTTGCAGGCCGGCACCCGGACCACCAGGTCGGTCTGCCCTACGATGCGGAGGACGAGGTAGAGCCTGTCCTCACCTTTGATCTGACGGGTTTCGATGTCCTCGATCACGGCGGCCCCATGATTTGGGTAGACCACCGTCTCACCGACTGTGAAGGTCATATTGTTCGGTACCCCTTTCGCGACCTCAAGTTTAGCACGCTCTCAGGTTCACCCAAGAGGCGTTTGCGCTAGCCAGAGGCCCATCGGGGACCAGGCCGAGGCTTGACAAAACCTCGGACCATGTGCGTCGGCTGTGCTCTGGGACACGTCCGGGGCGGCGCGACGGTGAGCCGGTGCAGGGACCCCGGCCGACTCGATAGGCTGCGGGCAGTGTCCAGCAGAGCAAGGTGTTACCTCAGGCAGGCGGGAGTCGACCTCGTGTCACAAGACAGGCGTCCGGCGGGACGAGCAAGGGGCCGTGGCGCCCGGGCGCTGGCGGCGACGGTGCTCTCGCTCGGCCTCCTCGGGTCCGCGGCGGGCTGCGGGTTCGACGCGCAGACGTCCCAGCCCTACACACCGGCGGACGGCACCAATCTCGACGTGGGGTCGGACAACGAGCTGAAGATCCGCAACCTCGTGGTGGTCTCGAAGACCGACGGCGAGGGGATCATCAGCGCCTCGATCGTCAGCGGCACCGGAGACACGCTCACCGAGGTCGCCGTCGTGCCGTCCCCGCTGTCCGGCTCGCCGGCCCCGTCGGTCACGGCCACGGTGCCCGCCCCGGTGGACCTGCCGGGCGGACGGCTCGTCGTGCTGACCAACCAGCCGCTCATCACGGTCTCCGCGCCGCAGCTGGTCGCCGGCGGCGCCGCCTCGGTCACGATGGTGTTCGACGGCGTCGGCGAGGTGGCGCTCAACTGCCCGATCGTCGACGGCAACCTGCCGGAGTGGTCCTCCATCGGGGCCTCGCCCAGCGCGACGCCCTCGACCGAGGTCAGCATCACCCCGAGCGCCGAGCCGCAGAGCCCGGTCCCGGACCCGACGGCGACGCCGAGCCCCAGCACCAGCGCCGCCCCCAGCCCCAGCCCCAGCGCGACGGGCTAGCCGCTCCGCCCGCGCCGGGTCCGCCCGGCGCGGGGGTGCGTGCCGTCCTCGCGGTGGAGCCCTCGGGCCCGACGGCCGTTCCCGACCGGGTCGAGGAGCGTCAGCCGTAGGTCTCGCGGTCGCTGAACAGGCTGCTGACCGACTCGCCGGCGTGGATCCGGTGCACGGCCTCGGCGAACAGCGGGGCCACCGACCGGGTGACGATGTTCGGCAGCTGCTTCTCCGGTGGCAGCGGCACGGTGTTCGTGGTGACGATCTCGGCCAGGTCCGGCTCCTGCTTGAGCCGCTCGATAGCCGGGCCGGTGAACAGGCCGTGGGTGCAGGCGATGGAGATCTGCTGGGCGCCCTCGTGACGCAGCACCCGGAGCAGCTCGACGATGGAGCCGCCGGTGGCGATCTCGTCGTCGAGCACGATGACGTCCTTGCCCCGGACGTCACCGACGATCCGGTCGATGACCACCCGGTCGTCGGACTCGCGCTGCTTGGAGCCGGCCGCGACGGGCAGGCCCAGGTTGCGGGCGAACTCGGTGGCGACCTTGGCGTTGCCCAGGTCCGGGGAGACGACGACGGTGTTGCTGAGGTCCTGGCGGCGGAAGTGGGCCGCCAGCTCCAGCACCGCGCTGAGGTGGTCGACGGGGACGGAGAAGAAGCCGTGCACCTGCGGGGCGTGCAGGGCCATCGTCAGCACCCGGGTGGCGCCGGCGGCGGCGAGCATGTCGGCCACCAGCCGGGCGCCGATCGAGATGCGCGGCGCGTCCTTCTTGTCCGAGCGCGCGTAGGCGAAGTGCGGGATCACCGCGGTGATGTGCGCCGCGGAGGCACCGCGGGCCGCGTCCAGCATCAGCAGGAGCTCCATGAGGTTCTCCTGCACCGGCGGCACCAGCGGCTGCACGATGTAGACGTCGCGCTGGCGGCAGTTCGCGCGCAGCTGCACCTGCAGGCAGTCGTTGCTGAAGCGGGTCGTCCGCGTCTGGGAGAGCTCCACCCCGAGGATGGAGCACATCTCCTCCGCGAACGCGTGATGGGCGGAGCCCGAGAATACGGTGATTTCGCCGGTCACCCGGTCACCCTAACCCCGCGCGAGGGGGTCGCCGCGCCAGCGGACGCCGCCCCGGACGACCTGCCCGGGGCCGGCGTCAGCCCTCGAACTTGTAGCCCAGGCCGCGGACGGTGACGAGGTAGCGCGGGTTGGCCGGGTCGACCTCCAGCTTGCTGCGCAGCCGCTTCACGTGGACGTCCAGCGTCTTGGTGTCCCCGACGTAGTCGGCGCCCCAGATCCGGTCGATCAGCTGGCCCCGGGTCATCACCCGGCCCGCGTTGCGGAGCAGCATCTCGAGCAGCTCGAACTCCTTGAGCGCCAGCTTCACCCGGTCGCCGTTCACCGACACCTCGTGCCGCTCGACGTCCATCCGCACCCCGGCGGACTCGACGACGTCGGGCACCAGCTCGACGTCGGTCCCCCGCCGCAGCACGGCGCGGATCCGGGCGACGAGCTCGCGGTGGCTGAAGGGCTTGGTGACGTAGTCGTCGGCGCCCAGCTCCAGGCCCACGACCTTGTCGATCTCGGAGTCCCGGGCCGTCACCATGATCACCGGCACGGGCCCGCGGAGCCGCAGCTGGCGGCAGACCTCGGTCCCCGGCAGCCCGGGCATCATCAGGTCCAGGAGCACGATGCCGGCCCCGGCCCGGTCGTACTCGGCGAGCCCGGCCGTGCCGTCGGCGGCCTCGATGACGTCGAAGCCCTCCTTGCGCAGCATGTAGGCCAGGGCCTCGCGGTAGGACTCCTCGTCCTCGACGACGAGCACACGCGTCATCGGACCTCCTGTCGTGGGGTCTGCCGGCCCGCGGCCGGCAGAGCGGTGACGGACGCCGGGGCCTCGTCGGCCGGCGTCGGGCTCTCGGCACCGTGGAGGTGCGCGGGGATCTTGATGGTGAAGGTGGAGCCGGCGCCCGGCCGGCTCCAGACCGCGACGTCGCCGCCGTGGGTGGCCGCGATGTGCTTGACGATCGACAGGCCCAGCCCGGTGCCCCCGTTGGCGCGGCTGCGGGCGTAGTCGACGCGGTAGAACCGCTCGAAGATCCGGTCGACCTCGGCCGGCGGGATGCCGATGCCGTTGTCGGAGACGGTGATCTCGACGTAGTCGTCGTCGCTGGCCGCCTGCACGTGGGCGGCGACGACGACCCGGGCGCCGGGGTCGGAGTAGACGACGGCGTTCTCGACGAGGTTGCCGACGGCGACGCTCAGCTGGCGGGCGTCGCCCAGGACCTGGGTGCCGCCCGTGCCGGCGATGGCCAGGGCGACCTGGTGCTGCTCGGCGTCGACCCGGCAGCGGTCGACGGCGTCGACCAGCACCTCGTCGATGTCGACCACCTCGGCGTCGCGCAGCGGGTCGTCGGCCTGCAGCCGCGACAGCTCGATGATCTGCGCCACGAGGTCGGTGAGCCGCGCCGACTCCACGCCCATCCGGCCGGCGAAGCGCCGGACGGCGACGGGGTCGTCGGCCGCGTCCTCGACGGCCTCGGCCAGCAGCGAGATCGCCCCGATCGGGGTCTTCAGCTCGTGGCTGACGTTGGCGACGAAGTCGCGCCGGGTCTGCTCGGTGCGCCGGGTCGTCGTCTGGTCGTCGGCCAGGATGAGGATGTGCTGGTCGGCCAGTGGCGCCACCCGCGCGGTCAGGAAGGTCGACGCCGCCCGCGGACCGCGGGAGACCTCGAGGTCGGTGGTGCGGATGACGCGGTCGCGGCGGACGGCGCGGACGAGGTCCAGCAGCTGCGGGATGGCCACCCGGCTCCCCCGGGCCAGGCCCAGGTTGCGGGCGGTGCTCGTCGCCTCCAGCACCTCGTCGTGCGGCCCGACGACGACGCCGGAGGACGGCAGCACGCTCAGCACCTCGGCGACGCCCTCGGGCAGCGGCGGGGTCGGGGGCTCGGGTGCGTCCAGGTCGACGGCGGCAGTGCGGTCGCGCCGGGTCCACCGGGCCACGAGCAGGCCCAGGAGGAGGCCGACGACGAGGGCGACCAGCGCCACCAGGGTCGGGTTCACGAGTGAATCGTAGGGCCGCCTCCCGGCTGCTCCCGACCGTTCACCCGCCCGTCGCGCGTCGTCGCGTGCAGCGTTCCCGCCCTGTTCACCGGGCGTTCACCGCCCCCACCGCTGCTGGTAGCCCCCGGGCATAGGGTTGCCGGTGACTTGATGACCTACGAGGGGAACGACCGATGCGGGACTCCTACCGCGAGCAGCTCGACGACATCCTGGCCGACCTGGTCGAGATGTCCCAGGTGGTCTCGTCGGCCGTGCGCACGAGCACGACGGCCCTGCTGGAAGCCGACATCCACCTCGCCGAGCAGGTGATCAGCGCCGACGAGAAGCTCGACGCCAAGCAGAGCGAGGTCGAGGCCCGCGCCTTCTCGCTGCTGGCCCGCCAGGCCCCTGTCGCTGGCGAGCTCCGCACGCTCGTCGCCACCCTGCGGATGGTGACCGAGCTGGAGCGGATGGGCGACCTCGCCGCCCACGTCGCCAAGATCGCCCGGCTGCGCTACCCGGAGATCGCCGTCCCCGACAACCTGCGCCCCAACTTCGTCCGGATGGGCGACGTCGCCGAGAAGATGGTCGTCACCGCCGGCCAGACCCTCAACGACCGCAACATCCAGAACGCGCAGGAGCTGCGGGCCCGCGACGAGGAGATGGACGAGCTGCGCCGCACCCAGTTCCGGCTGCTGCTCAGCGAGGACTGGAGCTACGGCGTCGAGGCGGCCGTCGACGTCGCCCTGCTCGGCCGCTACTACGAGCGGATCGCCGACCACGCCGCCTCCATGGCCCGCCGGATCATCTACATCGTCACCGGCGACTTCCCCGAGGACGCGTACTGGCCGCAGCCGTGACGTCTGTCCTCGCTCCGCTCGGACGGCTCCGGGCGCTCTGACCCGACGTCTTCCTCCCTCACCCCGCAGACGAAGAACGTGTCTGCGGGGTCCGGTCGTCCAGACGTCGGCGCGCCCCGGCCTGGGCTGGGTCCACGCCACGCCCGTCGACCGCGCCCTGAGCTCGTCGCAGGGCCGGTTCACGCTCCCTGAGCGTGTCGAAGGGCGCCGCGCCCCTTCACGACCGACGCGCCCGTTCGGCACTCCCGCGCCCCGTGCACCGGGCGCGGGGGTCACGACGGGGCGCGGGAGCACTCCGCGGCCGTTCCTCGTCCGCGCGGCCCGTGCTGACGCCGCCCCGACGACGACACGCCGCGGAGTGGGAGCGGAGGGGACCCGACGACGCGGGTCCCCTCCCTACTTCTTGCCCTGGTTCTTGACCGCCTCGATCGACGCGGCGGCGGCCTCGGGGTCGAGGTAGCGGCCGCCGGGGGTGACGGGCTGGAGGTCCTCGTCGAGCTCGTAGACCAGCGGGATGCCCGTGGGGATGTTGAGGCCCACCACGTCGTCGTCGCTGATCTTGTCGAGGTGCTTGACGATCGCGCGGAGCGAGTTGCCGTGCGCGGCGACCAGGGTGACCTTGCCGGCGAGCAGGTCGGGGACGATCGAGTCGTACCAGTACGGCAGGGCGCGGAGCAGGACGTCCTTGAGGCACTCCGTCCGCGGGCGGGCCTCGGGCGGCAGGCCCGCGTAGCGCGGGTCGTGGAAGTTGGCGAACTCGTCGTGGTCGTCGATGGGGGGCGGCGGCACGTCGTAGGAGCGGCGCCACGTCATGAACTGCTGCTCGCCGAACTCGGCCAGCGTCGCGGCCTTGTCCTTGCCCTGCAGGGCGCCGTAGTGGCGCTCGTTCAGCCGCCACGAGCGCTTCGTGGGGACCCAGAGCCGGTCGGCGGTGTCCAGCGCCAGCTGGGAGGTGCGGATCGCCCGGCGCAGCAGCGAGGTGTGCAGCACGTCGGGCAGCAGGCCGGCCTCGGCGATCAGCTCGCCGCCCCGGCGCGCCTCGCGCTCGCCCTTCTCGTTGAGGTCGACGTCCACCCAGCCGGTGAACAGGTTGAGGGCGTTCCAGGCGCTCTCGCCGTGCCGCAGCAGGATCAAGGTTGAGCTCATGGCCCGAGCCTAGTGGAACCCCTCCCCGCCGCCCGGGGCCGCCGGACGTCGGCGAGACGACGATCAGGAGAATGGCCGCCATGACCTCCACCTCCTCCCCGAGCAGCCGTCCCGTCGCCGTCGTCACCGGGGCGAGCAGCGGGATCGGCGCCGCCAGCGCCCGCCGGCTGGCCGCCGACGGCTTCCACGTCGTCGCCGCCGCGCGCCGGGCCGACCGCGTCGAGGCCCTCGCCGCCGAGATCGACGGCACCGCCGTCGCCTGCGACGTCACCGACCCGGCCCAGGTGGCCGCGCTGGCCGCCGCGGTGGGCGGGCGCTGCGACCTGCTGGTCAACAACGCCGGCGGGGCGCTCGGCCAGGAGCCCGTCGCCGAGGCCGACCTCGACGCCTGGCAGGCCATGTACGCCACCAACGTCCTGGGCGCCGCCGCGGTGACCAAGGCGCTGCTGCCGGCGCTGGTCGCCGCCGAGGGGCAGGTCGTCTTCGTCACCTCCGTCGCCGCCGACGGCGCCTACGAGGGCGGCGCGGGCTACTGCGGCGCCAAGGCCGCGGAGCGGGCCATCGCCGGGGCCATGCGGCTCGAGCTGGTGGACCAGCCCGTCCGGATCGCCGAGATCTCCCCCGGCATGGTGGCCACCGAGGAGTTCTCGCTGACCCGCTACGCCGGCGACGCCGACCGCGCGGCCAAGGTCTACGCCGGGGTGGAGAACCCGCTGACCGCCGAGGACATCGCCGACTGCGTGGCCTGGGTCGCCGCCCGGCCCGCCCACGTCAACATCGACCGGATGACGGTCCGGCCGCGCGCCCAGGCCGCCCAGCACAAGGTGCACCGGGTCGGCGTCTGAGCCGCGACCGGCCCCGGCTCAGCGGGCGGTCAGCCGCAGCATCCGGGCGCCGACGCCGGCGTCAGCCGGGGCGACCCGCAGGCCCGCCGCCGTCCGCTCGACCGGCCAGACCGGCAGCCGGTCGGCCGGCGGGTACACCTGCGCCACGTCGAGCTCGACGCCGTCGAGGTGCGGCAGGAGGGCCTCCACCGACGGGTCGGCGTCCGAGCGCCGCCACAGCAGCAGGTAGGTCTCGTCGCCGGCGTCGAAGGCCGCGGTGACCCAGGCGTCGTCCCAGTCGGGCAGGCCGGTCGGGAACCGGGGCACCGAGCGGGCCAGCGCGTGCCGGGTCTCGCGGTGCGCCCGGACCCCGGCGGCCACGAGGTCGCGCTGCGCGTCGTCCATCCGGTCGAGGAGCCCGGCCTGGTACAGCCGGCCGGCCAGCCCGGTGACGGTGGTGAAGGCGATCTCCTCGTCCGTCATCGTCGCCTGCGGGTAGGCCCAGTGGGCGGCCTGCTCGGGCAGCACGTGCAGCAGCGACCCGACGGCGATGGCCGGGTAGAGCAGCGGGTCGGTCTGGTCCGACGTGGACTGCAGCGCCAGCCGGCCGAGCATCGCCGCGTCGGCGCGCAGGGCCCCCGAGCCGCAGTTCTCCAGCACCAGGTCCGGGTGCCGGTCCAGCACCTGCTCCAGCCAGGTCAGCAGGGCCCGGTTGTGCTGCAGCAGCCCGTCGCCGACGCTCTCGGCGTCCCGGTCGGTCCCCGCGCCCGGGATGACGTTGTAGTCGAGCTTGAAGTAGCCGACACCCAGCTCGCCGACCAGCCGGTCGACGGCCGCGTCGAGGTGGGCACGCGCGTCCGGGCTCCGCAGGTCCAGCAGGTAGCGGTCGCGCTCGCGCACCCGGACCCCGCCGCGCTGCAGGAAGGCGCTGTCGGGCAGGGTGCGCGCGGCGTCGCTGGTGACGCCGACGACCTCCGGCTCCAGCCACAGGCCCGGGACCATCCCCCGGTCGCGGATCCGGTCGAGGACCTCGCCGATCCCCTCGGGGAAACGGACGGTGGAGGGCACCCAGTCCCCGACGGAGGCCCACCAGCCGTCGGTGTCGTCGTACCAGCCGGCGTCGATGCAGAAGTACTCGGAGCCGACCGCGGCGGCGGCGTCGACCAGCGGCCGCAGCTTCGCCGACGACGGGTCGCCGTTGAGGGTGTTCATGTAGTCGTTGAAGACCACGGGCAGGGTCGCGTCCTGCGGGTGCGGCCGCCGGGTCGCGCGCCGGTGGGCCGTGAGCCCGCCGAAGGCGTCCTCGAAGCCGTCGGCGACGGCGAAGGTGACGGGCACCGTCCGGAAGCCCTCGCCGCCGGGCCGCAGGGTGACCGACCAGGCGTGCAGCCGGTCGCTGGGGCCGAGCACCGCCACGTAGGCACCGTCTCCCGAGCCGACGTCGGTCGACTCCCACGGCAGGCCGTCGGGGCCACCGGGCGGCGGCTGGGCCGACCAGCCGGGACGCTCCCCCACCTCCCAGCTCCAGGCGCCGTTGTGCTCGACCTGCCAGGCCAGGGTGCGGCCGCCCGCGGTGACCGCGCCCGCCGGCACCCAGGCGCCCGAGGACCAGGTGCTGGTGCTGACCGTCGCGACCGAGCCCAGGTGGGTCTCCCCGCGCACGTCGGTGCCGATCCGGGCCAGGCCCGGCGAGCGGAGGGGGAACGACCCCCACCGCGCCTCGGCCGACCAGGTGGACTCGGCGCGCCACACCGTCGCGGCGGCGAGGTCGTCGGAGGACACCAGCCCGGTGGCCAGGCTCGTCACCGCGAAGACGGTCAGCGGCTCCGCGCCGTCGGCGAGCGAGAGCTCGGTGGTGCAGCGGACCGCCGGCACGCCGTCGGGGGCCCCGAAGCGGCTGCGGACGACGAGACCGCTGGCCGGGTCGTGCTGCTCGACGACCAGCACCTCGACCGCGCCCTCGCGCCCGCTCGTGTGGCCGCGGTAGCGCAGCGCCCGGCCCAGCTGGCTGCCGGTGTGCCGCTGGCTCTGGCCGGCCGAGGACTGGCCGTGCCGCGGGGTGACCACCTCCACCAGCGGCTGGTGCACCCGGAGGTAGCGGCCCGCGTCGGCGGCGGGCAGCGTCGTCGCCGCGTCGACCAGCCGGACGGGGGCGTCCTCGTCGGCCACGAACCGCAGCCGGAGGGCCGGCTCCTGCCAGTCGATGATCGTCACGGGACCTCACCCTAGGGGGGCGGTAACGTCGCGGCCATGGCCCGATCCATCGCCACCGCCACCGCCGTCGAGCGCGCCGAGCTCCTCGACTTCGTCCGCCCCCGCCACCGGATGCTGGTGGCCACCACCCGCGCCGACGGCCGCCCCCAGCTCTCCCCCGTCTCGGGGGGCCTGGACGCGGAGGGCCGGCTCGTCATCTCCTCCTACCCGGGGCGCGCGAAGATCCGCAACGCGGAGCGCCGGCCGGAGGTCTCGGTCTGCGTGCTGTCCGACGACTGGGACGGCCCGTGGGTGCAGGTCGACGGCGACGCCGAGGTGCTGCACATGCCCGAGGCCGAGGACGCCCTCGTCGACTACTTCCGCTGCATCGCCGGCGAGCACCCCGACTGGGACGAGTACCGGGCGGCGATGCGGCTGCAGGACAAGTCCCTGATCCGGGTCACCCCGACGCGCTGGGGCCCGGTCGCCACCGGCGGGTTCCCCTCCGACGTCGCGGCGCGGCTGGACGGCTGACCCCTCGACGGGCTCAGCGCGCGGGGTCTCCGGGACCACCCGGGGAGCGGTCGGGGTCGAGGTGGGCGAAAGCGGCGAGGTTGGCGGTCGACTCCCCGCGAGAGCGGCGCCACGCCCACTCCCGGGCGATGCTCGTGGCGAACCCGCGCTCCAGGATCGGGTTGAAGCTCTCGTCGGCGGTGGTGGCCACGGCACCCAGCAGCTGGTCGACGGCCGCGGGCGTCACGGCCTCCAGCGCCACGGTGCCGGTGAGGTGGATGTCGCCGAGAGCGTCGAGGCTGAAGCAGATCCCCCGGAGCTTGAGGTTGCGCTCCAGCAGCCAGCGGTAGACGGACGCGTGGTCCTCGTCGGGGCTCCGGGCGACGAAGGCCCGCACGGCCAGCCCGTAGCGGCCGACCTCCAGCGCGCAGGCGGTGCTCAGCTTGGCCGTGCCCGGCAGGGTGACGGCGAAGAGCCCCGTCCCCGACGCGCTCCAAGGCAGCCCCAGCTCCTCCAGCACGGCCCGGACGGTCGACGCGGCGGCCTCGCCGGCCGCCGTCAGGCCCGTCCCGGGCGGCTCGTCGTCCACAGGCTCACGGTACGCGCGCAGGCCGATCTCACAGGCGCTGCGGACGGGCCGCCGGTTCCCGACCGCGGCGCTAGGGTTGGCCGCACCTGCACGTCGGCGCCCCGCTCGGGGGGTGTCCGTCCCGCCCCGAGGAGCCCCTCATGCTGCGCCCCCACCGCTCCACCGCGCCCCGGCTCGCCGCCGTCGGCCTCGCCGCCGCGCTGGCCCTGGCCGTGACGGCCTGCGCCCCGGAGGACGAGACGGCCACGCCGGAGCCCGCCGCCGGGTCGGGGTCGGCGTCGGCCAGCACGGCCGCCTGCAGCAAGGAGTCGCTGAGCCTGGTCACCGACGGCACGTTCACCGTCGGCACCGACAAGCCGGCCTACGCGCCCTGGTTCTCCGACGACGACCCGACCAACGGCAAGGGCTACGAGTCGGCCGTCACCTACGCGGTGGCCGAGCAGCTGGGCTTCAGCCGCGACGAGGTCACCTGGATCACCGTCCCCTTCACCAACGCCTACGCGCCCGGGGACAAGAAGTTCGACGTCGACATCAACCAGGTGTCCATCACCGAGCAGCGCCGCAAGGCGGTCGACTTCTCCTCCGGCTACTACGACGTGGCCCAGGCCGTGGTCACCACCGCCGACTCCCCCATCGCCGGCGCGACCACGCTCGCCGCCCTCAAGACGGCGAAGCTCGGCGCCCAGGTGGGCACCACCTCCTACACCGCGATCACCGAGCAGATCCAGCCCGAGCAGCAGGCCGCTGTCTACGACACCAACGACCTCGCCGTCCAGGCGTTGAAGAACGGCCAGATCGACGGCCTCGTCGTCGACCTGCCGACCGCCTTCTACGCCGCCGCCGCCCAGCTCGACGACGGCAAGATCGTCGGCCAGCTGCCGCCCGGCTCCGGCACCGCCGACCAGTTCGGCTTCGTGCTGGGCAAGGGCAGCGCGCTCACCACCTGCGTCTCGGCCGCGGTCGACGCCCTGCGCGCCGACGGCACGCTGACCGAGATCGAGGGCGAGTACCTGTCGAACGCCGGCGGCGCCCCGCTGCTGCAGTGAGGCCGCTCCGGCCGGTCGAGGTCGACCCGGGCCACGCCGCCGACCGCGAGGAGCCGGCGGGCGACGGCTGGCGGCCCTCGGCGCTCCAGCAGGAGCGGCTGGCCTACCGGCGCCGTCGCTCCAACCGCTCCGTCGCCGTCGCGCTGACCAGCAGCCTGGTCATCGTCGTGCTGCTGGGGCTGGGGCTGACGTCGACGCCCGGCTGGCCGCGCGTCCAGCAGACCTTCTTCGACCCGTCGCGAGCCTGGGAGGCGCTGCCGGCGGTGGCCACCGGGCTCTGGCTGAACATCCGGGTGATGCTGGTCTGCGGCGTGGTGATCCTCGTGCTGGGGCTCGCCCTGGCCGTGCTGAGGACGCTGCGCGGACCGGTGTTCTTCCCCGTCCGGGTGGCGGCCGCGGCCTACACCGACGTCTTCCGCGGGCTGCCGCTGCTGCTGGTGATCTTCCTGCTGGGCTTCGGGGTCCCGGCCCTCAACCTGCGCGGGCTGCCCGACGACCCGCTGGTCTGGGGCGGCGCGGCGCTCGTGCTCACCTACTCCGCCTACGTCGCCGAGGTGTTCCGCGCCGGCATCGAGTCGGTGCACCCCTCCCAGCGCGCGGCCGCCCGCTCGCTCGGGCTGTCCTACACGCAGTCGATGCGCTTCGTCGTGCTGCCCCAGGCCGTCCGCCGGGTGGTGCCGCCGCTGCTCAACGACCTGGTCAGCCTGCAGAAGGACTCCGGGCTGATCGCCGTCCTCGGGGTGATCGACGCCATCCGCTCGGCCCAGATCGCGACCGCCACCGACTTCAACTTCACCCCCTACGTCGTCGCCGGCCTGCTGTTCGTCGCCCTCACCATCCCGCTGACCCGGGTGACCGACTGGGTCGCCCGGCGGCAGGGCTGGTACGGCGTCGCGGGGAGCACGACGTGACCACGGTCCCCGGCAGCGGGCCGCTGCTGCAGGCGCGCGGGCTGCGCAAGGTGTTCGGCAGCCAGGTGGTGCTGGACGACCTCGACCTCGAGGTGCAGCACGGCGAGTGCGTCGTGCTGATCGGCGGCTCGGGCTCGGGCAAGTCGACGCTGCTGCGCTGCCTGAACCTGCTGGAGACCCTCGACGACGGCCAGATCCTGCTGGCCGGCGACGACATCAGCGACCCGCGCGTCGACGTCGACGCCGTCCGCGCCCGGGTGGGCATCGTCTTCCAGGCCTTCAACCTGTTCCCGCACCTCAGCGTGCTGGACAACGTGACGCTGGCCCCGGTCCGGGTGCACAAGCGGCCGCGCCGCGACGCCGAGCAGCAGGCCCGCGAGATGCTGGCGCGGGTCGGGCTGGCCGACAAGGCCGACGCGAAGCCGGACGCGCTGTCGGGCGGTCAGCAGCAGCGGGCGGCGATCGCCCGCGCACTGGTCAACGGCCCGGCGCTGATGCTGCTCGACGAGGTGACCTCCGCGCTCGACCCCGAGCTGGTGCACGAGGTGCTGACGCTGCTGCGCGACCTGCGCGCCGACGGGATGACGATGGTGCTGGCCACCCACGAGATGGGCTTCGCCCGCTCCGTGGCCGACAAGGTCTGCTTCCTGCACCAGGGCCGCGTCCTGGAGCAGGGCCCGCCCGCGCAGCTCTTCGACGCACCGCGCGAGCAGCGGACCCGGGAGTTCCTCTCCCGCCTGACGGTCTAATTGACCTCGCTCCGCTCGGTCGCTCGGGTCGCTCTGGCCCGGCGTCGACGTCACGCCCGGCGGGACGAAGAACGTGTCCCACCCGGCGCTCCTCTCGACGCCGGCGCGATCCTCGGCGCCTACCGGGGCTGTCCGGGCAGGCCGGGGCGGCGTGGGTCAGGGAACGGCGCCCTTCGTCGACAGGCTCAGGGAGCGGTGGTCAGGCGGTCCACCAGGGGCGGAGCGGCAGGTCGGTCCCCCCGCCGTGGCCGTCGGTGCGGACGGCGAGGACCTGGTGCAGCTGGACGACGTCGCGCTCGAAGCCGAGCCGGGAGCCGGCCATGTAGAGGCCCCAGACCTTCGCGGTGCCCAGGCCCACCTCGGCGACGGCCTCGTCCCAGTGCTCGACGAGGTTCGCGCACCAGTCGCGCAGGGTGAGGGCGTAGTGCGGGCGCAGGTTCTCCTCGTGCAGCACCTCCAGGCCGGCGTCCTGGGCCTCGGTGATGATCCGGCCCGAGCCGGTCATCTCCCCGTCGGGGAAGACGTAGCGGTCGATGAAGCCCTTGGTGGGCGCCGCCCGGCGGTTGTCGGGGCGGGTGATGGAGTGGTTGAGCAGCAGCCCGCCCGTCCGCAGCAGGGAGCGCAGGAAGGCGAAGTAGGCCGGGTAGTTCCCCACCCCGATGTGCTCGGTGAGCCCGATGGAGGACACCGCGTCGAAGCCGCCCGCGACGACGTCGCGGTAGTCGCCGTGCCGCACCTCGGCCAGGTCCTCCAGCCCCTCGTCGACGACCGCCTGCTGCGCCCACGCCGCCTGCTCGGCCGAGAGCGTGACCCCCGTCGCCCGGACGCCGCGACGAGCGGCGTAGCGGACCATGCCGCCCCAGCCGCAGCCGACGTCGAGCAGCCGCTGGCCCGGCTGCAGCCGCAGCTTCTCGAAGACCAGCCGGTACTTGTTCTCCTGGGCCTGCTCCAACGTCGCGTCCGGCGCCGGGTAGCAGGCGCAGGTGTAGGTCATCGAGGGCCCCAGCACGAAGCCGTAGAAGGTGTTGGAGACGTCGTAGTGGTGCGCGATCGCCTCGGCGTCGCGGGTCCGGCTGTGCCGCAGCCCCGAGACCGTCCGGCGCCACCGCGGCTGCACCTCCTGCGGCGGCGGGGGGACGGGCCGGAAGCTCTCCGCGCCGAGGGAGCGGACGACCTCGGCCAGCACCCGCGCCGGGGGCCGGGGCACCTCGGCGTCGCCCAGGGCCCGCAGCAGGGGGTACGGGTCGCCCGGGTGCACGCCGCGCAGCTCGAGGTCCCCGGCGACGTAGGCCCGGACGAGCCCCAGCTCGCCGGGTGCGGTGGCGAGGTAGCGGGTCCCCCGCGGGGTCAGCAGGTCGAAGCCGAGCGCTTCCTCGGGCCCCGTCGCGCTGCCGTCGTACGCGGTGAGGCGCAGCGGCAGGCTGCTGCCCAGCACCGCCCCCAGGACGCCCGCGAGGCTCATCCGTCCGTGGCCGGTCGTGCCGGCGGTCCGCTGGGAGGTCGTCGTCACCGTCGTCGCACCGCTTTCGCGTAGAGGTCCAGGAAGCGGCCGTCCGGGTCGTAGGCCTTCTTCACCACCCGGTAGTCCTCGCCGCCGTAGAGCGCGTCGAACTCGTCCTGCTCGTAGTAGGCGTCGGAGTAGAGCGACTTGTGCCCGCCGAGGTCGCGGACGCACCGCTCGACCGCGCGGTTGGTCTCCCCCTCCGTCGCCCCGGCGGGCACCGTCGACCAGAAGCCGACGTTGACGAAGGTCCGCCCGGGGGGCAGGGGGTAGAGCGGCCAGTCCTCGCGCAGCCGCACCGGGCAGAGCCACAGCGGCTCCACCGGCACCTCGGCCAGGAACCAGCGCAGGAACTCCGCCGACCGCTCCAGCGGCAGCTCGACGTCCTGCACCACCCGCTCCCGCGGCGGCCGGCCGCGGAGCCGCTCCACCCGGTCCACCAGGCCGAGCCGCTGCTCCAGGGCCAGCAGCCGCCAGTAGGAGCTGCTGCGCAGGTGCCGGCGCGGCCACCAGCGCCGCAGCCGCGGGTGCTGGGCGCCGAACGCGCGGGAGCACCAGAACCAGTCGGTGTCCCAGCGCCACAGGTAGTCCAGGGTCGTCAGCCGGTCGTGCCGCGTCCCGTGCGGGTGCTGGAGCGAGCGGTAGTAGATGTCGGCGCCCGTGTAGTCGCTGACCGGGCCGGGCCGGTCGGTCAGCGTGCCGAGGCAGAGGTAGGACTCCTCGGCGCTGAAGACGACGCCGTCCACGTAGTCGACCGCGACGCCGTCCAGGCTGCCGCTCGCGACGACCTCGCCCAGCGTCGCGAGCAGCGCGTCCAGGTCGTAGTGGCGGACGTGCCGCAGGGCGACGTACGGGGCGACGGGCTCCAGGGCGATCCGCAGCCGGGTGGCGTAGCCGAGCGTGCCGTAGGAGTTGGGGAAGGCCCGGAACAGGTCGGCGTGCTGCTCCGGCGACGCCGTCAGCACCTCCCCGGTCCCGGTCAGCACGTCGAGCTCCAGCACCGACTCGTGCGGCATGCCGTTGCGGAACGACGCCGACTCGATGCCCAGCCCGCTGACCGCGCCCCCCAGGGTGATCGTCCGCAGCTGCGGCACCACCAGCGGGGTGAGCCCGTGCGGCAGCGTGGCCGCGACGAGGTCCTCGTAGGTGCACATGCCGGCGACGTCGGCGGTCCGGGCCACCGGGTCGACGGCGAGGACGCCGGTCAGGCCGGAGGTGTCGAGGCCGGGCACGCCGGTCCGCGCCCGGACCCGGAAGAGGTTCGACGTCGGCTTCGCCAGCCGGACGGTCGCCCCCGCCGGCACCGCGCGGTAGCTGGCCCGCAGCCGCTCCACCCCGGCCGCGTGGGCGGCGGCGGTGACGAGCGGGCGTCCGGCCATGTCGTCACGCTAGACCTGCTCCCGGCGCCCCGACGGGCGGGCGCCGCGGACGGCTCAGCCCTGCACGAACCAGCGGGCCTGGTAGGGCTCCAGGACCAGCGGGCCGTCGGTCAGCGGGGTCTCCTCGGTCAGCGCGTCCCAGGCCCAGCTGCCCACCGGGACCACCCAGCGGGGCAGCGACTGCACCTGCCCGGTGACGTTGTAGACCCCGACCATCGTCTGGGTGGGCGCGCGGCGGACGAGGACGAGCACGCCCGGGTTCACCGGGTCGGCCACCTCGGACTCGACGGAGGCGTCCAGGCTCGGCAGGGCGGACCGGACGGCGATGGCGTGCCGCAGGCCGTGCCAGACGCGGTGCTCGAGCGTGCCCTCCTCGTGCCGGCGGGCGGCGACGTCCCACGGCATGGCCGGCCGGTGCACCCAGCGGTTGTCGTCGGCGTGCTCGGGGTCGTCGAGGTAGCCGTGGTCGTTGCGCAGCGCCAGCTCGTCGCCCATCCACAGCAGGGGCAGGCCGCCGAAGCCGAGGACGACGTGGTGGGCCAGCAGGAGGCGCCGCACAGCCCGGTCGAGGTGCGCCTCGTCGCCGCGCGCCAGGGCCGTCTCCACGCCGAGCAGGGACGCCGCGGTGCCGCTGATCCGGCGGTCGCCGGTCTCCAGGTTCTCCTGGAAGACCAGGCCGCGCGCGTCGCTCATCGGGTACAGGCCGGCGTAGTACTCGGCCAGGAAGTGCCGGTGCCCGGGGCCGCTCAGCCCGACCGACGCGGCGTCGGCGTCGTCGACGGCCCAGCCGATGTCGTCGTGGCAGCGCAGGTAGGTCGCCCACACGGTGGTGGGCGGCTTGGCCGGGAAGCGGTTGAGGGCCGCGCAGAGCAGCCGGGTGTCCTGCGCGGCCAGCGCCGACCAGACCTGCACCATCAGCGAGTTCTGGTAGGCGAGGTCGCTGACCTTGCCCGCGTGCCCGCCGACGCCCAGGTAGGGCAGCAGGTCGGCGGGCCCGACGATGGCCTCGGCCTTGAAGAGCAGGGCGGGGGCGGCGATCCGGGCGACGGTCCGCAGCGCCTGGGTGATGGCGTGCACCTCGGGCTGGTTCTGGCAGCTTGTGCCCATCCGCTTGAAGAGGAAGGCGATGGCGTCCAGCCGGAGGCACTCCACGCCGAGGTTCGCCAGCCAGCAGACGAGGTCGGCGAACTCGTAGAAGACCTCCGGGTTGTGCCAGTTGAGGTCCCACTGCCAGGTGTTGAAGGTCGTCCAGACCCAGGAGGCCGACTCCTCGTCGAAGCTGAAGCTGCCCGGCGCGAAGTCGGGGAACACCTCCGGCAGCGTCGCCTCGTAGGCGTCGGGCAGGGTGCGGTCGGGGAACAGGTGGAAGTAGCCGCGGTGGTGCGGGTCCCCCGCCCGGGCGGCCGCGGCCCACGCGTGCTCGGCGGCGACGTGGTTGAGGACCAGGTCCAGGGTCAGCGAGATGCCCCGCGAGCGCAGCACGGCGGCCAGCGCCCGCAGGTCGTCGACGGTGCCGAGGTCCTCGCGGACGGCCCGGTAGTCCATCACCGCGTAGCCGCCGTCGCTCGCTCCAGGCCGCGGCTTCAGCAGCGGCAGCAGGTGCAGGTAGGTGACGCCCAGCTCGGCGAGGTAGTCGACCTTCTCCGCGACCCCGGCCAGGGTGCCGCCGAACAGGTCGGCGTAGGCGGCGTAGCCGACCATCCGCGGCGAGGAGAACCACTGGGGGTCGGCGTGCCGGCGCAGGTCCAGCAGCCGCAGGTCGGCCGGCCGCTGCCGGAAGCTCTCGGCCGCGATCACGACCAGCCGCTCCGCCATCTCGGGCGCGCGCTCGCCGTAGGCCCCGGCCAGCCCGGCCAGCAGGTCGGGCCAGTAGCGCTGCAGCCGCGCGGCGAAGACGACCCGGTCGTGCTCCGGCTCGTCCTCCAGCAGCGAGGTCACGTCGGGGATGCTCATGCCGGGAGGCTAGGGGGTGCGCCGCTGCCGCGCGGGGCGGACGCGCCCGGCCGGTGGTCAGACGCCGGTGCGCTCCCCGCGCCGGATCTTCAGCCGGGACCGGAACTCGTCGACGAAGGCCTCGCGGACGGCCTCGTCGTCCAGCGCCCGGCCCACCCCGCCCAGCCCGCCGCGGGCCACCCGCTGGCAGACCGCCAGCCAGGCCTGGCCCATCGCGTAGGTGAAGCTGGTGGCGACGCCGGCGCTGACCACGCCGCCGGCGACCGTCCCCGCCCCCGGGACCATCTTGAGCAGGCCGCTGAAGGTGGCCCGGCCCGCCTGGGTGGCCGCCGTCGTCGAGGCGATGGCGAGCAGCGCGGCCCGGTCGACCTTGATCTTGTACAGCTGGGCGATCTTGGCCATCATCCCCAGCTGGATGGGGACCAGCGCTGCGGCGTCGGAGAAGGGGATGGGGATGAACGCCGCCCCGGCCGCCGCGGTGACCGCCGCGCCTATGTAGCCCTGGGCCTCCTTCGCCTTCCGGGCGTCATCGATCGTCTGCGCCGCGACGAGGGCTCCGTGGACGCCGTCGGGCGCAACGCGAAAGGTGGCATCGAGGACGTCCTGCAGGCCGTGCGCGGGCTGGTCGGCGAACGGGTCGGCCTTCGCGAACACGAAGAAGGGGCGGCCGCCCGCGATCGGCAACCGGTGCTCCTCGATCCGCCGGGCCAGCTCGACCGCGTCGGGGTGGTACCGCCCGTCGCGGCGGGGCACCTGGGTGAGCACCAGCACGACGGGCAGGCCCAGGTCGTCGAGCCGCCGGACGAAGTCGGCCTCGGCCTCCTCGAAGCGTCGGTCCATGCCGCGGACGCAGTACCAGGCGACGTGGATCTGGTCCGAGAGCGGGCGCCGGCGCATCTCCTTCATCGCCTTCGCCAGCTCGGAGAGGATCTCCTTGTTGTCCTTGCCGACCTCGAGGCCCTGGGTGTCGACGATGCCGAGGTGGCCGATCCGGTCGAGGTAGAGGTGGCTGCCGCGGGTGACCGGCTCGCCTATGCCCGTGGCGGCGACCTCCTCGCCGAAGACCGCGTTCACCAGCGTCGACTTCCCGACGCCGGTCTTGCCGAAGATCGCGAGGTTGAAGCGGCCGATCGCGGCCGAGTGCTGCTCGTACTCCTGCCGGAAGGACTCCTTGAACCAGTCCGTGCCGCCTGCCACCTGGGTCTCCTCACCGTCGGGACCTCCCCAGCGTACGGGCGCCGCCGCGTCCGGCCAGGACGACGCCCGGCGGGGCGGCAGCGGTCCGCGCGGGCGACGATTCGGGTCCGGGCGCGCGGGTCGGTAGACTCGGACAGGTTGCCCGTCGCCGTTGCGACCGCGCGACCCCCACCTCTGCAACAGGAAGTCCTCACGCATGCCCACTCGCTCTGACCTGCGCAACGTCGCCATCGTGGCCCACGTCGACCACGGCAAGACCACGCTCGTCGACGCCATGCTCTGGCAGTCCGGCGCCTTCCGGGCCAACCAGGACGTCAACAACCGCGTCATGGACTCGATGGACCTGGAGCGTGAGAAGGGCATCACCATCCTGGCCAAGAACACCGCGGTGCTGCACCACGCCCCGGACGGCTCGGACGTCATCATCAACATCATCGACACCCCCGGCCACGCCGACTTCGGCGGTGAGGTCGAGCGCGGCCTCGAGATGGTCGACGGCGTCGTCCTGCTGGTCGACGCGTCGGAGGGCCCGCTGCCCCAGACCCGTTTCGTGCTGCGCAAGGCGCTGGCCAAGAACCTCCCGATCATCGTCGTGGTCAACAAGGTCGACCGGCCCGACGCCCGGATCACCGAGGTCGTCGAGGAGACCTACGAGCTGTTCCTCGACCTGCTCGAGGACGGCGAGACCGACGTGCTCGACTTCCCCGTCGTCTACGCCTCCGCCAAGGCCGGCCGCGCCTCGCTGACGGCCCCGGCCAACGGCGAGATGCCCGACTCCGACGACCTCGGCCCGCTGTTCGCCACCATCCTCGACGGCGTCCCCGCGCCCGAGTACGAGGAGGGCGCGGTCCTCCAGGCCCACGTCACCAACCTCGACGCGTCCCCCTACCTCGGCCGGCTGGCCCTGTGCCGGGTGTTCGCCGGGGAGATGAAGCGCAACCAGGTGGTCGCGTGGTGCAAGCAGGACGGCACCATCCAGAACATCAAGCTCACCGAGATGCTGATCACCGAGGCGCTCGACCGCGTCCCGGCCGACATCGCCCGCCCCGGCGACATCATCGCCATCGCGGGCATCCCGGACATCACCATCGGCGAGACCCTGTCGGACCCGGCGGACCCCAAGCCGCTGCCGCTGATCACCGTCGACCAGCCGTCGATCTCGATGACCATCGGCATCAACACCTCCCCGCTGGCCGGCAAGTCCGGCAAGCTGCTGACGGCCCGCCTGGTGAAGAACCGGCTGGACGCCGAGCTCATCGGCAACGTGTCGATCAAGGTCGCCAACACCGAGCGCCCCGACACCTGGGAGGTGCAGGGCCGCGGTGAGCTCCAGCTCGCCATCCTGGTCGAGATGATGCGCCGCGAGGGCTTCGAGCTCACCGTCGGCAAGCCGCAGGTCG
This sequence comes from Microlunatus capsulatus, assembly GCF_017876495.1. Taxonomy (NCBI): domain Bacteria; kingdom Bacillati; phylum Actinomycetota; class Actinomycetes; order Propionibacteriales; family Propionibacteriaceae; genus Microlunatus; species Microlunatus capsulatus. The sequence goes on along the minus strand of NZ_JAGIOB010000001.1, from coordinate 3,008,836 downwards.
TCACCCGCGAGATCGACGGCAAGGTGCACGAGCCCGTCGAGCGGCTGACCATCGACGCGCCGGAGGACTTCGTCGGCGTCGTCACCCAGCTGATGGGGCTGCGTCGCGGCCGCCTGGAGCAGATGATCAACCACGGCACCGGCTGGGTGCGGATGGAGTACCTCGTCCCGGCCCGCGGCCTGATCGGCTTCCGCACCGAGTTCCTCACCGAGACGCGCGGCACGGGCATGATGCACCACGTCTTCGAGAGCTACGAGCCCTGGCACGGCGAGCTGCGGACCCGGCCGAACGGCTCGCTGGTGGCCGACCGGACCGGCGCGGTCACCGCCTACGCGTCGTTCAGCCTGCAGGAGCGGGGCACCCTGTTCGTCGCCCCGACCACCGAGGTGTACGAGGGGATGATCGTCGGCGAGAACGCCCGCTCCGACGACATGGACGTCAACATCACCCGCGAGAAGAAGCTCACCAACGTGCGCTCGGCCACCGGTGACGAGCTGGAGCGGCTCATCCCGGCCAAGATCATGAGCATGGAGCAGGCCCTGGAGTTCTGCCGCGGCGACGAGTGCATCGAGGTCACCCCGGCCGCGGTCCGCATCCGCAAGGTGGTGCTCTCGGCCAACGAGCGCTCGCGGACGCGCTCGCGCGCCAAGAACGCCTGACCCGCAGCACCTCCCGACGCGCCCGCGTCACCGAGCCCCGCGCCCGGTGCCGCGGGCGTTCGTCGTCGCGGGCGCTCGTCGTCGCGGGTCGTCCGCGCCTGCTGCGGGTCCGGGCCGCGGTGGTCCAGGATGAGGGCACCCGGTCCGGAGAAATCCGTATCAGGGACGCAACCGTCGGCTCTTCCCCGCCGTAGACGGTGCAGAACCATCTCGGCACCGCGGACGCGACCCGTCCGACGACTCAAGGGGAACAGCATGAAGAAGGTCATCCGGCTGCTGCTGGGCGTGGTCATGGCGACCGCCCTCATCGGGGCCGTGTCCGGCACGGAGCCGGTCGCGCCGGCCGCGCAGGCCGCCACCAGCTACGTCTCGACGACGTACACGGCGCCGAAGAAGGGCCAGACCAACGGGGGCGTCAAGGCGCTGCAGCAGCGGCTGGTGAAGGCGAAGGCCCTCGACTCCGGGCTGGTCACCTCCTACTTCGGGACCAAGACCGAGGCGGCGGTGAAGAAGTTCCAGAAGTCCCAGGGGCTCGGGGCCAACGGCAAGGTCAGCAGGACGACCTGGAAGAAGCTGGTCGCCAAGACCGGCAAGATCAAGATCACGAAGGCCTCGCCCAAGCTGGACAAGCGGTGCAAGGTGGACGGCCGGGCGCTGTGCATCGACAAGACGAAGGACAAGCTCTACTACCTGGAGGACTCGAAGGTGGTCCGCACCTTCGACGCCCGCTTCGGCTGCGCCGGCATGCGCACCCGCGAGGGGAAGTTCTCCGTGCTGTGGAAGAGCCGCGACCACGTCTCGTCGATCTACCACACGCCGATGCCCTACGCGATGTTCTTCAGCGGCGGCCAGGCCGTGCACTACTCGGCCGACTTCGCGGCCCGCGGCTACAACGGCTGCAGCCACGGCTGCGTCAACATCCGCGACAAGGCCGGCATCCGCTGGGTGTTCGACCAGGTGCGCAACGGCGACCGGGTGGTCGTCTACCGCAGCTGAGCACCACCACGACGCGCCGGAGGCGGGCACCCCCACGGGGTGCCCGCCTCCTGTCGTCCCCGGGTCAGCGCTCCGGGTGGGTGTCCTCGTCGGCGGTGCGGTCCGGGGCGGTGCTGTCGGGCGCGGGGACGACCGGCTCGGGGGTCACGTCCTCCACCACGACCGGCTCCACCACGACGGCGTCGTCGACGTCGGCGACGACGGGCTCCGCGACCACCGGACCGGGCACCGGGCTCTCGGCGACCGGTGCGGCCGGGGTCGGGGCGGCCGGCTCGGCGACCGGCGCCGGGACCGGCGGCACGGGGGTCTGCACCGCGGCCCCGCGGATGGCCCGACGGGCGGCCTCGAGGCGCTCGGCGAGCCGGTCGAAGGCCGGGTCGATGCGGTTGACGACGTCGGCCCGGACGCCGGAGAGGGCGCGCTGGCCGCGGTCGGCGAGCTCGCTGTAGGTCCCCGTCGCCTGCTGCTGCAGGTCGGCCGCGCGGGTGCGCGCCACCTCGGGCACGGCCTTGACGTCCTCGGGCAGGCCCTCGGCGCGCTGGCGCATCTCCTCGGCCTGCTTGGCCAGCTCGGCCCGGCGGAACCGCAGCTCCGCCAGCCGGGCGCTGGCCCAGCGGGAGGTCTCGGTGACCGTCTCGCGGACGGCGCCGACGATCACCTGGGTCGCGCCGGCGGCGGCGTAGATGGCCTTGAGGTCGGACTCCCGCATGGCGGCCGCGGTCTCGGCGGCGCGCTGCCGCACGTCCTCGCGGGCCGGCGCGTCGTCCTGCAGCGGGACGCCCTGCGGGCCGGGGACCGGCTCCTCGACCAGCGGCGTCTCCACCGCCGTCGGGTCCACCCAGCCGGTGGCGAGGTCGGGGTCGACGGGGGTGGGGTTCACGGGCGTGGGGTCGAGGGGGGTGGGGTCGACCGGGGTGGGGTCGGGGGTGCTGGTCACGGTGTGCCTCCAGGGCGGGTTCGGTGGACGGTGGTGCGGGCGGTCAGGGAGCGGGGTCCGGCGCCGGGTCGGACCCGGCCCCGGTCGGTGCGGGGGTGTTCGGTGCGGGGGCGGCCTCGGCCCGGTCGGCCGCGGCGCGCTCGTTCTCCTTCACGAAGGAGGTGTGGATCTCCAGCAGCACGTGCTTCTGCCGCTCGGTGAGCCCCGGGTCGGCCAGCACGGCCATCTCGACCGTCGTGCTGCGGTGGTCGTCGGGGTCGAGGATCCCGGCGCGCACGTAGAGGCTCTCGGCCGAGACCCGGAGGGCCTGGGCGAGCTGCTGCAGGACCTCGGCCGACGGCTTGCGCAGACCGCGCTCGATCTGGCTGAGGTAGGGGTTGGAGATGCCCGTCTGCTCGGCGAGCTGGCGCAGCGAGAGCTCGGCCGACCGCCGCTGGGCGGCGATGAAGTCGCCCACGGTGCCCAGCTGGTCACCGAGGCGCGTCGGTCGGATGCGGCTCACCCGTCCATGGTGCTTGCAATTGCAAGCAGACGCAAGCGGCAGCAAGCACCACCCTCCGGGCGGGTGGTGGTCCCGTGAGAGAACGAGGACGCCGACCGTCCGGGATCGCTCCTAGAGTGCCGGCATGGGAGAGACCGACGTCGACGTCGCCGGCTACCGCGTCGAGCCCCTGGGTCCGTCGACCTGGGACCTGTTCGCGGCGCTCGCCGAGAAGCACAACGGCGTGTGGGGCGGGTGCTGGTGCACCTGGTTCCACCGCACCCCGGAGCTGGCCGGGGTGGAGAGCCGCGAGCTCAAGCAGACGCTCGTGGCGGAGGGCCGCGCGCACGCCGCCCTGGTGGTGCGCGACGGCGCCGCCATCGCCTGGGCCGAGTACGGCCCCGTGGAGGAGCTGCCGAACATCCACCACCGCAAGCAGTGGGAGGCGGGCCTGGTGCAGACGCCCGACTACCGGATCACCTGCCTGTTCGTGGACCGCGACCACCGGCGCCGCGGGGTGGCCGCCGTCGCCGTCCGGGGAGCCCTGGCCCTGATCGCCGACGCGGGCGGCGGCCGGGTCGAGTCCTACCCCCACGACCTCGCCCCGGGCGCCAAGCCGTCGTCCTCGTTCCTGTACAACGCCACCCGGACGATGTACGAACGTCTGGGCTTCACCTACGAGCGGCCGAAGGGGAAGGGCAACTGCGTGATGACGACGGTCGTCGCCCCCGCCGCCGCCCCGTAGCCCGCCCCGGAGGTCGGCGACGGCGGGGCTGTCGATCCGGCCGCCGCCGTTCGACGAGAGGGTGTGGGCACATCGCCCACCCCGACAGGAGGAGAGACCGATGGCCCAGTACGCCGTCCTCATCTACGCCGACGACTCCGCGCACGCCCCCGAGGCCACCGCGGCCGACACCGAGGTCCACGACCGGCACGCCGAGGAGCTGACGGCCTCGGGCTCGATGCTCGTCGCCTACGCCCTGACCCCGCGCGAGCTGGCCACCTCCGTCCGCACCGACGGGGTCACCGACGGCCCGTTCGTCGACGCCAAGGAGGTGGTGGCCGGCTTCTACGTCCTCGAGGCGCCCGACCTCGACGCGGCGCTGGCGATCGCCCGCACCAACCCCGTGGTGCGCGCGGGCGGCGGCGTCGAGGTCCGGCCGGTGCACAGCGGCGGGGTGCTGCAGCGCCCGACTCCGTGAGCCCGGCACCGTGAGCGCAGGGTCCGCGGTGGCGTCGGCGCTCGCCGACGCCCACCGCGAGTCCTGGGGCCTGGTGCTGGCCGCCACCGTGCGCACGGTGCGCGACCTGGACCTCGCCGAGGAGTGCGTGCAGGAGGCCTACGCGGCCGCCCTGCGGAGCTGGCCCGTCGACGGCGTCCCCGCCAACCCGGCCGCCTGGCTGACGACGACGGCCCGGCGGCGCGGGGTCGACGCGGTCCGCCGCGCGAGCACCCTGCGCGCCAAGCTGCCGCTGCTGGTCGAGCCCGAGGAGGCGCGCGTGGACGAGGTCAGCGTGGAGGGGGCCGGCGGGGAGGAGCGGCCGGTCGTCGAGGACCCCGACGGCGCGGTGCGCGACGAGCGGCTGCGGCTGGTGCTGCTCTGCTGCCACCCCGCGCTGGCCGCGGAGGCCCAGGTGGCCCTGACCCTGCGGCTGGTCTGCGGCGTGGCCACGGCGGACATCGCCCGGGCCTTCCTGGTCCCCGAGGCCACGATGGCCGCCCGGCTCACCCGGGCCAAGCGCAAGATCGCCGGCTCCCGCATCCCCTTCCGGCTCCCCGGCGCCGACGAGCTGCCCGGACGGCTGGCGGGGGTCCTCGACGTGGTCCACCTGCTGTTCACCACCGGGCACACGGCACCCTCGGGCGAGGACCTGGTCCGTCCCGACCTCGTCGAGGCGGCGCTCCGGCTGGCACGGGTGCTGCGCGCCCTGGTGCCCGGCGAGCCGGAGGTCGACGGCCTGCTGGCCCTGCTGCTGGCCACCGACGCCCGCCGCGCCACCCGCCTCTCCTCCACCGGCCGGCTGCTGCGGCTGGCCGAGCAGGACCGCTCCCGCTGGGACCGGGCAGCGCTGGCCGAGGCCCGGGCCCTGGTGATGGCGGCCCTGCCCAGCCCGCGGGCGGGTCGCTACACCCTGCAGGCGGCGATCGCCTGCGTGCACGCCGAGGCCCCCAGCCACGCCGCGACCGACTGGCCCCAGCTGCTCGGGCTCTACGACGCGCTGCTGGCGCTGTGGCCCTCGCCGGTGGTCGCCCTCAACCGCGCGGTCCCCCTGGCCGAGGTGCACGGGCCCGCGGCGGCGCTCGCCGAGGTCCGGGGGGTCGCCGCCGGCGGCCGGCTGGCGGACTACCCCTACCTGCCGGCCGTCGAGGCCGACCTGCTGGCGCGACTGGGCCGGAGCGCCGAGGCGGCGGACGCCTACCGCCGGGCGCGGGCCCTGACCGGCGCCGCCGCCGAGCGGGCGTTCCTCGACGAGCGGCTGGCGGCGCTGGGGCACGAGCCGGGCTGAGCCCGGTCCGGAGGTGCCCGCCGGGGCGGCCCCACCCCTAGACTGCGGCGCAACCGCACGGCCTCCCCATCCCCGGCCCGCCTGGAGGACCCACCATGGTCGCCAACGCCCCGTCCACCGCAGCCGGCACCGCGCTCCCGGAGCAGCCCGAGCTCAAGCGGGTCATGGGCCCGAAGCTGCTGCTGCTCTTCATCGTCGGCGACATCCTCGGCACCGGCATCTACGCCGTGACGGGCACGGTCGCGAAGGAGGTCGGGGGCGTCGTCTGGCTGCCCTTCCTGCTGGCCTTCGTCGTCGCGACGATCACCGCCTTCTCCTACCTGGAGCTGGTCACCAAGTACCCACAGGCCGCCGGCGCGGCGCTCTACGCGCACAAGGCCTTCGGGGTCCACTTCGTCACCTTCCTGATGGCCTTCGCCGTCACCTGCTCGGGCATCACCTCGGCCTCGACGGCGTCGCGGGCCTTCGCGGCGAACCTGGAGGCCATGGTCAACGTCGTCCGCGCCGACTGGCTGGGCCTGGCCGAGGTGTCGGTCAGCGACGGCCTGACGACGGTGCTGGCGGTGCTGTTCCTCGCCCTCGTCGGGCTGATCAACCTGCGCGGCGTGGCCGAGAGCGTCTACGCCAACATCGTGCTGACCTGCGTCGAGCTGAGCGGCCTGCTGATCGTGATCTTCATCGGCTTCTTCGCGATCACCGGCGGCAAGGCCGACCTCGGCCGGGTGGTGGTCTTCGACACCCCCGACGACAAGTCGATCTTCATCGCCGTCACCGCGGCCACCTCGCTGGCCTTCTTCGCCATGGTGGGCTTCGAGGACTCGGTCAACATGGCCGAGGAGGTGCACGAGCCGGAGAAGGTGTTCCCGAAGATCATGCTCACCGGGCTGGGCATCACCGGCGTGATCTACGTCCTGGTCTCGATCTCCGCGATCGCGATCGTGCCGGCCGGGGAGCTGGGCGAGGGGGACGCGCCGCTGCTCAAGGTGGTGACGGCGGGCGCGCCGGACCTGCCGATCGACCAGATCTTCCCGCTGATCTCCATGTTCGCGGTGGCCAACTCGGCCTTGATCAACATGCTCATGGCCAGCCGGCTGCTGTACGGGATGGCCCGCCAGCGGGTGCTCCCGCCGGCGCTCGGACGGGTGCTGCCGGGCCGCCGGACGCCCTGGGTCGCCATCGTCTTCACCACCCTGCTGGCCTTCGGCCTCGTCACCCTCGTCGGCCGGGTCAGCGCCCTCGGCGGCACCACGGCCCTGCTGCTGCTGGGCGTCTTCACCGTCGTCAACGTCTGCTGCCTCGTGCTGCGCAAGGACCCCCAGGAGCACCGGCACTTCCGCGCGCCCACCGTGCTGCCGGTCCTGGGCGCCCTGCTGTGCGCCTACCTCGTCGGCCCCTGGACCGGCCGGGCCTCCGAGCAGTACACGATCGCCGGCATCCTGCTGGCCATCGGCGTCGGGCTCTGGGCGCTCACCTGGTTCCTCAACCGGGCCCTCTGGGGCCGCAAGACCTACGTCAAGGACCCCGAGGCCCTGACCGGCGACGACGACCGCTGAGTCCCCGGCCTGTCGAGGGGCTCTCCGGCCCCTTCGACAGGCTCAGGGAGCGGTGGTCCGGGGGCTCGGGGAGCGGTGGTCGAGGGGCCCTTCGACAGGCTCAGGGAGCGGTGGTTCGGGCCGGTCAGCCGACGTGCAGCCGGCGGACGGCGGCCTGCGGCACGGAGGCGGTGATGAGGCTGCCGTCGGGCCGGCGCTCGCCGGTCTGCAGGACGATCGCCCCCTGGACCGAGGGGCCCTGGCCCTCCAGCGGGACCGTCAGCGGCGGGCCGGCCTTGACCGTGTAGCGGCGGCCGCGCACCTTGAGCTCGGCCCGGTCGCCCTCCAGCACGGTGAACCGGATGGCGTCGGCGGTGAGGTGGACCTCCAGCCGGGTGCCGTGCAGGGCGAGCCGGAAGGTCAGGCCCTCCCAGTCCGCCGGCAGCCGCGGGTCGAAGGTGACGTCGCCGTCGTAGTCGCGCATCCCGCCGAAGCCGTAGACGAGGGCGTTCCAGACCCCGCCGGTGGAGGCGACGTGCACGCCGTCGCTGGCGTTGCCGTGCAGGTCGGCGAGGTCGACGAACAGCGAGCTGTGGAAGTAGCGCAGCGCGAGGTCGCGGTAGCCCACCTCGGCGGCGATGATCGACTGGACCACCCCCGACAGCGTCGAGTCACCGGTGGTGATCGGGTCGTAGTACTCGAAGTCGAGCCGCTTCTGCTCGCTCGAGAAGTGGTCGCCCTGCAGGAACAGGGCCAGCACGACGTCGGCCTGCTTGAGCACCTGGAACCGGTAGATGACCAGCGGGTGGTAGTGCAGCATGAGCGGCCGCTTGTCCTCCGGCGTCTGCCGCAGGTCCCACACCTCCCGGTCGAGGAACTGCGCGTCCTGGGGGTTGATGCCGGTGACCGGGTCGTAGGGGATGGCCATCGCGCGGGCGGCGGCGGTCCACTCCTCCACCTCGTCGGGGTGCAGCTCCAGGCGCTCGACGGCGTTGCGGTGGGCCTCGGGCAGGTCCTCGCACATGTGCCGGACCAGCTCGGCGGCCTGGGCCAGGTTGTAGCGGGCCATGACGTTGGTGAACAGGTTGTCGTTCACCACGGTCGTGTACTCGTCCGGGCCGGTGACGCCGTGGATGTGGAAGCTGCGCGAGCCGTCGCCGTCCTCGCGCCAGAAGCCCAGGTCGGCCCACATCCGCGCCGTCTCCACGAGGATGTCGATGCCCTCGCGCCACATGAAGTCCTCGTCGCCGCTGGCGGCGACGTACTTGCACAGGGCGTAGGAGATGTCGGCGTCGATGTGGTACTGCGCGGTGCCCGCCGCGTAGTAGGCCGAGGCCTCCTCGCCGTTGACCGTCCGCCACGGGAACAGGGCGCCGCTCTGGGCCAGGTCCTGGGCGCGCCGGCGGGCGGCGTCCAGCATGTTGTAGCGGAACCGGAGCGCGCTGCGCGCCATCGCCGGCGAGGTGTAGGTGAGGAAGGGCAGGACGTAGATCTCGGTGTCCCAGAAGTAGTGGCCGCCGTACCCGGACCCCGTGACGCCCTTCGCCGGGACGCCGGACTGCTCGGCCCGGGCCGTGGCCTGGGCGATCTGGAAGAGGTTCCAGCGGATGGCCTGCTGCAGGGCGGGCTCGCCGTGCACGACGACGTCGGCGCGGTCCCAGTAGGCGTCGAGCCAGCGGCGCTGGGCCGCGTACTGCGCCTCGACCCCCTCCGCCAGCGTGCGGTCCAGGGTGCGCCGGGCGCGGTCGACGAGCTCGCGGACCGGCACCCCGCGGGAGGTGTGGTACGAGACGGTCTTGGTGATCCTGATCGGCTGGCCGGGCTGCGCGGCCACCCGGTAGACCATCTTGCCGGTGTCGTCGTCGGCGCTGATGTGGGCGGTGTAGGCGTTGTCGGTCTCGATGGCGTGGTCGACGCCGACGGCCAGCGTCATGCCCGAGTTGGCGCAGCGGTAGCCCAGCGCGATCCGGTTCTCGGTGCACCAGTGCAGCTGCGGCTCCAGCACCCGGGTCTCGAAGGCCTCGGCCTTGCGCGGGTCGGTGCCGCTGCCCATGGCCGCCGCGCGCACGTGGTACTCGTCGCGGCCGTCCTGGCGGTTGAGGGTCTGGGAGGACACGACGACGGGGGCCTCGTCGTCCAGCATCGTCACCTCGATGGTCAGCACCGCCAGGTGCCGCTGGGTGAACGAGACCATCCGGGTGGAGGTGACCCGGACCCGCTTGCCGCCGGGGGTCCGCCAGATGATGTCGCGGTGCAGCACGCCGTCGCGGAAGTCGAGGCTGCGCTCGTAGCTCTCCAGGTCCGCGACCGAGAGCAGCATCGGCTCGTCGTCGACGTAGAGCTTCATGGTCTTGTTGTCGGGGACGTTGACGATGGTCTGGCCGACGCGGGCGAAGCCGAACGCCTCTTCGGCGTGCCGGATGGGCCAGGTCTCGTGGAACCCGTTGATGAAGGTGCCGTGGGCGAAGGTCTCCCGGCCCTCCTCGACGTTGCCCCGCATCCCGAGGTAGCCGTTGCCGACGGCGAACAGCGTCTCGGTGACGCCGAGGTCGGCCGCGCTGTAGCGCTGCTCGCTGAGCCGCCACTCGTCGACGGGGAAGCGGGTGCGGTCCAGCGGGTCGTGCGCGCGCATCGGGGTGTCCCCGCTCGAGCCGTAGCTCATCGGGCCAGCTCCGCGAGGTCGGCGACGACGACGTGGGCCCCGGCGGCCCGGAGCGCGTCGGGCCCGACACCGCGGTCGACGCCGACGACGAGGCCGAAGCCGCCGTCCCGGCCGGCCTCGACGCCGGAGATGGCGTCCTCGACGACCACCGCCCGCTCGACCGGGACGCCGAGCCGCTGCGCCGCGTGCACGTAGGTGGCCCCGGACGGCTTGCCGGGCAGGCCCTCGCGCTGGGCGACCGAGCCGTCGACGACGACCTCGAACCGCTCGGCGAGGCCGGCGGCCTCCAGCACGGCGGGCGCGTTGCGCGAGGAGGAGACGACCGCGACGGCGGTGCCCCGCTCGGCGAGCAGGTCCAGCAGGGCGACCGAGCCCGGGTAGGGGTCGACGCCGTCGTCGGCCAGCACGGCGGTGAAGAAGGCGTTCTTCCGGTTGCCGAGCCCGCAGACCGTCTCGACGTCCGGCCCGTCGGACGGCTCGCCGTCGGCCAGGTGCAGCCCGCGCGACGCCAGCAGCGAGCGCACGCCGTCGTAGCGGGGCTTGCCGTCGATGTGGTCGAAGTAGTCGCGCTCGGTGTAGGGCTGGTCGACCACCCCGCGGCGGGTGAGGAAGTCGACGAAGAGCTCGCGCCAGGCCCGCATGTGCACCTCCGCCGTCGGCGTCAGCACGCCGTCGAGGTCGAAGAGCACCGCTCCGTAGTCGTCCCAGTTCACGCGATGAGCCTAAGTCCCGCGGGACCCCCGTCCGGCCACGGCGCCACCGCGTCCGGGGAGGGGCCCTGGCGGGCGGCGGCACGGGCGGCGCCGCGTAGATTCCGGGGCATGACGCGACCCGAGGACTCCGACCCGATCCTGGTGGAGGTCGTGCGCAACGGCTTCGTCGAGAGCGTGCACCACGCCCGGGTGGCGGTGACCGGCCCGGACGGCGCGCTGCTGGCCTCGGTGGGCGCGGAGTTCGCGCCGATGTACCCGCGCAGCTCCAGCAAGCCGCTGCAGGCGGTCGGGATGCTGCGGGCCGGGCTGGACCTCGACGGCGAGCTGCTGGCGCTGGCCTCGGCGTCGCACTCGGGCGAGGACTTCCACGTCGACGGGGTCCGGCGGGTCCTGGCGGGCGCCGGGCTGGACGAGTCCGCGCTGCAGACCCCGCCCGACTGGCCGCTGGACGAGGCCGCCCGCGAGGCGGCGATCCGGGCCGGGGTCCCGAAGGCGCCGGTCTTCATGAACTGCTCGGGCAAGCACGCGGGGATGCTGGCGACGACGGTCGCGCTGGGCGCGGACGTCGCCACCTACCGCGACCCCGACCACCCCACCCAGCTGGCGATCCTACAGGCGATCGACGAGCTCGCCGGGGAGCAGGCGACCAACCTCGCCGTCGACGGCTGCGGGGCCCCGCTGTTCGCGCTGACCCTGTACGGGCTGGCCCGCTCCTTCGGCCGGCTGGCCGGGGCCTCCGACGGCCCGGAGCGCCAGGTCGCCGACGCCATCCGCGCGCACCCGCAGTTCACCTCCGGCACCACCCGCGACGAGCTGGCCCTGCACCGGGCGGTCCCGGGGCTGATGGGCAAGGCCGGCGCCGAGGCGGTCTACGCCGTCGGCCTGCCGGACGGTCGCGGCGTCGCACTCAAGATCAGCGACGGCACCCCGCGCGCCCGGACGGTGCTGATGGCCGCGGTCCTGCAGCAGCTGGGCTTCGACCACCCGACCCTCGACGCCCAGGTGAGCGAGCCGGTGCTCGGCCACGGCGAGCGGGTGGGCGAGATCCGGCCCGTCCGCGAGGCCCTGGTGAGCCTCGGCGGCTGACGCCGCCGCGCGTCCTGAGCCTGTCGAAGGGCCTTCGACAGGCTCAGGCAGCGGGGGCGGCTCAGGCCGCAGGGGTCCTCAGGGCTGGCGGACGTCGCCCTCCAGGATGCTGCTGGCGCCGGCGCTGCGGAGCTCGGGGTGGTCGAGGTGCTCGCGCATCTCGGTCACCAGCTCGGCGTCGCCGCGCGGAAGGGCGGCGGAGAGGTGCTCCGCCCCGTCCGAGACGGCGGACTCGTGCACGGCGGCCGCCACCTGCTGGCGGGTGCCGGTGGGCAGGTGCCCGGGCTCGACGTGCACCTGCGCGCGGGCGCGGGCGTCGGTGGTGGTCACGGTGGCCTCGGCGACGACCGTGCCGTCCACCTCGACCTTGATCTGCTTGTCGTCGGTCATGGGGTGTCCTCTGCTCGTCCGTCGGTCGCGTCGAGCATGGCAGCCCCGGAGCACCCGGTCCACCACCCCGTGGGGTGGCTCAGAGGCGCGGGCGGACGTGCAGGCCGACGTCGGGGTCGACGAGGGTCTCGGCGCGCGCGGCGACGCCGTCGACGAGCAGCTCGGCGGCCGGGTCGGTGTTCCGCTTGACCAGGGCGAGGGCGACCGGGCCCAGCTCGTGGTGCCGGGCCGAGCCGCCGACGACGCCGATGGAGCGCCCCGCCAGCTCGACCGACGAGCCGACCGCCGGCAGGGTGTCGACGCTGCCGTCCAGCAGCAGCCGGACCAGCCGGCGCGGGGGCCGGCCGAGGGTGTGCACGCGGGCGACCGTCTCCTGGCCGCGGTAGCAGCCCTTGTCGAGGTGCACGGCGACGCCGAGCAGCCCGATCTCGTTCGGGATGGTCCGGTGGTCGGTGTCCAGGCCGACCCGCGGCACCCCGGCCTCGATCCGGCGGGCCTCCAGCGCCCAGGTCCCGGCCCGCGGCGCGAGGTCCAGCACGTCGGCCAGCTGCGCGCGCGGGACGAAGAGCTCGTGCCCGCCCAGGGAGTCGAGGCCGTCGCGGGCCAGCAGTCCGGCGGGCACGTCCCCGAGGTGCCAGACGACGGCGGTGTCGGCGGTCCGCTCGGCCACCTCGACGCGCATCATGAACCGCATCCGGTCCAGCCAGGCCACCAGGGCGGGCGCGGCACCCGGCTCGGTGTGCGCCCAGAAGGTGGTGCCGTCGTCGACGCCGTAGAGCACGTGCTCGACGTGGCCCTGCGGCGAGAGCACCAGGGTGGTGACCCCGACGCCGGGCTGCAGGTCGGTGAGGTGCTGGGTGGTGAGCGAGTGCAGCCAGGTGAGCCGGTCGGGCCCGGTGAGGGTCAGCACCCCGCGGTGGGACAGGTCGACGACGGCCGATCCGGCCTCGAAGACGCGCTGCTCGCGCATCGGGTCGCCGTAGTGCCAGGGCACCCCGGCGTCCACGCCCGACTCGGCCACGACCGCCACCTGTGAGCTCATGCCGTGCTCAGCGTCGGCGGACCGGGGTTTCTTCCCGTCCGGCCGCGGTCAGGCCCGGACGAGGCGGGCCCAGAGGTTGGACTGCAGCGGCAGGCCGTTGGCGGCCTTGTCGAGCGTCCAGAGCATCTCGCCCTCGACGTTGCCGTACAGCCGCTGCCCGGCCGCGTAGTCCTCGGCGGTCGCGGTGCGCACCACGGCGTCGGTGGAGAGCTCGATCTGGGCGCCGTTGATCTTGCCGTACCAGATCTCGGTGTAGCCCTCGGGATGGCTCATCACGACCTCGAGGGTGCCGTCCGGCTGGGGGCGCCAGAAACCGGTCTCCATCGTGAGCGGGCGGACGGCCTTGCCGTCGGCGTCGGTCTCGAAGGTCTGCGAGAGGTAGTGCAGGTAGTTGCCGCCGTTGTGGGCGAAGTCGACCTGCTGGCCGAAGTCGAAGTCCTCGGTGCCGGGGTAGGTGCCCTTGCCCGAGCCCTCCCAGCGCCCGATCATCCAGGCGATGGGCATGAGGTCGCGGTGCAGGTCGGAGGTGATCTCGAAGGCCACGGCTCAGCGCTCCTGGTCCCGGACGCGCACGGGCACGGGCGCGGGCCGCAGCACGAGGCCGAGCATCACGAGGAGGGCCAGCCCGAGGGCGGCCACCCCGACCAGCAGCAGGACGGCGAAGGTGGCAGACACGGCGCCCACTCTACTGACCCGGCCGCGGGCGGGTCAGGTCGCGCTCCAGGACCGCTGTCGTCGTGACGTAGGTCCGGCCGCCGGCGACCGGCCAGCTCTCGACCCGCGAGCCCACCTCGCGGTAGCCCAGCCGCAGGTACAGCGACCGGGCCCGCGGGTTGTCGTGCTCGACGGTGAGCCGTGCCGTGCCGAGCCCGCGCGCCCGCACCCGCTTCTCCAGCGCCGTGACCAGGCGCGTCCCCAGGCCGAGGGACTGCAGGTGCTCGTGCACGGCCAGCGTCGTCAGCTCCCCCGCCGCCGGGTCGGGCCGGAAGTCGACCGCGCCGGTGGCCACCAGCCGGCCGTTGGCCAGGGCGATGACCAGCACGGCCACCTCGTCGGCGTAGCTGGCCTGCAGGGCCTGCGCCATCACCCGGACGTGCTCCGAGCCGCCCGACCAGTCGAGGTCGCCCAGGTCGGTCGGCTCCAGGTCCCGGACGGTCAGCCTCAGCTTCACCCGCCCCACCCTGCCAGGCCCGGTGCCCGCGCGGCGGTGCGGCCTGCGGCGGGCACCGGCGCCCCGGTTAGCGTGAGACCCATGTCCACGACCCGCTACGTCATCGTCGGCGCCGGTGCGATCGGCGGGGCCATCGGCGGCCGGCTGGCCCACGCCGGCCTCGACGCCGTCCTCGTCGCCCGCGGTGAGCACCTGGCCGCGCTGCGCAGCACCGGCCTGCGGCTGCGCACGCCGGAGGAGGACGTCACCGTCCCCGTGCACGCCGTCGGCGGGCCGGACGAGCTGGAGCTGACCGAGCACGACGTGCTGGTCGTGGCCACCAAGACCCAGCAGGCCCCCGACGCGCTGACGACGTGGGCCGACGCCCCCGTGCACGCCGGCGGCCGGGTGGTGGGCACGGCCGGGGAGCGGCTGCCCGTCCTGACGGCGCTCAACGGGGTGGCCAGCGAGACGATGGCCCTGCGCTACTTCGCCCGCGTCTACGGCGTCTGCGTCTGGATGCCGGCGGTGCACCTCACCCCCGGCGAGGTCATCGTCCGCGGTGCCCCGCGCTCGGGGATGCTGCACGTCGGCCGGGTGCCGGCGCCCGCGGACGAGCGCGACGAGGCCCTGCTCGCGCAGGTGCAGCAGGACTGGACGGCGGCCAACTACGACGTCCCGCTGCCCGAGGACGTCATGCCCTGGAAGTACCGCAAGCTCATCAGCAACCTGGGCAACGTCTTCCAGGCGCTGGTGCACGGCAACGGCGACACCGGCCCGCTGGCCGAGCGCACCGAGGCCGAGGCCCGGACCGTCCTGGACGGCGCCGGCATCGCGGTGACCAGCGACGAGGACGAGGCGGCCGCCCGCTCGGCGGGCTTCACCATGCACCCGGTGCCCGGCGTGCCCGACGACGTCGGCGGCTCCACCTGGCAGTCCCTGACCCGGGGCACGGGCAACGTCGAGACCGACTACCTCAACGGCGAGATCGCCCTGATCGCCCACCGCACCGGGCAGGCCGCCCCGCTCAACGCCCGGCTGGCCACCCTGGCCCGGCAGGCCGCGGCGAGCGGCATGCGGCCCGGGGCGATGAGCGCCGACGAGCTGGCCGAGCGGCTCGGCCTGGCGTAGGGCTGGGCCCCTTCGACGGGCTCAGGGAGCCCTTCGACAGCTCAGGGAGCGGAGGGGTCAGTAGACGAGGGCCTGGACGCCCTCGGTGAGGACGGCCTCGACGAACGAGGCGGCGCCGGCGATGGTGGCGCCGGCGACGAGGTCGGCGGCGGTGAGGTCGCGGCGGGCCGCGCACTGGGTGCAGACGACGAGCCGGCCGCCCGCCCGGACGGCCTCGACGAGGTCGGCGAGCGGCGCGGCGTGCTCGAGCTGCAGCACGGGCACCCGGTCCGCGACGGCGCACCAGACGGCGTCACCGGTGAGCCAGACGGTGACGTCCGCGCCCGCGGCCACCGCGGTCGCGGCCACCGTCCAGGCCTGCGTGACCCGCTCGGGGGCCTCGGCCCCGCAGGTGACCTTGACGACGAGGGGGCGGGGCGCGGCGTCCATGGCCGCAGTCTGCCACCGCCCGGCGCGGCACCGCCCGCCCCGAAAACCGGTGGCCGGAGCCCGTCCGCCCGTGCTCGGATGGCCGGGAGCACGCGCACCCCGAGGAGACCCACCATGCGAGCAGCACGCACGACCCCGCCGGTGACCCTCCTCCTCCGAAACGGACGTGCCCGTGCCTCCCGCACCCCTGACCCCTCGAGCGCGGACCCTCGCGCTCGGCGTCGTCGCCCATGTCGACGCCGGTAAGACCAGCTTGACCGAGCGGCTCCTCGTCGCCGCCGGCGTCCTCGACCACCCCGGCAGCGTCGACGG
Organism: Microlunatus capsulatus; assembly: GCF_017876495.1. Lineage (NCBI taxonomy): Bacteria > Bacillati > Actinomycetota > Actinomycetes > Propionibacteriales > Propionibacteriaceae > Microlunatus > Microlunatus capsulatus. The sequence goes on along the minus strand of NZ_JAGIOB010000001.1, from coordinate 2,992,808 downwards.
CGGCGACACCCAGACCGACACGATGGCGCTGGAACGGCGTCGCGGCATCACCATCCGCTCCGCCGTCGCCACCTTCGCCGTCGACGACGTCCTGGTGAACCTCCTCGACACCCCCGGCCACGCCGACTTCATCGCCGAGGTGGAGCGCGCCCTCGCCGTCCTCGACGGGGCGGTGCTCGTCGTGTCGGCCGTCGAGGGCGTGCAGGCCCAGACGGTGGTGCTGCACCGCGCGCTGCGCCGGCTCGGGCTGCCCACCGTCGTCTTCGTCAACAAGTGCGACCGGGCGGGCGCGCGCCCCGAGCACGTCGTCGCGCGGGTCGGCCGCCGGCTCGGCGTCGACGTGCTGGCCCTGCAGGAGGTCGACGGCGCGGGGACGCCCGACGTCGCCGTCCGCCCGCTGCCCGACGACGTCTTCGCCGCCCGGGCCACCGAGGTGCTGGCCGGTCACGACGACGCGGTGCTGGCCGCCTTCGTCGAGGACCGCGCGCTCCCCCGCCGCGAGCTGCGGCGCCGGCTGGCCCGCGCCGCCCGCGCCGGGGCCGTGCTGCCGGTGCTCCACGGCTCGGCGATCACCGGCGCCGGGGTCGGGGAGCTGCTCGCCGCGCTGCCGGGCCTGCTGCCCACCCGGCGCCCGCAGGCCGACGGCCCGCCCGCCGGGACGGTGTTCAAGATCGAGCGCGGGCCGGCCGGGGAGAAGCTCGCGCACCTCGTGCTGCGGCGCGGCACGGTCCGGGTGCGCGACCGGCTGGACCTCGGCCACGGCCGGGCCGAGCGGGTCACCGCGCTGGCCCTGCACGGCCCCGGCGGCGCACGGCCCGCGGACGCGCTGCCCGCCGGCCGGATCGCCCGGGTCCGCGGGCTGGAGACGGCGCGGGTCGGCGACGTGCTGGGCCGCGACGGCCGGCGCCCGAGCGCCCCGGTCTTCTCCCGGCCCTCGCTGGAGACCGTCGTCGAGCCCGTCGACCCCGCGCGGCGCGGCGACCTGCACGCCGCGCTGGCCCAGCTGGCCGAGCAGGACCCGCTGATCGAGGTGCGGCAGGACGACAGCCGCGGCGAGGTCGCGGTGTCGCTGTACGGGGAGGTGCAGAAGGAGGTCCTCGGCGCGCTGCTGGCCGAGGAGTACGGCGTCGAGGTCGCCTTCGGCACCTCCAGCGTGCTGTGCGCCGAGCGCGTCCGCGGCCCCGGCGCCGCCGTGGAGCGGGCGTCGGACCCGGACAACCCGTTCCTGGCCACCGTCGGGCTGCGGGTCGACCCGGCCCCGGTCAGGGCGGGCGTGGTGTTCGCCCTCGAGGTCGAGCGCGGGGCCCTGCCGGCCGCCTTCTTCACCGCCGTCGAGGACGCCGTCCGGACCACCCTGGCCGCCGGACCGCACGGCTGGCCGGTGCCGGACGCCCGGGTGACGATGACGCACTCGGGCTACGCGCCCCGGCAGAGCCACGCGCACCAGACGTTCGACAAGGCCATGTCGAGCACGGGTGCCGACTTCCGGTACCTCACCCCGCTGGTGCTGATGACGGCGCTGCAGCGGGCCGGCACCCAGGTCTGCGAGCCGGTGCACCGCTTCACCCTGGAGGCCCCGCGCGCCGCCCAGGGCGCGGTGCTGGCGCTGCTGGCCGCGCTGGGCGCCGTGCCCCTGGACACCGGCTACGAGGACGGTCTGGTCCTCGTCTCCGGCGACGTGCCGGCGGCCGCCGTGCACGAGCTGCGGCTCCGGCTGCCGGGCACGACGAGCGGGGAGGGCGCGCTGACCACCACCGTGGACCACCTCCGGCCGGTCGTGGGGCCGCCTCCGGAGCGACCGCGGATCGACCACGACCCGACCGACCGCGAGACCTACCTGCGCACGGCCGCGCGGCTGGCGGGGCGGGTGTGAGCGGCTGGCAGGCCGCGCTGGCCGACGACCTCCGCGCCCGGCTCGGCGCCCGTGCCGCGGTGGAGCTGGCCGGCTCGGCGCTGGCGCCGGAGACCCTCGACGGGTGGAGCGACCTCGACCTGCACCTGCGGCTGGCGGAGGACGTCGACCTGGCCGCGCTGGTGGACCCCGAGGCCGTGTGGGCGCACGACGTCGCGACGTCGGCGCAGGAGCAGGTGGTCCGGCTGGTGCTGCGCGACGGCCGCCGGCTGGACCTGCAGGTCCGCGGGCCGGGCCGGCTGGGCGTCCCGGCGCCCGAGGAGCCGGGCCGGTCTCGCTTCCTCGCCGCGCTGGTCGCGGTCAAGACGGGGCGCGACGACCGGCTGATCGCCACCCACCTGCTGCTGGAGCTGCTGCGGACGGCGCTGGTCCTGCGGATGGTCCGGCGCGACCGGGACACGGGCACCACCGTCCACCGGACCGGGACGGCGCACGACGCGCTCGCCGAGGAGGTGGCGGCCGCCGCCGCGCTGCCGCTGCCGGAGGCGCTGACCGCGGCGCGGGTGCTGCTGGACCGCGGCTGGTCGGCGCTGGACCCCGCGCACGTCCCGGACTGGTCAGGCCTGGACGCCCTGCTGGCCCGCGGAGCCGCCGACCCCGCGTGATGCTGCTGCGGAGTGCCGTGAACTCACGGCACTCCGCCGCACGGTCACCCCGGGATCAGGACCGGGCGGTCACCAGGAGCCGGGGGTGCTCCCCGGCGGGACGGGCTCGGGACGGTCGACCGACGTGGTGAGGTCGACCACGACGTGCTCGGCGCTGGAGCGGGTCACCGCGTCCATCACCTCCAGCACGTGCAGGGCCAAGTCGCCCGACGCGCGGTGCGGCCGGTCGGTCTCCAGGGCGTGGGCCAGGTCGGCGAGACCGTAGCCCCGGCCCGCGTCGGCGTAGCCGCCGGCCACCGGGGCCGGCTGCCACTCCTGGGTCTGCGCCGTCCAGAGCTCGACGGTGCCGTCGAAGTGGTTGGGGTCGGGGACGGCGATCGTCCCCTGCTCGCCGTAGACCTCGAACAGCGGCTGCCGGGTGGCCCAGCGGTCGAAGGACATGGTGAGCGTCGAGGTGACGCCGCCGCGGTGCTCGAGGATCGCGCTCGTCGTGGTGTCGGTGTCCACCGGCACCGGGGCGCCGGCCTGCGGGCCCTGGCCCACCGTCCGGGCCCGGCCCGAGCGCCGGCTGGTGCCCATCACCCGCTCGACCGGGCCCAGCAGGGTCACCAGTGCCGTCAGGTAGTACGGGCCCATGTCCAGCAGCGGGCCGCCGCCCGGCTGGTAGTAGAAGAACGGCGCGGGGTGCCAGCGCTCGTGGCCCGGCGAGCTCCAGGCGACGGCCGCGGCGTGCGGGGCGCCGACGGCCCCGTCGTCCAGCAGCCGGCGGGCGGTCTGCAGGCCGGTGCCCAGCACGGTGTCCGGGGCCGAGCCCACCCGCAGCCCCGAGGTCTGCGCCAGCGCGAGCAGGGCCGCGCCCTCGTCGGGCGTCAGGGCCAGCGGCTTCTCGCCGTAGACGTGCTTGCCGGCCTGCAGCGCCGCCGTCCCGACGGCGGCGTGCGCGGCCGGGATGGTCAGGTTGAGCACGACGTCGACGTCGTCGGCGGCCAGCAGACCGGGCACCGAGTACGCGGCCACGCCCTGCTCGCGGGCGACGACGGCGGTCCGGTCGGCGTCGAGGTCGGCCACGGCGACCAGCTGCAGCCCCGGGAGCCGTGGGAAGGCGGCGAAGTACTGGGCGCTGATGTTGCCGACGCCGACGACGCCGACGCGCAGCGGCCCGCTCACCGGGCCGCCCACAGCAGCCCGCGCTCGATCAGCCCGCGGACCTCGGGCTGGTCCAGGACGTCCATGCTGTGGCCGGGGGTCGCGACGAAGATCCGGCCCTTCCCCCACTGCCGGGTCCAGACCGCCGGCGAGGTGACGGGCCGGGTCCACGGGTCCCACGGCCGGACGGCCTGGGTGGTGGTGGCCAGCACGTCGACGTAGTCGTCGGTGAGCACCCAGTACTGCTCGGTGGTCAGCGACAGCGTCCCGAGCCCGGCGGTGACGGGGTGCTCGCGGCCGGCCTCGGTGAGCTCGACGGTGTAGGGGACGTAGTTGTCGCTGGCGTCCCCGACGCGCTCGTCGGGGTGCTTGCCCGGGTGCTCGGCGAACTGACCGCCTACCAGGTGCAGGTAGGCGGCCGAGTTCCGGTAGGAGTCCGCGATCCCGCCGTGCCAGCCCCCGAGGCCGGTGCCGGCCTCGACCGCCGCCATCAGCCCGGCGAGCGCCTCGCGGCTGATCTCGCTCATCGTCACGCACTGCACGACGAGGTCGGTGGCGGCCATCCGCCCGGCGTCGGCGTACACCTCCGGGGAGTCCTCGACGGCGACCTCGAAGCCCTGCTCCCGCAGGAAGGGCAGGAAGCTGTCGCTGGCCTCGACGGGGCTGTGGCCGGTCCACCCGCCGCGCACCACGAGGGCGCGGCGGGAGGCGGAGGGCTGGGTGGTGGGTGCGTCGTCGCTCACGAGCGACCAGCGTAGGCCCCGGCCTCCTCCCGGTGGCGGGCGACCGCCAGCGCCGTGTCCTCGGTGACGAGCTCGCCGTTCAGCGCGGCCCCCGCCTGCAGGCCGGCGGCCGCGGCGGCGATCACCTGGGCCATCGGGGCCGTGACGTTGCCCGCCACCCGGACCCCGGGCACCGACGTCGCCCCCATCGGGTCGGCGGGCACGGAGGTGCCGAGGACGTGCTCGCCCATCCGGAACTCCTCCGCCGCCACCCCGAGGCCCTCGAGCACCGCGGAGCGGGCGGCGAACCGCGGGCTGACGACCACCGCGCGGCGCGGGACCACCGCCCCGGAGACGAGCCGCACCCCACTCAGCCGGTCGTCGACGACCTCGAGCCCGGCCACCGGCTCGGCGACGACGTCGATCCCGCGGGCCGCCAGCTGCTCGGCCTCCTCCGGCGTCAGCGCGGGCGCGGTGTGCTGGAACAGCACGACGTCGGGCGACCACTGCCGGAAGAGCAGCGCCACGTGCGCGGCCATCGGGCCGGTGCCCAGCACGCCGACCGGCTCGTCGCGCACCTCGTAGCCGTGGCAGTAGGGGCAGTGGACGACGTCGCGGCCCCACCGCTGCGCCACCCCGGGCACGTCCGGCAGCAGGTCCGTCAGCCCGGTGGTGACGAGCAGCCGCCGCGCCCTCACCCGCGTGCCGTCGGCGAGGTCGACGGTGAACGCCGTGCGGCCGGGCCCGACGTCCAGGGGCGCCGCCGCGACCGCGGTCCCCCGCCGCACCTCGACGCCGTAGGCCTCCACCTCGGCGCGACCGGCCGCCACCAGCTCGGCCGGCGGGAGCCCCTCGCTGGTCAGGTAGTTGTGCACCCCGGCCGCCGGGGCGTTGCGCGGGTCGCCCGCGTCCACCACCAGCACCCGCCGCCGCGCCCGGCCCAGGGCCAGCGCCCCGCTCAGCCCGGCGCTGCCGCCCCCGACCACCACCACGTCGTACCCGTCCTGCCCCACCACGTGCTCCACGCCTGCCACCTGGTCCACGCCTGCCACCTGCTCCACGTCCGCCTCCTGAGGTCTGCCCTGCTCGTGCTCCCAGCCTGCGCGCGGACCTGCGCGGACGACAACATCCGTTGCCGGAACCGCAAGTCCTGTGGTGGACTGGGGTCGTGGACGACGACGAGGGCCTGGTGCCCCGGGCGGTGCTGGAGGCCGTGGGACCGCGGCTGCGCGACCTCCGCAAGCAGCGCGGCGCGACGCTCGCCTCGCTCGCGGCGACGACGGGCATCTCGGTGAGCACGCTGTCCCGGCTGGAGTCGGGGCAGCGCCGGCCGACGCTGGAGCTGCTGCTGCCGCTGGCCCGGGTGCACCAGGTGCCGCTGGACGACCTGGTCGGGGCGCCGGAGACGGGCGACCCGCGGGTGCACCCCCGTCCGGTGGTCCGGCACGGCGTGACGATGGTGCCGCTCAGCCGGCGCCCCGGCGGGACGCAGGCGTACAAGATGGTCTACCCGCCGCCGCCGGGAGCCCGGGGGCCGCTGGAGCAGCAGACCCACGAGGGCTACGAGTGGATCTACGTGCTGGCCGGCCGGCTGCGGCTGCGGCTGGGGCCGCACGACCTGACGCTGGAGGCCGGCGAGGTCGCGGAGTTCGACTGCCGCACGCCGCACTGGTTCGGCAACCTCGGACCCGGCGCCCTGGAGGTGCTCAGCCTGTTCGGGCCCCAGGGCGAGCGGATGCACGTGCGCGCCCGGCCGAGGCGCGCCACGGCGGACGGCGGGCAGCGCCCGGCCTGAGCGGTGCTCAGGGGCTCTGCCGCCGACTTCTCAGCCGCGACCGCGACCCCGCGCCTACCGTGGGTCCATGCCCTCGCTCCCCGGGAACCGGACGCCGCTGCTGCTCGAGCTGGACCTCACCGACCTGCCCGTCGACCCCGACCCCGGCGACCCCGTCGCCCGGCTGCGGAACCGCGGCCGCCGGCTGCTGCGGCCGACCCTGCGGGCGCTGCACGAGGCGGCGGACGACCCGCGCGTCGTCGGCCTCGTCGCCCGGGTCGGCGGCCCGCTGCCCTGGGCCGCGATGCAGGAGCTGCGCCTCGGCGTGCAGGCCTTCGCCGCGAGCGGCAAGCCGACGGTGGCGTGGGCGGAGAGCTTCGGCGAGGTCGCCGACACCGCCTCCTACGTGCTGGCCACCGCCTTCGGCCGCATCTGGCTGCAGCCCGGCGGCGGCGTCGGCCTGCTCGGCGTCGCCGCCGAGACCACGTTCCTCGGCGGGGCGCTCGCCAAGCTGGGCGTCCAGCCCGAGTTCGAGCAGCGCCACGAGTTCAAGAACGCCGTCGACACCTTCACCCGTACCGGCTTCACCGAGGCCCACCGCGCCTCGCTGGAGCAGCTCACCCGCTCCCTGCTCGACGAGGCCGTCGAGCGGGTGACGGAGACGCGCGGGACGACGCCGGAGCAGGTCCGCGCGCTCGTGGACTCCGGCCCCCGGACCGCCCGCGAGGCCCTCGAGGTCGGTCTGGTCGACCGGCTGGGCTACCGCGACGAGGTGCACGCCGCCCTGCGGGCCGAGGTCGGGGAGGACGCCGAGCTGCTGTTCGCCGACCGCTGGTCGCCGCGCCGCTCGCTGCCCGCCGCCCCGTGGTCGAAGCCGGGCCGGGTCGCCGTGGTCCGGGCCCACGGCGGCATCGGCAGCGGGCGCAGCCGGCGGGGGCCCACGGGCCGCCAGCTGGGCAGCGACACCGTCGCCGCCGAGCTGCGGGCCACGCTCGAGGACGACCAGGTGAAGGCCGTCGTGCTGCACGTCGACTCCCCCGGCGGGTCCGCCGTCGCGTCGGAGGTCATCTGGCGCGAGGTGTGCCGGGTGCGCGACTCGGGCCGGCCGGTCGTCGTCTCGATGGGCGCGCTGGCCGCCTCGGGCGGGTACTACATCGCCGCGCCGGCCGACGTCGTCGTCGCCCTGCCCGGAACGCTGACGGGCTCGATCGGCGTCTTCGGCGGCAAGTTCGTCGTCACCGATCTGCTGGACCGGGCCGGGCTCACCACCGGCGCCGTCCAGCAGGGCGAGCACGCCCGGATGTACTCCTCGCGCAAGCCGTTCGGCGAGCAGGAGCGCGAGCGGCTGGCCGCGACCGTCGACGCCATCTACGACGACTTCGTCGGCAAGGTCGCCGCCGGCCGGGGCCGGCCGGTGGCCGAGATCGAGCCGCTGGCCCGCGGCCGGGTCTGGACCGGCCGCGACGCCCTCGAGCACGGGCTGGTGGACGAGCTCGGCGGGCTGCGCGACGCCGTCCGGATCGCCCGGCAGCGGGCCGGGCTGCCCGACGACGCTCCCGTCGGTCCCGCCGTCCACCTGCCGGCCGCCGCCCGGCTGGGACGGCCGCGGAACAGCGAGGACCCGCGCGCCGCGTCCGCGGTGACGGCGTGGCCGGGGCTCACCGACCTCACCCGCGCCCTGGGCCTGCCCGCCGGCAGCGAGCTGACGATGCCGGGGATCCGGCTGCGCTGAGCCGGCTCGGGCGGCCCACCGCCCGCGGGCTGTCAGCGGTCGGTGCCACACTTCGGACCGTGATCGGACGACTGCACGGCATCGTGCTCGACTGCCCCGACCCGGGCGCCCTGGCCGCGTTCTACCAGGAGCTGCTGGGCATGCAGCGGGTCCAGGACGAGGGCGACTGGGTCGTCATCGGCGACGCCCCCGACCGCCCGGGGGTGGCCTTCGAGCGCGTCGACCACTACCGCCCGCCCACCTGGCCCGAGGGCGACCGGCCCCAGTACCGGCACTTCGACGTCCGGGTCGAGGATCTGGACGCCGCGGAGGCGGCCGCGCTCGCGCTGGGCGCCACCCGGCTGAGCGGCGGCGGGGCGACGTCGCGGGTCTTCGCCGACCCGGTCGGCCACCCGTTCTGCCTGGTCACGCTGCCCCCGGTGGTCTGACGCCGTGCGGCTGGTGGTGCAGCGGGCGACGACCGCGCGGGTGGAGGTGGACGGCGCCGTCGTCGGCGCCCTGCCCGCGCCCGGGCTGCTGGTGCTGGTCGGGGTGACCCACGAGGACACCGCGGCCGACGCCGCCCGGCTGGCCGAGAAGGTGTGGACGCTGCGGATCCTGGCCGGCGAGCGCTCGGCCGCCCAGGAGGGCGCCCCGCTGCTGGTCGTCAGCCAGTTCACGCTCTACGCCGACACCCGCAAGGGCCGGCGGCCGTCCTGGAGCGCTGCCGCGCCGCGCCCCGTCAGCGAGCCGCTGGTCGAGGCCTTCGTGGCCGCGCTGCGCGCGCTCGGGGCGCACGTCGAGACGGGGGTGTTCGGGGCGGACATGCAGGTCAGCCTGACCAACGACGGGCCGGTGACGCTGGTCCTCGACTCCTGAGCGGGAGCCGGCGGCTCAGAGGACCGGCGCGACCCAGGGCAGCAGCACGGCGCAGGCGAGGGCGGCCGCCAGCAGGGCGACGGCCGGCCAGCGGCGGGCGGCGGGCAGGGTGCCGGGCGACCAGTGCACCAGGGGCGCCGGGCCGACGACAGCGAGGCCGGACGTGGTGGTGCGGACGGCGAGCCCGCTGCCGGTGGTCGTGAGGGCCGCGGCGAGCGGAGCCGCGACGGGGGCGACCGGCTCGTCGGGGCGGAAGAGCCAGCCCCAGTCGAGGGTGCCCTCAGGCGGGCGCAGCGCGGGCTCGAAGGCCCGCAGTCCCGAGCGCCCCGTGGCCCCGCGGTACAGCGACTCGACGGCGTCGAGGGCGGGGTCCGTCGTCGTCGGCGCGGGCCGGGGCGCGGCCGACGAGGAGGGGTGGGCGGGGGAGGACATCGGGACGCAGCCTACCGGAGCAGGCCGGCCCGCGGGCCGGGACGACGACGGCGGCCGTCGTCCCGGCCGGCGGGATCAGGCCGCCTCGAGCTCCACGTCGACCTCGGCCACGCTGCCCCGGGCCGCCCGGACGACCCGGTCGGCCTTGGCCCCGGGGGCCAGGGTGCGCAGCGTCCACGCGCCGTCGCCGGCGAAGAACCGGAAGTGGCCGGTGGCCGAGGTCGGGACCTCGGCGGTGAACTCGCCGTCGGCGTCCAGCAGCCGGACGTAGGCGCCGGAGACGGGGTTCCCGGACCGCAGCACGCGCCCCTGGATCACCGCTTCCTTCGTGGTGTCGATGCCGGCGACGCTCAGGCCGCCGGTGGTGGCTCCGCACATGGGTTCTCCTCGGGGTGGGGCGCGGTGGGTGGGGTGGTCGGTCGGGCCGTCAGGCCTGGCCGGGCTCGTCGCCCACGGCGATCGGGACGCCGATCAGCGAGCCGTACTCGGTCCAGGAGCCGTCGTAGTTCTTGACGTTGGGCTGGCCCAGCAGCTCCTGCAGCACGAACCAGGTGTGCGAGCTCCGCTCGCCGATCCGGCAGTAGGCGATGATGTCGCCGTCGAAGTCGACGCCCGCGCCGCCGTAGAGCGCGCGCAGCTCGTCGTCGGACTTGAAGGTGCCGTCGTCGTTGGCCGCCTTGGACCAGGGCACGTTGACCGCGGTCGGGATGTGGCCGCCGCGCTGCGACTGCTCCTGCGGCAGGTGCGCCGGGGCCAGCAGCCGGCCGGCGAACTCGTCGGGGCTGCGGACGTCGACCAGGCTCTTGGTGCCGATCGCGGCCACGACCTCGTCGCGGAAGGCGCGGATGGAGGTGTCGGGCTCGGCCGCGGTGTAGGTGGTCGCGGGCCGGGTCACCGTCTCGGTGCTCAGCGGGCGGGCCTCGAGCTCCCACTTCTTGCGGCCGCCGTCCATCAGGCGGACGTCGCGGTGGCCGTAGAGCTTGAAGTACCAGTACGCGTAGGCGGCGAACCAGTTGTTGTTGCCGCCGTACAGCACAACGGTGTCGTCGTTGCCGATCCCGCGCTCGGACAGCAGGGCGCCGAACTGCTCGCGGTCGACGAAGTCCCGGCGCACCGGGTCCTGCAGGTCGGCCTTCCAGTCCAGCTTGACCGCGCCCTCGATGTGGCCGCCGTCGTAGGCCGTGGTGTCCTCGTCCACCTCGACGAGGACGACGCCGTCGTCCTGCCCGTGCTGGGCGACCCAGTCGATGTCGACGAGTGCTTCTGACCTGCTCATGTGCTGATCACTCCTGTGTGCTGGTGCCCGACGGTGCCGGGCGCGCTGGGGTCCACGCAGATCCGTGCGCGGGCGGGCGGGTGGCGGCGGGGACGCGTGCGGCCCGGGGGCGGCAGGGGTGGAGGCGTCCTAGGGCCGGGGGGACCGACACAACGAGGACCGCATGCGGCCGTGGTCGACGGCGCGGCGGCGGGTGAGCACGAGCGCCCACACCTTCTCGGTGGTCACGTCGCCACCTTACGACGGCACCCCGGCCCGGCGCAGCGGTCGTCCCGGATGCTGGTACCGCTGTCCACCTGCTGGACACGACGGCGGGAGGAGTCTCTCCGTCCAGCATCCGGGCGCCGTCGCGGTGATCTCCTTCACACCGCCGATGGCTCCGCACCGCCCGCGAACGGGGGCAGCACCTCCACCCGGACGGCGCCGGTGAGGGGGGTGTCGAGGTCGTCGGCGTGGGCGGCGGTGCCGTCCACCAGGAGGGAGCAGGCGGCCAGCACGCGGGCGAACCGGGCGTCACGGCCGGCGGCCGCGCGCTCCAGCGCCTGCCGCACGGTGGCCGCCTCGACCTCCTCCGCGGTGGTGCCGGCGGCCGCCCGGGCCCCCGCCCAGTAGTGCAGGTGAACGCTCGGCATTGCAGTAGTGTCGGCCATGCACCGTGGCCCTCGCCACACAGCCGGGGTCTGTCGGAGCACCACGTCCCGCAGACCACCCCCTGCCGAGGAGGCCCTCGATGGCGACCCTGTTGCTCCTCACCAACGACATGCACACGTCGTCGGAGATCCTGCCCGCGCTGGAGCTCCTGCCCCACCACGTCAAGGTCGCCCAGGCCGAGGCCACCGCCCTGCTCGACGCCCCGGCGGCCGACGTCATCCTCCTCGACGCCCGCCGCGACCTCGTCGGCGCACGTTCGCTGTGCCGGCTGATCGAGACCACGGGCAAGGAGTCACCGCTGCTGGTGATCGCCAGCGAGGGCGGCCTGGCCGCCCTGTCCTCGGACTGGGGCTTCGACGACCTCCTGCTGGCCACCGCGGGCCCGGCCGAGGTGGACGTCCGGCTGCGGCTGGCCATGACGCCGTCGGTGGCCGCCGGCGCCGACCCGCTGATCCAGACCGGCAACATCGTCATCGACGAGGCCGGCTACTCCGCCAAGCTCAACGGCACCCAGCTGGACCTCACCTACACCGAGTTCGAGCTCCTCAAGTACCTCGCCCAGCACCCCGGCCGGGTCTTCAGCCGCCAGCAGCTGCTCAGCGACGTCTGGGGCTACGACTACTACGGCGGCACCCGCACCGTCGACGTGCACGTCCGCCGCCTGCGCGCGAAGCTCGGCCCCGAGCACGAGTCGGTCATCGGCACGGTCCGCAACGTGGGCTACCGCTTCGTGGCGCCGGTCGAGGAGTCCGACCGCGTCACCTCGGGCTGACCGCTCAGGCCGCACCGGCCACCCGCTCCCCCAGCTCGTAGACCTCGGAGGCCCGGCCGACGATCCGCGGGTCGGGCACCCCGACCACCTCGGCGTCCTTGCCCTCGTAGTCGGTGCGGTGCAGCACGAACCGCATCGCCTCCAGCCGCGCCCGCTTCTTGTCGTTGCTCTTGACCACGGTCCAGGGCGCGGTGTCGGTGTCGGTCGCGGCGAACATCTCCTCCTTCGCCGCGGTGTAGGCGTCCCACTTGTCCAGCGACGCCAGGTCCATCGGGGACAGCTTCCACTGCCGCACCGGGTCGATCTGGCGGATGAGGAAGCGCGTGCTCTGCTCCCGCTTGGAGACCGAGAACCACAGCTTGACCAGGTCGAAGCCGTCGTCGATCAGCAGGTCCTCGAAGCGCGGTGCCTGCCGCAGGAACTGCGCGTGCTCGGCGTCGGAGCAGAACCCCATCACCCGCTCGACACCGGCCCGGGTGTACCAGGAGCGGTCGAACAGGGTGATCTCCCCGGCCGCCGGCAGGTGGGCGACGTAGCGCTGGAAGTACCACTGCCGCGCCTCGCGGTCGGTGGGCTTCTCCAGCGCCACCACCCGCGCGGTGCGGGGGTTGAGGTGCTCGGTGAACCGCTTGATGGTGCCGCCCTTGCCGGCGGCGTCGCGGCCCTCGAAGGCGACGACGAGCCGGCCGCCGGTGGCCTTGGTCCAGCGCTGCAGCTTGAGCAGCTCGATCTGCAGCAGCCGCTTCTCGCGCTCGTAGACCTCGGTGGAGAGCCGCTCGGGATAGGGGTAGCCCTCGCGCCAGGTGTCGACGACGGGGCCGTCCACGGCGCGCAGCACGGGGTCGTCGTCGTCGAGCTCCTCGACGGTGAAGTCCTCGGCGCCGTAGCGCTCCTTCAGCCACAGCAGCTGCTCGCGCAACCCGGGGCTCGACAGCTCGCTCACCCCTGCTGTCTACACCGGCCGGGCGACGCGCCGGCGACCGGCGGGTGAACGGACGGTCACCCCGACCCCCGCGCCCGGCCGAGCAGCGCCTCGGCGACGGCCCGGTGCGGCGGCGAGACCGTCCGGGAACGCCCGGAGGTGAGGTCCCAGCAGGCATCCTGCAGCACCCGGGCCAGCGTCCACGCCGCCGCCCGCGCGCGGTCCAGGCCCATCCGCTCGCTCATCAGGTCGAACCGGGCCCGGACGGCGGCGGGCACGTCACCGGTCGCCACCACGGCGTCCCAGCGGTTCCACAGCGCGGGCAGCAGCTCGAAGCCCGGGTCGCCGGCCAGCGGCTTGGGGTCGATGGCGCGCCAGCCCGCGCCGTCAGGGGTGGCCAGGACGTTGCTGTGGTGGAGGTCCCAGTGCAGCAGCCGGTCCCCGACGGGCTCGGCCAGCAGCTCGGCGAGCAGCCCGGCGGCCGTGCCCAGCAGGGCCCGCTCCCCGGGGTCGGTCGCGGCGGCGAGGGCGGCCGGCACCGAGGCGAGCGTCTCCCCCGCCACGTCGGCGAGCCGGCGGAGCCCCGGCGGGGCGGGCACCGCGTTCAGCCGGACCAGCAGCCCCGCGACCACCGCCGTCGCCTCCCGGTCGGGCACGTCGGGGCTCAGCAGGGTGCGGGTCGCGTCGAGCCGCTCCAGCAGCAGGGTGCCGCTGGTCTCGTCGGCGGCCAGCAGGGCGACGGCCCCGCGCCCGGCCCACAGAGCCAGGGCGCGGCCCTCGCCGGCCGTCTCGTGGTCGACGGGCTGCAGCTTGAGCGCCGCGGGCGTGCCGTCGGCGCGGCGGACGGGCAGCACCAGGGCGACGGCGCCGTGGGCGGGCGGGCCGTCCGGGGTCAGCGCCCAGCGCTCGAGCCAGGTCGTCGCCAGGCCGGGCAGGTCGGCCACCCAGCGGTCGCCCGCGGCCCCGAAGTAGAGCCGCTGCGTGGCCGCCAGCGCGGGCGGGACGACGAGCGCCGGTCCCGGCGGCTCAGCCGCGCGGGGCATCGCCCGTCGGCGGGGTGTCGCGGTCCACGATGGCCGCGGCGGCCTCCTGCCGGGCGCGCTCGCGCGCCAGCAGCCGGCGCATGTGCGCGGGGACGGTCCCGGGCGGGCCGTCGGGGCGGACGTACTGCACCCCGCCGAGGATCTGGCCGGCGAGCAGCAGCACCAGGGACAGGGCCATCAGGGTGGCGGCGGTGGCGGTCCAGCCGGCGACGGCGCTGCCGGCCATCGCGGCGAACAGGGCCCCGACCGCCACGGCGTAGGACGCCACGTGCGCCCACCACGAGAAGGGGGCGAGGGTGCGGGGACCGGTCTCGCGCTCGCCGCGCCACCAGGCCATGGCCTGGCGCCAGGCGGCCAGCTGCAGCACGCAGATGCCGAGCATCGCCACGGCGCAGACCAGCAGGAACACGCCCCAGCCGATCCCGGAGGCCGTGGCGGTGGTGAAGCGCGGGAAGGTCACCAGCGCCCCGACCGCGGCGAGCACGGACACCGCGGCGGCGACGGCCCCCACCCGCGTCATCCGCAGGTGCGGCGCCATCCGCGCGGCGACGGCCGGCTGGCCGCTCGCCCCGTAGGCAGCGACCTGGTCGGCCTGGTACTCCTCGTCGCGCATCCGCGTCCCCTCCTGCACCGCCGGCGCCCTCGTCGACGCGGTCAGCACCGGCCAGCATAGATCCCCTAGTCTCGGCGCCATGGCGCACGCGGTCCCGACCTCGACCCTCGACCGGCTGTCCCCCGCGGAGGCCGACGCGGTCCGCCGGCTGGTCGCCGACGCGGCCGCCGTCGACGGGACCAGCGCCCTCAACGAGGCGGCGCTGCTGGCCCTGGACCACCCCGGCGACGTCCGGCACGTGCTGGCCCGCGCCGAGGACGCCGGCCCCGGCGCCCTGCTGCGGGGCTACGCCCAGCTGGCCCCCGGGGACGGCTCCACCACCGGTCAGCTCGTCGTCCACCCGGACGTCCGACGCCGCGGCGTCGGCAGCGCCCTGCTCGGCGCGCTGCTCGCGCTGGCGCCGAGCCGCCTCCAGGTCTGGGCGATGGGCGGCACGTCGGCGGCGCAGGCGCTGGCCGACCGGGCCGGGCTGCGGCTGGCCCGCGAGCTGCTGGTGATGACCCGCCCGCTGGGCGCCGACCTGCGCGCCCCGCGGGTGCCCGACGGCGTCGCGGTCCGCACCTTCGAGCCCGGCCGCGACGAGCAGGCCTGGCTGGGCGTCAACGCCCGCGCCTTCGCCTCCCACCCCGAGCAGGGCGCGCTGACCGCCGACGACCTGGCCCAGCGGATGGCCGAGCCCCGGTTCGACCCGCGGGGCTTCTTCCTCGCCGAGCGCGACGGGGTGCTGGTCGGCTTCCACTGGACCAAGCAGCACGCCGGCACCCTCGGCGAGGTGTACGTGCTGGGCGTCGACCCGGGCTCCGGCGGCGCCGGGCTGGGGGGCGCGCTGCTGGACACCGGGCTGGCGCACCTGCGGGCCGCCGGCGACACCGAGGTCGAGCTCTACGTCGAGGGCGACCACGCCGGCGCCGTCGGCCTCTACACCGGCCGTGGCTTCACCACGGCCAGCCGTGATGTGATGTACGCCCAACCGTGAGCCCCCGGACACCTGGACCCCCCGTCGCCGCGAAGCCGCCGCGCGACCCCGGACGTCCGCGGGCCCGCACCTCAGGAGACCGGATGGACCCCGTCGACGTGTCACCCCTCACCAGCATCCGGGGGACGGCCGGCGACCCCCAGGTGGACCCCGACGCCCCGGCGCCGCACCTGCCACCGGACCGCTTCCTCGACCGCGAGCTGTCCTGGCTGGCGTTCAACAACCGGGTGCTGGACCTGGCCAAGGACCGCCCCCGGGTGCCGGTGCTGGAGCGGGCCAAGTTCCTGGCCATCTTCGCCAGCAACCTCGACGAGTTCTACATGGTCCGGGTCGCCGGCCTGAAGCGCCGGATCGCGGCGGGGGTGGCGGTGCCCACCGTCAGCGGGATGATGCCGCGCGACGTGCACACCGCGATCCTCAACCGCACCCGCGAGCTGGTCGTCGACCAGGCCCGGGTGTTCCAGGAGCAGGTGCGCCCCGAGCTGGCCGAGGCCGGCATCGAGATCCTCAAGTGGAACGAGCTCACCGACGACGAGCGCGACCGGATGGACGTCCTCTTCGCCGAGCGGATCTTCCCGGTGCTCACCCCGCTGGCCGTCGACCCCTCGCACCCGTTCCCCTACATCTCCGGGCTCTCGATCAACCTGGCCGTGCTGGTCCGCAACCCCGAGACCGGCGTCCGCCAGTTCGCCCGGGTGAAGGTGCCCAGCGTGCTGTCGCGGTTCCTGCCGCTGACCGAGGGCCGCTACGTCGCGCTCGAGGACGTCATCGCCCAGCACCTGGACCAGCTCTTCAGCGGCATGGAGGTCGTCCAGCACCACACCTTCCGGGTGACCCGCAACGAGGACGTCGAGGTCGAGGAGGACGACGCCGAGAACCTCCTGCTGGCCCTGGAGAAGGAGCTGCTGCGGCGCAAGGTCGGCCGCCCGCCGGTCCGGCTGGAGGTCGAGGACGACATCGACCCCAAGATGCTGGAGCTGCTGATCGGCGAGCTGGACATCGCCGAGAAGGAGGTCTTCCTCGTCCCCGGGCCCCTGGACCTGCGAGGGCTGTTCGCGCTGGCCGACATCGACCGGGCCGAGCTGAAGTACCCGACGTTCCTGCCCTCGACCCACCCGCACCTGTCGGAGGTCGAGACGGCCAAACCGGCCGACATGTTCGCCGCGCTCAAGCAGCGCGACGTGCTGCTGCACCACCCCTACGACTCCTTCGCCACCAGCGTGCAGCGCTTCATCGAGCAGGCGGCCGACGACCCGCAGGTGCTCGCGATCAAGCAGACGCTCTACCGCACCTCGGGCGACTCCCCCATCGTCGACGCCCTCATCGAGGCCGCCGAGGCGGGCAAGCAGGTCCTGTGCCTGGTGGAGATCAAGGCCCGCTTCGACGAGCAGGCCAACATCGCCTGGGCGCGCCGGCTGGAGCGGCACGGCTGCCACGTCGTCTACGGCCTGGTGGGGCTCAAGACGCACTGCAAGCTGTCGATGGTGGTCCGCGACGAGCCCGAGGGCCTGCGCCGCTACGTGCACATCGGCACCGGCAACTACAACCCCAAGACGGCCCGGACCTACGAGGACATGGGCCTGCTGACGGCCAACCCGATCATCACCGAGGACGTCGGTCGGCTGTTCAACCACCTCTCCGGGATGAGCCAGGAGACGTCCTACAAGCGGATGCTCGTCGCCCCGCACGGCATCCGGACCGGCCTGCTGGCCCGGATCGAGAGCGAGATCGACCACCAGCGCGCCGGCCGGCCCGCGGGCATCCGGATGAAGGTCAACTCCCTCGTCGACGAGGCGGTCTCCGACGCGCTCTACCGCGCCTCGCAGGCCGGGGTGCCGGTGGACCTCTGGGTGCGCGGCATCTGCACCATCCGCCCCGGCGTCCCGGGGCTGAGCGAGAACATCCGGGTCCGCAGCATCCTCGGCCGCTTCCTCGAGCACAGCCGGCTGTTCTGGTTCGCCAACGGCGGCTCGCCGTCGGTGGGCATCGGCTCGGCCGACCTCATGCACCGCAACCTCGACCGTCGCGTCGAGGTGCTGGCCTCCATCACCAACCCGGCGCACGTGGCCGAGATCGGCGAGCTGTTCGAGCTGGCCTTCGCCAAGGGCACCGCCTCGTGGAAGCTGCAGCCCGACGGGACCTGGACCCAGTTCACCGCCGGCGAGGACCACGAGCCGCTGCTGGACATGCAGGAGTACCTGATCGGCGTCAAGAGCAGGCGTCGAGCGAAGTGAGCGGGGTCGGGTCGAGCGAAGTGAGCGCGGTCAGGTCGAGCGAAGTGAGCGGTTCGAGGCGAGCGGGGTGAGCGTGGTCGGGGGCTGCGGGGCCCGGGCGGTGGCGCCGTGCCGGTGAAGGTGCTGGAGCGCCCGGTGACCGGCCGCGCCGCGAGCCGGGGGAAGGCGATCCTCGCGGCTGGGGCCGTGGTCACCCGCGAGCACCCGACGCGGGGCACCGAGGTGGTCATCGTGCACCGCAAGCGCTACGACGACTGGTCCCTGCCCAAGGGCAAGCTGGAGGCCGGGGAGTCGCTGCCGGCCTGCGCCGTCCGCGAGGTGGAGGAGGAGACCGGGGTCACCGTCCGGCTCGGCACCCCGCTGGACCAGGTCACCTACGACCGCGGCGGCGGCCTCAAGCGCGTCGACTGGTGGACCGGGTCCGTCGTCACCGCGGCTCCCCGGGCCCCCGACCACGAGGTCGACGTCGTCTCCTGGCTCCCGCTCAAGGCCGCGCTCAGCCGCCTCACGTTCGAGCACGACCGGTTCCTGGTCCGCCAGCAGATGGAGCAGCCGGTCACCACCCCGCTGGTCGTCGTGCGGCACGCGAAGGCGATGGACCGCAAGGACTGGTCCCGCAAGGACTCCGCCCGCCCGATCAACTCCCGGGGCCGCCGGCAGGCCCGGCTGCTGATCCCGATGCTCGCCGCCTACGGCGCCGAGCGGCTGGTCACCTCGACGTCGGCGCGCTGCGTGAGCACGCTGATGCCCTACGCCCACCACCGCGAGCTGCGCGTGGAGACCTTCGGCCAGCTCAGCGAGGAGGAGGGCAGCCACGACGCCAAGGGCGTCGGCCGGCTGGTCACCCGGATCCGCAACCAGACCGTGGCCGACCGCCGCCCCACGGTGATCTGCGTCCACCGCCCCGTGCTGCCGCACATCCTCGAGGCGCTCGAGATCGCCCCGACCTCGCTGGTGACCGGGGAGTTCCTCGTCGCCCACCTGACCGGCGACGGCGAGGTGCACGCCCTGGAGCGGCACCGCCCCCAGGCCTGAGGCCCGTCCCGCGGGCGCTGGAAGCGTCCACCGACAGAGGCGCGGCGCGCCGCCGTCAAGAGCCGCGGGAGCTCCCGCGCCGATCGTTCACCCAGCGTTCACCCCGCGCGGGCCGACCGGACAACTCGGCTGCGTACGTTCCCCGTCGACGGGGGTCACGACGACGCCCCTCGGACCTCATCTCCAGTGCACCACCACGTCCTTCCGAAAGGGGACCCGTGAAGATCTCCCGCCTGAGCGTCGCTGCCTGCGCAGCTGTCGCCACCCTCTCGCTCGGCCTCTCGGCCTGCGCGGCCAACGAGGGCGGCGGCGGCGAGGCCGCGCCCGCCGGCGGCGCGAGCAGCGGCTCCGCCAGCCTCACCGGCACCCTGAGCGGCGTCGGCGCCTCGTCCGCCGCGACCGCCCAGGAGACCTGGGCCGCGGCCTTCCAGACCGTGAACCCCGACGTCACCGTGAACTACTCGCCCGACGGCTCGGGTGCCGGCCGCGACGCCTTTGCCGGCGGTGGCGCCGACTTCGCCGGCTCCGACCGCGCGCTGACCGCCGAGGAGGCCTCGGCCGCCTCGCTCAGCTCCTCGCGCTGCGCCGACGGCTCGGCCGCGATCGACCTGCCGATCTACGTCTCGCCCATCGCCGTGATCTACAAGCTCGAGGGCGTGGACGACCTCAAGCTCGACGCCGAGACCCTCGCCGGCATCTTCAAGGGCGACATCAAGACCTGGGACGACGCGAAGATCAAGGCGCTGAACGAGGGCGCCACCCTGCCCAGCACCAACATCACCGCCGTGCACCGCGCGGACGACTCGGGCACCACCGAGAACTTCACCGACTACCTGCACACGGTCGCCCCGTCGGTGTGGGACGCCGAGGCCGACGGCGAGTGGCCGTTCCCCGGTGGCGAGGCCGCCCCGCAGACCTCCGGTGTCGTCGACGCCGTGAGCAACGGCAACGGGACGATCGGCTACGCCGACGCCTCGAAGGCCGGCGACCTGGGCGTGGCCCAGATCAAGGTGGGCGACAAGTTCCTGGAGCCGACGGCCGACGCCGCCGCCGCCGTCGTCGACGCCTCGCCGCGCGACACCGAGGGCCGCAGCGCCAACGACATCGTCGTGACCCTGGACCGCAAGGCCGAGGGCGACGTCTACCCGGTCGTCCTGCTCTCCTACGCCATCGCCTGCGAGAAGTACGAGGACCCGGCCGTCGCCGCCAAGGTGAAGGGCTACCTCAGCTACGTCGCCTCCGCGAAGGGCCAGCAGGACGCCGTCGCGACCGCCAAGATGGCCCCCCTCTCCGAGGAGCTGTCCACCGAGGTCGAGGCCGCGGCCGCCAAGATCTCCTGACCCAGGAGTCACCGCCACCGGGCCGCCGGCGACCGCTCCCGCGCGGGGAGGGGTCGCCGGTGGTTCGATGTGGTCCATCAGCCACCACTCTCGTGGAGCAGGGACATGACGCAGATCGAACCCCAGCGGATCGCCGACACCCAGGTCGGCAGCGCGCCGACGTTCCGGGCCGGCCCACCGCCCCCCGAGCCGCCGCCGAAGGCCAAGGTCGCCGCGGCGAAGGTCGTCAAGCGGCCCGGTGACCGGATCTTCGAGGGGCTCTCGACCGGCTCCGGCACCCTGATCCTCATCATCCTGGCCCTGGTGGCGGCCTTCCTCGTCGCCCAGGGCATCCCGGCCTTCACGAACCCGGCCGACGACCTGCCGTTCGGGAACACCTACCGCTACGTGCTGCCGCTGGCCTTCGGCACCGTGTGGGCCGCGTTCCTCGCGATGGTCATGGGCGTCCCGGTGGCCATCGCCATCGCCCTGTTCATCTCCCACTTCGCCCCCCGCCGGCTGGCCGCCGGGCTCGGCTACGTCATCGACCTGCTGGCCGCGGTGCCCTCGGTCGTCTACGGCCTGTGGGGCAATCAGCGTGCTGGGTCCGCTGGTCCAGCCGCTCTACCTCTGGCTCACCGAGAACCTCGGCTTCATCCCGCTGTTCGCCGGGCCCGCCTCGGGCACCGGCCGGACGATCTTCACCGCCGCCCTGGTGCTCGCGGTGATGATCCTGCCGATCGTCACGGCGCTCTCCCGGGAGGTCTTCCTGCAGACCCCGCGGCTGCACGAGGAGGCCGCGCTGGCCCTCGGCGCCACCCGCTGGGAGATGATCCGGATGGCCGTCCTGCCTTTCGCCCGGCCCGGCATCATCTCGGCCAGCATGCTGGGCCTCGGCCGCGCGCTGGGCGAGACCATGGCCGTCGCCCTGGTGCTCTCGCCCTCGGCGATCATCTCCTTCGCCCTGCTGCAGTCGACGAACCCGAGCACGATCGCGGCCAACATCGCGCTGTCGTTCCCCGAGGCCTACGGCCTGGGCACCAACCAGCTCATCGCGACGGGCCTCGTGCTGTTCGTCATCACCCTCGCCGTCAACAGCGTGGCGCGCGCGGTCATCAACCGTCGCAAAGAGTTCTCGGGAGCCAACTGATGAGCACCTCCGTCGCCACCCGGCCCGCCGCGCCCGTCACCCTGACGGCCGGCCGGCTGCCCCGCTGGAGCACCGGCCTGCTGCTCGCCGCCTCCCTGCTGATCTCGCTCTCGATCTTCGCCGTCTTCGGCTCGCTGGGCATCATCCGCGTGCTCGTCGTCGCCGTGCTCATCTACATCGTCGTGTCGGTGGTGCTCTCGGTCGCCGTCGAGGGCACCCGCAAGGCCAAGGACCGGCTCGCGACCACGCTGGTGACCAGCGCCTTCGGCCTGGCCCTGCTGCCGCTGATCTCGCTGGTCGTCTCCGTCGTGGGCCGCGGCTCCGACCGGTTCGACGGGACCTTCTTCACCTACTCCATGCGCAGCGTGGTGGGCGAGGGCGGCGGCGCCGTGCACGCGATCACCGGCACCCTGTGGGTGACGGGCATCGCCACCCTCATCTCGGTCCCGATCGGCCTGCTCGCGGCCATCTACCTCGTCGAGTACGGCCGCGGCCGGCTGGCCCGCAGCATCACCTTCTTCGTCGACGTGATGACGGGCATCCCCTCGATCGTCGCCGGTCTCTTCGCCTACGCGCTGTTCGTGATCATCTTCGGGCCGGGCACCAAGTCGGGCCTGGCCGGCGCCGTCGCGCTGAGCGTGCTGATGATCCCCGTGGTCGTCCGCTCGGTGGAGGAGCTGCTCAAGATCGTCCCCAACGAGCTGCGCGAGGCCTCCTACGCCCTCGGGGTGCCGAAGTGGCTGACGGTCACCAAGATCGTGCTGCCGACCGCGCTGGCCGGGATCGTCACCGGCGTCATGCTGGCCATCGCCCGGGTGATCGGGGAGACCGCCCCGCTGCTGGTCGCCGCCGGGTTCACCCAGAGCCTCAACAACAACCCCCTCGAGGGCCCGATGATGACGCTGCCGGTCTTCGTCTACCGCTCCTACGTCGACCAGGGCAACCCCGCGTCGGCCTACGTCGAGCGCGCGTGGGCCGGGGCCCTGACGCTGGTCATCATCGTCATGGTGCTCAACCTCGCCGGTCGCCTCATCGCCGCCCGTTTCGCTCCCAAGACCGGCCGCTGAGCCGGCGGACCCAGGAAGAACTGACATGTCGAAGCGCATCGAGGTCTCAGACCTCAACGTCTACTACGGCTCCTTCAAGGCGGTCGAGGACGTCCAGCTGACCGTGGAGCCCCGCACCGTCACCGCCTTCATCGGCCCGTCGGGCTGCGGGAAGTCCACCTTCCTGCGCACCCTCAACCGCATGCACGAGGTCATCCCCGGCGCCTACGTCGAGGGCTCGGTCAAGCTCGACGGGGACGACCTCTACGGCCCCGGCGTCGACCCGGTCCGGGTCCGCCGCCAGGTCGGCATGGTCTTCCAGCGCCCCAACCCGTTCCCCACGATGTCGATCGCGGACAACGTGCTGGCGGGCGTGCGGCTGAACAACCAGCGGATGTCGGGCGCCAAGTCCAAGGAGCTGCTGGAGACCTCGCTGCAGGGCGCGAACCTGTGGAACGAGGTCAAGGACCGCCTCGACAAGCCGGGCTCCGGGCTCTCCGGCGGCCAGCAGCAGCGGCTCTGCATCGCCCGCGCCATCGCCGTCCAGCCCGAGGTCATCCTCATGGACGAGCCGTGCTCGGCGCTCGACCCCATCTCCACGCTCGCCATCGAGGACCTCATCGGCGAGCTCAAGGAGGACTACACGGTGGTCATCGTCACCCACAACATGCAGCAGGCCGCCCGGGTGAGCGACCAGACGGCGTTCTTCAACCTGGCCGCCCAGGGCAAGCCCGGCCGGCTGGTGGAGATCGGCTCGACGGAGAAGATCTTCTCCAACCCCGACGAGAAGGCGACCGAGGACTACATCACCGGCCGCTTCGGCTGAGCCCCTGAGACCAGCCTGTGGGTTCGGTGACGAGCGCGTGAACGACCCGGGACCGGCCCGGGCCACCACCTAGACTCGCCGGCGTGAGCGCACAGGCAGGCTGGTACCCCGATCCCGGCGGCGGTCAGGACCTCTACCGCTACTGGGACGGCCGGGCGTGGTCCGCGGCGACCTCGCCGAACCCCAGCGCCCCGCCGCCCGCGCAGGGCCTCGTCAGCTCCCCCGCCCCGTCGTCGGCCCAGCCGCTCGGCGCGCAGCCCGGCCAGTCCGCCGGCTACGGCCAGGGCGGCCAGGGCTACGGCCAGGCGGGCCAGGGCTACGGCCAGTCCGCCGGCTCCGGCTACGGCGCGGGTGCGCAGCCCGGCACCGCCTACGCGGCCTACCAGCAGCAGGCCCCCCGCCGTCGTGGCGCGGTCGGCTGGTGGCTGGGCGGGGCGGCCGTCCTCGTCGTGCTCGTCGTCCTGGCCGTGGTCGCCGTCCGCGCGGCCACCGGCACCGGCGGCTTCTCGGGCCTGCCCGGGGGGCAGGGCAGCCAGAACGCCTGCCCCACGCCGGAGGAGAACCCGACGGCGACCCCGGACCCCAACGACGGCCGGGTGCACGGCGGACCCGTCTCCTTCCCGCGGCTCGGCGCGCCCTGGTCGGCGCCCGAGTACGACGACCGGGTGCCCTTCGGCACCGACACCAAGGTCCAGCAGATCACCGTCGAGTCGAACTACAACCCCGGCCAGAGCTGGGTGGCCTCGGTGCTCGTCGCCGAGCTGCAGGCCGGCGACGGCTTCTTCTCCCCCGAGCAGGGCTCCCAGGTCGTCGTCAAGTGCATCCTCGGCGCCTTCTACGGCGACGCCCCGGTGACCAGCGACGTCAAGGTCAACGAGGCGGCCACCATCGACGGGCACGACGCCTGGGTCGTGGAGTCGCAGCTGAGCTTCGACATCCCCGACCTGCAGACCAAGGGCGAGCTGCTGCTCGTCGCCATCGTCTCGGCGGGCGCCACCTCGGGCCTCTACTACGCCTCGATCCCGGACACCCGGCCGGAGCTCGTGCAGCCCGCCCGCGACGCCCTCGCGAAGCTGCAGGTCGACAGCTGAGCCGACGGCCGCGCGGCCGGCGGCGCGTCAGCAGTCCGCGAGCCCCCGCCGGTCCTTGAGGGCCAGCACCCGGGCGGCGCTCTCGTCCACCCGGTCGGCGAAGGCGGGGTCGTCCGCGGCCCGGTCCACCAGCGCCTCGGCCATGGTCGCGGCCTCGGTCGGGTCGCCGACGATCGCCAGGTCCCCGCCCGCCCGCACGAAGCCGACGGCGCGCCGGGCCGGGCTCTCGTCGCGGACCGCCGCGGCGGCGAGGTCGTCGGAGATGACGACACCGGTGAAGCCGAGGTCGCCGCGGATCATCCCGTGGACGACGGTGGGTGAGAAGACGGCCTGCCGGCGGGGGTCGATCCGGGTGTAGACCACCGAGGAGACCATCACCATGTCCGTGCCGGCGTCCACGGCGGCCCGGAAGCCGGCGAGCCCCGGGTCGCGCCGGGTGGTCGTGGTGTCGACCACCCGGGTCGCGGTGTCGGTGTTGCCGCGGACCGCGCCGATGCCGGGGAAGTGCTTGACGGCGGTGGCGATGCCCGCCTGCCGCATCCCGGTGGTGAAGGCGTCCACCTTCTGCGCCACCGCCGACGGCGAAGACCCGTAGCCCCGGCGCAGCTTCGCGATCGGCTCGTTGACGGCGGCCAGCCGGGGCGGGACCACGTCGGCGACGGGCGCCAGGTCGGCGTTGATGCCCGCCCGGTCGAGCTGGTCGCCCCACAGCTCGGCCTTCTGCGCGAGCTCGTCGTCGGAGAGCTTCGCCTGCTGCTCGGCCGAGGGGATGTCGGAGAAGCCGTCGCCGGCGAGCCGCTGGACCAGCCCGCCCTCCTGGTCGGCGGCCAGCAGGACGCCCACCCGCTGCGGCCGCACCGCCGCCTGCCGGACGTCGGCGACCGCGCCCTGGACCGAGCGCAGCCCGGCCGTGGAGTTGCCCAGCAGGATGACGCTGCCGGCGTGGGTGCTCCCGACGGCGGCGGCCTGCTCGGGGGTGACGCCCGTGGAGGTGACGGCGACCATCAGCAGCTGCCCGACCCGCTCCTCCGGCGTCAGCCGCTGCACCAGGGCCGCGCAGCGTCCGGCCGCATCCTCCGACGGGGCCGGCGTCGCCGAGGGGGTGGCTGAGGACGACGCGGAGGCGGAGACGGACGGGGAGGCCGGGCCCGAGGGGCTGGCCGGGGTCGACGGCCGGGCGCTCGCCGGTCCCGAGGCGGAGCCCGACGTCGACGGGGCGGGCCCCGTGCTCGTGGCCGGGGCCGGCGCGGCGCCGAGGACGCCGCACGCGCCGAGGCCGAGCAGCAGCGGACCCAGGGCCAGGGCGGTGAGCCCGGGCCGCAGGCGGCGGCGGGCGGGCACGGTGGACGACATCGCAGACCTCACGGGGCAACTGTTCCACCAACGACGGCCCGTTGGCGGCACGCGACGCAGGAGCCCTAAGGTTGGGCCACACCTGTGCCGGGCGCTGGACGAGCCGCCCGAGCGCGCCGGCCGATGGAAGGACCGACCTAGATGTCGAGCATCACGAGCGTGAGCCCGCGGACCCTCGCGGACGTCATCCCCGGAGGGGTCGCCCGCAGCGTCGCCCTCGTCGCCGGCGGGGCCGCCTTGGTCGGCCTGAGCGCTCAGGTCGTCGTCCCCCTGCCGTTCACTCCCGTGCCGCTCTCGCTGCAGACCTTCTCGGTGCTGCTCGTCGGCGCCGTGCTCGGCTCCCGCCGCGGCGCGGCCTCGATGGGCCTCTACCTGCTGGCCGGCGTCGCGGGCGTCCCGTGGTTCTCCCAGCACCAGAGCGGCTGGGCCTTCGCCTCGTTCGGCTACGTCGTCGGCTTCGTCGTCGCCGCCTACCTGGTCGGCCGGCTGGCCGAGCGCGGCGCCGACCGCACCGTGCTGCGCACCGTGGGCCTCATGGTCCTGGGCAACCTCGCCGTCTACGCGGTGGGCGTGCCCGGCCTGGTGCTCATCACCGGGATGGACCTCGGCAAGGCCCTGCTGGTGGGCGTCGTGCCGTTCCTCATCGGCGACGCCCTGAAGATCGCCCTGGCCGCGGGCCTGCTGCCCGCCACCTGGAAGCTGGTCGGCGACCGCCGCTGAGCACCCTCGGCCCCTCCGACCCGGCCCCGGCCGTGCGCTTCACCGCTGAGGTGGGCGCCGCCGGGCGGGGCGGCCACGCCGTCGTCGTCCCGGCCGGGGTGACCACCGCCCTCGGCTCCAAGAAGGCCGCCGTCCTCGCCGTCGTCGGCGGGGTGGAGCACCGCACCCGGCTGGCCAGCCACGCCGGCCGCACCTACCTCGGGCTGCCGGCCGCCCTGCTCAACCGCCTGGGGGTCCGCGACGGGGACGTCGTCGAGGTCGAGCTGAGCCTCGCGGAGGAGCCCGCCACCGCCCCCGAGCCGGACGTCCCGGAGCCCGCGGAGCTCACCGCCCTGCTGACGGCCGACGCCGCGGCCCGCACCGCCTGGTCGGGACTGAGCCCCGAGCAGCAGCAGGAGTACCACCGCTGGCTGGCCGGCGCCGAGGACCCGGCCGTGCGCGGCACCCGGCTGGACCGGCTGGCGCACCGGCTGCGCACCGTCCGATGAGGCTCAGGCGGGCAGCTTCAGCAGCGCGTTCTCGACGACCTCGGCCATCGCCGGGTGGATCCAGTACTGGCCCCGGGCCACCGCGTGCGGGTGCTGGCCGAAGCTCATCGCCTGGATCAGCGTCTGGACCAGCGACGAGGCCTCGGGCCCGATGAGGTGCGCGCCGACCAGCAGGCCGGTGGAGCGGTCGGCGACCAGCTTCACGAAGTGGTCGGTGTCCTCCATGGCCCAGCCGAAGGCCACGTCGCCGTACTGCTGGGTGACGGCGACGTAGTCGAGGCCCCGGTCGCGGGCCTGCTCCTCGGTCAGCCCCACCGAGGCGACCTGCGGGTCGGAGAAGACGGCGTGCGGGACGAAGCGGTGGTCGCTCTCCACCAGGGCGTCGGGGTGCAGCAGGTTGTGCTGGACCACCCGGGCCTCGTGGTTGGCCACGTGCTTGAGCTGGGCCGGGGAGGAGACGTCGCCCAGCGCCCAGATGTGCGCGGCGGTGGTCCGCTGGTGGGCGTCGACGACGACGTAGCCGTCCTCGTCCAGCTCCACGCCGGCGGCGTCGAGGGCCAGGGTGTCGCCGTTCGGCACCCGGCCGGTGGCCACCAGCAGCACGTCGGCGTCCAGGTCGACGGCGCCGTCGGGCCCGCTCAGGGACACGGTCACGCCCTCGCCGTCGGGGCCCGGCCGCACGCCCTCGACGGCGGTCCCGGTGCGCACGTCCAGCCGGCGGCCCAGCAGCTCGGTGAAGCGGGCGGAGACCTCGGCGTCCTCCCCGCGCAGCATCCGGTCCCCGCGGGCGACCACGGTGACCCGGGTGCCGTAGGAGGCGAAGACGTGGCCGAGCTCGGCGGCGATGTAGCCGCCGCCGATGACGACCATCGAGCGCGGCAGCTCCGGCAGCCGCATGACGGTGTCGGAGGTGTGGTACCGGACGGTGTCCATGCCCGGCAGGTCGGGGATCACGGGCCGGCTGCCCGCGGCCAGCACGAAGCGGTCGGCGGTGATCGTCTCCTCCCCCACCTGCAGGGTGTGCGGGTCGAGGAAGTGCGCCGTCTGCTGGAAGACCGTCACGTTCTCGTTCGACGCGCGCCACGTCAGGCCGCCCTCGGAGATCGGGTCGATCCGGCCGAAGATCCGGTCCCGGATCTCGGCGAAGCGGACCTGCCGCAGCTCGAGGTCGACGCCCACCCGGGCCGCGTGCCCCGGGCTCGCCGCCAGGTCGGCGGGGTGCACGAACATCTTGGTGGGGATGCAGCCGACGTTGAGGCACGTCCCCCCGAAGACGCCCTTGTCGACGAGGGCGATGTCCAGGTCGGCGAACCGCTCGTCGGGGATGGAGTTGCCCGAGCCGGAGCCGATGATGACGAGGTCGAAGTGCTGCACCCGCCCATCGTGCCAGCCCGGGCAACGCCCCGGCCCCGACGACGACGGCGCGAGCGGCCGGCCCGGTTGCCGCGGCGGGGGGCGGGCGGCACCATGGGCGGGTGAGCACGGGCTGGGGCGGCCGATGGGGGCAGGGCCGGCGCGACCGGCTCGCCTACCTGACCATGCTGCGGCGCTCCAGCGCCTACAACTTCCGGGCCGCGGCCGACCGGGCCGTCTGCGTCGCCGCGGTCGGCGTCGGCGTGCTGGAGGTCCAGCCGTCGGTGCTCGCCGTCCTGCTCTGGCTGCCGGCCGCCGTGTGCGTGGTGCTGCAGCTGGTGCAGGCCCACCACGAGCGCGCCGAGTCGCTACCCCGGCGGTGGCCGGCGACGGCCCTGCACGCCGACCTGAGCCACAAGAACGGCCGGCACGCCATCGCGGTCGAGACCTACACCGAGATCGGCGGCGGACTGCTCCTCGTCGTCGTCGCGGCCTGGGTGGCGACCGACCTGCCGCCGACGCTCCGACTCGTCGTGCTCGCCGCCGCCGTCGGGCACTTCGCCAGCACCAGCTGCGCGATCTTCACCGACCACGCCTGGTTCAACCCCGCCGAGCGCGGCCGGCCCGGCTGGCACGAGGTGCTGCGCTGGGTGTCGGGCCCGCTGACGGCCGGGCTGGTCAGCGCGGTGGCCCTGCCCGCCCGCTGGCCGGAGGAGATCTGGCTGGCCGCCGTCGTCGTGTGCCTGGCCCCGGCGCTCATCTCGCTGCGGGTCCGCGACGCCGACCTGGCGCTGGCCCACCTGGCCCCGCTGGTCCGCGAGGAGTCCCACGCCGGCCGCGAGCTGGTGATCAGCGAGACCCACGGCGCTCTCTCCACCCACCTGCGGCTGCTGGAGCAGGAGGCGCGCACCGTCCGCTCCAGCGCGCCCACCCTCTACGAGCTGGCCGTCAGCGCCAACGCCCGTCTGCGCGAGACCATGACGCTGGCCCGGATCGGCGAGACCAGCTCGACCACGCCCGCCAGCCTGGCCGCGCCGGTGCTGACCCTCGCCCGGGCGGTGGGCGCGGAGGTGAGCGTGGACATCGACGCCGAGCACCTCGGCCGCGACGACCGCGACCTCGCCCGGATCGTCCTCAGCGACCTCGTGGGCAACGCGGTGAACGCCGGGGCCGGGGCGATCACGGTCCACCTCGCGCAGCGGCCCGGACTTCTCGTGATAGAAGTCGGGGACGACGCGCCGCCGATGCCGGTCGGGGTCTGGAAGAGTCCCGGGACCAGCTCGGAGCGGCTGGAGGCCCGCCTCACGGGCCTGCAGGGGTCGCTGTCGTGCGAGGACGGAGCCGGGACCAAGACGGTCACGGCCCGCTGGGTGCCCCGGGGCACCGCGACCGAGAGGGGGCGGGGCGACGACCACGACGACGCCGTCGACGGGCCGGGTGCTGCTGGTTGACGACGTGCCCGGGGAACGGGCCAACTTCGAGCGCGCCTTCGGCCGCGGTCTCGCCGTCGCACCCGGGGTCGACCAGCTGAACGAGCTGCTCCGCACCGGGAACGAGTGGGAGGTCGCCTTCGTCGACTTCAACCTCAGCTCGCGGACCAGCACCGGGCTCACTGCCCTGCTCCGGCTGCACCACGAGCGGCCCGGCACCCAGATCGTCACCTACAGCCAGTTCACCGAGAGCGGCCGCACGCTGTACGCCGCCGCGGCCCGGCACTGGTTCGGGGCGGCCGCGCTGCTCGACAAGACGCGCAACGACCCGCACACCCTCATGCACTACCTGACCGCGCTCCGGATCGGGCAGAACCCGACGCCGACGCCGTGGCAGCGCCGGCTGCAGTGGTCGCCGCTGCTCGACTCGCTGCTGGCCGACGCCTCGTGGGTGCGGATCTGGGGCGCCCTGCGGGAGGCGGCCGGCGACATGGCCCGGGTGGCGGAGCTGCTGGGCGTCGAGCCCGGCAGCCTGCGCGGGTTCAAGGACCGCGCCACCGAGGCGGCGATCCAGTTCAACGAGAAGTTCCACGACGTCCCGCACCCCGGCCGGACGCGGAACAAGAAGGGCATCCTCGCCGCCTTCGCGGCCGAGCACCGGCACTTCCTCACCGCGCCCGACCTCTCGACGGTGATGTCGCCGGGGTCCCGCCGGCGCGGCTGACCGCGACCGGTCACCGGGTCCAGCATTCCCCATCGTGAGACAAGGGTTTGTCGGGAATGGGCGCCGCGGCCTAGCCTGAGGACCAGGTCATGAGTGCCAGCTGCACGAGCCCCGGCTCGCTGGCCAGCAACCCTCCGGTACGGCGGGGTGCTCCGGGTGACGACCAGGTCGGCGACCTCTCGGCGTCGGCAAGCGTCCTGACGGAGGTACCCGCGGTGAACCAGCACCTGCACGGCCGGTTGCACGTCGACCTGCGGCGGACGGCCAGCATGGCCTGTCCCGCCGCGCCCGGCCTCGGCTGACCCGCCGCCGCGCCGGAGCGCCCGCGCTCCCCCCGTCCGCACGTCCACCGGCCCGCGCGCCGGATCCCAGGAGACCCCGTATGACCACCACCACCCGTCCTGAGCACGCCCCGACCACCACCCGGGCCCGGCGGCCCGTGCCCGCGCAGATCGCCCGCCGGATCGCCGACACCCCCGCCCTGTGGCGGCCGCTGGTCCGCTTCGACGCCGCCGCCCGCTTCGCCACCCGGCTGCCCGCCGCCTCCGACGACCACGAGGTCTGGCTGCTGACCTGGCTGCCGGGCCAGGGCACCGAGTGGCACGACCACGGCGGCAGCGCCGGGGCCTTCGCCACCGTCCAGGGCGTGCTCACCGAGCAGCACGCCACCCCGGACCAGGGCGGCGGTCCCGCCGTGGTCGTGCCGGGCGCCCGCCGGCTGGTCACCGGCGGCGTCCGGCCGTTCGGCCCCCGGCACGTCCACCACGTCGTCAACGCCGACCCCGTCGGCGCCGTCAGCATCCACGTCTACGCCCCGTCGCTGACCGAGATGACGGAGTACACGCGGCACGGATCGCTGCTACATTCGTCGGGCTCGCAACTGGCCGGGGTGAATTGGTGAGCGTCCTCATCCCGCCAGCCACCACGACCCGCACCGGTCGCAGGACCATCCACGACGTGCTGGAATCGGCCCGGGGGCGCCTCGCAAGGCTCACCCCAGCACAGGCCAGGATCCGTTGGAGCGCCGGTGCGGTCGTGGTGGACATCCGGCCGGCGGCCCAGCGCGCCGCCGAGGGCGAGCTGCCCGGAGCCCTCGTCGTCGAGCGCAACGTCCTGGAGTGGCGGTTCGACCCGATGAGCGACGCCGCCCTGCCGATCGCGTCCTACGACCTCGAGGTCCTCGTGCTCTGCCAGGAGGGCTACACCTCCAGCCTGGCCGCCGCCGCCCTGCAGGACCTGGGCCTCCACCGGGCCACCGACGTCATCGGCGGCTACGCCGCCTGGCGCGAGCTGCTCTGACCGCTCCGTCCTGTTCTCCACGCAAGCCGTGGACGAGCTCGTCGTCTCGTCCGAGCTGGTTCACGGCTTGTCCGTTCGAGGGACAGCACCCCCGCTGCCTGAGCCTGTCGAAGGCCCTTCGACAGGCTCAGGGCGCGGGGTGCAGGAAGGGGGCCTCAGACGCCGGCGTAGGAGTGCAGGCCGGAGACCAGCAGGTTGATGCCGACGAAGTTGAACCAGAAGGACGCTAGACCGAGGATCGCGATGGCGGCGGCCTTGCTGCCCCGCCAGCCGGCCGTCGAGCGGGCGTGCAGGTAGCAGGCGTAGATCACCCAGGTGACGAGCGCCCAGGTCTCCTTGGGGTCCCAGCCCCAGTAGCGGCCCCAGGCGTACTCGGCCCAGACGGCTCCGGCGGCGACGGTGAAGGTCCACAGCGGGAACGCGAAGGCGTGGAAGCGGTAGGTCAGCAGGTCGATCCGGCGGGCGCTGGGCAGCAGGCCCAGGTAGCCCTTGACCGTCCCGCGGTCCTCGGCCCGCTTCTTGACCAGGTAGAGGACCGACATCAGGCCGCCGACGTTGAACGCGGCGCCCGCGATGGCCGCGGCGACGATGTGGATGACGAACCAGACCGAGTGCAGGGCCGGCACCAGCGGGGCGACGGCCACGTAGAAGACGGTGACGGCCAGCCCGTTGGCCACGGCCGCCAGCAGCGTCAGCGGCAGGCCCAGCCAGCGGATGCCCGCCTTCCAGACCATCAGCAGGTAGGCCGCGACGACGAACACCATGGCGGTGGTCGTGAACTCGAACATGTTGCCCCACGGCGCGCGGCCGGCGGCCACCCCGCGGGCCAGCACCCCGGCCAGGCTCAGCAGGAAGCCGATGACGGTCAGCGTGACGCCGATCCGGCCCAGCTGCTCGACCCGGCGCCGGCTGCCCTCGGCCTCGGCGGCCTCCTCGGCGTCGACGGTCGAGGGCCCGTCGGCCGGGGCCTCGACCCCGCCGAAGACGGTCTCGCCGCGGGAGCCGACGCCCACGAGCTGACGGCGCTCGCGGGCGGTGGCGGCCGGGGCCAGGCTGCGCGCGGCCGCCCACTCGCCGGCGTGCGCGAACATCGCCAGCATGTAGACCACGACGGACGTGACCAGCGCGGCGCTGGACAGCTGCTCAGGGTTCATCTCACTGCTTCCTGCGGGGTGTGTCGTCAGAGGGTTCGTCGTCCGGGGGTCCCGGGGATGCGTCCGGAGGGTCCGGCTCCGGCTCGGGCAGGCGGCCGGCCAGGACCTGCGCCAGTTCGTCGACGTCCTCGGTGAGGCCGCCGCGGGCGTCGGCACGGTCCAGGCCGCCGACCTCCAGCAGCCGGCCACCGGCGGACCGCTCCCCCAGCCGCACCCAGACCCGGCGCGGCCGGACGAACAGCGAGAGGCAGAGGCCGAGCACGGCGGCCGCGATGGCGGCGAGCGAGATGCCCACCCCGGGCGAGTCGCCGACCTGCAGCTTCACCCAGCGGTCCCAGCCGTCCATGGTGATGGTGCCGCGGCCGTCGGGCAGCTCGATCGTCTGGCCCTCCTGCAGCGCCATCCGGAACGGCTTGCCCTCGCCGTCGACCATCTCGGTCAGCCCGGCGGTGTCGAGGGAGTAGACGTTCTCGGGCTCGCCGGTCTCCACCTTCGGCGGGCCGTACCAGCCGTTGAGGAACAGGGCCGGGTTCAGCGCGTCGGGGAAGCCCGAGGTGGGGGCCGCGCCGCCGGAGGTGACGGCTGTCGGGAGGAAGAAGCCCTCGAAGGCGAGCCGCTCGGGGCGGGCGTCCGGCGCCTTGATGGCCCCGGCGGAGGTGAACTGGCCGTCCTGGGGCAGGAAGGGCACCGGGCCGGAGAACGCGGTGTTGCCGTCGCCGTCCTTGATCGTCACCCGCGGCGCGTAGCCGTGGCCGATCAGGTGCACCGTGGTGCCGTCGACCTCGAGCGGCTTGTTGACCTCGAGGGTCTCGGCCCGCGGCGCGTCGCCCGGGGCGTCGGTGACCTCGACCTCGGCGCGGAACAGCCGGGCGGCGCCCCGCTGGACCGGTCCGGTCTCGAAGGCCACGTCGAAGCTCTTCACCACGACGCTGAAGGGGTGCAGGTCGTTCTCGTCGAAGCGGGCGCCGGCCTGCAGGTCGTCGTACTGGGTCAGGTTGTTGGCGAACCCCTGCCCGACGATGACGACGCTGCTGCCGCGGAAGCCGTAGAGGCTGGCCAGGGCGACGCCGAGCAGCACGAACAGCAGGCTCACGTGGAAGAGCAGGTTGCCGGCCTCGCGGAGGTAGCCGCGCTCGGCGGCGACCGTCCCGTCGTCGCGGACGTCCACCCGGTAGCGGCGGCGGCGGAGCTCGGCGGCGGCCCGGTCCAGCAGGTCGGCCTCGGCGTCCACGGCGGCGCGCGCGTAGGCGGGCAGCCGGCCGAGGTTGCGCGGGGTCCGCGGCGGCCGTGCCCGCAGGGCCCGGGCGTAGACGCCGACGCGCGGCACGATGCAGCCCACGAGCGAGACGAACAGCAGCAGGTAGATCGCCGAGAACCAGGGCGAGGTGAAGACGTTGAACAGCCCGACCCGGTCGTAGAGCGGGCCCAGCGTCGGGTTGTCCCGGATGAAGTCCGAGACCCGCACCGGCGAGACCGCGCGCTGCGGGATCAGCGAGCCGGGGACGGCCGCCAGGGCCAGCGCGAACAGCAGCACGAGGGCGGTCCGCATGGAGGTCAGCTGGGTCCAGACGAACCGGGCCCCGCCGCGCCAGCCGAGCCGCGGGGCACCCCCGCCGGAACCGCCGTCCGGGGGCAGGTCGGAGCCGCCGGGGGGCGGGGCGTCGGAGCCGGTCGCGGGCTCGCGGAGCTGGGTGTCGGTCATCAGATCACCGGGACGAAGGAGGCGAAGGTCTGGCGGAGGTCGGCCGTCAGGGTGGTCCACAGGCCGGTGACCAGGAGCAGTCCGACGACGACCATGGCCAGGCCGCCGACGCGGAGCAGGGTCGGCTGGTGGCGACGGAGGAAGCCGACGGCGCGCGCCATCCGCGTGTAGACCAGCCCGGCCACGACGAAGGGGACGCCGAGGCCGAGGGCGAAGACGAAGGCCAGCAGGCCGCCGCGCAGCGCCGTCGCCTCGGTGAAGGCCAGGCTGTAGACGACGCCGAGGGTCGGGCCGATGCAGGGCGTCCAGCCCAGGGCGAAGACGACGCCCAGCAGCGGGGCGGCGGCCACGCCGGCGTTCGGCAGCCGGGAGAACCGCAGCTCGCGCCGGCCCAGCCCGATGACGCCGGCGAAGACCAGGCCGAGCGCGATGATGACGACGCCCAGCACCCGGGTGATCACCTCGGCGTGCACCAGCAGGGCCGCCCCCAGGCCGCCGACCAGGGTGCCGGTGGCCACGAAGACGGCGGCGATGCCCAGCACGAACAGCGAGGTGCCGGCCAGCATCCGGCCGCGGCGGGCCGTCCCGCCCAGCACCTCGGCGGCGCCCAGCCCGGTGGCGTAGGAGAGGTAGCCCGGCAGCAGCGGCACCACGCACGGGGAGAAGAAGGACACCAGGCCGGCGAGCAGCGCGACCGGCACGGCGAGGGCCATCGAGCCACCGACGGCCGCCTCGGCCCAGCTCCCCAGGTCCAGCGCGACGAGGTCGAGGGGGGTCACTCCGCGGCCACCTGGTCGATCATCGTGACCAGCGTCAGCTGGGAGATCTCGCCGAGGACGCGCGCGGCCAGCCGGCCCTGCGCGTCGACGATCAGCGTCGACGGGATGGCCGAGGGCGGCAGCGTGCCGGAGAACTGCAGCAGGGCCTTGCCGTCGGGGTCGTAGATGCTCGGGTAGCCGATGTCGAAGGCGCGGACGAAGGCCCGGGCCTGGGCCGGGTCGTTGTCCCGGGTGGTGATGCCGAGGAACTGGGCGCGCCCCTTCGTCGCCTCGCTGGCCCCCTTCAGGGCCGGCGCCTCGGCCCGGCACGGCGCGCACCAGGAGCCCCAGACGTTGATGACGAGGACCTGGCCGCGGAAGTCGGCCGTCGAGAGCGGCTTCCCGTCCAGCGACGTCCCGCTCACCACCGGCAGCTCGACGCGGTCGGCGGGGGCGATCTGGGTGAGGTTGCCCCGCACCCCGACGTAGCCCTCCTGCCCGGCGCTGCGGGTGCCCTCGTCCGACCCGGTGGTCGTGCAGCCGGCGAGGACGACGAGCGCCACCCCCACCACGACGGCGCGCAGCAGGGCGGCCGGGGTGGTGGGGCGCACGGGGCGGGAGGGGTGCGGCACTAGGAGCCCGCGACGAACTTCGTCGGCACCGGGGCGGTGTACAGCGACGCCGCCGGCTCGCGGTAGCTGACGCCGCTGACCCGGCCGTCGACGACGGTCAGGGAGGTGACGCTGGCCAGCCGGCACTCGCGGCGGCGGGGGTCGTGGAAGAGCCGACGGCCCTCCGCGTCGCAGCGGGCCATCCAGATGGGCAGCTGGTGGGAGACGATGACGGCCTCGTGGCCGGCGGCCGCGGCGGCGGCGTCGCGGACGGCGAGCCGCATCCGGGCCACGATCTCGCGGTACGGCTCGCCCCAGGTAGGCCGCAGCGCGTTGCGGAACAGCCACCAGCTCTTCGGGTTGCGGATCAGCGCCGAGCCCGTCACCTTGAGGCCCTGCAGCTGGTTGTCGGCCTCGATGACCCGCTCGTCGGTGGTCACCGGCAGCCCGAGGGCGGTCGCGAGCGGCTCGATCGTCTCCTGCGCCCGCTCCAGCGGGGAGCAGCGCAGGTGGGTGATGTCGCGGGTCCGCAGGTCCTCGGCGACCAGGCCGGCCATCTGCTGGCCCAGGTCGGAGAGGTGGTAGTCGGGGAGCCGCCCGTAGAGCAGCCCGGCGGGGTTGAACACCTCGCCGTGGCGGACCAGGTGGACGACGGTCCGGGTGCCGGCGGGGGACGCGGGGGAGGTCGGGGTCACCGGCTCATCCTCTCCCGCCCGCGGCAGCGGCCGCGGCAGCGGAGGCCCGCGGCAGCGCGCTGACGACCCGGTCCAGGGCCCGGTCGTCGTGCGCGGCGGAGAGGAACCAGCCCTCGTAGGCGCTCGGCGGCAGGTAGACCCCGGAGTCGAGCATCGCGTGGAAGAACGCGGCGTAGGCGGCGGTGTCCTGGGACGACGCGGTGGCGTAGTCGGGGACGGAGGTCACGCCCTCGGGCACGAAGAAGACGCTGAACAAGTTCCCGGCGGCCTGGATGACGTGCGGCACGCCGGCGGCGCCGAGGGCGGTGGCCACCTCGGCCTGCAGCCGGGCGGCGGCCCGGTCGACGTGGGCGTAGACCGCGTCGGTGGCCAGCCGCAGCGTCGTCAGGCCGGCGGTGCTGGCCACGGGGTTCCCCGAGAGCGTGCCGGCCTGGTAGACCCCGCCGACGGGCGCGAGGCTCTGCATGAGCTCGGCCCGGCCGCCGAAGGCCGCGGCCGGGAAGCCGCCGCCCATCACCTTGCCGAAGGTCATCAGGTCGGGCGTGACGCCGTCGAGGCCGAACTGGCCCGAGCGGCTGACCCGGAAGCCGGTCATCACCTCGTCGGAGACGAAGAGGGCCCCGTGCTCGTGGCAGAGGTCGGCGAGGAACCGGTTGAAGCCGACGCCGTCCTCGACGCCCGGGGGGACGACGCCCATGTTCCCGGCGGCCGCCTCGGTGAACAGGCAGGCGATCTGGTCGCCGTAGGCGGCGAAGGCCTCGCGGACCGCGGCCCGGTCGTTGTAGGGCAGCACGAGCGTGTCGGCGGTGGTGGCCTCCGTGACGCCGGGCGAGCCCGGGATCGCGAGGGTGGCGACGCCGGAGCCCGCCGCGGCGAGCAGGGCGTCGACGTGGCCGTGGTAGCAGCCGGCGAACTTGACGACCTTGTCCCGGCCGGTGATCCCGCGGGCCAGCCGCAGCACCGACATGGTGGCCTCGGTGCCGGAGTTGACCAGCCGGACCTGCTCCACCGGGGTGCGGTCGATGATCTCGGCGGCCAGCTCGACCTCGGCCGTCGTCGGCGCGCCGTAGGAGGTGCCGTGCGAGGCCGCCTCGGCCACCGCGCCGATCACCTCGGGGTGGGCGTGCCCCAGCAGCATCGGCCCCCACGAGCAGATGAGGTCGACGAGCTCGTTGCCGTCGACGTCGTAGAGGTAGGGCCCCGAGGCCCGCGCGATGAAGCGGGGCGTGCCGCCGACGGAGAGGAACGCCCGGACGGGCGAGTTCACCCCGCCGGGGGTGACCTGCTGGGCGCGGGCGAACGCGGCGGCCGACCGCGCGTCGACGGAGGTGTCGGGCAGCGGGCTCGACGTGGGCGTGACGGTCATCGGGTGGTCCCTCGGTGGTAGCGCTCGGCCCACTCCTGGGCCCAGTAGGTCAGCACGACGTCGGCGCCGGCACGGCGGATCGACGTCAGGGTCTCGGCGATCGCGGGCTCGCGGGCGATCCAGCCGTTCGCGGCGGCCGCCTCGACCATCGCCATCTCGCCGGAGATGTTGTAGGCCGCCACGGGGACGGGCGAGACCTCGGCGACGGCGCGGATGACGTCGAGGTAGGCCAGCGCGGGCTTCACCATGACGATGTCGGCACCCTCGGCCACGTCGAGGGCGACCTCGCGCAGCGCCTCGCGGACGTTGGCGCCGTCCTGCTGGTAGGTCTTGCGGTCCCCGGTGAGCGAGGAGTCCACCGCCTCCCGGAACGGGCCGTAGAAGGCGGAGGTGAACTTCGCGGCGTAGGCCATGATCGTCGTGTCCTGCGCCCCGTCGGCGTCCAGCGCCGCGCGGATGGCGCCGACCTGGCCATCCATCATACCGCTGGGCCCGACGACGTGGGCGCCGGCCCAGGCGTGCAGGACGGCCATCTGGGCGAAGATCTCGACGGTGGCGTCGTTGTCGACGACGCCCGAGGGGGTCAGCACCCCGCAGTGCCCGTGGTCGGTGAACTCGTCGAGGCAGACGTCGCTCATCACCAGCAGGTCGTCACCGACCTCGCTGCGGACGGCGGTGATGGCCCGGGTGAGGATGCCGTCCGGGTCGAGCGCCCCGCTCCCCCGCGCGTCCTTGTGCTCGGGGACGCCGAAGAGCATCACCCCGGCCAGACCGGCCTGCGCCGCGTCGACCGCGGCCCGGCGCAGCGTGTCCAGGGTGTGCTGGACGACGCCGGGCATCGAGCTGATCGGCCGCGGCTCCGCCAGACCCTCGGCGACGAAGGCGGGCAGCACCAGCCGGCGCGGCTCGAGCGTCGTCTCGGCCACCATCGCCCGCATGACGGGAGACGTCCGCAGCCGCCGGGGGCGGTGCGGCAGGGAGCGGGCCGGGCGCTGGTCGGGGGTCGTCATAGCCCACCAAACCTACCGCCCGACCTCCCGGATCACACCCGCCGACGGGGTGACGTGCGCCTCTGCGACGGCTTGAGGACGGGCTCGCCCTCGGCCAGGAAGGCGTCGCGCCGCTCGGCCGCGAAGGCCGCCAGCGCGTCGGCCAGGTCGACCACCGACGGCTTGCCGGCGACGACGTCGACCCGCAGCCCGTGCTCCTCGCAGGTCTTCGCCGTGGCCGGCCCGATCACCGCGATGATGGTCGAGGCGTGCGGCTTGCCGGCGATGCCGACGAGGTTGCGGACGGTGGAGGACGAGGTGAAGACGACCGCGTCGAACTTGCCGGTCTTGATGGCCTCGCGGACCGGGGCCGGCGGCGGGGTGGCGCGGACGGTCCGGTAGGCCGTCACGTCCTCGACCTCCCAGCCCAGCTCGGTCAGCCCGGCGGTGAGGGTCTCGGTGGCGATGTCGGCGCGGGGCAGGAACACCCGGTTGATGGGGTCCAGCACCTCGTCGAAGGGCGGGAACTCCGCGGCCAGGCCGGCGGCGGACTGCTCGCCCTGGGGGACCAGGTCGGGCTCGATGCCCCAGCCGCGCAGCGCCTCGGCGGTGACCGAGCCGACGGCGGCGACCTTGAGGCCGGAGAAGGCGCGGGCGTCGAGGCCGTACTCCTCGAACTTCTCCCGGACGGCCTTGACGGCGTTGACCGAGGTGAAGGCGACCCACTCGTAGCGGCCCTCGACGAGGCCGCGGACGGCCTTGTCCATCTGCAGCGGGCTGCGGGGCGGCTCGACGGAGATGGTCGGCACCTCCTCGCTGTGCGCGCCGTAGGTGCGCAGCCGCGCGACCATCGGGGCGGCCTGGTCCTTGGTGCGGGGCACCAGCACCTTCCAGCCGAACAGCGGCTTGGTCTCGTACCAGCTGAGCTCGCGGCGCTGCTCGGCGGCCGCGCCGAGGATGACGTGCAGCGGGTCGTTCGGCGGGGCCTTGATCGAGTCGACGGCCAGCACGAGCTCGTCGAGCGTGCTGGGCAGCGTGATCTGCTCGGTGCTGCCGCCGTGCAGGGTGACGACGACGTGGTCGGTGCCCGGGCGGCCGGCGGCCTTGGCCGCGTCGACCAGCGAGCCGACCATCGAGACCAGGGTGCTGCA
Source organism: Microlunatus capsulatus (assembly GCF_017876495.1). Classification (NCBI taxonomy): domain Bacteria; kingdom Bacillati; phylum Actinomycetota; class Actinomycetes; order Propionibacteriales; family Propionibacteriaceae; genus Microlunatus; species Microlunatus capsulatus. The sequence goes on along the minus strand of NZ_JAGIOB010000001.1, from coordinate 2,952,880 downwards.
GACGACGGTGGCCGCCCCTCCCCACTGGGAGGTGTTGGCCTTGCTGAACTTGCCGTCGGTGACGGAGGCGAACTGCACGCCGCCGGAGTGGATGAGGTCGATGCCCGCGTACTCGGGGACGGCGGTCAGGCTGGAGACGCCCGGCACCACCTCGAAGTCGATGCCGCCCTTGACGCAGGCCGCGGCCTCGTCGGCGACGGCGTTGTCCAGGAACGGGTCGCCGGTGACGAGGCGGACCACGCGGGAGCCGGCCGAGGCGTGCTTGAGCACGAACTTGGCCCGCACCGACGGGGACAGCGGCCGGCCGGCCTCGGTGGTGCCCAGGATGGAGACCTCGGCCTCCGCGGCCACCTTGACGGCGGGGTGCGCCAGGATCTCGGACTGCCGGTCGGTGTCGAGGATGACGGCGCTGGCGTCGGCGAGGGCGGCGATGGCGCCCAGGGTCAGCAGGTCGGGGTCGCCCGGGCCGGTGCCGACGAAGATGACGCGGCCGCGGGCCGCGGGGGCGGCGGGAGAGGTGGTGCCGGGGTGCTGCACCGAGGATGTGCTCACTGACGTCTCGCGTTCTGTTGTCCAGGGCCGCCATCGCTGGCGGGCGGTGGGAGTGAGTTAGGTCGAGCGGGGGGCAGGTCGGTCGTCGGACTGCAGAGTGGCCAGTACCCCGCTGGCGTGCCTCATCCCGAAATCCTCGGGGTTTTCTGAGAATCCCTCGGCCTCGAGACGAAGTGGCGCCGGAGCACTTCCGGGAGCGGTCACCACGCTGCTCAGTAACGTTCTCCCAATTACCGCGCTCAGAGTCAAATCGTGACTTGTACCACGGACGGACTTGACAACCGCGCGCGCACCCACCGGGGCCGTGCAGCCGGCCTCGAGCCGGGCGAGGAACGCCCGCTCGGCGCGCGCCTCCGCGTGGCTGACCGCGTGGTCGAGCGCGCGGACGTGCTCCTTGAGCTCCGGGTCGAGCGCGTGCGCCACCTCCAGGGCCAGCGCGCCCTGCCCCGGGGCGGGCAGCATGAGCGACAACGGCAGGATTTCCGCGGGCAGGTCTTTCACCACCGCGTTTGTGACAACGGTGTCGGAATTCTCGGCGACCTCGTCGAATTCCAGATATCCGAGCCGGCGCAGCCCGGCCGCGGCCAGCACGACGGCGTCGACCTGGCCGCTGCGGACCAGTCCCAGCCGGGTGTCGACGTTGCCGCGGACGGCCACCACGACGACGCGGCGACCTTCCCGCGCGGCCCAGTCCTCCAGCTGCACGGCCCGCCGCGGTGCACCGGTGCCCACCCGGGCGCCGTCGTCGAGGTCGGCCAGCCGGCGGCCGACCAGCACGTCGCGGGTGTCCTCGCGCTCGGGCACGGCGACGACCTCGAGGTCGGGGTCGGGCGCAGTGGGCAGGTCCTTGAGGGAGTGCACGGCGACGTCGATCTCGCCGTGCCGCAGCGCGTCGCGGACCGCGCCGGCGAAGACGCCGGTGCCGCCGATCTCGGTCAGCGCCCGCTGGTCGACGTCACCACGGGTGGTCACCCCGACGAAGCTGGAGGGGACGCCGCGGGCGGCGAGCAGGCCGGCCACCAGCTCGACCTGGGCCCGGGCCAGCGGCGACGTGCGGGCCCCGATCCGCAGCACCCGGGTGCCGGTCGCCGAGCTCACGCGGACGGGACCTCGGCCGACATCACGGCCGCCACGGTCTGCGGGTCCAGCGCGAACAGCTCGCGCAGGGCGGCGGCGTAGTCGACGGCGTCGGGGTCGGTGGAGAGCTCCTGGACCCGGACGGTGGGCTGGTGCAGCAGCTTGTCGACGACCCGGCGGACGGTGCGCTGCACCTCGTCGCGCTCGCGGTCGCCGAGCGCGGGCAGCCGGCTGCTGAGCCGGGCCATCTCCCCCGCCACCACCTCCGAGGCCATCGAGCGCAGCGCGACGACGGTGGGGGCCACCTGGGCGGCGCGGCGCAGGCCCAGGAAGTCGCGGACCTCGGCGCGGACCAGCGCGCGGGCCTCGGCGACCTCGCCCGAGCCGGACTCGTCGTCGCGGCCGGCGACCAGCCGGTCGAGGTTGACCAGGCTGATGCCGAGGGTGTGCACGTCCTCGGAGACGTCGGGCGGCAGGGCGAGGTCGACGACGCCGGTGACCGGGGTGCCGGCCAGCTGGTCGGCGCTGATGCTCATCGAGCGGGCGCCCGTGCAGGTGACGAGCACGTCGGTGCCGGCGAGGGCGGCGTCCAGCTGGTCGAGCGGCACGGCATGGCCGCCGACGGCCTCGGCGAGCCGCTCGGCCCTGGCCAGCGTCCGGTTGGCGCAGCTGACGTGGGCGCCGGCCGCGGCGGCGGTCCGGGCGGCCAGGCCGGCCATCTGCCCCGCCCCGACCACGAGCACCCGGCGGCCCTCGAGCCCGCCGCGCTCGGTGGCCAGCAGGTCGTAGGCGGCGGTGACCAGGGAGCGGCCGGCCGAGCCGATGCCCGTCTCGGTCTGCACGCGCTTGCCCACCCGCAGCGCCTGCTGGAACAGCGAGTTGAGCACGGTGCCGACGGTGCCGGCGGCCTGGCAGACGCTGAGCGCCGTCCGGACCTGGCCGAGGATCTGGCTCTCCCCCAGCACGACCGAGTCCAGCCCGGCGGTCACCGAGAAGGTGTGGGCCACCGCGCCCTCGTCGAAGAACACCGCGCACAGGGTCCGCAGCTCGGAGACGCTGAGGCCGGCCACCCCGGCCAGCGCCTCGACGGCGTCGTCGAGGCCGCCGTGGAAGCGCGAGACCGACGCGTAGAGCTCGGTCCGGTTGCAGGTGGACAGCACCACCGCCTCGTCGACGTGGTCGGAGGCCACCAGCTGCTCGGCCAGGGCCGCCGTCGCGGTGGCGTCCATCGCCAGCCTCGACAGCATGCCCACGCTCGTCGAGCGGTGCGAGACGCTCACCACCAGAATGCTCATCAGTCCTCGTCCTCGGTGTGACCTGCGGAGTGCGCCAGGGCGCGGGCGGGAGCGCCCGCCGGCACCGGCACGGGGTTCGGGTCGCCGGCGTCCACCGGCTCGATGGTGCCCGGGCCGGCGGCGGGACCAGCGCGCGTCCCACCGTCCTCGGCCCGGCGGTGCTCGTGGTAGGCGAGGATCTGCAGCTCCTGGCCGAGGTCCACCTTGCGCACGTGCACGCCGTCCGGCACGGCCAGCGGGACCGGCGCGAAGTTGAGGATGCTGGTGACCCCGCGGCGGACCAGCCGGTCGGTGACGTCCTGGGCGGCCTCCGACGGCGTCGCCACCACCCCGATCACCGCCCCGGTCCGGGCCAGCAGGTCCTCGAGGTCGCGGAGGTCGGTGATGGCCAGCCCGTGGATGCGCCGCCCGACCAGCGCCGGGTCGGGGTCGACGAGCCCGACGACGCGGAAGCCCCGGGAGCGGAACCCCGAGTAGTTGGCCAGCGCGGTGCCGAGGTTGCCGAGCCCGACGATGACCACCGGCCACTCCTCGGCCTCCCCGAGCGCCCGCGCGACCTCGAAGCGCAGGTGGGCGACGTCGTAGCCGACGCCCCGGGTGCCGTAGGAGCCCAGCAGGGAGAGGTCCTTGCGCAGCTGCGCGGGCCCGACGCCGGCCGCCTCGGCCAGCTCGCCGCTGCTGACGGTGACGGTGCCCCCGGCGGAGAGCTGGGCCAGGGCCCGGAGGTAGACCGGCAGCCGGGCCACGGTGGCGTCAGGGATCCCCCGGGGCGCCGTCTCGCCGGCGGCCGGGTCGGGTGCGGTCTCCGCGGGGTTCGGGTGTGCGTCGTCACGAGCCTCACGCAAGGTCTCGGCGGAAGACACACCTCTCCTGGTCTGTGGGGCGAACGCGCTGGTCGGCACAACTCTAGGAGCCGCGACCGGGCCGCACAAATACGGTCGGGCTAGGCCTTACCCGCCAGCGCCGCGCGCAACCGGGCCGGGTCCACGGCCCAGAAGTCGTGCTGCGTGCCGTCCACGAAGGTCACCGGCACCTCGTCGGTGTAGCGGCGCAGCAGCTCGGCGTCGGTGGTGATGTCCTGGGTGGACCAGCCCGTCCCCGTCTCGGCGCACACCCGGGAGACGACCTCCACCGCCTGCTCGCAGAGGTGGCAGCCCGGCCGGGTCAGCACCAGCACCCGCTCCTGGGCCGGCGCCCCGCCGGCCGTCATGCCCGGTCCTGCTCGGTGCGCGTCATCTCTCTCAGCAACCCCTTCCGGATCTTCCCCGTGGCCCCCCGCGGGAGCGCGTCCAGGACGTGCACGGCCACCGGCCGCTTGAACCGGGCCAGCCGCTGCCCGCAGTGGGCCTCGACGCGCTCGGCGCTCAGCCCGCGCCCCTCGACGAACGCGACCAGCTGCTCACCGCTGCGCGCGTCGGGCCGGCCGACCACCGCGGCGGCCTCGACCCCGGGCAGCTCCATGATGGCGTGCTCCACCTCGGCGGGGTACACGTGGAAGCCGTCGACGACCACCAGCTCGCGCGCCCGGTCCACCAGGACCAGCTCGCCGTCGGCGAGGTAGCCGATGTCGCCGGTGGCGAACCAGCCGTCGGCGTCGGGGCCGCCCGTGCCGTCGGGCCAGTAGCCGGAGAACAGGTTGGCGCCGCGGACGGCGATCTCGCCCGGCTCGCCGGGCTCGCCGTCGACCCGCACCTCGACCCCGGGCAGCGGCGGGCCGACGTGGCCGGGCCCGCCGCCCGTGCCGCCGAACGTCGCGGTCACCCCGGGCGCGGCCTCGGTGAGCCCGTACCCGCGCTCCACCCGCAGCCCCGTCCGGGCCTCGAAGGCCGCCGCCAGCTCCTCGGCCAGCGGGGCGGCCCCGGCGACGACGGTGGTCAGCCGGCCCAGGCCGGCGTCGAGGTCGGGCTCGGCCAGCAGCCGCGCCAGCGTCGAGGGGGCGAGCGGCAGGTCGGTCACGCCCTCGGCCCGGACCAGGGCGGCGAGGCCCTCCCGCGGGCCGTCGGCGAGGACCAGCCGGGCGCCCGAGCCCAGCCAGCCGCCCAGCACCGCGTTCAGGCCGAAGACGTGGAACAGCGGCAGCGTGGCCAGCAGGACGTCGTCGGGCCCCAGCACGCCGAGCCGGCCGACGTGCTCGACGTGGGCCAGCAGCGCCCGGTGGGTGAGCATCGCGGCGCGGGCCCGGCCGGAGGTGCCCGCGGTGGCGAGCAGCACGGCGAGGCTCTCGACGTCGGCCGGGGAGCTGACCAGGGCCGGGTCGGCGGCCAGCGCGGCCAGGCCGTCCTCGGACAGCGGGAGGCGGGTCACGCCGTCCGGGACCGCGACGCCGTCGGGCGCCAGCAGCACGCGCGCGCCGGTTCCGGCCAGCGCGGCAGCGGTCTGCCCGGGCGGGGCGCCGGGGTCGAGCGGGACGACGACCACCCCGGCCCGCAGCGCGGCCAGGTAGCCCACCACCCAGTCCGCCGAGGCCGGGCCGAGCAGGCCGACGCGCTGGCCGGCGAGCAGGCCGGACGCGCTGAGCCCGGCGGCGACGGCGCTGACGCGGGCGTCCAGCGCGGCCCAGGTGAGGGTGCGGCGGGGGGCGGGGCCGGCGGGGGGTGCGGGCTGCACGAGCGCGGTGGCGTCGGGCCGCTCGGCGGCGCGGGCGGCGACGAGGTCGGCCACGTTGGACCAGGCTCCGGACCGGGCCGGCGGCACGGTGACGAGCGGGACGCCCGGCTGCGCGCTCTGCACGGCAGGAGTCTGGCACAGCGCCGCCCGCGACGGGGTCGGGCACGACCGGGCCGCTCCCGCCGTTCCGCGCGGCCGGGCGCCGCACGGCGGGCGTTAGGGTGAACGGATGAGCGATGCTGAGGGCTCGGCCCCGGCGTCGGGGACCGGTCACGGGACCGAGGTCCACGAGGACGACGTCCGCCCCCTGCCCGGGGTCGGCGCCTCCGCCGTCGAGGTCGCCCCGCTGCACACCGAGCCCGACCCGCGGGCCGCCGCGTTCTTCGACCTGGACAACACCATGATCAAGGGCGCGTCCATGTTCCACCTGGCCAAGGGCCTGTACCGGCACGGGTTCTTCGGCAGCCGGGTGATCGCCAAGGCCGTCTGGCTGCAGGTCTGGTTCCGCGTCGTCGGCCGGGAGAACCCCACCCACATCGAGGACGCGCGGGCCGCGTCGCTCTCCTTCATCGAGGGCCACACCGTCGCCGAGCTCGAGGAGATCGGGCAGGAGACCTACGAGGACGCCATCCACCCGCGGATCTGGCCGGGCACCCGGGCGCTGGCCCAGCAGCACCTCGACGCGGGGCAGCAGGCCTGGCTGGTGACGGCCGCACCGGTCGAGGTCGCCGGCATCATCGCCGCCCGCCTCGGCCTCAACGGCGCGCTGGGCACGACCGCCGAGCACGTCGACGGCGTGTACACCGGCCGGCTGCGCGGTGAGCTGCTGCACGGGGCCGCGAAGGCCGACGCGGTCCGCGCGCTGGCCCTGGCCGAGGGGCTGGACCTGGACCGGTGCTCGGCCTACTCCGACTCCGTGAACGACCTGCCGATGCTCTCCGTCGTCGGCCACCCGGCCGTCATCAACCCGGACAAGCGGCTGCGCCGGCACGCGCAGGAGCAGGGCTGGCCGGTGCGGGACTTCCGGCGCGGGCGCCGGGCCGCGCGGGCCGGGCTGCTGGGCGCCGGGGGTGCCGCGGGGGCCACGGGCGCCTTCGCCGTCGGCGTGGCGCTGCGGCGGATGTTGCGCCGCTGACCCGGGCTCGGCGGGTCGGGGTCAGCCGGCCCGGGTCCAGGGCCGGCGGCGGGCCCGCGGCCGGGTGAGCACGGCGGCCGCGACGACGTGGACGAGGTAGGACAGCAGGCCCAGCACGGCGAGCTTCGCCCCCTGGTCGGGCCGGTCGGTGAGGACCACGGTCCCGGCGACGACCACGGCCAGCAGCGCGAGGACCGCGGCCCCGGCGTCGAGCAGCCCGCGCAGGTCCGGCGGGCCGGAGCGGTCGGACGCCGGCGGATCCGGGGGCCGGCGCGGCGCCCGGTGCACGACCGCGACGGTGAAGCCGGCCGTCGCGGCGAGCAGCAGCACCAGCGCCCAGGTCACGGCCTGCCCCTCAGCCGAACACGCCGCGGCGCTGCACCAGCAGGGCGTAGAGCGTCTGCTGGATCGTCTCGCGGACCTGGTCGGTGATGCTGAAGACGACCATCGGGTCCTCCGCCGCGCCGGCCGGCAGCTCGTCGGTGGTGATCGCCTCGCCGAACTGGACCACCCACTTGCTGGGCAGCGGCACCAGCCCCAGCGGGCCGAGCCAGGGGAACAGCGGCGTGACCGGGACGTAGGGCACCCCCAGCGCGCGGGCCAGCAGCGGGGCGGTGGCCAGCAGCGGGTAGATCTCCTCCGAGCCGACGACCGAGACGGGGATGATCGGGACCTGCCCGCGGACCGCCGCCGAGACGAAGCCGCCGCGGCCGAAGCGCTGCAGCTTGTAGCGGTCGGCGTAGCGCTTGCCCAGGCCCTTGAACCCCTCGGGGAACACCGCGACCAGCTGGTCGGCGGCGAGCAGCCGCTCGGTGTCCTCGCGGCAGGCCAGCGTCGTCCCGGTGCGCCGGGCGAGGTCGTGGGAGAAGGGGGTGGCGAAGATCAGGTCGGCGCCCAGCAGCCGGACGTGCCGGCCGGTCTCGTCGAAGACGACGCTCTGCAGCACCATCCCGTCCAGCGGCATGGTGCCGGCGTGGTTGGAGACCAGCAGCGCCGCCCCGTCGGCCGGCAGGTTCTCCGCGCCCCGCACCTCGACGCGGAACCAGTGCCGCACCAGCGGGCGCAGCAGCGGCAGGAAGACGCGCTCGGTGAGGTCGGCGTCGAAGCCGAAGTCGTCGACCGCGTAGTCCCCGGTCAGCCGGGAGCGGACGAAGCCGACCAGCTCGGCCAGCGGCTGCTCCCACTCCAGCCCGACGGCGTCGGCGGCGGCCGCGGCCACCAGCAGGGGCTCGGCGACGGCGTCCCGCAGCGGCGGCCGGCCGGCGGCGGCCAGCTCGCGGCGCACGTCGCCGACCAGGCCGCGCAGCTCGGCGCGGACGGCGGCCCAGCCGGTCGGGGCGGCGGGCTCAGCCACGGGTGGTGTCCCCGCGGCCCAGGACGCGGTCCAGCCCGCGGCGGAGCCGGTCGGGGTCCAGGGCAGCACCCAGCCGGTCGGGGTCGAGCGGGCCGGGGGCACCGGCGGCCGCGAAGTCGTCGAGCGCCTGGCGGCTGCTGTAGCGGGGGGTGAAGCCGGTGGCGGCGCGGAACCGGGTGACGTCGAGGCCGCGGCCGTAGGTGAGGGCGGCGACCTGATCGGCCGTGATGTCGGCCAGCCGGGCGCGGCGCGAGACCCGCGCCACCAGCGGGGCGGCGGGCTGCGGCACCGGGGCGGCCAGCCGACCGGTCCGGCGGACGGCCTGGCCCAGGGTCACGACGTCCTCGGCGGCGACGTTGAAGGTGCCGGGGACGTCGCGCCGTGTGACCAGCTCGAGGGCGGTCACGGCGTCGTCGGGGTGCAGCAGCTGGAACCGGGCGTCGAAGCCCGCGACGCGCGGGACGACCGGGAGCGACAGGTAGCGGGTGAGCAGGCCGTCCGCGCCGGCGCCGACGAGGCTGCCGAGGCGCAGGGTGGTGACCACGACGTCGGGCCGTCGGCGGGCCAGCCCGCGGACGTAGCCCTCGATCTCGACCGCGTCCTTGCCGTAGCCGTCGCGCGGCGCCACCTTCGCCGCCATGTCCTCGGTGAACCGGGCGGGGTCGCGCGGCGAGGCGCCGTAGACCGACCCGGAGCTCTGCACGACGAGCTTGGCGAAGCCGTCGGCCTGCTGGCACGCCGCCAGCAGCTGCATCGTGCCGATGACGTTGATCTCCTTCATCGACGCGCGACCGCCCGCCGCGGCGGGCGCGGAGACCACGGCCATGTGCACGACGGTGTCCACACCACGCCCGCTGACCACCTTGGCGATCACGGGGCTGCGGATGTCGGCGCGCACGAAGGTCGCCGCACCCAGGTCGTACCGGGGCGGCGTGACGTCGACGCCCACCACGGTGAGGTCACCGGGGGCGGCGAGGGTGCGGGCGACGCGGGCCGCCAGGCCACGGGAGACCCCCGTGACCAGGACGACCCGCGCCATCGCTCCGCTGGGTCTTACTTGCCGGCGCGGCGGCGCTGGATGCGGGTGCGCTTGAGCAGCTTGCGGTGCTTCTTCTTCGCCATCCGCTTGCGGCGCTTCTTGATGACCGAACCCATGAACAACCTCTCGACTACCGAGACGCCGTCGGCCTCGGGCTGTTACGAACACGTCCGGTCTGCCGCCGGACAACCCTGGCATGCTACCCGGCGCGGCGGACCCCGCGCGAACCGGCGGCCGGGACGGGCGCCGGCGGCACCCCGGGCGGTAGCGTCGGCGCCCGTGGCCCACCATGTCGAGGACGTCAGCCCCGGATCCGGTTCGCGCAGCACCCCCCGCGCCTGGCTGCCCAGCGACGCGCCGTCGCTGAGCCTGGACGGGGAGTGGCAGTTCCGGCTGCACCCCAGCCACCGTGGGCTGGCGGAGCCCCCCGCGGCCGACGGCGGCTGGGGCACCGTCACGGTGCCGTCGCACTGGGTGCTCGGTCCCGACGGCGTCCCCGTCGACGCGGGGCGCGGCCGGCCCATCTACACGAACGTCCAGTACCCCTTCCCCGTCGAGCCGCCGTTCGTGCCCGACGAGAACCCCACCGCCGACCACCGCCGCGCCTTCGACCACCCCGGCTGGGACGTGGAGCGGGTGCTGCTGCGCTTCGACGGCGTCGAGTCGGTCCACCAGGTGTGGCTGAACGGCACGGAGGTCGGCGTCTCCACGGGCAGCCGGCTGGTCAGCGAGTTCGACGTCACCGCGGCCCTGCGACCCGGGGAGAACGAGCTGCTCGTCCGCGTCTCGCAGTGGTCGGCGGCGAGCTACCTCGAGGACCAGGACCAGTGGTGGCTGCCCGGCATCTTCCGCAGCGTCACGCTGCTGGGCCGCCCGGTCGGCGCGCTGGACGACGTCTGGCTGCAGCCCGGCCTGGTGGCCGACGCCGAGGGCGCCGGGTTCCGCGGCACGCTGCTCCCCGTGCTGCAGGCCGGTCCGGCCGCCTGGCCGGTGAGGGTCCGGGTGCCCGAGCTGGGCGTCGAGCAGGTCTTCGCCGACGCGGCCGCGCTGGCGGCGTTCGAGGTCGGGGAGGTGCAGGCCTGGACCGCCGAGACGCCCCGCCTCTACACCGTCGAGGTCGCCTCGTCCGGGGAGACGGTGACGGTCCGCGTCGGCTTCCGCGAGGTGCGCGTCGAGGGCGACCGGTTCCTCGTCAACGGGGCGCCCGTCACCTTCCGCGGCGTCAACCGGCACGAGACCCACCCGGTCCGGGGCCGCGTCTTCGACGAGGAGCACGCCCGCGCCGACATGGTCACCATGAAGCGCGCCAACGTGAACGCGATCCGCACCAGCCACTACCCGCCGCACCCGCGGGTGCTGGACCTGGCCGACGAGCTCGGCTTCTGGGTCATCGACGAGTGCGACCTGGAGACGCACGGCTTCGAGTTCCAGGGCTGGCGGGACAACCCGTCCGACGACCCCCGCTGGACGGCGGCCTACCTGGACCGCATCGAGCGGACCGTCGAGCGGGACAAGAACCACCCCTGCGTCGTGATCTGGTCGCTGGGCAACGAGGCCGGCACCGGGCGCAACCTGGCCGCCATGGCCCAGTGGGTGCACCGGCGCGACCCCGGCCGCCCCGTGCACTACGAGGGCGACTACACGGGCCAGTACACCGACGTCTACTCCCGGATGTACCCGGCGCTGGTCGAGCTGGAGGCGATCGGCAGCGGCGTCGGCCCCGTCCGGCACACCGGTCCCGCCGAGGCCGAGCGGGTCCGCTCGAAGCCCTTCCTCATGTGCGAGTACGTGCACGCGATGGGGAACGGACCGGGCGCGATCGCCGAGTACGACGCGCTGGCCGAGCGGTACCCGCGGGTGCACGGCGGCTTCGTCTGGGAGTGGCGCGACCACGGCCTGGCCACCCGCGCCGCCGACGGGACGCCCTTCTACGGCTACGGCGGCGACTTCGGCGAGGTCGTGCACGACGGCAACTTCGTGATGGACGGCATGCTGCTGCCCGACGACACCCCGACCCCCTCGGTGGCGGAGTTCGCGGCCGTGCACACGCCGGTCGTCCTGACGCTGGCCGGCCCGGTGCTGGGCGTCCGCAACCGGTACCACACCGCCGACACCGCCCACCTGCGCGTGGTCGCCGCCGTCGTCTCGGCCGAGGACGGGTCGCTCGGCGAGGAGACCGTCCTCGACGTGCCGGTGCTGGCGCCCGGGGCGTCGGCCTCCGTGGCCCTGCCTGACGCGCTGGTCGACGGCGCCGACGGCGGCTGGTGGGACGTCCGCGTCGAGCTGGCGGACGACCAGCCGTGGGCCCCGGCGGGCCACGTGCTCGGCCGGGTGCAGGCCGCCCGGCCCGTGCGCACCGCCGTCCGGCCCGTCCTCCCCCGGCCGGCGGCCCTGCCGGCCCTGGTGACGTCGGCCGCGCCGCTGACGCTGGGCCCGGCGACCTTCGACCCGCGGACCGGCCGGCTCACCCGGCTGCACGGCCTCGACGTCGACGGCCCCCGCCTGGAGCTGTGGCGGGCGCCGACCGACAACGACCGGGGCGCGAGCTTCGGCTCCTACGAGATGGCCACGCCCGAGGAGACGCCCTACGGCACCGGCGAGGCCGGCCCGTCGTCGGAGCAGCGCTGGCGCGCCCGCGGTCTCGACCGGCTGGTGCACCGGCTGCTGGACCTGCGGGCGGACGAGACGTCGGTCGTCAGCACCGTGCGGGTCGGCACCGCGAACAGCGGGCTGTCGGTGGAGGTCCGGACCCGCTGGCAGCGGGTCGACGGCGGCCTGGGCTGCTTCGTCGACGTCGTCCCCTCGACGGGCTGGGACTGCACGTGGCCCCGGGTCGGCGTCCGCCTCGACCTGCCCGCGACGGTGGAGCGGGCGGCCTGGTTCGGCACCGGTCCGGCCGAGTCCTACCCCGACACCCGGACCGCGGCCCGCGTCGGCCGCTTCGACGCCGGCCTCGACGAGCTGTCGGTGCCCTACTCGCGGCCCCAGGAGACCGGGCACCGCTCGGACCTGCGGCACCTCGAGCTGTCCGGGCCCGACGGCGTGGCCCTGCGGCTGCGCACCGCGACCGACACCGCCGGCCGGCTGCCCGGCTTCACCCTGAGCCGGCACACGCCGCAGCAGGTCGACCGGGCCCCGCACCCGCACGAGCTCCCCGCTAGCGACCGGACCCACCTGTTCGTCGACGCCGCCGTGCACGGCGTCGGGAGCCGGGCCTGCGGCCCGGACGTGCTCCCGCAGCACGCCCTCTGGCCCGGCGCCCACCAGCTGACGCTGGTCTTCGAGGACCTCGGCTGAGTCTGTGGGGACTTCGGGGTCGAAGTCGACCCCGAAGTCTCCACAGGATCCGGCCTGCGGGCGTGCACAAGGCTCGCTCGCCGTGTGCTGGTGGTGGGGCGCGTCCGGAGGGTGCCGTCATGCAACCCCGGACCCGGATCTCCGACGGCCTCCTGCGGCTCGCCGCCCTGCAGGACGGCGTCCTCACCCTCGAGCAGGCCGTCGGCCACGGCGTCACCCCGACGGTGGTCAAGCGGCTCTGCGCCCAGCAGCAGTGGCAGCGCCTCGCTCGCGGGCTGCTGCTCACCAGCGCTGCCGCGCCACCTTGGCGCGCGTGGGCCTGGGCTGGCGTCCTCGCTGCGGGTGACGAGGCGCGGCTCGGACCCGAGGCCTCGGGGCACCTCTGGGAGATCTCACCCCAGCCTCCCGACGTCGTCGACGTCCTCTGCCCGCTCCCGAGCCGTCCCACGGTGCGAGGCCCCTGGGCCTTCCGGCGCGAGCGGCCGGACGTCCGTTCGCCCCGCTCGGTCGGGTCGCCGCCGCGCCTCACCGCGGCCGACACCGTCCTGGACCTGTGCGCGGT